>NZ_JAMOII010000014.1 GCF_024448985.1 Stutzerimonas stutzeri
GCCGCGCCCGCCCCGTCATTCACCGAGGCATAATCGCGCATCAGCACGAATCGACTCGGCTCTTTGCTAAGAACGAACTTATCGGCCGACCCCATATCCGATCCACAAACTAACAGACAAAGGGACTCCGCATGGAACGGCGCCAACTTGGCCGCACCGAATTGAAAGTCAGCGCGCTGTGCCTTGGCAGCATGACCTGGGGCGAACAGAACGATCAGGACCAAGCGTTCGCTCAGCTGGATCGCGCCAGAGCCGCAGGCATCAACTTCCTCGATACCGCCGAAATGTATCCAGTGCCGCCGCGAGCGGAAACCTATGCCTCCACCGAGCGCTACATTGGCAACTATTTCAAAGCTCGCGGGAATCGTGCCGAGTGGATTCTAGCTAGCAAGATCGCCGGACCCGGCAATGGAATCAGTCACATCCGTGACGGCCAATTGAAGATGAACAGGCAGCACATCGTTGCGGCCCTCGATGCGAGCCTTCAGCGCCTGCAGACGGACTGGATCGACCTGTACCAACTGCATTGGCCAGAACGCAGCACCAATTTCTTCGGCCAACTCGGTTACCGCCATCAGGATCAGGATTTTACGCCCATCGAGGAAACGCTCGAAGCCCTGGACGAGCAGGTAAAGGCCGGAAAGATCCGCCACATCGGTTTGTCGAACGAAACACCCTGGGGCACGATGAGGTTTTTGCAGCTCGCCGAAGCCAGAGGCTGGCCGCGCATCGTTTCGATCCAGAACCCCTACAACCTGCTCAATCGCACCTTCGAGGTCGGCCTGGCCGAGATGGCCATTCGCGAACAATGCGGGCTGCTGGCCTACTCGCCCCTGGCTTTCGGCATGCTTAGCGGCAAATACGAACAAGGCGCTCGACCGGCCGGAGCGCGGATCACGATGTTCAGCCGCTTTGCGCGCTATACCAATCCCCAGTCGCAAGCCGCCTGCTCGCGGTATGTGGCGCTCGCCCGCGAGCATGGTTTGGACCCGGCCCAGATGGCGCTGGCCTATGTCACGCAGCAGCCTTTCGTCACCAGTAACATCATCGGCGCCACGTCACTCGAGCAGCTGGAAAGCAATCTCGCCAGCGCCGAGTTGCGACTGTCAGCCGAGGTGCTTGAAGGCATAGAGGCGATTCACACCGAACAACCCAATCCCGCGCCCTGAGGAACACACAAAAGAGAACCAGAATATTGGTATCGCCATGATCGCCAAACCCAGCCCGCAAAAGCGAAGAGCCCGAACATGATTGCCGCCGAACTGCTCGCACCATCCAGCCTTTTTCTGGGCTGGCTGCTTTATGCCGCCGGGCTGTTCTGGGCCTGCGCGCGGGCGCCCTGGGTGGAACTGTTCAGCGATACCCGGCGCCAGCATCTAGTGTTCGGCGCCGTTCTGGCGATATTTCTACTTTGGCTAGTGCGTCGAGACTTCGATTCCGGGCTGTCCTTCCACTTCATCGGACTGACAGCCGTAACACTCTTGCTGGATTGGCCACTGGCGATCCTTGCCGCCTTCGTTGCCCAGCTTGGGCTGACCGTTACAGGCCATCAACAGCTGGTAGCGCTCGGCCTGAATGGCGTGCTGTTAGTGCTGATACCGGTGACAGTGACAGAGCTCTGCGCCATTGCCGTAGAACGCACCCAGCCGCGAAACCTTTTCGTCTACATTTTCTTTTCTGGGTTCTTTGCCGCCGGCCTGGCAGCGCTTTTTTGCATTCTGGCCGGACTGGGAATCCTGTTGATCGATGGTCGCTACCCAATGCCTCCCTGGCTGGAAGACTTTGCCGGCTACATCTGGCTGGTGATGTTTCCCGAAGCATTCATCAACGGAACCGTCGTCAGCGCTCTGGTCGTCTTCTATCCGGACTGGATGGAAACCTTCAACCGCAGCCGCTATTTGCAAGCGCCCTGGAAAGACGACGGCAACAAGCAGGCTTGAGCCGCAGACTCAATGCTGGCGAGGCGGCACGTCACCAGAAAAAAGATCATCTTCGAGCTCGTTGCCCCGAATCGCGTGCTCTTCCGACGCCCAGGCACCTAGATCGATCAGCTTACAGCGCTCGGAACAGAACGGACGATTCGAACTCTTCACGCTCCACTCGACTGGCGCGCCGCAGGTAGGGCATTCAACAGTAGTACTCATTCCTGACCTCCTCGCAACGTCAGATAAAAATTGTGCAACCGTTCCACCTCGGCTTTCAGCCAAGCCAGATCACGATCGTTGACCAGAACATCGTCGGCATGACGCAGACGCTCCTCGCGGCTGACCTGGGCCTTGATGATGGCTTGGATCTGCGCCTCGCTGGACTGATCTCGCCGGACGGCACGCTCGACCTGCACCGCTTCGGGCACATCAACAACCAGCACGCGGTCGACCTGACGATACTGGCCGGACTCCACCAGCAGCGGCGATACCATGATGGCGTAGGGAGAGGTTGCCCGAGCGAGGTGGTCAGCGACTTCCTGGCGAATCAGCGGATGAAGTAATTCTTCAAGCCACTTGCGCTGAGCCAGGTCCTGGAATATCCGCTCACGCAGCACCGCACGATCCAGACTGCCATCAGATGCAAGAACCGCCTCGCCGAAGCGCTCTGCGATCAGCCTCAACGCCGGCTTGCCAGGTTCCACCACCCAGCGCGCGGCATGATCGGCATCCACCCAGTGCGCCCCGAGCCGCCCGAATTCTTCCACCACAGCGCTTTTGCCGCTGCCGATACCGCCAGTCAAACCCAGCACCCATGGCTTCATCACGCACCGCCCAGACCAGAAACGACGCGCAGTAGTAACGCCTGATCAGCGTGGATGCAAGTTGACGGTGCTCATGGACAGCAAAAATCGTGATCGATGCGGGCCTGCCTTTGGAATGAAGAATTGCGGGCTTCGAGCCGGCAACAAGCCTTTTCGCCGCGGGGCGCGCCTCCCACCGAAGCGGTATAGCGCGAGCCCTCTACGGATGAGCCGTTTTGTGGAAGGCCCGCCTCAGGGCGAAATGCTGTTCACTTAGGCGTTTAGGCAAAGCACCACGGCAGATGGTCCCACCTGTAGGAGCGAGCTTGCTCGCGAAGCTTTTGCGTGGCCTGGGTTCGCGAGCAAGGACTCGGCGTCCCCCTCGCTCCTACGAGGCAGCGGGGTTCGCTTACGATTGATCGCATTTACGCTCCGCGCCTGCCTCTCGGCAAGCACAACGCTCGGATCTAGAACCCGGCGAACTGCAAATAACTGGACGTGATCTGGTCACCCCAAAGCAGGGCGACCCAGCCAGCGATCGCCAGATAGGGCCCAAAAGGAATGGCCGTGCCGCTATCGGCCCTCTGCACACGCAGCATGATCGTGCCCAGCACGGCCCCGACAACCGACGACAGCAGAATGGTCAACGGCAAAACCTGCCACCCACCCCAGGCGCCGAGCATCGCTAGCAACTTGAAGTCGCCATAGCCCATGCCCTCCTTGCCGGTCACCAGCTTGAACAACCAGTACACGGACCAGAGGCTCAGATAGCCAGCAACCGCACCCCATACCGCATCAGGCAGCGTAGTGAACAAGCCGAACAGATTGACGAGCAATCCCAGCCACAGCAGTGGCAACACGATGGAGTCTGGCAGCAGCTGGTGATCGACATCGATCATGCTCATCGCCAGCAGCCCCCAGGTCAGCAGCAACATCGCTCCAGCCTGCCAGGTGAAGCCGAAATGCCAGGCGACGTAGGCGGATAGCAGCCCGCACGCCAGCTCAACCAACGGGTAGCGCTTGCTGATCGGCGCCTTGCATGACGAACACTTGCCACGCAGCGCTAGCCAACTCACCAATGGGATGTTCTCCCATGGCCGAATTTCGTGATCGCAATGCGGGCAATGGGAATGAGGGAGAACCAGATTGAACGTCGTGGCAGGCTCGCCAGGCAACTCGAGAAACTCACGAGCCTGAGCGCGCCAATCGCGCTGCATCATGATGGGTAGGCGGTGGATCACAACGTTGAGGAAACTGCCGACCAGCAGTCCCAACACAAACACGCAGAAAACAAAGGCCAGCGTGTTGCTGGCCAGAATTTGCACAATCATTCTTTAGCCGACCACGCTGCCCAGCTGGAAGATAGGCAGATACATCGCAATGATCAGGCCACCCACCAGCACGCCCAACACCGCCATGATCAGCGGCTCCATCAAGGTCGTAAGATTGTCGACCATGTTGTCCACCTCATCTTCATAGAAGCTGGCAACCTTATCGAGCATCTCATCCAGAGAACCCGATTCCTCACCAATTGCGGTCATCTGAATCGCCATTGAAGGGAAGACACCGGTAGTCCGCATGGAGAAGTTCAGCTGCACCCCGGACGAGACATCGTTGCGAATTTTGGCAACAGCATTGCGGAACACCACGTTACCGGTAGCACCCGCCACCGAATCCAGCGCATCAACCAGCGGCACGCCTGCAGCGAAGGTCGTCGACAGCGTCCGCGCATAACGCGCCACTACGGCTTTGTACAAGATGTCGCCGACGATGGGCGTTTTCAGGAGCCCACGATCCAGCGCATCGCGGACTTTTTCCGAACGCTTGTAGCTATGCTTGAACAGGAGGGCGGCCGCAAACAAGCCGATCACAACCAGATACCACCATTCCTGCAACCAACGCGAAAGCCCGACCACCATCTGTGTAAAGGCAGGCAACTCCGCACCAAACCCCTGGAACACGCTTTCAAATTGCGGCACTACCTTGATCAACAGAATTGCAGAAACGATGATCGCCACCACGATGACGGCAATTGGATAGGTCATTGCCTTCTTGATCTTTGCCTTTAGCTGCTCGGTCTTTTCCTTATAGGTCGCGACCCTGTCCAGCAAGGTTTCCAGCGCACCAGACTGCTCGCCGGATTCCACCAAGTTGCAATAAAGGTCATCGAAATATTGCGGCTTTTTGCGCAGCGAACCGGCAAAACTGTTACCGGCGGCCACCTCCTGCTTCACCTCATCGACCAGCTTGCGCATGTTCGGATTGTCGAAGCCCTCACCGATGATGTCGAACGACTGCAACAACGGCACACCGGCCTTCATCATAGTCGCCATCTGCCGGGTGAACAGCGCGATGTCCATCGGCTTGATCTTCTTGCCCGCACTGAATAGCGAAACCGCCTTTTTACGCACCTTAAGCGGATTGATGCCCTGCTTGCGCAGTTGCGCCTTGATCAGCGCCGGGCTCTGGCCGGACAGCTCACCCTTGATCTTGCTGCCCTTGCGGTCAGTGCCTTCCCAGGTGAACACACTGGTTTTCAACGCTTTCTGCTGCGCCATGGCTAATCCTTGGTCACGCGGTTGACTTCCTCCAGGCTGGTGATGCCGTGCATGGCTTTGACCAGACCCGAAAGACGCAAATCATTGAAGCCATCTTTGCGCGCTTGAATGGCGATATCGATGGAATTCCCTTCCTCCATGATAAGCCGCTGTAGAGCAGGCGTGATTTTAACCACTTCATAAATACCGACACGGCCCTTATAACCGCCGTTGCAATTGTCGCAGCCCACCGGGCCGTAAAGCTGGAAAGTACCGATTTTGTTTTCCGGGATGCCTTCCTTCAAAAGCGCTTCCCGGGGCACCTCCACTTCTTTCTTGCAGCTCGGGCAGAGCTTGCGCGCAAGGCGCTGGGCAATGATCAAGTTGACCGAGGTTGCAATGTTGAAGGCCGGCACCCCCATGTTGCGCAGACGGGTCAGGGTTTCGGCAGCACTGTTCGTATGCAGCGTCGACATCACCATATGGCCGGTCTGCGCCGCCTTGATCGCAATCTCGGCGGTTTCAAGGTCACGAATCTCGCCGACCATGATGATGTCCGGATCCTGACGCAAAAACGCACGCAACGCCTGGGCGAAATCCATGCCCTGGCGCGGATTGACGTTGACCTGATTGATGCCTTCGAGGTTGATCTCCACCGGATCTTCGGCAGTAGAAATATTCACATCGATGGTGTTGAGGATATTCAGACCGGTGTACAGCGAAACCGTCTTACCAGAGCCGGTCGGGCCGGTGACCAGGATCATCCCCTGCGGCTGCTTCAGTGCCGCCATATAAAGTGCTTTCTGGTCTTCCTCATAGCCCAGCGCATCGATACCCATCTTCGCGCTAGACGAATCGAGGATACGCATCACGATCTTTTCGCCCCACAAGGTGGGCAGGCTGTTGACGCGGAAGTCGATGGACTTGGTCTTGGAGACCTTCATCTTAATCCGACCGTCCTGCGGCTTGCGCCGCTCGGCAATATCCAGCGCCGCCATGACCTTGAGGCGCGCGGAAATCCGACTGACCAACTGAACCGGCGGCCGCGCCACTTCGTGCAAAACGCCATCGGTACGAAAGCGCACCCGATAGGATTTCTCATAGGGTTCGAAGTGCAGGTCCGATGAGCCGCGCTTGATCGCATCGAGCAGCATCTTGTTGACGAAGCGCACCACTGGCGCATCGTCGGCCTCATTGTGCTCGCCTTCCTCTTTCTCGGTGGCGCCGCCACCCATCTCGATATCCAGATCATCCAGATCGGAATCGGTCAGCCCATCCAGGGCCGTGCTGGCAGACTCGAAGAGTTTTTCGATGGCCTCGCCAAGCTTGTCATCTTCAACCAGCACCGACTCGACCGACAGCCCGGTATTGAACTGGATATCGCTGATGGCTTGGTGATTGGTTGGATCGGAAACGGCGACATACAGCTTATTACCGCGCCGCTGCAGCGGAAGCACACGATGCTGGCGTACCAGCTTTTCGCTAACCAGGTCTTTAGGCTGGGCTTCCTTGTCCAGCGCACTCAGGTCGAAATACGGAACCCCAAACTGTTCCCCCGCGACATCGACTATCGCTCGGCTTTTTAACAATTTGTTCTGTACCAGCCAGGAAACCAGCGGCACCTGATTACGCTGGGCCTGTTGTTGCGCCTGTAGCGCAATTTTCTCATCAAGCTGGCCGACCAATACCAACTGGCGCGCCAGACCGCCGAGGGGAGCATTTTCGTTCATCTAAAGTGCCCATAAAGGCTGGATAAATATCGCGCCCTTATAACGCAGTTCCAACGGTGAGCCAAACGCGCAGAAACAGAGTGGCAATTTTTGTCACTTGGTGACTGGAAGAGCCGCTTTAACGATCAGCGGTACCCATCACAGCCTAACCACCTTGCCCCTTTCTCATCGTGGGAGGCGCTCCCTCGCGGCGAATAACCCAGCCACGCACCGTTATAGAAACAAAGCCAGTTCACCGAGGCTGATTAACCGGCACAACATCCGTCTTCAAAGTCCCTACAACCCAAGCTTGGCGAGGGCTTCAAGCACAACCGGTTTTTTGGAAGGCACGCCCCGCCGCTAAAGCTCGCACTCAAAGCCCCTACTCCTGTCCCAAACACCGCCCCGGAACAACCGCAGGGAAACGCGACCCAGCGCACAGCCCCATCTTTCCATCCGATCACCCAGCCTCGCCTGGCACAGAAGCTGCTCCTACCATCAGCAGGTCCAACGACCTCACTAACATAGGAGCTTTTCAATGAAACTTCTTAAGAAGAAGCAAAAAGGTTTTACCCTGATCGAGCTGATGATCGTGATTGCAATTATTGGCATTCTGGCCGCCATCGCCATTCCGCAGTTCAACGATTACCGCGCCCGGGCTAACGATTCAGCAGCGAATGCTGACGTGAAAAACGCACAGACCGCCTACGCTTCGTCGATGAACTAATTCGAGGTTAACGAGATGATGATCAAGAAAAGTTTTGCCACTCTGACGGTAGTCGTTCTTGCAGCTACTTCGGGTATTACTTACGCCGCCGATAACACAGTAACTCGAATCAGCAGCGGCGTTTATGTAGAGAACACCGCAGCCGGCTGCTCGTTGCTGCGTGACCGCGTCACCGTCAACACCTCCACCGGTGTCACCATGGTGTACAACTGTGTGACTGCTGCCTCCAAGGTGAACCTGGGTGCCTGCCATGCTTCGGGCAGCCAAAAGCCAACTACTGTTCGTTGCCAGAATGTCAGCGAAGAGGAAGGAGAAGTCGTCTATAACAATACGTCTTGCCAGGGGACTGACGAAGACGACACCTTTCAAATCAATGGGCGTCGCGCTTACGTTGCTTCCACCACCGGTGGCTCTGTAGCCCAGGTTTCGCTGGAGGCGACAGAATGTTCTGAGGATTCGCTCGGTGCTTTGGCCACTGTAGCCAACTGAGCCCTGTAGGGCAGGCGTAACCCCGCGGTTATCGACCGTTTGAGCGGCTCATACAAAACCCCGCAACCATCGCGGGGTTTTGTTTTCCCAGGTGATTGTCTACACGCAATAAGCCGATAACCCCCTCACACGGAAATTGGCGTGCTTTAACCCACTCCAAAATCCTGTCGCATATTGCATCTAGCAGGCTGCCAGTTGGCCTTTCGGCGCGTTAAAATCGCTCCCAGTACCTTTAATCGTTATGGTCAGATAACCGCCATGCTGCCTTCCTCCAACTTTTCAATCGGTCTGCGTCTGGCCTCGCGCGCGCGCTACGGCTGGCTGGCCAGCGGCTCGCTGCTGGTACTGACCCTCACGGTACTCATGGCTGCCCAGTTCAGCGGTCGCCAGCCCGCCACCGTGGCGCTGGATATCGGCCTGTCGGTTATTCGCCTGCTATTACCTCTGGTACTGGTCCTAATGACCCAGGAGCTGCTGTCACGCGAGTTCGACCGCCGTTACTTTCTTAATACCCTTTCCTACCCTCACCCACGACATAACCTATTGCTGGGCCGTTTCGCGGCTGTTGCCTGCCTTACCATCGGTCTGCTGCTAGTGCTTGTCGCTGCGCTGGCGTTATTAGTCTGGTTTATTGCCCAAGGCTATTCGCCAGGCACGCCAGTAGCGCTGGACCATCACTATCTGATTACCATCGCCTTTATTGGCGTGGATCTGCTGCTGCTCACTGTCGTAGCCTGCCTGCTGGCCGTGGTGGCCTCCACGCCCAGTTTCGTACTGATCGGCACCTTCGGCTTCATGCTGGTGGCGCGCTCGTTTGGCGCCATTGTCGAGCTACTGACCCGCAACACAGGAGTTGTGAGCGATGCCGATAGCTATCGCTCCGGAATCGGCCTGCTAGGCTATCTGCTGCCTGACCTCGGCGCGCTGGATGTGCGTATGATCGCCCTCTACGGAAAGATGGAACTGCTGCCCGCCGACTGGCCCTGGCTGCTGCTGTCGAACCTGACCTTTATGGTCGGCTTGCTGGCCCTTGCAGTCTGGGCTCTGCAGCGCAGGCGTTTCGCCTGATATGCGCCCCGCTCTGCTTCTGGCCCTGGCGGGCTTCGCTCTGTTCGCCATCCTCGCAGCTTGGCGCGCCCAGCAGCCGGTGGTACTCACGCCACAACTGCTCACCGACCGCGTGGTAATCCCCGCCCCCCTGCTGGTCGCCCTGCACGGCGGTGACCGCTTCCTCGCTGCCGACCTGGAAACCATGCGGCTGGCGGCCACTGGTCTGGATGATCGCGGTGTGGATACCGGCTATCTGGTCCGCGCCCAACGCGAAGTCGCCCGCCTCAACGCCTGCCATGAAGACAACTACTATCTTGCCAACGGCCTGCTCACCTGGGGCGGCGCCGTCGAACAAGGCAACGCGGTACTGCGCGCCGCCGTCGACTGCCGATTCTGGGATGAATTCCCGCCGTTCTTCTACGGCATAAATCTCTGGTTCCTCCAGCGCAAAAACGAGGAAGCCGCCCGCGTATTGGAAATGGCCGCGCAGCGTTCGACGGATAACACCGCCGTCATGCAAAGGATGGCGGTGATGCTGCGTACCGAACTGTTCGCCAATGACCAACTGGCGCTTAACTATTTGAGTCACCAACGCGACAGCAGCACCGACCCTAGGCTCAAGGAGCTGCTCAACCTGCGCGTCATTCGCCTGCAGGGCCTGATCCAATTGCGCGAAGCGCAGCGCCAGTACGAAGGCGAACATGGGCCGCTGACGGACCTCCAGCTGTTAGTCGATCGAGGCATCCTCAATGAATTGCCAGCCGACCCGCTGCGCCTTGGTTATGAGTTGCGTGACGGATACATCGAACTAAGAAAACTGAAGATCGCCGGACTGGAGGAACAGCCTTGAGCGCAGCCGTGGAATTCAAGGGTGTCAGCTATACCTACAAAGCCAAGGGCAAGCAGGTCCAGGCTGTGCGTGATGTCAGCTTCAGCCTGGCCGAAGGGGAGGTGTTCGGCTTCGTCGGCCCCAACGGCGCGGGCAAGTCCACCACCATCAAGATCATGCTGGACATCATCAATGACTATCAGGGCAAGGTGACGCTATACGGCACCGATGCACGCCAGGCCGAAGCCCGCCGGGGTATGGCCTATGTGCCGGAAGCGCCGGCTCTATACGACCAATTCACGCCGCTGGAAATCCTGCGCATGGGCATGTCCATGTACGGCATCAAACGCACCGATGCCGACACATGGTGCATGCAGTGGCTAGAACGTTTTTCCGTAGACGGCACCGGCAAGCGCCGTATGCGTGAGCTGTCCAAGGGAACCGCGCAGCGGGTCGCGTTGGCCCATGCGATGGCAGTCGAGCCGAAGCTGCTGATCCTCGACGAACCGCTCTCGGGCCTGGACCCGGTAGGCCGTAAGGACGTGGTCGATATCCTCAACGACTACAAGAAACAAGGCGGCGCGATTTTCTTCACCTCGCATGTGCTGCATGACGTTGAGCGTATCGCCGACCGCTTCGGTTTCATCAACAAGGGGCAACTGGTGACCGTCCGGTCGCCGCGCGAATTGGCCGCCGAGCGTGCCGACTGCTTTATCCTGCGCTACCAGGCGGACCAACCCCTGGGGCATAACTGTGTCGCGCTGCGACCCGGCGAGTTCGAATGCGAGCTATCACAAGCCGAGCTACCCGCCGCCATCGCTCAACTCGGAAACAATGGCGGCCATCTGCTGACCATTAAACCGGCCGTATCTCTGGAAACGGTATTCTTCCGCATCCTCGCCGACGCCTCTTAAAGTCTAGGCTGCCCTAACAAAAGGGCACGGTGTGGCTTTGGTGTCTGTGGAGAGCCGATCCGATGCGATGCGATGCGAACTTTGAGGCTTTGCTAGCAGGCTATCGCCTGCTTTCGCCGCGGGGGAGCGCCTCCCACAAAAAGAGGTGCGGTGCGGGGCTTTGCTTTTGCTGGAGGGTGACGGGGCGAAGCATGCTTACAAGCCAGCTATAGCCGGATGTCGATACGCTCGTTAGCTGTACTGCGACCCATGCTTTACGCTGCGTCACGCTGCGCGTCGTACGGCATCGGCTGGCCTTAGAGCCGCCTGCGGGCTAGCATCGCCCCCTCTGTGCCTGCAGACATACCGCAGGCAACACTAATTTTCAGGAGGAACCATGCCCTTTACCGTTTACCTGTCCGGCGAAATCCATACCGATTGGCGCGTTGAAATCGAGCGCGGCGCCAAGGCCGCCGAGCTGGATGTAGTCTTCACTTCCGCCGTAACGGATCACGAGGCCAGCGATGCCGCCGGCGATTGCCTGGGCGCCGAGCCTAATGGGTTCTGGCGCGACCATAAGTCATCCAAGATCAACGCGATCCGCACCAAGACGCTGATCCAACAAGCCGATTTGGTGGTGGTGCGCTTCGGCGACAAGTACAAGCAATGGAACGCGGCATTTGACGCCGGCTACTGCGCAGCCTTGGGCAAGCCTTATGTCACGCTCCATGGCGACGACATCGTGCATCCCCTGAAGGAAGTCGACGCAGCCGCCATGGCTTGGGCTACCACCACCGAGCAGGTGGTGGAGATTATTAGGTACGTGGTTCGCGACTGATAGCTGGCGATATCGGCAGGCTGATAGCCTACGTTCGCCGCGAGGGCACGCCTCCTACACAAGCAAAGCAACCGCCATAAACAAAACGCCCTGCATCTGCAGGGCGTTTTTGTTACCGCGACTTCTTAGATCGCACCACGCTGACGCAACAGATCAATGACCTGCTTGGCACCCTCTTCCACCGTCAGCGACTCGGTGTCGATCACCAGATCGGCATTGCCCGGCACATCGTAGGGGAAGGACTCGCCGGGAATGTTGTCATCACCAGCAGCATACAAGCCTTGCGGATCGCGTTGCTGACAGGTCAGCGGCGAAGCTTGGACATAAACCGTGAGCAGGCGATCAGCACCTACCAACGCCTTGGCCTGTTCGCGACCTTCGGCATCCGGCGCGACGAATGCGGCCAATGTCAGTAGACCCGCCTCGTTGAACTGGCGTGCCACATGAGCGGCACGGCGCCAGTTCTCGGTGCGACCGGCGCGATCCTGCGGCAGACCCTTGTTCAAGTCGTGACGCAGGTTCTGGCCATCCAGTACGTAAACAGCCCGCCCCATGTCGAACAGCTTGCGCTCCACAGCGTAGGCCAGCGTGCTCTTGCCGGCACCGGACAGCCCGGTAAACAGCACAGTGGCAGGTTGCTGGCCAAAGCGGATCGCGCGCTCTTCGGTGGTCACGTGAGCCAGCGCACCGTGATGCCCGGTAGAACCATGAGCAAGCGGATCAGCGATGATCATGCCGGCACCTACGGTGCCGTTAGTGAGCCGATCGATGACGATGAATGAGCCAGTGGTGCGGTTCTGTGCGTAGCCATCCAGGGCAATCGGCGCATCCAGGCTGACCTTGACGCGACCGATTTCGTTGAGCTGCAGGCTGCTCGCCGCGCCATGCTCCAGAGTATTGACGTCGACGCTATGAGTGATGCTGGCAATCGAGCCCGGCACATAGCTGGTGGCGCGCTTGATGTCGTATTTCTTGCCCGGCAGCATCGGCTCTTCGCCCATCCATACGAGCATGGCCTCGAAGCCGTCGGCGATGCGTGGCTGGTTGTCGGCGTGAACCAGCATGTCGCCACGGGACACGTCGATCTCATCTTCCAGCGTCAGGGTAATCGCCTCGCCCGGCGTGGCCTGTTCCAGCTCGCCATCGAAGGTGACGATGGACTTGACCTTGCTGCGCTTGCCGGACGGTAGCACCGTCACCTCATCACCCTTGCGCACGATGCCACTGGCAAGCGTGCCGGCGAAGCCGCGGAAGTTGAGGTTGGGACGGTTGACGTACTGCACCGGGAAGCGCAGATCTTCGAAGTTGCGGTCGCCGGCAATCTCGACGCTTTCGAGAATCTCCATCAGCGACTGGCCTTCATACCAAGGCGCGCGCTCCGAGCGATTGACCACGTTGTCGCCCTTGAGCGCCGACATGGGCACGAAGTGCAGCGAAGTCGGTTGCAGATCGATGCGCTCGGCAAAGTTCAGGTAGTCCGCCTTGATGCGCTCGAAAACAGACTGGTCGAAGTCCATCAGATCCATCTTGTTGATGGCGACGACGATGTGCTTGATGCCCAGCAGCGAGGTGATGAAGCTGTGACGCTTGGTCTGGGTCTGCACGCCGTAGCGGGCATCGACCAGGATGATCGCCAGATCACAGGTCGAGGCGCCGGTAGCCATGTTGCGCGTGTACTGCTCATGACCGGGCGTGTCGGCGATGATGAATTTGCGTTTGGCGGTAGAGAAGTAGCGGTAGGCAACATCGATGGTGATGCCCTGCTCGCGCTCGGCCTGCAGGCCGTCGACCAACAGTGCCAAGTCCACGTCATCGCCGGTGGTGCCAGACTTTTTCGAGTCACGGGTGATCGCTTCGAGGTGATCTTCATAGATCATCTTCGAGTCATGCAGCAGGCGCCCGATCAGGGTGCTCTTGCCGTCGTCGACGTTGCCGCAGGTCAGAAAGCGCAGCAGTTCTTTGCGTTCGTGCTGGGCCAGGTACGCGAGGATGTCGGCGGAAATTAGGTCGGATTGGTGGCTCATTGCATTCTCCGAGCTGGAAGCTGGAAGCTGGAAGCTGGAAGTAACAGCTCCTCGCATCGACAACTTGCGCTCTGCTAACAGTCTTTACGAATGGTTTGAATCAAACTGGACAGCATGGCGGCGATTTCGCGGGTTTCCTGGATACTGGGTCCTGCAAACTCTTCCGTTACGAAGCCTGCCTCGCGACCTATATAAAGTTGCGTTCGCAGTTCCGCACAGGAACCTTTGGCAATCAGCAAAAACCGTATTTTTTCCTTCGCTCCTCCCCTACTCATGCCTTCGGCAATATTGCTGGGAATTGATAAGCCTGAGCGAGTGATCTGGTCCTTGAAGCCTAATTCACAAAAACCACTCAGCTGTCGATACAAATTTACCGACAGCCTTGCCGATCGCTTCCATACCTCCAACTTTTCGAAATCCATACAGCACTCCATGCTGCTTTCACTTCAAGCTTCCGGCTTCAAGCTTCAAGCTATCACTCGTTAAAAGTACCCCTGCCGCTTCTTCTCCTCCATCGACCCTGCGCCATCGTGGTCGATGACGCGGCCCTGACGTTCGGACGTGCGGGTCAGGAGCATTTCCTGGATGATTTCGGGCAGGGTCGAGGCCGTGGATTCCACTGCACCAGTCAGCGGATAGCAGCCGAGGGTGCGGAAGCGGACCATGCGCTTTTCGATGCGCGCCTTTTCTTCGTCGGTGAGGTGTTCGAGGATGCGCTCGTCGTCAATCATGATCAGGGTGCCGTTCTTCTCGATGACTTCACGCTCGGCAGCGAAGTACAGCGGTACGATCGGGATCTGTTCCAGATAGATGTATTGCCAGATGTCCAGCTCGGTCCAGTTCGACAAGGGGAAGACGCGGATGGATTCGCCCTTCTTCACGTTGCCGTTGTAGACATTCCACAGCTCGGGACGCTGATTTTTCGGATCCCAGCGGTGCTTGCTGTCACGGAAGGAGTAGACACGCTCCTTTGCACGGGACTTCTCTTCGTCGCGGCGGGCCCCGCCGAAAGCAGCGTCGAAGCCGTGCTTATCGAGCGCCTGTTTGAGGCCCTCGGTCTTCATAATGTCGGTGTGCTTGGCGCTGCCGTGAGTGAACGGATTGATGTCCTGCGCGACGCCGTCTGGGTTGATGTGAGTGATCAGATCGAGATCCATCTCGGTGACCATCTTCTCGCGGAAACGGTACATCTCCTGGAATTTCCAACGCGTGTCGACGTGCATCACCGGGAACGGCAGACGACCGGGAAAGAAGGCCTTACGTGCCAGATGCAACATCACGGCGGAATCCTTGCCGATGGAATAGAGCATCACCGGATTATCGAATTCGGCGGCCACTTCACGAATGATGTGGATGCTTTCCGCCTCCAGCTGTTTCAGATGCGTCAGTTTGTCGACCATTTCTACTCACGAATTTCCAGATGGACGGCCAGCACGGCCGGAAAGAAGGCGCAACTTTAGCACGGCACAAGATTCTAATCAGGCCGCTGCTTAGAACGAAATCGACTAAATTTATGCCTCGGCAACTGAAGGTAGAGCGGCCTAGCATTGCCAGATAACTCGGCTCTCCATGCCTGTGACTGAGCTTTTTAGCAGGCCGCTGGTCTGCAATCGCGCCGAGGGCGGCCCTCCCCAAAAAACCCAAGCGCATACCGCACCGCTTGTTGTGGGAGGCCCGACGTCGGGGCAATTACTGCTGCTACAGCTAAGCAGGATTGGGACAATCGATGAAGCGATGCTCGACGGCAAACCGCTTCGCCAGGTAATCGCCGAGTGCCTGAACGCCGTAACGCTCTGTGGCATGGTGTCCGGCGGCAAAGAAGCTCAAGCCATTTTCACGCGCGATATGCACCGTGGGTTCCGAAACCTCCCCGGTTAGATACGCGTCGACACCCGCAGCGACGGCCTGATCGATATAGCCCTGGGCGCCGCCCGTGCACCAAGCGATGCGTCTGATCAGCTCTGAGCCTTCGATCATCAGCGGTTCGCGTCCTAGCGCAGCCGTTACCCGCCGCATGAAATCGGCAGGCGCAAGCGGTACGTCGAGCGAGCCGACAAGGCCAACCGAGCGGGGGTTGTCGGGTTCCAGAGGCCCTTCGACGGTGAGACCGAGCAGCCTTGCCAACTGCACGTTGTTGCCCACTTCAGGATGCACGTCGAGCGGCAGGTGATAGGCAAGCAGGCTGATGTCATTGCTGAGCAGCGTCTTTAGCCGGCGCTGCTTGATGCCAACGACGCGCGGGTCTTCGTTCTTCCAAAAATAGCCGTGATGCACCAGCACTACGTCGGCCTGCGCCTCGACTGCGGCATCGAGCAGCGCCTGGCTGGCGGTCACACCGCTCACGATGCGGCTTACCTGCGACCGGCCCTCTACCTGCAAGCCGTTGGGGCAATAGTCGGCTATCTTGGCGACGTTCAGATAGCGGTCGGCTTCTTCGACCAGCGTGCTCAGCGCAACGGCCATGCGTACATCCTCTTGGCAAATTCAGGGTCTCGGGCCGACTGCGGAGTACGGATGACTGCGCGATGAACGACCTGAAACGACATGGCTGAAACCACCTCACCGGCTCGGCGCAGAATCGCCATCGGCAAGGCTGCAATTCGCAGCCAGCTTCGTATAATGCCGCCACCTTAAGGGGCGCAATCGCCCTCCGCAACCTGTCCGGATTTCTAATCGCGATGTTCAATGCCCTGCGTTTTCTTGGCTGGCCGTTGCTGGTAGGCCTGCTCGTGGCCCTGCTGATCATTCAGCGTTATCCGCATCTGGTAGGTCTGAGTACCGAGCCGGAATATAAGCTGCGTCAGGCACCGCTTGTGGGCATACCGCAGCAAGGCCCTTATTCCTATGCCAATGCGGTCAGCGGCGCAGCACCAGCGGTAGCCAACCTCTACACCACTAAGGTGATCGACCGCTCCAGCCAGCCGCCGATGATCAAGGACGATCCGCTGTTCCAGCGATTCTTCAGTGACAACCTGCCACGCCAGCGCCGCATGGAATCAAGCCTGGGTTCCGCGGTGATCATGAGCCCCGAGGGCTATCTGCTGACCAACAACCACGTCACCGCCAATGCCGAGCAGATCGTAGTGGCCTTGCGCGATGGCCGGGAAACGCTCGCACGGGTCATCGGCAGCGATCCGGAGACGGACCTCGCGGTATTGAAGATCGACCTGGCGGATCTGCCGGCCATCACCATTGGCCGCTCGGACAGCATCCGCATTGGCGACGTAACGCTAGCGATCGGCAACCCGTTCGGCGTCGGCCAGACAGTGACCATGGGCATCATCAGCGCCACCGGGCGGAACCAGCTCGGCCTCAACACCTACGAAGACTTCATCCAGACCGACGCAGCGATTAACCGCGGCAATTCCGGTGGCGCACTGGTCGACACCGCCGGACACCTGATTGGCATAAACACAGCGATCATCTCCGAATCCGGCGGCTCGCAAGGCATCGGTTTCGCGATACCAGTGAAGCTCGCCATGGATGTGATGAAATCCATCGTCGAGCATGGCCAGGTAATTCGAGGCTGGCTCGGTGTAGAGGTGCAATCGCTGACTCAGGAACTGGCTGAATCCTTTGGCCAGGCAGGCCGGCCAGGAATAGTGGTCGCGGGGGTTTATCGGGATGGACCGGCTGAACGCGCCGGCCTGCGGCCAGGGGATCTGATCCTTAGCATCGATGGGCAGCAGGCCAGTGATGGTCGCACCTCAATGAATCAGGTCGCGCGTGCGCGCCCGGGCGATGAGATCGATATCGATATTCTGCGCAACGGGAAACCCCTGACACTTACTGCGGAGGTCGGCATGCGGCCTCCGGTTGAGCAGAGCCCGCAGTGAGTAATGTTGACCACTAGCGACCCGGGGCGCGCCTGAGTTCCGGACAGGCCTGCGGCCCGCAATCGCCGCGAGGGCGCACTTCCACAGAGCCGGCGTGCACCTGCTGCATTCGTTGGAGGCCCGGCGCCGGGGCAACAGGCTTAAGTGCACAAGATCGCCCAGTAATGCGCAAGCTCCCTATCGCTTGGTCGCTTAATCGATGCCTTTCAATGCATTGAGCAACGCCTGGTTCTGCTCCGGCGTGCCGATGGTGATCCGCAAGTACTGGTCGATTCGCGGTTGCTTGAAATGCCGCACGATGACGCCCTGCTCCCGAAGCCCTGCGGCGAGCTCGGCAGCGTCGCGCTGCGGATGACGGGCAAAGATGAAGTTCGCCGCCGACGGCAATACCTCGAAGCCCAGCGCCTGCATCGAACTCACCACCGCTTCGCGACTGGCGATCACCTGCTGACAGGTCTGCTCGAAATAGTCGCGATCTTCGAATGCAGCCGCCGCCCCGGCGATGGCGATGCGGTCCAGCGGGTAGGAATTGAAGCTGTTCTTGATGCGCTCCAGTGCCTCGATCAGATCCGGATGCCCGACAGCCAACCCAACGCGCAGCCCTGCCAGTGAGCGGGCCTTCGACAGGGTCTGAGTGACCAGTAGATTCGGATAGCGATCCACCAGCGCAATGGCCGATGTACCGCCGAAATCGATATAGGCCTCATCCACCAGGACCACCGAATCTGGGTTCGCCTGCAGCAGCCTCTCGATCGCCTCCAGCGCCAGCAGGCACCCGGTTGGCGCGTTGGGATTGGGGAAGATGATGCCGCCGTTCGGCCGACTGTAGTCAGCCACGTCAATCTGGAACTGCGCATCCAGCGCGATGGCTTCGTAGTCGACCCCATAGAGCCCGCAATAGACCGGATAGAAGCTGTAGGTCACATCCGGGAACAGCAGGGGCTTGCCGTGCTGGAACAGGCCGTGAAAGGCGTGCGCCAGTACCTCGTCCGAACCATTGCCGACGAAGACCTGGCCCGGCTGCACACCGTAATAGTCAGCCACCGCCTGCTTGAGGTGTTCGCCGTTGGGATCGGGATACAGACGCAGGCTGTCGCCGATCTCCGCCTGCATCGCGGCAATGGCCTTTGGCGAGGGGCCGTAGGGATTTTCGTTGGTGTTGAGCTTTACCAGCTTACTTAGCTTCGGCTGTTCACCCGGCACGTAAGGCACCAGGTCTTTGACGAAGGGGCTCCAGAAACGGCTCACGGAAAATTCCTCGATGGTAGGGGCAGTGCTGGAAGCCTGAAGCCGGAAGAAAACGCTCAGTGCAGCTTCCAGCTTCGAACTATCTTTTAATCCGATATTCCGCACTGCGCGCATGCGCGGTCAGCGACTCGCCGCGCGCCAGCACCGAAGCGATCTTGCCCAGTTCGGAGGCACCCTCCGCCGAGCAGTTGATGATCGACGAGCGCTTTTGGAAATCGTAAACGCCCAGCGGTGATGAGAAGCGCGCCGTTCCGGATGTCGGCAACACGTGATTCGGGCCGGCGCAATAATCACCCAGCGCCTCGGCCGTGTAGCGCCCCATGAAGATCGCGCCGGCGTGGCGAATCTGTGGCAGCCACTGATCGGGGTCGGCCACGGAGAGTTCGAGGTGCTCGGGAGCGATGCGATTGGCGACATCGATGGCCTGCTGCATATCGGCGACCTGGATCAGCGCACCGCGACCCTGCAATGACGCTCGCGCTATTTCGTTGCGCTCGAGGCTTGGCAACAGACGGGAAATACTTTCCGCGACTTTGTCGAGGAACTCCGCGTCCGGGCTGACCAGAATCGATTGCGCGTCCTCGTCATGCTCGGCCTGGGAAAACAGGTCCATGGCAATCCAGTCAGGGTCAGTCTGGCCATCACAGACCACCAGAATTTCAGAGGGTCCAGCGATCATGTCGATCCCGACCTTGCCGAATACGTGGCGCTTGGCCGTGGCGACATAGATATTGCCGGGCCCGACGATCTTGTCCACCGGCGGCACGCTCTCGGTACCGTAGGCCAGCGCGGCGACAGCCTGGGCGCCACCGATAGTGAACACACGGTCGACCCCAGCGATGCAGGCAGCGGCGAGCACCAATTCGTTGATTTCACCGCGCGGCGTTGGCACCACCATCACCACTTCCGGCACACCGGCAACCTTGGCCGGAATGGCGTTCATTAGCACAGACGAGGGATAAGACGCCTTGCCGCCCGGCACGTAGAGTCCCGCACGGTCGAGCGGCGTGACCTTCTGCCCCAGCACCGTGCCGTCGGCTTCGGTGTAGGTCCAGGAATCCTGTTTCTGCTTTTCATGATAGAGGCGGACCCGCTCGGCAGCAGCTTCCAACGCCTGACGTTGCGCCGGACTGATGCGCTCGAGCGCTAATTCAAGGCGCTCGCGTGGCAGGATCAGATCTGCCATGGAGGCCACTTCCAACCCATCGAAACGCTGCGTCAACTCGACCAGTGCCGCATCGCCGCGCTCGCGCACCGCCTTAATGATCTCCAGCACACGTTGGTTAACGCCGTCATCGGACACGCTTTCCCAGCTCAGCAGATGATCCAGGTGTCGCGAGAACTCGGGATCAGCGGCGTTGAGTCGGCGGATGTCGATGGGAGCGGTCATAACGGGCCTCATGAGGAGTGCTGCGAAGCGGTTTGCAGGCGCCCGTAGATTAACAAGCCAACCGTGCGGGCACCTGAGAATTTAGGCTATGACACGAATAGGCGAGCCGGCTGTAGCAGCCCGGCGGACGATCAGTTCTGCTGTTCGATCGCGTTCTGCAACGCATCGATCAGCGTTTGGATACGCGCATGCTGCATCTTCATCGAGGCCTTATTGACCACCAGGCGCGAGCTGATCATGGCGATCAGCTCCTGCGGTTCCAGCCCGTTAGCACGCAGCGTGTTGCCGGTGTCGACCACGTCGATGATCTTGTCCGCCAACCCCACCAGCGGCGCCAGCTCCATCGAGCCATAGAGCTTGATGATGTCGACCTGACGCCCCTGCTCGGCGTAGTAGCGTTTGGCAACATTGACGAACTTGGTCGCAACGCGCAGCCGCCCTTGGGGCTCCGGCGCACCGACCTTGCCGGCTGTCATCAGCTTGCAGTTTGCGATTTTCAAATCCAGCGGCTCGTACAGCCCCTGGCCACCGTACTCCAACAGCACGTCCTTACCGGCCACGCCAAGATCCGCCGCGCCATGCTCGACGTAGGTCGGCACGTCCGTGGCGCGCACGATTAGCAGACGCACGTCATCCTGTGTGGTCGGGATGATCAGCTTTCGGCTTTTATCCGGATTCTCGGTGGGCACGATACCCGCCGCTGCCAGCAGCGGCAGGGTGTCGTCGAGGATGCGGCCTTTGGAAAGGGCAATGGTGAGCATGGACGGTTATTCCTTGAAGCCTGTTGATGGCGACCTTGGCGCAGGGCAGAGGCGAGCGAGCGCAGTCTCAGCCAAAGCCGCCGACTCAAGAGTGGCGGCTTCGACCCATTGCCGATAGCTAGCCTGGTACGCGGCGAATCTTGGCGCCCAGCAATTGCAGCTTCTCTTCGATGCACTCATAACCACGATCGATGTGGTAAATGCGGTCGATCAGCGTATCGCCTTCGGCCACCAAGCCGGCGATCACCAGGCTCGCCGAGGCACGCAGATCGGTCGCCATGACAGGCGCGCCCTTGAGCTTCGGCACGCCGGTCACGATGGCGGTGTTGCCCTCGACGAGAATCTGCGAGCCCATGCGGTTCATTTCATAGACGTGCATGAAGCGGTTCTCGAACACTGTCTCGATGACCGTGCCAGTGCCTTCGGCAACCGCGTTCAAGGCGATGAACTGCGCCTGCATGTCCGTAGGAAAAGCTGGATACGGCGCAGTGCGGAGGTTCACCGCTTTCGGCCGATTGCCCTTCATGTCCAGCTGGATCCAGTTGCTACCGGTATCGATATGGGCGCCGGCCTCTTCGAGCTTGTGCAGCACGGCCTCGAGCAGGGTGGCGTCGGTGTCTTTGAGCTTTACGCGACCACCGGTTGCGGCGGCGGCGACTAGATACGTGCCAGTCTCGATGCGGTCCGGCATCACGCTGTAACGACCGCCACCCAGACGCTTGACGCCATCAATGACGATTGTGTCGGTACCAGCACCGGAAATCTGCGCGCCCATGGCATTGAGGAAGTTCGCCAGATCGACCACTTCCGGCTCGCGCGCTGCGTTTTCCAGCACGCTGCGGCCGTTGGCCAGTGCCGCGGCCATCATGATGTTCTCAGTGCCGGTCACGCTGACGATATCGAAGAAGAAGTGCGCACCGCGCAGACCGCCAGCCGGCGCCCGCGCTTTGATGTAGCCACCTTCGACATCAATCTGCGCGCCCATCGCTTCCAGGCCACGTATGTGCAGATCCACCGGGCGCGAGCCAATGGCGCAACCACCAGGAAGGGCAACCTCAGCCTCGCCGAAGCGCGCAACCATGGGGCCGAGCACCAGAATCGATGCGCGCATCGTCTTGACCAGCTCGTAAGGCGCGACCAGCGTCTGGATGCTGCTGGCGTCGACTTCGACGCTGAGCTTTTCGTCGATGACCGGTTGCACGCCCATGCGGCCAAACAGCTCGATCATGGTCGTGATGTCGTGCAGGTGCGGCAGGTTGCAGACGGTTACCGGGGTATCGGCAAGCAAGGTGGCCGCCAGAATTGGCAGGGCCGAGTTTTTGGCACCGGAGATGCGAATCTCGCCGTCGAGGCGGGCACCGCCAGTAATGATCAATTTATCCATGATGTTCCCGTAACCCGCATGCTCGATACGCTTGCGAAGAGGAGCCGCGCCCAGTCGGTGCTGCGCGCGGCCTGAATATGTCTGTCGTGACCGGTGATCAGCTACGCGCCAGCCAGTCGGCACGGCTGAAGAATTTCATCGTGACGGCATGGATACTGCCATCGGCTATCCACGGAGTCAGATGATCATAAACTTGCCGCTGACGCTTTACCGGGCTCAAACCGGCCAGTTCATCGCTGATCACGTTCAGCTGGAAGTTGCAGCCTTCGCCTTCGACTTCCACCTGTGCGTCCGGAAGCTTGGCTTCCAGAAAACTCTTAACTTCTACGGCCTGCATGTTCAACCTCTATCGGCGCCGGACGCGCGCGGCCGGCCATCATACAAAAAAGCCCGAAGGCTGCGAACCCCGAAGCCTTTCGAGCTGAAGCAGCCCATCAATCGAGCGTCTCTGCCTCGCTGTTGCGCCGAGGTCGATGACGGCTACCCGCCTCTACCGCGGGAAATCTAGAAGATGCAAAGCGTACTACGAGAATCGCCACCGCCAGCAGCAGAATGGCCCCGGAAATATAGACAACTCCCATGTCTGGACGGTGATGATGCGAAACGTCCGAGATCAGCAAGCGAGTCAGCGCGGTTATTGCCACGTAGATAAGGAAGCGCACCGGCATGTGATTGGTTTTGAAGTAAATACCCACCATCGCGCCGAGTTCGAGGTAGATGAACAGCAACAGGATGTCGTCGACACTGATGCTGCCCTTTTCGATCATGCCCAGAAAGGCCACCAACCCGGCCCAGGCGGTGACCGCGCCGATGCCGAACAGCGCCAGGTAATGAAAGGTCTCGACCAGTAGATTACCCAGCGACTCGGCGACGGCATGCACCTTGCCGCGCGCCGCTTCTGCCCAGCGCAGTGTCATCAGACCGCTCCTCTCGCTTCGTCAGCTAGCGAAAGGACGTCCAGCAGACCGGACACCCTGGCGATTTCCCGCATGTCGCTGGGCATGCCGGCGATGGTCACTTCGCGTCCTGATGAGATTGCGTCCCGCGTATAGGCCAGCAGCAGGGAAAGCCCAACGCTGCTGGATTTTTCCACCGATGAGCAATCGATCAGCAACGGCTGTCCTTTGGCACCACGGATCACGGCCTGACCAGCCCGACGCAAGGCCGGCCCGGTCTGATAGTCAAGCACGCCAGAGAGCCGCAACTCACCGTTGGCGCCGCTTTCGACACGCCCTTCACTCATCGCCTGTCGCCTGCTGGCCGGCCTCGGTGTCCTTGGCGCGCGCGACGACTTCGCCCCAGCCGTCGATGGTCTTGTCCAGATCACCACCATTTTTCTGCATGGTGTCGGCGAACTGGTCGCGGAACAGCTTGCCGATATTGATGCCGTTGATGATTACGTTGCGCACCCGCCATTCGCCGCCCTGATTGACCATGGTGTACGACACCGGATAGATCTCACCCTGGCGACCGGTCACTTCCATACCAACGCTGGTGCGCTCGGCGTCCTGCTTGCCACTGGCCGGCAGCACTCGAATCTGCTGATTGTTGTATTCCAGCAGAGCGTTGCCGTAGAACTGCATAAGGCTGCGCTTGAAGTTTTCCTGGAAGCGGGTCATCTGCTCCGGGCTGGCGCTTCGCGAGTACTTCACGGTCATGATGCTGCGCGAAATCCCTTCGGCATCGACCACCGGACCGAGGATATTGTTGAGGGACTCGTAAAAAGCATTCGGGTCCTGCCGGTACTGATCCTTATTGGCTTGGAGGTCGGCGAGCAACTCGTCGGTGGTCTTCTGGATCACTTCGTGAGCACTCGGGGCCGCCAGAGCCAGCATAGGCAGGGCGGTCAGCAATACCAGCAAACTGCGACGCAGGGCATTCATCATGGGGATGTACCTCACTCTTTATTGACCGAATTGAGCAAAAATTTGCCGATCAGATCTTCCAGCACCAAGGAAGACTGGGTATCGCGAATCGTATCGCCGTCACCCAGGGTTTCCTCTTCGCCGCCGACACTGATGCCGATGTATTTTTCGCCCAGCAGGCCGGCGGTCAGAATCGACGCGGTGGAATCGATCGGCAGAATGTCGACGTCCTGCTGAACCTCCAGCGTGACACGCCCGGTATAGCTCTCACGATCCAGATCGATCGCCGTCACCTTGCCGATCGTCACGCCGGCCATGGTTACCTTGGATCTGACACTCAGACCGGCAATATTGTCGAAATAAGCGTACAGCCGGTACGTTTCGGCGCTATCGACACTCAGGCCGCTGACCCGTAGCGACAGCAGGAGCAGGGCCAGGACGCCCGCCAAGAGGAACAGGCCAACACCAATTTCCAGGGTGCGGATACGCATCAAAAATCTCCAAACATCAACGCGGTCAGAATAAAGTCGAGGCCGAGCACGGCCAGCGAGGCGTAGACCACCGTTCGGGTGGTAGCACGACTGATACCTTCAGAGGTGGGCTCGCAGTCATAGCCCTGGAACACAGCAATCCAGGTCACCACGACAGCGAACACCATGCTCTTGATAACGCCATTGAGCACGTCCGAAGTGAAGACAACACTGTTCTGCATATTGGCCCAGAACGAGCCTTCGTAGACGCCGAGCCAGTCCACGGCAACCATCGCACCACCCCAGATACCGACCACGTTGAAAATGACGGTCAGCAACGGCAGGGAAATGAAGCCGGCCCACAACCGTGGCGCGACGATGTATTTCAGCGGATCGACACCGATCATTTCCAGGCTGGACAGCTGCTCGGTGGATTTCATGTTGCCGATCTCGGCAGCCAACGCAGACCCGGCACGACCGGCAAACAGCAGCGCGGTAACCACCGGGCCCAGTTCGCGCAGTAGCGTCAGGGCGACCATCTGCCCCACCGCCTGTTCGGAACCGTAGCTGCTGAGAATGCTATAGCCCTGCAACGCCAGCACCATACCGATAAAGATGCCGGACACCACTACGATCGCCAGCGACAGCACGCCAACCGAATAGAGCTGCCGGACCAGCAAAGAGAAACGGTTATCCAGCCCACTGGGACCGAACAGCGCGTGGAACAGGAACAACGTTGCGCGCCCCTGCGCGGCGACCACATTCATCCCGGCCTCGCCGAAAATTCGGACTCGCTCGATCAAAGAACGCTTACGCATCAGGGCCTCGCAACAAATCCTCGGCATAGGCCGGCGCCGGAAAATGAAAAGGCACCGGACCATCCGCCGCGCCTCGCATGAATTGCTGGATACGGGGGTTCACGGAATCGCGCAACTCGGCCGGCGTGCCCTGCCCCAGCACCTGCCCATCGCCGACCACATAGATGTAATCAGCGATGCTGGAGGTTTCAGCCAGGTCATGGGAAACCACGATACTGGTAATGCCCAGCGCATCGTTGAGCAGACGAATCAACTGCACCAGAACGCCCATGGCAATCGGGTCCTGACCGGCAAATGGCTCGTCGTACATGAGGATCTGCGGATCCAGCGCAATCGCGCGTGCCAAAGCCACACGGCGTTTCATGCCGCCGGATAGCTCGTCAGGCATCAGCTCGACCGCGCCGCGCAAACCCACCGCCTGCAGTTTCATCAGAACGATGTCGCGAATCATCTCTTCCGGCAGCTTTGTGTGCACCCGCAGCGGGAAGGCAACGTTCTCGAAGACATCGAGATCAGTGAACAGCGCGCCGCTTTGGAACAGCACGCCCATTTGCTTGCGCATGTCGAACAGCTCGCGACGCGACAGTGTGGGCAAGTTGGTTCCGGCCACCCAGACTTCGCCGCTGGTCGGCTTGAGCTGAGCGGCGATCAGGCGCAGCAGCGTGGTCTTACCGCAGCCGGACGGGCCCATGATGGCCGTCACCTTGCCTCGCGGTATGACGATATCGACATTATTGAAAATGCTCCGCTCGCCGCGCTTGAAGGTGACCCCCTTCAGCTCGACGGCGTTAGCGTTGGCGGCGCTCATCGGATCTCCTTGGATACGGTCTGCGAATCTGACGCCCTCCGTTGGTTCGGAGATACTTCACAGAGCCGTTTTGGCGGCGCGAACTATAGCACCGCGCCGAAAGCCTCCCAAGCCAGCGTCTGTATCGGCACATGAGCGAGCGCACATTCGTTCAGCTTGAGTTCAGCTTCGGACGCGACGATCCGCTTGAAAGCTTTTCGGTGAGCGGCGATGGGTTTGCCGCTATAATCCCGCGTTTTCATTCAGGCGATGAAACAGACATGAGTCAGAGCAGCCAGCTGATCGAGACTGCCCAGCGGACCATTCGCATGGAAATTGAAGCGGTCGAGCAACTCAAGACCCGCATCGATGAACAGTTCGTCAAGGCATGCGAGCTCATCCTCCAGTGCAAAGGCCGCGTCGTCGTGGTCGGCATGGGCAAGTCCGGACATATCGGTAGCAAGATCGCCGCCACGCTCGCCAGCACCGGAACCACTGCGTTCTTCGTTCACCCGGCCGAAGCCAGCCATGGCGACATGGGCATGATCACCCGCGACGACGTCGTTTTGGCCCTGTCTAACTCCGGCAGCACCAACGAGATTGTGACATTACTACCGCTGATCAAACGTCTCGGCATCACCTTGATCAGCATGACTGGCAATCCCGAGTCGGTGCTCGCAAAAGCGGCAGCGGTCAACCTCGACGCGAGCGTAGCCATCGAAGCTTGCCCGCTAAATCTCGCTCCGACCTCGTCGACCACCGTCAGCCTGGTATTCGGTGACGCCCTGGCGATCGCCCTGCTCGAAGCGCGCGGATTCACCGCCGAGGATTTCGCCTTCTCGCACCCAGGCGGCGCGCTCGGCAGGCGGCTGCTACTCAAGGTCGAACACGTCATGCACGCAGACGACCGCCTGCCTCAGGTCAAGCGCGGCACACCACTGCGCGACGCATTGCTGGAAATGACCCAGAAAGGGCTCGGCATGACGGCGGTGGTGGAGGCCGACGGCAGTCTGGCCGGTATATTCACTGACGGCGACCTACGCCGTACGCTGGACAAGGGAGTCGACGTGCGTCAGGCCAGCATCGATCAGGTCATGACCATACACGGCAAGACCGCCAGCGCCGATATGCTCGCGGCCGAAGCCCTGAAAATAATGGAAGACAATAAGATCAACGCGCTGGTGGTGGTCGATGACAATGACCGACCTATCGGCGCGCTGAACATGCATGATCTGCTGCGCGCAGGAGTGATGTAAGTGAACGATCTACTGCGGCGCGCCCGTGACATTCGCCTGGCCATTTTCGATGTCGATGGCGTGCTCACGGACGGCAAACTGTACTTTCTCGTCGACGGCAGCGAATTCAAGACGTTCAACACGCTCGACGGTCATGGCATCAAAATGCTGATCAATTCCGGCGTACGCACCGCGATCATCAGCGGGCGCGAAACGCCCGTGGTTGAGCGCCGCGCACAGAACCTCGGCATCCAGCATCTGTATCAGGGACGCGAGGACAAACTGGTGGTCCTCGATGAACTGCTCGCCGAGCTCGGGCTGGACTACGCTCAAGTGGCCTATCTGGGCGATGACTTGCCGGACCTTCCAGTGATCCGCAGAGTCGGCCTGGGAATGGCCGTCGCCAGCGCCGATGCCTTCGTCCGCGATCATGCTCACGGCGTAACCAGCGCCCGCGGCGGCGAAGGTGCTGCGCGGGAGTTCTGCGAACTGATCATGCGCGCCCAGGGCAGCCTCGACGCCGCCCAGGCCGCCTATCTCTAGAGGTTCCAATGCTGAGCAGAATCCGCCTCCCTGCCGTCCTGCTGCTGATCGCACTGTTATTGATCGCTGTCGGCTACTGGAACATTCGCCCCGAAAGCTTCATGCAGGAAGCCCCAGTGACACAGGGCGAGACATCGCCAATCGACTTTTACGTCATCAACTCGCGAACCGTGCAGTATCAACCGGATGGCAAGCGCAACTACGTGCTGCTTTCCGAGAAGGTCGAGCACCTTAAGGCCAGCGATGTCAGCCTGTTGACTCGCCCCGATTTACGCTCCTACCGGGGCTCCGAACAGCCGTGGCATGTCACCAGCGAGCGCGGAGAAGTGGGGCCGATGGGTGAGGAAGTCGAGCTGATCGATAACGTCAGGATCGAACGCAACGACGCCGAGGGACGTCCAACGATCGTCACCACCAGCCGGATGACTGTGCTCCCCGAGAAGGATTATGCCGAGACCCGCCAACCCGTTAGAATCGTCGCCGCGAACGGCGTGACGACCGCTACGGGCATGAAAGCGTATCTAGATGAAGGCAGGATGCTCCTGCTATCCAATGTAAGAGGCCAGCATGAGCTGCGTTAAGACTCTCCCCCTCCTGATCGGCTTGAGCATCTTTCTGCTCGGCACGACCGCACATGCGCTTCCCGAAGACCGCAACCAGCCAATTCGTGTCCAGGCGGATACCGCGGAACTCGACGATCGACAGGGCGTGGCCGTATATCGCGGCGATGTGGTGATTACTCAGGGCACCATGAAAATCACCGGCGATACGGTAACGATCACCCAGGATGAAAATGGTGATGTGGAGGTATTCACCTCTATCGGCAAGCCCGCCTACTACGAGCAGAAACCTGCGGTAGACAAGGAAATCGTCAAGGCTTACGGCCTGACCATCCAGTATTTCGCAGCCAACGAGCGCATCGTCCTGATCGACCAGGCGAAAGTCGTTCAGGAAGGCAATACCTTCGAAGGCGAAAAGATCGTCTATGACACTCAGCGGCAGATCGTTAACGCCGGCCGTGCGACCGATACCGATGTCACCACGCCGCGCCCGCGCGTGGACATGGTCATTCAGCCACGCAAGAAAGATCAGCCGGCAGCGGAGCAGACCGAGTAATGGCGACCCTCAAGGCCCAGCATCTGGCGAAGAGTTACAAGAGCCGCCAAGTCGTGCGCGATGTAAGTCTGTCCATCGGAAGCGGACAGATCGTCGGTCTGCTGGGACCGAACGGCGCCGGGAAGACCACCTGTTTTTACATGATCGTTGGCCTGGTCAAGGCGGATCAGGGCCGCGTGCTGATCGATGAACAGGATGTCACGCATCTGCCCATGCACGGTCGCGCCCGGGCCGGCATCGGTTATTTGCCCCAGGAAGCCTCCATCTTCCGCAAACTATCGGTAACCGACAACATCATGGCGATCCTGGAAACTCGCAAGGACCTCGATCGCAACGGACGTCAGCAAGCACTTGAAGGCCTCTTGCAGGAATTTCACATCCACCACATCCGCGACAGCCTCGGCATGAGCCTCTCGGGTGGCGAGCGTCGGCGCGTTGAAATTGCTCGCGCCCTGGCCACTGCGCCCAAGTTCATTCTTCTCGATGAGCCCTTTGCGGGCGTCGACCCCATTTCGGTCGGCGATATCAAACAGATCATCCACCATCTCAAGGCAAAAGGCATCGGCGTACTCATCACCGACCACAACGTTCGGGAGACACTAGACATTTGCGAAACCGCCTACATCGTTAACGATGGTCAACTGATTGCCGAAGGTGACGCCGAGACGATCCTGGCTAATCAGCTGGTCAAGGAAGTTTACCTCGGGCACGAATTTCGCCTCTGATGCCATTTATTTCCGCAGAGATGGTTGCCTAGGGCTAGGCAAAGGCTTCGTTGGCAGGCATATAATTTGCTTACATTGGCGCCTGCCAGCGCCAGCGAAATCGGAACAGGCGCGGTTGCGCCGGCAAACAAGGTTCGAAGTCCTCTGCCATGAAACCATCGCTAGTCCTGAAGATGGGCCAGCAGCTGACGATGACACCGCAGCTGCAACAAGCCATACGACTGCTCCAGTTGTCCACGCTCGATCTCCAGCAAGAGATCCAGGAAGCGCTGGACTCCAATCCTATGCTCGAGCGTGAAGAGGACGGAGAGGACTTCGATCACTCCGACCCGATGGCCGAGTCGATCGAGAAGAAGCCGGAAAGCACACCGACCGAACAGAGCGAGCCTGACAATCACTACGAGGAACCCATCAACACGGTGGAGAACCTCGAGGAAGGCGATTGGGGGGACCGCATTCCCGATGAGCTTCCGGTGGACACTGCCTGGGAAGACATCTACCAGACGAGCGCCAGCAGCCTGCCCAGCAGCGATGATGACGAATGGGATTTCACCACCCGCACCTCAGCTGGTGAAAGCCTGCAGAGCCACCTGCTCTGGCAGCTCAATCTCGCACCGATGAGCGATACGGACCGCCTTATCGCCGCCACGTTGATCGATTGCATCAATCCTCAGGGTTATCTCGACGAAACCCTCGAAGAAGTACTCGATTCGTTCGATCCGGAGCTGGAAATCGAACTCGACGAGATCGAGGTGGTTTTGCGCCGCATTCAACAATTCGAACCGGCCGGCATCGGGGCACGAGACTTGCGCGAATGCCTGCTGTTGCAACTGCGTCAACTGCCGGAGCGAACCCCATGGTTAAGCGAGGCGGTGCGGCTGGTCAGCGAGCATCTGGATATCCTCGGCAACCGCGACTACAGCCTGCTGATGCGCCGCATGAAGCTCAAGGAAGACGAACTGCGCCAGGTCATCGACCTGATCCAGACACTCAATCCTCGGCCCGGCTCGCAGATCGAAGCGAGCGAGCCTGAGTACGTCGTGCCGGACGTGATCGTGCGCAAGCACAATGGCCGCTGGCTGGTCGAACTCAACCAGGAGGCAATGCCCCGCCTGCGTGTGAACGCTCAATATGCGGGCTTCGTCAAACGCGCCGACGCCAGCGCCGACAACACCTTTATGCGCAATCAGCTGCAGGAGGCGCGCTGGTTCATCAAGAGCTTGCTCAGCCGCAACGAGACGCTGATGAAGGTCGCCACGCAGATCGTTGAACATCAACGCGGCTTCTTCGAGCACGGCGATGAAGCGATGAAACCGCTGGTGCTGCACGACATCGCCGAGGCGGTAGGCATGCATGAATCGACCATCTCACGGGTCACCACTCAGAAATACATGCACACGCCACGCGGCATCTACGAGCTGAAGTACTTCTTCTCCAGCCATGTCAGTACGGCGGAGGGCGGCGAGTGCTCTTCTACCGCTATCCGGGCGATCCTGAAAAAGCTGGTGACCGCGGAAAACCCGAAAAAGCCATTGAGCGACAGCAAGATCGCTGGTTTACTGGAGGCACAGGGGATTCAAGTTGCACGCCGTACCGTCGCCAAATACCGCGAATCACTCGGTATCGCACCATCCAGCGAGCGTAAGCGGTTGATGTAAATGTCAGGTCGATTTCTTCCGGTGACGGGTCATCCCGTCAATCGCACGTGGCAAAAAGGAGATGCAGTATGCAAACCAACATCACTGGACTTCATCTAGAAATCACAGAAGCCCTGCGTAACTACGTCGAAGAGAAATTCAGCCGACTGGAACGGCATTTCGATCGCATCATTGCCGTCCAGGTGATCCTCCAAGTCGAAAAACTCAAGCAAAAAGCCGAAGCCACACTGCACGTCGCCGGACGCGAGGTCGTCGCCAATGCCGAGCATGAAGACATGTACGCGGCCATCGATCTCCTTGCCGACAAGCTCGATCGGCAGCTCATCAAGCACAAAGAAAAACAGCTCGACCACAACCAGGGTGCAATAGCTCGCTAGCCCATCATGATCCGACTAGAAAACATCCTGACCCCCGCACGTTCCCTCGTGAACGTGCCGGGCGGCAGCAAGAAGCGCGTACTGGAACAGATCGCCAAGGTGCTTGGCCGAGACCTTCCAGATCTGGACTCTCAAACTATTTTCGAAAGCTTCATCGCCCGTGAAAAGCTCGGCTCGACCGGCTTCGGCAACGGGATCGCCATCCCTCACTGCCGCATGCCCGGCTGCACCTCGCCGCTCAGCGCGGTGCTGAGGCTGGATGATCCGGTGGATTTCGATGCCATCGACGGCGCTCCGGTCGATCTGTTGTTCGTCCTGCTCGTGCCGGAAGCGGCGACTGACGAACACCTCGAGCTGCTTCGCCAGATCGCCAGCATGCTCGACCGCGAAGACGTTCGCGAGCGTCTGCGCCAGGCCAGAACGGGACAGGATCTGTATCAGACCGTCGTTGATATTCAGAGCGGCCACTAGCGGAAACCATCTCGCTGGCCCTGCGACGAGTGAGGAAAGAGACGTGTCCCTAACCTTGCACCAACCACCTCGACAGCACAGCGTGCAGCCAGGCTCATGCCAGCACGCTTGTATCCTGCCGGGCGTCGCGCCGCCATGCGCCTGATCATCGTCAGCGGTCGCTCCGGGTCTGGCAAGAGCACCGCGCTCGACGTGCTCGAGGACAACGGCTTTTACTGCATCGACAACCTTCCCGCGGGACTGCTGCCGGAACTGGCGGAACGGGCATTGCTGCATACGGAGCTGATACAGCCGCAGGTTGCGGTATCCATCGATGCGCGCAACCTGCCCAGCCAGCTGAAGCGTTTTCCCGAGCTGCTCGAAGAAGCCCGTGCCCGACATATCCAGTGCGACGTGCTGTACCTCGACGCCGCAGACGAGACACTGCTCAAGCGCTTCTCGGAAACCCGCCGGCGCCACCCGCTGACCAACCAGAATCGTTCGTTGGCCGAAGCTATCCGTGACGAGGAGCTGCTTCTGGCTCCCATCATCGACCTCGCCGACCTCAAGGTCGACACGACGCATCTGAACCTCTATCAATTGCGTGACACGCTGAAGCTACGCCTGCTGAACAAGCCGGAACCGGGCACGGCGTTTCTCTTCGAGTCCTTTGGATTCAAGCGTGGGATGCCGGTTGATGCCGACCTCGTGTTCGATGTGCGCTGCCTGCCGAATCCGTACTGGAAGGCCGATCTGCGCGATTTTTCCGGGCTGGATCAGCCCGTCATCGACTATCTCGCTACACAAGCGGATGTCGAAGAAATGATTCAAGACATCTTCGCCTATTTGAGCAAATGGCTTCCGCGCTTCGCCGCCAGCAATCGCGCCTATGTCACGGTTGCCATCGGCTGCACCGGCGGGCACCACCGTTCGGTCTATCTGGCCGAGCGACTCGGCCAGGCGCTGCTCGAACCTTTGAAGAATGTCCAGGTACGCCATCGCGACCTGGCTTAGGACCCCACATGCCCTCGTGCGAAATCACCATCATCAACAAGCTGGGCCTGCATGCCCGCGCAGCCGCCAAGTTCGTCGGCGTCGCCAACCGGTTTCCCTGCGACATCCGCATTGGCCGTTGTCCTGCCACCCTCGTTGATGGCAAAAGCATCATGGCGGTCATGATGCTAGCCGCCAGCAAGGGCACCAACCTGCACCTGCACACCGAGGGCGAGCAGGAGCAAGAGGCAGTCGATGCGCTGATCGCACTGATCGAAGACTATTTCGAGGAAGGGGAATAGCAAGCTGGAGGCTGGGGGCTGGAGGCTGGAGGCTGGAGGCTGGAGGCTGGAGGCTGGAGGCTAACAGTGTCGAGCCCGACCAACCCTTTTCAACTCCTAGCGTCAGGCTTACGGCTGCTTTTCCGTTCAGCTTTCCAGCCTCCAGCGCTTTTATCGTCTTTTCGGTTTTTAGCCTGCCGCTTTAACTCCCCGCCACCTTCATTCGCTCGATCAGCACCGATCCCGTGTGAATGCTGCTACGCGTCTCAACATCGCAGCCGACCGCGACGATCTGGCGGAACATGTCGCGCAGATTGCCGGCGATAGTAACCTCCTGTACCGGGAACTGAATCTCGCCATTCTCGACCCAGAAACCGCCAGCCCCGCGCGAGTAATCACCGGTTACCAGGTTCAAGCCCTGCCCCATCAACTCGGTGACCAGCAAACCACGCCCCATACGGCGAATCAGTGCAGCCTGATCCTCATCCCCGTGGGTGACGAAAAGATTGTGCACGCCACCCGCATTGGCCGTGCTGGGCATTCCCAGTTTGCGTCCGGAGTAGGTGCCCATCACATAGGAAAGCAGCTTGCCATTCTCGACGAAGGGTTTGGCGTAGGTCGCCAAGCCATCGCTGTCATAGGCCGAACTGGCCAACCCGCGCAGCAGGTGCGGACGCTCGTCGAGGCTCAGCCACTCGGGAAACAGCGTTTGCCCCAGTGCATCTTCCAGATAGGAAGACTTGCGATAGATGTTGCCGCCGGAAATCGCCGCGAGGAAATGCCCAAACAACCCAGTCGCCAGTTCCGAGGAGAACAGCACCGGAACGTCGCACGTCGGCACGGGGCGAGCGCCGAGACGGCGAACGGCACGCTCTGCAGCACGACGACCGATCGACTCGGCAGAGGCCAGATCGCTGGCGACGCGGCTGACGTCATAGTGGTAATCGCGCTGCATCTGCCCGTCGGCCTCAGCGATCATCACGCTACTAAGGCTGTGCCGGGTACTGCAGTAGGCGCCGATGAAGCCATTGCTGTTGCCATAGCCTCGGCACCCTTGATGGGTGCTCAGGCTGGTGCCGTCTGCATTGCGAATGCGCGAATCAGCCGCGAAGGCCGCCGCCTCGCAGCTCAAGGCCAATTCCACCGCCTCGTCCGGCGCAATGCTCCAGGGATGGTAGAGGTCCAGGTCCGGCACATCCTTGGCCATCAGAGCAGGATCGGCGAGCCCAGCGAATTCGTCTTCCGACGCATGTCTGGCGATCGCCAGTGCCGCCGCCACGGTTTCGCGAATCGCCTCGTCGCCGCTGCCGGTGGTACTCGCCGAGCCCTTGCGCTGACCGACGTACAGCGTGATACCGAAGCCCTGATCACGATTGAATTCGACCGTTTCCACTTCTCGCTGACGAACCGTCGTCGACAGCCCCTGCTCCATCGAGACGGACACCTCGCAGGCACTGGCACCCTGGCGGCTCGCCTCTTCGATGATCTGCGCAATCCTGTCGCGCAATCCGGGTAACGCGTGCGGGCCTATCCCCTCAACTTCACTCATAAACACTCCAAGCATTGATTCGATCAAATCGCAGTCGCCAGCGCTCGGCTGAGCTGCGCAGCAAAGCTGCTGTTATCATGGCGGCATTTCCTACTGGACCAGCCCCATGTCTGATATTTCCGATCTCGACGGCTTCGAGGAAAAAAGCAAAACCCAGGTCAAGCGCGAGCTTCATGCTCTGCAGGAGCTGGGTGAACGCCTCGCCACACTCAAGCCCGACGTGCTGGATCGCCTTCCTCTCACCGATGCGCTACGCAAGGCGCTGGCCGATGCGCCCAAGCACACGGCAAACATCGCGCGTAAACGCCACCTGCAATACATCGGCAAGCTGATGCGCGACCAAGATATCGAAGGCATCCTGGCTCTGGTCGACCAGCTCGACGCCTCCACCCGCCAGTACAACGAACGCTTCCACGCCTTGGAGCGCTGGCGTGATCGCCTGATCGCCGGCAACGATGAGACCCTCGAGGCATTCGTTACCGAGTATCCCGAAACCGACCGCCAGCAACTGCGCAGTCTGATCCGCCATGCCCAGCACGAAGCGGCGCGCAAAAAACCGCCAGCGGCCAGCCGCAAGATATTCAAGTACATACGCGACCTCGATGAAACCAAGCGCGGCTTACGTTAAAGGCAGCAGCTAGAAGCTAGGGTAGCTCTCGACTTCAGGCTTCCAGCTTCAAGCTGCCCCCGTCCCCCCCACCGTAATCCCGTCGATCTTCAGCGTCGGCTGTCCGACACCCACCGGCACCGATTGGCCGTCCTTACCGCAGGTGCCGACACCGCTGTCCAGTTCCAGGTCGGTACCGACCATCGACACCTTGTTCATCACATCCGGACCGTTACCAATCAGAGTCGCACCCTTCACCGGTGCGGTGATCTTGCCGTCTTCGATCAGATAGGCCTCGCTAGTCGAGAACACGAATTTCCCACTGGTGATGTCCACCTGCCCGCCGCCGAGACTCGCACAGTAGATGCCCTTCTTCACCGAGCGGATGATCTCTTCCGGGTCGCTTTCGCCCGCCAGCATGTAGGTGTTGGTCATCCGTGGCATCGGAAGGTGCGCGTAGGACTCACGCCGCCCATTACCCGTAGGCGCAACGCCCATCAAACGCGCGTTGAGCTTATCCTGGATGTAGCCCTTGAGAATGCCGTTCTCGATCAGCGTGGTGCACTGGGTGGGCGTGCCCTCGTCGTCGACGCTCAGCGAGCCGCGGCGATGGGCCAGGGTGCCGTCATCGACGATGGTGCACAGTTTGGAGGCGACCTGCTGGCCGATCCGGCCGCTGTAGGCCGAACTGCCCTTGCGATTGAAATCGCCTTCCAGCCCGTGCCCGACCGCCTCGTGCAGCAACACGCCGGACCAGCCCGGCCCGAGCACGACGGGCAGGGTGCCGGCCGGCGCCGCCACGGCTTCGAGATTCACCAGCGCCTGCCTTAGCGCTTCGCGCGCATAGCCCATCGCGCGGTCTTCATTGAGAAAGTAGTCGTATCCGGTACGCCCACCGCCGCCCTGCCCGCCGCGCTCACGGCGTCCGTTCTGCTCGACGATGACGCTGACGTTGAAGCGCACCAACGGGCGAATGTCGGCAGCCATGCCGCCGTCCAGTCCCGCCACCAGAACATGCTCCCAAACACCGGCCAGGCTCACCGTCACCTGCTTGATACGCGGGTCCAGCGACCGTGTCGCGACGTCGATACGCTTGAGTAGCTCGACCTTTTCCGCCCGACCGAGCCCATCCAGCGGATTGTCCTGAACGTATAGCGGCGCGAAAGCCGCCTTCGACAGCACTTCGACACGGCCCTGCTCGCCACTGCGAGAGATCGAGCGGGCCGCTTCGGCTGCCTGGCGCAGCGCATCGGCAGTGATCGCGTTGCTGTAGGCGAAGCCTGTCTTCTCACCGGACAACGCCCGGACGCCCACGCCCTGCTCGATATGGAAACTGCCTTCCTTGACGATGCCATCTTCCAACACCCAAGACTCGGACACCTGGTCCTGGAAATACAAGTCCGCGCCATCGATGCCGGGGCCGGCCAGTTCGCCAAGCAAACCTGGCAGGTCATCGAGCCCCAGCCCACCCGGTGTCAGCAGTCGCTCGGTGACGGGTAACAACAGTTCACTCATATCTACTCCAAAGTGCCCGAGGCAATACGGGGCGCGCAGAATCGGCGATGACTCAGCACTGGCATGCGCTGGCGCGTCGCAGCCTGTTCGGCCGCATCCCGCTTGGCAATCAATGCCGCCTCGCCAGTTGCCTGCTCGCTCAACACGCGCCCCCAGAAATCCACGATAGACGAATGCCCGTGGGTCATTCGTCCGCCAGGGTGTTCGCCACCCTGGGCTGCAGCCAGCATATAGCATTGCGTCTCGATGGCCCGCGTACGTATCAACATCTCCCAATGAGCCTGACCGGTCACCTCCGTAAAGGCCGAAGGAGCGCTGATCAACTCGGCACCGTCCAGACGCAACGCCGAGTACAGCTCGGCAAAACGCAGGTCATAACAGACGGTCATTCCCAGCCGCCCCACCGGCGTGTCGACTACCACCAGCCGCTCACCCCCCGCATAGTCGTCCGACTCACGGTAGCGGCCTCGCGCATCGCTGACATCGACATCGAACAGATGCAGCTTGTCGTAACGCGCAGCGCGCTGCCCCTGATCGTCGACGAGCAATGAACAGGCCCTGACCTTCGCTTGTGGCTGATCATCCGGCGGCAACGGCAACGTGCCGGCGACGATCCATAACCTGAGGTCACGTGCGGTCTGTTTCAACCACGGCAGTATCGGGCCGACGCCCTCGGCTTCAGCCCTTCCGACTGCTGGTAGATCGGTCCGCCCCATGGCGGCGAAATTTTCCGGCAGCACCGCAAGCTTTGCCTCAGCCTCGGCGGCCCGTTCCAGCAGCCGCCTGGCAGTGGCGAGATTCGCCTGGATGTCGGCCTGACTGGTCATCTGGATAACGGCGAATGTCATGGGAATACTCTGGCGGCTTAGCCGCGTCGGAACGGTGTTCAGTTGGGTTTTTCGAAGGGCTTGTCGAAGGTGATCTTCGGCGATTGCCACGGGCCCTCGACCTTGTACTGAACGCTGGCGAAGCGGGCGACCTTGTCGCCCAGCAGCTTGTCGACGACGAACAGAGCACCGCCGATGGCCGGCGCGCCGACGATCAGCGCCGCCAGCGGCAGGTTGTTGCTGACCGGGAGCGTCACCAACAGCCTGGCGTCGATCTGATCATTGACCAGATCCAGCCGGCCATTGAGTTCGAGATTGCTCGACGGCCCGGTAACCGTCAGCGGCTGCGAGGTCGTGTAGATGCCATCGGCCGCAAGCAGTTCAGCCTCGATCCGATCGTAGCTCAGACCCTTGCCGAACAGATCGGAGAAATCCAGCCGCAGTCGTCGTCCGATCGAGTTGAAATTGAGCAGGCCAAAGACCCGCAGCGCCTGCGCCCCGCCGTCCACTTCGCGAAGTTGCCCGCTGCGCAGCCGGGCGTCGAGCCGGCCGGACAATCGATTCATACCGAAAAATGCCGGCGACCCCGGCCAATTGCCGTCCACGTCCAGACGAAAATCCTCGCTGGTCGTCGAGGGTGCGAAGCCCCAGGCCAGCAGCACATCCGCAAGATTCCCGCCTTCCAGCCGCCCCTTGTACCAGGTGCGCGAACCACTCCAACCGCCATTGCCGCCGATCCTCAGCCCCTTGAGGTTCAGATCAATATCGGAAAATGCCAAGCCATCGGTGGTAGGTCGCACCTTCAGCGACCAGGCACCCAGCGGCTCCTCGCCGCGCAGCACTTCGGCCACGGCGATATCCATTGCCGGCAGCGCCTTGGGGTCAACGGCGGCCAGCGGATCACGCGGCTGCTCCTGTGGCTTGTTCGGGTCGGCTGCCGGAAGCCGTAAGCGTGAAAGGTCCAGCACGATGGGCTCGCCGTCGGTATTCGGCAGGCGAGCGCTCCCAGCGACCGTCTCGCTATTCAGGCCCAGCAACCAGCCGGTAGAAGCCGGCTGCAGCTCAATACCCAGGTTATCGATTTGCGTGCCAAAACCTTCAAAGGCGCCGATATCGAGTTGAACCGAACGCAGCATCGAAACACCGGCCTCACTCTTTGACGTATCGCCATAGGATTCCAGCAACGCCTGCCATTCCCCTAGGTTCAGCTGTGGCACGCTACCGCGCACATGCAAGCCCTGATCAGTACGCAGGTTTGCCGCAGCGCCGCCCAGCACCAGCTCACCGCCGCCCTCAGCCCAGTTGGTGCCCGGCGCGACGAAGGTCAGCGCCGCCAGCCTGTCGTGCCTAAGCGTGTACTGTTGGCGCTCACCGCCGAATGTCATCCGCAGCGTCGTGTCGCGCCGCTGCTCGGCAGGCTTGCCAAACGGCGCGGGAAGCGCCAGCACGGCGCCTAGCAGCGAAGAATCAACCTGCAGTTGGCTACCTTCGCTTCCCACGAAAAGATTCAGCCGGAGCGGTAACCTTCCAGATACCGGCAAGGCTTGTTCGATTTCGCCCCACGCCAGCAGCTGCTGCACCGCCACGGTACCCGACGCCTCGATTCGCGTGGAGGGTTTGCCCGCCTCACCAGTAGCAGTAGCCTTTCCCTGCACTTGACTACCCAGCGTGCGTCCTCGGAACGCTTTAGCACTGAAGCCCCGCTCGCTGTCATAGCGAAACTCGCCCGCCAACGCTTCGAGCTGGAGCTTCGCCTGCGTAATCGAAAGCGAAGCATCAGTGCTGGAAAAATCGGCAATCACCTGGGGGCGGCCGTCCCCGCCCAGCGGAATATCCAGTCGCAGCGAGCCACTCAAGGGGCCCTCACCGCGCCAGCCGGCGAACAGCTCGGCGGTGCCGATCGGTGCCACTTGCATCACGGTAAGCGCGTCCCGCAGATGGCCGTCCACCTGACCCTGAATATTCAACCGCGGCGGAGCGGTGTGGCCCAACGGGATGTCTGCCGTGGCGTCATGCACACGGCTGTCGAGCATGCGCGCTTCGGCAAGCCGTACCCGCACGCCACTGTTCTCGATCAGTACCTCGCCACGTCCTTCACGCAACACCGGCCAGCCAGGTTGGAATGCGAGTTCGGCATCCTTCACGTTGAAATACAGGCTGAGGCTGCGGGCGTTATCGTCAGCGCTTTTACCCAACGCACCCTGATACTGGAAATAACCCTGTTCCACGATACCGCCGCGTATCGCCGTGTTCAGCCATTCGCTCAATGCGGGGCTCAACGCGGGTGAACGTGTCGGCAAGTATTTCTGCTTGTAGTGAGCATCGCCGTCGCGGATGCCGACCCGCAGGTCCATATAGTCTTCAGCCGCTGGATCACGCATCAGGCGGATCAGGAAATCGCCAGCGATGCGCCCTTCGTCTCCATCGATCTGCAGATAGGGCGCGGCAAGCGTGAAGGCCTGGTCATCAAGCGTCCAGCGCAGGCTGCCGCGGGCGCGAGGGTAATCCCAGCGTTCCGAAAACAACTCGGCCAGATGCAGGCTGAAGTCATGGTTATCGAAACGCAGCTCACCGCCGGCAAGATCACCCTCCGCCGCGCCACTGACATTGCGCGCACCCGGTATCCACTTATGCGCAGCGATGCTGACCTCATCGAGGTTAGCGGTGAAGGCCAGCCGCTCAGCACCGGGCGCGGCCGGGCGGTAGTCGAGTTGCAGATTGCGCAATGTTCCGCTGGGAGCCAGACCAAGCAGATACTCGGTGGCTACTTCGGGCAGTTCGACTCCGGCATGCACCAGCGCCGCTACCGGCGCTATGGCGATGTGATCGGCCTGCAGGCGCCAGCGATCCTCGGCAATGTTCTGCTGGAGCACCACCGCCGTCTCCCGCCAGCGAGCTTCTTCGAAGGTGAACGCCAGACCATCGAGGTGCAAGCGATAGCCTTCGCTCACGCGGTCGAGATAAGCATTTATCGCCAGATCCTGAATCTGCACCGGCTCACGTTGCGATTGCCCCACCTGCAATGCCGGCGCGTTCATTCGGATCACCGCGCGGGACACACTCTGGTCACGCCAGTCTAGCCATACCTCTCCGCCGGCCTGTAGCTGTGCGAGGTTCCAATTGCCGGTCAGGCTTTTCGGAATCCAGGCAGCCCAATCGCTCTGTGGAAGGCTGGCGTAGAGTTCGGCCTCACTGGCACGCCAGTCATTCGCCGCGACGCGCGCCTGGGCACGCAGACTCAAGGGTTGGCCATCCGGTAACAGCAAGCGGCCGTCCAGACGCAGCTTCTCGCTCTCGGTGCGTAATTCTAGATTGGCATAGGTCAGCGTCAGTGGCCCCTCGGCATGCGCCTCGAACGTTATCTGGCTGTCCAGAAGCCTGAGACGCCGAATCTTCTGCAGCTCGGCCAGAAGCTTTTGCAGGTCCATGGGGCTTTGCTCGGCTCGCTCGGGCAACCCATCGACACGCCATTTGCCTTCGGCGCTCTGCACCAGGCTCAGGTGCACGCCGGTGAACTCCACTGCGTTGAAGTGCAACTGACGAGACAGGAGGCTCGCGACCACGTCCGGCACCAGCGTCAGGCGATCCAGCCGCACCGCCGCATCGCCCGCGCCCAGAATCACATCCTGCGCCAGCAACTGCGGTGCAAAACCATCCCAGCGGCCTTCCACCTTTCCGAGCGCCACCGGCATGTCCAGCAACTCATGCGCCTTGTCCTGAACCTCCAGACGGTACTCCGCGACCAGCGGAACCAGCTGACGACCGAGACTCACGTAGAGCGCCAGCAGCATCAGGCCGATCGCGCCCAACCAAAGGCAACGACGCAGGAAAACGAGAACCACCGCCAGCAACCGACTCATACGGATACGCTCCGCTCATCCGAGCCCGGATGGCCAGGCTTGCATCTAGGGTCTGTTCCGGTTTCGTCACGGCCGCGACGGAGCCGGTTTTTGCACGAGACAAGGCCGCGCCCGCACCCGGCGGGCTTGCGGTTTTCACTCCATCCATGGAGATCGCACGAGTCGCGCAGTTTGGTCGTTCCAAATAAGCGACGAGAAACGCCGTATCGCACAAAAACCGGCCCGTCCCTACGGGTTGCGCGGCAAATCTCGCCATGCGGCGTTGCGGGACTTGGTAAGGGAGCAACCATTACCTGCGCCCCGCGCGATCCACATGGATGTGGTGAATGCAGCAGGCCCGCCGGGAGCGGGCGCTGCCTTGCCTGGCGAGATTTGGCGCAGCAACGCGGCTCGCAGCGAAACGGCAACAGACCCTAGTCAGAGCAACACCACGTCGTACTGTTCCTGGGAATACATGGTCTCGACCTGGAACTTGATCGAGCGTCCAATGAAGCTCTCGAGATCGGCAACGTTTCCCGACTCCTCGTCGAGCAACCGGTCGATGACCTTCTGGTTCGCCAGCACCCGATAGCCTTCGGGCTGATAGGCGCGGGCCTCGCGAAGAATCTCGCGGAAAATCTCGTAGCAGACGGTCTCGGGGGTTTTCAGCTTGCCGCGTCCCTGGCAGCACATGCACGGCTCGCACAGCACCTGCTCAAGGCTCTCGCGCGTACGCTTGCGCGTCATCTGCACCAGCCCCAGCTCGGTGATGCCGATGATGTTGGTCTTGGCGTGATCGCGCTCCAGCTGCTTTTCCAGCGTGCGCAGGACTTGGCGGCGGTGCTCTTCGTCTTCCATGTCGATGAAGTCGATGATGATGATCCCGCCGAGATTGCGCAGCCGCAGCTGACGCGCAATGGCGGTGGCGGACTCGAGGTTGGTCTTGAAGATGGTTTCCTCGAGGGTGCGATGGCCGACGAAAGCACCGGTATTCACGTCGATGGTGGTCATCGCCTCGGCCGGGTCGATGATCAGGTAACCACCGGACTTGAGCATGACCTTACGCTCGAGCGCCTTCTGGATTTCGTCCTCAACGCTGTACAAATCGAATATCGGTCGCTCGCCTGGGTAATGCTCCAGGTGTTCGCTCAGCTCGGGCATCAGCTCATCGACGAACTGGCTGACTTTCTGAAAATTTTCGCGCGAGTCGATGCGGATCTTCTCGATACGCGGATTGACCAGATCACGCAGGGTGCGCATGGCCAGCGACAGATCCTCATAAATGATCGTTGGCGCGCCGGCGGTTTTCATCTGCCCGTCTATCTGCTGCCACAAGCGGCGCAGGTAGCGAATGTCCATTAGAATTTCATCGCTGCCGGCACCTTCAGCGGCGGTGCGCAGGATGAAGCCGCCGGTCTCCTTGATGCCTTCAGCCGCGACGCACTCGGCCACCACCTGTTTGAGACGATCCCGCTCGGCCTCGTCTTCGATGCGAAGTGAAATGCCGACATGGCTGGTTTTGGGCATATAGACCAGATAACGCGAAGGGATCGACAGCTGCGTAGTCAGACGGGCGCCCTTGGTGCCGATCGGGTCCTTGGTGACCTGCACGACCAGCGCCTGCCCCTCATGAACCAGCGCGCTGATGGGCTCGACCGCATTACCTTCCCGGCTGGAAATTTCCGATGCATGGATGAAGGCCGCGCGCTCCAGTCCGATGTCGACGAACGCCGCCTGCATGCCGGGGAGCACGCGGACCACCTTGCCTTTGTAAATATTGCCGACGATGCCGCGGCGCTGAGTGCGCTCGACATGCACCTCTTGTAGGACACCGTTCTCCACCACCGCCACCCTCGACTCCATGGGGGTGATGTTCATCAGAATTTCTTCGCTCATTGTTGTTCTCGGCCGATGGGCGGGTGAACCAGCCGAAGCTGACGAGTTGGCTCGATTCTAACGGCATACGCCTTCAAGCCACAGGGCTGTAGTGGCCTGTGTGGCTAGTTCAATGAGTCAATTTCGGCGCCTGAGGCCCTGATACTGCGTTGCCGCTCCTCACCATAGCCAGCTACGACTCGTCGCAGCGCCTTGCCTCAGGACCTCTGGCGTCCGAATTTGAGTTAAGCAACTAGCCGTACAGGCCACTAGGCGGAGCTTTTAGCCCAATACTCGATCCCGCGCGTGCCGAGCAGTTGCGCCGTTTCGCATAACGGCAGCCCGACCACGCCCGAGTAGCTGCCCTCCAGGGCGCTTACGAAGACCGCTCCCCAGCCCTGAATGGCATAGCTGCCCGCCTTGTCCTGCGGCTCGCCGCTGGCCCAATAGGCCTCGGCCTCCTCCGGTCGAATGGTTCGAAAGCGCACCTTGCTGGTAACCAGTTGCACCACGCAACCCGACGGGCTGGCCAGTGCGACAGCGGTCATCACCTCATGCTCGCGGCCAGACAGCGCCAGCAGTGTTTTCAGCGCATCGGCCTTGTCTGCCGGTTTTCCGAGGATCTGCTGGTCCAGCACAACCGTGGTATCGGCACCCAGCACGCAGGCCGAGGCGTCGTCGAGCAATGCCAGGCCCGCCACGGCTTTCTCCCGGGCCAGACGCTTGACATATACGTCTGGCGGCTCTGCTGGATCAGGGGTTTCATCGATGGCGACCGAGAGGACGGAAAATGGAACGCCGATCTGCATCAGCAGTTCACGGCGGCGCGGTGAGGCGGAGGCGAGAAACAAGGTCGGCATGCCAGCTCCTATGGTACGAGCGAAGCAGATTCGCAGGTCCAGACCATGCTCGGAAGCATCCCCAGAGCCGAGCGTCTGCAGCTCAGTAGACGTTGAAACGCCGCCGCGCCCATTGCAGAGCGACGAAGACCCAGGGCCAGAGCAAGGCACTGACCGGCACGGGTATGAGAAACAGAAGCGTCGGAGGGCGGTTGCCCGTCAGCGTATTGAGCCACAACTGCACCAGCTGCCCGATTCCGAGAATCACCATCAGCACCAGACTCTGCTGCAGCAAGGGGAACATCCGCAGACGTTGCTGCAGGCTCAGCACCAGAAAGGTGATCAGGATCAGCGGCAAACCGTTCTGCCCCAGCAAGGTGCCGGACAGGACATCGAGCATCAAGCCGAAGAAGAACGCCGCCGCCATACCGCCACGATGCGGCAGGGCAATTGCCCAGTAGGCGATGAACATGCCGAGCCAGAGTGGACGCGCTAGCCCGAAGCTCTCTGGCATGGGCGCTACGCTGAGCAGCAGCGCCAGCGCCAGCGATAACCAGATGACCCAGCCGTTGTTGTGTCGTCCGCTGATCATCGCCGCTCCTCACCATTCGGCGGTGCTGCGCTCGGCACAGTCGGGGCGGCATCGGGCGTTTGCGCTTCGGATTCAGCTTCGGCGGGAGCAGGCGTTGCTGATTCGCCTGAACTGGCCGCCTCGCGATCCGCTGTCTCCTGCGCCTGCGCTGCGTCGGTAGCACGTTCTTCTGGCGTTCGCGAATCGCTGAAGACCAGCAGTAGATAGCGGCTGCGGTTGAGCATGGCGGTGGGAATGGCCCGGACGATCAGGAAGGGTTGGCCGGAGCCGCGCACCACTTCGGTGACCTGAGCGACCGGATATCCACTGGGAAAGCGCTGCCCCAACCCGGAACTGACCAACAAATCGCCTTCCTTGATATCAGCCGTCTCGGCGACGTGACGCAACTCCAGGTAGTCCGGGCTACCGGTGCCGACCGCAATGGCTCGCAAACCGTTACGGTTGACCTGTACCGGAATGCTGTGGGTCACGTCCGTCAGCAATAGCACTCTGGCGGCATAAGGCATCACTTCGACGACCTGCCCCATCAAGCCACTGGCGTCTAGCACCGGCTGACCAAGAAACACCCCGTCACGCTCGCCCTTATCGACCAGGATGCGGTGCGTGAAAGGATTGGGATCGAGCCCGATCAGTTCACCGACGATTACCTTGTCGTCGACCAGCGCGGCGGAATTGAGCAGCTCGCGCAATCGCACGTTTTGCTCGGTCAGCGTCGCCAGCTTCTGCAGGCGCCGCTGCATCAACAACGCTTCGGCCTTGAGCTTCTCGTTCTCGGCGACCAGGCTGGTACTGCTGGTAAGCTGCTCCGTGGCCCGCTGCCACGTTCGCACTGGCAAATCGGCTAGCCAGTAAAAGGGCGTCAGCACTAGCCCCATCTGGCTGCGCAAGGGTTTGAGCGTTTCGAAACGTGCGTCCACCACCATCAACACGACACAGAGCACGGCAAGCACCAGCAGGCGCACTCCGAGCAGGGGTCCTTTGGCGAATAGTGGTTTGATCGACGGATCCTCTCAGCTGCAGGCTTCAAACTAAACGCGACAAGCCGAGAGCAGGGCCAACCCCGCTTTCGGCTTGCGCTTGGAGCTTACCGACGTGTGGGATTACTCCGTGGACAACAGATCCATGGCGTGACGATCCATCATTTCCAGCGCCCGGCCACCACCGCGCGCCACGCAGGTCAGCGGCTCTTCGGCGACGATCACCGGCAGACCGGTCTCCTGTGCCAGCAGCTTGTCCAGATCGCGCAACAGAGCCCCACCACCGGTCAGCACCAGGCCGCGCTCGGCGATATCGGAGGCCAGTTCCGGCGGCGATTGCTCCAACGCGCTTTTAACCGCCTGGACGATGGTCGCCAAGGATTCCTGCAGGGCCTCGAGCACCTCATTGGAGTTGAGCGTGAAGCTGCGTGGGACGCCTTCGGCCAAGTTGCGACCACGAACGTCGACTTCACGTACATCGGTGCTGGGGAAGGCGGTGCCGATTTCCTGCTTGATGCGTTCGGCGGTGGATTCGCCGATCAGGCTGCCGTAGTTGCGGCGTACATAGGTGACGATGGATTCGTCGAAACGATCGCCGCCGACACGGACGGATTCGGCGTAGACCACGCCATTGAGCGAGATCAGTGCGATCTCCGTGGTACCACCGCCGATATCGACGACCATCGAACCGCGCGCTTCGTCGACCGGCAGGCCGGCACCAATGGCCGCTGCCATCGGTTCTTCGATCAGGAATACTTCGCGTGCGCCAGCGCCGAGTGCCGATTCACGGATCGCACGGCGCTCGACCTGAGTGGATTTGCAAGGAACGCAGATAAGTACGCGTGGGCTGGGCTGCAGGAAGCTGTTTTCGTGAACCTTGTTGATGAAGTACTGCAGCATTTTTTCGCAAACGCTGAAGTCCGCGATCACGCCGTCTTTCATCGGGCGGATGGCGTTGATGTTGCCGGGGGTACGACCGAGCATGCGTTTGGCGTCGGTACCCACCGCGACGACGCTTTTCTGGTTGCCGTGAGAACGAATGGCAACCACTGACGGCTCGTTCAGGACGATGCCGCGATCGCGCACATAAATAAGGGTATTGGCAGTGCCCAGGTCGATCGACAAATCGCTGGAAAACATGCCACGCAGTTTCTTGAACATGGGAAAAGGGCCCTGAGGCAAACGCGTGGGGAAAAAAGTGCCGCAAACTCTAACAATGGTGCGAACGTAGGGCAAGGCGCGAGTCCGCGCTTGGCGGGCCAGACGTGAGCCAACGCGCGAAAAATGATCGACGCCGCGAAACCTCCAGACTGCCCGCAAGCCGCAGCCGCGCTACCGACAAGCGCCGTAGACATGTAAGATTGCTGGCTTTTCCGGGCTCGAATGCCCACCGCTGCGACTCGCCCCTGCTGCACTTGTGTCGGTCTTGGCCGACGGAAGGCACGCCCGACTCGCTTCCCGCTGGAGAATCCCGATGGCGCTTGAACGCTCCGAGGTGGAAAAGATCGCTCATCTGGCCCGCCTGGGTCTGAATGAAGACGACCTGCCCCGCACCACCGAGACCCTGAACAACATACTCGGCCTGATCGACCGCATGCAGGCCGTCGACACCAACGGTATCGAGCCGCTGGCCCATCCGCTGGAAACCCACCAGCGCCTGCGTGCCGATGAAGTTACCGAAGCCAACCAGCGCGATACCAACCAGGCGATCGCACCGGCCGTGGAAGACGGACTGTATCTGGTCCCACGGGTAATCGAGTAATGAAGGACGCCGACATGCATCAACTGACCCTCGCCGAGATCGCCCGCGCCCTGGCCGACAAGCGTTTTTCCGCCGAAGAGCTGACTCGCTCGCTGCTCGAGCGCATCCAGACGCTCGACCCGCAACTGAACAGTTTCATCACCTTGACCGAAGAGCAGGCCATTGCCCAGGCTCAGGCGGCCGATGCACGTCGCGCCAATGGCGAGAATGGCGCGCTGCTGGGTGCGCCGATCGGTCACAAAGATCTTTTTTGTACCCAGGGGGTGCGTACCAGCTGCGGCTCGAAGATCCTCGACAGTTTCAAGTCCCCCTATGACGCTACCGTCGTCGAGCGACTCGCCGCAGCCGGAGCAGTTTCGCTGGGCAAGCTGAACATGGACGAATTCGCCATGGGCTCGGCCAACGAATCGAGCTTTTATGGCGCGGTGAAAAACCCTTGGGACCTGACCCGCGTGCCGGGCGGGTCCTCCGGCGGATCGGCCGCTGCGGTGGCGGCGCGCCTGATTCCCGCCGCGACCGGTAGCGACACGGGCGGCTCGATCCGCCAGCCCGCCGCACTGACCAACCTCACCGGAATCAAACCTACCTACGGACGGGTGTCGCGCTGGGGCATGATCGCTTATGCCTCCAGTCTCGATCAGGGCGGCCCGCTGGCCCGCACCGCAGAGGACTGCGCGCTGATGCTCGGAGCCATGGCCGGCTTCGACCCGAAAGATTCCACCAGCGTCGACCAGCCGCTGGACGATTACCTCGCCACCTTGAACCAGCCGCTCTCCGGCCTGCGCATCGGCCTGCCGAAAGAATACTTTGGCGAAGGCCTCGACCCCAAGATCGCCACTGCGGTAATGGCGACGGTGGAAGAGCTGAAGAAACTCGGCGCTACGGTGAAGGACATCAGCCTGCCGAACATGCAGCACGCCATCCCTTCCTATTATGTGATCGCGCCCGCCGAAGCCAGCTCCAATCTGTCGCGCTTCGATGGCGTGCGTTTCGGTTATCGCTGCGAGAATCCATCGGATCTAACCGACCTCTACAAGCGGTCGCGCGCCGAAGGTTTCGGTGACGAGGTCAAGCGCCGGATCATGGTGGGCACCTATGCATTGTCCGCCGGCTACTACGATGCCTATTACCTGAAGGCGCAGAAGATTCGTCGCCTGATCAAGAACGACTTCGTTACTGCATTCGAGGAGGTGGATGTCATTCTCGGCCCGACCACGCCGAACCTGGCCTGGAAGCTCGGCGAAAAGAACGCCGATCCGGTCTCGGCCTATCTGGAAGACATCTACACCATCACCGCCAACCTCGCCGGCATTCCGGGTCTGTCCATGCCGGCCGGTTTCATCGACGGCCTGCCGGTGGGCGTGCAACTGCTGGCGCCGTACTTCCAGGAGGCGCGCCTGCTCAACGTGGCGCATCAATATCAGCAAGTCAGCGATTGGCACCTGCGCGCCCCGGCCGGATTCTGAGGAGATTGAAGATGCAATGGGAAACCGTGATCGGGCTGGAAATTCACGCACAGCTCTCGACCCAATCGAAGATTTTCTCCGGTAGCGCCACCACTTTCGGTGCCGAACCCAACACTCAGGCCAGTCTGGTTGATCTGGGCATGCCCGGCACGCTGCCGGTGCTCAACGCCGAAGCCGTGCGCATGGCCTGCAAATTCGGCCTGGCGATCGATGCCGAGATTGCCGAGAAGAACGTGTTCGCGCGTAAGAACTACTTCTACCCTGACCTCCCCAAGGGCTATCAGACCAGCCAGATGGACCACCCCATCGTCGGCAAGGGTTTTCTCGACATCACCCTGGAAGACGGCACCACCAAGCGCATCGGCATCACCCGCGCCCATTTGGAAGAGGATGCCGGCAAGAGTCTGCACGAAGACTTCCACGGCATGAGCGGTATCGACCTGAACCGCGCCGGTACGCCGCTGCTGGAAATCGTCTCTGAGCCGGACATTCGTTCGGCCAAGGAAGCGGTGGCTTACGTGAAGGCCATGCACTCGCTGGTGCGCTACCTGGGCATCTGCGATGGCAACATGGCCGAGGGTTCGCTGCGCTGTGACTGCAACGTCTCGGTACGGCCCAAGGGCCAGGCCGAGTTCGGTACTCGCGCCGAAATCAAGAACGTCAACTCCTTCCGCTTCATCGAGAAAGCCATCAATCACGAGGTGCAGCGCCAGATCGAACTGATCGAGGACGGCGGCACGGTGGTTCAGGAAACTCGCCTATACGACCCGAACAAGGACGAGACGCGCTCTATGCGCAGCAAGGAAGAAGCCAACGACTACCGTTACTTCCCCTGCCCCGACCTGCTGCCGGTGGTGATCGAGCAGAGCTTTCTCGACGATATCCGCGCCAGCCTGCCGGAACTACCGGTACAGAAGCGCGAGCGCTTCCAGCGCGAATTCGGCCTATCCGCCTATGACGCCGACGTCCTGGCTGCCAGCCGCGAACTGGCCGATTACTTCGAGCAGGTCAATGCAACCTGCGGCGATGCCAAACTGTCGGCCAACTGGGTGATGGGCGAGCTGTCCAGCCTGCTCAACAAGGATGGGCTGGAGATCGACCAGTCACCGGTATCCGCCGTACAGCTGGGCGGCATGATCCTGCGCATCAAGGACAACACCATCAGCGGCAAGATCGCCAAGATGGTGTTCGAGGCCATGGCTGCCGGCGAAGGTTCGGCTGACGAAATCATCGAGAACAAAGGCCTCAAGCAAGTGACCGACTCGGGTGCTATCGAGGCGATGCTGGACGAGGTGCTAGCGGCCAATGCCGAGCAAGTCGAGCAGTACCGCGCCAGCGACGAAGCCAAGCGCGGCAAGATGTTCGGCTTCTTCGTCGGGCAAGCGATGAAGGCATCGAAAGGCAAGGCCAACCCCGGCCAGGTGAACCAACTGCTCAAACGCAAACTCGAGGGCTGAAGCGACGGGGCGGGCCTGTAATCGGGCTCGCCTCGTTTCGCTATTGACCACAACGCACGAAACGTTGAACGGCTGCCCCGCTTGACGCTCAAAGCCTTTCGCGGCCAGAAGCAATCCGCTGGCCGGTATCTGACCATTCCGCTGAGAAGGATTGGCTCATGCGTACCAGACCGCTGCTTGTTCCACTGCTGCTCGCCCTGATCGGCGGCTGCGCCGAAGACCAGAGCAACGACCAGAAAGTCGAAAGCACTTTCACCCAGCAGGGCAAGGCCTCCTATTACGCTCGTAGCTTTCATGGCGAGCAGACCGCGAGCGGCACGATCTTCAATCAGAACGAACTGGTCGCCGCGCACCAGACCCTGCCATTTGGCACGCAGGTGAAGGTGACCAATCTGGAGAACGGCAAAAAGGTAACGGTGCGTATCGTCGACCGAGGTCCGTTCAAGCCAGGACGCATCATCGACCTGTCGCGGGTCGCGGCCGGCAAGCTCGATCTGCTCGAAGACGGTGTAGCCAACGTCGAAATCGAAACAGTCGACTGAGGGGCTTAAGCGCCCAATCACATGGAGTTCGGATGAGTTTGATGATAGTCGCCTATCTCATTGGCGGATTGATATTGCTGGTGCTGGGCGCCGAAGCCTTGGTGCGCGGCGCCTCGCAGCTTGCGGCACGCTTCGGTATCTCGCCGCTGATCATCGGCCTGACCGTCGTCGCGTTCGGCACCAGCGCGCCGGAAACGGCTGTCAGCGTTCAAGCCGCCATGAGCGGCAGCGGCGACATCGCGGTCGGCAATGTTATCGGCAGCAATATCGCCAACATCCTGTTGATTCTCGGACTGTCCGCGCTAGTGGCGCCGCTGCTGGTGTCGCGCCAACTGGTTCGCCTTGATGTGCCAGTGATGATCGGCGCCGGCGTATTAACCTTCGCCCTTGCCTGGAACGGCCGCGTCAGCCGCCTGGACGGCTGCATTCTGCTGGTGTTTCTGCTGCTCTATACGGCGTTTCTGATCATTGCCAGCAGGCGCGAGAAAAAGCGCGAACGGCTCGACGAGTTCGCCATTGAATACGGCCCTGCAGGCCAGCCGAAACCACTCGGCTGGCTGATCCAATTGTCGATGGTACTGCTCGGGCTGATCCTGCTGGTGGCAGGTTCGAATCTGCTGATTGACGGCGCGGTAGCTCTGGCAAGGGCACTGGGCTTGTCGGAACTGGTAATCGGCCTTACGGTGATTGCAGTCGGCACGTCCATGCCTGAGCTAGCGACCTCCCTGCTAGCGGTGTATCGGGGGCAACGCGATATCGCCGTCGGCAACGTCGTCGGCAGCTGCATCTTCAACTTGTTATTAGTACTTGGCGCCGGAGCTGTGGTATCGGCTGAAGGCCTATCGATTTCCCCCAATGCCCTGGCCTTCGATTTCCCCGTCATGCTCGCCGTATTTGGTGCCTGCCTACCGATCTTCTTTTCGGGGTACCGGATCAATCGCTGGGAGGGCGCCATGTTTTTCGGCTATTACCTGGCATACACGCTCTATCTTGTGATGTTTTCCACCGGCCTGCCGTCCATCGACCTGTTACGCCACGCAATGACTTGGTACGTATTGCCCTTGACCGCCATGACGCTTTTCGTGATCTTTCTGCGCGCCTGGAAACACCAACGCTGAGCCAACCCTTCCTCCTGGAGCAACCATTCGTGTCCCCGATGACGTTCGTCTACTTGATAGCTGGCCTGGTGCTTCTCGTTGCCGGTGCCGAAGTGCTGGTACGCGGCGCGGCCAAACTGGCAGCACAGTTCGGCATCCCCCCGCTGGTCATCGGCCTGACCGTCGTGGCCTTCGGTACCAGTGCGCCTGAAACCGCGGTAAGTATCCAGGCATCACTGAACGGTAGCGGCGACATCGCCATTGGTAACGTACTCGGCAGCAATATCGCCAACGTTCTGCTGATTCTCGGTATGACCGCGCTGGTCGCGCCGCTGATCGTCTCTCGCCAGCTGATCCGCCTCGACGTACCGATCATGATTGGCGCCAGCCTAGTCACCTACGCCCTGGCCTGGGACGGCTCGTTAAGCCGCCTCGATGGCGCCCTGCTGTTCACCGCGGTCGCCAGCTACACCGTGTTTTTGATTATCAGCAGCCGCAAAGCTAATGCGGCCGCAACCGCACATGATGAGTTCGCCAAGGAATTCGGTCTCGACGCGCAACCAAAACCCTATGCCAGCCTTATTAACGCTGGTCTGGTCGCTGCGGGCTTGGTCCTGTTGGTGGTGGGCTCCAACTTCCTAGTGGAGGGCGCCGTGTCTCTGGCCCGCGCACTGGGCTTGTCGGAACTGGTGATCGGCTTAACGGTAATTGCCATCGGCACCTCGCTTCCCGAACTAGCCACCTCGATACTCGCTGCCATTCGCGGTGAACGCGACATCGCCGTAGGTAATATCGTCGGCAGCAATATCTTCAACCTGCTCTGCGTATTGGGGCTGGCCTCGCTGGTGTCACCGGAGGCGATCACTGTAGCTGCCAGCGCGTTGGCCTTCGACTTCCCGGTAATGATCGCGGTGGCGCTGGCGTGCCTGCCCATCTTCTTCACCGGCTACGCCATCGACCGCTGGGAGGGCTTGCTGTTCCTCGCCTATTACGTGGCGTATACGGTGTATCTGGTGATGGCCAGCACTGAACGTCCATTTGCCGAAACCTTTGGCGATGCGATGATCGGCTATGCCTTACCACTGACCGCAGTGACGTTACTAGTTATCGCCAGCCGGGCCTGGAAGAAACAGAGCCAATAGATCGATAGCGGCCCCTGCACACCTGCAAGCGGACCGGCCTGGAAGCAAAGCTGGGCTTCAGGCCGCGCGGCTCACTCGACTCAACCTTCGCGAGCCTGAGACCGCGGCAGCTCAAAAACCTGCGCGGTCTCTTCTTCATCACTCATCCGGCTGAGCGTGCCGTCGACCACGGCGCCGTTTTCCATGCTCAATTGACGGTAGCGGATATTCCCGCACACCCGCGCGTTGGAATGCAGTTCGAGCAAATGCTCGACCACCAGATCGCCAACGATGACGCCGTCGATCAGCGCATCGTAACTGCTGACATTACCCTCGATCCGGCCATCGGCACTCAATGCCAGCAGGCTGTGCGTTCCAGGCTTGTGGCAGACGTTGCCTGTCACCGTGCCGCTGATTTTCAGCCCTTCCTCGAATGCCATATCGCCGGCCAGCGAGACATTGCCGGAAATCAGACTGGAGAACTGGTCGACGGCGACTTTCGGCGCCGGCTTCTTCTTGTCGAACATTTTTGATCCTCGGTATTAACGGGCTTTCTTCTGCTGGCGGAAAAAAGCCAGGTCTGTCTGCAGCCGCTCGATTTGTTCGGACAGCTTGGCGATGCGCCCGAGCAATTGCTCCTGCGTCGCTTCGGCTTCCTGGCGTTGCAGCCGACGCTGCTCGAGCGCATCCCGGAGCGCCTGATTTTCAATGTCCAGCGCAGCGACCTGCTCCTCGTAGGCGCCATGCTCGATAACGCGCAAATAGAGCAGCGCGCCAATTACGCACAGCATCGCGACGATCAACCAGAGCCACGAACGCGAGCTACGCCGGGCTTGTAAACGATGCTCGGAACGTAGCAGCTCGCGGGTATCGAGCGTTCTAGTCTTGAGCCTGAACATCGCTGTCCCGCTCTAGATCGCCAAGGGCGAGGAAGCGCTGAGGATCGACGAATCGCCCCTTGTGCAGCACCTCGAAATGAAGATGCGGACCAGTAGAGCGCCCGGTGGAACCTACCGCCCCGATCCGCTGCTCAGGCGTTACCACATCGCCCGCGCGCACGTGCAGACGCGATAGATGTGCGTAGCGAGTCACCAGCCGATTGCCGTGATCGATTTCCACCAGCTTGCCGTACGCGCCGCGATTGCCGGCAAAGCTCACCCGACCACCCGCCGCAGCGACTACATCGGAACCGGAGCGCAACGCGAAATCTACGCCGGAATGGAAGGCTGGTTGCTTTCTGAACGGATCGATACGGTTACCGTAGGCCGATCCCAAGCGCGCCTCGCCGACAGGGCGGCGGGACGGAATCGCCATGAGCGCCGCGTTGCGTTCTGCCACACGCTGAAGCATGCCGTCCAACAACACACGCATGCAGTGCGCCGACGTCTCGGTGCGCTCCAGATCGTCGAGCGATACGCTGCCGACCTCCAATGTCAGCTCACTCGAGCATCCTCGTGGCGGTAGCAGCACGCCGCCCTGCCCTTCGCTGACACGAGCCGGCTCCGGCGCCAGCAAGGGCAGCAGGGCTGGATCGAGTGCCGAAAGTTGCTGGCTCAGAATACGCTGCTCACCGAGCATGTCCTGCAATGCGAGCACATCGGCTTCGATGGATTTCAGCCGACCCACCACTTTTCCGACACGCGCAATAGCGAAGCGATCTTCGCTCCCAAGGGCTACCTCTTCCTGACTCGCGGCCTCACGCTGGGGCTCTAGATCCCGTCCGATCCAAATGCCACCGGCAAAGGTTCCGAGATTGAGGAGCAGCAGCAACGCCAGACCTGGACCGAACAGGCGGTGCTGGTTGACGACGCGATTGGCATCACGCGTTAGCGAACGGCTCGAAGGTGTGAAAAACGACATCGTCAATCCTCAGAAAACAAGGCGGCCCGCACTGATAGAAACGCCATCGACCGTCCGAGGCAATGTGACGGAAACCGGTGTTTTTTTCTGAGGCCTATTGAGCGATTACGACTATTCCGCTGAATTTCTTAAGCTGGGAAAGAGGACATCGATCACAACACGGGCAAGCGGCGCCTAGAGCCACCCCAGCCAGCCTAGCAATAACAGCCCGAGGTTGATGCTCAGCGCAGCCATCAATGTGGTGATCACGATGATGATCGCCGCTAGCTGATGATTGGCGTTGACCGCTCGCGCCATGACGAAGCTTGCCGAAGCCGTAGGACTGGCGAAGTACAGGAACAGGATGCCCAGCTCCGCGCCGCGGAAGCCGACCAGCCAAGCCCCCGCTGTAGCCAGCGCGGGAAGCCAGACCATCTTCATCAGACTCGCGCTGATGGCCATGCCGCTGCTCTCGCGCAGGACCGAAAGCGACAGCGTGCCGCCGATGCAGATAAGCGCCAGCGGCAAGGTCATCTGTGCAAAATACTGCCCGGAAGTCATCAACCAGTCCGGCAGCGGAATCTGCAAATAGGCAAAGGGGATGGCCGCCGTCACGCCGATGATCAACGGATTGCGCAGGATGCTGAGCAGGATCGATCCAGCACTGGCGCGCGCGCCTGGGCTGTAGATCGCCAGAATCAGCGCCGACAAGCTGTTGTAGAGCAGTATCACCACGCCCGCCAGAACACCGCCCAGCGACAGACCGTAATCGCCATAAAGACTGGTTGCCAGCGCCAGGCCGACGATACCGTTATTGCCGCGAAACGCGCCCTGAACGTAGACGCCACGATCGGCATGCGGACAACGCCAGAGCGCCCAGGCCCAGGCGAGAAAGAAGGTCGTGACAGTGGCGATGACGTAATAGATCAGCAGGCTCGGCTGCAACGCCGCATCCAGATCGGCCTTGATGATCGAGATGAACAGCAGAGTCGGCATGGTGGCGTTGAATACCAGCGCCGATGCCGTCTGAATGAACGCAGCGTCAATCCAGCCCAGCCGCTTAAGCGCTATACCGACGAACAACATGACGAACACCGGGGCGGTAACGCCCAGGGTCTGAACGGCAACGGAAAGCATGATAGGCTCGATCGCTTAAAAGCTGGAAGCTGGAAGCTGGAAGCTGGAAGTATGGATTGCCCCAAGCGCGTCGAGAACCGCCGAACGGCTCGCTTGCGCTTCAAGCTTCAAGCTCAAGGCTGCCTTTCTACCGCCTTACCGGACGCTTCTGCAGTTTGCGCTGCAAGGTCCGCCGGTGCATACCCAGTGCGCGCGCCGTGGCGGATATGTTGCCGTCGTGCTCGGCCAGTACGCGTTGGATATGCTCCCACTGCAGGCGATCAACCGACATCGGATTTTCCGGTACCAGCGTGTCCAAATCGGCATGTTTGGAAAGCAACGCGGCGAGCACATCGTCAGCATCGGCGGGCTTGCACAGGTAATTGCAGGCGCCACGCTTGATGGCCTCGACCGCAGTGGCGATGCTCGAATAGCCGGTGAGGATGAGCACCTTCATTTCCGGGTCCAGCTCAAGCAATTTGGGCAGCAGCACCAAACCGGAATCGCCATCCATCTTCAGGTCCAGCACCGCGTAGTCAGGGAGCTCCTGCTTGGCCATCTCCAGGCCTTCTTCAGCCGACCCGGCGATGCTGACCTGCAAACCACGACGGCTCATGGCCCGCGCCATGACACGGGTGAATGTGGGATCGTCGTCCACCAGCAGCAGATGAGGCTGATCTTCGCCGTCGTGCTGCAACTCTTCAGTCATGCTTGCATTCCTCGCGTTAGTGTCACGTCAGGTTCTGGCCCGCACCGAGCCATGCGGCAGGCGCAACTCGGTGAGGGTGCCACCTTCTTCGTGATTGTAGAGCTTCACCGTACCACCAGCGCGGGTGACGCTGGCCTGGCTCAGGAACAAGCCGAGACCGAACCCCTTGCCTTTGGTCGTAATGAAAGGTCGACCGATCTGTTCGGCGATTGCCAGCGGTACACCGGCGCCATGATCGCGAATGGTCAGCTTGATCCACTGCGCATCCCAATCCAGGCGAATATCCAGATTATCCGGGCTGGCATCGGTGGCGTTGTTCAGCAGGTTGAGCAGCGACTGCCCTAGATCAGCCGGCGGCATCAAGCGCGGGGGCGTACCCTTGCCCATGCACTGAAAGCGGAAGGTGGCCTCCGGGTGCATCAGATGCCAGCGCTGCAATACCGACTCGACCCATTCACGCGCCGTCTGTTCGACGACAGCCTGCCGGCGATCCGCCTCCGCGGCACGCACCAGCTGACGCAGGCTTTCCTTGCACAGCTGAACCTGCGATTGCAGCAACGCCAGATCCTCGTTCAACTGAGGTTGCTGGTAATCCTGTCGCAACTCCTTGAGCAGCACGCTCATGGTCGCCAGCGGCGTCCCCAGCTCGTGCGCCGCTCCAGCTGCCTGCGTTGCCACGGCGAGCAATTGCTGATCGCGCATGCTTTCTTCTCGGCGCTGGGCCTGAAACTGTTCCTGGCGCCTCAACTGCTCGGCCATGCGCGCCACGAAAAACGTAATCAACGCGGCGGCCAGCGCGAAGCTCAACCACATTCCGTAAACTAGCAAAGTTGTGCGGTCAACTGGCGGCACGATGACTGGGTCGTACCACACCAGCATCAGCGTGTAGCCCGCAAGCGCCAGGCCGGACAGCACGACCGAGTACAGCCACGGCAGGGTCGCCGCAGCGATAGTCAGCGGCACCAGGTAGTAGGAAACGAACGGATTGGTCGAGCCGCCCGAGTAGTACAGCAACGCGCTGTGAATCAGCAGGTCGGCAGCCAGATGAACCGCGTATTCGAGCTCGGTCACCGGCCAGGGCCCACGCAGCCGCAGCGCGGTGCCCAGGCAGATCAGCGCCGAGACGGCCAGTGTGACGCCCAGATGAAACCACGGCAGCCCGAACATTTGAGTGGCATAGGCGAGCCCCACCGCGCCCGCCTGCGCGGCGAGCACGAGGATGCGGATCAGAGTAAGTAGCCGTAGATTCTGGCGACTGGCTGAAAGCAGGTGAACGGATGCGTACATGGACTCTCCAACGGAGTCGCGAGTATAACCAAGGCGCCCGAAAGACAGCCCTTCGTGCGGCAACGCGACGCACAAAAAACTGCATCGCGCCGCTCAAGGTCTAACAAGCTGTTGAAAAACGTTGGCGAGACAGTCAAGACAAGGCGGAGAAACGGACCGGGCTCGCGCTCGAGTTACGAGTTCGTAGATGAGTATTTCGACCGGACTGGCGATCTGTAACGCTGGTTCGATGCGGCCGGCCAGGCAACGCAGATAGTTTCCTAACAGCCTGTTAAAGTCTCTGCGCCGCACCACTGGTGCCATCGAACTCAGGAGCCGTCATGTTCGTATCCGTAACCCGCAGCGTCGCACTGCTGGCCTCTATCACTTGCCTCTCGGCTGTCGCCGAGGAGCAACACTACAACCAGATTTCTCTGCGCGCCGAGGCCACCAGCGAAGTGGCGCACGATCGCATGCATGTCACGCTTTACAGCGAGGCCCAGCACGAGGATCCGGCGCAGTTGGCCGCGCAGACGACCGAAGCCATGAACAAAGCTTTGCAGCGTGCGCGCTTGGCGAAAGGCATCGTCGTCAGCCAGGGCAGCCGCAGCAGCTATCCGGTCTACGAAGAAAAAGGGCAGCAGATCACCGCCTGGCGCGAGCGCGCCGAGTTGCGCCTGGAAAGTGGCGATTTCGCCGCGCTGTCCAAGCTTACCGGTGAGCTGATGCAAGACCTCAAGATGGGCAGCATGCAATTCAGCGTCTCCGACGCCATCCGTAAACAGAACGAGGACGCCTTGCTGAAGGATGCCGTCGCGGCCTTCCGCGCCCGCGCACAGTTAGCCACCGAAGCGCTCGGCGGCGGCGATTACAAGATCGTCAGCCTTAATCTGAACAGTAGCGGCCGTTACCAACCTGAAATGATGCGCAGCGTGGCGATGAAAAGCATGGACGCCATGCCTACCCCCGATATAGAGGCCGGCACCCGTCAAATCAGCATTGACGCCGACGGCGTGATCGAAGTGCAGATGCCCTGAGCCAGTGGGAAATCTGACGCCTCCTCTGGCAAACCAGCCGAGGGGGCCGTTGCAAACGGGGCGGGCTAGTAGACGGCGCACCCTATCGCAACCCTGCTAAACAATTTGATACACACTCGCAAAGCCCGACGGCGCAAGGCGCGCAGCCTTGCAGCCTCGACTCGGCAGCGATTTGCCGTCACGACATCATTTCAAACCGTTATCGCGAATCACTATCATGCGCGCCAAATAATGCTTCTAACAAAGGATCTCAGCGCATGTACGCCCCGTTCACTCGCTCAGCACTGGCCGTAGCCTTGCTCGGCTGCAGCTTCCATACGTTTGCCGACACCAGCCCAGTTACGCTGAGCGACACAGTGGTCAGCGCCTCGGGTTTTGAGCAGAAGATTACCGAGGCTCCGGCGAGCATCAGTGTAATCAGCAACGAAGAGCTCCGGACTAAGCGTTACAGCAACCTCGCCCAGGCGCTGGACGAAGTGGAAGGAGTCGACATTCGCCAGGGCACCGGTAAAACCGGCGGCCTGGATATCAGCATGCGTGGCATGCCCAGCGACTACACTCTGATACTGATCGATGGGCGCCGTCAGAACACTGCCGGAAACGTTACCCCCAACGGTTTCAACGAAACCCGTACAAGCTTCATGCCGCCGCTGTCAGCTATCGAACGCATCGAAGTGATCCGTGGCCCGATGTCCACACTCTACGGTTCGGATGCAATGGGAGGCGTGGTCAACATCATTACTAGAAAAGTAGCTGACAAATGGGGCGCTGCGGTCACGCTGGACCATACTTTTCAGGAGGACAGCGATTATGGCGACACCAGCAGCACCAGCGTCTACGCCAGCGGCCCACTCGCTGAAGGATTACTCGGCCTGGCAGTGCGCGGGAGTTTCTATGATCGTGAAGAGTCGAACCTGACCTTCGATAACGACTCGACCGTAAGCAAGCGCGGCGCTTCTCCAGTCGAAGGCCGCAACTACAACATCGGGACCCGCCTCACCCTGACCCCTCACGATGATCACGATTTCGCTCTGGATTTCGAACGCGGCCGGCAAGTTTACGAGAACGACAACTGTCAACTGGGCACCCTCGATGGCAAGGCTTCGACCGGCAGTAATGCCGTAGCTGGCTGCGCCGCAGACGACCCGACCAACATCAGCGGCTATCAGGATCAGCTACGTTTCGAGCGCGATCAATTCGCTCTCAGCCACACCGGACGGCTGGGCTTCGGCACCCTGGACAGCAGCATCACCTACAACCAGACCGAAACTATCGGCCGTACCATTCCCGGCACCCTTGGTGTGCCGTACGACGCGCCCTATCAAGCCATCATCGGTGGCGAGGATCGGGAGCTCGAATCCACCGACCTGGTTTTCGACACCAAGCTCGTCGCGCCTCTAGGCGACAACCATATCCTCACCGTGGGTGGTCAGTACTGGGACGCCGAAGTGACCGATGGCGTCGCAGGAGAAGATTTCGCACAGAAATCCTGGGCACTCTTCGTCGAAGATGAGTGGCGGCTGCGCCACGATCTGGCGCTCACCCTTGGTGCACGTTACGAGGATCACGAAGCGTTTGGTGGTCACATCAGCCCGCGCGCCTATCTCGTCTGGAACACGACAGACAGCTGGACGATGAAAGGCGGTGTCAGCAAAGGCTACAAGACTCCGACACTCAACCAGTTGCATGACGGAATCAGCTCGATCAGCGGCCAAGGCCAGAATGTTTCGTTCGGCAATCCGGACCTGGACCCGGAAGAATCGACCAACACCGAGTTCGGCGTGTACTACGACAACCTTTCGAACTTCAACGCCAACGCGACCCTGTTCCATACGAAGTTCAAGGACAAGATCGATACCGGCCCAAGCCAGGCAAATTGTTTTTTCCCCGACTCGCCTAATCAGCCAGGCTGCGTGAGCTATGGCCCGGGTTACCAGCAGGAGTTCTTCTCGCAGGACATCAATATTGGCGAGGCCCGGATCCGCGGCTTCGAGCTGGCTGGCAAATGGGCGTTCGCTCCAACTTGGAGCGTGAGCGCCAACTACACCTATACCGACAGCGAGCAAACTACTGGGGCAGACAAGGGCGCACGCCTGACCAATACACCTATGCACATGGCGTTTGCCCGCCTGAGCTGGCAAGCGACCGATCAGCTGAACCTTTGGTTCAAGGGTGAATACCGCGGTGAGCGTGCGCGCTTCAACCAGCGCTACGCAACCCTGACGAACGCTAACAGACAGGTAATCGACGCCGCGGGCGACCTCGAAGCCTACGAGGTTTTCCATCTGGGAGGCTCATACAAAGCCACGCAAAACCTGACGCTCAATGCCACTATCTACAACCTCTTCGACAAGGACTTTACCACCGGCACCTATTACAACAATGGCGCAAGCTGGGTCTCCGACTATGCACAGATCGGTCGCGGCACCGACGGCGTCATCGAAGAAGGCCGCCGCCTCTGGCTGTCCGCCGACATCACGTTCTGAGCCAACAGTGTGACGCTGATGAAGCCGGGGTTTACTCCGGCTTCATCGCATTAGGATCAGCTGCCTGCCTCGAGACGCGAATGTATGCCATTGGTAAATCTTTAGCGTTTGAAAGATCAAGCGCCCTAGAATCCGCCATTCCTTCACACGACAAGGACCACCATGCACCTCTGGCTCGGCACGCTCCGCCAATGGCACTGGATCAGCTCTGCGCTGTGCCTGGTTGGCATGTTGCTGTTCGCGGCCACGGGGATCACGCTCAACCATGCCGCGCAGATCGAGGCGCAACCCAGGGTGACCGAGCGCCAGGCCGAGCTGCCACAGGCTCTGCAAAGCCAGCTGTTGTCCCAGACGCCTGAAGCCGGACTCCCCGATGCGCTACGTCAGTGGCTCGAGAGTGAACTGAGCATCGACCTCTCCGATCGCGACGCCGAATGGTCTGACGGCGAACTCTACATCGCACTGCCCCGCCCCGGCGGCGACGCCTGGCTGAGCCTTACGCTGGAAAACGGCGAACTGCTGTACGAGTCCACCGATCGCGGCTGGATTTCCTACCTCAACGACCTGCACAAGGGCCGCAACACCGGCACCGCCTGGAGCTGGTTCATCGATATCTTCGCGGCAGCCTGTGTGGTCTTCAGCCTTACCGGACTGTTGCTACTGCAGCGTCACGCCAGTGGCCGGCCGACGACCTGGCCGCTGGTCGGGGCCGGGTTGGTTATCCCGCTGCTGCTGGCGCTGCTTTTCATTCATTGAGGATCTGCCATGCGAAAGACCCTGCTGTTGCCCCTTGCCCTGCTCAGCGCGCCGCTGATGGCCGCCGAGCTGAAAATCGAGGTGGAAATTCCTCGTCTGCAGGTTGCCGAATATCACCGCCCCTATGTGGCACTGTGGCTGGAGCAACCGGACAAGAGCCATGTCGCCAACCTTGCCGTCTGGTACGACCTCAAGCTCAAGGACAACGAGGGCGAAAAATGGCTCAAGGACATGCGCGAATGGTGGCGACGTAGCGGTCGCAGCCTGGACATGCCAGTGGACGGCGTCAGCGCCGCGACCCGCGCAGTCGGTACTCACAGCCTGAGGTTCACCGACGACAGCGCACCTCTCAACGACCTGCCTGCGGGCGAATACCGCCTGGTGGTGGAAGCCGCGCGTGAAGTCGGCGGGCGCGAACTGCTGCGCCTGCCGTTCAGCTGGCCGCCGGAAAAAACCGAAACGCATCAGGCCCAGGGCGAAAGCGAACTGGGCGCCATCACCCTCGAACTGACCCATTGACCCAAGGAAGCCCAGCATGAAACCGATGATCAAATGGACCGCCCTGGCCCTGGCCGTTTGCCTGCCACTGTCCGCACAGGCCCATCGCGCCTGGATGCTGCCCTCGGCCACGGTGCTGTCCGGCGAAGACCCATGGATTACCGTGGACGCAGCCGTCTCGAATGACCTGTTCTATTTCGAACATTTTCCTTTGCGCCTGCAGGGCATCGGTCAACTCGATCAGGCTCCGGCTGGCGGCCCGCCCGGCATGCGTCCACGTCCGGCTGCGCAACTGCAAGTGATCGCGCCGGATGGCTCCGCCGCACAGCCGGAGAACGGCAGCATTGGCCGCTATCGCAGCACCTTCGATGTGCATCTAACCCAGAAAGGCACCTACAAGCTGGCGGTCGCCAATAACGGCCTGGTTGCGCGCTGGAAAGAAAATGGCGAAACCCGCCGCTGGATGGGCAACCCGGACGCGTTCGCCAAGGAAGTCCCAGCCAAGGCCGAAGATCTCCAGGTGAGCCAGAACAACAGCCGTATGGAGGTGTTCGCCACGTCCGGAGCACCGACCAAGACGGTGCTGGAGCCCACCGGCAATGGCCTGGAACTGTCTCCAATCACCCATCCCAACGACCTGTACGCGGGCGAAGCGGCGGAGTTCGTTTTCCTGCTGGACGGCAAGCCGGCTGCGGGCGTGGATATTAGCGTGATCCCCGGAGGCAATCGCTACCGCGACGAGCTAGGCGAAATCAAGACCACCACCGACGAGACGGGCAAAGTCAGCATCACTTGGCCGGAAGCGGGCATGTACTGGCTGGAAGCTGAACTGACCACCGACAAAGGCGTCAGCAAGCCGGCCAGCGAACGTCGCGCCAGCTATAGCGCCACGCTGGAAGTGCTGGCGCCCTGATCGCAACCATTGATCGCCCCGTTAGGGCCTGTTGGAGCTTCGTCACTGCGGCGAAACATCAACAGGCCCTAGGGGCGGTTCCGGATTCTCCCTGTGTTTTATTCCGCATTCTTACGGGCCCTGCGCTTCTGGCCGCTGCTGGTGGTTGCAGCGTTGGCCGTTGCGCTGCTCTGGCTCAAGCCAGCCCGTGAGCTATCCGCTGCGCTGGTCATGGCGACCTATCTGGGTGGCTGCCTGCTTGTCTGGCAGCGACAGCGCCGCCCCTTCGGCGCCCTTGATGCCGATGGCCAACTGCTCGTGGCCTATGCCAGTCAGGGCGACCAGGCCCGGCAATACGCCGAGCGCTCGGTCGATCAATTGCAGCAAGCTGGCTTGCCTGCGCAGCTTTGCGCGCTTTCCGAACTGACTCCGTCCGCCTTGGCAGAGATGCCGCGCGTACTGTTCGTGGTCAGCACCTATGGCGAGGGTGAGGCGCCTGACAACGGCGCGCACTTTGCGCGGCAACTGCAGACCACAGAGATCCGCCTGGATCATCTGGAGTACGCCGTGCTGGCACTGGGTGACCGCCGCTACCGGCATTTCTGCGGCTTCGGCAATCGCCTCGACGCGCGCCTGCGCGCTCTTCATGCGACACCATTGTTCGACCGCGTAGACGTCGATCGTGGCGAAGCCGGCGCCCTGCGCCATTGGCAGCAGCATTTGGCATTGCTCACTGGCCACCAGCCGTTCAGCGACTGGCTAGAGCCGTCCTATCAAAGCTGGAAGCTGCTCGAACGGCGCTGCCTCAACCCCGGAAGCGCCGGCAGGCCGATCTCCCATCTGAGCCTCGCGCCGCCCGATACCGCTGTGCATTGGCAAGCGGGCGATATCGCCGAAATCGGCCCCAGGCAGCCACGCGAGCGAATCGAGGCGCTGCTGGACAGCCTGGGGCTGGACGGAGACTCCATTACCGAAGACGGCACCGCGCTGCGCGATGCGCTCGCCCTGCGCCAGTTGCCCGAACAACCGCACGAGGTGCAGGGACTGACAGCCCAGGCGCTGCTGGACAGCCTGCCCGCCCTCGCCCACCGGGCCTATTCGATTGCGTCGTTGCCAACGCAAGGCCGGCTTGAATTGCTGGTACGGCAGATGTATCAACCCGATGGCTCACCCGGCGTCGGCAGCAACTGGCTCTGCCGCGAGGCACCAATGGCTGGCGAGATCGACCTGCGCATCCGTGCCAACCCCGGCTTCCACGGGCCTGCGGCACAAACGCCGATGATTCTGATCGGTAGCGGGACAGGACTGGCTGGACTACTGGCACATCTGCGCGAACGTGAGCGCACGCCTGGAACGCGTAATTGGTTGTTGTTCGGCGAACGCAATGCCGCCTGCGATGCGTTGTTTGCCGACGAGCTTCGCCGCTGGGACGAAACAGGCCATCTGACCCGGCTGGACCTGGTCTTCTCGCGCGATCAACAGGAAAAGCGCTACGTGCAGCACCTGCTACGCGATGCGGCTGATGAATTACGCGCTTGGGTCGAGGACGGCGCAGCCATTTATTTATGTGGCAGCCTGGATGGCATGGGCCGCGAGGTGCACAGCATGTTGCTTGGTCTGCTGGGCGAACAAACGCTGGATGCGCTCGGCCAGCAAGGCCGCTATCGCCGCGATCTCTACTAAGCCCTATACAGCAACCCGGTGAACCGAGCCTGTCGGGGGGGGGATCGACTTCCGGCTTGAAGGCATGGCCAGACAAGCGGGAACCGACTCGACCTAGGCCTTTTTCAGTATCGAAACGAAAACGCCCCGGGACTCAGCCCGGGGCGTTGGGGTATCAGATGCTTACAGGTAGTAAGCCTTCAGCGGCGGAAAGCCGTTGAACTCCACGGCGCTGTAGCTGGTGGTGTAAGCGCCAGTGGAGAACCAATACAGGCGGTCACCGCTGGCTAGGTTCAGCGGCAGGCCGTACTTGTAGTGCTCGTACATGATGTCGGCGCTGTCGCAGGTCGGGCCGGCGATCACCACCTCTTCCATCTCGCCCTTCTTCTCGGTCCAGATCGGGAACTTGATGGATTCGTCCATGGTTTCGATCAGGCCGCTGAACTTGCCCACGTCGGTGAACACCCAGCGTTCGACCGCGGTACGCGACTTGCGCGACACCAGCACCACTTCGGATACCAGCACGCCGGCGTTGGCGATCAGCGAACGGCCCGGCTCGAGGATGATCTCCGGCAGCTCGTCGCCGAAGTCGTCCTTGAGGAAGCGGATGATCTCGTCGGCGTAGGTGGTCAGGTCGTTGGTCTTGGCGATGTAATTCGCCGGAAAGCCGCCGCCCATGTTGATCATCTTCAGGACAATGCCGTCCTCTTCCTTCAAACGTTCGAAGATCACCTTGACCTTGGCGATGGCCGCATCCCAGACGTCGATGTCACGCTGCTGCGAGCCGACGTGGAAGGACACGCCGTACGGGTCCAGGCCTAGCTGCTTGGCCAGGATCAGCAGATCCAGCGCCATGTCGGTCTGGCAGCCGAACTTGCGTGACAGCGGCCAGTCGGCGGTGTTGGAACCCTCGGTGAGGATCCGCACGTAGACCTTCGAACCCGGCGCGGCCTTGGCAATGTTGCGCAGGTCGGCTTCCGAGTCGGTGGCGTACATGCGCACGCCCCTGTCGTAGAAGTAGCGGATGTCCTTGGCTTTTTTGATGGTGTTGCCGTAGCTGATGCGTTCCGGGCCGACGCCGGTGGCCATCACCTTGTCCAGTTCGTAGATCGAGGCGATGTCGAAGTTCGAACCCTTGTCGCGCAGCAGCTCGGTGATTTCTGTGGCCGGATTGGCCTTCACGGCATAGTAGATCTTGGCGAACGGGAAGTTGCCGACCAGCTGGTCGTACGAATCGCTGATGATCTTGGTATCGATGACGACGAACGGGGTTTCGCGCTCATCGGCGAATGCCTTCATCTTCTGGAAGGTTTCGCGCGGATAGTAATCTTCGATCTTGATCGACATGCATGGCTCCAAATCGGGAAACGTAAAGTCGGATAAGGGGTGAGCAAGAACGCCTGATCAGTTTCCCCACTTTGGTTCGCCTACTTCCCAAGGCATGTCGCCGAGTATCACGGCCAGGTCGACGGCAACGGGTGCGGTGACCTGGTGAATCCTGATCTCTCGTCGTCAGTACTTGAGCCGGATGGATCGTTGCCAGCATGGACGTTCGGGCGCGAACTTTAGAACCACAGCTGATCGATATCAATGAAAAATCCGTACTCGCTTCCGTTTTTTCCCGTGTCGACGAACCTACCCTTATTCAAACCGACAAATGTGACGCAGCGATGTTCCCCCCTCCGGGCCTGGTCAGCCCAGGCGCAGCGACGTGCGCCACGCTGAGGGACAGCCTTTGCGTTATAATCGCCGGCTTTTTTCCGACACGCTTTCAATACCGGGACCGCCATGACCTCTCAGGCCGCCGAAGTCGCGAAGCGCCGCACCTTCGCCATCATTTCCCACCCCGACGCGGGCAAGACCACCATCACCGAAAAATTGCTGCTGATGGGCAAGGCCATCGCCGTCGCCGGTACCGTGAAGTCGCGTAAATCCGATCGCCACGCGACCTCGGACTGGATGGAAATGGAGAAGCAGCGCGGCATCTCCATCACCACGTCGGTGATGCAGTTTCCCTACCGCGAGCACATGATCAACCTGCTCGACACCCCCGGCCACGAAGACTTCTCGGAAGACACCTACCGCACCCTGACCGCGGTGGACTCGGCGTTGATGGTTCTCGACGGTGGTAAGGGCGTCGAGCCGCGCACCATCGCGCTGATGGACGTTTGCCGCCTTCGCGACACGCCCATCGTCAGCTTCATCAACAAGCTCGACCGCGACATCCGCGACCCAATCGAACTGCTCGACGAAATCGAGGCGGTATTGAAGATCAAGGCCGCGCCCATCACCTGGCCGATCGGCTGCTACCGCGACTTCAAGGGCGTCTACCACCTCAAGGACGATTACATCATCGTTTACACGCCAGGCCACGGGCATGAGCGCACCGACGTCAAGATCATCCAGAACCTGGACTCCGACGAGGCGCGCAAGCACATCGGCGACGAGTACGATCGCTTCGTCGAACAGTTGGAACTGGTCCAGGGCGCATGCCATGAATTCGATCAGGAAGAATTCATCAAAGGCCAGCTGACACCGGTGTTCTTCGGCACCGCACTGGGCAACTTTGGTGTCGATCATGTGCTCGATGCCGTAGTCGACTGGGCGCCCCGCCCACTCCCACGCGCTGCCAACGAGCGGGTAGTCGAGCCGGTGGAAGAGAAATTCACCGGGTTTGTCTTCAAGATCCAGGCAAACATGGATCCCAAGCACCGTGACCGCATCGCCTTCATGCGCATCTGCTCGGGCAAGTACGAAAAAGGCATGAAGCTGCGCCACGCGCGCGTCGGCAAGGACATCCGCATCGCCGATGCGCTGACCTTCTTCTCCAGCGAGCGTGAAATGCTCGAACAGGCCTGGGCCGGCGACATCATCGGTCTACACAACCACGGCACCATCCAGATCGGCGATACCTTCACCGAAGGCGAAAACCTCGGTTTCACCGGCATCCCGCACTTCGCTCCGGAGCTGTTCCGCCGCGTGCGCCTGAAGGACCCACTGAAATCCAAGCAGCTGCGTCAGGGCCTGCAGGAACTAGCCGAAGAAGGCGCCACGCAGGTGTTCTTCCCCGAGCGCAACAACGACATCATCCTCGGCGCCGTCGGCGTGCTGCAGTTCGACGTCGTCGCCAGTCGGCTGAAGGAGGAATACAAGGTCGAGTGTGCCTACGAGGCGATCAACGTCTGGTCGGCTCGCTGGATCGAGTGCAGCGATGAGAAAAAGCTCAAGGAATTCAGCGACAAGGCCTACGAGAACCTGGCGGTCGATGGCGGTGGTCACCTGACCTACCTGGCACCGACGCGGGTCAACCTGAGCTTGATGGAAGAGCGCTGGCCGGATGTGAAATTCAGGGCGACGCGCGAGCATCACTAACCGAGAGAAACGCCACAGTCAGCATCTGGCCGATGGGCTATGTTTCCGGTTCCACACATCGGAGCAACATCATGCGGAACCTTCTGCTCGCTCTTGCTCTTTCCACCTCTGCCGCTCAGGCAGGGGTGCTGATCAACAGTCCGTTCTGGGTCGTCGCGCTGACGTGCGCCAATAATCAGGAATGCTATGCCGCCAGCAACGGCAGCTACACCGGCTCGCTGAATGGCGCTCGGCGCTTCGACGATCAGACCCAGGCGACAAAGTTCTTGAACAGCCTGACGTCCAGTCTGCGGGACAAGTCTCCACGCATGGAGCAGCATGCGGAGCAGCAGTGCGTGGAGCCCAGCGGGGATCGCAAGTATCCGGGGCGGCCCTGCTGACTTGGGCCTGTCCATCTCACAAGGATTGTGAAATGCCGAACGAACGCGCCTCAACCGAGCAGCGGCTATTCGCCAAGCGCCTACGCAGCCAGCTCACTGATTGCGAACGCCTCCTGTGGCGGCAGTTGCGTAATCGTCAACTGGGAGGAATGAAGTTTCGACGTCAGCATCCTAGTCCACCGTATGTGCTGGATTTCTATTGTGCGGAACGGATGCTGGTCGTCGAGCTCGACGGTGGCCAACACTACGAGGAAATCGGCCTGGAGAAGGACCGGCTGAGGACTGACTATCTGGAGCGCCAAGGCTTGGAAGTGCTGCGGTTCAGCAACCTGGACGTGTTGCAAAATCTGGATGGCGTTCTGACTGAAATACTCCGTTGGGTCGAGGCCCGCTCCCCTCACCCCAACCCTCTCCCCAAAGGTGAGAGGGAGCTGGACTGAGGCGATCCCGACCACCGTAGCGACGCGCAGCTGTCGATACGCTAAGGCTTCAACCGTTACTCGCTGCGACTTACAAGGTCAGCCAGACCCAATACGCCGCTCCCACTCGAAACAGTCCCCTCTCCCCTCAGGGGAGAGGGCTAGGGTGAGGGGACGTGGCGCCGCCGTACACCTTCGGCTATACCGGCAACGGCGCTCACCAGGCAACCCAACGCCTGAATATCAGCGCCTATTGCCCTTCCTCCAACGTCCACGCCACCACCGAATCCCCAATCTTGGTCCCAAACGATCCGTGCCCGCCGGCCATCTGCACGACGTACTGCTTGCCGGTTTTCTCCGAGACATAGGTCATCGGCGTCGCCTGCCCGCCCGCCGGCAGCCGCCCCTTCCACAGCTCTTTACCGCTCTGCAGGTCATAGGCGCGCAGGTAGTAATCCAGGGTGCCGCTCATGAAGGCGACACCGCCAGCGGTGACGATCGGCCCACCCAGCGCCGGCGTGCCCACCGGGAAGGGGATGCCGAGCGGCGCGCTGTCGCGGCTGGTGCCATTCTTGTGCATCCAGACTTTTTTCATGCTGCGCAGATCAACTGCAGTGACGAAGCCCCATGGCGGCGTCTGGCACGGCAGACCGAGCACCGACATGAACGGCTCCAACCGCACCATATAGGGTGCACCGAGGTTGGGTTGCAGCCCAGTCTCGCCGCCACCGGTGCGTTCTTCTGGATCGACTTCGCTGCGCTTGACCATGGTCGACTTGAACGCCAGATAGTTCGGCGCACCGAACAGCAGCTGCCGGCTCGGATCGACCGCCACGGACGGCCAGTTGAAAGTGCCCACATTTCCCGGATAGATCAGCGAGCCTTGCTCCGACGGCGGCGTAAAGTCACCGTCATAGCGCAGCTTGCGGAACTGGATGCGGCACATCATCTGGTCTAGCGGTGTGCCACCCCACATGTCCTTTTCATACAGCGGCTCGTCCGGTGCATAGCTGAGCGCAGAAACCGGCTGGGTCGGCGCCGCATAGTCACCTTCCACTGTGCCCTGCGGTACCGGAATTTCCTCGACCGGAACGATCGGGACGCCCGTGCGGCGGTCCAGCACGAACAGGTCGCCGCGCTTGGTCGGCTGGATGATGGCCGGCACCTTACCCTGCGGCCCGTCGATATCCACCAGCGTGGGCTGGGACGGCAAATCGCGGTCCCAGAGGTCGTGGTGCACCGTCTGGAATTCCCAGCGCACCTTGCCGGTCTCCAGACCGAGCGCGACGAGGGTGTCGGTAAAGCGCTCGGATTCGGGCGTACGCGGCACGGCCCATTGGTCCGGCGTCTGGTTGCCGGTGGGGATATAGACCAGCCCCAGCGCCTCGTCGGCAGTAGCAATGGTCCAGGAATTCGGCGTGCTGCGCACATAGGTCTCGCCCGGTGCCAGCGGATCGGTAGCATCCGGGTTGCCCGGATCGAAATTCCACACCAGTCGCCCGTTGCGCACGTCATAGGCACGAATGACGCCGCCGGGTGAGTCCACCGCACCGTTGTCGGTAATCGAGCCGCCGACGATGACCAGCTTCTCGGTTACTACAGGGGGCGACGTCGGCAGATAAACGCCCAGCGCGCCTTCGCCGAGGCCGAGTTTCAGGTCCACCACACCGGCATCGCCGAAGTCCTCGCAAGGCTTGCCGTCTTCTGTATCCAGCGCGATCAGCGTGCCGTCATTGGTTGGCAGAAACAGCCGGCGCTCACAGCGGGCCGCAGCTTGGTCCGGCGGCGGGACACTCGTCGCGCCCTGGCCATAGGAACCGGCATCGTGAAACGCGAGGCCGCGGCAGGTCATGTGCTGGTAGTACTCAGCATCACGGTTGATGCTCGGATCGAAGCGCCAACGCTCCTCGCCAGTATCGGCATCCAGCGCGATAGCGATGCTGTGCGGCGTGCAGATGAACAGCGTGTCGCCCACTTTCAGCGGCGTCACCTGATTGGTCAGCTCGCCCGGATCGCCCTCACCCGGCAAATCGCCGGTGTGATATTCCCAGGCCTTCTCCAACCGCCCGACGTTTTCGGGAGTAATCAGGTCCGCCGTCGAATAGCGATCACCATCGCTGGAGCCGCCGTAGGCTGGCCACTCGCTTGCCGAGCGCCCCGCCTGTCCGTCGGGTTCGAGGCCCTGCATCTGCGCGTCGCTGAACGCGCCCTCGATCGAGTGATAGTCCTGCGTCAGCGAGTAGCCGGCCATCAGCGCCCCGGCCAGCAAGCCGAGCCCGAGCAACCCACTGGCGCCGTCACGCCAGACCAGCCGATCGCTCACGTACCGATTGACGAAGGGCAGAATCAGCCAGAGGCCGAGGATGCACCAGAGATCAATTCGTGGCGCCAGCTGCCACCAATCGAACCCGACCTCGTAGAACGTCCAGACCAGAGTCGCCAGCAACTGCAATGCATACAACCAGATAGCCGCACGCCGCCGGGCAAACAGCAGAGCGGCGACGATGAGCAGCACGATTCCAGCGCTCAGGTAATACCAGGACCCACCCAGTACCGCGAGGTAACCACCGCCGATCGTCATCAGCGCCCCCAACACCAGCACAACAATGGCCGTCAGGGTGATACGCAAGGGACGCGGCCCGTATTCGATGCTCATCCAACGCTCTCCAGCCGGTTCGTTTCAACGCAAAAGCTGGCGAAACGTTCTGACACAGAATTTCGACCAGCTTTTAGTGGATGCAGCGGAAAGGCGTTTAGTTCAGCGGTTTCGGCCCGCTGGTCAGGTCGCTGCGCCAATGGCGAGCGGCTGTGCCTCAGGCTTCTTGATCACGGCATAGATCACGCCTGTTACCAGACTGCCGGCCAGAATCGCCAACAGATACAGCAGCGCATGGTTGATGGCGTTGGGGATCAGCAGCACAAACAACCCGCCGTGAGGCGCGAGCAGCTTGGCGCCGAAGGCCATCGACAGCGCCCCGGTCAGCGCGCCACCGGCGATGCTGGCCGGGATCACCCGCAGCGGGTCTTTTGCAGCGAAGGGAATCGCGCCCTCGGAGATGAAACAACAACCGAGCACCAGCGCCGCCTTGCCGGCTTCGCGTTCGCTCTGGGCGAACTTGCGTCGGGCGATCAGGCTGGCGATGCCCATGCCGATCGGCGGCACCATGCCGGCGGCCATCGTTGCCGCCATGGGTGCGTAACTCTGCGAGGCGAGCAGGCCGACCGAAAACGCATAGGCCGCCTTGTTCACCGGGCCGCCGAGGTCGACGCACATCATGGTGCCGAGCAGCAACCCGAGCAGGACGGCGTTGGACGTGCCCATGGTGTCGAGAAACTCGGTCAACCCCGCGAGCATTTTCGCCACCGGTGTGCCCACCACATAAATCATCACCAGGCCGGTGATCAAGCTGGCCAGCAGCGGAATGATCAGGATTGGCTTGAGCGATTCGACACTCGCCGGCAGCGGAATCCAGCGGCTGACCGCCTTGGCCGCATAACCGGCCACGAAGCCGGCGATGATTCCGCCAATGAAGCCCGCGCCGAGCGTTCCGGCCAACAAGCCACCAATCATGCCGGGCGCTAGTCCGGGTCGATCAGCAATCGAATAAGCAATGTAGCCGGCCAGCAAGGGCACCATCAGTTGGAAGGCCGTCTCGCCGCCGATCTTCATCAGCGCCGCCGCCAAGGTGCCCTCCTCTTTGAACGCCTCGATGCCAAAGACGAACGACAGCGCGATCAACAGACCGCCAGCCACCACCATCGGCAACATGTATGAAACGCCAGTGAGCAGGTGCTTGTAGACGCCGGTTTTCTCGCCCTTCTGCTCGCTGCCACCGGCGCTGACCGCGGCGCCGCTGCTGAACACCGTGGCTTCCTCCAGTGCCCGATCCAGTGTCGCATCGGGCTGTTTTAGCGCCACGCCGGTGCCGCAGCGAAACACCCGCTTACCGGCGAAGCGGGCGACATCCACCTCGATATCGGCTGCAAGCAGCACTGCATCTGCATCGGCAATCGCCTGGGGGTCCAGTACGTTACGTGCACCCACCGAGCCACGGGTTTCCACTTGCAAGTCGTATCCCTTGCGGGTCGCCGCCTGCTGCAGGGCTTCGGCAGCCATGAAGGTGTGCGCGACGCCGGTCGGGCATGCGGTGATGGCCACCAGCTTGGGTTTGCTGCTGGTCTGGGCAGCATCAGGGTCATCATCCTGTTGCAATTCGCTGGCGTTCTCCGCGGCGCTGCGCAGGAAACCTTCAGGATCGAGCAGGGCTTCGGATGGGGTCGATTGCGCGACGCGCTTGCCGATGAAGCGCTGCAGCGACAACGGCCCGGTCTTGACCACCACGACTAGGTCCGCATTGGCGATCTGCGCGGGCGTCAGCGGCGAGCCGATGGCCTTGGGATCGTGGACTTCCACGGCGGTCGACCAGCCCAGGCGATGGGCAGCCGCTTCGAGCAAGCGCGACGTGAGCACGCTGGTGACCATTCCGTTGGGGCAGGCCGTGACGATGAGAAGATTCATTCCTTTCACCTCTTATTGGAATTGGCAGGCCGTTGAAAACGCAGGCGAGGCAGGCAAGACTGTTTTTAACGACGTATTGCCAACGCAGGTAGTTTTCAACGGCCTGTTATTGGTTCAGCGGCTGGAGCCGGACTGCAGCCTCCAGCTCGGCGAGTTGTGCCGTGTCGGTAATACCGAAGCCGATTTGCCCGACCGCTTGTGCAGCGATGGCGGTGGCGTGGCTCAGGGTGCGTTCGATGGACCATTTTTCTAGCAAGCCGTGAAGCATGCCGGCGAGCAGCGAGTCACCCGCACCGACAGTGCTGACCACCTGCACTTTGGGCGGATGGGCATGCAAACCAGTGCTTGGTGCAAACCAGCTCACGCCCTCGGCGCCCTGTGAGATGACCACGTGCTCGACGCCTTCGACCTGCAATCGCCAGGCCTCACGAGCGAGCGCCTGCGCATCCCCGGCGTTCATCCCACGGGCTTCGGCCAGCTCCTCTTCGTTGGGCTTGATCAGCCAGGGCGCCGTCGCCAAGCCGGCGCGCAGAGCCGCGCCACTGGTATCCAACGCGACCCGCACGCCGAGTTGCTTGAGCGTGCGCAACAGTTCGACGAACCACTCCACTTGAACGCCGCGCGGCAGGCTGCCGGCGACCACCACCAGATCATGTGCGGGCGCGAGGCGCTTTAGCCTGGCTAGCAGCTCGACGCGCTCCGCCTCGGCGACCATCAACCCCGGGCCGTTGATATCGGTGACCTGCCCGCCAGCTTCAGCCAGTTTGATATTGCTGCGGGTATCCCCCGCTACTCGTACGAACTCATCGGCGAACCCGCGCGTCTCGAACAACTGCTCGAACGCCTGCGGATTGTCCGCGCCAAGAAAGCCGGTCACGGTCAGTTGGTGGCCGAGGTCGGCCAGCACCTGCGCCACGTTGAGGCCTTTGCCGGCGGCATGCACTTGGAGACTTTCGCTGCGGTTGACCTCGCCCAGGCGCAGCGACGGCAGCTGCACGGTCAGGTCAAGTGCGGGATTAAGGGTCACCGTCAGGACGCGCGCCATCAGCAATGCTCCCCGACGAAGGCACGCACTTCATGCGCACCCGGCAACAGCAACGCTTGCCGGGCCAACCGCTGGCAGACACTGAAATCCAGCTCCCTCACTCGCGCCTTGACCAGCGCGATGCTGCGCGCGGACACGCTCAGCTCGTCGACACCGAGGCCCACCAGCATCGGCACCGCCAGCGCATCGGCTGCCAGCTCGCCACAAACGCCTACCCATTTACCGTGTGCATGCGCGGCTTCGACCGTCATGTCGATCAGCCGCAGCACCGCCGGATGCAGCCCATCGGCCTGACCGGAAAGCGTCGGGTGGCCGCGGTCGATAGCCAGGGTGTATTGAGTCAGGTCATTGGTGCCGATGCTGAAGAAATCCACTTCCTGCGCCAGCACCGGTGCGATCAGCGCGGCGGACGGGATTTCGATCATGATGCCGACCTGCAGATCGGCCACCGGCAGCTCCGCGCGCAGGCGATCGACCATGGCTTTGGCGCTACGCCACTCATCGATGTTGCCCACCATGGGAAACATGATCCGCAACGGGCGACCGTCGGCGCAGGCCAGCAACGCGCGCAACTGGGTTTCGAGAATGTCCGGGCGTTGCAGGCTCAGACGAATGCCGCGCACGCCGAGGAAGGGGTTTTCCTCGGCTGGCATTGGCCAGTACGGCAACGGCTTGTCGCCACCGACGTCCAGCGTCCGCACCACCAAGGGCCGCCCTTCGAGCGCCTCCAGCACGCGGCGGTATTCCGCTTCCTGAGTCGCCTGGTCCGGCGCCTGGGAGTGGTTCATGAACACCAGCTCGGTGCGCAGCAGGCCGATGGCTTCAGCTCCGAGGGCAACGGCTTCGACGGTCTCGCCGGCCGCGCCAATGTTGGCGGCGATCTCTACCGGATGACCGTCGCGAGTGATCGCCGGCTCCATTCGTCTCTCGTTCGCCAGGCGTTTGCATTCCTCCCGCTCGGCGCGTTCGCTTCGGGCGTCTGCCATCTGCGCAGCGCTCGGCGCGACCAGCAGTTCGCCGCGCTCGCCGTCGAGCAGCAATAGCGTGTTCGCTGCCAACCCCAGCACGCCAGGCCCAGCGCCAACGATGGCCGGGATACCCAACGCACGGGCGATGATCGCGCTGTGCGAGGTCGCGCCGCCGCCAGCGGTAAGAATGCCGGCAACGCGCTGGCAATTGAGCGTGGCAACGTCCGACGGCGCCACTTCGTCCATCACCAGAATGTAAGGCTCGTCCGGCGCCTGTTCCGCCTCGACGCCGGTGAGACAGGCCAGCACGCGGCGGCCGACGTCACGCAGATCCGCCGCGCGCTCGGCCAGCAGCTTGTCGTGCAGCGATTCCTGTTGCTGCGCGGCGTTTTCGATTTCCTCGACCCAGGCGGCTTCGGCGCTCACGCCCTTTTTTAGTCGTGCCTGTACTTCCTCGCGCAACGCCGGGTCGCGCAGCATGGCCTGGTGGGTCGTGAAGATGTCGCGAATGCTGGCGACCTGGCTTTCCTCGATCAGCACACCGATTTCGCTAAAAACGCGGTCGAGCGCCGTATCCAGGCGCTGCAGCTCGGCCTCCGGGGATTCGCCGTGCTTGGGGTAGTCGATCACCTGCGGCTTGCGTACCAAGACCGGGCCGATGGCGATGCCGGGCGAGGCGGCAATGGCCATTACCCGCTCGCCATCACGCAGCGCCGCTTGTTCGACGGTCTCTCGATCAGGCTGCGCGGCAAGCGACGCACCGGCGTTTTCCATCATCTGGCCCGGCGCAGGCAAAGGCTCGACCTCTTCGCCCAGGCCCTTTTCCACAGCGCGCACCAGGGCCGGTAACGCATCGCCGGCTATCGAAGGCTCGGCAACGAATTCCAATACCTGACCACGATGCGCGCCCATTGCTAGGAGCTTGCTCAGACTCTTGACCGACACGCCAGCACTCTCGCTACCGGCCAGCCGCACGCGGATGTCGCCATCGAAGGCCTGGGCGATTTCGGTCAGCACCTTGGCCGGCCGCGCATGCAGGCCGTGGGCATTGGCCAACGGCACCTGAGCGCTTGGCCAGTCGGCGGGTACGTCGCCGCCCAGAGCTTCCAACACCACGCGGCTGGACGTCGCCTGGCTGAGTTCCTGCCCGCGCCCCTCGATCAATAGATTGCACAGGCGCTCGAGCATTGCCCGATGCGCCTCACCCAGACTGGCGAGCACGAACAGGCCATTGAGCGGTTGCCCCTGGTGTAGCAACGAATTGCTTGGCGTGACGAAGGCCAGCCCAGGACGTTGCACCGACTGTTCGCTGCTCAGCCACCACAGCCCATCACCCAGCGGCAGCGCCTGGCTCAGTGCCAGCCCGGCATTGAAGCCGGGCTCCACGCACTGGGCGCGCTTGAGCAATTTGACGCCCTGCCAGGCCAACTCGTCGAAGTCATCGGCTGCTACACCGAGCGCTACCAGTTCACCATCCAGCGCCAATGCCTGCGGCGCGCCTTGCAGCAGATCGATGATCGCCTCGGGGCTCTCGACTTTTTGCAGCGCCTCGCTGAGATCGCCTTCGCCAAGCGCTCGGGTCAACAACTGCAGCAAACGCAGATGCTCATCCGAACGCGCGGCGATGCCGATGGCGAGGTAAACCTGCTGGCCGTTGCCCCAGTCCACGCCGCCGGGAAAGTGCAGCAGGCGTACGCCGGTGGTGAACACCTGATCGCGGGTTTCCGGCGTGCCGTGGGGGATGGCAATGCCCTGGCCAAGAAAGGTCGAGCCCTGCGCTTCGCGCGCACGAAGCCCGTCGAGATAACCGGGCGCCACCAGCCCGTCAGCGACCAGCACCTCGGCCAGCAAGGCCAGGGCGGCAGGCTTGTCGGTGGCCGTCTGATGCATGTGTATATGCTGGGCATTCAACTCAAGCATGAAGAACTCCTGTGCGGGCTCACGATTGTTTCTTTGCCGGCCGGCCGGGATTGAGATAACGGGCTGGCGCTTATGACCGGATAGCTGCTGAAACGTTTCAGCAAAGACTGACACATTACGCAATATTGGGTAACTCTAGAAGCCCGAGTTCATACCACCCGTCTCGAGTAGGGTCTGCTCCGTTTCGCTGCGAGCCGCGCAACCCGAAGGGACGCGCCAGTTTTTTGCGCGATACTGCGTTTCTCGTCGCTTATTTGGACGACCAAACTGCACGACTCGCGCCTTGTCTCGCGCAAAAAAAATGGCGCCGTCGCGGCCGCGACGAAACGGGAACAGACCCTAAGGACCGCTCGTTGAAACTGACTGACATCGCCCGCCTCGCCAACGTCTCGGTGACCACTGCCAGCTACGTGCTCAACGGCAAAGCCGTACAGCGACGAATAAGCCAGGCCACGGTGGACCGAGTGATGGCAGTGGCTGAGCGACAGGGTTTCCAGCTCGATCAACAGGCGGCCGGTTTGCGACGCGGGCAGTCACGCACCCTGGGCTTCATCGTCCCCGACCTGGAAAACCCCAGCTATGCGCGGTTGGCGAAACTGCTCGAACAACGCGCCCGGCTACGTGGCTATCAGTTATTGATCGTGGGCTCCGATGACGAGCCGGATACCGAACGCCAGGTCATACAGGTGCTGCGCTCGCGGCGCTGCGATGCGCTGATCGTTGCCAGCTGCCTGCCAGCTGACGACGCCAGTTACCTCAAGCTGCTCGCCGCCGGCACGCCGATCATCGCCCTCGACCGAGCACTGGACCCGGAGCAGTTCTGCTCGGTAGTCAGCGACGATCGCCAAGCCGCCGCACAACTGACGCACTCCCTGCATTCGCCAACCGACGCGCATATCGTGCTGATCAGCGCTCGGCCCGGCTTGCGCATCAGTCAGCAGCGCGAAGAGGGTTTCCGCCAGGCACTCGCTCAGCATCATGGAAAAATCAGCGTGTTGCAGGCCGAGCAGTTCAGCCGCGCCTGCGGCCGTGAGCAGATGTTGGCGCTGCTCGATCGCGGCGAGATGCCCGACGCGTTGATCACCACCGCCTACGTTCTGCTCGAAGGCGTCTTCGATGCCCTAAGCGAACGCGGTCTGCTATGGCCTGCGCAGCTGCGGCTGGCGACCTTTGGTGACGCGCAGTTGCTGGACTTTCTGCCGATACGGGTCAACGCCATCTCCCAGCAACATGAGCAGATCGCCGAGCTGGCGCTGGACCAGGCGATTCGCGCCATCGAGCAGAACGACTACCGCCCCGGCGTGCTCGCCGTGGAACGGGTGCTCAAGGTACGCCGCACCGCCGAGACCATTTGAACCGATGCTGCCCCTTGCGAGCATCGGCGTGCTGACGGAAGCTAGCGGCCTTCCAACGAGCCGCCCTTTGATGAACATCGAACAGATCACTCAACGCCTGCACGCCATCCGCGATCGCAACGACTGGCAACGCTTTCACAGCCCGAAGAATCTGGCCATGGCCGCCAGCGTAGAAATGTCCGAGCTGGTGGAAATCTTCCAGTGGCTGACCGAGGACGAGTCGCGCCAGCTGCCCGCCGACAAGCTGGAACACGCCGGCCAGGAAGTCGGCGACATCCTCATGTACCTGCTGCTGATGTGCAGCGAGCTGGGCATCGACATGGAGCAAGCGCTGCTGGCCAAGCTGGCGGATAACGAGCGGCGGTTCGCCCAATGAGCGACCGCCATTTCGACGAGCTGGCGACGCGCTTCGCCGAGAAGATTTACGGTGGCGCCAAGGGCGCGATCCGCCTCGCGGTGCTGCAGGCGGACCTCGCCGAAGTGCTGCCGCAACGCCCGCTTCGCGTGCTCGATATCGGGGCGGGGCTTGGCCACATGAGCCTCTGGTTGGCGCAGCAGGGCCATCAGGTCACCCTCGCGGAGCCGGCCGAGCCGATGCTCGAAGGGGCCCGAAAGCAGTTCGCCGAAGCTGGCCAGAGCGCCACCTTTATTCAGGCGCCCTGGCAGGACGTAGAAAGCCATGTCGAAGGCCGTTTCGATCTGGTCATCTGCCACGCGGTGCTGGAATGGCTGGCCGAACCGGGGGCGATCCTGCCGGTACTGCATCGCCTGGCCGCCGCCGATGGCTGGCTGTCGCTGGCGTTCTACAACCGCGACGCGCTGATCTACCGCAACCTGCTCAAGGGCCATTTCAAGAAGCTGCGCAGCCAGAGCTTTGCCGGCGAGCGCCAGAGCCTGACGCCGCAGCAGCCGCTCGATCCACGTGAGCTGGCCGCGCAACTCGCACCGCACTGGCGGGTCGAATCAACCAGTGGCGTGCGTGTATTTCATGATTACATGCCCGCCGATTTCCAGGCCCGCACCGAGCCTGCCGACTTGATCGAGATGGAATTGGCGTATCGCCGCCATCCCGCCTTCGCCGGCCTCGGGCGCTACCTGCACTGGTTGTGTCGGCCCCGCTGAATGCCGGCCGGGAGGTACCGATGTCGATCCGCATTGCTTTGCCACTGCTCTGCCCCCTGCTCGGCCTAAGTCTTGCGGCCTGCCAAAGCAGCAACCCCTACACCAGCGAATCCGCTCCGATTCCGCCAGCGCCGCCTGTCGAGCAGATCCAGTCGCCGATCTACCCGGCCGCGCCGCGAGATCTTTCCAGCTACCAGAGTTGGAGCTGGCGCACTCCGCCAGCCGGCACGGCCTCGCTTGCCGGTGAAGAACTGCAGGAGATGGTCGCCGGCGCGCTTGACCAACGCGGCTTGCGCCCGGCGCCCAATAACAGCCAGGGCGATGTGCAGATCAGTGCCAGCGCCCAGATGGAAACGCGGGTGCGCCAAACCTACGATGATTACGGTCCCAGCGTCGGCGTGGGTCGCTACGGCGGGGGCTATGGATACGGCAGCGGCTACGGGATCGGTACGAGCGCGCCCATCGTGCGCAATTATGAAGAAGAGGTGGTAACGGTGCGCATCGAGATGTTCGATGCGAGCTCCGGTCAATCCGTCTGGAGCAACCGGGCCGAAGCCCGTAGCGGCGGTGATCAGAGCGAGCGCAAGGATGCGGCACGCGACGCCGTGAACCGCGCGCTTGCCGACTACCCGCCGCGCTGAATCCGCGCCGGTCCCTATTGCAAGGAGAACCGAGATGATCCGTTCGTTACTGATGCTTCCCCTACTCCTGCTGCTGGCCGCCTGCCAGAGCACGCAGGTGCAACGCGACTTCGACCCGCAGCGCGATTTTTCCGCCTACCGGACCTGGGACTGGCAGGAGCCGGCATTGCAGTACCGCCCGGACGACCCACGCATCAAGAGTGATCTCACCGAACAGCGCATTCGCAGCGCGGTCAGCGAGCAACTCGACCAACGCGGCCTGCGCCGGGCCCAGGCTAACAACCCGGCGGACGTGCTGATCCAGGCCTGGTTCATCGTCGACGAGCGCTCCCAGCAGTACACTTCCGCGTCGATGGGCGCCTGGGGTAGCCCCTGGCACGGCTTTTGGGGCGGGCCGATGTACACCGATACACGTACCATTCACTACCAAGTCGGCACACTGCAAATCGATTTCTACGATGCCGATGACGGTAAGCTGATCTGGCGCGGCAGTGCCGAGCAGGTTCTGCGCGACAATCCCGGTAGCCCGCAGGAGCGCGCCGGAATGTTTCGCGAGACGGTCGCAAAAGTGCTGTCACAATACCCGCCGCATTGATTCCCCTAGGGTCTGTTGCCGTTTCGTCGCGGCCGCGACGGAGCCGGTTTTAGTGCGAGACAAGGCACGAGTCGCGCAGTTTGGTTGTTCCAAATAAGCGACGAGAAACGCCGCATCGCGCTAAAACCGGCCCGTCCCTTCGGGTGGGGCCGCCTAGGTGGGGCCGCCTAGGTTGCGCAGCAACGCGGTTCGCAGCGAAACGGCAACAGACCCTTGTCCACAGCCCCGTCGATCCCGGCGGGGTGAACTCGTTTTGTCTAATTATGGAGAGGTTCGAATGCCGGTCGTTGCCTGGTGGCTTTTGGTTTTGCCGTTTATCGCGGGGGCGTTCTTACCGCTGCAGGCTGGCATCAACGGGCAGGTCGCCAAACACCTGAGCAGCGTCATGGGGGCGGCGTTGCTGTCCTTTGCAATCGGCACCGTAGCGCTGATCTGCGTCGTTTTGATCCAGCGAGACGTGCCTTCGCTTCAAGCGTTGAAAGGCCTGAACTGGTGGCATTGGACCACCGGTTTGATGGGCTGCGTCTTGATCGCCACGGCGGCTTTCGCCGGCCCGCGCATCGGCGCGCTGCTGCTCATGGCGCTGATACTGGCCGGGCAGCTGAGCATGGCGCTGCTGCTCGATCACTTCGGTTGGGCGGGATTCCGGCAATCCTCGATCAGCATCGGGAAGCTTGCCGGCCTGCTGTTGATCGTCGCTGGCGTCTGGATGATCCGCCGCGGCTGAGCGCGGCGAACGAGCGCTCTACTTGCGCTCGAATGCGTAGAACAGGTTCGGCTCGCTGACGAGGTACAGGTCCCCGCGATCGTCGAACGTCATGCCCTCGGCCTGCGGCACGCTCTTGTTCAGACCGGCGAAACCGCTCCATAGCGAACGAAAGCTGACCAGTTCGCCTTCCCTGTCGAGCTCGAGCATCATCTTCGCCTCTTCGCTGAGCAACACGAGATGGCCGGTGCGTTCGTCGAAGTGGACCGACGCCAGATCGCTGGCCATTTCCTTGTCTTCGATCCAGCTCTCGCGGTCGATGATCTTGAGATTCAATTGTCCGTTGAGGCTCGCTTTGATGCCCTGAATTTCATAAAGCTTGCGCGGCGAGTGCTCCTTGACCACGAACAATCGATCCCCCCCGCGATCATAGCCAAGCCCTTCGAAACCGGAATTGTCTTCGCCACCGCCCGCCAGCCCCAGCGAGATGGACGCATAGTCTTCGCGCTGCAGCGCACCGGAATCGTCAGGAACCGGAAGGATCACCAGCGACTGACTTCGCTCCTCAGCCACCACCAGCAGGTTGTCACCCAGGTAGGTCACAGCCTCGACATCTTTGAAGCCCTTCAATGGGTAGCGTGCGAGGAAATTGCCGTTGAGATCCAGCGCGAGCAGCTCTTCGGGATTGTTTACCACCGCCCACAGGTGGTTGCGCTTCTCATCGAAGGTCAGCCCGGAGAGGTTGTTGGAGACCGAGGCCACCGGTAGTGCATCGACACGCACCTTGTATTCGGGTAACCACAGACTACGTGGCTCCCAACTATTCTCGTGCCAGGCCGACTTCAACCCGTAGTACAGCCGCTCATCCAAATGGAAGGTCGTGGCAGCGTAAAGCAAACCAGCGGCCAGCAGACCCAGCGCCCAGACCCGAGGGCGCGTGCCCGGCAGCCACTGCGGTCGTGCATTGGTAACAATCGGCATGTGTTTTTCTCGTCGGAGCGACAGCGAACAGTCTGCTCGGGAAGGGTTGCAGGTGTGTGACACGCGCAATGGAAGGCGGATCAACCCGCTACTGACCCGTCATCAAGCGGTGGGTTCAATCCGCTGGGAACTGCCAAGCGGATTGACAGCCCAATGCCCCATGGAACGGTTGCGCTTGCAGCCGAAGATCGTATGGCAGGAGAGCAGCATGCAGGTGGAAAGCTTTTTCGAATGGTTGGGACAGGCACTCGGCACGGTGATTCGCTACATCGTCGATGCACTCAGCGGCATCTTCTACCTGTTCGCCGAGGCTGGAGCCAACTTCCTCGAGGGGCTGTCGAGAACGCTGGGCATGGACCGCTCGATAATAAGCCTGATTGCGCTGGCCATCGGCCTGTTGCTACTCGTTGGGGCATTCCGAGCCTTCTTCCGACGCTCGTTCATCGCCGGTGTGATTTACCTGTTTCTGGGCCTCTGGCTGTTGAGCTGGCTAATTCATTGATGAAGTAGAAAGCTGGAAGCTGGAAGCTGGAAGCTGGAAGCTGGAAGCTGGAAGCTGGAAGCTGGAAGACAATAAAGCACCAGGAGGTTGCTTCATCGTCAAGCTTCTAGCGTACCTTTCAACCCTTCATCTTTTTGCCGGCAGTCCGCTCGCTGGCCGCCTTCGTCGTGCCGACGTATCATTTCGGGCTGTTCTGGAGCCCTTCATGTTGTTGACTGCCTGGCAGCACGCGCCCACCCATAAACGGGTATGGGCGCTGGCTGCACCGATGATTCTGTCCAATATCTCCGTGCCACTGGTGGCACTGGTCGACAGCGCCGTGATCGGCCATCTGCCGCACGCGCATCAGCTTGCTTCGGTGGCGGTGGGCGGCAGTCTGTACACCCTGCTGGTGTGGGTAATGGGCTTTCTGCGCATGGGCACCACCGGCTTCGCCGCGCAGGCCGCCGGGCGCGAAGACGGCGGGTCGCTGCGCCAGATCCTACTGCAGGGCTTGTTGCTGGCGCTGGGCTTCGCGCTGCTATTGAGCATGGTTGCCTTGCCGCTCAAAGGCTTCGCCTTGCAGCTGATGCAACCCTCGGCCGAGCTCGACGCGCTCACCCAGCATTATTTCTACACCCGCCTGTTCGGCTTGCCCGCCGCACTGGCGAGCCTGGCGCTGATCGGCTGGTTCCTCGGCACGCAGAATGCCCGTGCGCCCTTGGCGATCCTGCTGACCACCAACCTCGTCAACGTCGCGCTGGACCTCTGGTTCGTCCTCGGCCTTGACTGGGGCGTGGCCGGCGCGGCACGCGCCTCGGTGATCGCCGAATGGTGCGGTGTGCTGGTCGGCCTGGCGCTGACGCGCGGCGCCTTGCTGCGCCATCCGGGACAGCTGGACGGCCGCATCCTGCGCCGTTGGGCCAGCTGGCGACCGCTGATGTCCGTCAATCGAGATATCTTTGTGCGCTCGTTGGCGCTTCAGCTCGTATTCTTTCTGGTCACCGTGCAAGGGACGCGGCTGGGCGACGCCACCGTGGCGGCCAATGCGCTGTTGCTCAACGGCCTGATGCTCACCGCCCATGCGCTCGATGGTCTGGCCCATGCGGTCGAAGCGCTCAGCGGCCACGCCATCGGCGCGCAGGACCGTACCGAGCTGCGCCGTATCCTGACCGTGGCCGGAGGCTGGTCGCTGCTCGCCAGTCTTGCCTTCGGGCTGTTCTTCCTGCTCGGCGGCGAACTGTTCATCAGCTTTCAGACCGACATCCCGGCCGTCCGCGAAACGGCGCTCGCCTACCTGCCCTATCTCGCCGCGCTGCCGCTGGTGGCCGTCTGGAGCTATCTGCTGGATGGCCTGTTCATTGGCGCCACCCGCGCGCGGGAAATGCGCAACGCGATGCTGTTCGCCGTGGCGATTTCGTTACCATTGGGCTTGCTGTTGCGCGAGATGGGCAATCATGGATTGTGGTTGGCCTTCCTCACCTTCATGCTGGTGCGCGGCATTTGCCTGGGCAGCATCGCCCGGCGTCTGCAACGCCAGCAACAATGGTTCACCTCGGTCCACACGGCGCCCGCCGTAACCGACACCCCCACAGCAAACACAACCAAAGGACGCTGAAAATGGCCTATGCCGTCGCCGCTTATCTGCACTTCGTGGCGATTTTCCTGCTGTTTGCCCTGCTGGTGCTGGAACACCAGCTCTTTCGCCTGCCGCTAAACTTCAAGCGCGCGCGCAGCCTGTTCCGCGTCGACCTTGCCTTCGGCATCGTTGCAGGCCTTGTGCTGGTCACCGGCGTCGCGCGTGCCATGCATTACGGCAAGGGCCTGGATTACTACCTCAACAACAGCTTCTTTCACGCCAAGGTCGGGTTGTTCGTGGTGGTCGCGCTGTTGTCGATCTATCCCACCGTGACTTTTCTCAAGTGGCGCCCCGCACTGAAGGCTGGACAGATCCCAGCGATCAGCCCAACCAAAGCGCGTTGGGTCAAGCTGGTCATCCGCATCGAATTGCTCGCGCTGTTACTCATCCCGCTGCTGGCGGCGCTGATGGCCCGGGGGATCGGGGTGAAACCGATCTGATCCGGCGACGGCCAACTGCTGGATAGCGCAGCAGAGCAGAATCGGGATAGCGACCAGGCCGGGCAGCACACCGGGCAGCACTCGCTAGAGACAGATGCATGGGCTGGCCCTGCGGTCGCCACTGGCGTTATGGTCGGCGCCTATCCATCGGGAAAAGAACCATGGCCGCCAAGTCCAGCAGCACCCGTCAACAGACCCACCTCGCGGTACTCATCGATGCCGACAACGCACCCGCCGCCATCGTCGAAGGGCTATTCGAGGAGATTGCCAAGTACGGGGTCGCCAGCGTTAAGCGCATTTATGGCGACTGGACCAAACCCAACCTGGGTAGCTGGAAGAAAGTGCTGCTGGACTATTCGATTCAGCCGATCCAGCAATTCGCTTACACATCGGGCAAGAACGCCACCGACAGCACCCTGATCATCGACGCCATGGACCTGCTCTATACGCGACGCTTCGACGGCTTCTGCCTGATTTCCAGCGACAGCGATTTCACTCGCTTGGCCGCCCGCCTGCGCGAGGAGGGCCTGACCGTCTACGGCTTCGGCGAACAGAAGACGCCCTCGCCTTTCGTCTCCGCCTGCGACAAGTTCATTTACACCGAAATCCTCCGTGCCGACGCACCCAAGCCCTCCCCGGAGCCGCCGACCATCGGTGACAAATCGACAGCGCAGGCCGCTGCCGTCGAAAAAGCCGAGGACGAAATCAGAACGGCGCAAAAGAGCGCTCAGGTCAAATCGCAGAAGGTCCCGGTGGAGTTCATTGCCAAAGTGCTCGATGACATTTCCGATGAAGATGACTGGATTCAGCTCGGCATGCTCGGACAGAACATCAGCAAACTCCGCCCTGCTTTCGACCCGCGCCTGTACGGCTTCAAGAAACTCAGCGACCTGATCAAATCTCAGCCGAAACATTTCGATCTGGAAACACGCGGGAGCACCTCAACGGGCGGGAAGGACTTGTACGTGAGGATTCGAAGACTGCTCAAGTAGTGGCGCCGCGCGCCCCGATGCCGGCGAGCCCACCACTTTTTGCATGCAAGACACCGAATCAGAACCGAACCCTCGGCCTTCGAGCCCTTCTAAGCAGGCATCGACTCAGAGGAGGTTTCTATGACCAAGCAATTGCTCGCCGCCTGTGGCCTCGCACTTTGTGCACCCATCGCATTGGCCCAGACACCGAAACCGGAGATCATCGCCCACCTGAACGGCCTGAAAATCGACGTCAATCCCATGGGGGTACCCACGCAAGCGGAGGGCGTCGAAGGTGAACTACTGGGCGTACGCGCCGTGAAAGTGTTCAACCATACCGGCGAACAGGTGACCTGCGAGTTCCACGTACCGGACGACGCGCGCTCGGACACCTCGGCGCCACCGGTTTTCACCGTTGCGCCCAACAGCCAGGCCGTGGAACGCGTTCCGGGCGAATATTCGTCAGGCGAGCCCTACGCCGAAATCACCTGCCGCTCCGCAGTGCGCAGTTCGACCCAATAACGGCGCGCAAACAGTATCCAAGAAGCAACCGCCATGGCACCCGACGACAAAACGGAAGCCATTGGCGGCGCGAACCGGTGTTGTCTGCTGGCTTCGACCGCGCGCGAAATCGGGTACGAGTTGGCCTTCGGCCCAATGGATCGGAGTGAACTAACCGCTAGCGCTACGTTCCCCTTTTATACACAGTCAGAGCGAGCCCGGCGGGCCAACGCATCCGCACCGAGTCAGGCCAGGGTCGCCCAGCGAAGAGGAGTCCGCCGTGACCGCTACCACCCAGCGCACCTACCGAAGCAGGCCAAACCCGTTACACGCGACCTTGCTTGCCGGAACCGTTCCCCTCTTTCTCGGCGCCCTGCTGAGTGACATCGCCTACTTTCGCAGCTATCAGATTCAGTGGAGCAACTTCGCCTCCTGGCTGATTGCCGGGGGCTTGGTTTTCTGCGGCCTGGCGCTTCTGTTCGCACTGGTCAATCTGATACGAGCCCATCACAAGAAAGGTCGGCCACTGGTGTACTTCCTGTTACTGCTGGTGACCTGGGTGCTGGGCTTCATCAATGCCTTGGAGCATGCCAAGGACGCCTGGGCCGCCATGCCCATTGGCCTGGTTCTCTCTGTGATCGTCACCGTGCTGGCCTGCATTGCGACCGGGATCGGCCTAACCAACCTGCGCGCCGGAGGTGCACGATGAAACATCCGAACGCACTGACCGCGTTGTCGCTGGCCGTACTGCTCGCCGGTTGTGGCATCGGGGGTGAGGACACTGATCAGGAGTACGGCGCCACCCCGAATCTGCCCGAACCCGAACGGGGAATCTTGCCCAGCATGAAGATCGCCGAGCCCACGCCGTGGGGCGATCAACTGCCGACGGTGCCGCAGGGTTTCAGCGTCCAGGCAATTGCCACCGATCTGAAGATCCCACGCCAGACGCTGGTCCTCCCCAATGGCGACATCCTCGTAGCCGAAGGCCGAGGCGGCAATGCGCCGAAGCTCAAGCCCAAGGACGTGATCGCTGGCTATATCAAAGCTAAGGGCAACACCTCGGTCGAGAGTGGCAATCGCCTGACACTGCTACGCGATGCCGATGGTGACGGCTCCTACGAGGTCCAGACCGTATTCGCCGAAGATCTCAACGCACCGTACGGGCTGGCGTTCCACGACGGCACTTTGTACGTGGCCAACCAGGATGCGCTGGTGCGCTTCGATTATCAGGAGGGCCAGACCGAGGCCAGCGGCCCGCCGACGAAGGTCGTCGACCTCCCCTCCGAGATCAACCACCACTGGACCAAGGCGCTGACCATCAGCCCCGACGGCCGTTTCCTTTATGTAGGCATCGGCTCCAACAGCAATATCACCGAGCGAGGGATGGAAGCCGAAGTCGACCGCGCCCTGGTCTGGCAGATCAACGCCGAGACCGGCGCCTACAAGCCCTACGCGACCGGCCTGCGCAACCCGACGGCGCTGGCGGTCCAGCCCGGCTCCGGGCAACTCTGGGCAGTGGTGAACGAGCGCGACGAGCTGGGCGAGGATCTGGTGCCGGATTACCTGACCTCAGTGCAAGAAGGAGGCTTCTACGGCTGGCCCTACAGCTACTGGGGCCAGAACGTAGATGATCGCGTGCGACCGCAGGACCCGGAAAAGGTCGCCGCCACGATCACACCCGACTACGCCCTGGGCTCCCACGTCGCGGCCCTCGGCCTAGACTTCTCCGAACCGTCCATGGGCGAGCAGTTCGCCGATGGCGTATTCATCGGCGAGCACGGCAGCTGGAACCGCAAGAATCCGGTTGGCTACAAAGTCATCTTCGTGCCGTTCAGCGATGGACGCCCCTCGGGACCGCCAGTCGACTTCGTGACAGGCTTCCGCACAGAAGATGGTAAGACCCGCGGTCGACCCGTCGGTGTGACCGTCGATCCAAGCGGCGCGCTAATCGTTGCCGACGATCTGGCCAACACCGTGTGGCGGGTGACCCGAACCCAGTGACCGATGCCGGTCAATCAAGAAGCCAACAATCGATAGGGTTGTTGGCTTCATCGACGCGGTAAAGGCCATTGCTGGCGCTTTGATTGAGTATTCAACTTCGTAGGCCGAATTTATTCGGCCTTGTATTTGGCTGAGTAAATTCGGCCCCACGGCTCTTCTTCAGGCTTTTTATTCCGCTCGAAAGAGCGCGTCACGACTATGGCGAAACGGGTTAAATGATCGTAAGGGATGCGAATCGGCCCTACGCCTACCGCAAAACGGCGCTCCTTCTGAAAGGCATATTCCTTCGTTTCACAACCGATCCAAAGGGCTCAATACCGCAAGGCCGCCACGATTGAGCACATGGGTGTAAATCATCGTTGTCTTTACATCAGCATGCCCCAGCAGCTCCTGCACGGTGCGAATGTCCTGCCCGCTTTCCAACAAATGAGTGGCAAAGCTATGCCTCAAGGTGTGCGGTGTTGCCGGTTTGGAGATACCAGAAGCTTTTACGGCACGCTTGAATGCGCGCTGGACCCGCTTCTCGTCAAGGTGGTGCCGGCGCACCGCGCCACTGCGCGGATCTACCGAAAGGCTGGACGCCGGAAACACATACTGCCAAGCCCAATCCCAAGGCGCTCTAGGGTATTTGCGAGCCAGAGCATCGGGCAGATAGACATCTCCTCTGCCCTCGGATAACTCCTGATCATGGATGGCCCGAGTACGGGCAATGTGCTGTTTGAGCGGCCCGACCAAACTTGCAGGCAGTATAGTAACGCGGTCCTTCTGTCCTTTACCGTCTCGGATGACGATCTCGTTACGAGAAAAATCGACGTCCTTCACGCGGAGCCGAATGCCCTCCATCAAACGCATGCCACCGCCGTACAGAAGCCGCGCAACGAGCCCAACCGGCCCATCCAGCAACCCGAGTATCTGATGCACCTCCTCCATGGAGAGCACCACAGGTAACCGGGCCGGCTTCTTGGCACGCACGACTTCGCCCAACCACGGCAGGTCTTGTTTAAGGACTTGTTTGTAAAGAAACAGCAATGCAGCGAGCGCCTGGTTCTGCGTCGAAGCCGAGACGTCCCGGCGAATAGCAAGGTCGGAAAGAAAGGCTTCTACCTCTGGCGCACCCATATCAACCGGGTGCCGGTATTCGTGAAAACGGATGTAACGCTTAACCCACTCGCAATAGACACGCTCAGTTCTGATCGAGTAGTGTTTAAGCCTGATCTGCTCACGCACCTGATCCAGTAAAACTCGGCTTCCCTTCCATGATGTATAACTCCTTTATACAGTTTTCATCCGTCGAAACCGCCCAGCCTAGACAAGGACATCCTCAATGGCAAGAAACGTTATACACCAAGCCCGCTCGGCGTCTTATGCACCAGTTGGTGTCTAATTATAGTTAGCCAATAGCCAAATAAGATTCCAGCCATACATACCAAGAAGCGATCCGATGCTTGAAGCAATAATAGAACACTCATCAATGCTGGTCGCTATCTTGGCTCTAATTGCAAGCCTCGCAGCTAATAGCACTGCTCATAAAGCCCATCGTTTAAATGAGAAAAGCGCAGCCTCTGCTGCTCGACTGTTAGTCCTCGAACGCAAGAGAGAACTGCTTATGGAGCTTGATAGGCAGCGTGCAACTCTAGATCGGTTAAAGTTTGTAATGGAATGTGAAGAGGTAATCATAAGCTCCAATCCATTACTGCAAAAAATCATCCCTGATGAACTTGATCGCCTTGCCAACAACATCAGCATGGTTAACCACTTTTTATCAGCATATGACAGCCAGCGAACCGCAATAGAATTACTTTCAGAAGAAAGTGATGCTGGTGAACTAGATATGAAGCTAGCTGACTTACGGCGTCTAACAGTGCATTTTGAAAAAGACATAGAGCAAGAGAAATCCCTTCTTGAACAGCGCAAAAGCTTAGAGCGCGGAGAGTAAAGGGTTTACACATACTACGTTACACGCTAACAAATGGTTCAAACCGTTCGCTACGCTCACTGGGACGGGCTAAAGCCCGCCCCTTAACCAAACTTTATGCCAAGGACAGACAGTGAAAAAATTTCTGCAGGATAATTTCCCAAGAATTGACCCTAGTCCATTCTTTATCTGGGCAATTGGATCCTCTGCAATATATCAACTCCCAATAAACGGCGTGGAGAGAGCTTTTCTTGAAAATAACGCGACAATTATAAATCTAATATTTGGAGCTGTTATTTCAGCTGCCTTCGCCGCGCTACTTATAATCCTTCTTCTTTTCTTAAGCAGCCAAAATAGAATATTTTCATACGCGCACTGGATCTCGAAATTATTCTCCGACACAGCTCTCGGATCAGCAGGCTTCATATTCTCAGTAGAACTACTGATAAATAATGACTGGGAGCACGCAGCATATCTTTCACTGACAATTATTTTATACGTCATTCTAATCAATCATTTATTCATGGTCGTTTTTGATGACAATACCGGCACTCTAAAGCTAGTGAAATCCATTGACCGATGTTCAGATACAGAAATACCGTCAAGAGAGATACACATAAAAACCATGGCTTTCGCAGTGATTGTCTCCTGCTTAGTGGCGGCAGGGATACTTTTCAACATTTCACAATTAAAAGCATAACAATTGGTTCAAATCGCTCACTTCGCTCGCTGGGACGGGCTAAAGCCCGCCCCTTAACAAAACGTTATAGGCCCAAGCTCATACTGCAGGTATCGGAGCCTTTGATGATTGCAAAACAAAAATACGGCGAACTAGTTTCCATATCTAAAAGGGCTTCAGATGCCCAAGACGCCAATATAATAGTCCACGAAATCCCCAAAACTGGGACAACGGTTATCGGAGAATCGAATTACATGCTGCTCAACTGTAAATATACAGATGAGCAAGGCGACTCCGTGGTGTTTCACTATCGGTCATATGACCCATCAGGCCCATTTCAAAATTTACCAGACATTAATAAATTCAGGGTTGAGCTTTGGGTGGATGGAAAGCTATTGGAGCTCTTTGAAGATAGTTTCGATGACCCACGATGAAGCTATGACAATCGGTTCAAATCGTTCGCTTCGCTCACTGGGACGGGCTAAAGCCCGCCCCTTAACCAAACGTTAGCTTTTTCACGGAGAATTTATGCCAAAAAATACGGATATTGCAGCTATCTTAGGTAAGGGTTTAGTCGGAGCGATTCCGTTTGTTGGTCCATTGGCTGCAGAGATTGTTGGTGCAATAATACCGAACCAAAGAATTGATAGAATTGAATCCCTGCTAAAACTTCTCGAAGCGAAGATCGCCGAAGACGAAAAATCAAAAGTTGAAGAAAAAATCGTTACTCCCGAATCAGTAGATCTGATCGAGGATGGATTTCTTCAAGCCGCCAGGGCCCTAAGTGAAGAAAGAAAAGACTACATAGCCTCACTTCTCAAAAACAGCCTTACGAATGACCGCCTAGAATATATTGAGAATAAACGGCTGCTATCTATACTTGGTCAACTTAATGACCTAGAAATAATAATATTGAAATCCTATACGCTGCATCACGGAGAACCAGACTCCGAAGAGTTTTTTAAGATACATCAAGACTCATTGCAGCCACCAGGCGCCGTCCTTGGGTCTACTCAAGAAGATTTAGACAAACACGTTCTCCACCAAACCCATAAGACTCATCTTGCAAGCCTGGGATTATTACGACCAGGATTTAAGAGAGCAAGAAAAGGTGAGCTACCAGAATTTGACGATAAGACGGGCATGATAAAAGCCAATGGCTATTCAATCAGTCCTCTTGGTCGGTTACTGCTCCGAAGCATTGACCAAATTAATGAGTAATAAGCTAACAAGTGGTTCAAATCGTTCGCTGCGCTCACTGGGACCGGCTAAAGCCGGCCCCTTAACCAAACGTTAGACACTGCAAGGAGCTTATGTGAGTACTTCAACGAAGGATCGTGCCACAGCTGTAGCAACCCCAGTCGTGTTTTTAGTCGCATCTTATGTGCTCACGCCCTGGTTAATGTTGATACTCCTTCCATTCCTGTACTTCATTTACAGGAAGTTATCGTTAAATTTAGCTAAAAACGTAGCGCTGAGGCTTTTTGACCTGGCAATCTCGTTAATTCTAATCTTTATATGCGGAGGATTAATAATCGCCGCGCTTTCAATAGTTGCGCGAGATGGTCAATTCACTATTCCACTTATATCAGACGGATCAATAATTTCGATCTGTTCTTTTTTCGCAAATATCTACCTAACCGGAAGCTGTCTTTTGCTCAGTGCAAAGTCGTTTCATGTAAAGAAGCACATGCCTAAGCTTTCAATGGGGATTTTTGAAGCACTGAGGGGCAAGCGCGTACACAGTGTCTAACAGCCGGTTCAAACCATTCGCTCCGCTCACTGGGACGGGCTAAAGCCCGCCCCTTAACCAAACGTTAGAGCCACGGAAGGAATACTGCGTCGTTTCCATCGACTGGCCGCTGAGTACCATGACCATCCCCATACCCACCGCCTCGATTGATACACAGCTATCTCAGGCTCGCGCTGTCATAGAACGCCACCTAGCACCATCGCTACTGGCCATACACCTGTTCGGCTCCGCGCTGGATGGTGGTCTGAAGCCGTACAGCGATATCGATCTGCTGGTTACCGTGCGCACGCCACCCGACGAAGCCAT
>NZ_JAMOII010000015.1 GCF_024448985.1 Stutzerimonas stutzeri
TCCGGCCGTTTTGCCGAAACGAGCCTTCCCGCCCTACCCGAATCATCATCGGAAGTGATAACTACATTCGCCTCGTTCGATTTCTGCATAGAGAACCCGCCCCGCACACTTCGCCCAACATAAAAACCCAGTTGCGGAGTCAAGCATGGAACGTTCACTCAACGCCCTGCGTTACCCACTTGTTGCAGTTGTCGCTGCGCTTGTCGGTGCATGCGGGCAGGCGCCTGAAGCCACCGAGGCGGCAATGCCGGCGCCGGCTGTCAGCGTCGCCGAAGTCATCGAGCAGCAAGTCACCGAATGGGACGAACTCACCGGGCGTCTGGAAGCGCCGGAGTCGGTTGAAATCCGACCACGGGTTTCCGGCTTCATCGACAAGGTCGCCTTCGAGGAAGGCGCGCTGGTTAAGAAAGGCGATCTGCTGTTCCAGATCGATCCGCGCCCGTTCGAGGCTCAGGTAAAACGCCTGCAAGCCGAGTTGCAACAGGCGCGCGCCACGCAACAACGCACCGCCAGCGAAGCCCAGCGCGGCGAGCGGCTACGGGCCAATAATGCGATCTCCGCTGAATTGGCCGATGCCCGCGTCAGCGCTGCCAGCGAAGCGAAATCCGCAGTCGCGGCGATCCAGGCACAACTGGACGCAGCCAAGCTAGACCTCAGCTTTACCCGCGTCACTGCACCCATCGACGGCCGCGCGGGTCGCGCCATGATCACCGCCGGCAATCTGGTCAACGCTGGCGAGGCGCTGCTCACCACGCTGGTTTCCACCAGCGAGGTCTACGCCTACTTCGAGGCGGATGAGCGTACCTACCTGAAGTACCGCGAGCTGGCCCGCAACGGCACACGTGGCGAATCGACTCCGGTGTATCTCGGCCTTTCCAGTGAGGACGGTCACCCGCACCTCGGCCGCATGGACTTCATCGACAACCAGGTCGATCCGCGTACCGGCACCATCCGCGGGCGCGCCGTGTTCGACAACCGTGACGGGCGCTTCACGCCTGGCCTTTATGCACAGATGAAGCTGGTCGGGAGCGCCACCTACGACGCAGTGCTGATCAAGGACGTCGCAGTGGGGACCGATTGGGGCAAGAAGTTCGTGCTGGTGCTTGGCGAGGACGGGAAGGTGAATTACCGCTCCATCGAACTGGGGCCGAAGCTCGAAGGGCTGCGCATCGTCCGCAGTGGCCTTAATGAAGGCGAGACTATCGTCGTCAACGGCCTGCAGCGTGTCCGTCCGGGTAATGCAGTTGAGCCGCAAACCGTGCCGATGGCAGACGCCGATACCCTCGCCGCGCTCAAGGAGCAGCACCGCGCCATCACTGCGGCGTTCAAGACCGAAGTGGTCGACCGCAGCGTGGCGCGGCGTCCTAGCAGTTGAACAGATAGCAGCTGAGCTAACGCCTAGCCCGTCGTCCGAGCGCTTCGGCGCACATCAAAACAATCGATTCCGTCAGGGTGCGTAATGCGCACCCTCTCCCCCGGAGTGCGTCATGAATTTCTCTCAATTCTTCATTCAGCGGCCAATCTTTGCGGCGGTGTTGTCCCTGGTGATCCTCATCGGCGGCGCCATCTCCCTGTTCCAGTTGCCGATCAGCGAGTACCCGGAGGTCGTTCCGCCCACTGTGGTGGTGCGCGCCGAGTTCCCCGGCGCCAACCCCAAGGTGATCGGCGAAACTGTCGCCTCGCCGCTGGAGCAGGCCATTACTGGCGTTGAGGGCATGCTCTACATGTCGTCTCAGGCCACCGCCGACGGCAAGCTCACGCTGACCATCACCTTCGCCCTCGGTACTGATCTGGATAATGCCCAGGTGCAGGTGCAGAACCGTGTGACCCGCACGATGCCGACGCTGCCCACCGAAGTGCAGCGCCTCGGTGTAACGGTGGACAAGGCCTCGCCGGACCTGACCATGGTGGTGCACCTGACCTCGCCGGATGAGCGCTACGACATGCTTTATCTGTCCAACTACGCGGCTCTCAACGTCAAGGACGAGCTGGCGCGGCTGGACGGCATCGGCGACGTACAGTTGTTCGGCATGGGTAATTACTCGCTGCGTGTCTGGCTCGACCCAAACAAGGTCGCCTCGCGCAACCTCACCGCGTCCGATGTGGTCAACGCGATCCGCGAGCAGAACCGTCAGGTCGCAGCCGGCTCACTTGGCGCGCCGCCTGCTCCGGGTGCGACTGATTTCCAACTTTCGATCAACACGCAGGGCCGGTTGGTCACTGAGGACGAATTCGAGAACATCATCGTTCGCGCCGGCGAAGACGGCTCGATTACCCGTCTCCGGGACATTGCGCGTATCGAACTGGGGTCCAGTCAGTACGCCCTGCGGTCGCTACTGAACAACCAGCCCGCCGTCGCCATCCCGGTATTCCAGCGTCCCGGCTCCAATGCCATCGAAATCTCCGACTCGGTACGGGCTCGCATGGCCGAGCTGAAGCAGGACTTTCCCGAGGGCGTGGACTACGAAATCGTCTACGACCCGACCATTTTCGTCCGCGGTTCCATCGAGGCGGTAGTGCATACCCTGCTCGAAGCCATCGTGCTGGTGGTCCTCGTGGTGATCCTGTTCCTGCAGACCTGGCGTGCCTCGATCATCCCGCTAGCCGCCGTGCCGGTATCGTTGATCGGTACCTTCGCCGTCATGCACATGCTCGGCTTCTCGCTCAATGCGCTGTCGCTGTTCGGCCTAGTTCTGGCGATCGGCATCGTGGTGGACGACGCGATCGTCGTGGTGGAAAACGTCGAACGCAACATTGGGCTCGGCAAGTCGCCGGTCGAAGCCACCAAGCAAGCGATGAAGGAAGTGACGGGGCCGATTGTCGCTACGGCCCTGGTGCTGTGCGCGGTATTCATCCCGACTGCGTTCATTTCCGGTCTTACCGGGCAGTTTTATCAGCAGTTCGCATTGACTATCGCCATCTCGACAGTTATTTCGGCGTTCAACTCGCTGACTCTGTCGCCAGCACTCGCCGCTGCACTGCTGCGCAGCCACGACGCACCTAAGGACGGCTTCTCACGCCTGCTGGATAAGCTTTTCGGCGGCTGGTTGTTCGCGCCGTTCAACCGAATGTTCGAGCGTGCCAGTCACGGTTATGTCGGCGCGGTGAAGCGCATCCTGCGCGGTAGCGGCATTGCCCTGGTGGTCTATATCGGGCTGGTGGGACTGGGCTATATGGGCTTTGCCAGCACGCCGACCGGTTTCGTGCCGCCGCAGGATAAGCAGTACCTGGTGGCCTTCGCGCAGTTGCCAGATGCCGCCACGCTGGATCGCACCGAGGATGTGATCAAACGCATGTCGCAGATCGCCAGCGAACATCCGGGAGTGGAGAACACCGTCGCCTTTCCGGGTCTGTCGATTAATGGCTTCACCAACAGCCCCAACAGCGGCATCGTCTTCACCCCGCTCAAGCCGTTCGACGAGCGCAAAGACCCGGCGCTTTCGGCCAACGCCATCGCGGCAGATCTGAATGGGCAGTTCGCGCAGATCCAGGACGCCTTCATCGCCATCTTCCCGCCGCCACCGGTTCAGGGTCTGGGCACCATCGGGGGGTTCCGCATACAAGTGCAGGATCGCGGCAACCTCGGCTACGAAGAACTATACAAACAAGTCCAGAACGTCCTTGCCAAGAGCGCCGAGTATCCGGAGCTGGCCGGGCTGTTTACCAGCTACCAGGTCAACGTGCCGCAAATCGATGCTGATATCGATCGAGAAAAAGCCAAAACCCATAGTGTTCCGATCGACCAGATTTTCGACACCATGCAGGTCTACCTCGGATCGCTGTATGCCAACGACTTTAACCGCTTCGGTCGCACCTATCAGGTGAACGTTCAAGCCGAGCAGAAGTTTCGTCTGACGCCCGAGCAGATCGGCCAACTGAAAGTACGCAACGATCGCGGCGAAATGGTCCCGCTGTCGACCTTCGTCAAGGTCAGCGACAGCGCAGGTCCCGATCGGGTGATGCACTACAACGGCTTCCTCACCGCTGAAATCAACGGTGCGGCGGCTCCAGGCTACAGCTCCGGCCAGGCTGAAGACGCCATGGAGCGGCTGCTTCAGGCCGAGCTGCCGAACGGTATGAGCTACGAATGGACCGAACTGACCTATCAGCAAATTCTGGCCGGTAACACCGCAATGTTCGTCTTCCCGCTCTGCGTCCTGCTGGCGTTCTTGGTGCTGGCGGCGCAATACGAGAGCTGGAGCTTGCCGCTGGCGGTGATCCTGATCGTGCCGATGACGCTGCTGTCGGCCATCACAGGAGTGATCCTGTCTGGTGGCGACAATAACGTGTTCACTCAGATTGGCCTGATCGTGCTGGTGGGGCTGGCGTGCAAGAACGCGATCCTCATCGTCGAGTTTGCCAAGGACAAGCAGGAAGAAGGCATGGATCGGTTGGCTGCGGTACTCGAAGCCTGCCGGCTGCGGCTGCGGCCGATTCTGATGACCAGCTTCGCCTTCATCATGGGCGTGGTACCGCTGGTACTTTCAACCGGAGCCGGTGCCGAGATGCGCCATGCCATGGGTGTCGCGGTGTTCAGCGGGATGCTTGGCGTGACCTTCTTCGGGCTGCTACTGACTCCGGTGTTCTATCTGGTGATTCGCGCCTTCGTCGAACGGCGCGAGGAGAAAAAAGCTGTATTGAAGGAGATTCATGCATGAAGGCTGTAATCACCACCCCGCTCCTGCTAGCCGCGATATTGACGCTCAGCGCCTGTGCGGTGGGGCCCGACTACCGTACGCCGGAAACGGCTCCGGCAGAAATTGATCGGGCCACAGCAGAAGACTTCGACCGCTCACGGTTCGAATCCGCCTGGTGGCACCAATTTGAAGACCCGACGCTCGATGCCCTGGTCGGTCAGGCCTTGGCTGAGAACCGTGAGCTGCGCATCGCCTTCTCCCGGTTACGTGCGGCGCGTTCGATCCGAGACGATGCCGCCAATGATCGCTTACCCACCGTGACTGCCGGGGCCAGCGCCGAATACGGCAAAGCCCAGCAACCCGGTTTCAGCGAGGAACGCAGCAACATCGAGCGCTACGATCTGGGCCTGGATATGGCTTGGGAACTGGACCTGTTCGGACGTATCCAGCGGCGTATCGAAGCCAGCGAAGCACAGACTGAAGCCGCCGAAGCTGAGCTCTACCAGTTGCAAGTGAGCCTGATCGCCGAGCTGGTGGACGCCTATGGTCAGCTGCGCGGCGCCCAGCTGCGTGAACGCATTGCGCGGGAGAACCTGGACAATCAGCGCGACTCGCATCAGCTGACCGAACAACTGCGCGACGCCGGTATGGGGAGCGAACTCGATGTCCTGCGCGCCGATGCCCGTTTGGCCGCTACCGAGGCCAGCCTGCCGCAATTTCAGGCCGCCCAGAGCCGCGCGCGCAATCGCATCGCTACTCTGCTCGGCCAGCGCGCCGATCAGCTCAGCGTCGACCTGTCGCCACGTGAATTGCCGGCGATTGCCAAAGCGTTGCCGATCGGCGATCCCGGCGAATTGCTGCGTCGTCGTCCAGACATCCGGGCGGCAGAGCGTCAACTGGCCGCAGCCACGGCCAATGTTGGCGTTGCGACGGCGGATCTGTTCCCGCGGGTGAGCCTGTCCGGCTTCCTCGGTTTCATCGCCGGGCGCGGTTCGCAGATTGGCTCCAGCGCCGCGCAGGCCTGGGGAGCCGCACCGAGCATCAGCTGGGCGGCGTTCGACATGGGTAGCGTACGTGCCAGATTGCGCGGTGCCGAAGCCGATGCCGAGGGTGCATTGGCAGGCTACGAACAGCAGGTGTTGCTGGCGCTGGAAGAGTCTGAGAACGCCTTCAGCGACTACGCCCGTGCCCAGGAACGGCTGCTGTCGTTGCTACGTCAATCCAGCGCCAGCCGCGCAGCGGCGCAACAGGCCGAGATCCGCTATCGCGAAGGAACGGTGGACTTCCTTGTGCTACTGGACGCCGAGCGTGAACGGCTGGCCGCCGAAGACGCTCAGGCCCAAGCCGAAATTGAGCTCTATCGCGGTGTCGTCGCGCTCTACAAAGCCTTGGGTGGCGGTTGGCAGCTATCCAACAGTTGACCCGCGGATAGCTCTGGACCACTGCTTTGCAAGGCAAAGCAGTGGTCCATGGGAGCAAATTGTGATGCGTTTCCGCTCCCGCTCTTTCAATCATGAATTTTGCGAGAATGCGCTTTAGATGGTTCGGCTTATTTGGCATAACGTCGCGTTGAAGCTCAATCGCATTCGGCTCCCGGATGCAATGCCAACCAACCAGAATAAAGAGCCTTTCAAATGATCAAGCCGATCATCACCCTCGCCGGACTGATGCTGGCACTGACCGCGACAGTGGTCGAAGCAGAGCCAATCGTTATCAAGTTCGCCCATGTCGTTGCCGAAGAAACCCCTAAGGGCAAGGGCGCCCTGCTGTTCAAACGACTGGTCGAAGAGCGCCTGCCGGGCCAGGTAACCGTCGAGGTCTACCCAAACTCTACCCTGTATGGCGATGCCGACGAACTGGATGCCTTGAGCAAGAACGAAGTCCAACTGCTCGCGCCTTCGCTGGCCAAGTTCGAGCAGTACACCAAGCAGGTGCAGGTCTTCGATCTGCCGTTCCTGTTCGACGATTTGGACGCCGTCAATCGCTTCCAAAAGCGCGCCAAGGGGCGTCAGCTGCTGCGTTCGATGGAAAAAGAAAACATTACCGGCCTGGCTTACTGGCACAACGGCATGAAACAGCTGTCGGCCACCAAGGCGCTGCGCTTGCCGAGCGATGCGAACGGCCTGGCATTCCGCATTCAGCCGTCGGCGGTTCTGGAATCACAGTTCGCCCAGGTAGGGGCACCTACAAAGAAAATCGCCTTTGCCGATGTATTCGCGTCGTTGCAGAACGGCACCGTCCAGGGCGCGGAAAATCCCTGGTCGAATATCTACAGTAAGAACATGCATACCGTGCAGCCGTACATCACCGAGAGCAACCACGGCGTGCTCGACTACATGCTGGTGAGCAACACGCGCTTCTGGTACGGCATCCCGCACAGCATTCGCACCGAACTCGAAGGCATCATCAATGAGGTGACCTACGCGGTGAACCGCGCCGCCGAAGAAGCCAACCAGGCCCATCGCGAGCGCATCCGCCAGGCCGGCACGTCGCAAATCATCGAGCTCACTGCTGCCGAGCGCGAAGCCTGGCGTGAAGCCATGCGGCCGGTATGGAAGGAGTTCGAGCCGGTGATCGGTGCCGACATCATCAAAGCGGCACAGACGGTGAATCGCAAGCAACGCGATTGATCTACCAGTTGCCCAGGCGCTCGCCTACTCTGACGAAACCCCGCGATTGCGGGGTTTCGTTTTTTAATCGAACGCTCTACATCGCGGGCGGGTATTGGACGAATCCCCGTCATCCATCACCGGCAATCACAGGCGCCAAACACTCAGCGCTCCGCCCCTTCGAACACCGGCTCCTGCTCCAGTTGAGCCTCGTCCCAACCACCGCCAAGCGCCGCAATCAGTTGCACGCTGGCCGCCAGCCGATCCCCCAGCAATGCGAGATTGGTCCGCTCGTTGTTCAATGCAGTGGTCTGCACCGTCGCCACGCTGAGGAAGTCCACAGTCCCAGCGCGATACTGGTTTTCGATCAGACGCAGCGATTCCTGCGCCGCTTCCAGCGCCTCTCGTTGCACAACCGTTTCCTCGGCAAGCACGCGCAGTTGCACGAGGTTGTCCTCGACTTCACGGAAGCTGTCGAGCACCGTCTGGCGATAACTGGCCACAGTCTGGTCATAGCTGGCTTCAGCCGCTTCGAGGTCGGCACGGCGACCGCCGAAATCGAGTAGCGTCAGCGCCAGCTGAGGGCCCAGCGACCAGAAGCGGTTGGGCACGCTGATCAGGTCGCTGAAACTGCTGTTGCGATAGCCGCCGCTAGCGCTCAAGGTCAGGTCCGGATACCAGGCCGCTTCGGCCACGCCGATCTGCGCATTGGCGGCCATGACCTGGCGCTCGGCCGAGGCGATGTCCGGCCGCCGCTCCAACAATTGCGACGGCAAGGCCAGTGGTACTTCGGGCAATTGTGGAATGTCGCGTCGTTCGGCAATGGTCAGCTCCGAGGGCGGCACGCCAACGAGCACCGCGATGGCGTGCTCCATCTGCGCGCGTTGCCAGCGCAGGTCGATCGCTTGGGCCTGGGTGCTTTTCAGCTGGGTCAGGGCCTGGCTGACGTCGGACTTGGGCACGATGCCAGCCTCGTACTGGTTTTCTGTCAGGCGCAACGAGCGGGCAAAAGCCTCCACCGTCTGGTCCAGCAACCGCTGCTGCTCGTCCATCACGCGCAATTGCAGATAGGTCTGGACCAGTTCGGACTGCAGGCTCAGACGGACCGCCGCCAAGTCCGCTGCGCTCGCTTGCATGTTGGCGCGGTTGGCCTCCAGATTGCGGCGCAGGCGCCCCCAGATATCGAGTTCCCATGACGCGTCGAGGCCGACATCGTAGCTCTCGCTTACACCGCCACCGCTACCGACGTACTGCGACGAGTTATTGCCAGAGCTACCCTGCCCTCCACGGGACACGCCGCCACTGGCCCCCACGACGGGAAACAGCTGCGAACGCGCCCCCCGTACCAAGGCACGCGCTTGGCGATACTGCGCTTCGGCTGCCGCCAGATTCTGGTTGGAAACGTTCAGCCGACCAACCAGCGCATTCAGCTCGGCATCGCCGTAGAGCGCCCACCAGTCGCCACGCTGCAAGACGTCCGCCGGGGCGGCGGTCTTCCATCCTTCGGCCTGCTTGAACTCCGTGGCAACGGGCAGTTCCGGCCGTTGGTAGTCGGGACCCAAGGTGCAAGCACCGAGCGAAAACGCCATGACCATCAGGGCCAGCGGGCGCAAGGGAGATTTCAAATACGACGAATTCATAGCGGATTTTCCAGGGCGGCATCGGTGCGCACACCACGCCAGCGGTTGAAGCGATGACGCGCGCGATCCAGGTACAGATAGACGACCGGCGTGGTGTAAAGCGTGAGGATCTGGCTGAGGATCAACCCGCCGACGATGGTCAGGCCCAGCGGTTGGCGCATCTCGGCCCCTTCGGCACCGCCCATGAGCAACGGTAAGGCGCCGAGGATCGCGGCCATGGTGGTCATCAGAATTGGGCGGAAGCGCAACAGGCATGAACGGCGGATCGACTCTTGCGGAGACAAGTGGTCGTTGCGCTCGAACTGCAGCGCCAGATCGATCATCAGGATCGCGTTCTTCTTGACGACACCGATCAGCAGGAACAGACCGAGCAGGGAAATCAGGCTGAACTGTTCGCGCATCAGGATGATGGCCAACAGCGCACCGACGCCCGCAGACGGCAGCGTGGAGAGGATCGTCAACGGATGGATATAGCTTTCGTAGAGAATGCCGAGCACGATGTAAACCAGCAACAGAGCGCCCAAGATCATCAGCGGCTGCCCCTCCTGCGTAGCCTTGAAGACATCACCGGTGCCACCTAGACGCCCCTGCACCTCGCTGGGCATGCCGATGGCGGCAACCGCACGATCAATAGCCCGTGTCGCCTGATCTAGACTCACACCGGGCGCCAGATCGAAGTCGATGTTCTCCGCGGCGAACTGCCCATCATGACTGACACGGTCTTCTTCAAGGCTGCGCTCATAGCTTGCAAACGCAGCCAGGGGCACCCGCCGACCATCGCTGGTGATCACCTGAATCTGCTCAAGCACTTCGGGATTCTGGGCGTACGCCGGGTCGATCTCCATCACCACCTGATACTGGTTAAGCGATTCGTAGATGGTGGAGATCTGCCGCTGGCTGAAGGCGTTGTTCAGCAAGGTAGTGACCGTGCCCATATCGATACCCAACCGCTTGGCTGCGTCTCGGTCCACTTTCAGGCTGATCTGCTGTGCACCTTCGCCGTCGTTGGCATCGATGCTGGTCAACTCCGGCAACGCCATCAGCGCGCGTGTCACCTGCGGCACCCAGGCGCGCAGGTCGGCCAGATCGCTGGCCAGCAGGTTGTAGGAATATGCCGAACTGCTCTGACGTCCTCCACCGAATTGCAGATCCTGATCTGCCATAAGGAACATGCGTCCACCCGGGACTTTCGGCTGATTGGCGCGGATCCGCTCGATGACCTTCTGTGCGGATATCTCGCGTTCTGCCAGTGGTTTGAGCCGGACGATCATGAAGGCGTTGTTTATGCCGCCCTGCCCGCCAATGAAACCGGCCACGCTTTCCACCGCTGGATCGGCCAGCACGGCTTGGCGGTAGGTTTCCATCTTAGGCTGCATGACTTGGAACGACAGCCCATCGTCGCCGCGGATGAAGCCAGTCAGCTGGCCGGTATCCTGCTGTGGCAGGAAGGTTTTGGGCACTTCGATATAAAGAAAAACGTTTAGCCCAATGGTCGCTAGCAGCGTGAACAGCGTAATCCGGTGATGGCGCAGCGCCCAACCCAGGGATCGATCGTAATGACGCAGCAGCCATTGATGCGCATCGTGGCTCCAGCGGTGCAGACCTCCTTCTTGCGAGGCTTCGTGAGGCTTCAACCAACGGGCACAAAGCATCGGCGTCAGCGTCAGCGACACCAACAGCGAGACCAGGATGGCCGCCGCCAGGGTGATGGAGAACTCGCGAAACAGCCGTTCCACGATGCCGCCCATGAATAGGATCGAAACGAAAACCACCACTAGCGACAGATTCATCGACAGCAGCGTGAAGCCCACCTCCCGCGTCCCTATATACGCAGCGCGCATTGGCGGGACGCCGTCATCGATGTGTCGTGCGATGTTTTCCAGCACCACAATGGCATCGTCCACCACCAGCCCGGCCGCCAGAATCAACGCCATCAGCGACAACACATTGAGCGAGAAGCCGAACAAGTACATCACGGCGAAGGTGCCAACCAGCGACACCGGCACCGCCAGCGCCGGAATCAACGCCGTGCGTAGCCGTCCGAGGAAGAGAAACACCAGCACGATGACCAGCCCTACCGCGATCAGCAATGTGCGCTCGGCTTCGTGCAGTGTCGCGCGGATGACCGGCGAACGGTCCATCGCCACCGCCATCTTGACGCTACCAGGCACGATAGCCTGTAGCGCGGGCAGTTCATTGCGAATGCCTTCAATGGTTTCGATGATGTTGGCGCCGGCCTGGCGGTTGATGATCAGCAGCACGGCGCGTTCGTTGTTGAAGAAGCCGTCGTTGTAGCGATCCTCCACCGCATCGCTGACCTTGGCCACGTCGCTCAGGCGCAAGGCGGCGCCATCCTGGTAGCGAATGATCAGCGGCAGATAATCCGCCGCCTCGTGCAACTGGTCGCTGGCTTGCACCTGCCAGTGACGATGATCGTCTTCGACCATGCCTTTGGGTCGGCGTACATTAGCCGAGGCGATGGTCTGACGGACCTCGTCGAGGGACACGCCGTATTGCTCGAGTTGTTGCGGTTGAAGTTCGACGCGCACCGCCGGAAGCGAACTGCCACCGACCTGCACCTCACCCACACCGGGCACCTGCGATAACTTCTGCGCCAGCACCGTGGAGCCGATATCGTAGAGCTGGCCTTTGTCGAGCACATCGGAGGTCAGCGACAGCACCATGATCGGCGCCTGCGATGGGTTGACCTTGCGGTACGTAGGCATGCTGCGCATACCGCTGGGCAGCAGATTGCGCGCAGCGTTGATCGCTGCCTGAACCTCACGCGCAGCACCGTTGATGTCGCGGTCTAGGTCGAACTCGATGATGATCCGCGTCGAGCCCTGACTGCTGCGGCTGCTCATCTGGTTGACACCGGCGATGCTGCCGAGCGACCGCTCCAGCGGCGTCGCCACGCTGGACGCCATGATTTCCGGACTGGCCCCAGGCAGACTGGCCTGCACCGTGATTACCGGAAAATCCATGTTCGGCAGCGGCGACACCGGCAGCAAGCCAAAACTGACCCCGCCCAACAGCAGGATCGCCAGGCTCAGCAACATGGTCGCCACCGGACGGGCGATGAAAGGTGCGGACAAGTTCATCGCGCAAAAGCCGCTGGAGATTGAAGGCTGGAGACTGGACGAGCCGGCAGCACCAAGCGCTTTTGCCCCCCAGCCATATCATCGACAACCTTGTAACCGACCGTAGGATGGGTGCAACCCATCGAGCCAAGGTGATGGGTTGCACCCATCCTACGGGCTGGCCTCGGGCGTCTTTTCGAACCGGTCATACGCCCACCTCTTGTCCTGCCACGTTCTTACGGGCAAAACGACTGCCCAACCGATCGAAGAACAAATAGATCACCGGCGTGGTGAACAGCGTCAGCAACTGGCTCAACAGTAGACCACCAACCAGGACCAAACCCAGCGGCTGACGCAGCTCGGCACCGGAGCCGGAAGCGAGCATCAGCGGTACCGCGCCGAACAATGCGGCCAATGTGGTCATCAGGATCGGACGGAAGCGCAGCAGTGCCGCCCGGTAGATCGCATCCTGCGGGCTCATGCCCTGCTGACGCTCAGCCTCCAGCGCAAAGTCGATCATCATGATCGCGTTTTTCTTGACGATACCGATCAGCAGGATGATGCCGATGATGGCGATCAGCCCCAAGTCGTTGCCGGTCAGCAACAATGCGAGCAAGGCGCCGACGGCCGCCGACGGCAACGTCGAGAGAATGGTGATCGGATGGATATAGCTCTCATATAGCACGCCGAGCACGATATACATGGTCACCACCGCGGCCAAAATCAGCAGCAGCGTGCTCGACAGCGAAGCCTGGAAAGCCTCGGCAGCGCCCTGAAAACGGCTCTGTATGCCTGCGGGCAGACCGATCTCGGCTTCGACGCCTTCGATCACCTCCACCGCTTCGCCCAATGAGACGCCATCGGCCAGGTTGAACGACAAGGTGACGGCCGGGAACTGACCGATATGGTTGATCAGCAGGGGCGCATTACGCTGTTCCAGCGTCGCCAGGCTCGACAGCCGCACCGGCGTGCCACCCTCGCTCTGCACGAACAGTTCCTCCAGCGCCTGCGCGCCAAGACGGCTGCCCGACTCGGCTTCCAGCACCACGCGGTACTGGCTGGCCTGAGTAAAGATCGTCGAAATCTGCCGCTGACCGAAGGCGTCGTACAGCGCGTCGGTGATGGCCGAAACTTCTATTCCGAGACGAGCTGCGGCATCGCGGTCGATGTCCAGATAAATCTGCAGGCCATTGCTCTGCAGGTCGCTGGCGATATCGGTCAGTTCCGGGCGTTCGCGGAGCGCCTCTACCAGCCGCGGCGTCCACTCCTGCAGCAGTTCGCCATCCGGCGACTCGAGGCTGAACTGGAACTGTGTACGACTGACCCGATCTTCGATCGACAGATCCTGCACCGGCTGCATGTACAACTCGATACCTGGCAGCTTCGCCAGTTCCGGTCGTAGCCGATCGATGACCTGGCTGGCCGTGACGTCCCGTTCACCGTGGGGCTTGAGGTTGATCAGCAAACGACCGCTATTGAGCGTGACGTTATCACCGTCCACGCCGATATAGGACGACAGGCTGTCCACCGCCGGATCGTCGAGGATCACTCGCGCAAGTGATTGCTGACGTTCGCTCATGGCGCGGAAGGAAATCGATTGAGGCGCTTCACTGATGCCTTGAATCACGCCGGTATCCTGCACCGGAAAGAAACCTTTCGGCACAGCCAGGTAAAGCACCACGGTCAATCCCAGGGTCAACACAGCAACCAGCAGGGTCAGCGTCTGGTGCCCCAGCACCCAGGTCAGCCAGCGCGCGTAGCCGCCGATGAGCCGCTCGACCCAATCCGGCTTGGCTTCATCCACGGTGGCCGGCTTGAGCAATTTGGCGCACATCATCGGCGTCAACGTCAGGGACACCACGAGCGATATCAAAATAGCGACCGCCAGTGTGATCGCGAACTCGCGGAACAGACGTCCTACCACGTCCTGCATGAACAGCAGCGGAATCAGCACGGCGATTAGCGACAACGTCAGCGAAATCAGGGTGAAACCGATCTGCTTGGCCCCTTTGAGCGCGGCCTGAAGTGGCGTCTCACCCTCCTCCACATGGCGAGCGATGTTTTCGAGCATGACGATGGCATCGTCCACGACGAAGCCGGTGGCGATGGTCAGCGCCATCAGCGTCAGGTTATTCAGGGAAAAGCCGGCGAGATGCATGATCGCAAAGGTGCCCACCAGCGACAACGGTACGGCAATCGACGGAATGATCGTCGCCGACAGCCGCTTGAGGAATACGAACGTGACCATGACCACGAGGACCGTGGCCATCAACAGCTCATGCTGCACGTCGGTGATGGCGGCACGGATGGTCTGGGTACGATCGGTGAGCACCACCACGTCGGGACCGGCCGGCATGCTGGCGGTGACTTCGGGTAGCAACGCCTGGATACGTTCGACCACATCGATCACGTTCGCGCCGGGTTGGCGCTGGATGTTCAGCAACACGGCCTGGGATTCGTTGGCCCAGGCGGCGAGGCGTTCGTTCTCGGCGCCATCGATAATGTCGGCGACATGCTTCAAGCGCAGCGTCGCGCCGTTTTCATACGCCAGGATGAGTTCGGCATATTCCTCCGGAGTTTTCAGCTGATCATTGGCGTCGAGCATCGATACCCGGGTGGGGCCGTCGAAATTGCCTTTGGGCTGATTGACGTTGGAGCTGGTCACCAGCGAACGAACGTCGGCCAGCGACAATCCGTACGACGCAAGCGCTTCTGGGTTGACCCGAATGCGTACCGCGGGGCGCTGACCACCGGCGATGCTGACCATGCCCACGCCGCTGATCTGCGCCAGCTTCTGTGCCATGCGCGTATCGACCAGATCATGCAGCTCCGGCAGCGCAAGACTTTCTGACGTGACCGCCAAAGTCATCACCGGCGTATCCGCCGGATTGACTTTGTTGTAGACCGGCGGCGCCGGCAAGTCGTTGGGTAGCAGGTTGCTTGCGGCATTGATGGCCGCCTGGACTTCCTGCTCGGCCACGTCCAGCTCGACTTCGAGGGAGAAACGCAGCGTGATCACTGACGCGCCGCCCGAGCTGGTCGAAGACATCTGGGTCAACCCCGGCATTTGACCGAATTGGCGCTCCAGCGGCGCGGTTACGGCGCTGGTCATGACTTCGGGACTGGCACCGGGATACAGCGTCATGACCCGGATGGTTGGATAGTCCACCTGAGGCAGCGCCGATACGGGCAGCATGCGATAGGCGATCAGGCCGGCCAGCAAGATCGCAATCATCGTCAGCGTGGTCGCCACCGGCCGCAGGATGAACAACCGCGAGATGTTCATCGCGCCGGGCGCTCCTTGGCGTTCTGGGGGTCGACCTTGGGATTTTCGGCCGCTTCTTCAGCGAGCGTCTGGCGATCCACCACTTCTACTTCGCTGCCGTCGCGTAGGCGGTCGGTCCCCTCCATGACGATTCGTTCACCCACGCTCAGGCCCTTGGTGATGACGGTATGATCGCCGTTGCTCGGCCCTACTTCGAGGATGCGTAGCTCGACCTTAGAATCGTCGCCGACCACATAGGCGAAGTTTCCGCGCGAGCCGAACTGAAGCGCCGCGGAAGGGATCAGGACGGCATCCTCCAACGTTTCCACACGCAAGCGGATATTGACGAACTGGTTGGGTATCAGCAGCTCGGCTTCGTTGTCGAAGCGGGCTTTCATTTTCAGGGTGCCGGTGGTCGTGTCGATCAGGTTGTCGACGCTTTCCAATACCCCTTCGCCGAAGAGGACTCGCTCACTGCGGTCCCAAGCCTGAACCGACAACTCGTCACCGCGGCGGAAACGGCTTATGACAGGCGGCAACTCGCCCTCTGGCAGCGTGAAGCTGATGGCCATCGGCTGGGTCTGGGTGATGACGACCAGCGGCGTGGTGTCGTTAGCCGCGACGAGGTTGCCCTGATCCAGCTGCCGCAGGCCCACGCGGCCATCGATCGGCGCGCGGATCTGGGTGAATTGCAGGTTCAGCTTGGCCTCGTTGACCGCTGCTTGGTTGGCCGCAAGCGTCCCCTGGTACTGGTTGACCAGCGCCTGCTGGGTGTCGAGCGTCTGCTTGGCGATGCTGTCATCGGCAAACAAACCCTGATAACGCTTGAGATCGACTTGCGCGTTCTGCAGCAATGCGCGGTTCTGCTGCAAGGTGCCTTCCGCCTGCTGCAACGCCACCTCGTAGGGGCGCGGATCGATGACCGCTAGCAGATCGCCAGACTTGACGCGCTGGCCCTCCTCGAAGCGCACCTCGACGAGCTCTCCGGCCACACGGCTGCGTACGTTCACGGTGTTCAACGGCGTGACGGTGCCGAGCGCCTGGGAGTAGACCTCGAACCGTCCCTGCTCGACCGAAGCGACCCGCACCGGCGTTGGCCCACCGAACGCTCCGAATGCCGGACGACCACCGGCTCGCTGTTGGGGTTGTTCCGCTGCGCTAGGCCATAGCCACCAGAGCAGGAGCGCAATCGCGATGACCACGACGCCAATGATCAGCCAGCGCTGCAACGCGCCGGCGCGAGAAGTGTTTGCCTCGGACATGAACTGGGTTCGCCTGGAAATGAGGGTGAACCATAAGCAGTCGAGCCCCGCTGGGAAAGCGGATTTACGGCATTTTTACGTAACCGAGCTTGTCGATGCCAAACACGGCTTTTTAAGCGTGCGTTCCAGGCTCAGGAACCATGTTTGAGCCATCCAGTCTATGTACCGTTCGCTCGGCAGCTGGTGAACCTGACTTCTGTCGATTCATCGCATCTGGTGCGATATGCCGCTATTCATCAGGCCGTCCGATAATGGCCTGCACAGGATCAAGGAATGAACGCATCACTGGTTATTCTGGCGTTGACTGTCGCCAGCTTTCTTCTCGGTTTTCTACGCGACCTGTTCATTGCCAAGGCCTTCGGCCTGAGCTGGGAAGCCGACCTGATCTTCGTTGCGCTGATCCTGCCGATGTTCTTCGAGAATTTCTTTGGCCTCGCCCTTCGCGACGCCATGATTCCGTACCTGCAAAAGTTGCGCAGCCAATCCCAAGCCTTGTTCGAGACCGTCAGCCGCTGGCTTTATTGGCGTGTCATGGGCACGGGTGCGGCGTTCAGTGCCGTTGCCATCGCCGGCAGTTACTGGATCCTCAATCTTCTGGCGCCCGGTTGGACGGACGCTCAGGTCGCCACCGGCCAGATCGTGTTCTGTGTGGGCGCGGCGCTGATCGCCGTTCAGGCCGTCCTGTATTGCCAGGGCGCACTCCTCAACATGGATGAGATCTTCATTCTGCCAATGACGCGCACGGTGTTGCTCAACGCCGGTGCGATCATCGGAATTCTGCTGTTCCAGCCCACCGGGATGGTGATCTTCATCGGCATGCTGCTGCCGCAGCTTGCGCTGATCTGGCTGCAGCACAGGCGGATCGCCTATCTGCGTGGAAGTGAAAACGTTGAAGTGGAGGGGCACCACGGCAGCTTCGGCCTCGCGTTCGCCCCGGTCCTGCTAGCCGCAGGGGCACAACAAGGCTGCATTCTTGCGGAACGGATGTTCGCCTCCTATCTCGACGAAGGCAGCATCACCATGCTGTCTTTCGCATTCCGCATCGTCACCATCCCGCTTACGCTCTACGCGTTGTCAGTCCTATCAGTGCTCTTCCCCCGCTTCGTCTCGAGCTGGAATGACGGTGATTACATTGGTCACGCCGCAGTGATACGCAAAGGATTGTTGGCCACTCTGCTCTTCTTGGTCCCGGCGACCGTGGTGCTCTGCTCATTTCCGCAGCCCGTGGTGTCGGTGCTACTGGAGCGGGGCCAATTCGGAGCTGCGCAAACAGATGCCACTGCATCGCTGGTGGTTCTCTATTCACTTGGCCTGCCGGCGATGGGACTGGCGCTGTTATGGGGCCGCACCCTGCTCGCTCAGCATCAGTCACGGCTGTTTCTGGTGATCACGCTTGTCAGCTCTGCGCTCACCATCAGCCTCGATGCGCTGCTCTACGGCCCATACGGTGCTGAAGGTTTGGCGTTCGCTTTTTCCAGCGGGGCGGCACTGCAGGCGCTGTTCATGGGGCTATATGTTTATCGTGCATCGCCGACGGGTCTGGCTCCGAGCGTACTCCTGCGTTGGATCACCACAGGCGCTACCGTTGCGGCTCTACTGCACTGGCTACCCACGCCGCACGGATTGCTCCAGTTGTGCCTGTACATCGCGTTGATGCTGTGTGCCTTCGCGGCGGGCGTGGTGTTGCTCGGTGAACGGGACCTGTTCAGGCCCAGCTACTGGTCGATGAAGAAGGCCTGACGATATCGGCTTCGCTCCAGCAGGGGTAGCCAGTCAGGAATGAGCTTCAGCGGGAAGATCAGAGCGTTGCTCATGAGCAACACCCTGCTTTGGTGAGTGGCGAAGCCAGGAATTGATTTGGAGCCCGCCCGCTCGAACGAAGCCCTATAGGAACCGTTTCGGAACGACCCAGAGGCGGCGGCGAAACCCCTCAGTTAGGCTCGGTCTCAGCTTCCTCGTGCGCCTGGCGCAAACGCTCGCGACTGTTCGTCAGGTGCAGACGCATCGCTGCGCGGGCGGATTCTGCATCCTGGCGCGCGATGGCGTCGTAGATCTGCTCATGCTCGCGGCCGAGGCGCTGTTGATAGTGCGGCTGGTCATCGTGAGCCAGACGTGCCGAGTTGAGCCGACTGCGTGGAATGATCGCCGTACCCAGGTGATTCATGATGTCGGTGAAATAACGATTACCGGTCGCCTCGGCAATCTGCAGATGGAATTGAAAGTCCGACACGGCGGCTTCGCTGGAAAGCGCTGCACTTTGCTGCAGCGAATCGAGAAACGCCCGCATTGCGGCCAACTGCTCCGGTGTTCGGCGTGTCGCCGCCAACCCTGCTGACTCGACCTCCAGGCTGATGCGCAGCTCCAAGATCGAAAGCACGTCACGCAGCGTGCCGATGGTCGCCGGATCGATGCGAAGCCCAGTCGTGCTCGGCGTATCGAGCACGAAAGTACCTATTCCATGGCGAGTTTCCACCAACCCGGACGCCTGCAATCGTGAAATCGCTTCCCGCACCACCGTCCTGCTCACCCCCTGCGCCTGCATGATTGCAGATTCGGTAGGCAGCTTGTCTCCACGCTTGATAACGCCATCGCGTATCTGCTGAGACAATTCGGTCACCAACTCCTGTGCAAGGCTGCGATGCTTTCGGCGAACGCGTGGCTGGATGCTCTGGTTTTCCATGGACACATCGATCTCTTTGAAGCGAAGTAAGCCGTATCATAGCCCAGTAGTTGTACGATAACTATGCGGCACCCCTAATTCTCTGTCCCCAACCTTATATCTGAAAACCGCACTGCCCCCAGGCGGCTCCTATACTGACGGAGCCCCCTCTAAGGAGATCGACACCATGCGCCGCATCATTCTGTCCATCGCAGCTGCCGTCGTCAGCATGCCCCTTTGGGCGATGCATTGCCCAATGGACATGGCAAAGATCGACGAGCACCTGAAAACAAAACCGCCAAGCGACCCCGCTACTCTGACCCGCGTCAAAGAGCTGCGCGCCGAAGGAGAGGCGCTGCATAAGGCTGGTGAGCATGAGCAATCGCTCGAGGTACTGGGAGAAGCCCAGGATTTGCTCGGCATAGCAGAATAGCCCTCCGTCTTCACCACCGAGCATCTGCCGCATCGGCGGCTGCTCGGTGGCAGCTGTCAGATCTCCTCGCTGCCCTCGCTGCCCTCGCCGGTACAGCGAACCCGTAGCTCCTTACGATCGAAGTTTTCTTCTCTGCTCAGGGTTTCGTAGCCCTCCGGGCAGACCTCGCGCGCACGCGTCGCGCAGCCCGGTTGCCCCGCGACTTTGGTGCAAGTGAACACATATTCGTCGGTGCCGTCTGCCGGGGACACGGTTTCAATGGCGCTGCAGCCGTTCAGCAAGGCCGCCAGAGCGACAATAACGGCACATTGCCTGCTTAGGTTGTTCATCAATAATTCGGCTCGATGTGATTGAGCGAGACTGGCCGCCGGCACCTGCGGCTCGACGGGCCTCGTTGGCTGCTACCCTCAGACGCGGACTCAGAACAAAAGTACAGCCATCCTTGCGGGCTTTTCGTTGGATCGGGAACTTGCGCTAGCGTGGGTCAGGTGCGTCATCCATCTCGGCATTGTCAACGTCGATATCAGGCGTCTCGCGTTCGATAGGGTCATCCGACCTATCCCGCGGAATCTCCAGTTCATTTCCTGGCAGCTCGTCGACGCCCGCCTGGTCATCCGGATTCACATCGGTGCGCCCTGGGCTCAACGGTGGCGCAGAACCCGGAATCACCATGCCATCGTCGCCCTCGGCCTGGGCATTCGTACGGGGTTCGTTCAGCGGTTGCTGATTCTGGCTCTCGATGCTCATCACTCACCTCTGCCGTTGCTCTGTACAAATTAAGAGGGTTGGCGGGCTTCAGCGTTCAGGCAGTTAGGTGCCATTGGTCACCATGGCGCCTAACCCAATCGCTGGGCTGGTGCGATTGATGATCACAGACAAAGACCGAACCCATATCAGATCCACCGTTCGGGTTGCGCCTCGACCGGTGGCTGGTTATAGTCCTGCGCCGCGATAGAGCATCGCGCTCACCGTCCTGCCCGGATGGCGAAACTGGTAGACGCAAGGGACTTAAAATCCCTCATCCGAAAGGGTATGCGGGTTCGATTCCCGCTCCGGGCACCAGCAGCGCGGCTTCGGAAATTTCAGCACCAGAGCGGTCATTTCCGCAATTCCAGATATTTTCCGCAATTCCCGTTCACTGCCCGGCCGGGCAATCTCAATTTCCTACCGACACGCTTCATTGCCGCCAGTAGCTCGTTGATATACCTCTTAGTCTGCCTACGCCAGCAACGCTCTTACCTTCACTTTCAAAGCTGTCCGCGCGGCGCAAACCTTCAGCAGCCAACGGTGGGACCGCTACAGGCTCAGTTCGGCACGGCCACCGGCACCTCTACCCGCACCATGCGAGGCTCCGGCTCGGACGGTTGGCCAGCGCATCCCGCTAGAGCAATGACGGCCCCCAACAGCAACAATCGGCTGGCAGTTTCTCCATCTACCGCCTCACGCAGAATCTCAACATAGGCGCCACCGTCAGTAGCCACATCCACCGCGTATTCAATGCGATAGCCGACCGGATGTACGACTGCTCGACCGAGCCCGGGCGCCAATCCAAGGTCACACCGGCGAAGTTAAGCCCGCCATCGGCTTTGGCCAGCGGCGTGTTGTCGAGGTAGATATTCCGCGCATCCGAGTTTTCGTCGAATTTACTTTGCCCACCGCGATCAGGATCTTTAGCGGTACTCTGCAGACTGTCTGCGGCCTCGTACGGCGCCTTGGGCTTGCTCTCGCCGCCCTTGGGGCCACGAATACCTACTGCTGCGTTCATGTGCTCTCCTGCGGGCAAAAAGAAACCCGCCGGAGCGGGTTGCGGATACGGTGAAAGGCCACACCTTGACCTCGGCATTTATAGACGCGGAGATAATCGCCCTGCCCCAGCGCCGCTTGCCGTAACAGATCGGCGCCGGGTTGCCGCTGGCCGTGGTGTTTCGCGCTGCCGAAAGCGTAGCTGGGAGGGTTCTTGCGAGCGGCGGATTGATTGAGTCCGCCGACTTGGGGTTGAGCGTTTATACAACCCCTCCCGCAAATCATCTCTATACCAGCCGGGTAGAGATATGGCGCCAGGGCAGGCACGAAGAGCCGATGACAATCAGCACTATGCCAACAATCGTCTGCAGGACACCCTCTCGCTTGCTTCCGCGAATTACCGGGGCATTGCGCAGCACCTCCGGCCCACCAAATCCTAGCTCGTCCTCGCCGATGTTCCGCTTACCGCGAAAAACTGCGAATTCCATGCCTCTTAGATGAGCGTTGGCCAGGAATCGCTGTAGCTCCGGCAGCTGCAAACACAGCGCCTTGATGGCTTCGCTGGCGGACCGACTGCCAACCTTATTCCTCTTGGTCGCCCATTTTCGGCTTTGGCTCAAACTGGCGGAGCAACCCATACAGGCGATATGAAGAACCAAACGCTGACTACGCATTTGAGATCAGCTAGCTCGGCTGCGTTTCCATCGATGCTCTTTACTAGCGGTTGTATTGATGTGAATCCATAGCGTCGCCCCCTTGATAGGTGAGGCCCGTGTTTAGCAGCAATCGGCCAACAAAAACCATCTTGTAGATGCGAAAAGCCCCGCATCAGCAGGGCCGTTTAATTATTGAGCGATCTCTGCGCCTTCCGTCGAGGCTATTGGCGTCGGAACCGGAGCCAGAGTGCCATGCGCCGAGCTAGGGAGTTTATACATCGCCCCGGTCGCAGGGTCGACGATGAGCATGCCGATCAGCCCACCGAAGATGATGTTCCCCCAGTACCAATTATCAAGCTCTGAATCCAGCATTGAGATTTGGTCCTCGTAGCCATCCTTTTTATAGGTAATACGGTAAAGCTCTCCGTCGAAATAACCTGCCCCGGCCTTCAGGGTCACCTGTCCTGGCGTTACGCCGGAGCTGACCACCATGCCCGTTTCGTTGGTAATTTCGTAGCTAGCGCCTGCAGGGCTCGACTGGACGGAGACCGGGTAGTTAGATTCGCTGACGATGCTGGAGCATCCAGTGAGGGCAATAGTGGCAGCTGCCAATAGTAGTTTTTTCATGAATCCATTCCGCGTTGTGTTGTTGGCGTGCGGAATATATCAAAACGCCATCACTAAAACCCAGCGCCCAGAATCAGAAAGCCCCACGGGTGGCGGGCCTCAATTGTCGTTGCGGAACTGTAAGGCTAGCCTGCCGAAATAGAGTATCAGCTCATTGTTCCGTTTGTTTGAACGAACCATTAGCCGCGCTAACTCTACCTCGCTAAACCAGCGCTAACGAATGCTTGGCAGCTCAAATCGCAGACATAAAAAAACCGCAAGCTTGCGCTTACGGTTTCTTTATTAATGGAGGCCGATGTCGGAATCGAACCGGCGTACACGGATTTGCAATCCGCTGCATAACCACTCTGCCAACCGGCCTCAAAACGAAGACGCCGCATACTGCGGCGCCATCGTCAACAAATTGGAGCGGGAAACGAGACTCGAACTCGCGACCCCGACCTTGGCAAGGTCGTGCTCTACCAACTGAGCTATTCCCGCGTCGTCTTGATGACGGGCGCCATTTTATAGTTTCAGCACGCCCCGTCAAGCCTTTGATTAAAAAGTTTTATTTCTTTTCCGTAGGGCTGAGATGAGGCCAGGCGGCCATCAGGTAATTGACCATCGACCACAACGTCAGGGCGGCGGCGATGATCAGCAATGCGTAGCCAAGCCCGACCCAGATAGTGGCCAGCGGCGGGTTGGCCAGCAGGATGATGAGCGCAACCATCTGAGCCGCAGTTTTCCACTTGCCCAGGTTGGATACGGCTACCTGCGCTCGCGCACCCAGCTCGGCCATCCACTCTCGCAGGGCTGAAACCACGATCTCCCGGCCGATGATGATAGCCGCCGGCAAGGTCAGCCAGAGGTTGGAATGCTCTTCGACCAGTAGTACCAGCGCTACCGCCACCATCAGCTTGTCAGCGACCGGATCGAGGAACGCACCGAAGGGAGTGCTCTGCTTGAGCTTGCGAGCAAGATAGCCATCCAGCCAATCGGTTACCGCTGCGATGGCGAACACCGCGCTCGACGCCAGATAGCTCCACTGAAATGGGAGATAAAACAGCAGGATGATGATGGGGATCAGCAGCACACGCAGCACGGTGAGAATGTTTGGAATGTTCATCGATACCACTGGTCCGCGGATTTAGAGGGTGATTCTACTCACTGTGCAGAGCGGCATAAATCGACTCGGCAAGCTTTTTACTGATACCGGGCGCCTTGGCGATTTCATCAAGACTGGCGCGGCTGAGTTCCTGAAGACCTCCAAAGTGCTTCAGCAGTTCGCGGCGGCGCTTCGGCCCGATGCCTGCTACCCCTTCAAGCGTAGAAGTCGTTCGTGCTTTTCCACGCCGCGCACGGTGGCCTGTGATGGCGAAACGGTGGGCCTCGTCGCGAACCTGCTGAATCAGGTGCAGCGCCGGGGAGTCGCCTGGCAAAGTGAATTCATGGGCTGCGTCGTTGAGATACAGCGTTTCCAGACCCGGCTTGCGGGTGACACCCTTAGCCACGCCCAGCAGAATCAACTCCGGCACGGCGAGCTCCTGCAGCACCTCGCGGGCCATGTTGAGCTGCCCCTTGCCACCGTCAACCAGCAATATGTCAGGCAGCTTGCCCTCTCCCTCAACAGCCCTCTTGAATCGGCGAGAAAGCGCCTGGTGCATCGCGGCATAGTCATCGCCCGCAGTAACGCCTTCGATGTTGTAACGGCGGTAATCGGACTTCAGCGGCCCTTCCGGACCGAACACCACACAGGACGCTACAGTCGCTTCCCCACTGGAGTGGCTGATATCGAAGCACTCCAGCCGTGTCGGCAGCTCCTCGAGATCCAACGCCTCGGCCAGGGCCTGGAACCGTGCAGCCAGATGCTGCCGATTCGCCAAGCGCGCACCCAGCGCCTGCTCGGCATTGGTCAGCGCCAGCTGTTGCCAGCGTGCGCGCGTACCGCGAACACGGTGGCTAATTGTCAGCTCGACATCGCGCAGTTCTGTAATAGCGTTGATCAACGTATCGAAGTCTTCATGAACCGTATTGACGATCAGTTCGGAGGGAAGATCGCGCTCCATGGAGCCGAGGTAATACTGCTCGAGAAAGGCCTGCAGGACTTCGCTGACGCTCTCTTCAATGGCGACCTGCGGAAAGAAATTCTTGCTGCCCAGGACCCGTCCGCCACGCACGCTGATCAAATGCACGCAGGCACCGCCTGGGCTTACCACCGCCGCGACGATGTCGACGTTGCCGCTACCGCCTTCCATGCTTTGCTGATCCTGCACGCGACGGAGGATGCCGATCTGGTCGCGGATTTCCGCGGCACGCTCGAAATCAAGCGCCATCGCCGCTTTTTCCATGTTTTTCGACAGCTCCTCGGCCAGCGCATTGCTGCGCCCCTCAAGAAACATCACGGAATGCCGGACGTCATCGGCATATTCTTCTGGATTTACCAGGTTCACGCAGGGCGCCTTGCAACGCTTGATCTGATATTGCAGGCAGGGTCGGGTGCGGTTGCGGTAATAGCTGTCTTCGCATTGGCGCACAAAGAACGCCTTTTGCAGCAGACTCAGGCTTTCGCGAATGGCGCCAGCGCTGGGGTACGGACCGAAATAACGCCCCGGCTCCTTCTTCGCACCTCTATGAATGCTGAGCCGGGGAAAGTCCCCGCTCGACAGAAATACATAGGGGTAGGACTTATCGTCGCGCAGCAGGATGTTGTACGGCGGGCGCCACTGTTTGATCAGGGTCTGCTCGAGCAACAGCGCTTCGGTTTCGTTCGCCGTGATCGTGGTTTCGATCTGAGCAATCTTGGCCACCAGCGCGGCTGTTTTCGGCGCCTGCCCAGTCTTGCGGAAATAGCTCGCCAGGCGCTTCTTGAGGTTCTTCGCCTTGCCCACATAAAGCAGCTTGGCGTCGGCATCGAACATTCGGTAGACGCCGGGACGCCCGCTGCACGAAGCCAGAAATGCGGAGGAATCGAAGCCGCTCATCAATTGATGGTGTCGACCATGCCGTGACGGACAGCGAGCAGCGCCAGCTCGACGTCACTGGTAATCGAAAGCTTCTCGTAGATACGGTAGCGATAGGTGTTGACGGTTTTCGGCGACAGGCACAGCTTGTCGGAGATGGCCTGGACCTTCTGGCAGTTCGCGATCATCAGGGCGATCTGGATTTCTCGCTCGGATAGGAGATCGAAAGGTGACCCGTTGACCTTGGGCTGGAATGACTTGAGCGCCAGCTGCTGGGCAATCTGCGGGCTGATGTAGCGCTGACCCGCAAATACCATGCGGATCGCCTGAATCATCTCATCGAGCGCTGCGCCCTTGGTCAGGTACCCGGCGGCACCTGCCTGCAGCAGTCGCGTCGGGAAGGGGTCTTCTTCGCAGATGGTGACCGCAATGACCTTGATATCGGGATGGCTGCGCAGGAGCTTACGGGTGGCTTCGAGGCCGCCGATGCCCGGCATCTTGACGTCCATCAGGACCACATCCGGCTTGAGTTCACGCGACTTCTTGATCGCCGCCTCGCCCGATTCAGCCTGCCCAATCACCTGCAGGCCATCGATATCGGCGAGCATTCGGGAAATGCCTGTGCGTACTAGATCGTGGTCATCGACCACCAGCACCCTAATCAAGCAGACACCTCTTTCAGTGCAAATTCAAAGCTGGCTGGCTGCTCGCTTCATAAGCGGCGAACTTTAACAAAAACTCACCGCCTTACCCAGACCATACATCGCAAAATGGCCAGATGACATCACGCCCTTGGCCTAGTGTCAGGAACTCTGTGTGAACGGATAGGCAGGCGTACCAGTCCGAATTATGGTCGATATAGCTCTCGTCACCGGTACCGCTTCTTGTTCGAAAGCCTCATTGCAGCCCTCCTCCTGGCTACCGTTCACCTGCTCGCAGGACGCCTGCGCACACTTGGCCACCTGCCTCGTAGCCGTTGGCTTTCGTTGGCCGGTGGCATTTCGGTGGCATATGTATTCGCTCACCTCTTGCCGGAACTGGCCCGAGGTCAGGAAGTGATAGACGGTAGCGATATCTGGCTACTCAATTATCTCGAGCATCACGCCTATCTGCTGTCATTGCTAGGCCTCGCTACTTTTTATGGCTTAGAGCGCTTGATAAAGAAGCACCGGAGCGAGCTGGAGGAGCATGAAGAGTCCCATGCCGGTGTGTTCTGGCTGCACATCGCTGCCTTCGCCCTCTATAACGGGCTGATTGGTTACCTGTTGACGCATGGCGCGAATGACAAACCGTACTCGCTGCTGCTCTACTGCGTCGCGATGGGGATGCACTTTCTGGTCAATGACTTCGCGCTGCAAAACGACCACAAGGATCTGTTCAAACGCCGGGGCCGCTGGGTACTCGCGATGATGCCACTGGCTGGGTGGGGCTTCGGGGCCACTACCGATGTTTCAGAACTGACCGTTTCGGCGCTGACCGCCTTTATTGGCGGCTCGATCATATTGAACGTGCTCAAAGAGGAGCTGCCGGAAGAGCGCAACAGCCGCTTCGGCGCCTTTCTGATCGGCTCGGTCGGTTATTCGCTGTTGTTGCTCGGGTTTCAGAATGTCAGCTGACCCGCGACACACGACTACTCGACATCCGATTCAGCCATCACAACCACGCCGCTCACGTAAGGCACAGGCTGGTTGATACCGCTGAGCACGGATTCGGGCGGTACACTCCCCACGACTTCGACAACGCAACGGGTCACCAAGAGACTTTCATGCTTAAAACCTTCGCACTATTTGCTGTCACAGCTGTTGCCGAGATCGTCGGTTGTTACCTGCCTTATCTCTGGCTCAAGCACGGCAAAAGCGCCTGGCTCCTGGTACCTGCCGCGTTGTCGCTGGCACTCTTTGCATGGCTGCTGACATTGCACCCGACCGCAGCGGGCCGGGTTTATGCCGCTTACGGCGGCGTTTATGTTGGCGTAGCGCTGCTCTGGTTATGGCTGGTCGATGGCGTTCGCCCAACTCATTGGGATTTGCTCGGCTGTGCAGTCGCCTTCCTCGGCATGGCAATCATCATGTTTGCACCGCGAGCATCCTAAGCTGCGGTCGCGATGCGACCTTAGCGAATCGCTGCCACCATAAAGCTGGCGCCACTACTGAGCCCGCGTCGATGCCGCCGCGCAGAGAGAGCGTATAGCGCCGGTACGAACAGCTACGGGTCATGTGAGCCGGTTGCAGCGAGGCGTTTACCGTTATCGCTGATGGCGATGGAAAACCGGGTACGCGCCTACGCGTGCAAGGCGCCGTTACGCAACCCGGCACATTTTCAGTTCCACTGAGGAAGGGCCGCCCGCAGCAGAACCGATATCTCGATAAACATTGCAATCCTTTAAAACGAAGCCCCAGCCTGTGCCGGGGCGGATAAATCAGCGGTTGACGAAGTACATGGTGACTTCGAAGCTAATACGCAGGTCGATGAAAGCATTTTGGCCCACATGCCTCGGCTCCTCTATCTAGGGCTGCGGATTGGCCGCCAGCCTATAGCCCCCACTTGGAACGAGGCGACACACCTTGCGGGTAGTGCCCGGCGCGTCTCTCATCATCGGGGGGTGTCTCTAATCAATGTACCGACCAGCGCAGCGTCATTGGTCAGCCTCTGTTCCAGACGCCAGGCCACGCTGCGATTGTGGCTACGGAAACGTTCACCTCGGCAATCGCCCCAGCAACGAAAAACCGTTAGGCTGCTCATGGAAATCATCGAACTGCTTTCACCCACTTTTTATGCAGGCGTGTAGATGAAAGAAAACTGGTCGGCCTTCCCCTGGGTCTGCTTCGCCATGTGCGTGGGTGTGATGGGCACAGCGCTCATTTCGCCGCTTTATCCGCTGTACCAGCAGGCCTGGCAGTTGCGTACCAGTGACGTCTCGCTGATTTACGTGGTTTACATGGTGGGCGCGCTGTTCGGCCTGCTATTCATGGGGCGGCTGTCGGACACGCTGGGCTTTCGCAAGGTGATGCTGGCCGGCCTGCTGCTGGGTTGGGGCGGCACCCTGCTGACGATGCTCGCGTGGGACTTGTCGAGCCTGAACATGGGTCGTTTCGCGGTGGGTCTGTCGTCCAGTCTGATCGTCACCAGCGCCACGGTCGGGCTGGTACAGATCTCGCGCGACGGGGCTTCGCAACGGATATCAATGATCACTAGCTTCCTGCTCGCCTTTGGCTTTGGTCTGGGTCCGATAACGGGCGGCATCACCGGACAGTGGCTACCGAACCCGCTGATGGTGACCTACGTACCCTCACTACTGTTGGGTGTACTGGCTGTGTATGCCTTGATGCGCGTGCAACTGAAACCGCATACAGATGAACTGGCGACCGCATCGCCGAGCTGGAGAACCTTCATGCCTCGCCTGGCCTGGACGGGCCGCAGCGATTCGCTGGCGTTCACGCTTACCTGCGCCTGCCCGTTCTTCGCCTTCGGCGTGTTTGGCATCTACGCCTCGATGGCCCCGCTATTTCTGGAGAAGATGCTGCCCTGGCATGGACCGGTGGTGAGCGGTACATCCATCGGCGTCATCCTGCTGGCTTCGGCCATGATGCAGCTGACGTGCGCCAGGATGAGCCTGCGTTGGTGCGGATTTCTCGGCTTGCTGGCGGTCGTGCTCAGCAACGCCATGCTCGTGCTCAACTTCAAGCTCGGATCGCCCATCGTGTTCATCGTTGGCGTCTGCGCCGCGGCAGCAGGCCATGGCATGTGCCTGCTGGCCGGCATCAGCATGGTCAACCGCATCGCCACGCCGACAGAGCGCTCGGGGTTGATTTCGACCTACCTGGTTTGCGGCTACGTCGGCAGCATCGCGCCCTTGATCGCCGCAGGCTGGATTGCCGACCACCACGGCCTGCCCGCAGCGATCACGCTGCTGGGACTATGCGTGATCGTGATCGCCTCACCGCTGGCAATCTGGTTTTTCCGGCATCCACGGATGCGGTAGGCCTGAGCCGCCGCGCCTTAGGCTGCCGGTCCGTCGTGCGAGAACGCCACTGAGATAGTGGCGTTCCGGTCCAGCTTGCCGCTCCATTTGCTGAAATGGTTGTTGTAACGTCCGCATGTCCCCAGCGGAGGCGCGGGGCGCGCTGACCGATATTGATGACTCGTTGTGGTGAATCGTCACCCGCAGTTCTCGCAGCGTCTCTACGTCCAATTGGGCAAATCGAACATTAACCGATGCACAACGGTATTACGCCGCTAACGACGCCTACGCCGCGCTACAGGTATACCTAGCTCTAGGCGATGGCACCGGGCAGCTGCCGGCGGACCGTATTGTCACCGATCGGCAAGCCATTCTGCGTGACAACGCCAAACCCTCAGGGCACGCAGATTAGCCGCTCAAAGCATGACGGAGTCGAACGACAATGGAGCTTTTGTTGAACATCGACGTCGCACATCTGGACAAGGCGATCCCCTTCTACCGGGACGCCCTTGGTTTGCGCCACACGCGCTCCCTGTTCAACGGGGAGGCAGCGGAAATGCTGGGCGCTGGTTGCCGCATCTACTTGATCGAGCACGCCGGATCGGAACCGGCCACCGCAGTCGGAGATGGCATTCGTACCTATGCCCGCCACTGGACGCCCATTCACCCCGACTTCGTCGTCGGCGATATCGAAGCATCCGTCGCGCGCGCGGTAGCGGCAGGTGCACGCCAGGAAACGCCGATACGTGTGTTTGATTGGGGCAGGCTGGTCACGCTGAGCGACCCATTCGGCAACGGCTTTTGCCTGATCCAGTTTCCGAATGAGCCGTACGAGAACGAAGGGTAGCCTAGCCTCGGTTGATCGCACGGGCGACCTTGCCAGTTATTCTGTCGAGCCCTCTGCCAGCTATAGCGCGAAGGTAACCAGAGACACCCTGGTTTGGTTGAGGATTTCAGTCGCCGAAGCGGTCGGCGGCCGTTGATCAGTTGCGGCTGCGTTAGGCTGGTTCGGCGGATTGGTGCATGGCGGCATCATGTTTCGGCCGGGTCAATGGAGCGTCGCGCCAACTTCTGTCAAAACAAGGGTGCCAGGCAACGAACCCGGCGCTCCCTCATCAAGCGTCAGGTATCCAGACGCCCATCAAGAAACTGCAGCAGACGGCGCTGCATCAGCTTGCCCGAATTGCCGAGACAGGCAATCGGCGAGCCTCGCAGGCTTTGCTCCGAGAATTCCGCTGCCTCACCCGCCATTGCCAGCGGGCAGTCGAGACCCAGCGTGAGCTTGGCGAGCTGGCGGAGCAACATCGCGTTCGGCGGGACGTTGGAATACAGCACCAGGGCTTGCGGGCGAAATTTTTCGCAGACCAGCGGCAGCTCATCCAGTGGTTGGCCGATCGCCAGGACATTAACCGCAACGGCGTCGCTGGAGAGCAGCAGACCAGTGACCAGCAGCTCCAGCTCGCGGCATTGTCCCGGTACCGCGGCCAGCAATACGCGACGCTCCGCCTGCCCTCGGGCAAGCTGTAACCGTTGAAGTACGCGGGCACGGAGGAAGGCGTCGAGAAACAGCCATGCGCTGGTCTGGCCATAGTCATCCTGCCGCAGCAATAGTTGCTGCCACAACGGCAGCAACACGTCTTGGAAGACCACCGACAGCGGATAACTGGAAAAGATTTGCCCGTAGATTTGATCCAGCCGAGACTCATCGAAGCTGCTCACGGCGCGCTGCACCTGCGTCATCCATTCGCCCCACTCGCCTGCCACCGCTTGCTGCTCCGCCGGTTCGACGGCCCTGGTTGCAACGCTGCGGGAAAGAATGGCGCCTACCTTGCTCACTGCGACACCACGTTCAGTCCAGGCCAGGATGCTGCGAATCGCTTCGATGTCAGCGATGGAATAGAGGCGATGACCACTTTCGGTTCGGGTGGGTTGGATCAGACCGTAGCGCCGTTCCCAAGCACGCAGCGTGACCGGGTTGACCCCGGTCACGCGCGAAACTTCTCGAATGGGAAACAGCTCTTCCCTCTTGAGCGAATCAGAAGAAAGCAGCGTGGACGCACGGGCAAGTTCAATCATGACGCGGGCAGCTCATGCAGAAGGAAGGGCGCATTGTAGCGCAGGGTTTGCCCATCGACCGTACGGGTGGTGCCGAGGCCTTGCGCCGCGCCACCCCTGCCCTAGAATGTCGCGATATCGCCAAGAGCCCCCTAGATGATCAATGCCAAACTACTGCAGCTGGTAATCGAAGCCTCTAACGATGGGATCGTGGTCGCCGAACAGGAAGGCGAGGACAACATCCTCATCTATGCCAACCCCGCCTTTCAGCGTCTGACCGGCTATGAAGTGGACGATATCCTTTATCAGGATTGCCGTTTTCTACAGGCGGGTCACCGAGACCAGTCCGGTATCGCAGCGATTCGCAAAGCGATCAGAACCCACCAGCCGTGTCGTCAGACTCTTCGCAACTACCGCAAGGATGGCAGCGCGTTCTGGAATGAGCTTTCGATTACTCCCGTGCTCAACGACGCTGACCAGCTCACCTATTTCATCGGCATTCAGAAGGATGTCAGCCGTGAGGTCGAGGCCAGACAGCGCGTGATCGAGCTGGAGGCTGAAGTGCGCCAGCTCAAGGAACAGCTCGCCGCGCTGAAGCAATGATTGCAGTTACCTCATAACGCCTGCGGGGGCACGTCTGCACAAGGCAACCAGCGCCTGCACCCAGCTCTCATGGGTATTGAGGCAAGGAATCAGTTGAAGTTCCTCCCCACCGGCGGCGATGAACTGCTCACGGCCACGGTCGCCAATCTCCTCCAGCGTCTCGATGCAGTCCGCAACGAACGCCGGGCACATCACCAGCAGCTTCTTAACGCCCTTGGCCGCCAATTCGTCCAGCTGCGCTTCGGTATAGGGTTCGATCCATTTGGCGCGACCGAGTCGTGACTGGAACGACACCGACCACTGCTCCTCGCGCAATCCGGCGCGTTCGGCAAATGCAGCGCCGCTTTGTATGCACTGGGCGCGATAGCAGTTGGCGAGAACGGCTCCTTCGGCCCGCTGGCAGCAATCAGCGCCTTTCAGGCAATGCGAGCCCGTCGGATCGGCCTTGTGCAGATGGCGCTCGGGCAAGCCATGAAAACTCAGCAACAGATGGTCGAAGTCCTGGGTCAGGTATGGCTTCACGCTGTCGACCAGTGCATCGAGGTATTCAGGTTGATCATAGAAAGGCTGCAGGATCGATAGCCTGATATCGAGGTGCTTGTCCCGAATAACCCGGCGTGCTTCCTCGATTGCAGTAGTCGTGGTGCTATCGGCGAATTGTGGATACAGCGGCGCAAAAGTCACCTGCTTGATATTCCGCTTCGCCAGCCTGACCAACGCGCCCTCGATCGATGGCTCGCCATAGCGCATCGCCAATTCCACCGGACCCTCCGTCCAATGAGGGCGCACCGCATCGGCCAGCTGTTGGCTGAGCACCACCAGAGGCGACCCCTCCGGCCACCAGATCGACGCGTAGGCGTGAGCGGACTGCGCTGGACGATTGAGCAGAATCAGCGACACCAGCAAGCGTCGAACGGGCCACGGCAGGTCGATGACGTAAGGGTCCATCAGGAACTGATTGAGATAGCGCCGCACGTCCGCCACATCGGTGGAGGCCGGTGACCCGAGGTTTACCAACAACAACGCCTGCTCAGACATGCACATTCCTGACTACTGATTGAACAACTTCAATGCCCCGCCGGGCGCGCCATTTTCACACAGGCGGCTGCGGCTTGCGCAGGTTCCAATGCCGCATCCAGTTTCCCAGTATCGGCCCCTGGCAATCCCCGTTGGCTGCGGCGAGCGGCATTGTAAGACGCGTGCGCAGCGGGCTGCCGCAACAGAAAATCTATCAGGGCAATTTGGTCGATCTGATTTCACACGCGAGCCGTATCACGGACGGTACGACCATCGGGGCTAGCAATCTACGGCAACGAGTCAGTTGTACAAAGCAAGTTGACTTGTACAAGTCCGACCTTAAGATACCAGCAAATACTGTACAAACATGAAGGCTTGTACAGGCACGTATCGAGGCCAGCCCGATGTCTACACCCCTCGCTGTCATCAAGGTCGGTATCAGCGCCTGTCTACTTGGCGATCCGGTGCGCTTCAATGGCGGGCACAAGGAGTCGCGCCTATGCAGCGAAACGCTGGCTCGTCACTTTCAGTTCGTGCCGATCTGTCCCGAAGTCGCCATTGGGCTTAGTACGCCGCGCGAGCCAATCCGGCTGGTCGGCGATCCTGATCACCCACGCGCGGTCGGTACGGTGCATCCAGAACTGGACGTCAGCGATGCGCTGAACGCTTACGGCGAGCGAATCGCCGCGGAGCTGGACGACATCAGCGGCTACATCCTCATGCAGAAATCTCCGTCCTGCGGCATGGAGCGGGTGAAGGTCTACCAGGCCAACGGCCATCCCGTCGACGGTGGCGGCTCCGGTCTGTTTGCCAAGAGTCTGATGCGGATGCGCCCAGATCTGCCAGTCGAAGAGGCTGGCAGGCTCAATGACCCGGTACTGCGGGAGAACTTTCTGACACGAATATTTGCCCACGCCGAGTGGCAGCGTCTGCTGCGTAATGGGCTGACGTGCAAGGCGCTGGTGGATTTCCATTCACGCTACAAGTACCAGCTCATGGCGAGCGACCCGCAGCAATACAAGGCACTGGGTCGAATGGTTGCCGGAGTCGGCAAGACGCAGCTGGAAGCCTTCGCTCCGGCCTACTTCAGCCAGTTGATGGCGGCGCTGAAAAAGACCGCCTCGCGCGGCAACCACAGCAATGTGCTGCAGCACCTGAGCGGATACCTGAAAAAACACCTCGAAGGCGAAGACAAACAGGAGCTGCAACGTCTGATCACGCAGTACCGCCAAGGAGTCGTGCCCCTCGTCGTGCCGCTGACGTTGCTCAAACACCACTTCCGCCGACATCCGGATCGCTACGTAGCCAACCAGGCCTATCTACAACCGCATCCCGAAGACCTCAGCCTGCGTAACGGGATCTGACTGCCGCAATGAATCAACTGATTTGGCTGCGCAGCGATCTGCGTGTGACCGACAACACCGCCCTATCCGCTGCGATGAATGCCGGCCCGACCATTGCGCTGTACCTGATCACCCCGGGGCAGTGGCTCACCCATGACGACGCGGCATGCAAGGTCGATTTCAGGCTGCGTAACCTGAGCGCACTCTCGGTACGCCTCGCCGAGCTGAACGTGCCGCTACTGATCCGCCGCGCCGAGGACTGGCAGGCCGTGCCGATGCTTGTGGCCGATCTCTGCCGCGAGCACGAAATCGGCAGCGTGCATATCAACGACGAATATGGCGTGAACGAGCAGCGGCGGGACGATGCGGTGGCCGCAGCGCTTCGCAACACCGGCGTGTCGCTGCGGCGTCATCTGGATCAGTTGCTCTTTGCACCGGGCAGCGTGCAAACCCAGGCCGGCCAGTGCTTCAAAGTGTTCAGCCAGTTCCGTAAGGTCTGTCATTCACGCCTGAGTCATTCGCTGCCTAACTGCCTGCCGATCCCCACGCCGCAAGCGCGGCTGTCCATTTCAAGCGATCCGCTCCCGACATCGATAGAAGGCTTCGCCCGGCCTACCGAGCAACTGCGCTCGTATTGGCCCGCCGGCGAAGAGGTCGCACGTACACGCCTAGCCTGCTTTGCCGAAGACGACATGGCGGACTATCAACACCGTCGCGACCTTCCCGCCGAGCCTGGGACCAGTCAGCTGTCGCCGTATCTGGCCGCTGGGGTCATTTCGCCTCGGCAATGCCTGCACGCCGCTCTGGAAGCGAACCGGGGCGAACTCGACAGTGGTAATCCGGGCGCCGTCACCTGGATCAACGAACTGCTCTGGCGCGAATTCTACAAACATGTCCTGGTGGGCTATCCGCGGGTCTCGATGGGGCGCGCCTTTCGTCTCGAAACCGAAGCCCTGCCCTGGCGCAACGCGCCCGATGAATTGGCCGCCTGGCAGCAGGGGCGCACCGGCTTTCCAATCATCGACGCGGCCATGCGGCAGTTGCTGGCAACCGGCTGGATGCATAACCGCCTGCGCATGCTGGTCGCCATGTTTCTGAGCAAGAACCTGCTGATCGACTGGCGCGAAGGCGAGCGCTGGTTCATGCGGCATCTGATTGATGGCGACCTCGCCGCGAATAACGGCGGCTGGCAATGGAGCGCCTCGACCGGCACTGACTCGGTGCCCTACTTCCGTCTGTTCAATCCGCTCAGCCAATCGGCGAAGTTCGATCCAGAGGGGCTCTTCTTGCGCCGCTGGTTGCCAGAACTAGCCGATTCGGACACACGCGACATCCACAGCCCAACGAAGCTCAACGACTTGTTCAAGACGGTGGACTATCCACCACCCATCATCGACTTGCCGACCAGTCGTGAACGTGCCCTTTCTGCGTTCAGAAGCCTGGGAGAGGCTCGTACTTAAAGACTTGCCACGCTTACTCGATTGCGCCCGCCGCGCTTGGCCATATACAGGCGGCGATCCGCCTCGCCGAGCAGCGCTGCTGCCGTTTGAGCGACAGGTGCGCCTCTCGAGAGAGCATGCACACCCTTAAGTGTGGCAATGCCCATGCTTGCAGTGATCTGCTTCGTCGGAGCCAGCACATGTTCCAATCCTGCTGCCTGCAATTCGGCATACAACCGCTTGGCCACTCGTTCGGCGGCCTCGCCATCGGTATTTGGCAGGATGACCGCGAACTCTTCGCCTCCATAACGACACGCCAGGTCGCCCGCACGGAACACGCCATCACGTAACAGCCGCGCCATAGCGCGAAGGCACTCATACCCGGCTTGATGGCCGTAGTGGTCGTTGTAGAGCTTGAATAGATCGATATCCAGCAGCATCAGGGACAAGGCGCTCCCCTCTCGCAGGCAGCGCGCCACCTCGGCCAGCAGCGTTTCGTCGAAACGACGCCGGTTCGGCAGACCGGTCAGATGATCGGTATCAGCCATTACACTCAAGCGGGCGTTGGCAAGCGCCATCCTGTTATTGGCTTCGGCCAGCTCAAGCCGCAATCGAAACTGCTCGGTAACGTCGGTGATCGCCAGCGTCATGCCGATGAGCTGATCGGCGTCATGCTCGCGTACAGCCTGGATCGCGATTTGATGATGACGGTCGCCGTAGACCAACTCCAGATCGGCCATCGATTGACCGGCCTCTAGCCGCATAAAGGCATCGGGTACATTCAGCTGCTCGGGAGATAGATAAGCCGCAACGGGTTGTCCAGCGAGTGCCTTGTCACCGCGCCCAATCAGGCGGACCAGCGCATGGTTAGCGTTGACGAAGCGTCCTTCTCGGTCGACCAGCCCGAGCGCAACCGGTGCTGCTGCGTAAAGTGCTTCGAGCTGAACGAGGCGCGGGCTCAGTGAGCCGATTGCAGGCGTAATATCGCGGTCGATTCCGCGGTAGCCAAGCAAAGTGCCGTCATTGGCGAACAGCGGAATGCCACTTGTTTCCAGCACCACAAGACGACCGTCGGCGTGCAGGTTGCGGTTGATCAGCCCGGCGAAAGGCCGCTGCTGCGCCACAATGGCGGCGAACTCCGCACCTACCCGCTCGGCCTCCTGCGCGGGCATGAAATCGAACGGAGTGCGCCCAATCACCTCATCTGGCGAATAGCCAAGAATCTGCTGACTGTGTTCGGAGCAGAACGTGTAGCGACCCTGCACGTCGACCTCCCAGAGCCAGTCGCTGTTATGCGCGATGATCGCCTGCAGGCGTTTGATCTCCCGTCGGCAAGCTTCAGGCGTGGCGTCTTGAAAGGGCATTTTGAGCGATCCAGCTACGGATGGTTGCGGCGCGGACTTTAGAACAGTGGATGGGCCTAGGCAATCAGTTGGCCATCGCCGTTTATCGCGTCGCTACGAGCCTGATAACAACCCGTGCTTGCTGAAACGATAAAGTTTGTGCGGCATGGACTAGAGCGATGAACGCAACCCTGGAGCTAGTTCTCAAGTGCTTCGGATGTTATTGATTGAGGCTCGCAGAATCTTCGGCCACAGGAGCCAGACTCATGATTCCAGCCCCGCTTATCGAAGCCGTACGCAACGCACGCCACACTGTGGTGTTCACAGGCGCAGGCGTGTCGGCTGAGAGCGGCATCCCGACGTTCCGCGACTCGCTGACCGGACTCTGGGAGCGCTTTGATGCCGCTGCCCTGGCTACGTCCGAGGCCTTCAGTGCGGACCCCGAACTGGTCTGGGGCTGGTACGAATGGCGCCGCATGAAGGTTCTGCAGGCTCAGCCGAACCCGGCACACCGAGCCATCGCCGAGCTGAGCCGGTATGTACCGCGCCTTACGCTGATCACCCAGAACGTCGACGATCTGCATGAGCGCGCCGGCAGCGCTGAGGTCATTCATCTTCATGGTAGCTTGCATAGGCCGCGCTGTTTCACGTGCGGAGAAGTCTCAAGCGATTCGCTTGGCATGCCCGACGAGCCGGAAGGCGGTCGTCGAGTGCAGCCACCTCAGTGCGCGCTCTGCGATGGGCTGTTGCGCCCCGGCGTGGTCTGGTTTGGCGAAAGCCTTCCGCTCGACCCGCTGAATGCCGCATTCGCAGCGGCGCAACACTGTGATGTGCTGATATCGGTAGGCACCTCCGGGCTGGTCTACCCTGCGGCAGAAGTGCCAGGGCTGGCCTGGCGCGCCGGCGCGACCGTCATCCATGTAAACCCTCAAGCCAGAGCCAGCCATGCCGAACGGGAATACGCGCTGGCCGGTCCAGCCGGTGAAAAGCTGCCTGAACTCATCCAACAGGCGTTTGGGAGCCCTCGGCCCTGAAATCGACCGTCCCGACTGCGGGCTACTTGAGCCCGACTATCCCCGCCACGATCAACGCGACCGACAGGAGTTTCAGCGGCGTCAACGCCTCGCCCAGCAGCAAGGCGCCCAGCAATACCGTGCCCAGCGTGCCGATACCGGTCCAGATCGGATAGGCGATGCTGACCGGCAGATCGCGCAGCGCCAGGGTCAGGAAGTAGATACCCGCGCTCGCCGCGACCACCACCAGCCCGCTGGGAAGTAGCCGAGTGAAACCCTCGGCGTACTTCATCGACATCGCGAACAGCACCTCGAAGCCGGCCGCCAGCAAGAGAAATACCAGCTGCTGGCCATCAGAAGTCCATCGCCAGCTCGGCCATTCGTCGCTCTGCCGCCTGGTATGAATCCGCGAAAGCCAGCCCGCCGAATTCGTCGTTCTCCACCGCAACCACCTCGACATCGGTAATGCCAATCAACCCGAGCACATCGCGCAGATGGGTATCGGCATGATTGAGGCATGCGTTCACACCCTCCGGGCCGTAGCCGCGATCACCCCGCGTGGTCACGATCAGGCCGCGTTTGCCAAGGACTCTCGGCTTGTACTGGTTTATCGGGTCCTCGGGAGTGAAATCGAAGGTGCGACCGATGCGGACGATTTGGTCAATCCAGGCCTTCACGCCGCTGGGAACTCCGAAATTGTACATAGGCGCCGCAATGACCAGGCGGTCCGTGGCGAGAAGCTCGTCGACCAACTCGTCGCTGAGCGCCAAATCGGCATGCATCGCTGGTGTGCGTGCGTGTGGCGCGCTAAAAGCCGCGGCTACCCAGCCCTCGGTAACCGGCGGCAGCGCGATACGCCCCACTTCCCGCCGGGAGATCACGATATCGCGCTGCTCGGCAGCCAGGGCCTGAAGAAAGTGGTCGAGCAAGCGCCGTGAATGCGAACGCTCACCGCGCGGGCTGCCCTGTATGGCTAGAATTCTTTTCATCTCTGTCTCCTCATGCCGCACCATGCAGCTGACGGAGCCAACCTTATTGGCAGCAGCAAACGGCTACAAATGAGCAATACTCTTGCCGAATGAAATTAATTCACCTGAGGTGTTCGATGTTTGCAAACCTGCCGCTCACCGCATTGCGCACTTTCGAATCCGCCGCGCGGCTGCAAAGCTTCAAGGCGGCGGCCGAGGAGCTCGCCGTCACGCCCACGGCGGTGTCGCATCAGATCAAATCGCTCGAAGGATGGCTGGGTGTGCCGCTGTTCCAGCGGATGGCTCGAGGCGTGCGCCTGACCGAGTGCGGCGAGCGGCTGTTTCGCAGCCTGCACGGGGCGCTGCTCGACGTCGTGCAGACGGTCGATCAACTGCGTCCACAACCGAGTACTGGCAGCCTGACCCTGTCCACCACACCAGCCTTCGCGGCGCTCTGGCTGATCCCACGCCTTGGTCGCTTTTATCAGGCGCACCCCGGCATCAAGGTACGCGTCGAAACCAGCACCGAGCTGCTCGATCTGCATCAGGATGCCAGCATCGATCTGGTGATCCGCTATGGCTACGGCGACCACCCCACCCTGCACAGCCAGTGCCTGCTCGATGAATGCTTCGGCGTTTATGGCGCACCGGGTCTGCTTGCCTCCTTCGATCCGATGCGGCTGACGCTGATTACCGTGCGCTGGCGCAACTCGCAGCTTTACGACCGCAGCTGGAAAGCCTGGTGCGAAGCGGCTGGCGAGTCATGGCTGGAGCGCACCGAACTGCGCGAATATGACGAAGAGCATTACGCCCTGCAGGCCGCCATAGCCGGGCAAGGCCTGGTGCTGGCGAGCAATGTGTTGGTCTCACAAAGTCTGGCGATGGGACTGCTGCAGCCCTACCGCACCGAGATCACGGTGCCCGGCGCAAACTACACAGCACTCTGCGTACCGGGCCGTGAGCGGCACCCGCCGGTCAAGGCCTTCTTCGACTGGCTTGACAGCGAGTCTGGCAGTCGCTGAACCTGTCAGGTCAATGGCGTAATCACCGCCGTCTGATATGCCGGCCGCTGTTGCAGCCGCTCATACCAGTGCCGCAGGTGCGGCAGGTCCGGCCGCTCGATGGGCATCTCGAACCAGGCGTAGGCGAAGCAACCTAGCGGGATATCGCCCATGCCCAATGATTCACCCGATAGATACGGCTGTTCGGCCAAGGCTCGATCGACAATGGCGAGCAGCTTGCCACATTCAGCCAACGCTGCTTGCACGGCGTCCATATCCCGCTTTTCCGGGGCGGTACGCACGATGTTCCAGAACAGCGGGCGGAAGGGCGTGGCCAGGGCTGAAGTCGTCCAGTCCATCCATTTATCCGCCCCGGCGCGCTGACGCGGATCGGTATTCCATAGCGTGCCCTCGCCATACTGTGCGGCGAGGTAGCGAACGATGGTATTCGATTCCCACAGCACCAGCTCGCCGTCTTCAAGACATGGCACCAGGCGATTCGGATTCTTCGCAAGGTACTCGGCTCCACCCACCACGCCGAAGGCGCCTCCCGCATCGATGCGGGTATAGGGAACACCAAGCTCTTCGAGGCACCAGAGCGCCTTCTTCACATTGGTCGAGTTATTTCGACCCCACAGCGTCAACATGCATTCACCCTCCGTCTTCGGCGTTCATCGCCAAGACCAAACCTAACCGCAACTGATGACGCGAGCGATGTTTGATCGATCAGAGCGCTTTTCTTCGTGACTTCAGCAGACGCGTTGCGCCTTGGGTTTTCTGGGTGAACCATAGGACGCGACTGACGCCACGGGTGATCGCCACGTAAGCCAGGCGCAGGCTCTCGTCGGCCATGGCCTGGTCATAGCTGTTTCGGAAAAAACCTGAATAGGCGTACAACGCGTTGCGCAGCGGGTGCTTTTCCGGCGGTAAGCAGTCATCGACGATGATCGCGACCTCCGCCTGCAAGCCTTTGGCACGGTGAATGGTGTAGGTCTTGACCGGTAGCTTCTTGTCCAGCTCGGCCTGAATGGCGCGCAACGGCTCGTTGCGTCGACTGAGCACCAGCACAGCGTTGCGATCGGCCTCTAGCCGCGTCGCGACGTGCTCGCACTGCGCCTTGACCTCTCGAACCAGCTCGGGCAATCGCGCCTTCACATCGAAGCCTGTTATCAATTTCACACCGTGATCGCCCGGCTGAGTGACCTTGCCGGCCTTGCTGGTTTTGTCCTGCTTGAACTGGACGCCAGCCAGTACCGCCTCACCATCGCGAATGATCGGTTCGATGGAGCGATAGTTGGTTTCCAGCATCAGCACCTGGCTCTTCTTCGACGCGCCCTTGCTGGGGAAGTATTTGTCGAAATCCATGAACAGCTCTGGCGAACTGCCGCGCCAGCCGTAAATCGACTGCCAGTCGTCACCGATAGCCATCAGACTGACCGGCTCGGCCAGGCCAGCCAACGACCGGTGCAACGCCTGAAGCCATTGAACGATCTGCGGCGAGATGTCCTGAAACTCGTCGATCAGCAAATGACTGAAGGGCGCCAATGCTTCGGCGGACGCACCCTTCCCGCCCGCCGCCAGACGCTGCGTAAGCTGCTGAAACGCGCCGTTGAAGGTCATCAGCCCCTGCGCCTGCAGTGCTGCCTGGAAATGCTTCCAGAACAGGACCAGGGCATCGATGAACCTGCATTCACGTTCCGAGCTGGCCATCCGACTGGTCTGCATCTGTTCAATACGGATGCCGATGCTCTCGATGAAACCCGCCTGCGCATAAAACGCCTCGAACAGCGGGACAGCGACGAATTCGCCAGTCAGCTTGAACGCATCCAGCGGCGCTTTTGGCGTTTTGCGCTGATCTGCAACCGGCGACGGCAGATCGAGTAACTGGTGCACCAGTGTCCGGAAGCCTTCCTCTTCGGCATAGCAGCTCTGATAGGCCTGCTTCAGCAACCGCTGCTGTCCCGGCCGCAAACGCGAGGCGGCCAGCGGGTTATCCAGCTCGGTGGGCGACGCGCCCTTTTCGTCAAGCTGCTCGAACCAGATCGGCTTGCCCAGCACGTCCTTGGCCAGCACCGCCATGGCCGAATGGAAGGTTCGTACGCATTGGCGCGCGCTGGCGGGGTCGAACTCGAAGTTCCAGTAGCCGAGCACCCGCACCAACTGCTCGCGCAGCTGCATGCAGGAGGCATTGGTGAAGGAAATCACCGTCAGCCGCTCCGGTGGGATCTCGAGATGACAGAGCATGAACACCACGCGCAGCACCAGCGTGGTGGATTTGCCCGAGCCGGCACCGGCGAAGATCCGCGTTACCGGGCTGTCGCTGAGGATCATCGCCCATTGTTCCTCGGACGGCGCGCAGATCACCCCGGCGTCGACCGCGCGACCAACCCGCAGGCGCATCGCCTGGATCTGCTGATCTTCGACCGGCAGTTTCGCCGGCCCGTAGATGCCTTCGCTGGCGGGCTTGCGGGGTTTCGCTCTGGGTTTGGCGGTTGCATCTGCTTGCTTGACCTTGCGACCGACTGCGGCGGGCGGCTTGCCGGTGTGTTTGGCGACTCGCTTGCCGGCCTGTTTGGGAGCGGAGCCGGGCCAACGGTGCAGGATCAGCTCTTCTTCCGATTGCAAATAGGCCGAGGTTCGAGGAAAGCAGCGCGCCAATGCTCCCGAAACCAGGCGCTTGTAGCGTTTGACGGCAGACAACATGACGATCAACCAGACATGAACAAGTGGCTGATATGGTAAGGGTTTTTCGCAGGCGGCTGGCTTCTCAACGCAAATTGACGCGATGCGTTCGTCGGTTGCTCCGCACCTCTGCGCGCGTACGGGTCACTAAATGAAATCCCCATCCCTATAAGCGGCTGCTCCGGTATCTATGCACAGAATCGGTTTCGCCTGCATGTATCGCCATCCTGGCCACAGTGAATCGCTAAAGGAGCTGGAGGCCATCGAGCGTGCCTTCAACCCACGTTCGACCACGTTGCGCTGGCTCAACAGCGTGACGCAGGACGCGGCTCGCGAAAAACTGAACGGCATCATCGAACACAACCTAGCTGCGCAGCTGCGGCTACTCGAGTACGTCGGGACGCTGCCGGACCAGCTGCACATGCTGCGTCTGAGCAGCGATCTGCTGCCCTTCTACAGTCATCCAGAAGCAGTCGATTTCTATCGCCAGACCGATGTGCGAAATGTGATCGAGAAGGGTTTTGCGCAGATCGGCGACTGCGCTCGGGCGCTGGGCATCCGCCTCTCGTTACACCCAGGGCAATATTGTGTGCTCGGATCGGACAAGCCGCAGGTTGTGGAAAACAGCCTGGCGGAGTTCGAATACCACGCCGACATGATCCGCATGATGGGCTTCGGCCGGCAGTTTCAGGACTTCAAGTGCAACGTGCATATCGCCGGGCGGCTGGGCGTCGATGGGATTCGCGCGGTCTGGCCGCGCCTGTCGCAGGAAGCGCGAAACTGCATCACCTTCGAGAATGAAGAAAAGACCTATGGGGTCGACGACTGTTTGCAACTCGCAGACCTCGCGCCGGTGGTGCTAGACATCCATCACTGCTGGATCAATGAAGAACGCTACATCGACCCGCATGACCCACGCGTCGCCCGAATCATCGACAGCTGGCGCGGTGTGCGCCCAGCCATGCACTACTCACAGCCGCCCGAAAGCCTGATTGAGCGTGGCTTTTCACCGGAACAGAAGTTGGAGATGCCGGCCCTGCTTCAACACATCAGCAAGCGCGACCTCTATGGCCACAGCAAGCGTATGTGGAATCACTGGACCAACCAGTACGCTCGCGAATTCCTCGACCGCTTCGACATGATGTTCGAGGCCAAAGACAAGAATCTTGCCGCTCTGGATTACTACACCGATTATCTGGCGGACAGCGTTGACTCCTGATGCCGTGGCGGCCTGCAAGGCTGACTAATCGGTACTGGATTTTTGAGATTTGGGATTGGCGCAGGAGAAGGAATCACTGTTTGAGTCTATGCCCGGCTGGGCTTGCGCTCAGACTCGTTGACCCTGCGCAAGCCCCGTGTCGGTTTGCGCAGGGTGATCAAGGGATCAGAAGTTTCGAAGCAGAATTTCCTGTTCTTTGCGCTTGGCCAGTACGTCTGCGGCCACGAGGGCCAGTAGTGGCAGCACGCCCACCTTGAGCGCGAGGTCCCAGGATCCAAGGAACCCGATCAGTACAGCTCCAACGACGACGAGTATGGCCATGCAATGTGCACAGAAGCGCCACAATTCGAGTGCAACGACCTGAGCATTCTGGTTGTTGATCATACTGAGCCCCTCTTTGTTGTTTTAATCGCCTTGTACAAGCTTCAGCGTAGCTACCCTGCGCGCATGCGCAACCATATTTTTGTGTCATTAATGTGTCTAGCACGCCGGTTACAGCGATTTTTTTTGAGAGTTCCGTTAACGCCAACGGATCGAACAACAGTGCCGTCACCGTCATGTCACATCCAGCCATGGCGACACGCGGCGACGTTTGATGTCAGCGGATCAACGATCCACTCCGAGAATCTTGTTCAGCGCGCGCCGGAGAATTTCGACGGTACGGTCCAGGTTTCTCAGCTTTTCCAATCCGAACAGGCCAATGCGGAAGGTCTGAAAGTCGGTTGGCTCGTCGCATTGCAGGGGGACGCCCGCGGCAATCTGCAGACCTTGCGCAGCGAACTTGCTGCCGCTCCTGATTTCGCTGTCGGTGGTGTAGCAAACCACCACGCCCGGCGCCTCGAAGCCCTCCGCCGCAACGCTTCTGAATCCTTTTTCAGCCAGCAACACCCTCACCCGCCGGCCCAGCTCCAACTGGTCGGCACGAAGGGCGTCGAAGCCGTAATCCCGTGTTTCCAGCATGACGTCCCGAAAACGCATCAGAGCGTCACTGGGGAGGGTCGCGTGATAGGCATGCCCGCCCTGCTCGTAAGCCTGCATGATCTGCAGCCATTTCTTGAGATCGCAGGCGAAGCTGCTGCTCTGAGTCGCTTCGACACGAGACTGCGCAGCCTGGCTGAGCATCACCAGCGCACAGCAAGGCGAAGCGCTCCAACCTTTCTGCGGTGCACTGATCAGCACATCCACTCCGCTTGCCTGCATGTCAACCCATAGCGCGCCGGAGGCGATGCAATCAAGAACGAACAACCCACCAACCGCATGCACAGCATCTGCCACCGCACGTAGATAGTTGTCCGGCAGGATCATCCCTGACGAGGTTTCCACATGAGGGGCAAATACAAGATCCGGCTTCTGCGCCGCAATGGTCGCAATTACCTCATCTATCGGTGGCGGGATGAATGCAGCCTGGGATGCCTGGCTCTGTGGTCGCGCTTTGAGCACGGTGGACGATGCGGGCATCCCACCCATGTCGAAAATCTGCGTCCAGCGGTAACTGAACCAGCCATTTCGAATCACCAGACATTTGCGGCCATGCGCCAGCTGGCGCACCACCGCCTCCATGCCAAACGTACCGCTGCCCGGCACGACGGCAACCGCGTGGGCGTTGTAGACGGATTTGAGCGTGGTGGAGATATCGTTCATGACGGCCTGGAACGACCGGGACATATGGTTCAGCGAACGGTCGGTGTACACGACCGAGTATTCAATCAATCCATCAGGATCGACACTAGGAAAAAGGTCTGACATGGGTTCACTCCGCAGCTAGAGAGCTGGCATCGACCCTGCCCGAAGCCGGAACGCAATACAAGCGTTACAAAGCCCGGCTCTATCCGACATAACCCCTTCGTAGCTTCGATGAGGAATCGATAGCGAAACAAGACATGGCGCTGCCAGCTCGAATAGTTCCAACCACTTGTCGGAAACCGAAACGAATAGTCACGGCGTGTTGTTCAAAAAAATGGCGCCTCGAACTTCAAGAGGCGCGACCTATGCAGCATTGGCCTATGGAACTGCCTAATCAAGGACGACAAACATTACCATCCGCTTAAAAAGACAATTTGTTGGCGCCGTTATTCAGTCCTTTACTGTTTTAATCATTAGAAAAACAAATTATAAAAGCGCCAGCGAAACGAAGAGCCACTTGGGTTCCGTCTCGCCTCTGGTTCGGTCTTTTGTGGAAATTCGCCCCTTGGGCAGCCCCTCTTATTGATCAACCTCCCTGTCACTACGTCCCGTGTATCGCGTTTGGACGTTCATAGTCACGGTGAGCCGAAATGTCCGTCACAATTTTTCCGAGCGCCCGTAAAGGCCTCATGTCTGCAATCGCCCTGGCCGCATTGCTGAGCTTTTTCCCTAATAGCAATGTCAGCGCGGCATCCGTTGGCAGCACCAGCACCTCGGGGTTCTCCTACTCGGCGCTGATTAACAAGTTCACCAACAACTATTGGCAGAACGGTTCCTGGCGCGCATCGGCTGGCGTTTCGGTCGCTGCCACAGAGCAGAACCTCGCCGCTTTTCGTGTTGGCACCTCGGTGCGAACGGCTGATGGTCAGATACGCACCGTCACCTCGGTCAAGCCCGCCAGCGGCGCGCTGACTGTCTTCCTGACGGGACCGGTACTAGACGGCAGCGTGATCGGTTATCCCAACCGACTCAGCGTCAGCAAGGTGGCAAGTTCGACGCCGGTTGTCACCGCACCGGAAAGCCCGCCGGCCGCTGCGCCAAGCCATGCCGCGCTGATCAACAAGTTCACCAACAGCTATTGGCTGAACGGCTCCTGGCGAGCATCGGCCGGTGTTTCGGTCGCTGCTACCGCGAAGAACAGCGCAGCCTTCGTCATCGGCGCATCGGTCCGCACGGCGGACGGCCAGGTACGCACCGTCACGTCAGTCAAACCGGCGAGCGGCGCATTGACCGTATTCATGGACGGTCCCGTGCTCGACGGCAACATCATTGGCTATCCGAACAAGCTCAGCCTGGTAGCTGCTCCGGCATCCCACCCAGCGTTGTCTCCCGATCCGATCGCAGATGCAGCGCTCACAGCGAACGAACCCGTGCAACTGGTGGGCGTTGCGCTTTCCGGTGCCGCTTTCGGACCTTCGGTTCTGCCCGGCAAGCACGGCACCAACTACATCTATCCGGCCGAGTCGTACTACAAGAAATACGCAGAGCAAGGGTTGAAGCTGGTTCGCCTGCCGTTCCTCTGGGAGCGTATACAGCCGCAACTGGATACCGAGTTGGACGCCGCGCAATTGGCTTTGCTCACCCAATCGCTCGATTTCGCGCAGAAGCACGGCGTCAAGGTCGTGCTCGACATGCACAACTATTACCGCTACTACAAGCAGCCGATCGGCTCCGAAAACGTACCGATCAAGTCGTTCGCCAATGCTTGGAAGCGAATCGCACTGAAAGTCGGAAACCATCCCGCGTTGAGCGGTTATGGCCTGATGAACGAGCCGAACACCAAAGGGCTCTGGCCTGAAGCAGCGCTGGCCGCCTCCAAGGCGATCCGCACGGTGGACAAGACCAACTGGATCTATGTCGCCGGTGATCGATTCTCCAGCGCATGGCACTGGCCGCAGTCCAACACCCAGCTCATTGCCGACCCGTGGATGCGCGACCCGCAGAACAACCTGATCTTCGAAGCGCACATGTACCTCGACCGCGACACCTCGGGCATGTACGCCGACAAGACCGAAACCTTCGCACCGGATCTGGGCATTAACCGCGCCAAGCCATTCGTGGACTGGCTGCGAACGAACAATCTTCGCGGCTTCATCGGTGAGATGGGCGTACCGGGCTATGCGCCCGATGCGATCGTCGCGATGGACAATCTGCTGGGCTACCTGCGAGAAAACTGCGTACCGCTCACCTACTGGGCCGCCGGTCCCTGGTGGGGCAAGTACATCCTGGCGCTGGACGTATCGGGAGGTGCAGAGCAACCTCAGCTGCCAGTTCTAAGAAAGCACGCCGCAACACCGAACACCTGCGCGGCCATTGGCGAACCGATGTAACTTCCGTTTCGCAGCGCTCCACCGAAGGCCTGGCACATCCTGTGTCAGGCCTTTTGTTTTTGAGTAGCCCACGCTTCGCTGGCGGAGAAAGAGGCGGGAAAGCCTCACAGATCCGGTCGTCCCGGCGAGGTCTACGACGGGGCTGTTCTCTGCCGCACCGTGATTCATCCAAGCGATACATATCTACAATCAAAAATTTAAATGCGAACGATTTGTGTTTGATATAGCGTTCGCCATCCCTTAGGATGCTGCCCGCCTGCCAATAGAGCGTGCCGCACCTTATGAATATTGCCGACCAGTCGAGGATCGCCGTCCACCTTGCGATGCTGATCAACATGTTGTCGCTGGGCAGCCTGATGATGGTCATGCCGCTGGGTCCGGATCTGGTGCGCCACTTGGGAATGGAGGCCAGCCACATCGGCTATATCAGTGGCGGCGCCACCCTTGCCGCCGCCCTGAGTGCCTTTATCGCAGCGCCGTGGCTGGATCGCTTCGACCGAAAACGCGCGCTGATCGTCTTGCTGGTGCTGCGTTTTGCCTTGCTGCTCAGCTGCGCGCTGGCGACCTACCCGACTCAACTGATTGCGCTGTTCATTCTCTCCGGTCTGGTCGCCGGACCCATGGGCGCGATTTTGATGGCCACGATGCTGGACCTGATTCCGCCCGCCGAACGCGGCCGAAAGCTTGCCTACATCGGCATGGGGTTTTCCCTGGCTGCGATTCTGGTCATCCCGCTCGCGCTGGAATGCTCGATGCGCTGGAGCTGGACGACCCCCTTCGTGCTGCTCGGCGGCACCGGATTGATTCTGGCGCTGCTTTGTCAGCTGTTCTTTCCGTCACCGTCTGCGGCTCATTGGCCCTCGGGCTCGGTCAGACCGCTGCTCGCTTCGCGCCTGTGCATGGCGGCGCTGGCTATCACCATGTTGCAGATGTTCGGACATTTCCTCTTGGTTCCGCACTTCGCTACCTACTTTCAATTCAACGTGGACTTTCCTCGCGAAAACCTGGGCTTGCTCTATCTGCTCGGCGGGTTGGCGAGTATCGCGGCGATGCGTATTGGCGGTGCCTGGATCGACCGCGGCAGTGCCGTGACGGTCGTGCTGGTCAGTAGCGGCAGCCTCGCGCTGGTGACCTTGCTTGGTTTCGCATGGCCGGTGGGCGTTTCTCTGTACGTCATTTTCACCCTGTTCATGGCGCTGAGCGCCGTACGTAGCAACAGCACCATGACCATCGCGGCTGGCATACCACCGGCCCATCAGCGCGCCGCGTTCATGGCGTTTCAGGGAACGGTTTCAAATGTCGCGGCCGGCTTCGGCAGCCTGATTTCGGCGCGCTATCTGACCGACGGGCCACAGCATCAACTACTCGGCTTCGAAGAGCTGGCGGCGCTCTACGCAGTGCTGGGCATCGTGGCCGGTTTGGGCGTGCTGTACCTGATCCACGGCATCAAACAGCGCGATGCGAACCCGACAGCGACAGCAGAACAACAGGCGGGATGAACCGCCGAGGGATACGTGATGAGTCCATTTCGAAAACATCGAGCAGCAACGGAGCATGCTATGACTATCGTAAGCAACCGGGGCATTGGCCGCCCTCGTCACCTGTCCCTGACCGTCCTGGCCAGCCTTCTGCCGTTCGCCGCCCTGGCGAACGAGCCCATGGCACTGGAGCAGCAAGTCATCACCGCGACCCAGACGGCGCATAGCGAACTCAGCGCCCCGGCCAGCGTGTCGGTCGTGACCCGCGAAGAGCTGGAAAAGAGGCCGGTCTACAACCTGGCCGACGCGGTGAAATACCTGCCGGGCGTGCATCTCAACCCGTCGTCCACTTATGGCCGCCAGGAAATCAAGCTGCGCGGGCTGGATTCGGATTACACGCTGCTGCTGGTCAACGGCCGCCGTATCAATTCGCGCGATGTTCTGACGTCCGAATACGCCAATGATTTCGATTTGTCGTCGATCCCGATAGCGGCGATCGAGCGTATCGAGGTCATTCGCGGACCGATGTCGTCGCTGTATGGCGCTGATGCCATAGGCGGCGTGGTCAACGTTATCCTCCGCCAGCCGAGCAACCAGACTAGGACTGGGGTGGCCTACTCCTACGAGACGCCTACCGAGGGCGACGCAGGCGATAGCCACAAAGCCAGCGGCTATGTCAGCGGCGCGCTGATCGAGCACAAGCTGTTGGGCAACCTAATCGTCGAAGGTACCGACCAGGCTGCCTGGCGCTCCGACCAAACCGTCGCACCCGATGCGGACGCAGCCGAACACAGCCAGGCCGGCAGCGTCTATGGCTCGCTGAGCTGGCTGCTCGACGAGCGTCAGACGATCGACCTCGACGTGACGCATCGCCAGGACGACCGCGTGGCGAACTGGTTTCCCAGCCTGAGATATGGTGTGGTCCAGAATGTCCAGGAAATGGAGCGAACCAGCCTTGGCCTAGCCCATAACGGTAAGTGGGATGGGTTCGACACCCGTGTCCGCTATTACTACGAAGACGTTGAATTGGCCGATGCGTCGGCACTGATGACGCAATTCAACGCCGGAAGAGTTGGAGAAGCGGAGCAAAAGAACCACACGATTGACGGACAGATCAGTGGGTTCGTTGCGGGCAATCTCATTACGCTGGGTGCCGAACGCCGGCGTACCGAGTTCAGCCATAACCAGAACCTCGGCGCAGAAACAAATGTGGATCAGTCCGCCCTGTATCTTCAGGACGAATTCTCGTTGGGTGATCTGGACGTAACGCTAGGGGCGCGCTGGGATAACCATGAAGTATTCGGCAGCGAGATCAGTCCTCGTGCCTACGGCGTTTACAACCTTACCGATAACTGGGTAATCAAGGGAGGCGTTGGCAAGTCGTTTAAAGCACCGGCTATTTATCAATCGGATGAAAGCTACAGCATTGCAGCGTGTCAGGGCGGTTGCCGCGTCATGGGCAATGCCGACCTCAAACCAGAAACAGCCATCAGTTACGAGCTGGGCACGCTCTACCAGAACGGCGGGCTTGAAGCCGGAATCACGCTATTCCAGACAGAAATTGACGACATGATTGTCAGCGACCGGTGGCGTGCGGGTTACCGGCCAACCGTAATGACGTATAGCAACATCAGCAAAGCGCGTGTGCAGGGCTACGAGTTGCAAGGCCGCTACGCCTTCAACGACGCACTTGGACTGCGTGGTAACTACACCTATTCCGATGCTGAAGATCGCGATGCAGCTACACCGCTAATCAATACCCCGCAACACGTCGCCAATATCGGTCTGGACTGGCAAGCGCGGTCAAATCTTGCGTTAAACCTGGACTACCAATATACCGGCAGCCAATGGCTCCCCACGCCTGCTACTGGCGGAAGTCAAGAAAGCGGTGCTTTCCATGTCGTCAATGTCGGAGCCAAGTACCAGGCCACTTCCCAATTTACAGTCAACGGCGGACTCAACAACCTGGCCAACGAAAAGCGCGACGACGTTGCCCAATCGGTGGACAACATCCTCATGGGACGCACGCTATTCGTCGGTTTCAGCTACGACATCTAACCATTCGCTCCCGGCGGCACCGTCGCCGGCCTACCTGGAGAACTACAGCGCGACAATGACCAGAACGGATGAGGCATTTCCCAACTACCAGCAAGCGGTGCTCCTCGGGGGCGGCGGTATCCTGCTGGGCTTGTTGATTCTATCGATGAGCACGGGTGCGGGCGTCTACGGCGCGATCGATGTGCTGCATTACCTGCTGGGTGATCCGCTCGCCGTGGCGGACGATAAGCTCGCCATGGTGGTCGAAACCCTGCGCCTGCCGCGGACCCTGGCGGCTCTGGTAGTCGGTGGCAGTCTCGCGATTGCCGCCTCACTGTTGCAAAGCGCGACACGCAATCCGCTGGCCGAACCCGGCCTGCTCGGTGTCAATGCCGGTGCGGTGCTGGGGCTGGTCATCGGCCTCATTTTCTATGGCGTCGAATCGACCGGTGGTTATCTGCTGTGGTCCGGCGCCGGCGCTCTGCTGGGCAATCTCGTAGTGCTGGGTATCGGCCTGATGCTGGGCCAGGCCAGCCCGCTGAAACTGATCCTCGCCGGCGTCGCGCTGAATGCCGTTTTCGGTGGTCTTGCGAATTTCATGCTGCTCCGCACCCGCGTGGCGCTGGAACAGTTTCGTTTCTGGAATCTTGGCTCGCTGTCGGCATCCAGCCTGGACGCCGTGGCTACTGTGGCCCCGGTCGCCTTGATCGGCCTGATCCTGGCTGCCCTGCTCTGCCGGCAACTGACGTTGATGCAGATGGGCGACAGCCAGGCGCGGGCGCTGGGCATCCACACCACCTGGGTGCGCCTGGGCGTACTGGTTGCCTCGACCCTGCTGACGGCCTGCGCGATCTCCCTTGCTGGCCCGGTCGGCTTCGTCGGCTTCCTCGCGGCCTACTGCGCACGATTGATCGAACCGGTCGCGCTGCTGCGTCAACTGCTGTTCTCGACGTTGTTCGGCATGTTGTTCCTGCTGGCCGCCGACGTGCTCGCGCGTTGGCTGCTGCAACCTTTCGAGCTGCCAGTCGGCACTTTGTTGGCCGCACTGGGCGCACCGGCGCTGATTGCCATCGTGCTGCGCGGCGGCTTCCGTTCATTACTGGCGGTGAGGTAAGCATGGCGTCGATCACTCCCAGCGGCGTTTGGGCGCTGCGTCTGGGCGGCATGAGCCTGTTGCTGCATCGTCGCAATTGGCTGATGTGCGGCTTGCTTACGCTGGTGCTGGCAACGCTGGCGGTCATTGCGATCAGCCTCGGTTCGGGCCAGATGGGCACACGCGACGTACTTGCGACCCTGCTCGGGCACGGCAGCAAGCTGAACGAAATCATGGTATTCAAGATCCGCCTACCTCGCGTCGCCGCAGCCATCGTCGCGGGATTCGCCATGGGCATGGCCGGTTGCCTGATCCAGACGCTGGTGCGCAATCGCCTGGCCACGCCGGACATGATTGGCGTGAACGAAGGCGCCTCTCTGGCAGTGGTGGTTTTTTCCCTCTATCTCACGTTCGGCAGTTGGCCCTGGTGGGCCTCGCCGCTGGGCGCCATGCTGGCTGCGGCTGCGCTGTTTACCTTGTGCCGTCGGCCCGGCGAGCAGGGTTATCTGTTCATCGTCATCGGCATTGCGTTGTCCGAACTGTTCGGTGCGGTGGGCGACTTCGCCATGTCCACCCAACCGCTGGTGCACCTGGGCAGCATTTACCTGTGGACCATGGGCCACTTCGCCGGCGTCAGCTACCAGACCGTCAACCCGATCGCGCTGATATTGCTGCTGTTGTGCCCATTGATGGCGCTGCTCAACCGGCCTTTGGCGCTGCTGCGGTTCGGCGATGCCACGGCGCAGAACCTCGGCATTCGCGTACCGCTGGTACAGCTCGGCGTACTCGGCCTGGCAATTCTGGTGGCTTCACTGGGCACGGCGATCGGCGGGCCGGTCGTCTTCATCGCCATGGCCGCACCGATCCTCGCGTCGTGGCTCGCGCGCGATAACCTTGCCCCGCTCTGGCTGTCGGCCATCTGCGGCGCCGTGCTGCTGTTGGGCAGCGACACCCTGGTGCGAGTATTGGCACAGCCGGAAGAGATTCCCACCGGGATCATGACGCGCCTGCTTGGCGGCATCTTGCTGCTTGGCCTGCTATTGAAGGACAGACGAGGGGCCGACTGATGACGGTACTGAGCGTACAAAACCTACATTTCGCCTATCAGGACAAGGTCGTTCTGGACGATCTGTCCTTCTCCCTTCCCAAAGGTCGGCTGATCGGCATCGTCGGGCCCAACGGCAGCGGCAAATCCACGTTGCTCAAACTGCTGGCACGCCAGCTGCCATTGCGACGCGGCGAGATCGAAATCCAGGGTCAGCCACTGCCCCGCTATTCGATGAAAAGCCTGGCCCGCCAGCTGGCATTTCTGCCGCAGCGACCGGTGATGGCCGAGGGTATTCGTGTCGAGCAGTTGGTGCAGTACGGCCGTCACCCGCACCAGGGCTGGTTCAACCAGTGGAGCGAGGAAGACGCGCGCCAGGTGGCGCGTGCCCGCGCGGCAATGCAGCTCGACGCCATCTGGCAACGGCAGGCATCGTCGCTCTCCGGCGGGCAGGCGCAACGTGCCTGGTTGGGCATGATCCTGGCGCAGAACACCGACTTGATTCTTCTCGACGAACCCACCAGTGCGCTGGATATCGGTCACCAGGCCGAAGTGATGGAAGCGGTGCATCGGATCGCCACCGAAGGCCGCACCGTGCTGATCGTCATCCACGATCTAGGCATCGCCGCGCGCTACTGCGATGAGCTGATCGCGCTCGCCGATGGCCGCATCCAGGCCATGGGCCCGGCTCGCCAGGTGATGACGAAGGAACTGGTGGACCGCCTCTACCAGACCGAAGTGGACATCCTTCCCGCGCCCGGCGACGGCGCCCCGGTGATCGTGCCGCGTCGCCGTCGGCTTTCCGCTACTCCCCCATCCGCTATTCGCACCCCTGCGGTGCATGAACTCGCTCAACAGGACACGACCCCATGATCAAACCAAACCCCTGGTGCCTCACCGTCGCGCTGTTTGCCGCCGTGCTGGTCCTCAACGCTCATGCCGAAGACCGCCAAATCGAAGATGCCCTTGGCAACAGCGTGACCGCTCCAGCCACGCCCGAGCGCGTCGTCACTCTCAGCGAAATAGATCTGGATACCGCGCTAACCCTCGGCGTGACACCCGTAGGCACCGTCAACGGCCGTGGCCAGGCCGCGCCGCCGCGCTATCTGGAAGGCAAACTGCCGGCCGGCATCAAAGTGGTTGGCGATCTCGATAACCCCAACCTGGAAACGCTGCTGGAGCTGGAACCGGATCTGATCCTTACCGGCCCGGTAAAGCCGGAGCAGCTGGCCATCCTCAACGAGATTGCACCGACCGCGGTCACCTTCAACTGGGGGCAGCCATGGCAGCAAAGCATGCAGCGCACGGCTCATATATTGAACAAGGATGCCGAAGCCCAGGCGTTTCTGCGGCGTTACGAAGCCCGCTCCGCGGAGGCTCGTGAGCGGCTGAGCGATCATCAAGGCGAAACCTTCAGCATCGTGCGCTGGAACCCGAAGGGTCCGTCGTACATGTTCAAGGATTCGTTCGCCAGCACCGTCGCCAGTGATGTCGGCCTCGTACGGCCGGCGCACCAACAGGACCCCGGTCATACGCACTCCATGGCGCTCAGCCTGGAATCGCTGGAATTGCTCGACGCCGACTGGCTGGTGATCGGCACCTTGGCTACCAACGGCGAAGCCGTCGACGCCATGCGTCAGGCCGAAGAGACCGCTGCGTTCCGCCAACTCTCGTCAATTCAGAGCAAGCGCTTCGGCGCGGTCGACGGCTCGCTATGGACGTCGGTCGGCGGCCCGATGGCAGCTATGCAGGTGATCGAGGATATCGAAGGGATCGTTGGCAAGTCCGACGCCGAGCCGGTCGCGAAAGATTGATCGACTCAGCACCCCGGAGCGCACCGGGGTGCTGAACACCGCTCACACCGGTTCAGGTAAACGCTTGCGATCGATCTTTCCGCTGGCGGTTTTGGGCAACGAGTCGAGCAGTACGATGCGGCTCGGGATCATGTAATACGGCAGGCTGCGCTGCAGCTGCCGGCGGATTTCCACCCGAGTCGGGCCACCGCTACGCAGCTCCACATATCCCACCAGACAGGCTTCGTCGCCCTCCCCCAGCAGCCGCACGGCAGCCTCCAATACACCCTCGATGTGGCGCAGGCTCGCTTCGATTTCCCCTAGTTCGATGCGAAAACCGCGCAGTTTGATCTGATCATCGCGACGACCACGATATTGGAACTCGTCTTCGGCGATACGTCGCACTCGGTCGCCCGTTCGGTAGAGACGCCGCCCCTGCCATGCAATGAAGGCCTGTTCGGTCAGGTCGCGTCGCTGCCAGTAGCCCTGCGCCAGCGACGGGCCTTCGATGCACAGCTCGCCCTCATCACCCGGTTCGACGGCGATGCCTTGCTCGTTCAGCACCCAGTGTCGATAGCCATCCAATGACTGCCTGAGCCGCACGCCTTGCTCACCAAGCGGCAGTTCGACCTGCGACATCATCGACCAGACCGTTGCCTCGGTGGGGCCGTAGCAGTTCCAGAGCTGACCGACCGCCGCGCCGAGGCGCGTTGCCAGCGCCACGTCCAGGGCTTCTCCGCCGCAGAGCGCAACCAGACCGTCGCGGCCCTGCCAGCCGGCTTTCAGTAGCATCCGCCAGAACGCCGGAGTGGCTTGCAGTGTGTTCAGGTCCGGGCGGCCGTCGAGCAGTTGCAGTAGCGCAACCGGATCCTTGTGCGCCGGAGCGCAGACCACTTCGACGTATCCGCCTGCCCACAGCGGCCCGAGCATTTCCAGCAGGGAAATGTCGAACGCCGGCGTGGTGGTGAACACCCAGCGAGTCGCCGTGCTGACCCCGATACGCCGGGTCGCGGCATCCAGAAAATTGCCCAATGCGGCGCGTTCGATGACCACGCCCTTGGGTTTTCCGGTAGAGCCGGAGGTGAACATCATATAAGCCGGCAAGCGCTCATCCAGCGTCGGCGGCGCAGGCATCTGTGCCAATCCAGGCAGCAAGCGCAAGGACGGCGACAGCGACCCTGACGGCTGCTCGTCCTGGATGACCCAGCGCAGCTGTGCATCGTCTACGATCCCCTGCAACCGCTCCAGGGGAAAGTCTGGCTCCAGCGGCACGAAGCACACACCCTCATGCAGGCAGGCCAGGACCGTGGCGATAAGGTCGGGACCGCGCGCCAGATGCAGTCCGACGCGGGCGCCCTCGACCAAGCCCTGCTCACGCAATTGCAGCACGATGGCCCCGACCCGCGCGTGCAGCTCGGCATAGCTGAAGCTGGCGCCGAGACAACCCAGAGCGGGCAGCGCGGCATGGTGGGCAAACACGTCGGCGAAATGCTCGTTGATCGCTTTCATCGTTCATCCTCGGCCAGTGCAGCCAACGTCTGCAGCTTGTCGCGCATGGATGCCAGCAGACGCGCGCTCAGATCCGCACGCAGATTGCCGATCTGGCGCAGCGTCAGCAGGCCGTCGAAGACGCCGCCGTGCAGGCTGATCAGCTCGGCGGACATATTGCCGGGATCGCTGGGTTTGCCAGGTGCCACCGGCAATGCCTGCCAGTCTCCAGTTCCGCTCTGATAGACGCCCAGGTAGTTCAACGCCACCGGCGGCAACGGCAGGCTGTCGCGGTGGGCCGGGTTGCTGCGCAGCGGCAGATAACCGACGCCCTTGTCCGGGACCTGGCGCAGCTGCTCGGCGGCATGCCGCACCAGCGCAGTCCAGTCCGCCTGATTCTGCACCGCGACCGGGAACATGCTGGTGAACCAACCCACCGTGCGGCTCACGTCCAGGCCGGGATCGATCGTCTCCCGCCCGTGCCCCTCGAGCATGATCCAGTGCCGCTCACCGAGCCCGAGCTCCACCAACGCCCGAGTCAGCGCCGCCAGCAACAATTCGCGGACATCCGTCGCGAAATGCCGGGTGGCAAACTGAGTCAGCTGGCGTGTGGTGGTTTCGTCCAGTTGCAGCAGCTGCGGTTCGGACGGCTGAGTTGACGACCAATCGGCGGCGATGCGGTAGTTCATCCCCGCAATCTGTCCGCGCCAGTACGGCAACTGCGCCTCGGCACGCTGCGCATAGACGGCCAGCCCCTCGCCCCACTGTCGATAGCTGCTGGTTTTGTCGGGCAGCGTTTCACCGCGCGTCAGCCGTTGCAGGTCCTCGATAAGGATGCGCCAGGACACGGCATCGATGACCAAATGGTGGAACGCGATAAACAGGCCACGTTCGTTGTTCGGCAACCCATCGATCACCGCCCACGCCAAGGTGCGTGCACTGGCCGGGTCCAGGTGCGCCTGCAATTCAGTCATCGCCTCCTGAAGCCCGACTGCGCCCAGTTCGGCGGCGTTCAATCGAGCGGGTTCGGCCAAAGACAGGTATTGCTGATAGCACTGGCCAGTCGGGAGGGTGATCAGTCGCAGGGCGTCGTGCTGCTGCAACAGCTGCCGCATGTAATCCATCAATTGCGCCGTTCCGACGTTGCCGGGCAGCCGCAGCACCACGCCCTGATTCCAGTGCTGCGGCTGCGCGAACGGCTGTTCGAAGAACCATTGCTGGATCGGCTGCAAAGGCAGATCGCCAGTCAGCAGGCCCTGTTCGGCGCGAATTGTCTGTGCCTCGCGCGGGCCTGCCAGCACACGGCAAAGCCTCCGCACGGTCTTGGCCTCGAATACTTCCTTGACGCTGCAGGGGTAGCCGGCATCGCGCAGCCGGGTCGCCAACTGAATACTTAGAATGGAATCGCCACCCAGCCGGAAAAAATCGCATTCCACGCCCAGCGGCTGCTCCAACACGCCTTGCCAGATCTCCAGCACCTGGCGCTCCAGCTCCCCTACGGGCGCCACATGCTGTTCAGTCGCAGCCAGTTCCACCGGCGGCAAGCGTCGCTGATCCAACTTTCCGTTTGCGGTCAGCGGCATCTTGTCGAGCAGCATCAACCTTAGCGGAACCATGTATTCGGGCAGACGACGCGCCACGGCCTGCAACACGGCATCCGGCTCCGGGGCGGACTCGCCGGGTTTGACCGTGGCGTAGGCCACCAGCGCCTGGCGTGCGCCCTGACTGGCGACGATCACCTTGATTTCCTGCAAGCTCGGGCCACTGGCATGCAGCTGGGCTTCGATTTCACCCGGTTCGATGCGGTAGCCGCGCAGTTTGATCTGCGCATCGAGGCGGCCCAGGTATTCATATTCACCGGTAGACAGCAGGCGCGCGCGGTCGCCGGTGTGGTACAGGCGCACCTTCACACCCGCTACGGTGTGTTCACGGAAGGCCTCGGCAGTGCGTTCTGGCTGATTGAGATAGCCGCGAGCCAACCCCAGACCGGCAAGACAAAGTTCGCCGGGGACGCCGATCGGGCACAGCGCGCCGTGCCGGTCCAGCACCACCGCCTGCATGCCATCGATAGGAGCGCCGATGGTCCGGCGCTCGTCTGGGCTGAGCGTCTTGGTCAACGCGGTTACGGTGGCCTCGGTGGGCCCGTACATGTCGATCAGGCGGAATTGCTTCGCCCAGCGTTGCGGGATCGCCGGCGGGCAGGCTTCGCCGCCGAAGCCCACAGCTTTCATCGCCGGCAAAGGTCGTTCCGGCAGCGTTGCCAGCAAGGCCGTGGCGAAAATCATATGCGTGGTTGCGGTTCGCTCGATCTCATCCAGCAGCCCTGCGCCAGGTTCGGCCCAGAGCAGGCAGGCGCCGTGGACCAGCGGGACCAGCGCGCACATGTTGCCCGCATCGAACGACAGCGACATGCAATCGAGCATCCGGTCGCCAGATGCCACGCCCAGACGCCGACCGTGGTCCAGCAGCAGGTTAGCCAGCGATCCATGCTCGACCATTACGCCTTTCGGCACACCCGTCGAGCCCGATGTATAGATCACCTGCGCGAGACGTTGCGGGTCGTGCCGGATCGACGGCGCGCTGGGCGACTGAGCATCCAGTTGAGCCTGCACTTCGGGATTGCCAAGGTCCACCCAACGCCGCTCCGTATCCAGGGCAAAGGGCGCGGCGCCCTGGCCGATGATCAGCCGCAGCTTGCCGTCGCGCATGATGTGCGAGAGCCGTTGCTCGGGGTAATCGGGGTCCAGCGGGACATAGGCGGCGCCGAGCTTCCAGCTGGCCAGCAGCGCGACCGCAAAGGCATTTTCACGGCGGGCAAGCACGCCGATCAAATCACCCGCCGCGCAGCCCTGAGACTGCAGCCAGCTCGCCAGCCGGTTGGCTCGTGAGTCGAGTTCGGCGTAGCTGACGCTGCCCTCGCCCTGGCGCAGTGCCGGTCGCGCGGCATTCGATCGAGCCATGTCCTCGAACAGCGACAACGCGGTCAGCCCATCGGGATAAGCCGCCGGCAGCGCGGCCAGTCGTTGTGCCGTCTGCGCGCGCAGCGATTCATCGAGCATCGGCAGCTGCCAGATGTCCTGTTCCGGGTTGGCCACCACCGCTTCCAGCAGTCGCAGCAGACGACTCGCATAACCCTCGACACTGCTGCGTTCGAACAGCGCGGTGGCGTAGAGCCAATCGACCCGGACGGAGTCCATCAGCTCGGTGACCTTGACCGAGATATCGGTCTTGGCCGGCAGCACCGGCGAGGTTTCTTCCACCGCGTCGCAGCCTGGAATCAAGTCGTTGAAGTCGACCCGCGCCTGGTACACCAGCATGATCTGGAAAATCGGATTGATCGCCGTGTGGCGGTCCACGCCCAACGCCTCGCTCAATGCCTCGAAGCGATAGAGCTGGTGATCGAACGCCTGCAGATCATCGGTCCGGCATTGGCGCAGATAGTCGATAAAAGACTGCTGCTCGGGCAGCTGCGTGCGCAGCACCAAGGTGTTGACGAAGAATCCCACCAGCGACTCGATATCCGGTCGCTCGCGATAGGCCAGCGGCGTGCCGACCACGATGTCGCGCTCACCGGAATGCCGCGCCAGCAACAGCTCGAACAATGCATGCAAGCCAATAAAGGGCGAGGTGTTGTGGTGCTGGCAGAGCTGCTTGAAGCGCTCCCACAATTTGTTGTCAATGGTCGAGAACACCACTTCGCCGCCGCTGGCCTGCTGGGCCGGCCGTGGTTTGTCCAGCGGCAGACTGTGCACCTCGGGAATGCCAGCCAGGCGTTCAACCCAGAAGGGTTTGAACTGCTCGTGGTAATCGCGAAACAACGGCGAGTTGAACCAGCGCGCGTAGTCGATGTAGGTCAGCGGCGGTTGGTACCAGTTCAATGGCTGGCGATTCTGGTAAGCGAGAAACGCGGTTTTCAGATCAGCAAACATATTCTTCACCGACCAGCCATCCGAGATGATGTGGTGCTGGTTGATCATCAACAGATGCTCACGCGCACCCAGCTCCAGCAGATTGACCCGCGTCAACAGCGCGCTGGCGATATCGAATGGACGCTCGATCGCGCGGTGTAGACCACCGGAATTCCCAGTGCTTTGCAGCGTTCGCGGACCTGCGCCAAGCCTGCGACCAGCGCGGCGATGAATGCGCTGTCTTCACCCCAGAAGTCGCAAAAATACTGTTGCATGTCGTGAATCAGCAGCACCGCGCGATCAGGATCGACCGTCCACTGGACTTTGTTCGCGGTCCACTCGCTGGGCAGGCTGTAGGGCGTCAGGGTGGGAATAGCCATGAAACGAATCCTTATTCGATAACGGTCAGTTGTTCAGCGACGCGGCGACGCAGGCGGTTCTTGTCCACCTTGCCTACGGCTGTCATGGGAAGTGCGTCGAGGTGTTCGAAGCGGTCCGGCAGCTTGTAGTCGGCCAGACCGAGACTGCGCAAAAACTTGCGCAGCGCGATGCTTTTAAGGGAGGGGTTTGCGCTGACGATAAAGGCGCAACTCTTCTCACCCATGGCCGCGTCCGGCATCGACACCAGGGCCGCTTGGGTGATGGCGGGATGCGCCATCAGCAGGTTTTCCACTTCTTCGGCCGCGATCTTCTCGCCACCGCGGTTGATTTGATCCTTGATTCGCCCGACGACGACCAAATAGCCATCCTCGCGCTGCCGCACCAGATCACCGGAGCGGTAGAAGCCCTCGGCATCGAAGGCGCTGGCGTTGTATTCCGGGCTCTGGAAATAGCCGCGAATGGTGTAGGGCCCGCGGGTCATCAGCGCGCCAACTTCGCCGGTTGGCACCGGTTTACCGTCGCGGTCGACAACTTTCACTTCGTCGTCCGGGCTCATCGGCTGGCCCTGGGTCAGGTAGACACGGTCGTCGTTGTCATCCAGCCGGGTGTAGTTGACCAAGCCTTCAGCCATGCCGAAGACCTGCTGCAGACGGCAACCGAGATCCTGCGGCACGCGGCGGGCGAGCGCCTCCGGCAGCTTGGCGCCACCAACCTGCACCAGCTTCAGCGAGGCGAGTTCATCGCGGTGTGCCGGCGCGGCTTGCAACCACAGCGACAAGGCCGACGGCACCAGTGCGGTGACGTTGACCTGCTGCTGCGCGATCAGCGGGAAGCAGCTGGCGGGGCCGGGGTCTGCACTGAGCACGACCCGTCCACCGGCCGCGAATACGCCCAGCGCGCCGGGTGAACTGAGCGGAAAGTTGTGTGCCGCGGGCAATGCGCAGAGATAGCAAGTGCTGCGGTCGAAACGGCAAATCTCGACGCTGCGCCGGACGCTGTAGAGGTAATCATCGTGGGTGCGCGGGATCAGTTTCGGCGTGCCGGTGCTGCCGCCGGACAGCTGGAAAAAAGCCACTTCGCTGGCCGGAGTCGGAGTGAATGGGCGTTCTGCCGGTGCAGGCTCTAACCAGTTGCTCAGGCACCGTTCCGGCTGCTCATCCTCATGCAGCAGGACGGTGTCGAGTTCAGTAATCAACTCGGTCAGCTCATCGATAAATGCATCGCCGTCAAACAGCGCATGCTCGCGGCTTGCCACTAACAGCCGCGGACGAATCTGCGCGGCATAGGCGACCAGTTCCAGACGGTTGTGGCTGAACAAGGCGTTGACCGGGGCGATGCCCGCCTTCATCAGCGCGAAGAACACGATGTACAGCTCAGCCTGGTTGCCCAGCTGAACCAACGCCCTATCGCCCTGCCCCAGGCCACGATTGGCCAACCGTTGGGCGAGATGCGTCGATGCCTCATCCAGCTGGGCGTAACTGAGCTGTCGGTTACCGCAAACCACTGCGATGGCGTCCGGCTGAAGGCTGGCCTGCTCGATGAGCATCTGGCTTAGTGGCACGCCCCGCCAACATCCAGCGCGTCGATAACGCTCTGCGAAAGCTTCAGGCCAGCGGGTGAACGGAACCAAGTTCATACCGCCTCCCGATCGAGGCCGAACGCAGCAAGCATGGTGCCGAGCTTGGTACCGGTTTCGCGCCACTCCGATTCGGGGCACGACGCTGACACCAGCCCCGCTCCGGCGAACAGCCGGACCTTGCGCTCATCGATCACACCACAGCGGATCACCACGGCCCATTCGCCGTTACCGGCCGCATCGCACCAACCGACGATGCCGCCGAACACACCACGGTCAAAAGGCTCCAGCTCCGCGATCAGCTGCTTGGCCGCCGCGGTGGGGAAACCGCAGAGCGCCGGCGTCGGGTGCAGCTGGCACGCCAGGCTCAGGGCCGATATCGGCGCGGCCAGCTCGCCCTCGATCCGCGTCGACAGATGCCAGAGCTTGGCGGTGCTCATCAGGGCGGGCGCGGCCGGTATCTGCAGCTCGCGGCATAGCGGGCGTAGTTGACGCGCCATGTCTTGAATAACCAGCCGATGCTCGTGCTGATCCTTGCCAGAATCGAGCAGGTCTTGCGCCGACCGCTCGTCTGCTGCTGAATCGGCGTAGCGTCTGGCGGAACCGGCCAGTGGATTGGTTTCCAGGCGCTGACCTTTTTTGCGCAGCAAAAGCTCAGGGCTGGCGCCGATCAAAACACCACCGTCCGGCAGATCGGCGAAGAAGTGGTAGGCCTCCGGGTTTTGCTGACGCAGGCCTTGAAAAATAGTCGCTGCACACGGCGGCTCATCGAATTCCAGTTGCAGCAAACGAGACAGCACCGCCTTGTCCAGACGGCCATTACGCAGCGCCGCCAACGCACGGGTAACGGCTTGTTGAAAACCAGCTTGATTGGGTTGCTCGGTGCACTGGCGCGCCGCGCCGCAGGCGAATCCGCAAACCGCGGTCGGCGGAGATGCCGGAGGGAGATGGGAAACGTGACGCGGAATGAACAGACTGGAGGGTTGCTGCTTGTCGAAGGGAATCACACCAACCAGCACGGGATTGCTCAAACCGGCTGCCTGCGCCTCGGCGAAAGCTTGCCGAACGTCACGCTCCAAGCTTGGTCCCGCGCCCTCTGCCGGCGTGTCTATCGCCTTGAAACAACCGCTGGCTTCGATGCCCCCTGCTGGTGAATAAAATCGATACGACGGCGGGAATTTATATCCCACGCCTGGTCCGTTGTAGGCGACGCGAGTCAATGCGTTCACCACCACCTCCACGTAACAATAATGGGATTGATTATCATTTGCTGGCGTCAACGATAGTCATCGGCGATAGATGCGTCAAATTATTTCTGTTTGCTGACGGCGGGGACGGTTTGCTGGCGCTTAGGTCGAACGCGGTTGCGGCTGGCTTTAAGAAGGGGGTGAAGCGAGTGGGGTTTCAACCGCCGGCTATGCGGACCATGACGTGGCGACAACGATGGCCCGCTAGCGAACCTCAACTATCTCGTATTGCTGGCGGCGCCCGCCCACAAGCACTTCGACCTCATCACCATCGCGGCGCCCAAGCAGCGCTTGGCCCAGAGGCGATCGCGGTGAAATGACCAGCACTGCTGTTTCCGCGACGTCCACTCGCAACCCAGCGGCATCGGGGCCGAGGAAGACCCAGCGCCCGACGCCGGCCTGCTCCAGCGAAACCAGCGCGCCGAGCGTGATCGGCTCGTCGACCTGCGAGCGCACCGGCAAATTGCGATAACGGGTCAGCGCCATCTCGATCTCATGCACACGGCGACGCTGTCCGTCAGCAAGATAGGCAGCCTCGAGTCCGCGGGTGTCGTACTTGTTTTCCGCCTTGCTCTCGGCATGCGTCGCCGCCTCGTGGGAAGCCTTCAGCGCGTCCTTGGCAATAGTCAGATCGGCTTGCAGCTTTTCGATGATAAGTGCTTGGAGATCGGTCTTGTTCATGCAGGCTCGGGACGGTAGTGCTGGGCCTCTAGCATGGCATCGCTACGCCCACAGAGCCACGCCGGCTGGATGCGCCTTTCTGCAACATCCGGCGACCTGTCGAACACAGCGCCGCCAGACACGACAGGTAAAGTGCGAACCTTATTCGAAATCAATCAACGCAAAGGAACGAGACAAAATGCTCACGCTGAGCCTGGGCCCGCTGACGATCGGCACACCCCATCTGTTATTGGTCGGCTGTTTGTTACTGGCGACGCTGACCGGCTGGTGGGCGGGCCGACCGCACGGGCGAAACCCCGAGCGACAGATATTCCGGCTTATGCTGCTGGCTGTGCTGGTTGCGCGCCTGTCCTTCGTAGCGGTCTACATCGACGATTTTTCCGGCGCCTGGTGGCGAGTACTGGATATCCGCGACGGCGGCTTCATCGCCTGGCCGGGTGTCGGAGCCGCATTACTGGCCGGTGGTTGGCTGATATGGCGTGACCGAGAACTGCGCAAACCACTGGGCCTCGCCTTGGTGGTGGGACTCGCCAGCTGGACCTTCGCCAGCTTTGGCTGGCATGCCTTCGAACGAGGGACGCGTCTGCCTGAGATAGCCCTGCGCGACATAGATGGCAGGTCGGTCAGCTTGGCCGACTTCGGCGGCAAGCCGATGGTCATCAACCTTTGGGCCACTTGGTGTCCGCCGTGCCGCCGTGAAATGCCGGTACTCGCCGAGGCGCAAGCGAACAACCAGGAGCTGGTCTTCCTTTTCGTCAACCAGGGCGAAGGTGAAGGCGAAATCAGGCAATTTCTACAGAGTCACAACCTTGGATTACGCAATATGCTGATCGACAGCGGTGGTCGCCTTGGACAGCACGTCGGCTCGCGAGCCTTGCCGACCACTCTGTTCTACGACGCAGACGGTCGGCAAGTCGGCAGCCATCTCGGCGAGCTATCACGCGCCAGCCTGACAAGAGCGATGAAAATGCTGCGACAGTAGCCATGACCCATCCTCCAGCGTGCCGATGCGCTAGTGGTTCATCGCAAAGCGGAGCAATATCACATCTTCGAGAGGGGCGACTCAGGCTCGTAGCTCTGCAGTCCATCGAACATGCCATGTCACAGGGGCGAATCTATGATTTTACGTGTAGCGCTAATCTTGGCAGCAGCTACGGCAAGCGGAACAGTTTCCGCAGAAGGCCAGCCTATGACCGTCCGGCTCAATGGCATTGAACATGATCGTGGTACCGTTCGAGTTGCCTTGTTCGCCGACCCGAAAACCTTCCGTAAAGCTGATCAGGCATTCGCTTCAGGCGAAAAGCCGGCAAAAACCGGGACAGTCAATCTAGTGTTCGACGACGTTCCGGCTGGCCGATACGCCATCATGGCGTACCACGACGAGAACGGTAACGGCGAGCTGGATCGTCGTCTCGGCATGTTCCCGACAGAGGGATACGGCTTGTCCAACAACCCGAAGGTGATGGGCCCGCCAGCGTTCGAAGACAGTCAGTTCCAGGTAGCCGGCGACGCGCCGAGCGAAATCGACATTGATATTCGCTACTGATGGTGGCCCAGGTTCCGGTTGAGCAAGCGGCACCTCACTACTTGAAAAGGCAGACGGGATTTGTATCCGGTCATACTTTCTGCAACACCCACACCATCGTCGGCGCTGCCGATGGCCGGGCTGCAGATGAATGAACCGAAGCCGAAAAGCCGCTGTCCAGACAGAAGCGTTCGAATCAGCCGCAGCATGCGGATTTGTCGGCCCGCGCGGGATATTTTTTAAAAAAGAGGAAATTTGCCGCAGGCGACAGAGCGAGACGCTGCTTATACTGTCCCCCCATCCAATCTGGAGTCACACCCGTGAATAAAGCCGAGTTGATTGAAGCGATCGCAGCCTCCGCCGATGTCCCTAAGAGCACCGCCACTCGCGTACTGGACGCCTTCACCGAAAGCGTGACCAATACCCTGCAGAACGGGGACAGCGTGACGCTGGTTGGCTTCGGCACCTTTGCTGTCAAGGAGCGCGCCGCCCGTGACGGCCGCAACCCGCAGACCGGCGCAACGATCAAGATCTCCGCGGCCAAGCTGCCAGGCTTCAAGCCAGGCAAGTCACTGAAGGATGCGGTGAACTAATCCATCCGTATCTCGGGATACCGGGTCGCTGACGTCCTTACGGACGCAGCGCCTGTCCAGGCGCTGATCGCCCGGTCGCGCACCCCGCTCCACCCCCCGTTACATTTGCCCTCAGGTATAACCGTAACGAAGCGTCGGCTTTGTCGCCGCATACGGCTCTCGACCCGGCCACGCCAACTCCATTCGTCGCTGCGACTCACTTGTCGCGGTCGATCGCAAAGCCCGCCCAAGCCTGCCGCGACGGCATGATCTCCAGCCGGTTGATGTTGATATGCGCCGGTAGCGTGGCGACATAGAAAATCTGCTCGGCGATGTCTTCGGCGGACAACGGCGTGGTGGTGCTGTAAAGCGCATCGGACGCCGCCTGATTGCCCTTGGTCCGCACCAGCGTGAACTCGGTTTCGGCCATGCCAGGCGCGATGTCGGTGACCCGTACGCCCGTGGCGATCAAGTCGCAGCGCAGGTTGTAGCTGAACTGCTGAACGAACGCCTTGCTGGCCCCGTAGACATGACTCCCCGGATAGGGCCATTGGCCTGCTACCGAGCCTATATTGACGATGCTGGCGCCCTTGCCTGTCTCGATCAACGTTGGCAGCAACGCATGGGTTACGTTGACGAGGCCGGTGATATTGGTGTCGATCATGGTGTGCCAATCGTTCAGATCGGTTTTCTGCGAAGGTTCCGGAGCCAGTGCCAGGCCCGCGTTATTAACCAGGCAAGTCACGGCACGGAAGGCTTCAGGCAGTTCGGCGACGACGTCTGCGACCACCTCGCTCTTGCGTACATCAAGCGTTGCAACATGCACCGGAACCTTGTCGGCCAACTCTTCTTTCAGTGCTTCCAGTCGCTCCGAGCGTCGACCGGTCAGTACCAGCGACCAGCCTGCTTCAGCAAAACGGCGAGCCGTAGCGCGACCAAAACCTGATGTGGCACCGGTGATGAATACGACCTTGCTGTTCATGCTTTTCCTCTTTTTCCGATTGGCACGCTCGTAGAAGCGCGCGGTGGTATCGATGGCTATGGTCCGTACATAGGCGGAAAAGTTCGAGCAATTTCTTCGCTTTATTTCCAAATTAATGAAAGCGTTAGTCTCTTTATTCCAACAAAATACAAAGCACAATGATGGCCTTTTTGCCGATTAAGCACGACTTCTCGACCTTTCAGCACGGTTCGTTTTGGGATTAATTCGCCGTTCAGCCTGTATAGCCCATGAGGCTTATTCCCCGCCGGGAACGCGCCAGTTAAAAGCCGGGCTCCCGCCCATTCAAAAAGGAATCTGAAATGATTAAAACAAAAACACTGTTAGCAGGCGCTATCTCGTTACTGATTGCCAACCAAGCTGCGGCCCTCAACGAGGCACAACAAGACCAGACCGGCACCGACAATTATGCCGATGTGGTACAGCAGACCGGCACAGACAACTACAGCAGTCAGATTCAGGACGGAGATGCCAATGTTGCCTACACATTACAGAACGGATCGGAATTGACAGCCTCTAGCGAGCAGCGCGGCGCGGGCAATATCTCAATGATCGAGCAAGACGGGTTAATCAGTCAGGCAGACGTTTCACAGGACGGCAGCTATAACCTCGCCACCGTTTACCAGCAGGCATACGGGGAAGTGGGCCATACGGCGACCATTTCGCAAGTCGGCAGCCAGAATCTCGCTTATGTCGAACAGGTCGACGGTGCCGTCAGCGTCGCTGACATTTACCAGAACGGCGAAGGCAACTCTGTCGATGTGTCGCAGCAAATGACCGCCAACCATCTCGGCGCGGAGCAGACCGGCAACGGGAATACCGCTCTGGTCGAGCAGTTCGGTAATACCACTGCCTATATAAGCCAGACCGGGAATGCCAATGCCATCGACTTCCACCAGGACGGCGGGTTTTCAGGAGCTTATGCCTCGATCAGTCAAGACGGTACCGGTAACGAGGTCAACCTCTCACAGCAAGCCAGTCGATACAGCGCAGGCGACGTACGCTTGGTACAGGTCGGCACGGACAATATCGCCGACGTATCGGAAAGCAGCGGCTTCGGCAGCTTCAGCTTCACCCAGGACGGAACGGGAAATGAGCTAACCGCCCAGCACGGCGGTCGCTCGACCACGGTAGAAGGCACCTCCACCGGCGACTTCAACCGGGTAGACATTCGTCAGAACTCCGACGGTAGCAGTCTTACCATCGCCCAGAACGGCACTCGCAACGAGATCGACGTTGACCAGACGGGTTACTACGGTGTCGGCGACATCCAGCAGACAGGCACTGAGAACTATGCATCGCTGGTGCAGATCGGAAACTCCAGCAGCATCACTCAGGAAACGGCGCTCATCATGCAAAACGGTACTGGAAATTCGGCCTTCGTGACCCAGGGTCAGTAAGTCGTTTGGGCGAGCCGACTAACAGCCTAGTGCTGCACCAAGGCTCGTATCGGCTCGATCATAGAGCCGGCGTGCTGGACCACGCCAGCGCGCCGTGACGACGTAGGTTTCCTCGAGATCGAGCGATAGGCCCAGCCTTGGTGCTAGTCAAGGCTGGGCCTATCAAGCTGCTCTTTCACAACGCTCGACGACGGCTTCACCGGCACGCTGCGCACCCTTACGCCGCAAGCAAAGGTCGCCATCGTTCCCAACGACAAGGGTAGCGCGAACGCACCGGACTACCGCATCGTGGCCGCAGGTGGATACGAGATCAGCGCCGCTTGGAAGAAACTCAGCCAATCCGAACGCCGTTACCTGTCAGTGAGCCTGGATGACTCGACCTTCCCCGCCACGGTCTATGCAAGCCTGCTCGAGAACGAAGACGGAACCCACACGATCGGCTTTTGCAAACTCGTTTTAACCGGGGTCTATGCTTGTTCTAGTCGGCGTCCCTTGAAACGAACAGTGCGTCAGGCAACTAACGTGAAGCATCTAACCCTCACCGCGACGCTGCTCGGGCTATTGTTCAGCTTCTTTGCCAAAGCCGATGACTATCAGGTCGTTACCGAAGATTGGGCACCTTACAACTATCTGGAGAACGACCAGATAACCGGTATGGCCACGGATATCATCCGGGCCATCATGGCGCTGACCGGAGATGAGTTTCAGATGGAACTGTTGCCCAGCATGCGAGCCACCCGCGCTTTGCAGACTCGGGACAAGACGATCATGTTCGCCCTATTCCGCACAGCCGAGCGAGAGCCGCTGTATAAGTGGGTAGGGCCGATACTGGAAGCATCTATTCATCCTTATCAGCTGGCTACCTCACCGCAGCCAGTAACGTCTATGGAACAGCTACTCAGCGCCCCCAAGATCACCACGCGACATGCCGGCCTGGTGCCCGATCTCCTACAATCGCGGGGGTTCAACAACCTCGATAAAAGCGTAGCGAGAAGCCCTCAGCTCTATCGCATGCTGCTCGCTGGGCGCGCCGACATCATCATCGGCGACACCGATGCGGGGGTCGCCTATTACAGCAACCGGTTGAAAATCGCGCCAGGTACGCTGCGGCGGATTCCTGTCGAGATCTATCGTTCAGCGCTTTACATTGCATTCAGCCCCGACAGCGACGATGAGTTGGTAGCCGAGTGGGCCAGTGCCTTGGAAAAGCTGCGCAGCTCGGGCGAGCTAGCGCGCATCCAGCGCCACTATGAGCGACCCATTGGGCAACTGCCTCAGCGTTAGGCAGTTATTGCTGACCGAAGCACCCAGCTCCCTGAACTATAAGCCGTACGGCTTAGGTGAACGGGCGCGACCCGAAGTCGAGAATTCGGGCGATTAAGATCGAGCTCAGCGCAACACGCGAAGCACCCGCACGTTCAAGACGCAAAGCAGCACCATACGCTCAGCGGACGAACCGCAATGGCCGCAGCGAAGAAGCGTAACGCCGCCCCTCTTCCGACCCGCTACCCATTCCGAAACGGCATGCCTCGCATCGCACAGTTCTATTAGTTCCACTCGAAATCGCTTGGTTAGCATCGACGCAGTTGTCCTGCCGATGAGAACAATAAATTGAATCTAGGAAAAATCATCAGTCGCAGCGCCTTGTATTGGCCCGACGACGAAGCTTTGGTCGATGCTCAACAGCGCATCACCTTCGCTCAGCTCGAACTACGCACCAATCGTTTGGCCTCCGGGTTACTGGCGATGGGCGTGGCCCGGGGCACCCATGTGGCGATACTGGCGCTCAACCGCGTCGAGCTGGTGGAAGCGGAAATCGCCTTCTACAAGTCCGCGATGGTCAAAGTGCCAATCAATGCCCGGCTATCTCTTGATGAAATCATCCAGGTGCTGGACGATTCGCACAGCCAGGCCGTAATCGCCGACGGTCGCTTCGCCGCCGCCCTGCATGCACGCCGGGCCGAGCTCCCTCGCCTGCGCTGGATCATCTCCCTTGATGGCGACACCGGCGACGCCAGCTATCCCGTCGTGCTGGAGCGCGGGAACGACGCAGAGGTATACAGCGACCCAGCCGATGATGCGCTGGCGGTGCTGCATTACACCTCCGGCAGCTCCGGCGTGTTGAAGGCCGCGATGCTGTCGTTCGGCAACCGCAAGGCACTGATCCGCAAAAGCATCGCCAGCCCTACCCGCCGCGCAGCGCCTGGCGACGTGATGGCACATGTCGGGCCGATCACTCATGCCAGCGGCATGCAGGTCATGCCGCTACTGGCGTTGGGTGCCTGCAACCTGCTACTGGAGCGCTACGACGATCGACTGCTGCTGGAAACCATCGAGCGTGAGCGGGTGACCCGTCTGTTCCTGGTGCCGGCCATGATCAACCGGCTGGTCAACTTTCCAGACGTGCAGCGCTTCGATCTTTCCAGCCTGCGCCTGGTGATGTATGGCGCAGCGCCCATGGCGCCAGCGCTGGTCAACCGCGCCATCAAAGTATTCGGACCGATTCTCGCGCAAGGCTACGGCGCTGGCGAAACCTGTTCCCTGGTGACGGTGCTCACCGAACAGGACCATCTACTCGAGGGCGACGATCACAGCCGCCTGGCTTCGTGCGGGCGGTGCTATTTCGAGACCGATCTACGCGTGGTCAACGAAGCGTTCAAGGACGTCAGGCCCGGCGAAATTGGCGAAATCGTGGTCAAGGGCCCGGACGTCATGCAGGGCTACTGGCAGGCACCGGAGCTGACCGCCGAGGTGATGCGCGACGGCTACTACCTCACCGGCGACCTCGCCACGGTGGACGAGCGAGGCTATGTGTTCATCGTCGACCGCAAGAAGGAAATGATCATCTCCGGCGGCTTCAACATCTATCCCACCGAAGTGGAGCAGGTGCTCTACACCCTGCCACAGATCTTCGAGGCTGCTGTGATCGGTGTACCCGACGAGCAATGGGGCGAGGCGGTTCGGGCGGTGGTGGTGCTCAAGGACGGTGAGACGCTCAGCGCCGAAGACGTCATCGAACACTGCGGTCGAACCCTCGCGGGCTTCAAGAAGCCTCGCGCAGTGGACTTCGTCAAGGAGCTGCCAAAGAACCCCAACGGCAAGGTCGTGCGTCGCCTGATCCGCGAAGCGTACTGGCACAACAGCGATCGACGGATCTGAGGAAAGACACATGATCAAACCAAGCGAAAAGGCCGCTCGCCTTATCGACGGCATCAACGCCTTCGTGCGTGACGAACTGGCGCCGCTGGCTGCGCGCGAAAACATCATCTGGGGCGAGCCTGTCGCCCGGCCGCTACTCAACGACATCTGGCAACGCTCCTGCGAGCTGGGCTTTTACAACGCGATGCTGCCAGAAGCGCTGGGCGGCGCAGGGCTCAACGTCGTCGATCTCTGTGCGGTGAAGGAGGCGGCGGTACTGACCGGCTCGCCCCTCGCCCCGCACATATTGGGCGAACTGTCCGGCCCGCCACGCGTCGGTCACCTGTTTAAGGTGGCCAGCGACTATCAGATCGAAGCTTTCCTGCGGCCGATCTGTCGCGCCGAAAAGGCCGTCTGTTTCGCCCTCACCGAGGCCGAGGCCGGATCCGATGCCACCGCTATTGGTACCGAGGCGCGCCGCGACGGTGACCATTACGTGCTGCGGGGCGCCAAGCGCTATATCTCAGGCGCACCCTACGCCGACCTCGCCGTGCTGCTCGCGGTAACCGGTCCGGGCCGCGGCCCGCACGGCATCTCGGCATTCTTTGTCGACCTACACGGTGACGGCGTCAGCATCGACAACGACTACTCGGTAATGTCCGGTGGCGGCGCCCACGGCAACATCACCCTGGAGGATGTGCGTGTCCCGGTGGAAAACCGCATCGGCGACGAAGGTGCCGGTTTCAAGCTGGCCATGGGGCGTATCACCCTCAATCGCCTGCTGCATTGCCCCACCATGCTCGGCATGGCCGGTCTGGCCCTAAACCGCTCGCTGGACCACTCTCGCACCCGCAAACAGTTCGGCCAACCCATCGCCATGTTCCAGGCCATCAACCACATGCTTGCCGACATGGCCACCGAGCTGTACGCCGCGCGCAGCATGATGTATGCCACTGCGGCGAACAACGACGCCGGTGGCGACATCAAGGTCCAGGCGCCGATGTGCAAGCTGTTCGCCTCGGAAACCGCTTTTCGCATCGCCGACAAGGCGGTGCAGATCCATGGCGGGACAGGCCTGATCAAAGGGCACCCGGTAGAGTGGCTGTTCCGCGCAACCCGAATGATGCGCGTGCTCACCGGTACCAGCGAGATTCAGCGCAACACCATTGCCAAGGGCATCCTGCTGCCCAGCTGATGAAGCGGCCCAGCCCGTCCGCCTGGGAAGACGGACGGGCATTCACAACAACAAGAGAGAGCTCCCATGACCCGAGAAGAAACGGGCTTCCGTCCGCGTAGCGCCTGGACGATTGCCTTCCTGCTGGCCTTCATGATGCTGGTCAACTTCCTCGACAAGGTCGTGATCGGCCTTGTCGGTGTACCCATGACTCAGGAATTGGGCCTGACACCGACCGAGTTCGGCCTGATTGGCGGCGCGTTGCACTGGCTATTCGCCGTTTCCGCCGTGGTCGGCGGCTTCCTCGCCAACCGCCGACCGACCCGCACATTGTTGCTCGGCATGGGCCTGTTCTGGGCACTGATCCAGCTGCCCATGCTATTCGTCAGCTCGCTGTGGATGATCGTTGCCTGTCGCGTGCTTCTCGGCATCGGCGAAGGGCCGGCCTCGCCAGTGGCCACCCATGCCCTGTACAAGTGGTTCCCCGACGACCGTCGGAGCCTGCCGGTTGCCTTGCTGCACTCCGGCAGCGCCATGGGTCTGCTGGTTGCCGGTGCGATGATTCCCTGGATCAGCCTGAACTACGGCTGGCGCACCAACTTCGCCGTGCTCGCCGCCATTGGCCTGGTCTGGTGCGCGCTGTGGCTAATGCTAGGCCGCGAAGGCACGCTGGATAACCTACGCGCCGGCCAGGTGGCCACAGACAATCACCGCGTACCCTATCGACGGCTGCTCAGTGACGGCAGCGTGCTTGGCAATTACGCCTGCCACTTCGCCGCCAACTGGTCGCTGGCGCTGACCCTGACCTGGGTGCCTAGCTATCTGGAGATTGGCCTGGGCATCGACCCGCTGAAGACGGGCCACATGTTCGTCCTGTTCGTGGTGATCACCACACCCCTGAGCCTGTTCATGGCCTGGCTCTCTCAGCGCCTGATGCGCCGGGGCGTGCCCTCACGCCTGGCTCGCGGCGCCTTCGTCTCGGCCTGCCTGATCGCCGGAGGACTGTTCTCCGCCTCGCTGATGCTCACCGAGCTGTCAGTGAGCGCGCGTATCATTGCCCTCACGCTGAGCGGCGGCCTGGCGCTGGTGATGTATTCGGTGGGTCCGGCGATGCTCGCCGAGTTCACCCCCAGCAGCCAGCGGGGCGGCATCCTCGCCATCGGTAATGCGGTGGCTTCGCTGGCCGGCCTGTCGGCGCCAGTGATCACCGGCCTGCTGGTTCAAGACGCCGGAGCCGGCCATCCGGAAGGCTACGCCCAAGGTTTCCTGGTATGCGGCCTGGTGATGGTGGCAGCGGGTCTGATCGGTCTGGTCAGCATGAACCCGCAGCGTTCGCGCGAACGCCTGGCTCAGGACGAAGCGCCAGCGATCTACTCTCGGGCCTGAGTGTCCTCCAACTCGCTACGCTCGATCAGACTGCCGCGCCAGCGACCGGTGCTCACTGCTTCCAACAGGATGGTGCGCACCAGGTCGCGCATGCACGAGGCCGCGAACGACAGTGGCTTGTGCACTGAATAGGCGATCGAGACCGTACGGGTAATACGCGGCTCGATGACCAGCCTCGCCGCTGCTGGTTGATATAGCTCTTCGAGTGGCGGCCAGTTGCATATGGTCGCGGCCAGCCCACTGCGCACCAGACTGGCGATACCCGGCGCCGACTGTTGCTCGTAGGCCACATTGAGTACCACACCCGCCTCCATTGCTGCCTGGTCGATGCGTCGGCGAAGGTGCAGCGCGCGTGGGGCCATTACCAGGCGTGTGGCACCCGCCTCGGCCAGCGTGATGGGTGAGCCGTCCTGCGTGTCGGCGCCCTCTCCAACCCAATACAAATCCTCGGTGAAGATCGGCTCAGCAGCAACATGCTCCAGCTCCTCGGCATTTGGCACTACGCCGAAATCCACCTTCCCCAGCTCGATGGCCAAGCCACCCTCACGAGTGAGACCGTCGCACACCGTCAGGGTGATGCTGGGAAACTTCGCGGTAGCCCGCGCAATGATTTCAGGTAACAGCAGCGCCGATGCGGTCGCCGGGATCGAGATGGAAACGTGTCCTTTGGGATCGCCACCGGTGGAAGCCAGCTCGTCTTTCACCGAGTCGAGCTTCTGCATTACCGAACGTGCCACTTCATAGAGTCGCCGCCCGGCGTCGGTCAGCGCTACACCATCATGCTGGCGTTCCAGCAGTTGCATCCGCAATTCGCTCTCCAGCAGGCCGATCTGCCGACTCAGTGCCGGCTGCGCGATGTAGGCACGCCTGGCGGCAGCCGAAAAGCTCCCGGCCTCGGCGATGGCGATCAGATAACGGAGCTGTTTGAGGGTCATACGGTTCTCCCTGGTCCATGCCGAAGCGTTATGGCATCTATCCGAAGACACTATTTGTGGGGCTTTTCGAGGCTCCCTAGTATCCCTGAAACGCTGACACGAAGGGGAGTATCCGCGGCTCGGCGTTACAGTTCAGACGGTAACTAGCCGCATTAATCCTTCGGCGCGATCCGTCGTTTTGCGCGAGCGAATATTTCTCGCCTGATCGGGGTGCGGAGGTTCTCTGGCCTCAACTTCCCGCTCGACAATTTTCTTATTCCGGACCGCCATGCCCGCTTCGACGTCCCGCAAACCGCTTATTCAGTTCCTGCTCGGTGGCGACGAACCCGACCCACGCTTCACTCTGGCCAATGAACGCACCTTCCTGGCCTGGATCCGTACCGCTCTGGCCCTGCTCGGTGGCGGCATCGCTGTCGAGGCCTTCGCCGATGACGCGTTTTCACTGTCTCTAAGACTGACCATCACGCTCGGCCTGCTGTCGCTGAGCGTCCTCATCAGCGCCGGCGCCTGCCTGCGCTGGCTGTCGGTCGAGCGCGCCCTGCGCCATCGCCGCGCCCTACCTCTGCCAGTGCTTGTGCCGCTGCTGGCGCTCGGCTGCTGCCTCGCGGCGCTGGTGCTGGCCGCTCTGTTCTGGCCTCGCTGGCATGGCTGACACCTCGGTCGATGCCGGGTTACAGGCCGAACGCACGGAGCTGGCCTGGCGCCGTACGCAGCTCTCACTGCTGGTGGTCGCCTGCCTGGCCCTGCGCGGACAGAACGCCGCGGTAGTGCTCATCGGCCTGATCGCCGCCGGCCTTATCTGGCTACGTCAGCAACGGAGCTACCAACACAGCTTGGCGATGCTGCGCGAAGAACGCGGACAGGCGCGGGTGCTAACGGTGCTGGGCACCGGCCTGATGCTCGTGGCGATGGCTGCTCTTGCGATGCTCCACGCGCTGACGATCTGCCAAATGTGATGAGGCCGCTCGCCTATCGCCGCCCCGCTTCGCCAAGTCGGCGGATGGCCCATTCAAACTGGAGATAGCAACGATGATCAGATCTTCGCAACGAAGCTATGCGTCCCAGCATGCCTTCCAGCGGATCAGAGGTAGACAAATCCACAAAAAAAGCCGCTGGGGCTTGGGGGTAGCCAGCATTGCTCTGCTGGCTGGTGTCTTGGCGGGCCACCGCGTGGTTGAACAGGCGCGGGAGACTGCGCAGGCCTACCTGTTCGCCTACCCGCTGGTACTGATGGAGCTGACGAAACAGCACCAGACGCTACTCGACACCGCCGCTATCAACGTCTTTCGGTACAACCAGCGCTTCCCGGATGCCGGCTTCAGCAGCGTGGTTTCACCGAACGTCGATATCCTGCACAGCATCGTTCATTTCGACCTGCGCCAGGAACCGGTGGTCATGAGCATTCCGGACACCACCGGGTATGACTACGCGTTGCCAATCATGGATGCCTGGGCGAACGTTGTTAGCAGCCCCGGTACCCGAACCATAGGCACCGGCGCACGGACTTTCTTGGTCGTCGGCCCCACTTGGCGGAGGGAAATACCGACAGGCATGGAGCCGATCCGCGTCCCCACGCAACTGGCCTGGATGATCGGACGCATCAAAAGCCGCAGCCCGGCCGACGACGCCGAAACCCATGCCTTACAGGACCGCTTCCGCCTCATGCCGCTCAGTGCCTGGCAGGGCCGCTCAGTTGCGCCTGCCCCCGCAGCCATGGTCGGACTGCCAGCCTTGGACCCAGGCAAAAGACCGGACCGGCAACTGGCCGGCTGGAGCCGTGAAGCTTTCTTTATCGCCTTCTGCGAGCTGCAACGCGACAACCCGCCCCGCGCCGACGACGCGTCCATGCTCGAGCGCATCCGCGCCGCCGGGCTGCTCAACAACGGTTGCAACCTGGAGCAGTCCACACTGCAGCACCTCGGCAGCGAGCTCGGCTACCTGTTCCTGCGCCTGTACTGGCCGCTACCCGCGGTGCTGGAACAGCGCTGGCTGCCATCGGCCATCCGTACGCTGCCGTGAGCCATCGCTGCCGCCGGTTTCGCCCCCGCAGGTTGCGCCATACGCACCGGCCCTGTCCGCTTTCCATGGCGTTTGAACCGCTGCACACGCCGCCCCGGACTCCTCTATATTTGCTACCAATGAAAAAGCCCCGCCCGGCTAAGGCCGGACGGGGCTGTTTTTGATGAGCGGTTAAGGAGTAACCAGATTGAACTGCGGGTTCGCCTCGTCCAAGCCGCCGAGCAGCTTGAGCAGCTTGATACGCCCACCTTCGATGTCGATACCACCACCGATAGTGGCCTCCTTGAGGAACCCGGTTTCTTTGAGCGCGATACGGTCAAGCAGGGCCTTGGTCATTCTCACACTTATATCCGGCCGAGCGTGGCGCGATTTCTGGCGGTGGGTCAGCACGCCGTTGCGCAGTGTCAGGGCGTAGTCTTCGTCGAAATCGGTGAAGCGCCAGTTGATCAGCAGATCCTCGTCGGCGGCCTTCATCGCGTCGATGCGCACTGCCAGATAGTCGAAGAACATGCTCGGGGTCAGCGCCCGCACCATGTCCGGCGCGCCATTGCGCGCGCGGGTTTCGGTCACCCCTTCGCGCAGCTCGTGGGCGCCGCTCAGGTAGACGTTGCGCCAGGTGGCGTTCTCGCTCTGGTAGCCGAGCTGCTCCAGGGTATCGGCCTGCAGCTCGCGCGCCGCCGCGTTCTCCGGATCGGCGAACACCAAGTGATTGAGCAACTGCGCCGCCCAGCGGTAGTCGCCGTCGGCGAAGGCCTGCCGGGCGGTCTTCAGCACCGCGTCGGCACCGCCCATGGCGGCCACATAGCGGCGTCCCGCATCCACAGGGGGCAGCGGGTCGAGGTTGGCAGGGTTCCCGTCGTAAAACCCCATGTAGCGCTGGTACACGGCACGCACGTTGTGGCTGAGCGACCCATAGTAGTCACGGCTGTACCACTTATTGGCCAGGCGCGGCGGCAATGACTCCAGCTTGGCAGCGATCTCGGTCGGGCCGAGCCCCTGGTTGATCAGGCGCAACGTCTGGCTGTCGAGAAAGGCGTACATGTCTCGCTGGTCGGCCAGGTAGTTACGAATTTCGCCGCGGCCCCAGGTCGGCCAGTGGTGCTGGGCGAACAGCACCTCTGCCTTGTCGCCGTACCGCACCAGCGCTTCGTCCAGATAGTGGGCCCAGACCTTGGCGTCACGTACCAGGGCGCCGCGCAGCGTCAGCACGTTGTGCTGGGTGTGGGTGGCGTTCTCCGCCATGCACAGAGTCTTGAACTGCGGGAAGTACATATTCATTTCCGCGGGGGCTTCGGTGCCGGGGGTAAGCTGGAACTCGATATCCACGCCATCGATATTGTGCGCTTCCAGCGGCTCGACGATATGATCGGTCGGCGCGATCAAGGTCACGGTGGCATTGGTCGGCGTGCCCTTGCCGAGGCCGGAGTCGACCTGCCCACGCTCGCCCCGCGGCAGCAGCGAGCCGTACATGTACTGCGCACGGCGCATCATTGCCGGGCCGGCCAGAACGTTCTCGCTAACCGCATGTTCATAGAAGCCTTCGGGGGCTATCACCATCACCTTTCCGGCTTTCACGTCGGCCTCGTCGATCACCCCGCGCACGCCGCCGAAGTGATCGACGTGAGAATGGCTGTAGATCACCGCCACTACCGGCCTGCGCGGGCGATGTTTGTAGTACAGCTCGAGACCGGCGCGGGCTGTTTCGGTGCTGATCAACGGGTCAATGATGATCACACCGCTGTCGCCCTCGATGATGGTCATGTTCGACAAGTCCATGCCGCGAATCTGATAGACGCGTTCGCGCACCTCGAATAAGCCGGCAATGTTGTTGAGCTGGGCGATGCGCCAGAGACTGGGATTGACGCTCGCCGGCGCATCGTTGCCATCGAGGAAGTTGTACGCCATGCGGTTCCATACCGGCTTTCCGTCCGCGTTCTCGATCACCCCTTCGAAGGGCTCGATCAGCCCCCGCCGGGCGCTATCGAAATCGGCTCGGTCCTCGAACGACAGACGCTGCAGCCAGGCCTGGTTGCGCTCGTGGGTGGCTTCGGTAGCGGGCTTGGCAGGTAAGGGCTGCTCGGCATGAACACCGAACGCGATAAGCGCCAGGGTGAAGGCGCTAAGGCGAAAACTAGGCATGAGGTTAGGCTCTTTCCAATCTTGTTATAGATAAAAATATGCAGCATATGCGCCCAGCTGTGGCGAGAGACCCGCGCCGGCAACCTCCCCGGCGATCGTCCGACCGGCTGGGCGCTGAGTTTTTATCTACCCAGGCGCTTCAACCGCGCGGGAGTAAACTCGGACTTCGACAGCGTTTCGCCAAATTGCGCCTTGCTGGTGACCTCATTGGCTAGATAGTTGACCGCATAGCGTCCAGAGATCAGGTCGTAGGTCGCTTCAACCGCCGTCATCGGCAATTGGATATCGTGCAGCATGACGATATGGGATTCGTAGCTGCGCCACAGCTCTCCGCGACTGTCATAGATATCCGAAGCGACGATCTGCCAAGTGTCCTCGTCGAGATAGAAACGACGTTTGGAGTACACATGCCGAACGCCTTCCTTGAGTGTTGCCTCGACGACCCACACACGATGCTTCTCGTAACGCGCGTGCTCAGGGTTGAGGTGCCTCGGCGTCAGCAGCTCGCTGTACTTGGTCTGCTTGCTGGCCATGCGATAGGCGTTGTAGGGAATCAGCATTTCCCGCTTGCCCTGCAGTTGCCATTCGTAGCGATCGGGGGCGCCGTTGTAGCCATCGACGCTATCGGCGATTACTTGACCGAAGCTGTACCGCGCGCTGCTGTCGTACGCCACGGTCGGTGCCCTGCGCACACGTCGCTGGCCCGGGTTGTAGCGCCATGCCGAGCGTGTGTCCTCCGCCAGGTTTAGCGGTTCATGCACAAGCGTCACTTCGCCGGCATAGCGTGACGGAGCGGTAGTAAGCACACGATTGAGCAGCAATACGTTCTCGTTCGGGTCGAGGTCGCTGATGCGCTCGCGAAAGCCAGTCAGGCCGTCCGAACTGACCAGGGTGTAGTCGCCTTTTTCCTGCACGGTCGCCGATGCGAACTGCCGTCGGATCGAGCCGCCGCGATAGCGCGTCAGGTGGTTCCACATGACTTCCAGGCCTTCGGTGGGCTGGGGAAACGGGACACCGAAGTTGTAACCGTCCAGGCCGTTGCCATTATCGCTCAGGGTCACTTTATCGAGATTCGCCCTGCTCTCATCGAGGTACGCCTGGGGCAACGAGGCGCTACGGTGCGTCGGGTATACCGGTATGCGGTAGTCCTGATAGCGCTCGAGCATCGCTTGCTGGCCGACGCTCAACTGGTCTTTGTACTTGCTGACGTTGGCTTGGGTGATTACGTATAGCGGCTGCTCGGCGGCGAACGGATCGCTGTAATCGCCGTTGGCACTGATCGCCGCCACGCCGGGCTTCATACCGCCATCCCAGGCAGGAATGCTGCCATCGGCATTGCCGGCGCGCTCGGCTCCCACGGGTGTCAACACGCTGTCCAGGCGTGCCGGGTCGTTTTCCTTGGCATGGGCAAGGGTGCAGGCAGCCAGAAGGCCAAGGGCAAGAGGAAGCATCTTTATGGCAGTCATGGTCAGAAGCTCGCTTTGACAGTGACCGAGGCATAGTCGCGGTCATCGATGAGGGAAAACTCGTTCGAGCCGAAAAAGCTGTTGTAGGCCAATTCGAGCGAGTACTCGTTGCGGTAGTCGAAGGTCAGGGCGAGACCCAGGGCCTGCTGTCCTTCCTGGAAGTTGGGGCCATAACCCTCTACGTCGTGGCGCCAGCTGACCGAAGGGGTTACGACCGTAGCCGGAAACAAGTTTTCGTAGTTCAGGCCAGCGCGCAGGCGATAGCCCCAGGAAAGCGCGGTCATGACACCCTTGGTGTTGCAGTTGGTAGCGGCGGCGAGCTCGGCGTCCGTCAGACCTGCGGGGTTTTGTGCAGAGGGCGTCGAACAGGCCCCCCCGTCCGACGTCGGCGTGCGGCCGAACGAGCCTGCGCGGCCAAGGCGTTGGTCCTGTGGATCAAGCCCCGCGATCCAGTTGCCACCTACTTCCGCCGCCCATACCAGGCGTTGGGCGCCGAGCACGTTGGACAGGCTATCGGCAGCCCCCAGGCTGACCTGCCAGACTTCTTTGCGGGTATATCCGTCGACCCGACTGCCACGGGCGTTGGCCAGTTCAGCCGGGCTCATCGGCATGATCCAGCTGTTGGTCTGGCCCGCGAGCAGGTTGATCATATCGGCTGAGTTGTAGCCCAGGGGCATGTTGGGGCGGTAGCTCAGCTCGCCGAACACCGCCGTGCTGCCCACCACGCCACTGATGCTGGCGCCGAACAGCCGGATGTTCTCCGGGTAGATGGTCGAGTAATCACCCGTGTTGAGATTGGCTCCCGGATTTCCGCCAGCGTTGGGAGCCTGACGGGCAATCACACCGGACAGCAGCGGCGTGCGGCTGTGGTAATTGAGATAGTAGAGGCCAAGGTCGGCATGGTTGAGCGACTCGATCAGGTAATGCATGGCCAAGCCGTACTGGCCCGTGTCGCTGGCCCATTCGGTCGCCGTGCGACGAAGGTAGCGCTCCGCCGCCGGTTGCATGCCCGGCGGCGCGTCGATGACATTCTCGATGCTGGAAACATCGGTGGTAGAGATGCCGCCAGCGATCAGCTTGTTGTATTGACAGCCTTCCTGAAGCGCGTCGTTGTTACTGAAAAACGTACCGCAGCCTTCCAGCACCGAGGGACGGAAATTGTATTGCCAGAAGCCCTCGACGCTGAGGTTGTCGGCCAGATCGTAGTTGAAGGAAATCATTTCTACTGGCAGCAGGCCTTCCTTCAATTCGGTGCCGGGCCGATTGAATGCCGAGACATCCAGCGGGTTGATCGCGTTGACGCCGTTTTGCAGAAACAGCGCCTCGCCCCAACTGAGTACCTGCTTACCTACCTTGAGGCTGAGGGGACGCTCGGCCAGTTCGAAATCCTTCCATACGTAGGCATCGAGCACCTGGAATCCCTTGAACTTGGCTAGATCCTGCCACCCAGAGTCGTCGAAGCGGCGGAAATCGCCGTTGCCGGTTTCCATGGCATGGTCGTACCAGTACTTGAACCGGATGAAGGCGCCCTGGGAACCGTCGTTCAGGTCGAATTCGGTCAGCCCCTTGAACAGGGTCGAGATGGTGTCGCCCTTATCGAAGTTGAGCTTGCCGTCGTCACCGTTGTAGTTGGTGCCTACGCCGACCTTGCCGATACTGGCGGCGTCCGCCTTGTTCAGCAGCCCCCTGTCGGCGTCCTGCAGGGACCAGCTGGTACCGAGCGACAAGGTGGTGTTGGTGGTCAGGCTCCAGTCGTTCTCGAAATCCCAGGTGGCCGCCAGCGAACATTGGCTGGCCAGCGCGACACCGAGCGCAAGCGCGGTGCGGGTGAAGCGTTGTCGATGTGTCGGATGCCAAGCAATCAAGGTTTTCATGTAACCCTCTCGTTGTTTTTGTCGGGTCCGGGTTGCGGTGTTTTGCGGGCAATAGCTCGCCGATGCGCAGTCGCTTGCGCAGTTTTTTCCGGGGGGGCAACGCTTTGTTTACTGCGGCATGGCGTCCAGCATCGCGCTAACCATGTTGTTGAAGGTGACCGGAGCGTCGATCACCCTGGACGCCACCTTGGCCGGGCCGTCCGCACTGGTCGCTCGTCGGGCCTGGTCGGGAGTCGCTGACAGCTTGACGATCACGATCTCGCGTTTCGGGTTGATGTAGATCTTCTGGCCGAAACGTCCGCTGGCCTCCAGCGACCCGTCGCCGTCGTTCTTCTGCAGCCAATAATTGCGGTAGGCGTAGCCGGGACGTCCGGGTCCGAGATTGCCTTTGGCAAAGAGTTCCGCGTCACCGGTATCCAGAAGACTGCGAACGGCCTGGTTGAAGCTATCACCCGCAACGTCACGTCCAAGTTCTCGACGCACCAGCTCGGCGAAGCGCGCCGTATCGCGCAGGTTACTGCTAATGCCGCCACTGGCCATTTCGGTGCCCAACTCATCGACTTGGACATACGCGTCCTCTTGGGCGAAGCGTGACCAGATCCGCTCTGACACCAGCTCGGCCCAGTTCTGTCCGGATATGCGCCGCAACGCCCATGCCAGTGCCTCCGGCGAGCCGTTCTGATAGAAGAACAAAGGCTGCGAAACAGTGCCTTGGGCCATCTCCGACACCTGCAGGAATGAGTAGATGTCACCCGGCATATCGGGCCTGCGCGGAATCAACCCGGTAGCCGCGAACAGCCCCAGGTCCGGGGGAACATCTGGATAGGTCACTGCCACCTGCATATCGAGGTTCTGGCGTACCGTACTTTCACCGAAAGGCGTACCGCTCAGTTCCGGCACGTACCGGGCAAGCCTGGCGTGCGGGTCGAGTTTGCCTTCGGCGATGAATTGCGCGGCGAGTAAACCAGTGACCGACTTGGTCATGGACGCCCAGATATGGGGCTGACGGTCATTAAAACCATCCATGTACTGCTCAAAAACAATCGTGCCCCGATGTAGCACGATCAGGCCGTCGGTCACTGTTTTCTGTAGATACGTTTCAAGATCAAGCGTCTCGTCGCCTGCCGTGAACATGAGCGCGCCCAGGTCCAAGCGAGTACCGACGGGCAGCGATAGCGGACGTTCTGCGCGGAGAATGCTGCGAGTAGGTGACACCTCGCGGGCGTGACGCATCGACCAACGCAAATAGGGCTGAATGAACGCATTGGCTTTGTTCACGCGCATCTCCACAGCAGGCGGAAAACCCTGCATGACGTCAGTGCTGGCAATACCTGCCGCCAGCACAGGTTGCACGGCACAGACTGCGAAAAGCATGGCGCCAAGCAGCGGTCCGCAACGGCTGAAAGCACAGGTGTTCGGTATAGGGGCATCGCTTGGTTTCATTATTTTTATCCCAGTGGCGGTGTGAACCGAGAGGAACTGCCAGCGATGCTATCCAAGAGTTTTCGCGCAGCACTAATAGAACTGTGCGATGCGGGGCATGCCGTTTTGTAATAGGCCACCGAGTGGCTCTGGGCACCGAGGGCGCCCTTTCCGCTGCTGATCGGCCTCACCCGCGCCGTAGCCGGCGGCGACGATGGCCAGTCTCATCACCTGCTCCTGGAACAGCGGCACACCCAGGGTGCGCTCGAAGACTTCCTTCAGCTCTTCGGACGGATAAACCACCGGTTCCTCGCCGTTGCGCCGACGCAGGTCGGGATGAACCATGTCGCCGACAATGGGCCCTGGGCGAACGATCGCCACCTCGAACACCAGGTCGTAGAAAGTCTGGGTTTGAGGCGCGGCAACATGGCCATCTGCGCCCGCGACTCGATCTGGAATACCCCGAGGGTGTCGGCCTGGCTGATCATGCGGTAGGTGGCCGCATCCTCAGCCGGAATGGTCGCCAACGTGAGATCCCCTCGGCCGTGCCGGCGCAGCAGATCCAGCGTGCGGCGAATGGCCGTCAGCATGCCGATCGATCTGTTCGACCGCGCGAGTCAGAGCGGTTGGTCTTACTAGCGAACCCTGCGCACGCTTTCATCACGCTCTGCGACTAGGCCGATGCAAGCCCTACGAACAGCGGCTCCATAAGTAATCGTTGGCGCGCTGCCTCACGTTCAGCCTTAACCGTTTCCGCCCCTGAGACCAGCCCTTCCAGATACACGAACTGCACATCGAACAGGCCGATGGTGCTCAGCACATGGCGCAAATAAGCCGTCAGAAAATCGGGCTGACGGGCTCGAGCGCCGCGATGAAAGCCGCCAGAACTGACGATCACATAAACCGGACGGTCCTCTAGTAGACCGACTTTGCCATCGGGTGTCGCCGCGAAGGTGCGTCCGATCCGGACGACGTGATCGATCCAGAGCTTGAGCGCCGCCGGTAGCGTGAAATTGTGCATGGGCGTGGCGATAAACATCGCATCGCTGCGCTCGAGCTCGCCAATCAGGTTTTCCGACAAGGCGAAGACCGGAGCGGTATCCGGTGTTCGACGGGTAAGCGCATCGGCATAGGCATCGTCCAGCGGCGCGAGCGTGGCGACTCCGAGATCCCGCCGTGTCACGATCAGCTCGGGACGGCGAACGCGCAGGGCATCGACCAGTTCGTTCGCCAGCTGATAACCAATGGACGCATCGGGGCGCGGACTTGCATTGATCAACAGAACCTCACGCATGGCGCGGTCCCTCCTCTCGCAGCGGCTGAATGAAGTGCATGCCTTTGGCAAGCAGGCCTTCGCGGAAGTAGAACCGCTGCGCGAGCGGCATGTGCAAACCGGTATCAAGCACGAGATGCGCGTATTCATCGGCGATAGCCTCGCGTCGCACCGCATCCAGTAGCTGCGCGCCTATTCCGTTCTGACGCTGTGATCGCGCGACCACCAAATCGTCCACATAGACGAAACGGCCATAGAGCAGATTCTCCAGCGCACGGAAGCCCGCCAGGCCGATCAGTTCAGCGCCAAGCCATGCCCCTAACAGACGATAATGCTTCTCGAACTGGCGCGCGATCTGAGCGAGGAATGCAGCCTCTTCCAGCAAATGCGGCCGTAGCTCGCGCATTAGTTCGAACGCTACGCGCAGGTCGGTTTCCTCGCTCAGATAACGAACGGTTGGCACAGTCTTCATGGTCATGTCTCATCGAGATGGGCCTTCACCATAAGTCGACCGCAGCTCCGACCACAGGGCCAAGAACGACCGCAATGCATGGGCCATCGCCGCGCGTGACGGCTCGACCCCATCCGAAGCAATAAACGATCAGCTTGCGCCACGGTCCACGCTCTCCTACCGATATGCGCGCTTGCGCTACTATCCGATGGCCATCTCCAGGAGGTCTACGATGTCAGGTCGCGAAGTGCCGAATCGCGAGAACGCCGTCCCTGTTTTCCGCCAACTGTACGTGCGCTACCGCGACGCCATCAGCTCCGGCCGGTTGAAGCCGGGCGATCGTGTGCCATCAGTGCGGGCGTTGGCATCCGAGCTGAATCTGGCACGGGGCACGGTGGAAGCGGCATATCAATTGCTAATCGGCGAGGGGTATCTGGAGGCTCGGGGTCCGGCGGGTACGATCGTGTGCCCGCAGCTGTCATCACCAGTCTCCCGCGTAGCTCCAGCCTCGCCTGCGCCTACGGCGTGTACGGGGATCCACACGGGTCGCGCGCCGTTGCCTCTGCAGATGGGCTTGCCGGCACTCGATGCATTCCCACGCAAGACCTGGACGCGGCTCGCCAGCCGTGCCATTCAACAAGGCGGCCTGGACGGTATGATCTACCCCAATCCGCAGGGCGATGAGGCACTGCGCGTGGCCCTTGCCCGCTACCTTGCCATTTCCCGCGGTATCGCCTGCACACCAGATCAAGTGTTCATTTGCGCAGGGTATCGGGCCTGTTTGGAGCTGATCTCGCGCAGCGTGCTGAACGCAGGTGACCGCGGCTGGTTCGAAGACCCAGGCTATTTTCTCGCCCGGCGGTTTTTTGAAGAAACAAACACGCCGCTGGTTCCTGTTCCGGTGGACGAACATGGTCTGCGCGTGGATATCGGTATCGAGCGCGCGCCGATGCACGCTTTGCTGTGGTAACCCCATCGCACCAGAGCCCCTTGGGCGTATCCCTGTCCCTGCCCCGTCGGCAGGTGCTATTGGCCTGGGCAAGCGACCAGCGCAGCTGGATAATCGAGGACGACTATGACAGCGAGTACCGCTACATCGGGCGACCGTTGCCCGCCTTGAAGAGCCTCGACACGCAAGGGCGCGTGCTCTACACCGGAACGTTCAGCAAAGTGCTGATACCCGGCCTGCGCCTGGCCTATCTCGTGGTACCGAACGAGCAGGTTGGGCACTTCGCGCGGATGGCCGATGCCTTGCACAACCATTGCCCGCAATTGCTGCAACGCACCACCGCGACCGTCATCGAAGAAGGCCATTTCGCCCGCCATCTAAAAAAGATGCGCAGCCTGTACGCTCATCGTAGAGCACTGTTGAGCGATGCCCTGACCGCAACACTCGCCGGCCGCATGCATCTGGAGTTACGAGCCGGGGGCCTGCACGTGCTGGGCTGCCTGGCCGACGGGTTGGTGGACAGCGTCATAGCCGCGCGTGCGCCGCGTGCCGGCCTGGCCGTGCAGGCGCTCTCGGAATGGTACCGGGACGCGCCCGCGCGCCAAGGGTTGCTGATGGGGTTCACCAATGTGAAGGATGCGGACGCGGCGGCGGACCTCGCCGCGCGCGTCGCCGGACTTCTCGACTGATGCCCTGCCCTCCGTACGGACAGCCGGCTGCACAATCCGCGCACCTTCGGCCCGTCGCGTCCGTTCGGCTCGACCTTCAGTTGAGGTCGGCCTTTTCCAGTCCGTAAAGCTTGTCAGCCGACCCAGGCACAGCCTGGAACGCTACGCTCAGGCGGTTCCATCCGTTGATGGAAATTATGAGGAAGGACAAATCCACCAGCTCTGCATCAGACAGATGCTCGCGCATGTCGTTGTAGATCTCGTCCGCCACACCGTGCGGCCCAAGCCGAGTCAATGCTTCAGTCCACTCCAACGCGGCACGCTCACGGGGCGAAAACAGCGTCGACTCACGCCAAACCGTCACGTGATGCAAGCGCAATTCACGCTCCCCATGAATCTTTGCCTCTTTTACATGCATGTCCACGCAGAATGCGCAGCCATTGATTTGCGAGGCCCGCAGCGTGACGAGATGCCCCACCTCGGACAGAAACGGCTTCTCGTTCAACAGCTGGGTAAGTTCGATGTATTTGCCGGCGGCGTCGGGAGATAGCTTGAAGTAATCAAGACGTTGGGACATGGCGTTGTTCCTATGGTAGTGAGAGTGCACCGGTGCCTTTGCGCAAGCGGTGAGCAAACGCTATCGCCGCCACTCCCCAGCCCACAGGGCCAAAATGTGTGTTCTTGATTAGGCCATCCCAGACTTCCGCGTCAATCCACACAGGGCAGTTCACAGCGTCGTTGCCTGGCCTTTGGCGTCCAGTTCGAACACCTTGCTCTGCATCAAACGTGCCTTGAGCCAGCGCTCAGCCACGCCACTGCCCGGGCGACGCGGCCATAGCAGGTCGACGCCTACCAGCCAATCGGTGTGCGGGTAGGCTGCCAGTTGCAGCTCGACCAGATCACCAATTTCCAGCTCACGAAGGACGAGCTGGCGAGGCTGCGTGTATCGGCGGACACCTTCCGGCGCGACTACAAGCTGTGCTGTTTTTGAGGGGTCGTTTTTTGCCCGTTCATCTCGCTGCTGTTCGGCTGTTTTTTATCTTCGGACTAGGTGCGCCTGGTCATGCCTGTGTGCCTTGGTCATAGGGAATGCCTGGCTCAACATGGGCTGACTGCGATTGTTCCAGTGTTGCTCGGGTCTGAAACCGGTCTGGCGTTCCTGGCCTGTGCGCGTGCGCATGTTTTATGCGGCACGCGGCGCAACCATCCCAGCGCATATGGGGTGAACACTTTGCACCCTTCACGTCAAACAAAGGTGGATAACCGATGTGGCTGGAAGATATGCGCTCGGGAGCCGTAAATGTTGTCCAGGGTGGCGACCACACTGCAGCTGCGGGTGGGTCAGCTTGCTGATGGGTATGGTGTCGAGGCTTCAAGCAACGAGCACAAAATAAACAGCGGTTCCAATCCCCGCAGCAGTGATCAATCCAAACAGATTCAGCAAAGCGATGCCAGCGACCACGCCAAGCGAGACCAGAGCGGCAGTTGGCTCTTGCAGCGCTTCTGTATACGTAATGTAGACGGCGAAGTTGATAAACACCGCAACAGGAAGGACACGCTCTAGATAGCGTTGGCTCTCGGGTCCCAATTTCACCCTTATGAATACAGGAAGGATCCGTACCAGGCAGCTCGTCACAAACAAAGCAGCGATGGCGATCTCGGGCGACTGGCTCATAGCTTTGTCCAACCTAAGATGACGGTAGCAATCAGTACGCTCGGTATCCAGAAGTAGTGAGCACCGATCAGGTTGATCAATAGCAGTGCGATGCCTGCACACAATCCGGCGGCGGCTAGTAAACCGTAACGACCATGCAAACCGCTCTGCGACAGCCACAACCTGGACCGGAGCTGACACACCGACAGGTACATAAGAACAACGCTTGCTGGGAGGCCTAGATTTACGCTCTCACCTAACCATTCCGCCGGAATGAACTGCCCGAGCAGTGCACCAATCAAGCCTGAAGCCACCCATGCCCCAAAGATCACTGCTCGTATCAAAAACACTGATTGCCAGCTGTCGGACTCCTGCTCTGTTGCATACGCTTCATCGCCCAGCATATGAGCAACAAACGCACGTCTGGCAGTGGATCGTGGCAGGCGCCTTGCTGATGCGTAAGCGATTGGAAGGTATCGGCTATTGATCGAGGCGGTAACGAGCAGCATTGTTAGGAAGCTTGCGTTAGCCTCGGCCAGGGGCAGCAGCGTGAATTGGCCGCTTCCAGAAAACCCCAGCGCACTTACCGCGAGAATTTCTAGCAACGTCCAGTCAGCCCGCGCGGCAAGCACACCAAACAGCATGCTTACCGGAACGATTGCCAGAGCCGTCGGAGTAACACGCTGGAGGGCAGTAACGCTTCCCCCAGCGCGTTGCAAGCTTGCGACCCTAACGAAAAGACTCAGGACATTTTTCATGATCTGCCGGCTTCATCGATCTGTTCTTCGGGTCGGACTGATGATCAAAGCGCTCCTTCGAGGCATATATCGAGTTTTCGGTGTTTACCTTTATTCCTTCACGGGCGATAAGCCTGGAGCTGTCAACTTTGTTGTATTCATCTTCTGTAGACATTTCCTTGCCCTGAACGCTTTCGAAGCAATACGTACAGCCGAAATTGCAGGCATTAGCCAAAATCAATTGGATGATGTTGACCTTGCAGGCTCACTCGGCATCCGAAGAGAACTGGCCGGTACGAGGATATGCCGAGCAATGAGTTGCCGGGTCAGTTCCTCTTCTCTTGTCTGAGCCTCGCCGGTCAAAATCTTCGCCTGTATCGGCCGCTGCTTACGGTAGGTTTCAACAGCTCCTGGCCGGTATCGTCGATTGTTGAGCTCATGTGATTTGTGTTCATTAGGAATCCTCTCATAGCCTTCAGGACCGATAGATTCGGGAGCCCTGGTCATTAGTCAGTGTCAGCCCAGGTCGATAGAAGGAGCCGACCTGAGACGCAACGGAGTGCCGCGAAGCGATGCTCGCGAGCAGAACACGCTGCGGGACCGAGTCTAGAGAGAGGCTATGCGGCGGTATTGAACGATCGTGCAGCTTTGAGGAGGGGCGACAATTAGCAGCGTCGGAGCATCTCAAGCCACCGCGCCGGAGAGATTCCGTAAGCCTTTTTGAAATGTCGTGTCATATGGCTTTGGTCCGCGAACCCGACGTTGAAAGCCACATCGATCAATGGTTGCCCAAGCAGTAATTGTCGTTTCACTTGATCTAAACGCCGCATCGTCAGATATCGATAGGGGCTCGTTCCATATAGCGCCCTGAAGTCACGAGACAGGCTCCAACGATCACGGCCGCTGGCAGCTTCGAGCTCATCAAGCGAAATAGTGCTATCTAGTGCACTATGAATATACTCACGAGCCAGTTCAGCTGCTCTGTAGTTAAGCGTCCGTCGACGCTTTCTTATGCCTGAAACTTGGGCGAGAGCATGCGCTAGGTCGTAGATCGCATCCTCCTCTTCAAGCGGCTCGATCTCGCAGTCCATGTCTTGCATCAGCGTCTGGGTAGCTGCGTACAGATGCGGATCCCGTGAAATCCCGTCGGGTACAAACGGCAACGTGGTTCCGCCTAAGGCTTCCTGCAGCAGTGCGGGCTCGACATACAGGATTCGGTAGTGAAACCCATCAGCGCTACCTGCCTCACCGTCGTGCAATTCATCTGGATGAATGACTATTGTGCCGCCCGGCAGGCTGTGTTTCATGCCGTCTCGATAACGGAAACGATGAACCCCTGCAAGGGTGCGACCAACTGCGTAGGTGTCGTGTCTGTGAGGCTCAAAACCAAAGCCACCAAAGTACGCTTCCATACGCTCAAGCTTTGTCTGTGGGGCTCGTACTGCCCAATCCTGACCGGCCATCATCGTGTTCCTAAGTACAGTGTTCGAATCCAGCGACGCGTCAGGCGCTAATGGGCCGTTAGGGGCTGTTAGGGTACTTGCTCGTCCGACCTTGCCTATCGAACCGCCAATCGCCCAAAAAAAGGCGCGCAGCTTGACCTGCGCGCCTCTGGTTCAGGCTGGGCAAACCCCAACTGGAGCAATAAGGAGGGGTTGCAGTAGAACTCGCTTAAATACATTAGGAGGCTTTTGGCCTCGTGTCTGTTAATTCTAAGCATAACGACCATACGATAAACAGTCGCGCGCTACGCGAACGCTTGCAAACATTTGCCTACAGCCGCTGGAGTCCGTCGCGGCGGCGCGCTGGGCGTTCAAAAGGTGGTCAATGACCATCTGGATACGTGCGCAAGAACCCCAGACGCTTTTGCGTGACATCGGTGTCCTAGCCCATCTGGCAGAGCGTGTCATCGGAGCCGAGAGAATTTTTGAGGT
>NZ_JAMOII010000016.1 GCF_024448985.1 Stutzerimonas stutzeri
GCCCAGCCCAATGACCACGACGTCGGTTGCAGGAAGCTTCTTGATCATTTCGACGCCCTCGCATTCCAGGATTCGCCGCCGATGATCGATAACGGAACCAGATCCAGCTTCTGGTTGTGCAACGCGATATAGCGGCGGTAGTCGTACCGCGCGCCGGGAAAGCCGACCATCTTCCAGGACACCATGTCGCGGTTGCCGCCGTAGATCGGGTCGCCGAAAAACCCTTCCATGGTGTTGCCCAGCACCTGCTCGAAAAAGAGCTTCGAACCCATGCCTTCGAGCTCGACCTCGCCCTTCTCCAGTTCGGCGAGCAGCGCGTCCTGCTGCTCGGGCGCCAGAGCGCTGAAGGATTGCTGGTGGCGGGACTGGCAAAGCTTTTCGAGACCAACGAGCCCAAGGCGAACCCGCTCGCGCGGTGTAAAACGGGATTGATCACCCTGCTCCGGCGTGCCTTCCTGAAATGGCGCGGCCATGTACAGACGGCTGGCATCGCCGTAGTTGCTTGCCAACTGGCGGTCCATGAACACCACGCAACCCGCGTCGCTGCCGCTGACGCTCAGGTCATCGGCTGGGATCAGACGGTCGACAATGGCTGTCACCTCCCGGACTTCCTCAGCGGAAAAGAAACGCCACCCCGGCGAGTCGTAATGCATGGGGCCGTTATGGTCGAAGGGTTGCCAGGGCGGTACACCCGTCAGCGTGGCCGCCTTGGCGGTTGCCGCAGCGCCGATCGCAAGGCCGGTCACAGAGGAGAAAATCAGCTGACGACGTGTCAAGCCACGGGTAGTGTTGTCATTCATGCGGGCTCCCTTGGATGGGTTGCAAACCGGTAGCTCGGTTGCACTCAGCGGGCTTGGCGGAAACAGAACGAAGGAGCGGCTTTTTACCGCCGCTCTTCGCTATCCGTCGTTCCGCCTGGTATTCAAGGGACTGTGCATGAAATATTTCGTTTCATAAGTCCGTCGTTGGTCCGCTACGCCCACCCAGCATCTAGCTGTGTAACCCCCACGAGGTTGATCACGGACTGAGGCGGCTGATCGACGGTTCAACCCCGTGAATCCTACGGAGAGATCACATCTAGCCCGCGGTCCTTAGCCTGAACCGATCAGAACCAGGCCGAGAGCGTCAGCGATCCGAACTGGTCATGCTCGTCCTGGCCGTGGAATTCCTTCGTCCGCCAGACACTGGCGAATGCCAGCTGCCAGCTGTTCCAGATCAGCGCGACGCCGGCCTTGGCATCGCCGACCCATTCGCGGCTGTCCACCGAATGGCTGCTTTTGAAGGTATTGCCCTCCAGTAGCATGTTGTGCGCCATGTAACGTCCTTCCAGGTTGGCGAAAAGACTCCAGGCGAACCCGCCGCCTTGGTCGAAGAACATGCTGCCACTCTGCGCGGGCGCCACCGCCGGGATGCTGAAGCTGCGCGCCAAGCCTTGTCCGATACGAACGCCCAGGCCTGCGGACCCATAGGTGTAGAGGTTGCCGAGCGCGACGCCTGCGCTCGGCCCGTACTCCATTTCCAACCCGGCGAAGCGCTGCTGCAGCCACCAGCGTTTCTGGTAGCCGAGGTTGACGAAGGGTTCATTGCGCAACTGATTGTCCCAACCTCTGGGCTCGTCGCTGTCGGTCGCATCATGCACCCAGCGTTGAATCCGCTTGCCGCCAGCAGCCGGCCCGACCACGCCCACATCGAGGTGCAAGCCGCTGGCTTCGCGCCAGCCCTCGTGCTGTATATCGGAAAAGAGCGACATTCCGGCGAACAAGAGGCCGGCATAAGGTCGATCGTCCTCGATCAGCTCGGCCTGTCCGATCTCGTTCGGGGTGTAGATCTGATGCCCGAAGCGATAGGCCACGTTATCGACCTCCTCCGCCTCCCAACCCGGCATGGACCCAGCGAACCCGCGCGTCCAGTGATCGGCCTCTGGCTTGAACGAGCGCATCAGCTCGAAGCCGTTGGTGTAATGACCGTCACTACCGGTGGCGATGATGTCGTTCTCGATCTTCAGCGAATACAGATCCGCCTGGCTGACGAGAGGAACACAAGCGACAAGTACGGCGAAGGAAATACGAGTACGCAAATGCGGGTTTGCCATGGCCCAGCTCCTTGGTTACATGCAACAGGAAATGTATCTGCATGTTTTAGAGCCGGGCGTCTATCGAAACGTTCACCGACGCGTTTAGCGCGCATCTGCAACGGGTTAGCCGGCTCTGTCCTGAGCCTAGCTCATGCTTTAAGCGCTTCGCTGTCAGGTGCCGATAACGCCTCCGTCGTTCTTGGTGACGAGCACCGTCGAGGAGCGCGGGCGGGTCTTGCCATCACTGGCCGGAAAGCTCAGCTCGGGGTGCTGCACGTTGATCCACATCGCCCGGTAGTCCGGGCTCCAGGTGATGCCGGTGATTTCGCAACCGCGCGGGCCGACCAGAAAACGCCGCACCTCACGAGTCCGTGGGTCGGCGCACAGCAGCTGGTTGGTGCCCATCGCCTGCATTGCTGACTTCTCATCGCCGTAGTCCGTCTCGATCCACAACCGGCCGGCATGATCGAACGCCAGGCCATCCGGCGAAGAGAAAATGTCGCCGTTGATGGTGCCGGTGAGGTTGGCCGGTACGGGCTGACCGTTCGCGTCTTTGGCGCCGGGTCGCTCGCCAGCCAGCAGGAAGATTTCCCAGCTGAAGACCGTCGCGGTCGGGTCTCCGCCCTGCTCGTTCCAACGCAGGATTTGCCCGTGCAGGTTGTGCGGCCGTGGGTTGGCCTTGTCGGTCGGCTGCTTCACGCCACGGCCGTCATTGTTGGTGAGAGTGACGTAGACCTCCCGGCTGTGTGGATGCACCGCCACCCACTCCGGCCGGTCCATGGGCGTCGCTCCGACGTGATCAGCAGCGGCGCGGGCGTTGAGCAGTACCTCAGCCTGGTCGGCGAAACCGTTCGCGGCGCTCAAGCCGTTCTGCCCGTGAACCAACGCCAGCCACTCACCACTGCCGTCGGGATTGAAACGGGCCACGTAGAGGGTGCCGCTGTCCAGCAGCTGACGGTTGGCCTGATCGGCACCCGGAACGTAGCGCCCGCTGGGGACGAACTTGTAAACGTACTCGCCCTTGGTGTCGTCGCCGGAATAGAACGCCATACGACCGTCTTCGCCCAGCGACAGAACCGAACATTCGCGGCAATAGCGACCAAAGGCAGTGCGCTTGATCGGCATGCTCTGCGGATCGAACGGATCGACCTCCACCACCCAGCCGAAACGGTTCGGCTCATTCGCGTGACCGTTGTGTGGCTGTGAAGGATCCGGCGTAGCGTTGAAGCGCGGATCGGCGGTTTCCCAGCCGTAGAGCTTGCTCAGACCTTCGCCGGCAATACCGTAGCGTTTGTGGGAGACGCGCCTAGCCAGGTCCGCGGCGTCGTGGTTGACGAAGTAGTTATGCCAGTTTTCCTCGCAGACGAGGTAGGTCCCCCACGGCGTGAAGCCGCTGGAACAGTTGTTCAGCGTACCAATGATTTCTCGCCCGCTCGGGTCGGAGGCGGTTTTCAGCGCGTCAGTACCTGCCAGCGGACCGCTGACTGCCATCGGCGTCATCGCCGAGATACGGCGGTTGTAGCGCGACGGCATGACCCGCTGCCATTGGCCTTGCCCATCCTTCTTCACTTCGATGACGCTGACGCCGTGGGCCGCTTGTTCCTTGCGCACCTCGTCCAGCGGGCGTCTGCCGTCGGCGAGCGTCATGCCGTTGGGGTGCAGCGGCGGATTGACGTACTCATGGTTGATCACCAGCAAACCGTGGCTGTCCGGATCTTCCGAGAAGGGGAAGAAATGCATGCCGTCGTGGTTGTCGCCGGCCTGCTTGAGCTGGGCCTGCCAGTCATCGCTGGCGTCCGGATTCCAATCGGGTGCGTCGGCCATGACCGCATCCCCCCAAGAGAAGAACGTCCGCGCACTGTAGCCAGGCGCCACGTGCACGCTGTCGAATTTCGGGTCGAGTTGCGTGGGAATCCCGCTGAAGCCGATCAGCGAATCAGACTGCCCGGCGCTGCGGCAGGCGCTCAGGCTCCCACCGAGAAAACCGAGCGCGGCTAGGCCAAGGCTGCCCTTGAGCAGGCTCCGACGGCTGCGATCGACCAGCTGCCCCAGCGAGGTGTTGGCGCTGGGATTGATGGTCTGATCGTCGAGAGCGGAAAGGTTGGCGTGAAAACTATGAAAATCCTGTTTCATCAATGGCTCGTTCGGCAAATGGATCTGCTGCGCATCATTGGATGCGGTAGTGGAAGGTGTTCTTCACTTCGGGCACGGACACTGCACGTCCGTCGATGACACGGGGCTGATAGCGAAAACTCTTGGCGGCGGTGAGCGACGGACGGATGAACAGCGGATGGCAGTCATCCAGTGCCTTCGGATTCTCGATCCGCCCCTGCGGGTTGACCGAATAACTCACGGTGCAGGTGCCCTCGATACCCTTGTCCAACGCACGTTGCGGGTAGGCTGGCGCGTCCTTGGCGATCGGCAGGTACTGCCGACTGGCAGCCGTGGCGGCTTCGGCTTGGCGTGCCCGTTCAGCGGCGGCAGCCGCTTCGGCTTGCGCTGCCTGCTCACGCTGTCGCGCCTCGCGGGCCAACTGTTCACGACGCTGGGCTTCGTGCTGCTGACGCTCGGTCTCGAGCCGCTCTTGCCGCTCGCGCTCCAATTGCTGCTTGCGTTGCCGTTCTTTTACGCGCTGCTCTTCGGCCTGTCGTTCCAGTTCGGCGCGCTTGTAGGCGAGCTCGGCCTGTTCGAGCCGATGCTGTTCGATTCGCGGATCGACTTGCGGTTCCTCGACCACGTCTCGAACCATGGTCTCGACCGGCTCCGGCAAAGGCGTCGGCTCAGGTTCGACAGGCGCCGCGACCACGGGTTGCGGAGCCGGCAAGCTGACCAGCTGTGTCTTGAGCACCTGTGTCGAGCTGGGTGCCGTCAGCTCCGGCGTCCAGCCGTGCAACAGCAGGCCGAACACCGCGGCGTGCAGCGCGACGGTCACCACCGCTGCGCTGGCATGGCTGAGCCACTGCGGCCGGGGAGCTGGAAAGCTGTTGGGCAGCGTCATGATCAGGCTGCTCATGGCGTGGTTTGCCCAGGTGGCGCCTCGGTGATAAGGCCCAGGTTCACCACGCCGCCGCGCTGCAGTTCGGCAATCCCTGCCACCACGCGCCCATAGTCGGCGGCATCATCGGCGCGTACGTAGACCTGGGTGTCGCCGCGCTCAGCGATGATTGCCGCAACCTTTTCCCGCATCTCCTCGAGGTCGATCGCGCTGTCGGTCTGGTCCTCTGCATTCAGCTCGTTGCCCAGGTTCCAGTAGAAGCCGCCGTCGGCCTTGACCGATAGCGTGAGAATCTGCCGCTCGTTCTCGGTGGGCATCGCCTCGGCGGCGACTTTGGGCAGTTCGATTTTCACACCCTGCACCAGCATCGGCGCGGTAACCATGAAGATCACCAGCAGTACCAGCATCACATCGATGTAGGGCACCACATTCATTTCGGCTTTAGGACCGTGTTTACGCTGTGGTTTGACCAGCATGGCGAGGCTCCTTTCAGGCGACTGCGGCGACGCTGGGCGACCCGGCATGCAGGCGGCGATGCAACCGCGCCTGCAGTTCATTGGCGAAGCTGTAGTAGCGCGCACCGAGGGTCTGGCCGCGGGCGGAGAACCGGTTGTAGGCCATCACTGCCGGGATTGCCGCGAACAGGCCGATGGCCGTCGCGATCAAGGCTTCGGCGATGCCCGGAGCGACAGTCGAAAGTGTCGCCTGCTGCACCATGGACAGGCCGAGAAATGAATTCATGATGCCCCAGACGGTGCCGAACAGGCCGATGTAAGGGCTGACCGAGCCGACGGTGGCAAGAAACTGAAGACCGCTTTCGAGCCGCTCCTCCTGTTCCGCGATGGCCACATAGAGGCTGCGCTCGACGCCTTCGATCACCGCATCCGGTGCAATTCCAGGCTGGCGTTGCAGTTGGCTGAATTCCTGATAACCGGCCAGAAAGATGCGTTGCAATGCCGCCTCGTTGGGGAGCGCCTGTTCGCTGCCGTCCCGGTACAGCTGGGCAAGTTCGCCGCCGCTACGAAAGCGTTGCAGGAAGGTATTCAGCAATCGTTCGCTGCGCCGCAACGCGGCTCCTCGTTGGATTATCAGATACCAGCTGGCGACCGAAGCCAGCACCAGCGTGATCATCACCAGCTGCACCACCAGGCTGGCCTCGCTGACCAGCCCCCAGACCGACATGTGTTCGAGTGTGCTTTGCATAGTTTCCTCCAGGCCGTCCGACGCGACGGCCTCGTATTTGATTGCACCGGCATGACCATGCGATGACAGTCACGCTAGATAGGCGAAACGACGGCTCAGTCCAGACCCAATGCCTCGGCAACGGCCGCCCAGGGCAGATACTTGTAGTTCTGTGGCCCCTCGGGCATGCGCTTGCGGCCGTCCTGCACCACCAGCGTTCCGCGGCTCCAGACACCTCCGAGATTGGCCGAGGTAACCTCCAGACCGTCGGTTTCCGAAGCGCCATCGATACCCAGCTGGGCGTTCAAGCCCACACGGAAGGCGCCGCGCACGGCGTAGGGCGCGCGGGCATCGAGCACCACATAGCTGTCGTTGCCCTGGCTGGAAATCACCAGATAGTCAGCCTTTTCACCCTGATAGATCGCCAGACCTTCGATGTCGTCGTGTACCAGGCCGCCCACTGCGATGACTTTCTCCAGTACGGTCGGCGCGTCAGCACGGGCATCGAGCGTCCACACCGCGACATCTTCCTCACCGACATACAAGCGCTGGCTACGGTCGTCGGCCACGCAGCCTTCCGGCTGGGTCTCGACTTTGAAGCTACGGACCAGTTCACCGCGCGGCTCACCCGTGATGCCATCCAAGCGGTATTGCAGGAATCGGCCGTCCTTGTCGTTGGCGATGGCGTGGATGGCACCCTGCTCATCCTTGAACATGCACAGGCCGTAGATATCACCGAGCGGCGTCTCGATCTGGCCGATGTCGCTCAGCCACCCGCTGCGTTGATCGATGGCAAATAAATGCAGACTGTTGTGATCGCGGTTACTGGCAACGGCCAGGTCGACCGGATTGCCGTCCAGTGAAAAGCCCGAACGCACATCGACATTGTTCAACCGCCCTACCGACAGGTACTGCAACTGCTTGCCAGCCATGTCGTAGACACCCAGCCCGCCCTTCTTGTCGGTACCAAGCACTCGGCTGTTGGATGGGTCGTTCGGGTTGAGCCAAATGGCTGGGTCATCGGCCGCATCGCCCAGGCTCGGAACCGGTTCGGTCTGGACCTGCGCTGGCAGTACCGGGATGACGGGTATCGCGGCAGGCGCTTCGGGTTGCCAGTCCAGACGGGCCCTGTGGGCACCGCGCTCATCGATCAGTAGCAACTCGAGGCCGCGTTTGGTCAGCCGAGCGCTTATCTGCTCCGGTTCATCGAGCGCGTCCAACGGCAACACCGATTGGCTGAGCCAAGCGCCGCCGTCTCGCCGATACAGATGTAACGCCCCCGTTTCCGGGTCCAGCACCAGCAGCCCGCCCGGCACCAGAGCGATACCGGCTGCGGCTTGCGCGATGCTCCCGAAGGGCTGGCGGATATCCACCGGCTGGCGGAGCAGAGGCGCCTCCGCATCAGCGGCATAGCTCCAAACGCCAACGCCCTCCTCGTTCACCAACAGTTCACCAGATTGATCGTCGACCTGGCAGTACCCGCTTTCCGGCGGCAGGCTCAGTCCGCGAACCCGTTGCGGTGCGCTCAGCGGCTGCTCGTCCACGGCAATCAGCCATTGTTCGCCGATGCCTTCTTCACCCAGCAGAAAGACAAATTCGTTGCGTGCCGAGTCCCGATACAGGCAGAGCCCCTCGATAGCGAAATCGGTCTTCGGGATATACAGCGGCTGGCTCCAGCGATGCGCTTGATCCAAGCCGAGCAGTACAGCCTGCTGGCGCTTCTGATCGATGGTGGCTACCAGCAAGCCGTGCTCGCCTGCGCGGTGATCGAGCCCTTCGAATCGGCCCTTCAACTGGCTTAGCAGCTGGCCTTGGGCATCGATCAACTGCAGCCCGCGGGCGTCGGGGCGAATCATCAGCTGGTCGGCGCCCGGCCAGAAACGATCATCGCGCACGAGCTGGGCGTTTTCCGCTTCCACAACGGCTGCCCCATCGGCAAACGCAAGGTTCGGTACCGTCGAAAGCGGCTCGTCGCGCCCGGCCGTCTGGCAGGCTGCCAGCGCAATGCAGAGGCTCAACAGCAGAGGTTTATGCAAGGTTACGTTCATGGTTATTCCATTCAGCAGCCGCTGGCCGACGCCGCCCTGTCAGAAACAGGTCGGTATCGGGGCGGCGAAAGGGATCAGAAGTGGGTAAGGGTCAGGCCGAGCTTGTAGGTCGGGCCGTATTCCTCGTACTGGGCGTTGTAATTGCGGCGCCCGGTGTAGACGAAGTAGGACTCGTCGGTGAGGTTCAGCGCCTCGACCGTCAACTGCAGATTCGGCGTGATGAAGTAGCCGGCCTTGAAGTCGAGAAACAGCTGCTCGTCGGCGTAGAGGTCGTGCGCCTCGTCATCGACGCCTGAGACTTCGGCCAGGTATTCGGATTTGTAGTTGGCCGCCAGACGCATGTTGAAGACGTCGTTCTCCCAGCCGACCATCAGGTTGCCGACCGTATCGGAGTGGTTCGGCAGATCGATGCTGCGCTGGCCGCCCTGCCCTTCGATATCGGCGTCGGACTTGCTGAAGGTGGCGTTGGCACCCAGCAGCACGCCGTTCCACGGCGCTGGCAGCCAGTCGAGCTTCTGCGAATAGGACAGCTCGATACCATAGAGCTTGGCGCTGCTGCCGTTCTCGAAGCTCAGCGCCTCGTCGAAGCCGGCCCACTGGCCCGTACCGGCCAGATCGGTGTTGTAGATGAAGTTGTCGATGTCCTTGTAGAACAGATAAGCCGACACGGCGCCCGCGCGGCCCATGTAGTGCTCGATGCCGAGGTCGTAGTTCATCGACTCCAGTGGCTTGAGGTCGGGATTGCCGAACGCGGCATCTTCACCATCGATAACGAAGCCTGGCGCCAGTTGTTCGAAGGTCGGGCGCACCACGGTATTGGTCCAGGCGGCGCGCAATTGAGTATCGGGGGTCAGTTGATAGCGGGCATGCAGGCCCGGCAGCCAATGGTCGTAACGGTTATCACTGGAGACGGCCTCGAACTCGCCGTCGCGCAGCCCCGTTCCCTTGGCGCTGAACTCGGTGCCCTCGTAGCGCAGGCCGGCAATGATGCGCCATTGGTCCAGGTCCAGGGTGTTCATGAAATAGGCAGCGTTGATGTCCTCGCTCATGTCGAAGTCACCGATGCGCGACTCTTCCTCGTCGTAAAACTCACTGGCGTCCAGGCCACCGATCAGGCCTTCCAACGCGCCAGCATCGATACCCGGACCAAAGCGGCCAAGGGCGTAGTCGACGTTGCCGGTTTGGAAGTCAGCCAGGGTCAGGTCAGGGAAATCATCGTAGGCCCAGATATCGATGTCGTTGGTCTTGTCGCGCCGGCTGAGCTTACCGCCGACCTTAAACTGCGAGGCGTAGCCCCGAATGTCGTAATCACGGGCGAGATCCAGGCGAATGTTCTTTTCTCGGTCACGCGCGTCGCTCTTTTCCCACTCCACCTCGTCCAGCTCGAAACTCGCCGGATCGTAGAAGGACGAGTCGATCGTCAGGCCCGGCTTGCGCGTGCTGGAGAAACCCGCATCGCTGAAGTCGCCTACGAAGGTGGCGCCGGCGATGCCGCCCGGATTGCGCTCGCGCGCCTCGCTGTAGCCGGCCTGACCGCTGAGCGTCCAGAACCCCATCATGCGCTCGCCGCCGAACACGTAGGACTGGATGGTCTGGGTGTCCTCGCGCGATTTCAGCTCACGCCAGCCTTCGGCGTCGCCCAGCTCCCCTGCCAGTTGCGCGTCGGCAAACTCGACACCTGCGGCGTTGCGCGTCTCGGTGTCCTTGAAGCGGCTATAAAGAGTGCGCAGGTAATAACTACTGAGGTCGTCTGGCTTGTAATCGAAGTTGATGCCCACACCGGCACGTTCGCGGGTGATTTCATAATCGCGCTGCTCCAGCTCGCCAAGTCGCGCGCCATCCTCGAAATCCCAGGCGCCGCCGGTTTCGACGTTATCCGAGCCGAAATCGCGCTCCTGCCAGCTCAGCGCAGCAGCGACGCCGAAATTGTCGACGCCATCACCCAGGCTGAAACGGTTGCTGAAGGCGCCGGAAAACTTAGGGCTGGTCTTGCTGACGTTATCGTCGTAGCTGCCCTCGCCGCTGACGCTATAGAACAGGCCGTCGTGATCGAAGGCGGACAGGCTTTCTACCTCGATGGTGCCGCCCAAGGAGTTGGCATCCATGTCAGGTGTTAGGGTTTTGACCACCGACAGCGACTGCACCAGCTCCGACGGCAACACGTCCAGCGCCACCGCCCGGCGATCACTTTCCGGCGAGGGGACCAGCGTGCCGTTGATGGTCACGCTGTTAAGGTCCGGTGCAATACCGCGCACGCTGACGAAGCGCCCCTCGCCCTGGTCGCGCTCGACCGACAGACCAGGGATACGCTGCAACGCTTCGGCGGCGTTGTCGTCCGGCAGCTGGCCGATGCCGTCGGCGTGCACCACGCTCTTGACGCTGTCGGCGCTGCGCTGCTCGCTGAGCGCCTTGTCGATGCTGACGGCTTGGCCGATCACTTCGACGTGTTCCATGACAAGCGGGTCCTCCGCCCAGGCCGAACCGGCGCTGACGGCCAGGGCCAGCAGGCTGATGCGGAACCCTGCATGACGGATGCCGCTGCGGTATGTGCTCATGAACAATCCCCCGAACGCTGTTTACCGGGTCCATCCCGGAACTGCAGCGGACGGTAGGTGGGGGATATGGCGGTTCTGTGACAGGGGTTGGGAATGGGGCGGCAGACTGGGCTTATCGCGGTGGTTTCGGGTGGTGAATGAGCCGATATGACCTGTTCTGGTGGGTCGCGGGGTAAGGCATGTGGAGTAGCGGTTCGTGCCGCTGCCCGTTACAGCACAATCCGGGACGCCGGTTTCGCCCTGCTGGGCGAGTCACTTTTTCCAAACGCGGAAAAAGTAACCAAAAACGCTGTGCCCCTGCATCCGGCCCTGCGCTTCGCTCCGGGTTCGTTCGCTCCACCGCTGCTTCAGGGGTCGGGTTACAAGGGCCATCCCTGGCCCTATAAGCCTTTCGCCGCATCCATGCGGCTCAACCCCTTACGCAACGATTCCACTCACCCTCCTGAAAGGGGCATTCAGTGTCGTCTGTTAGTCCGTGCAAAGCACCAAGCAAAGCGTGTTTGTTTGGCTGTTTGCCAACTTTCAGACAACTCGGATCCGATCCCCCTTCAGGAGGCCGAGCGTAGGCGCTGCGCAGGGGGACGCGAGGCATGGATGCCGAGCGAGGAGCGATGGGACATGGATGTCCCTTCGCGACGACCCCCGGAGCGGCGCCGGAGGGAGGGAAGTTTTGCGAAGCAAAACCCGGATGTAGGGGTGGCCTTCTTTTTGGTTACTTTTTCTTGGCCACTCAAGAAAAAGTGACTCGCCCAGCAGGGCGAAACCAAGCCATCAAGCAACTCTCCAATCCGCCTCACACCCATAAAACGAACAGCAGCTTAAAAAGCTTTGAGCCAATTCAACCCCCTCCCCCTTCATCCAACCGTCACATTCTTCTGTTTCCGTGCCCCTCACGCACTGGCGCGCCTTCGCCACGGGGACCCGATGAAATTCTTTTTAAAGCTGCATGCTCTTACGCTGCTCGGCCTAGCATTCGCGGCCAACTTCGGCCTGCAGGTCTACCTCGCCACCGGCCAGCTCAAGCCCTGGGCCGAGATCGACTGGATGGACGTGGCCGGCGAAGGCGGCTCGGCGGTATTGGCGCTGGTCTGGCTGATCATGCTGCTGCACAGTCGTCCCGCCGGCCGAGTAACGCGGCTGCTCGCGCTCGGCCTTGCCTGCGTATTCCTGTCCTGGTGGATGGATGCATTGGATGAGTTCATCCAACTGCCGGAATTGGCGACCTGGGATAACTGGTTGGAAACCGCGCCGATGCCCGTCGGCCTGGTGTTGCTGACATTGGGCATCTATCACCTGAATCAGGAACAGCGCGCCATCAGTCAGCAGATGAGCAAACGCGAAAAGGGATTCCGCGAGCACCGGCTGTTCGACAAACTGACTCCGCTAGGCGCCGCCGAATATTTGCGCCAGCACGTGCAACTGGCACTCGCGCAGGCCCAGGCGGAGCAGCAACCCTTGTCGTTGGTGGTCGTGGATCTGGACGATTTCAACGCGCTCAACCTGCGTTACGGTCAGGCCGAGGGCGACGCCGTGCTGCAGGCGATGGCTCACCTGCTGCTGCTCAATCTTCGCCGCCAGGACCTGCTCTGCCGGTTGGCGGGGGATCGCTTCGTCGCCGTGTTGCCGAACACCGGCGAGGCCCAGGCCCGTTCAATTGCCGACGAACTGCGCCAGGCCGTAGCCAGCCTGGCGCACAAGACCGCGCAGCACGGAGAGCGGGTGCACCTGCGCGCCAGCACCGCGACGGTGATGGCCTTCGATGAGGATGCCGAGCAACTCCTCAAACGCCTCAACCTGAACCTGGCCAAGACCAAACAGCAACTGCCGCGCTGCGCCTGAGAACAGACCATGCCCCTCGGTTACGAATGTGACACGCGCTTCATCGCGGCTCATCACCAACCAGCCGTACTGATCGACCTGGCGTTGTCGCGCGGGATCGGCAGCCATCAGTTGCTGCGCGGTACCGGGCTGTTTTACGAGGACATCACCAGCGGCCTAGCACGCATCAGTCCGACGCAATTGCTCACGCTGATCAGCAATGCGCAACGCTTGCTGGACGCCGATGACAGCAGTTTTCTGCTTGGGCAACGACTGCTGCCAGGCCATTACGGCGAAACCAGCCACGCACTGAACCACGCCTGCACGCTGCTCCAGGCACTGGAACACCTGCAGCAATTCCGCGTGTTGCTCAGCCCGCTGCTGACACCGAGGCTGCTGCTCGACGACAAGCAGGCTCATCTGTACTGGGTGGAAAGTTGGGGCACGGAAGACCAGCAGCGTTTTCTGGTTGAGGCCAGCCTGACCGCGGTGGTCGCCATGACCCGGCGCCTATCGGGGGAGCGACTGCCGTGGCGCTTTTATTTCAGCTATGCGCAGCCACGCCACATCGAACAGTACTGGGTCCATCTGAGCGAGAACCTGACGTTCGACAGCCAGTGGACAATGATGAGCCTACCCCGAGAGTACCTGCACACACCTTGGCCAAATGCCTCGACCACTGCGGGCCAGGTTGCCCAGCAGGCCAGCCATGCACAACTGGCGAGCCTAGGTTGGCAGTGCAGCTTTATCGATCAGCTGTATGACTACCTCCATGCCAATATCCGCGCACCGCTGAACCTCGAACGGGTCGCTCAGGCGTTCGGGATGAGCCCTGCCTCTTTAAAGCGCAAGCTGCAAAAACAGGGTACTCATTTTCAGGAACAGCTCGATTTGGTGCGCAAGCACGTAGCGCTCTATCTGTATCAGATGAAGGGTTATAGCAACGAGGAAGTTGCGAGTTACCTGTGCTTTAACGACACCACCAACTTCCGGCGATCGTTCAAACGCTGGACCGGCCTTGCGCCGAGCAGCCTGAGCCAACTCTTCGATAGGTAGAGCCAAGGCCGACAGTATCGCTTTGGGCTTTGTCTAAACGGCCCACCGAAGGGGCGCAGGTTTGGCGACTATCGTGCAGAACGGGGTTCTACCTGGCTGTCATCCTGCCCGTCGCGATTGGCCGATAGCTGTACCGACCCCGCGTCGTTCTGCTGACGATTCAATGCTTTGAATGCTCGACGCAGCAAAAACGCCGCAATACCAGCCACAGTCAGAAATGCGATCAACACCGGTACGGCATGCTCGTTCATTGCGCTTTGTCTCATCCGTTTGAAAGCTTCGCGGCCGCGATAGCGAATTGATACTACAGGCTATCCATCTTTATACCAACGGTGCGGCTGTGTTGCTCGCCAATATCAGACGAGTGATGGCAAGGAAAATCTCTAGTTGTGTGCGACGAATCGGTCTGTCGTTGGTCCTAGACCATGGACCCGAACACACCAGAGCTACGGGGGCAAGATGAACCGGGACTACACCAGGCAATATCACCAGTTGCGTACCCACATCGATCACATGCTCGGCAGCGGTGCGGTGATCGCCGAGCGAGCGCCGCTCACGATCAGACGTGGCGATCAGCTTTTCCGGGTCTCGTGCGGGATGCTGATCAGCGAGCTGGCACTCGCTGATCGCTAAGGAGAAGCCGCTCGGGACAGCAGCAGCGAAAGCGGCCATCGGCGACACAATGATCACGCAGCAAGGCTGACCGAAAACAGACCCGCTTTCTTCACACCACGTGGTCGGCCGCTATTCGATGCAGGGTTCCGTTACCCCGTTCGAACGCGCTGATATTGGCCAGGGTGGTCTCAGCGATGTTGGTCAGCGCCTCGGTCGTGAAAAAGGCTTGATGGCCGGTGATCAGCACGTTGGGAAACGTCGTGAGGCGCATGAAAGTGTCATCGCTGATGACGCCTTGGGACAGGTCCTGAAAGAACAGCTGCTCTTCCTCTTCGTACACGTCCAGGCCCAACCGGCCGATCTTTCCGCTCTTGAGCGCGTCGATGACGGCCTTGGTATCGACCACGCGCCCACGACCGGTATTGATCAGCACGACACCATCCTTCATTCGCGCAATGGCCTGGGCGTCGATCAGGTGATCGGTTTGCGGCGTCAGCGGGCAATGCAGGGAGATGATATCGGCGTCGGCCAGCAGCGTTTCCAGCGGCACGTATTGCACCAACGCCTCGGCATCGGCTTTCGGGAAGGGATCGCTGGCCAGCACCTTGCAACCGAACCCGCGCATGATCCGGGAAAAAATTAGCCCGATTTCGCCCGTTCCAACCACTCCGACGGTCTTGCCGCAGAGATCGAAGCCCAACAGGCCATCGAGCGAGAAATTGCCTTCGCGCACGCGGTTGTAGGCACGGAAGGTCATGCGGTTGAGGCTCAGCAACAACGCGACCGCGTGTTCCGCCACGGCGTGAGGCGAATACGCCGGCACGCGCACCACCGTCATACCGAGCCGACGCGCCTCGGGCAGGTCGACGTGATTGAAGCCCGCCGAGCGCAGCGCGATCAGCTCGGTGCCGTTCGCCTGCAACAGCTGCAGGACCTCGCGGTCGAGGCGGTCGTTGACGAAGGCGCAAACACACCTGAAGCCTGCGGCCAACGCCGCTGTTTCGGCGGTCAAGCGAGGGTCGAGATAGACCAGCTCATGGCCGTGCGCCTGGTTGGCCTGTTCGAGGAAGCGGCGGTCGTATGGTTTCGTGCTGAATACCGCGATGCGCATGGATGGCTCCTTGATATCTACGACGCCGGTCTGCCGCGTGCTCCTCGCGAGATACGTGAGTCAGCCCGACGAGATAGGTCAAGCCAGCCCGTCGAATCGCGCATAGGGATTACTACAAGGTAGACGATAGCCAAGGAAGGCTACCATTGGATTGGCTTCGTGCTGGCGGCGCAGGTAATCGGTCGAGACCATGAAGTCCGTCAGCAGTCTACGTTCGAAGTTGTCCACCCGAAGATCGGTATAGGCGCTGCCGACACCGGTTTGTTGGCGGATCTTGTACAGCCCCATCAGTGCCGTGAGCTTCTCCGAACCATAGTGCCCGGCCATCGCATCGACAAACTTTCGCTGATCCTCGTCCGACATCTGAAAGTCGCCGACAAGCTGGTGCAACAGTTCGGGAATGAATACCTGGCGGTCTTCGTACACCCAGGCTGCCGAGCCGACAGCAGCAACGCCTAGCGCGGCGGCGGATGAGAGCAATAATGTGCGGCGCTTCATGGGCATTCCTTAGCTATAGAGCAGATCGGCGGCACGGATGGACAGAGCGGCGGCGGTCAGGCTCGGATTGGCCGGCGAGCAGCTTGGGTAGGTTGCGGTGCCCACAACGACGAGATTTCTCATGCGGTGGTGCAGCATCTGGCCGTCGACCACCGAGCCGTCGTCGACCTGCCCCATGCGCAGCGTGCCCTGGACGTGGGACTCGGTCAGACGCCATTCACGGAAATTGATCGATTCGACCGGCAACGGCGCTAGCAGCTTTTCCAGACTGTCCAGACCGTACTGGACGCCTTTCATGCCGTAATCGGACTCGCCTCGGTAATCGATGATCGCCTGGCCGTTTTTTGGATCGATGAGGACTCGGTTTTCCACGTTGGGCAGGTCTTCGCTGACCAGCATCAACGGCAGCGTCTGGTTCCAGCGACCGCGCTCCGGACGAAGGCCATACGGCCAACGGTTTTCGAAATAGACCAGACAGGCCGAATGCTCTTTGCGGAATTCACCGTCGTAGAGCGAATAGTTCAGGCCCGTGGTGATGGTGCTGCCATCGAAATTGCCTAGGCCGTCGAGATAGACCTCGACGTTCGCGCCCACCTGTTCATGCAGGCCCATGCCGGTTTCGCCATGAACGATATCCGAACGCAACAGGATCGCTGGGCTCTGAATGGCATTGGCGCCGAGCACGAACAGATCACCGAAAACCTTGAATTCGCGACCCTCGGAACGGATCGTGGCGCCCTTGACGGTGTTGCCTTCGTATTCGAGCGTGCGCACCTCTGTCTTCAGGCAGACGTCGACTTTGGGATGGTTGAACAGGTCGGCCAGACCGTTCTGCGCTGTGAATTTCGCGTTGACCGGGCATCGATTGCAGGTCGCGTTCGCGCAACAGACACCGCGAGTACCGGTCGCGACCCGAGCCCGACCGGTCGGCATGATGAAGTGATGGTCAGGCATTGCCTGCTTCATGATCATGTCGATCGACGAGCCCTTGTGCGGCGGCTGCGGGAACGGCTGGCTGCGAGGCAGCACCTTGGCCATGTCCTCATCGCCTGCGATCGACATGATCTGTTCGGCCTGGCAGTAATAAGGCTCCAGGTCCTCGTAGCTCAGCGGCCAGTCATTACCGACGCCATAGCGGCTGCGCGTGGCGAAATCGCTGGGGTGCAACCGAGGCGTCTGCGAGAACCAGCAATTCATGCCGCCGCCGAGCGCAATGGTGGTATTCCAAGGCTTCTCGCCGCGATTGTCGTACGTGGATTCAGGCGCGATTGCCGAACTGCTCTGGGTCTGGATCTGCCAGTCCCAGGGATGGAAATCACCCCATTCGATGATCAGCGCACGCCCGGTAAGGTGCTTTAACGCTTCGGTCAGAAAGAAACTGGAGCCGAAACCAGATCCTATGACGACCAACTCATAATGTGCCTTGTCGACATCCCTTGCGCTTACTCGGTTGATATCCACCCAACTACCCTTTCCATATCGCAGCGTCGTTCTCGGACGGCCGCCTCCAACAGTTCGCGCAGCTCCTGCTGCGCGCCGTAAGCGTTCCTTCCGCATCGGCCCCGCCGATCCGCAGTGTTGCCAGGTTAACTCGACCGGCGGTAGAGGCTTAAGTTCCCCCCGAGCCAGAGCGAGCTGGACCATTCACCCGGATCCGACTCGGTCAAACCATGGATTGGCCTCAAGCGTCGCGGCGCGACGCAAGCGGATGGATGGAGCCAACGATCGCCACGGTACCGGGTCGAAGCAGAACCCCCGACTCAACTATCGAGGCCCATCATGATTGTCCCAAACATCGCCACCGCGGCTCTCGCCCTGCTGGTCGCAACCAGCGCAGCAGCCAATCAGGAAACCCTCGATGACCGCCAGAATGCGAATCCGAGCCAGAGCGGTGAAGAGTCGGCACATGGCTACGAAAACCCGACTGGCGTCGATCCGGATCCGCGCATGACCGAGCAAGAAGCGGAAAACGCATACGAGCGAGCCGATGAGCAGGCAGAGCCTGAGGAAGAAAAGACAGGGCAACGCTAGCGCGTCTGGTCGTGGCCCTGTCTCTCATACGGCGCAGGGCTGCTATAGCGCTGCTCGCGCCTAGTTTCGGTCGTGATGAGTCCACCCAGTCGCCGCGTCGAGGCCCCGTCAGCTATCCGGACGGACCACTGCAGCGATATCACTCATGACGTCCGTCCACTCCTCCTCGCCTATTTCCATCAGGCGGAAGAAGCGCAGCGTGAAAATGCCTTCAGCAGCGAAAAAGGCGACACGGGCGCGGCGTCCTTCTTCGGTCGAGGTGTCGAGTCCGGCAAGGCGCTCCCGGTACCACGCCTGGGTCGACTGCAGGTGCTCGGGAGTTTGTAGCAGCGCCGCCAACAGACTCGCCGCCTTGGCGTGAGAACCGGAATCCGAGCCGCGAGTGGCCTCGACATGCGCGCGCACCGCCGTCAGCGGATCGGGGTCGTCCCCGGCGATGCGCTGGAACTGCTCGGTATAACCCCTGCCCCAACGCTCGAACATCGCGTTAATCAGCTCGTCCTTGGTACCGAAGCTGTACTGCACACCACCCTTGGTAATGCCCGCCGCCTTGGCGACGGCGTCTATCGTCAATGCTGCGGCACCTTGTCGATTGACGATTCCTTCAGCCACATCCAGCAGTACCTCCCGATCGATGGTTCTCTTTCTGCCCACATTCACCCCTTTAAATTAAATACGTATGTATTTATATTCTGCCGCAACGTTTTCCCCCAGCCAATTGCTGGAATACCGGAACTGAGGACGACCCGTTGAAATCACCTCTTCGCTGGCTCGTGCTGGGCATATTGTCCAGCGCACTTTTGCTGATCGTCATCGACATGACGGTAATCTACCTGGCGTTGCCCAGCCTGACCTACGAACTGCGCGCCTCGGCCACCGAGAAGCTGTGGATCGTGAACGCCTATGCGCTCACGGTCGCGGGCCTGCTGCCCGGCATGGGCGCGCTGGGGGACCGCTTCGGCCACAAGCGAATGTTCATCGCCGGACTGGTGGTATTCGGCGGGGCCTCGCTGGGCGCTGCCTTTTCGCCTAGTGCCGAGGCGCTGATCGCCGCCAGGGTGGCATTGGCGGTAGGTGCGGCGATGATGATGCCGGCCACGCTGGCGATCATCCGTCACGTCTTCGAGGACGTCCGCGAGCGCGCCCTGGCGTTCGGCATATGGGCCGCTATCGCTTCGGGCGGTGCCGCCTTCGGCCCGGTCGTCGGCGGTGTGCTGCTGGAACATTTCTGGTGGGGCTCGGTGTTCATCATCAACGTGCCGATCGTAATCGTGGCTTTGGTGCTCGCTGTGATCTGGGTGCCCGCCCGGCCCGGCAACCCCGATCGGCCGTTCGACCTGCTCGCCTCGCTGTGGATCATGGGTGCGTTGGTCGGACTGACGCTGGCCATCAAGGAAGCCGGCAAGCCAGACCCGTCAGTGCTGCAAGCCAGCGCGGCGGCAATCACGGCGTTTGTATGCGGCTTGGCTTTCCTGCGGCGCCAGCGCCAGACGACTGTACCGATGATCGAATTCGCGCTGTTTCGCGACCGCAGCTTCTCGGCAGGCGTAGCGACGGCGTTGATCGCCTCGGCAGCATTGATGGGCATGGAGTTGGTGGTCAGCCAGCGACTGCAGTTGGTGGTCGGCTTATCGCCATTGCAGGCCGGTCTGGCCATTCTGCCAATTCCACTCGGCGCCTTCGTCGCCGGTCCGCTTGCCGGACTGGCGTTGCCGCGCTTCGGGGCCGAACGCATCCTGAGCACATCCCTCGCCCTGTCGGCAGCCGGGGCGCTGCTGTATCTGCTGGGTTATGGCGCCGCGCTATGGGTTCAGATTCTGTCGTTCAGCCTGCTCGGTTTCGGCATCGGCGCGGCAATGACTGCCGCCTCCAGCGCCATGCTGTTGCATGCGCCGCCAGACCGCGCCGGAATGGCGGCGTCGATCGAAGAGGTGTCATACGAGCTGGGCGGTGCACTGGGCATTGCCATATTGGGTAGTTTGATGTCCGCGGTGTATTCCGCAGCCTTCGCCGCACCGGCAGGCAGCGCGGCGCCAGCGCTGGCCCGAGACAGCCTCGACGGCGCGCTGATCGCCGCCGAATCCCTGCCAGATGCCCTCGCCGCCCCGCTCGTCAGCCTGGCGCAAAGCGCTTTCGACAGCGCCTTCGTGACGGTAATGATCGGGGTCGTCGCCCTGCTCGGCGCGGCATCGGTCGGCATCGCCCTGTCCACCCGCCGCTCTCATTAGTGGAACGCGCAAGCAGCAGGACGAAGCCTCACGCCAACTGGAGATGCCAGCAAACCCGCCTGCATCGAAATGACCGCTCTGGACATCAAGGCAACACCTGGCTCGTTGCGCTGCATCAAAGCGGCATTGATCGATATGGCTCATAGCTGCGTTCGGCCGACAGCCTTTTCCCTTGCGCGAACGAAGCCTTTAATGGGTCGTTTTCGAGGTTATGCGGTCTATCCACTCAGGCGCAGTCGTAGCTGCTTGTTTTTCTCTGGCATGACCAACCTCAATGACATCCCTCTTGCAGCTGAATTCCCCAACCGACGTTATGGTTCTGGTGCTTGCGGCAGGCCGCGGCGAACGCTTTTCCGTATCCGGCGGCGCAGGCCATAAGCTCGACGCGGTGCTCGCCGGCCAGTCGGTGCTTTCGCATGTCCTGAACGCCGTAGAGGCCGCCGGACTGAAGTCTTTTCTGGTTCGCCCTGAAGGCGGTACGGCTGGCATGGGCGAGTCAATCGCCATGGGCGTCAGGGCAACCGCCAATGCGCCTGCCTGGATGATCCTTCCCGGCGATTTGCCGCTGATTAGGGCGAGCACCATTCGACAGGTAGCTCAAGCCCTGGTCGAAAACCCCATCGTCGTGCCGAACTGGCGCTCGCGGCGCGGGCATCCCGTCGGCTTCCAGCGGCAGTATTTCGCCGAGCTGGCCGCCCTGCAGGGGGATACCGGTGCATCCGTGATCGTGCGGGGCAACAAGCTGCTAGGGCGGGTCCTGGAGCTCTCGGTGGAGGACGCAGGCGCCATCATCGATGTGGATACCTGTGACGATCTGACGTTGGCGCGGCACCTGCTGCAGATCCGGCAGACATCTGATTTCGAGGGGGAACCCAATGGAAAGTATTGACCTCATCGTTCTGCGCACCGCCAGCACCTGGCTCGCGCAGGGCCGCCGCGTGATGCTCGCCACCGTGGTGAGGACCTGGGGATCTTCGCCGCGCCCGACCGGCTCGATGATGGCCTTGCGTGACGATGGCCGGGCGGTGGGAAGCGTTTCCGGCGGTTGCATCGAGGATGATCTGATCCATCGTTACACCACGGCATTCGGCGCTGCGGGACTTCCACAAGGCACGCCCGAGGTGGTGCGCTACGGCGTAAGCGCCGACGAGGCCCATCGTTTCGGCCTGCCCTGCGGCGGAACGCTTGAGCTCGTGCTGGAGTTCGACCCGGCGCTGGAGTCATTGGAGAAACTGCTGTTCGATCTCGACCGTGGCAACCTCGTACGCCGATCCTTAGACATCGCCAGCGGTGAGGTGGCACTGACGAGCACGCCAACCCCCGAGGCGCTGCAGTTCGATGGCACGCGGCTGATCAATACCCTCGGTCCTGGTTATCGCATGCTGCTGATCGGCGCTGGTGCACTCGCGGAGTATGTCGCCACCATGGCGCTGTTCAACGGCTTCAAGGTGACGGTGTGCGACCCGCGCATCGAGTACATGGACACCTGGTCGGTGGCCGAAGTGGAACTGGTCAGCGGCATGCCGGACGACGAGGTCGTCGCCTTCCGACCCGACCCGCGCAGCTGCGTCATCGCCTTGAGCCACGACCCCAAGCTGGATGACCTCGCCCTGCTGGCGGCTCTGCAGAGTCCGGCGTTCTATGTCGGCGCCATCGGCTCGCGGCGCAACAACCAGAGCCGGCGAGAACGGCTGATCGCTCACTTCGGCGAGACTGAGCAATCCCTGCAACGCCTCCGCGGTCCGATCGGCATCTACATTGGCAGCAAGACGCCGGCAGAAATCGCGGTGAGCGTCATGGCCGAGGTCCTGGCGGTGAAGAACGCTGTGCCGCTCGCCCGCGACCAGTTGGTGGCCGAGGCCAAGGAGCAGCGGGAATCCACGAGCCCAGCATGGGCCTGATCGCTTGTTCACGCGACCGTTTAGCTGAGCGCCTTTGAGCGCAGCTCCTTACAGAAGGTCCGCCGGTAATCCGAGGGGGTCGTGCCCAATTGCGCAGCGAATTGCTGACGCAGTGAAAGCGACGTGCCGAAGCCGACCTCCGATGCGATGCAGTCGATCGGCATCTCGGTGGTTTCCAGAAGTTGTTGTGCCCGCGCGACACGTTCGGCGTTGAGCCATTTGATGAAGGTCGTGCCCGTGGTTTCGCGAAAACGGCGGGTGAAGGTACGGCGGCTCATGCTGGCCACATCGGCCAGCGTATCGAGCGACAAGGGTTCGGCCAGATGTTCCCGCGCCCACTCCAGCACGCCGGGCAGCCGGCTTTCGCTCGCCAATTGCGGGACAGGCTGTTCGATGTACTGCGCCTGCCCGCCTTGCCGGTGCGGCGGTGTAACCAGCAGCCTAGCCATCCGATTCGCTACGTCGGCACCATGACGCTGACGAAGCAAGTGCAGGCAACAGTCGATGGCGGCGACCGTACCGGCCGAGGTGACGATGTTGTCGTCAGAAACGTAGAGCACATCCGGGCGGAAGTGGCTGCTGGGGAAGCGCCGAGCGAACAGCTCGCGCGCCACCCAATGCGTAGTGGCTTCGCGGTAATCCAGCAGGCCGGCGTCGCCCAACACGAAAGCGCCCAGGCACAAGCCGACGATCAATGCGCCCTGTGCATGGCACCGGCGCAAGGCGTCGGTCAGCTCGGCCGGCGCGTGCAGGCTGGGATCGCTCCATGCCGGCACGATGACGATATCGGCACGCGCCATCGCCTCCAGCCCATCGGGCACGTCGATCATCACGCCTTGATCGCTACGGACCTGGCCTGGCTTTGCAGCGCAATATCGAACTTCGTAATGCGGCAGGTCCGGTGCATCCTTGGCGGCGCCAAAGACCATTCCGGGCACGGAGAGGTGGAACAGGCTCACGCCATCGAACGCCAGGACGGCAACGCGAAGTATGGACATGACAGATGACCCGCTTTGGAAAAGATGGCCTGAAAATATTCAAGAGCGTCATTCAGGTCAAACATCGAGTGCTGAGCGGTATCGCTGGCAGGTGCTTCCCCGACCTGTGGATCGTGCACGGATCGGGAAATGCAACGGACGGCTCAGGCCGTCAGATAGGCTTGCGTCGAAATCACATTGGCGTAGCCGAACTTCAGGGCAGCCATCATGGCCGCATGCACTTGAGCGGCCGGAACCTGTACACCCTCGAACTCCAGATCCAGCGTCGCGCAGGCATCGTGCAGCACGGTTACCGAATAGCCCAGATCGGCTGCGGCACGAACGCCGGCATCGACACACATATGACTCATCGCGCCGACGATCACGACCTCTTCTACACCCTGCTCGTCGAGCAAACGCTTGAGCTCCGTTTCACGGAACGAGTTGGGGTAGTTCTTGACGATGACAGGCTCGTCATTCTGCGGGGCGACAGCGGGTTGGATCTCGACGTTTTGCGTCCCCGGAACGAAAGCCGGGACTTCCCCGTGGACGAATTCATGACGGATGTGAATAACCGGGACATCCTTGGCGCGGGAGTCGGCAATCACTTTTACTGCGTTATCGACGGCCGCCTCGATACCGGTCAGCGGTAGATTGCCCGTCGGCAAGTATTCGTTCTGCAGATCGATTACGACCAATGCACGCTTGCTCATTATTGGCTCCTTGACGATGGTGTAAGGGGAAGCGTGACCATCATCAGCCATCGGGGCGCTTGTTGCGAAGTGGCGAGATCGACATCTTCAAGGGCTGGATCGACACATGCCGGATAGAGACGTTATAGAAATCGGGATGCTGCTGTATCCCGGTGCGCAGCTGGCGACGGTTCTGGGCCTGACCGACCTGTTCGCGTTTGCACAACGAATCGCCGACGAGCGAGGGGTGCCGGATACGCCGGTTTTGCGCATCAGCCAGTGGCAAAAACAAAGCCCCAGCGAAACTCCGGTGCGAGTACAGGATTCGCGTGCCGGCATGAGCACGACGCCCGCCGTGCTGATTCTGCCCCCGAGCCTGGAAGAACCGATTGCCACCAGCGCAGCGGCGCCCTACAGAGAATGGCTGCAGGCGCAGCACCGCGCGGGGGCCACGCTCGCGTCCGTGTGTGCAGGCGCTTTCCTGCTTGGCGAAACAGGCTTGCTGTCCGGTCGCACCATCACGACGCATTGGCTCTATGTGGAGAAATTCGCGGAGCGCTTTCCAGACGTGCAGCTCGATATCGACCAGCTCATCATCGACGCCGACGACATCATCACCGCCGGCGGCGTCATGGCCTGGATCGACCTCGGATTGCGATTGGTGGACCGCTACCTGGGCGCTGCGGTGATGATCGACACCGCCCAGATGCTTCTCGTCGATCCGCCCGGACGCCAGCAGCGTTACTACAGCGCCTTCGCGCCGCGGTTGGCTCACGGTGATCAGGCCGTGCTGGCAGTGCAGCACTGGCTGCAAGAAACAGGCGCCCGGCAGATCGTCCTGGCTGATCTGGCGCAACGTGCCGGCATGGAAGTTCGCACCTTTCTGCGCCGCTTTCAAAAAGCGACCGGCATGACCACCACCGAATACTGCCAGCGCCTGCGCGTGGGCCGCGCGAGAGAGATGTTACAGGCAAGCCAGCTGTCCATCGAACGGATCGCCTGGGAGGTCGGCTATGGAGACCCCGGCGCGTTCCGCAAGGTATTTACAGGCATCGTCGGGCTTACGCCTAGCGAGTACCGACGACGTTTCAGCGCGGTTTCATAAACAGGCTCCGCGCTCGCCCCAAGAGCCACAATTCGCTCAAAGAATGGCCCGTTTTTATCCATGATTGTCTTTTGGGCCGCTATTACTTATTCCCTCCCGCTCCCACAATGCGCTCCTTCGAAACGAACCCAGGAGTGTTCCATGCACTTTGCAAAAATCAGCAGTTCACTGGCTTTGGCCGTCAGCCTCGCCTTCACCAGCGCGTTTGCCTCGGCACAACCAGCAGACACATCGGCCACGCCTGCCGAGCAAGTTCAGCTGCAGCAGATCCGCAGTGCTACGCTGATAATCACCTACGCCGACACGACCTTTCTGATCGACCCGATGCTCGCGAAGAAAGGCACTTACCCAGGCTTCGAGGGCACTTACCGCAGCGAACTTCGTAACCCGCTGGTCGAGCTGCCGATGCCGGCCGAAGAGGTACTCGCCGGGGTCGATGCGGTGATCGTCACGCACACCCATCTGGATCATTGGGATGAGGCCGCGCAGCAGATGTTGCCCAAGGATCTCCCGCTGTTCGTACAGAACGAATCCGATGCCGAGATCATCCGTGGGCAGGGCTTTCGCGACGTCCGGATTCTCACTGACCAAGCGGAGTTCGGTGGCGTCACGCTAAGCAGGACCGGCGGCCAGCACGGTACCGACAAAATGTTCGCCACCCCTGAACTCGCAGAGTTTCTCGGCGTTGCGATTGGCGTCGTCTTCGAAGCGCCAGAGCACAAAACGCTCTATCTGGCAGGCGATACCATCTGGCGCGACGAGGTCGACCAGGCGCTAACCCAATACGAGCCGGAAGTCATAGTGCTGAACGCGGGTTATGCGCAGGTGACTGGCTATAACGGCGCCATCATCATGGGCAAGGAAGATGTGCTGCGGGCCGCCCAGGCGGTGCCGGACGCAACCGTGGTGGCGACGCACATGGATGCCATCAACCATATGAGGCTGAGCCGTAAAGAGTTGAAAGCCTACGTTCAGGAGAAAGGCATTCAGGAACGCGTCGAGATTCCCGAGGATGGGGCAACACTGAAGTTCTAAGCTGGCTTGGGGCCGCCTTATCAGGGCGGCCTACCTGCCCTAGCCAGGGCTTCTAACGCCGTTGCAGTCGAGCGGGCGGCTGGCGGATGATCCAGTGAAACGGGGGCTTTGCACCGACTCCATCATGCTCAAGAATGTAGCTCAGGTCTGAAACGATCAATGATTGTATACAATTGCTGGAGATTTATTTGTCAGCATGTGTACAATTGAGCACATAGCTCCGCACCCAGCCTGCGGCCATCTCGACCGCAGGCACCACCAACAAGATGGGAGTCATATGGCAAACACAAGGTACTACGCCCCCACTGGCGGGCACCCAGCGCAGACTGAGTTGCTGACCGATCGCGCGATGTTCACGGAGGCCTACGCCGTCATTCCGAAGGGCGTGATGCGCGACATCGTCACCAGCCATCTGCCCTTCTGGGACAACATGCGCATGTGGGTGCTCGCCCGCCCGCTGTCCGGCTTCGCCGAGACCTTCTCCCAGTACATCGTTGAACTGGCCGACGGCGGTGGCAGCGAAAAGCCCGAGCAGGATCCGAACGCCGAAGGCGTACTCTTTGTGGTCGATGGCGAGTTCACCCTGACCCTCGAAGGCACCCAGCACGTCATGCGTCCGGGCGGCTACGCCTTCATCCCGCCGGCGGCCAAATGGAGCCTGCGCAACAACAGCGGCGCCCCTGCACGCTTCCACTGGGTACGCAAGTACTACCAGGCCGTCGAAGGGCTGCCATATCCGGAGGCGTTCGTCACCAACGAGCAGGACGTCGAGCCGATCGCGATGCCGGGCACCGATGGCAAGTGGGTCACTACTCGCTTCGTCGACATGAGCGACATGCGCCATGACATGCACGTGAACATCGTGACCTTCGAGCCGGGTGCGGTGATCCCATTCGCCGAAACCCACGTGATGGAGCACGGCCTGTACGTACTGGAAGGCAAGGCCGTCTATCGCCTGAACCAGGACTGGGTCGAAGTGGAAGCAGGCGACTACATGTGGCTACGCGCCTTCTGCCCGCAGGCCTGCTACTCCGGCGGCCCCGGCAAGTTCCGCTACCTGCTGTACAAGGATGTGAATCGTCACATGGACCTGGGCAAGTACAACCACCGGGCCTGATCCTTCGCATCGAACGCCCTCCTCGCCTCTCGGCCAGGAGGGCGTTTTCATTTCTGCGGTTCGTTCGCGAAGCGGTCGCCAGTTGATCTAGAAAGCCAGGATGGAAGCGACCAGCTGTCGGCCACGTGCCGTGACTGCTTCTCGACCGGCTCGCTGGCATCAGGTGACAGCCTCGTGCCAGGAGCCAAAGGGGTCGGGAAGTCGCTCCCAAGTCTGCACGCCCGCGGCCATCTCCTGGTCGTCGAGCAGGCAGGCATCCAGTTCCGCGCTCAGTCGTTCGAAATCGATGTTCTGACCAATGAAAACCAGCTCCTGCCGGCAGTCGCCGGTCTGGACGTCCCAGTGCTTGAGAATTTCCTGCATCCCCTCATCATCAGTGGGCCATTGTGTCTTCGGTACGAAGCGCCACCAACGCCCCGCCAGACCATGGCGCATCAGACCACCGGCCTGGGACCAGCTACCGGCCTCTTGGTGCTTGCTCGCAAGCCAGAAGAAGCCCTTGGAGCGCAGCAGCTTGCCATTGCTCCAGTCACGGATCAGAAATTCATGGAAACGCTGCGGATGGAATGGCCGACGCGCACGATACGCGGTTGAGGCGATACCGTACTCCTCGCTTTCGGGCACGTGCTCGCCCCGTAGCTCCTTGAGCCAGCCTGGCGCTTGAGCGGCACGCTCGAAATCGAAGCGGCCGGTATCCAGGATATTGCCCAGCGGCACCTGGCCCATGCTCATCGGAATGATTTCAGCGCGCGTATTGAGGCCGCGCAGGATGGCAGTCAGCTCTTCACGTTCGGCGCTGGAAATCAGATCAATTTTGCTGATCAGGATGACGTCGGCGAACTCTACTTGTTCAATCAGCAGATCGGTAATAGAGCGTTCATCCTCTTCGCCCAACGTCTCGCCGCGGCTGGCCAAGCTCTCCGCTTCGTGGAAATCAAGGAGAAAGTTGACCCCGTCGACCACCGTGACCATGGTATCCAGGCGCGCGAGGTCGGACAGGCTCCGCCCCTGATCGTCGCGGAAGGTAAAGGTCTCGGCCACCGGCAAGGGTTCCGCGATGCCGGTGGATTCGATCAGCAGGTAGTCGAAACGGCCTTCGCGAGCCAGGCGACTAACCACCTCCAGCAGATCTTCGCGCAAGGTGCAGCAGATGCAGCCGTTGCTCATTTCCACCAGTTTCTCTTCGGCACGATTAAGGCTTACGTCGCGTTGTACTTCGCTGCCGTCGATGTTGATTTCGCTCATGTCGTTGACGATCACCGCGACACGACGGTTCTCGCGGTTCTTCAGCACATGGTTGAGGAGCGTGCTCTTGCCGGCGCCAAGAAAGCCGGACAGTACGGTGACGGGAAGTCGATCAGTCATAGGGGGAGCCTCAAGTCTCACGTAGATGTTTCTCTTTCTTTTCCTGCCGCTCCTTGGCCTCGATGCACAACGTCGCAGTAGGTCGCAGCAACAGGCGGCGCAGACCGATCGGGTCGCCGGTTTCCTCACACCAGCCGTATTCGCCGCGGGCCAGGCGCTCAAGTGCCCGGTCAATCTTGTCGAGCAGCTTCTTCTCACGTTCGAGCAGGCGTAGCTGCCACTGTCGCTGCTCCTCCGTACTACCGATATCCGCAGGATCGCTGCTCGGCTCGTGATCGCGTAGTTCATCGAACTCGCTCGTGATTCGCTCCTGCAGCTCACGACGCTCGGTCAGCAGCAGTTCGCGAAAGAACGCCTGCTGCTGTTCGCTCATGTATGCGCTGGAGGGTTGCTGAAGCAGTTCCTGCTCAGTCATGGGTGGCACCAATGATCGATTGAGACGACACGACATCCATAAATCCGCTCTCTGACGTTCTTCTTGATAAAGGCGTTTGGCATACCTGCTGGGCTACGGGTGGGATCCCATCAAGGGTGTCGCCCAGCTAGACATTGTTATGATATAACATTTGCAGCCATATCAATCACACCCAACTCGAAATGAAGGAGCGGCTTATGAAACCAGGCATCCATCCCGACTATCGTCCCGTCCTGTTCCACGACACGGCGGCGGACGTCTACTTCCTGATTGGCTCAACGGTCGAATCCAGCCGTACGCACCAGCACACCGATGGCAATACCTACCCGTACGTGGCGCTCGACGTATCCAGCGCATCGCATCCGGTCTACACCGGCCAGCAACGCAAAACGACGTCCGAAGGCCGTATCGCGGGCTTCAACAAGCGCTTCGCAGGATTTACCACGAAGAAGTGATCGCACTTTTCACAACGCCAAGACGATCCGCTCGAATATTCGAGCGGATAGCGCCCTAGCCCCCGATCACAATCATCCAAGCCACGGAAGACGCTTCAATGTCCCGCAAGCCCCACCTTCTTACTGTCCGCACACCCGCCCGACTCGTTGCTGCCCTCGCCCTGCTACCTCTGGCCGCACTGGGCGCTGACCAGACCCTGAACTTCGAACCCACGGTCATCACCGCCACCTCCACGGTGCGCCAGCTGAGCGATGCACCCGCAAGCGTTACGGTCATCACCCGCAAGGAACTGAGCATGCGGCCCGTTCAGGATCTCGAAGATGCCCTGCGCGGCACGCCGGGGCTCCAGTTCACCGGCATTGGCATGACACGCCGTGGCGTCAGCATTCGTGGGATGGGAAGCGAGCACACGCTCGTACTGTTGAACGGGCAGCGCATCAATACGGCCGCAGGCGCCGTGGCGCACGCCGATTTCGATCTGGGCTGGGTGCCGGTGGAGGCTATCGAGCGCATCGAGGTGATACGCGGCCCGATGTCCTCGCTCTACGGCTCCGAGGCGCTCGGGGGTGTGGTCAATGTGATCACACGGCGCGCTACGGACGCATGGCAGGGCGCGGCGCAGATCAACGGCGGCGTACGCGAGGACGGGCGCGGCGGCCAGACACACCAACTTGGGGCCTATGCCGGCGGCCCGCTTGTGCCTGGACTGCTCGGCCTATCCATGAGCGGCGAGACGCGGCGCCGCCAGGAAACGCCCTTTCACGACGATACCTCGCCGTCTGAGATCGAAGGCCGTGACGCACACAGCGGCGACATCACGCTGAGCTGGACGCCAGACACCGCGCAACGCATCGACCTCAGCTATGCAAGCGGCCTGGAGGATCGCTGGCGCAACACTCGCAGTGCTGGACGCGCACCGGTGGAGTACGAGTCCAGCGATCGCATCGAACGTGAGCGATTCTCCCTCGTCCATAGCGGCGACTGGGCGTGGGGCAGCAGCTCGCTGCGCGCCTACCGCAACACACTGGAGCGTACCAACCGCTATACCAACGGCGTGGTCCCCTCCTCGCCACGTCAGGAACTCACCGACGACATCGTCGATGGCAGCCTGACCCTGCCATTTGCCGACATGCACCTGATCACGCTCGGCGGCGAGTGGCGCAAGGAGCAGCTGGAGGACGGCGGCTTTACGACAGGCGATGCCCGAATCATTCACCGTGCGCTGTTTCTGCAGGATGAAATCCAGTTCAACCCGGCCTGGTCGCTGGTCCTGGGCAACCGCTTCGATCAGCACGAGGAATACGGCTGGCACAACAGCCCGCGTGCCTACCTGGTTCACCATGTTAACGATGCCCTGACGATCAAGGGCGGCGGCGGCCGCGGGTTCAAGGCGCCCTCACTCAAGCAGCTATCGCCGGGCTATTCGGCCATCGGCGGCGGCGGGATGTTCAAGATTAACGGCAATCCGGATCTCGAACCCGAGATCAACACCATGTACGAAATCAGCGTGGACTATCAGGCAGACGGCTGGTCCGCGAACGCGGGTGTCTTTCAGAACAACGTGCGTGGTCTGATCCAAACGGTCTGCGTATCGAGCTGTGGCGTTCGCGGCCAAGAAGTTCGCAACTACGACAACGTCGACGAAGCGCGCATCCGCGGGCTTGAGCTAGGCGGCGGTGTAGATTTGCCCGCCAACCTGCGCTGGGACCTGAACTACACCTACCTCGACGCCATCGACCGCAGCGCCGACCGGCGCCTGGGTGATCGCGCGCGTCATCTGGCCAACACCCAACTCCAATGGACGCCGAACGCCACGTTCACCGGGCAGCTGCGTGGCGAATACGTCGGCAGCCAGCTGACCTATTCCAGCAACACCGCCTATGCGGTGCCGGCCTACAGCCTGTGGCATCTGGAGCTGACGCAGCGGATTACCGACGCCCTGAGCATTCGCGGCGGCATCGAAAACCTGACCGACGAAGACTTCAGCGATGCGTCTGACAACTTCACCTTCGCCGAACCGGGCCGCACCTATCACGTCGGCTTGAGCCTGAGTTTCTGACATGTCCAGTTGGATCAGAATCGGCGCGGCGCTAATCGCGCTGGCCGGCTGGGGAGCGACTGCGTTCGCCAATCCGGTACGGCAAGACATTCATGTACAGGTGCTGACGACCGACTTCGTCCTGCAGGGCAAGTTCGACCGGCTGGCGGGCTGGGCGGACCGATACGGTGTCACGCTCGATACCCTGCGCGTGTCCTCGGTAGCCACGCCGCAACACGGCACTGACGCGGACCTGCTGATACTGGACACGCCGCGCCCTGCGGACCTTGCGGCGGTCCAGCAGCAGTTCGACGCGCTAATCGCGAGGGGCACGCCTTGGATACGCGTCGGCGGGGGTTCGCCTGCCTTTGGCAACCTGCCTATGCCGGTCGCCAGGCGGTTGATCGGTTATTACGCTAACGGTGGCGAACAGAACCTCAGGGATCTGTTCGCCTACCTGCGAGCCTGGCACGACGACCTCCCCACCGACTCGATTCCTGCCCCTACGGAGCTGGGCAAGGTCGGCTTCTATCATCCCGACGCACCCGCGCCCTTTACAGAACTCGACGAATACCTCGCCTGGGGCGCCGATCGCTGGACGAAAGATGCGCCGCGTGTCGCCTTCGCCATTCACCGCGGTGCCATCGTCGATAGCCACTTGCAGTTGCTCGACGCGTTGATGAAAAGCAGCGAATCGCGCGGCCAGGCTCCAATCGCGTTCTGGATGGATGACAGGGACCCACAGGCGCTGAGCAAGGTGCTGATACCCGCACGCAGCGATGTGCTGGTCAACCTTCAGCACATGCAGAACGGTCCGGCACGTCAGGCAGAGTTTCTAGCACTTGGCATCCCGGTGCTGTCCACCCTGACCTGGCGGGAAGGTGATTTTGCGCATTGGCAAGCGTCCGATAGCGGTATCACGGCGCGAACCGCCGCGGCCATGCTGACCATCCCCGAAAGCTGGGGCATGACCGATCCGCTGGTGATCGCCGCCGTCGAAAATGGCGAGCCGACCCCAATCCCCGAGCAAGTCGAGGCGCTGCTCGGCAAGGTCGACAGCCTGACCCGGCTGCGTCGGCTTGCCCCTGCGGAGAAACGTCTGACGTTGATGTTCTGGAACCATCCCGGCGGCGAAAAGAACGTGGCCGCGTCCAACCTCAACGTGCCACGCAGCCTGGCGCGCCTCTCTATTGCGCTGCAGACGGCCGGCTATGACGTGCCCGTCACGGGTGAGGCGCAGCTGATCGAAACGGCGCAGCGCCTGCTTGGCGGCTATTACCGGTCAGACACACTGGACGATCTGCTAGCCGACGGCCTTGCCGTGGCGTTGCCGCTGTCGGACTACCAGCGTTGGCTCGCAGATCTGCCGGCATTCAGACGCAAGGCATTACTCGAGCGATGGGGCGATCCGACTGACCATTGGGCGCTACGTGAAGTAGACGGCAAGCCTCATTTCATCATTCCCGCCGCGCGCCTCGGCAAGCTATTACTGCTGCCGCAACCGCCGCGTGCTGGCCGTCCCGGCGAGGCCTATCACGACAGCAAGGTCGCGCCGGATCATCTCTATCTGGCCGCCTATCAAGCGCTGCGAGAGGTCTTTAAAGCCGATGCGCTGATTCACTTCGGCACGCACGGCACGCAGGAATGGCTACCCGGTAAGGATCGCGGCCTGGCCGCGAGCGACTACCCCTTCCTTGCGCTGGGCGATATGCCGGTGTTCTACCCCTACATTCAGGACAACATTGGCGAGGCCATACAGGCGCGCCGTCGCGGTCGCGCGGTCATCGTCAGTCACCAGACACCGCCCTTTGCGCCCGCCGGGCTGTATGACGAGCTGCGCGACGTGCATGCGCTGATCCACGAATACCAGCAGCTTGACGAGGGCGCGGTGCGTGAAAACACGGCCGAACGTATTCGTCGGTTGGCCTTGCAAAGCAAGCTGCTGGAAGACCTTGGCTGGGACGAAGCGCGCATGCGCGCCAATACCGGAGACTTCCTGCTGGCGTTGCATGATTACCTGCACGAGATGGCCCAGGCGAACTTGCCGCTCGGCCTGCACACCTTCGGCGAGCCTGCATCCGCCGAACACCGTCTGGCCACTGTGCTGCAACAGCTGGGCGAGCCCTACCTGCGTGCGCTGGAGCTGGCCGACGACGAGCCGATGGCCGAGGATTTCGCCGGACTGCAGGCCAGCCTTCCCTATCGCACCCTGCAGCGTTATTTGCGCGAGGATGAAAGCCTTGACTCGATTACCGATACCGAACTGCGCGAGCAGATCGAACGCGCACGCGTGTTGGACGCCCGGCTGACCGACACAGGTGAAATGGAAGCGCTGCTGACCGGCCTTGCCGGCGGCTTCGTCGCACCCGGCCCCGGCGGCGATCCGGTGCGCAATCCGGACGTGCCAAGCGGTCGCAACCTCTACGCCTTCGAGGCCGACAAGTTGCCGACCCGAGCGGCCTATGAGGCAGGCGGCAAGGCACTGGAGCAACTGCTCGCGAGCTACCGTGATGAGCACGAAGGCGCATTGCCGACGAAGCTCGCCTTCAGCCTGTGGTCCTCCGAAGCCATGCGCCACCTGGGCATCCTCGAAAGCCAAGTCTTGCACGCACTGGGTGTACGTCCGGTTTGGGATGGGGGAGGACGGGTTCGTGCCCTGGAGATCATCCCGGCAGCGGAACTTGGCAGAGCACGCATTGATGTCGTCGTCCAGGTCACCAGCGTCTACCGCGATCAGTTCGATGGCTTCATGCGGCAATTGGCCGATGTGATGGAGCGGCTCGCCGTGCTGGATGAACCGGGCAACACGCTGGCCAGCAACAGCCGGCTGCTGGCCCAGCGGCTACAAGATCAAGGGGTCGATGCCGATCGCGCCGAGCGCTTGTCGCACTTGCGGCTGTTCGGTAACGAGCCCGGCGATTACGGCACCGGTGTTTCTCAGTTGACGATGGATTCCACACGCTGGGAAAACGATTCGCAGCTCGCCGAGCAGTTCCTCTCGCGGTTGCAATATGGCTACGGCACCGGCAGTTGGGGAGAGAAAATCGACGGCCAGAACCTGTTCGCCGAACAACTCAGGGGGGGCCAGGCCGCGGTCATGGCCCGCTCCAGCGAGCTCAACGGCGTGCTGTCGACCGACCATCCGTTCGAGTTTCTAGGGGGACTTTCCCTGGCGGTCCGCCATCTCAACGGTGCCAGCCCGTCGCTCTATATATCGGACCTGCGCAAGACCGAGCCCCGCACGACCGGCGCCGCGAGCTACCTCGCCAGTGAACTGCGCAGCCGCTACTTGAACCCGCAATGGATCAGCGCAATGCAGCAGGAAGGCTACGCCGGCACGCTCGAGGTGTTGAACGTCGCCAACAACCTCTGGGGCTGGCAAGCCGCCGACCGCAGCATGGTTCGCGCCGACCAATGGCAGGCCCTGCATGACACCTTCGTAATGGACCAGCGCGAGCTTGGCCTCGATCAATGGTTCGAGGCACACAACCCCACGGCTCAGGCCCAGCTGATCGAGCGTATGGCCGAGGCGATCCGCAAGGGTTACTGGGATGCCTCCGATCAAACCCGACGCGAACTGGCCGAACGTTGGCAGGCGCTCACCACTGGACATGGCGCCGATGCCGGCGAGCCGATTTCCCGAGACTTCATCGAACAGATGGCCGCCGGCTACGGCCTCGCGCCAACGGCCGCAACGCCCACCTCTTCAAGCAACGTGGGCGCGGACGAGGCGGTGCGCGGCCAGGTGATGCAGGAAGTGGCTGAGCAACCGAGCGAAGCGCCGAACCCATGGCGGCTTCTGCTCGGCATCGCCGCGTTGCTGTCGTGCCTCGTACTTGGCGCCCTACTCCAAGCGCTCGCCAACCATCGCGTCGAGCCGATTTTTAATTCTCAGTGAACCGAAACCCATGAATGCACTTGAAACCAGTCTCTACGAACTGACACGCATCTTTCTCGTACCCGTTCTGCTATTGATCCTGGCCGCGCTGGCTTATGCCTTTTTGGCATTGGGCAGCTTCGCCATGGAGGCCTGGCAACGCCGTAACGGCCGCTATCGTTCCGTCCTCGCCGCGCACCAAGCGGCAAACGGTGGCACCAGCGATGACCTCGAGCTCTGGATCATGCAACGCCTGGAATGGCTGCGCGTAACCTCGCGCAGCGCGCCGATGCTGGGGCTGGTCGCGACGATGATTCCCATGGGCCCAGCCCTGCTGGCACTGACCCAGAGCGATGCAAAAGGCATCGGCGAGAATCTGGTGGTCGCCTTCTCCTCGGTGATCCTCGCGCTCATCGCAGCGAGCGTCACCTTCTTCATTCTCACCGTTCGGCGCCGCTGGCTGTTGCAGGAGCTGCGTGCCATCGAGCGCGCCGGGGTACAGTACCGATGAGATTTCTCGACCATGACGACGACGATGACCCGCTGCTGTCAGTCGTCAACCTGATCGATTTGTTCCTGGTGGTGATCGGCATTCTGCTCATCGTCATCGTGCAGAACCCGCTCAATCCATTCAGCCAGGAGAAGGTCGTGGTTATCGAAAATCCGGGCGAAGCGAACATGCGCATGCTGATCAAGGACGGTCAGGAGTTGAAGCAATATGAGTCGAATGGGGAAATCGGCGAGGGCCAGGGCGCCAAGGCTGGAATCACCTATCGCCTGAACGACGGAAGGATGATTTATGTGCCCGAGGAGAATGCATTGGTTAAGTGATTTCTAACCGTGATTTAGGCAAAAGAAGACAGGCCAATCCTCGTGAGCCGCATCGGTATCGTGCCGATAGCCTACCGGGTAGTCGAACCTTATGCGGGGCCAGGTCGAAAATTTGGCGAACAGCCATTCCAAACGGTCTTGTTATATTATAACTTTCGCGTCCCGCTTTATATCCAGGACGCGCTTACATGACTAACGCCGCCGCCACGATGCCCGCAGCCGGCACGCTTTCATCCCTTCATGCCAAGACGCAGGTACGCACGCGAATGCTTGCGATCGACGCATTGCGTGGGCTGGTCATGCTGTTCATGCTCGTCGACCACGTGCGGGAGACCTTTTTCCTGCACGTTCAGGTAGGCGACCCCATGGATCCGGTCAACACGCCACCTGAGCTGTTCTTCACGCGTATCAGCAGCATGGTCTGCGCACCGGTCTTTGTATTCCTGACCGGCCTTTCCGCATGGTTGTACGGGCAATCCCACAGCCGCAGCGAAGTGTCGACGTTCCTGCTCAAGCGGGGCGTATTCCTCGTGTTCCTCGAACTGACCCTGGTGAACTTCGCCTGGAACGCGACCTTCGTACCGCCGACCCTGTGGTTGCAGGTCATCTGGGCAATCGGCTTGAGCATGATCGTACTGTCCGCACTTATCCACATGCCGCGTGCCGCGCTGGCGGTGCTGGGCTTGGTGATCGTAGCCGGCCACAACCTGCTCGATGGCATCGTGCTCACAGCGGATTCGCCATTCTTCGAGATCTGGTCGATCCTGCACCAGCGTTCCTTTATCGAAATCACCGAGCACACGCGTGCACGGACCACTTACCCCATCCTGCCCTGGATCGGTCTCATCGCGCTTGGCTACTGCGCCGGCCCCTGGTTTGCCCGCGATGCCGATCCGGCGCAGCGTGCCCGCCGCCTGTTGATGTGGGGAGTCGGTTTGCTCGTGGGTTTCGTCCTGATCCGCTACCTGAACGTTTATGGCGACAAGCCCTGGAGCGCCATGGAAAACGGCGTGCGCACCTTCATGAGCTTCATGTCGCTTACCAAATACCCGCCTTCCCTTATGTTCCTGATGCCAACCATCGCCGTCGGCTTTCTGCTGCTCGCCTGGTTTCAGCAACTCGAAGGGCGTCCCGTGCTGAAGGTGCTTTCGCTGTATGGCGGCGCGCCGATGTTCTTCTATGTCCTTCACCTGCTGGTACTCAAGGCGCTTTACCTGATCGCGGTGCAGATCTGGGGTCTGAATCAAGGCAACTACTACGGCTTCGATAGCCTCGCCGGTATCTGGCTATGGGCTGTGATGCTGTCGGCAGCACTTTATTTTCCGACCCGCTGGTTCGCGCAGCTCAAGCAGCGCCGTCGCGATATCGCCTGGCTGAAATACTTCTAAGGCTTGGTGATGAACAGGAAAACCAGTTATTGGATGCGGGTGATGTCGCTTTCATGCCTGCCATTGGCGGCGTGTGCTGGCGCACAGGAGCAGGCGGCCGGTTTCATCGAAGATGGCACATGGAACGTGCTGAACCGCACCGTCTACGACCGTCGTGATTACCGCCACGGCGGGCTCAACGGGGCCGCGCGCAATGCAGCTAAACCGCGCGGCGAGCGCAGTGACCTGGCGGAGGAATGGGGCTACGGGCTGATGGGCAGCTACGCCTCTGGGTTCACCCAAGGCACGGTCGGCTTCGGCCTCGATGCCCACGCCTATCTGGGGGTAAAGCTGGACAGCGGCGGTGGGCGCGCTGGCAAGGCTCGTCTGCTTTCGGTGGATAACGAGGGGCATCCCAAGGATGACTATGGGCGCGCTGGTGCAGCGGCGAAGCTGCGTCTGTCATCCACAGTGCTGAAATACGGCGAGCAACGAGTGAAGACGCCCGTCTTCGGTTCGTCCGACAGCCGCCTATTGCCCGAAACCGCGACGGGGTGGTGGGTAACCAGCCAGGAATGGAGTGACGTGACCCTCAACGGCGGTCATTTCACCGAAAGTACCGACCGCAATGCCAGCAGCCACGAGCGTGGGTTCGTCGTGAACTACTCCAACGGGAGACAAGGCGACTCGTTCGACTTCCTGGGCGGCAGCTATGACGGCATGGAGCGCCTCGACCTTCGTCCTTTACAGCGCACAATACGACGAAACCTGGCGGCAGCATTACCTGGGCGGTGTGTACGCATGGCCGATCGATGACGAACAGGCGTTGTCCTTTAACCTGAATCTCTACCGCACACAGGACACCGGCGAAGCACGCTCGGGCGCTATCGACAACACGACCTGGAGCCTGATGAGTACTTACTTGCACGGTGCCCATCGCTTTTCGTTGGGCTACCAGAAGGTGCATGGAGATACGCCGTTCGATTACGTCACCCGCGGTGCCATCTACCTCACTAACGCGGTGGCGCTGTCTGACTTCAACGGGCCGAATGAAGCCTCATGGCAACTACGCTATGACCTGGCGATGGCCGCATACGGCATCCCCGGCTTGAGTTTCAGCGCAGCATATATTCGCGGCAGTGGCATCGACGGTAGCGATGTGGACCCCAGCGGTGGCTATGCCTATTTGGGCTACGGCCGTAACGGACGGCACTGGGAGCGTGACCTGGAAGCCCGTTACGTCGTACAAAACGGGGCCGCCCAAGGGATGACCTTCAGCGCCCGTTATGCAGTGCATCGGGGCAACACCGATCAGGCGGAATTGGACGCCGACCAGATTCGCTTGGCGGTCGAGTATCCCATCCAAGGAACGTTCTAGTCCGCAGCGCGGTGAGAGGCTGCCGGTCTATCCGACTGCAGACCGCACGGCGGCTCGGCGCCGGTGAAGAAGCACCATGGACGACAGATGCCCGCCGATACAAAAGCGTGGCTGTGAGCGTCTCTCAGATGGTGGAGTTCAGATCGGCATAGGGCGGCTTCGGGCGGGCTGGAATGTGCGTTCTTGCCCCAATTCTGCCCAAACCAGGCTTAGAAAAAGAAGAAGCCCCGCTACACACTAAGCGCGGCGGGGCTTTCAGGTCTTTTCAATAATGGCGGAGAGATAGGGATTTGAACCCTAGGAACAGTTGCCTGTTCAACGGATTTCGAATCCGTCCCGTTCGGCCACTCCGGCATCTCTCCAGCGGCGCGCATCATAGCAGTTCGCGGGCGATTGTCGAACCCCAGGAAGGTGTTTTTTCGCTCGCTATTCAGGATGTTGCGCTAAACCCCTAACGCTTTTGTCATGGCTGAAGCGGCCCACTCCGCTCCAGTCAAAAGCTGTAATCAGGTCGTCAACCGAGTCAGGGCTTCGCGATATTTGTCTGCGGTCTTCTGGGCGACATCAGCCGGCACCGGAGGCGCTGGCGGCTCCTTGTTCCAGCCGGTGGACTCCAGCCAGTCGCGAACGAACTGCTTGTCGAAGCTTGGCGGATTGCTGCCTTCCCGGTAGCTATCGGCAGGCCAGAAGCGGCTGGAGTCGGGAGTCAGCACTTCGTCCATGAGCGTCAGACTGCCGTTTTCATCGAGACCGAACTCGAACTTGGTATCGGCGATTATGATTCCACGGGTTGCGGCGTATTCAACGGCTGCCGAGTACAGCGCAATGGAGATATCCCGCACTTGGGCCGCCAACTCCTTGCCAATGACGGCCTCACACTGCTCGAAGGAAATATTCTCGTCGTGATCGCCGACGGCGGCTTTGGTCGATGGCGTGAAGATCGGCTGCGGCAGTTTAGCTGCTTCCTTCAAGCCTGCCGGCAGCTGGATGCCGCAAACGGTTCCGCTTTTCTGATATTCCTTCCAGCCGGAGCCGACAATATAGCCACGGACAATGGCTTCAACGGCAACCGGCTTCAAGCGCTTGGCGACCACCGCACGCCCCTCTACCAATGGCAGCTCTTGCGCTGAGACCACGTCCTCGACCTTGTCGCCAGTGAAGTGATTGGGTACAAGAGCGGAAAGCTTCTCGAACCAGAAATTCGAAATCGCCGTGAGGATCTTGCCCTTCTCAGGTATTGGCTCGGCGAGAATCACATCGAATGCTGAGAGCCGGTCCGTAGCGACCATGAGCATGCGCTTGTCGTCGATTTCGTACAGATCACGAACCTTGCCGGAATAGATTTTCTTCAGGCTGAGGGCATTGGAAGTAGGCATTTCGATTCTCGCGGTTCCGAACCTTCGTTACGTTGCGCGGGACGGCAGTGTAACGGCAGGCCTGTCATAAAACGAAACAGGCGAAACCGAGGGGGTTTCGCCTGGCTTGGCTGGAGTGGACTGAGCGATATCTCAGTCCAGGCTGTCCTTGAGCATGTTCAGCACGCGCCGCGCGACGTCGGCTGGCGCGACGGTGTCGAGGTTCTTGTCGAGCGTCACCTGAATGTTGCCGGCCACATCGCTCACACGGACCTGATAACGCTCCGCGCGCGCCTCGATCTCTTCACGGTCCGGCGCCCCGCCAAACAAGCGGGAGAAGAAGCCCGGCTCGTCGTTCGGATTTTCCGCACCTTCCGACAGGTTGATGTAGTAGACACCGACGCTGCGATCCAAGTCCTCGACGAGGATGTCACTTGCAGCCAGTGCCCGGCCCACACTTGACCAGGCACGGTTGAAGTCAGTATCAAGTTGTAGCACCGGAGTGCCGCTGCCAGCTTCGATGAGCGTTACTCGACTCGGTGCGTCGAATTCACGCTCTGCAAGCAGGGAGGCTGAACCGCCCTGCGCTGCGCTGCTGTTCAGACCGACCTGCAGTTCGTCGAGCAATACCCGATCGAGTTCGGCATTGACTGGGGCATCAGGCCAGGCCACGTCAGCATTACTGTCTGCGGGACGCTGAACGCTGAGCAGCTGGATCTCGCTCGTGTTGCGCTGCACGCCCGGTTCGATGCGAACCCGGATACGGGTCTCTCCATCGCCCAGCCCAAGGTTGCGCACCAGCGCTGGAGCCAGTTGATCACGCGTCTGCCAGGCCGTGACGAGCTCTCCCGTTTGTGGGCGCTCTTCTGCAATCTGAAAGCCATTGTCTGTGAAGAACTGTCGCGTCGCAGTCCAGACTTGCGACGGCTCACGCATCGCGACTAGCCAGCGCGCATCTTCTGACGTCTGCAGGCTGAACTCGCTGGCTTCTTCGGCGACCAGCAACCGTTGCGGGCGCGGCACCTCGTATTCGCCTGTCGCACGGGTATCGGGGACCTGCTGGGGGATCGGTAGCAAGGGCTCGATCGGGCGCAACTCACTATCGGCCGGGACCTGCATCGGCGGTACCTGATGGGCCTGGAGATAGTCGCTACCACGGTCACGGAAATATCCGTCTTCTCCCCACAGCCAGCCACAACCGCTGGTTCCAGAGATGATCAGGGCTAGGGTCGAGAGGCCAGCCAGTCGCTTCATGCATGTTCCTTCATTATTAGATCAGTACACCGGATACCGTTCAGGCCAGTACACCGGACTGACGCATGGCGTCGCGAAGCGGCTCCTGGCAACGCTGGCTGAGCCAGGTCAGCGGCAGGCGAATACCGTCCGACATCAGGCCCATTTCGTGCAGCGCCCATTTCACCGGAATTGGATTGGCCTCGATGAACAGCGTCTGATGCAGGGGCATCAGCAATGCGTTGATGGCACGCGCCTTCTCCGCATCACCGGCAATGGCGGCAGCGCATAGCTCGCTCATGGCGCGGGGCGCGACGTTCGCCGTGACGGAAATATTGCCTTTGCCACCCATCAGCATCAGTTCAACGGCGGTGGCATCGTCTCCGGAGTAGACAAGAAAGTCCTTGCCGACCCGATCGAGCACTTCCTGGCCACGCTTGAGGTCGCCAGTCGCCTCTTTGACGCCGATGATGTTCGGCACCTTGGACAAACGCTCCACGGTTTCCGGCAGCATGTCGCAGGCGGTACGCCCAGGCACGTTGTAGAGGATCTGCGGAATCGCCACGGCTTCGGCGATATGGCGGAAGTGCAAGTACATGCCTTCCTGGGTCGGCTTGTTGTAGTAGGGCGTGACCAGCAGGCAGGCATCCGCTCCGGCTGCTTTGGCATTTTCAGTCAGCTCGACGGCTTCGCGAGTGGAGTTGGCACCGGTGCCAGCAATCACCGGAATGCGACCGTTGACTTGATCCACCACCCGGCGGATTACCTCGATATGCTCGGGCACTTCGAGCGTCGCCGACTCGCCAGTGGTACCCACCGCAACGATCGCATTGGTGCCTTCCTGAAGATGGAAGTCCACCAGCTTGCTCAGGCTGTCCCAATCAAGACCGCCCTGCGCGTCCATGGGAGTGACGAGCGCCACCATACTGCCTGAGATCATGCAACCACTCCTGCCGGAAAAAGAGAGGCGTAATGGTACAAGGCTCCTGAGCGCTTTGCGAGTACGCTGGTTACATCCCACCGTCGGAACGATCGAACGCCAGCGTTGCGCTTTTAAGGCTCACACCGCACACGCATTCCCACGGGCGGTGCTTTTCGCTAACCTTAGCCATTTTCGGCTTGGCTGGCCGTCCGATTCATCTTCGCCAGGAACCTGCATGTCCACCCCCTCAGTACCTCGAGAACAGTTTCTCGTCATCAGCGCCATGGGTCGCAACCCTATGGCGCTCACCAACGTACTTTGCAGAGCGAGCAACGAGAATCGCTGCGCCGTAGTCAGTACGCGCCTGACCCGACATGGCGAATGCTGTGCGCTGGTCCTGGAGATCACCGGGACCTGGGATGCCCTCGCCCGCATGGAGACAGCGCTACCGAGCCTGGCCAAGAAGCACGACTTCACCACCAACGTGGTGCGCAGCGAACCATCGGAAACCCGCCCGCAGGCACTCCCTTACGTAGCCTATGTCAGTTCGGTGTACCGTCCGGACATACTCAATGAGCTGTGTCAGTTCTTCATCGACCACCGCGTCGAGCTGGAAAACCTCACTTGCGACACCTACCAGGCGCCCCAGACCGGCGGCACCATGCTCAACGCGACGCTGACCGTCACGCTACCGGCAGGTACGCAGATCAGCTGGCTGCGTGATCAATTTCTGGATTTTGCCGACGCACTGAATCTGGACGCGCTGATAGAGCCCTGGCGCCCGCAAAATCCCTGATAAGGAAACAAGTGATGGCCGTAGCAATCGACCAGCCCGTTCCGCCCTTCCAGGCCCAAGCCACTGGCGACACCCAAATCAGCCTCGACACGCTGAAGGGCAAGCAGGTGGTGCTCTACTTTTATCCCAAGGACAACACGCCAGGCTGCACCACTCAGGGCCAGGGTTTCCGCGATCTGCACCCGGAGTTCAGCGAAGCCAACACGCTGATCTTCGGCGTTTCGCGAGATAGCCTGCGGACACACGAGAACTTCAAGGCTAAGCAGGCGTTTCCTTTCGAGCTCATTAGCGACAAGACCGAAGAGCTTTGTCAGCTGTTTGATGTCATCAAACTGAAGAAGCTGTATGGCAAGGAATACATGGGCATAGACCGCAGCACCTTCCTCATTGACCACGGCGGCGTGCTTCGCCAGGAGTGGCGAAGCGTGAAGGTTCCCGGACATGTCGAAGCCGTTCTGCAGGCCGCCCAAGCACTGCATCGACAATAAGCGAAGGCCGGTAACACCGGCCTTTCTCGTTCTAGCCGACGTCCACCACCGGGACCGTGGGTGGCCTGCGCGGCCAAGCGTATAGCACCGCCTTGAACAAGGTAGCCAGGGGGATCGCGAAAAACACTCCCCAAAATCCCCAGAGGCCGCCAAATAACAGCACCGAGCAGATAATAGCCACCGGGTGCAGGTTCACCGCTTCGGAGAACAGCAAAGGCACAAGGACATTGCCGTCCAAGGCCTGAATGATCGCGTAGGCCACCATCAAGTAGATGAACTGGTCACCCAACCCCCACTGGAATAAGCCAATCAGGGCGATGGGAATGGTCACCACGGTCGCACCGATATATGGCACCACAACCGAGACCCCCACCAGCAGCGCCAGCAGCGCGGCATAGTTGAGCTCCAGCGCCGCGAACACCGCATACGACACCACGCCGCAGATCAGGATCTCGATCGCCTTGCCCCGAATGTAATTGGCGATCTGCACGTTCATTTCCTGAGACACCTGAGTAATCAGCGCACGCTCACGCGGCAGGTAGCCGCTCAACCAGTCGCTTATCTGCTGGCGATCCTTGAGAAAGAAGAACACAAGAATCGGCACCAGGATCAGATAGATCATCAGGCTTAACAGCAATGGCAGGCTGGACAGCGACGACGTCAGCACCACCTGACCATAGCGGCCTACCTCGCCACGCATGAAATCGATGCCACGCAGCACCTGCTCTTCGGTGAGCAATTGCGGGTAGCGCTCGGGCAGAAGCAGCAACAAGGACTGCCATTCCACAAGCATCCGTGGCAGCTCGTTGAACAGGGTTAGCACCTGCTGCCAGACCAAAGGCACAAGAAACAGCATGCAAACCGTGAGCGCGCCGACGAACATCAAAAATACTAGCCAGACCGCCACGAGGTGGGGAATCCTGATGCGCTCCAGCGCGCCGACCAATCCCTGCATCAGGTAGGCGAGTACCAGGCCGGCAAGGACCGGCGCAAGCATGTCGCCCAGTGTCAGAACCGCAGCAAAGGCAACCACCAACAGTACAGCCAAGACCACCGCTTCCTCATCAGAGAAATAGCGATGGGCCCAGCTGCGCAACACCTTGAGCATATGTTTCCCTTAGAGGCCTTCAGCCTTACGCAGCCAGTAGCGATAGAGGCCTTCATCCGCCTCTTCACGTAACAGAGCATGGCCGGACAATCTGGCGAAACTACGAAAATCTCGCTGCGAGCCCGGATCGGTCGCGGTAACCTTCAGTACCTGCCCGCTGGTTAGTCGGTTGAGTTCAAGTTTAGCCTTGAGCAGCGGCATCGGGCATTCCAGCCCGACCGCATCCAGCTCGGCATCGCAGGTGACAGGCACGGTCTGTTGGGTCATGGTCATCTCCTCGAAAGGAGCGCAGGATACCGACCCGCGCCCGCCCCTGGCCAGCCACCCTGGCACAAGGCTACAGTAACGCTCCTGCCTTCATGAGCCAGTCTGGATGAAATTGCTGCGCCCCACCCTGCTGACACTTGCGTGCCTGATTGCGCAGCCGGTCATGGCCAATGATCTGCCCTCTCTCGGCGATTCCAGCTCAGGTATCGTCTCGCCAGAACAGGAGTACCAACTGGGCCGGGCCTGGCTCAGCCTGCTTCGCGGACAGGTTCCGCAATTGTCCGACCCGTTGCTGAAAGACTATCTGGAACGCAGCGTCTATCGCCTGGCCGAGACCAGCCAGCTGCAAGATCGCCGTCTGGAGTTCGTGCTGCTCGAAAGTCCGCAGCTGAACGCGTTTGCCGCGCCGGGCGGAATCATCGGAGTCAATGGCGGCCTGTTTCTTCATGCCCAGACTGAAGCCGAATACGCCTCGGTACTGGCGCACGAACTAGCGCATCTGTCCCAACGCCACTTCGCACGTGGCCTGGAGGCACAAAAGCGGATGCAACTACCGCTGATGGCAGCGATGCTTGCGGGAGTCGTAGCGGCCGCTGCCGGCGCGGGCGATGCAGGCATCGCCGCGATTGTTTCGACTCAAGCCGCGGCGATTCAGGCACAACGACGCTTCTCCCGCCAGAACGAACAAGAAGCCGATCGCATCGGCATCGTCAATCTCGAACGAGCCGGATACGACCCTCGTGCCATGCCGCGGATGTTTGGCCGTTTGATGCGTCAGTATCGCTATGACCAGAAACCGCCAGAGTTTCTCCTGACTCACCCTGTTTCGGAATCGCGCATCGCCGATACCAAAAACCGCGCCGAACAGTATCCGGCTGGCGGCGTGCAAGACAGCCTGCGATATCAGCTGATGCGTGCACGAGTCGACCTTAAATTCGAAAGTACGCCCGGTCTCAGCGCCAAGCGCTTCCGAGCCATGCTCAATGAAGACGAAAGCCTGGATGCTGCTCGCTATGGCCTGGCGCTGGCTCAGATCAAAAGTGGCCAACTCTCGGACGCCGCCGCCAGCCTGCAACCGCTACTGGCGGAGTCGCCGGATGAGGTCAGCTACAACCTGGCGCAGATCGAGTTGGATATTACCGCCAACCGACTGGCAGCAGCACGCGAGCGAACCCAGACCCTGCTCAATCTCTACCCCAGCAGTTACCCGGTACGCCAGACGCATATCGATCTGCTGATAAAGGAAGACAAGCTGCAAGAGGCCGAGCAAGAGCTGGACAAACTGGTCGAAGCACGCCCCAAGGACCCGGACATTTGGTATCAGGTTTCAGAGATCCGGGGACTCACCGGAAACATACTGGGGCTGCACCAGGGCCGAGCTGAGTTCTTCGCCCTGGTCGGGGATTACGATCAGGCGATCGAGCAACTGGATCTCGCCAAGCGCCGATCGAGCAATTTTCAGACAGCCGCACGTATCGACGCCCGACAGAAACAGCTGATCGAAGAGAAGCGAATGATCGAGGAGATGCTGCGCTGAGCGTGCAGCAGCACCCTCGAGGACAATGATGTCAGGCGTTGCCAGCCTGCTTGATACGCGCAGCCTGAGTGAAATCCAGCATGCGCTTGAGCGGCTTGACCGCCCGCGGAACCAAGGCTGGATCGACGAATATCTCGTTGCTGCCGGTGCGCAGGCAATGCAGCGTACGCTCGAGCGTGTTCATCGCCATCCATGGGCAATGTGCGCAGCTACGGCAGGCGGCTCCGCTACCGGCCGTCGGCGCCTCGATAAACGCCTTATCAGGACAAAGCTGCTGCATCTTGTAAAAGATGCCGCGGTCGGTGGCAACGATGAAAGTTGGATTCGTCAGCGTCTGGGCCGCCTTGATCAGCTGACTGGTGGACCCAACGGCATCCGCCAGAGCGATCACCGATTCAGGTGACTCAGGATGAACCAGAACGGCAGCATCCGGATATAACGCCTTCATATCTTCGAGCTGCTTCGCCTTGAATTCTTCATGGACGATGCAGGCGCCATCCCAGAGCAGCATGTCGGCTCCGGTTTCACGCTGCACATAGCTGCCGAGATGCTTATCTGGAGCCCAGATGATCTTCTCGCCGTTATCCATCAGGCTTTCGACGATTTCCAGCGCACAACTCGAGGTAACTACCCAGTCAGCCCGAGCCTTCACAGCCGCCGAAGTATTGGCATAGACCACGACGGTGCGCTCTGGATGCTGATCACAAAAAGCCGAAAACTCTTCCACCGGGCAACCGAGGTCCAGCGAGCAGGTGGCCTCCAATGTCGGCATCAGCACCCGCTTTTCAGGATTGAGGATCTTCGCCGTCTCACCCATGAACTTGACGCCCGCGACCACCACGGTCTGCGCTGAGTGTTCGTTGCCGAAGCGGGCCATCTCCAGCGAATCGGAAACACAGCCTCCGGTTTCCTCGGCGAGCGACTGGATCACCGGGTCGGTGTAGTAATGCGCCACGAGCACCGCATTCTGGCGCTTCAACTCGACAGCGATATCGTCGCGCAATTGCGCTTCCTGCTCGGGCGACAGCGGCTGGGGTTGTTTGGCTGCCAGGTGAGCCTGCACAAGAATGCGTTCGGGTATCTGCGTCATATTCGCGGTCCTGCAAAAGCACGTTATTGCATGAAGCGCCGAGTATACCCGGCCAGCCTGTTCGAATCGGACGAGGCGAAAGAGGAAGACAGTGCGAGGTGCAGTCCGCCGCTCCCTGCCCGCTCAAGGGGCAGGAATACTAGCTGAAGCGTCTGCAAAAGGGAAAGCGAGGGGGCAAACGAAGGGTGTTTAGGCTCACCCAAATGAAAACCGCCGGCATTTGCCGGCGGTTTTCGATCACTTGTCTTTGAGCATATGACCGCGTTCTTCCAAATTGATGTGCCAGCTCATGGCTTCGCGCAACATATGTGGAGTCTGGCCGCCCTTGTCGCATGCGCCTTCGAAGTAATTGTTCAGCGCATCGCGGTACGAAGGATGGACGCAGTTATCGATGATCACGCGGGCCCGTTCGCGCGGCGCCAGGCCACGCAGATCCGCCAGGCCTTGCTCGGTGACGAGAATTTCCACGTCGTGCTCGGTGTGGTCGACATGCGCAACCATTGGTACAACACTGGAAATGTTGCCGCCCTTGGCTATCGATTTGGTCACGAAGATGGCCATGTGCGCGTTACGAGCGAAGTCACCGGAACCGCCGATGCCATTCATCATCTTGGTGCCGCCTACATGCGTCGAGTTGACGTTGCCGTAGATGTCGAACTCCAGAGCCGTGTTGATTCCAACGATACCCAGACGACGCACCAGTTCCGGATGGTTGGAGATTTCCTGCGGACGCAGCACCAGCTTGTCCTTGTACTTCTCCAGATTGCCGAATACGCGATCGTTGCAGCGCTCGGACAGGGTGATGGAGCAACCGGAAGCGAACTTCATCTTGCCAGCATCGATCAATTCGAAAGTGCAGTCCTGCAGCACTTCGGAGTACATCACCAGATCTTCGAACGGCGAGTCGATCAGACCACATACAACGGCATTGGCGATGTTGCCGATACCCACCTGCATCGGACCAAGGTTCTTCGCCATGCGACCTTCATCGACTTCCTTCTTGAAGAATTCGATCAGGTGATTGGCGATGGCCTGGGTTTCTTCGTCTGCTGGCGTGACGGTGGAATAAGAATCCGGCTGCTCGGTAATGACGATAGCGGCGATCTTGGCCGGGTCGACCGGAATGGCGGCGGTGCCGATACGATCGTCGACCTTGGTCAGCGGGATCGGACCACGGTTCGGACGCTCACCCGGGAAATAGATGTCGTGCAGACCTTCCAGGTTAAGGTTATGCGCAAGGTTCAGCTCGACAATGATCTTGTCGGCGAACACCGCTAGATTAGCGGAGTTACCCACGGAAGTAGTCGGTACGATGTAACCCTGTTCCGTAATGCTTACGGCCTCGACAATGGTCACGTCCGGGCGCTTGATCTGATTGTTGCGCATCTGCTCGACGGTGTGGGAGAGATGCTGATCAATGAACATCACCTCGCCCTGGTTGATCGCCTTGCGCAGAACGGCATCCGCCTGGAACGGACCGCGGCGAGCCAACAAACCGGCTGCGGCCATTTTCCCATCCAGGTCGTTACCGAGGCTGGCACCAGTGATGAGACTGATCTTCAGCTTTTCGTCCTTGGCGCGATCGATCAACGCCAAAGGCACGGCTTTAGCCTCACCCGCACGGGTAAAGCCGCTCATGCCGACGGTCATGCCGTCTTGAATAAGAGTAGCGGCCTCTTGGGCGCTCATGACCTTGCTCTGCAGAGAGGACAAGCGGATGCGATCAGAATACATTTGAGCCTCAAACCAACGGACAATCGGGAGGTCGCAGTCTATTACGTTTAATCTCGGCTGAGTCACAGACCAAGGTCGTAGTGAAAACCGCCTTTAATAACCGACGGAAATAACCCGCTTTGATTGCTGTGAACTGCGAACATAAAAAAGCCGGATGACCTAACGGCCTCCGGCTTTCTGCTCCCCAAGGAGAATATGGTGGGTCGTGTAGGATTCGAACCTACGACCAATTGGTTAAAAGCCAACTGCTCTACCAACTGAGCTAACGACCCAATGCGGGGCGCATGATACTGATTTGATTGATTAAATCAAAGTTTTTTTGGAAAAAATTAACGGTAGCGAGTCGGGTCTGAAAGGCCGGCCTGCTCAAAACCTGCAGCTCGCAAACGGCAGCTGTCGCACTTTCCACAAGCGCGCCCATCGTCGTCGGCCTGGTAGCACGAAACGGTCATCGCATAATCAACACCCAGACGGGCACCAGCCTGGACGATCTCCGCCTTGCTCAAGTTCTGCAAGGGTGCACGAATGGCAAACCCCTGCCCCTCCACGCCAGCCTTGGTCGCAAGATTGGCCATGCGCTCGAAGGCATCGATAAATTCTGGACGGCAATCGGGGTAACCGGAGTAGTCGACGGCATTGACTCCAATGAAAATATCCTGAGCGCCGAGCACCTCCGCCCAGCCCAACGCCAACGAGAGAAACACGGTGTTGCGTGCCGGCACATAGGTTACCGGTATACCTTCCTCGGGCGCCTCCGGCACCTCGATGCTACAGTCGGTGAGCGCCGAGCCCCCTATCCCATCGAGATTCATGCCGATGACCTTGTGTTCCACCACGCCCAATTGGCGAGCAACCCGCTCGGCAGCCTGCAGCTCCGCACGGTGACGCTGACCATAATCGAAGCTCATGGTGTAGCAAGCGTAACCTTGCGCTTTAGCCATCGCGACAACGGTTGCAGAATCGAGTCCGCCCGAAAGGAGGATTACGGCTTTCTTGTCAGTCATATCTTTTTACCTTGAGATTCCGGCACATTCAGGAAACAAAAAACAGCCACTCCGGCGCGTATCAATGGCCGGGTGCATCGTCCCAAAGAATTTTGTGCAGCTGCAGCTGCAATCGTACCGGGAGGTTGTCACTGACGATCCAGTCGGCTAACGCCCTGGCATCTACCTGCCGATGGCTAGGCGAGAACAGCACCTCGCCAGCACGAGCATCCAGCCGGTACTCGATAAGCTTGGATACAGCCCAGTCGTAATCTTCGCGTGAACAAATTACAAACTTGACCTGATCGTTCCGTGTTAGCTGACCGATGTTTTCGTAAAGATTGCGACCCATCTCGCCCGAGGCCGGAGTCTTCAGATCGACAACCCGGCTTACTCGAGTATCGGTATCGGAAATATCCAGCGCACCACTTGTCTCCAATGAAACTTCATAGCCCGCGTCGCAGAGTTCGCGCAGCAGCGGAAGACAGTTCGGCTGAGCCAGCGGTTCGCCCCCCGTGACGCAGACGTAGCGAGGCTTATAGGACGCGACCCGCTCGAGAATTGCTTCGAGCGACATGATCTCGCCACCACTGAAAGCGTAGGCGGTATCGCAGTAATGACAGCGCAGGGGGCAGCCGGTCAGGCGGACGAACACAGTAGGCAGGCCACTGGTACGGGTCTCCCCCTGCAGCGAGTAGAAAATCTCGGAAATTCGCAGGGTATTTTGCATATCAGCCACGGGCGTGACGGCTAAACAGGCCATCCGCCTCCGTTGCGGGAAAAGGGCAGCGATTCTAACGAAAAAACCCGCTCTATGGGCGGGTTTTTGTTACTGGCGCCGACGGATCGGCTTATCGATTCAGTTGGCGCTGAGCCAACTGCGCAGCCGAGCTGTTCGGGTAGTCGGCAATGACCTGACGAAGGATCCCGTCAGCCTTGTCACGATTGCCCAGCCGCACTTCGACATCCGCAAGCTTGTACAGCGAGTCAGGAACCTTGCTGTGCTGAGGATACGTCTGACTGACCTTCGCGAATGCCTGACCGGCCCCCTGCAAATCTCCCTTGGCGAGATTGACCTCGCCCAGCCAGTACTGTGCATTACCGGCATAGGGGCTTTGGGGATATCTACGCAAGAAGGCGGAAAAAGCCTGACTGGCCTTGTCGAAATCCTTCGCTTTGATCAAATCGAAAGCGGCGTCGTAGTACAGCTTTTCCCTTTCGGGATCCGCCGATTGACTGTTTGCCTGATCTTGCCCGGACGCATTCGCAGGCGTTTGCACCGAGCCACCGGCGTTACTGCTGCCCGTGGCTGACGAATTCTGGCTGGCCAAACCGCCTGATGCGGCGTTCGCCAAGCGACTATCCAAATCCTGATAACGCTCCAGGCCCTCCTGCTTCAGGCGCTGGATCTCATTCTGTTGCACTTCCAGCATACCGCGCAGTTGCGCGATTTCTTCCTGCATCTGCTGCAACTGAACGAAGAGCATGCCCTGCGCCGAAGACGGAGCCGACGCTCCGCCCCCGACATAGGCACCGCCAGTATCTGCTCCAGAGGAATAACCCGACTCAGGCGCACCGCTTTGGGTTTGCGAGTCGTATTCAATCACTGGGACTTGAGCCGCCGCGAAAAACGGAAGACCAAGCGCGATAAGCGTCAGAACGTAACGGTGCTTGAGCATGACTTATTACTTACGCAGCTCAACGCGGCGGTTTTGAGCCCAGGACTGCTCGTCGTTGCCCATGGCAACCGGACGCTCTTCACCGTAGGAAACCAGTTCCAGCTGAGCAGGAGATACGCCCTGCAGAACCAGGTAGCGCTGAACAGCCTTGGAGCGACGCTCACCCAGAGCCATGTTGTACTCACGAGTACCGCGCTCGTCGGTGTGGCCTTCCAGAACGACACGGTTGCCAGCGGACTTCAGGTCCTTGGCATGAACGTCCAGAGCGCGCATGGCTTCCGGCTTCAGGTCCGAGCTGTCGTATTCGAAGTAGAAAGTAGTGATAGCGCGCAGAGCGGCTTCTTCGCCACCCATGCTGCCGTCGACAGCACCGCTGTCAGCGCCGTAGCCAGCGTTCGGATCAATGGCGGAGGAACCTTCGCCAGAGTCGTCGCCACCCTTGGACGAACAACCAACAGCTACGGCCAGAGCCAGAGTCAGCGCAGCGAACTTACCGAATTTCAGCATTTCCATGTGTAACAACCCCAGTTGTGTTTTTGGTTAGTAAAGCGTTGATACCGCATCAGTTCAGGTAAGGGGACCACGATGGCTCACGGACTTCGCCTTGAGCAGTAGGAAGCGGGAGCCTAACTCGACCATTGATTGATACGAGCATCAAGACTCCCCGGCCCTGCTGGCGGGTCGCGTAGATTAGCATGGTGCCATTAGGCGCAACAGTGGGCGACTCATCTAAACTCGTATCTGAGAGTAGCCGTAAATTGCCGCGCTGCAGGTCCTGTGCTGCCACCTTGAAATTGGTGTAACCCTCCTGGCGATGAATCATCACCAGCGTCTTTTCATCTGCCGATAGTTTCGGGTTTGCGTTGTAGTTACCAACGAAAGTGACTCGTTCGGCATTATTGCTACCCAGACGCTGCTTGTAGATCTGTGGCTTGCCCGCGCGATCCGAGGTGAAGTAGATAGTCTGACCGTCGGCGCCCCAGAAAGGCTCCGTGTCAATTGCGTAATGATTGGTGAGTCGCTGCAACTGACGCGACCCAAGATCCATCACGTAGATTTCCGGATTGCCATCCTTCGACAGCACGAATGCTAGGCGATTGCCGTCCGGCGAGAATGCCGGCGCACCGTTGAGCCCTTCGAAATTGGTAATCTGCTCACGACGCCCCGTGTCGATGTGCTGCATGAAAATACGTGGGCGCTTCTGTTCAAAAGAAACGTAGGCGATGCGACGGCCATCCGGCGAATAGCGCGGCGACAGAATCGGCTCACGGGATTGCAGCAGCGTCACGGCGCGCGCACCGTCGTAGTCAGAACGCTGCAGCGTGTAACGCGTATTGGTGCCGCCGAGACGTTCAGCGGTAACGTAGAGCAAGCGCGTGGAGAAAGCCCCCTTGATGCCCGTCAGCTTTTCGAACGCCTGGTCAGCTGCGAAATGCGCCATATCCCGCAGCTGATCCTGACCGCCACCCACGGTACCCGTCATGACCTGCTGTTCAGTGGTCACATTGAACACCTCGTAGCGGATCTGCAGTTTGCCGGCCGAAGGCTCGATGTTGCCGACCATGACGTACTGGGCACCCAATGCCTTCCAGTCACGAAAAATGATTTCGCTGCCACGAGTCGGCAGACTGATCATGTTCTGCTTGGGAATCGGCTGGAAAATACCGGTATTGCGCATGTCATTGCCGATGATTTCCGCCATGTCTTCCGGCAGCACAGTGCCGCCCTGCCAACCGAACGGCACAACCGCAATCGGAATCGCACGATCGGTACCGCTGGTAACGACAATGTTCTTCTCCTGCGCCACGGCACTGCCCATCACGAACAGGAAAAAGACGATAAAACCTCGAAGGTAATTGATCACAACGCTAGATCCTCAGGCGTAAATGTCATCGTGAACGAGCGATACGGCTGAAACTCCTGGGCAGTGAGCCCCTGCATTTCGGTCAGCCGACCAATATTCTTTACTGCTGCGACCGCCGAATTATCGAACGGCGCATCGCCACTCGAACGCGAAACGGTTGCAGCGGTAATGGTGCCATCCGGCAGCATATTGACCCGGAGCGTTACCGACATGTTGTTCCGGGCCGATGGCGGTCGGGTCCAGCCCTCTGCCGCACGCAGACGAATCAGGTCATCGAAGTTACCGGCTACCTGATCGCCTTGAGTGTCAGCCATGGCCTGCTGCCGCTCCGTGTCTTCAGACAATAGCTCGGCAAGTGCTTGCGCCTTTTTGTCCTCGGCAGCCTTGCGGGCAGCCTCGGCTGCTGCTTTCTTCTTGGCTTCTTCGGCGGCCTTTTTCTTCGCAGCCTCAGCTGCCGCCTTTTTCTTTGCGTCCTCTGCCGCTTTCTTTTTCGCGGCCTCGGCAATAGCTTTCTTCTTGGCTTCTTCCGCAGCCTTTTTCTTGGCCGCCTCGTCAGCCGCTTTCTTCTTGGCGATATCCGCCTGTTTTTTCTGTTCGGCTAGTTTCTTGGCTTCTTCGGCTTTTTTCGCCTCCGCAGACTTCTTTGCCGCGTCAGCCTTCGCTGCTTCGGCCTTTCGAGCCTCGTCCGCCTTCTTTTGTTCCGCGGCCTTGGCGGCGGCCTGTTTCTGCTGCTCGGCCTTGCGCTGTTCCAGCTGCTCGGCTTCATACTGCTTGGCAGCAGTTTTCTGAGCCTCGCCCGCGATCTTCTGATTCGTCTGAGTCGTAGCTTGGCTCTGAGATTTGAGCTGGTACAAGGTCGCCTGAACGATGGGCTTGGATGGTGGCAGCTCCGGTGTCATGGCGAAGCTGACGAAGAGCATTCCGAAAATAACAATATGCAGCCCGACCGCCAGAATGGTGGGCCAGTAGTAGCTCTCCGAGCGTGAACGTTCCGGCTGTTGCATCAAGGCGCCTCGGTAATCAAGCCGACGTTACCGACACCCGCTTCCTGCAGTCCGCCCATGGCGGACATCACCGAACCGTAGTCCACCGCCTTGTCGCCACGCACGAACACCTGAACCTGCTTACCCTGGCTACGGTTCTGGTTCATGATCGCGGTGACCGCTTTGGTCATCTCATCCAGTGTCAGGGCCTGATCCTGAACGGTTTCGGTGTCCACTTCGCTCCCGATGTTCCAGAAGTAAGTCTTGTCCGCCTTGATCGAAATGGTCAGTACTTGAGCATCGTTATCCTGGGGCAGGGCTTCGCTGCTGACCTTGGGCAGATCAACCTTTACGCCCTGATTGAGCATTGGCGCGGTCACCATGAAGATGACGAGCAGCACCAGCATCACGTCGATGTAGGGCACCACGTTCATCTCGGCGACAGGTTTGCGTCTGTTGCGAATTCTGGCCATGGCCTGGGGGCCTCAATCTTCGGTGGTGTGAACTTTGCGATGGAGAATCGCCTGGAATTCATCGGCGAAGGTGTAGTAACGGCCGATTAGCATTTCGCCACGCGCCGAGAAACGGTTGTAGGCGATCACCGCGGGAATCGCCGCAAAGAGACCGATTGCAGTGGCAATCAATGCCTCGGCGATGCCGGGAGCGACAGTGGCGAGAGTCGCCTGCTGCACCTGTGCCAACCCGCGGAACGAATTCATGATGCCCCAGACGGTACCGAACAGACCGATGTAAGGACTAGTAGAGCCGACGGTCGCGAGGAACGGCAAACTCTGATCGAGCTTTTCTTCTTCGCGGGAAATAGCGACACGCATAGCTCGGTTCACCGCATCCATCACGGCATCGGGATCTACGCCCTGCTGTTGGCGCAGACGGGAAAACTCCTTAAAACCGGCGCGGAATATCTGCTCGACGCCGGAATCCGGATCGGGATTACTGCCGGCCTGGCGATACAACTTGGACAGGTCGATGCCCGACCAAAAACGTTCCTCAAAGGTGTCCAGCGAACGCTTGGCGGCACGCAGCATACTGCCGCGCTGGAAAATGATGATCCACGACATCACCGAAGCCGCCACCAGAATCAACATGACCAGCTGAACCACAAAGCTGGCGTTGCTGATCAGGCTCCACATGGACATATGGTCGACGTTGGGTTCCACACTTAGTCTCCTGCAGGGGATAGACCCGACTCGATGAAGGCTGTGCGCAGCGCTTCGGGAATAGGTCGGGGTTTCAAACTCTCGGTGCGTACACAGGCCACCAGAAACTGCCCTTCACAGAGCAGCAATTTGTCCTCGGCGCGTCGCACCTGCTGCCTGAAACGCAGGCTGGCGCGCTTTATTTCCATCACCTCGGCCGTTACCAGCAACTCGTCGTCCAGCCGCGCTGGCGCGTGGTAACGCGCTTCGCTCGAATGCACGACGAAAAGCAGGTCTTCGCCAACCAGTTGCGACTGGGCGAAACCCAGACTGCGCAACCGCTCGGTGCGGGCCCGCTCCATGAACTTGAGGTAATTGACGTAATAAACGATGCCGCCGGCATCGGTATCTTCGTAGTACACCCGACACCGATGAGTGAAGGGTTGAGCATCCGATTCCGCGCGCATACTAGAGCCAGGCCCCGTAAATTCCAATCGGGTGGGACAAGAATATTTTCTTCACTTTGTGTCGCCGTCGAACAGGTCCGCTACTGGCGAATCGCCCAGGCGTTTCGGCAGGTTCAGGCCGAAATGCAGATAGGCATGCCGGGTAACCACGCGCCCACGCGGCGTACGCATGATGTAGCCCTGCTGGATCAGATAGGGTTCGAGCACATCTTCGATGGTGTGGCGCTCTTCGCTGATGGCGGCGGCCAAATTGTCGATGCCCACTGGCCCGCCATCGAACTTCTCGATCAATGTCAGCAGCAACCGTCGGTCCTGATGATCCAAGCCGCGCTCGTCTACATCGAGCATGTTCAGCGCGAGATCCGCTGTACGGCGAGTAATCTCACCATTCCCACGAACTTCCGCAAAATCCCGCACCCGGCGCAGCAGGCGGTTGGCGATACGGGGCGTGCCGCGAGCACGACGGGCAATTTCGAAAGCGCCTTCGGCCTCGATAGCTAGGCCAAGAATGCCGGCCGAACGGCTGACGATGGTCGCCAGATCGGCCGTGGAATAGAACTCCAACCGTTGCACGATACCGAAGCGATCACGCAGCGGATTAGTGAGCATGCCCGCACGAGTGGTGGCGCCAACCAACGTAAAGGGCGGCAGGTCGAGCTTGATCGAGCGCGCCGCAGGGCCTTCGCCGATCATGATGTCCAACTGAAAATCTTCCATCGCCGGATACAGCACTTCTTCAACGATGGGAGACAACCGATGGATCTCGTCGACGAAGAGCACGTCACCCCGCTCCAGATTGGTCAGCAGCGCGGCCAGATCACCGGGCCGCTCCAGCACGGGGCCGGAAGTACTCTTGATCGAGACACCCATTTCCTGAGCAATGATATTGGCCAGCGTTGTCTTGCCGAGGCCCGGCGGGCCGAAGATCAAGGTGTGATCGAGGGCCTCGCTGCGCCCGCGAGCCGCACGGATGAACAGATCCATCTGCTCGCGTACGACCGGCTGGCCGATGTATTCGGCCAGACTCAGCGGGCGGATGGCACGGTCGAATTGTTCTTCGCGGTCGCGACCAGTGGCGGTAATCAGACGATCGGCTTCGATCATGTGCTTACACCATTCCCTTCAGGGCACGGCGGATCAGATCTTCACTACTCAAATCGTCTTCCTGTACGGCGGATACGGCACGGCTGGCCTCTTGTGGCTTGAACCCAAGGGAAATCAGCGCGCTGACCGCATCATTCTCGGCGCTTGAGACTGCCATATTCGAGCGGGGTTCCACCACCAGAGGTGCGATGGACGGCATGCTCTCCCAGGCTTTGAAGCGATCCTTCAATTCCACCAGCAACCGCTCAGCTGTCTTCTTGCCGACGCCCGGGATCTTCACCAGCACGGACGTGTCCTGGGCTTGAACGCAGCGCACCAGCTCGTCCACCTCAAGGCCCGACATCAATGCCAGCGCCAGCTTGGGGCCGACGCCATTGAGCCGGATCAGTTCGCGAAACAGCTCTCGGTCGCGCTTCTCGGCAAAGCCATACAACAGCTGCGCATCCTCACGCACCACCATATGGGTGTGCAGCGTCACCGGCTCACCGACAGCAGGCAGGCGGTAGAGCGTGGTCATCGGCACCTCGACTTCATAGCCAACGCCATTCACATCCAGTATCAGATGCGGCGGCTGTTTCTCCGCCAGGGTCCCGCGCAAACGTCCAATCACAGTTATCCATTCCTCTCTCGGCTGCAGAGCGCTGTCAGCCATGGTCTTTGCTACCCAGCTCTAGCTACTACAAACGCAAGCGCCCTGCCCTGCGCTTGGCACCGGCCAGCCCGTGCGGGATGAGACTCTGCCGATGATGCGCATGGCACAAGGCGATCGCTAGCGCGTCTGAGGCATCAATCTGTGGTTTTTTCACCAATTTCAGCAGGTGCATCACCATCATCTGCACCTGCTCTTTGTCGGCACCACCGGTTCCGGCAATCGCCTGCTTGACCTGGGTTGCGGTGTACTCGGCTATCTCCAGACCCTGCTCGGCAGCAGCCACTATCGCGGCGCCTCGGGCCTGTCCGAGCTTGAGCGCAGAATCGGCGTTGCGCGCCATGAAGACCTGCTCGATACCCATGGTTACCGGGCCATGAAGGCGGATCACCTCGCTGACGCCAGCGAATACTGCCTGCAGTCGCGCGGACAGCTCACCGCTGCCGGTGCGGATGCAACCGGATGCCACGTACTCGCAACTGCGGCCGGTATCGCGCACCACGCCGTAGCCAGTGATGCGAGAGCCGGGATCGATCCCGAGAATGAGCGTCATGCGGTCGCCGTACTGTCTATTTATCCAGCCGCGAGTATAAAGGTACAGTCGCGGCGAGAGCTACCGGAACAATGCCGACGACCGCACGCATCGAGGCGCACAAAAGAAGAAGCCGGAAACACCCCAACGGTGCCCCGGCTTTCATCTTCGACTTCTAGCTTCTGGCTAGCGCCCGATCACTCTAGCTGCTCCATAATTTCATCGGAGATTTCGGCGTTGTGGTAGACGTTCTGCACGTCGTCCAGATCTTCCAGCGCATCGATCAGGCGCAGCACCTTCTGCGCGGTTTCCAGATCGGCGAGCGGTGCGGCAATCGAGGGGATCATGGCGATTTCCGCCTCCTCGCCCTTGAAACCGGCCGTACCCAGCGCCTCGTTGACGGCATGGAACTCAGCGAAGCTGGTCGAGACCAGCGCCGAGCCGTCCTCGCCCATTTCCACGTCGTCGGCACCGGCTTCCAGCGCCGCTTCCATCAGCGCATCTTCGTCGATGCCAGCGGCGAAGCTGATCTGTCCCTTGCGATCGAACATGTAGGCGACCGAGCCGTCGGTACCCAGGTTGCCACCGTGCTTGCTGAAGGCGTGGCGCACTTCGGCAGCGGTGCGGTTGCGGTTGTCGGTCATGGCTTCGACGATGATCGCCACGCCGCTGGGCGCGTAACCTTCGTAGCTCAGCTCGACGACGTTGTCGGCCTCGTTGTTGCCGGCACCACGGGCGATGGCGCGGTCGATCACGTCACGCGACATGTTGGCGACCAGCGCCTTGTCCACCGCCAGGCGCAGGCGCGGGTTATCCGCCGGGATCGGGCCGCTCTTGGCGGCTACGGTCAGCTCACGAATGAGCTTGGTGAAAATTTTGCCGCGCTTGGCATCCTGGCGCCCCTTGCGGTGCTTGATGTTGGCCCATTTGGAATGACCAGCCATAACTGCCTCCCTCTTCGATCAACTTTTCTCTTGCTGTAACGCAGAAGCCCAGGTTTCCCTGGGCTCCGGCTCTGCGGTTATTCGGCTTTAGGCTGCTCGCGCAGGCGAATGTGCAACTCGCGCAGCGCCTTGGCATCCACCGCACCCGGCGCCTGGGTCATGACGTCCGCCGCGCTCTGGGTTTTCGGGAAGGCGATCACTTCGCGAATCGATTGCGCGCCGGTCATCAGCATCACTAGACGGTCCAGGCCGAAGGCCAGGCCACCGTGCGGCGGGGCGCCGTACTTCAGTGCATCGAGCAGGAAGCCGAACTTCTCGTTCTGCTCCGCCTCATCGATGCCAAGGATGCGGAATACGGTCTGCTGCATGTCCTTGCGGTGGATACGGATGGAACCGCCACCCAGCTCGGTGCCGTTGAGCACCATGTCATAGGCGCGCGATAGCGCCACGCCCGGATTGGCTTCCAGCTCTTCGGGGCTGCACTTGGGCGCAGTGAAGGGATGGTGCAGCGCCGACAGCGAGCCATCGTCGTTTTCCTCGAACATCGGGAAATCGACGACCCACATCGGTGCCCATTCGCAGGTCAGCAGGTTCAGGTCGTGACCCAGCTTGATGCGCAGCGCGCCCAACGCCTCGGAAACGATCTTGGCCTTGTCGGCACCGAAGAAGACGATATCTCCATCGACCGCACCCACGCGATCGAGGATCGCGTTGAGGCTGGCTTCGGGAATGTTCTTGACGATGGGCGACTGCAGGCCTTCGACACCCTTGGCGCGCTCGTTGACCTTGATGTAGGCCAGACCCTTGGCGCCATAGATGCCGACGAACTTGGTGTAGTCGTCGATCTGCTTGCGCGGCATGCTCGCCCCGCCCGGCACGCGCAGCGCGGCAACGCGGCACTTGGGATCATTGGCCGGGCCGGCGAATACCTTGAATTCGACGTCCTTGAGCTGGTCTTCGACATCGACCAGTTCCAGCGGAATGCGCAGGTCCGGCTTGTCCGAGCCGTAGCGACGCATGGCTTCCTCGAACGGCATGTGCGGGAACTCGCCGAACTCGACGCCCAGCACTTCCTTGAACAGCTTGCGCACCATGCCTTCAGTGATGCCGATGATGTCGGACTCATCAAGGAAGCTGGTCTCGATGTCGATCTGGGTGAATTCCGGCTGCCGGTCGGCGCGCAGGTCTTCGTCGCGGAAGCACTTCGCGATCTGGTAATAGCGATCGAAGCCGGCCACCATCAGCAGTTGCTTGAACAGCTGGGGCGACTGCGGCAGGGCGAAGAAACTGCCGGGATGGGTACGACTGGGCACCAGATAGTCGCGGGCACCTTCAGGGGTGGCGCGGGTCAGGATTGGCGTTTCCACATCGAGGAAGCCGTTCTCATCCAAGTAGCGACGAATGCTGGTGGTGATGCTCGAACGCAGCTTGAGCTTCTCGGCCATTTCCGGACGGCGCAGGTCGATGAAGCGATAACGCAGGCGGGTTTCCTCGCCTACGTCGCTGTATTCGTTGAGCGGGAACGGCGGGGTTTCCGCCTCGTTCAGCACTTCCAACTCGTAACCCAGCACTTCGATGGCGCCGGACGCCATGTTCGGATTGCGCGCACCTTCAGGGCGCAGGCGGACCTTGCCGGTGATCTTCACGACGTACTCGCTGCGCACCCGGTCGGCGGCTGAAAACGTCTCGGCGCGGTCAGGATCGAACACCACCTGGGCCATGCCTTCGCGGTCACGCACGTCGAGGAAGATAACCCCGCCGTGGTCGCGGCGGCGATGGACCCAACCGCAAAGAGTGATTTCCTGGCCGTCCAGGCTTTCGTTCAACTGGCCGCAATAGTGGCTGCGCATCATGGTGGGGTTCGCTTCTCGTATCTTGGAAATTCGTTGGGTCGCTCGATTCGCAACTGGCAGACGGAGCCCATACAGCGCTCCACCTGAAATCGATCGCTCATCGGCGCAGAGCCAGAGCTACCGGCAGGCATCAGTACGCGGCTACCCTTACGGCAGACGGGCCGCCCGACACAAGCGCGGGATTATATCCGCATAATCGCCGCAACGCAGCCGGTGCGACAGCAGCTCTTACTGCAATAGCCAATCTGCATTGAACCCAACACCCACCGGCGCCTTCCAACGAACAGACCGCTACCGGCGACAGTGCGTCACTCACTGTTCACCGTCGTTTTCTGGCATAACTGTCAGTCAATTCATCCAAAGGGAGAGAACCATGGAAATTAATATTGGTATTGCCGAGCAGGACCGCGCCGCCATCGCAGACGGTCTATCCCGCCTGCTGGCCGACACCTATACGCTTTATCTCAAGACACACAATTTCCACTGGAACGTGACAGGTCCGATGTTCAATACCCTGCACACTATGTTCGAGACGCAGTACACCGAACTGGCTACCGCTGTGGATGACATCGCCGAGCGTATCCGTGCCCTGGGTTTCCCGGCGCCAGGCACCTACGCCGCCTACGCGAAGCTGTCCTCGATCAAGGAGCAGGAGGGCATTCCAACCGCAGAGGACATGATCAAGTTGCTGGTTGAAGGACAAGAAGCGGTCGTCCGGACCGCACGTGGCATTTTCCCGCTGCTGGAAAAAGTCAGTGACGAGCCCACCGCCGACCTTCTGACTCAGCGCATGCAGATTCATGAAAAGACTGCCTGGATGCTGCGCAGCCTGCTTGCCGCCTGATACGAGGCGCCAACCTCCATTACAAGCAGGATGGCCGGAGCACGGCCATTCCGCTTGGCATGACACGAAGCTCGCCGCTACCGACGTGACACCCACCCTAACTTCCTTCCCGATGCCTCGATGGGCAAGCCATTTGAGCACCGCCTTCCTTTACTGTTAAATACGCGCGCGTCGCAGCTTGGGCATTCAATTAAGGCGATCGCATCCCAGTCAATTTCCTCCGCCCAAGCCTGCCGCTTTCTGTCGTGCTATTTAACTGTGAGTCAAAAGAATGCTTAAGATCATCCATGTATTAACGGGCGTTGTTGCCCTGGCGCTGTCATTCGTACCCAGTCTTACCGGGGCAATGCCCTTACTGGTACAACCCGAAGCATTGAGCCTGCTGTTTCTAGGCCTGCTGAACGTACAGTTTGCATCCGCTCAGGCGAACAGCCACGGGCGTAGCCGCCCTGTTCTACTCGGCGCTTCGGTGCTGCTGATTATTGCGGTTGTGATCCAGGCTGCGATTCTGTTGCTTCCCGTCGCTGCCATTGCGGGACAACCAGCAACCTTGGCCAGCCTAGTGCTCGCCTTCATCGCCGTACTGCTGCAACTGGCTGCGACGCAAACAGTAAATGCACGTACCGCCAACCGCAGCCCATCCTCGCATCGCAGAAGCCAGCACAAGAACGTCACGGCGCCGGCTGTTAGTACCGCCGGGCGCGAAGCAGGCACAGTCAAATGGTTCAACACCTCGAAAGGTTTCGGCTTTATCTCCCGCGATAGCGGCGATGATGTGTTCGTCCACTTCCGGGCCATCCGAGGCGAAGGCCACCGGGTACTGGTAGAAGGTCAACGCGTCGAATTCACCGTCATGATGCGCGACAAAGGTCTCCAGGCCGAAGACGTGGCCGCAATCTAGTCTGATCAGCAACGTCGAACGCCAGAACCAAACCGGTGCTGGCGTTCGTCACCCTGCGCCGCAGCCTTCAATAGTGCGGCGGAGGCGCTTCATCCTCCTCGCCCCCCATCCTGCTCTGCATGTCTTCCTGCCGCCTGGCCAGCACGCCCAACTGCGCCTGTAGCCGCTCGACGGCACGCTGCTGCGCAAACAGTACATCGCTCAAGGTTTGGATCGCGTCGTCCTGAAAAGCCAGGCGCGCTTCGAGATCGGTGATGCGTTGTTCCAACTCCATTACGTCACTCCGCAAAACGAAAATTGTCAGTGAGCACCAGTTTCAGCTTCTGCTTTATCGCATCGACCTGCACCTCGCTATAAGGATTGGCCGGCTTATGACCCCAGACGGGCGCCGGCCAGGCGGAGTCTCCCCGACGCCGAGCGATCACATGCATATGGAGTTGATTCACCATATTGCCCAAAGTCGCGACATTCATCTTGTCTGCGCCGAAGGTGTCCTTCAGCGTTTCAGCCAGCGCCGTTGCCTCTCGCCAAAGCGCCTGCTGATCCGCCGCGTCCAGCTGAAACAGCTCACTGACTTCTTCGCGGCGTGGCACAAGAATGAACCAGGGGTAATTGGCATCGTTCATCAGCAGCAAGCGACACAGCGGAAAATCACCCAGATTCAGCGTGTCCTGCTCCAGGCGCGAATCGAGAACGAACATAACGGCACTCCTGTTCATATGGGGGACCAGCAGCAGCGAAGCCGCACCAGGTCGTCAGATAAGAATACTCCAACGCTTTATCGCCAGCAGCCGACCAAAGCGCACCAATTCGGGACTATTACCGAACGGCAAAGCCCCGCTATAGAGCGGGCCGAGGCGCGCAGCAGTCCGTTTTCCTGCAACGGGGCAGTTTTTCATTCTGTGCACGGTTATTGCTTTGCGGTAAAAAGCCCCACCCGAGGGGGCAGAAAAACGCAAAAAGCTGGAGTAAGCTTGCTGTCGCTAGTTTCCCCAGCTACACAATAGTTCTCGGAAATACATTCCCAGAGTTGTTGCAGGTTTCGACCAGCTAGGTAAACAAGGACTGCAATTGAGCTTGTATACCGAAAATAAGATGCCTCTTTCCCGCCACAAGCAGGAAAGCAAGCACCAATTTGAACCAAAGGAGCAATCACTCATGCAAGTGATGAAGTGGAGCGTTATCGCCCTGGCCGTAGCCGCGGGCACATCCCAAATGGCATTCGCCAGTCAGCAATCTGAATCTAACGGTTTCGTCGAAGACGCGAAGCTGGATCTTCTGCTGCGTAATACCTATTGGAGCCGGGACTTCCGTGAAGGCGGCATCAATGACGCTAAGCCATGGGGCCAGGCTTTCATTACAACCTTCGAATCTGGTTTCACTCAGGGCACTATTGGCGTCGGTGTAGATGCCTTCGGCTTGCTAGGCGTGCGACTGGACGGCGGCCGCGGACACAATTTCACTCAGATGTTCGAGCTCGAATCTGACGGCCATCCAGACCGTGATGTCGGTCAGGTCGGTGCTGCGATCAAAGCACAGTTCTCCAACACCGTAGTGAAGTATGGCGACCAGATGCCGATGATGCCGGTCCTTGCGAACGACGACTCGCGCCTGTTACCGCAATCCTTTACCGGTACACTCATTACCAGCAATGAAATCAACGGACTAGAGCTCAACGCCGGCCGTTTCACTGCGGAAAGCTCTATGGCATCGTCCAGCCGTGACGACTCCGAACTGAAGAGCATCGATGTATTTGGTGGCAGCTATCAATTCACAGACGAGCTAAGTGCTTCGCTCTATTTCTCCGATGTCGAAGACACATACGACAAGAAATACGCGAACGTTAATTACGTGATGCCGCTGTCTGAAAGCCAAGCTCTGACGTTTGATTTCAACTACTACAAAACTGACGACATCGACCAGCGCTTCCAGGGCGCAGACGGGGCTGCTGTCGACGACAACACTATTTGGAGCCTGTCGGCAAAGTACAGCGTCGGTGCGCATGCTTTCATTCTGGCCCACCAGCGAGTATCCGGCGATACAGGATACCTATATGACTACGGCGACGGCGGTAGCGCCATCTGGGTTGCGAACTCCTATCTGTCCGACTTTAACGGAAAAGATGAACGCTCTTGGCAGGCCAGTTATGAGCTGGACTTCAGCGGCTACGGTGTTCCAGGACTCGCATGGAAAACCGCTTACATCCGCGGCGATAATATTGACGCCGAGTTCTATGGCGGCACTGGCGAAGGCACCGAACGCGAAATCTTCAACCAGGTTTCCTATACCGTCCAAAGCGGCCCAGCCAAAGATCTGAAGTTGCGCGCACGCAACTCTATCCTGCGTACCAGCACTGAAATTAACGGCTATGTGCCGGATATCGATGAATGGCGCCTGTTCGTCGAGTATCCGCTGAGCATTCTGTAAAACCAGAAACTCAGCTTGTAACTCGAGCGTGAAAAGAAGCCCGGCACTCGCCGGGCTTCTTAGTTTTGATAGCTGACGCCATCCGAACGATTCTGTACGCCACCCCGCAGTCGCCGTACAATGCCGAGCCAAATTTCCCGCTCTGCAAGGACACAACGGCCCTCATGCGCACCAGTCAGTTCCTGCTCTCGACCCTTAAAGAAACGCCTTCCGATGCAGTGGTCATCAGCCATCAGTTGATGCTGCGTGCAGGCATGATCCGCAAGCTGGCGTCCGGCCTCTACACCTGGATGCCGATGGGGCTGCGTGCGCTGCGCAAAGCCGAGGCCATCGTTCGCGACGAAATGAACAAGGCCGGCGCACTGGAAGTCCTGATGCCTGCAATCCAGCCCGCCGAGCTTTGGCAGGAATCGGGCCGTTGGGAGCAATATGGCGCCGAGCTGCTGCGCCTGAAGGACCGCCATGGCCGTGAATTCTGTGTCGGCCCGACCCATGAAGAAGTCATCACCGATCTGGCCCGTAACGAGCTGAACAGCTACAAGCAGTTGCCGATCAACTTCTACCAGATCCAGACCAAGTTCCGCGACGAGATCCGGCCGCGCTTCGGTCTGATGCGCGGGCGCGAGTTCATTATGAAGGACGCTTATTCTTTCCATGCGGACCAGCAATCGCTGCAAGAAACCTATGACCGCATGCACCAGGCGTACTGCAATATCTTCACTCGCCTGGGGCTGAATTTCCGTCCCGTGCAGGCTGATACCGGATCGATCGGCGGCACCGGCTCGCATGAATTCCACGTACTGGCTGAATCCGGCGAAGACGATATCGCGTTCAGCGACAGTTCCGATTACGCAGCCAACATCGAGAAGGCCGAAGCCATTCCACGCGAAACGGAGCGCAGCGCCGCTACCGAAGAGCTGCGCCTGGTCGATACACCGAACTGCAAAACGATTGCTGCGCTGGTCGAGCAGTTTCAGCTGCCCATCGAGAAAACCATCAAAACGCTAGTCGTACAGGGTGTCGAGAAAGGACAGCTGGTTGCACTTGTCGTGCGTGGTGACCATGAACTGAACGAGATCAAGGCGGCGAACCTGGCTCAGGTTGCCAGTCCGCTGGTGTTCGCTTCCGATGCGGAGATCCGCACCGCCATTGGGGCAGGCCCCGGCTCGCTGGGCCCGCTGAATCTGCCGATCAGCTGTGTCATCGATCGCTCGGTCGCGCTGATGAGCGACTTCGCAGCCGGCGCCAACCAGGAAGACAAGCACTATTTCGGTGTGAACTGGGAGCGCGACCTGCCGCTGCCGGAAGTCGCTGACCTGCGCAACGTCGTAGCAGGCGACCCAAGCCCGGATGGCGTTGGCACATTGATCATCAAGCGCGGTATCGAGGTCGGGCATATTTTCCAGCTCGGCACCAAGTACAGCGAAGCGATGAACTGCAGTGTCATGGGCGAAAACGGCAAGCCGGCCACCCTGACCATGGGCTGCTACGGCATCGGCGTATCCCGCGTGGTCGCTGCGGCCATCGAGCAGAACTACGATGATCGCGGCATCCTCTGGCCGGACGCGCTGGCGCCCTTCCAGATCGCCCTGGTGCCGATGAAGTACGACAATCAGGCCGTTCGCGAAGCCACCGACAAGCTCTACGCGGATCTCACCGCCGCCGGCTACGACGTGCTGCTCGATGATCGTGACAAAAAGACCAGTCCAGGCGTCAAATTCGCCGATATGGAGTTGGTGGGCATCCCGCATCGCATCGTCATCGGCGATCGCGGATTGGCCGACGGCACGCTGGAATACAAGCATCGTCGCGATGCCGAAAGCCAGGCCGTCGCTGTCGCCGACATCCTCGAGTTCATCAATTCACGCGCCAGTCGCTGACGGACATCATGCACAACCGAAGTGCTTCACTCTGCGCCACGCTTTGCGTGGCGCTTTTTGTGGGCGGCTGCGCCAACCAGCTGCCGCAACGCAGCGAACACGAAGCTCGCACCGAACGCAAACTGCTTGACCATAGCCTTCGCATCGAAGTGGGAGAGCCGTTGCTGGAGTTGCCGCAGCGGCGTATCCGCGTACTCGACCAGAAGACTTTCGAAGTTACCGATTTCGAAGTGACTCGCCGTTATGATCGCTACACGCCTTATCAGGCGTGGCGCGAGCTGTACGAGATACCGCTGGGGGCTGTCGCTGTAGTCGCCGGGGTCGGCGCCAATGTCCTCAACGTGGCGTTGCTCGGCAACCTGCCGGAAAGCGTCACCCGCGGCTGGATCAGCTACGGCTTTGCCGGTCTCAACCCATTCGTCAACGTCGAGTCCAACGGACGTTCGCAGCAGAACCTTGCCAGCCTCGACGAACAGCGCCGCGATACCCGCCTCGAATACTCCAGCCTGCCTTGGGCCGAACGGCCGGTGCTGGTCGTTGCGGGTCCCGAAACCCATGAGCTGAGCACCGATCGCAACGGAGTGTTGCGGCTCAACCTGCTCGATGGCTCTTTCGCCGATCAGGACATCAGTCAGATCGGCAAGCTCCACCTGCAGGTCGAGGATCCGCAGGACGCGACCCGTGCCGACGCGATGCTGCTGGTCAGCCGCAGTCTGCGCGGCAAGCTGCTCGAAGCCCACGACCTGATTTTTAACGATCTCGAAGGCGATGACGTCAGCCAATGGGTTCATCGCGTCAAGCGGCTCTCGGAGCTTGGCCTCGAGGAAGAAGCCAGCGAACTCGAGCAGAGCCTGATCGAGCTGACCCGCAACGACCCTGATTTGCAGCAGGAATTTCTTCGCAGCCTGGTGCAGGACGCTGGCCGCTACGCCAGCGATCCAGGCGAAGACGGCTGATTCATCGTGACGCCGCTGCGCTACGTATTGCTACTTATGCTGGTCGTCGCCGGGCCAGTGTCCGCCAACGTTCGCCAGGCACCCGAGCCGGAATTGCGCGAACTGATGCAACGCACCGTAGCGGAAGCCGAGAGTTTCCAGGATCGCTTCGAAGCGGAAGTCTGGCTGATGGATATGTCGACCCGCCTCAAGCGCTACGTTCGCGACCCGCAAGAACGGTTGACGCTCTTGCGACTGGTGCACCAGGAAGCCAGCAAGGCGGGATTGAAACCTGACCTGGTGCTTGCGCTCATCCACGCTGAAAGTCATTTCGATCGATTCGCCATTTCCAGCGTCGGCGCACAAGGCATGATGCAGGTGATGCCGTTCTGGAAGGCCGAATTGGGGCGCTCGCAGGACAATCTCACCGACAACGCCACCAACCTCCGCTACGGCTGCACCATCCTCAGCTACTACCTGAAAAAGGAAAAAGGTGACATCAATCGCGCCCTGGCGCGCTACAACGGCAGCCTCGGCAAGAATCACTACCCCGCCAAGGTAATCGGCTTCTGGCAGGACTTCTGGTACGTGAAGCCCTAAGGGCAGCGACAAGCTGCAAGCAGAAGCGCCACCGTCGTCCTGCTGCCCTGCTCTTAACTTGGCTTGAAGCCCAACCGCTACCTTCCCAACTTTGCCAGATGCTCCTGCAAGCCTTCGGCGGTTTGTTCGCCGACCAACTGATGACGCACCTTGCCGTCTCCATCGACGATATAGGTCACCGGTAGCACCGCGCTGCGCGGCAGATCCAGGCGTTCGGCGGGGTCGAGGCTGAGGACTCGAAAATCGATGCCCAGGTCCTTGGCTGCCGCAGCCAATTCTTCCCCCTGCAGCCCGTCGAAATTGACGCCGAGAACAGTAATGTCGTCGTGTGAGTCGTCCAGCGCATTCAGCTCGGGAATTTCCGTCCGGCATGGGCCGCACCACTCAGCCCAGTAGTTGATCAACAGCCATTGACCGTCGAGTTGCTGTGCCGTGACGTCGGTGCCGTGCTGGTCGGGGCCCCAGTCTTCTGCACACCCAGCCAGCGCCAGGCAGGCGAGCAAACCGAATACACCAACGGAGCGCTTGTTCATCTTCGTTTCCTTGCAATACTGAATTGTCTCGTTCAAACCCGTCGCGCCTGCAGCCAGTCGGCGACACTGCCACCGAACAGGTTCGCCTGCTCCTTCTGTAGCAGCTCCAGCGACTGTTTCAGCGTCGGGTACCAGGGTTCGTCCAGCTGCTCCGGCAACGCATGGTTACCCGAGAGCGGCCAGGGATTGGAGCGCAACAACTGATCGAAGCTGTAATGATTGAGATCGCGACACAGGACCCATCCGGACGACCCGGTCCGACAGACGAGTTGTTCCCGCTCGAAGAACTCGAAAATTTCATCCCACTCATCCTCGGGTAGTTGCCAACCGCTTCGATGCGCATCACGCAAGCGTACCTCGCGCCCAGCCTTCTGGCTTTCGTACAGCACACGCAGCAACCCGAGCATGACCAGAAGACGCGGCACCGAGCGACGCCGCCATTGCTGCGACGAAGACATACCGCAGACCAACTCCGCGCCGAACAGCACGATCATCCAGGACAGATAAACCCACAACAGAAACAGCGGCACCGCGGCGAAAGCCCCGTAGATCAGCTGATAACTGGGAAAATAGCTCACGTACAGACCGAACAATTGCTTGGCCGCTTCGAACAGAACCGCTGTGAAAGTACCGCCGACAACCGCATGCCGCAACGGCACACGGGTGTTGGGCACCGCTGCGTAGATCAGCGTGAAGGCCGCGACGCTGAGCACCAGCGGCATCGCCTTGAGTACGGTACGCGCGCCAATCAATGCATGGGGGCCGGAGATCAGCGACAAGGATGTGATGTAGGTGCTCATGGCGAACCCCGCTCCGAGCAGCAGCGGACCGAGGCTGAGGATGGCCCAGTACAGGAGGAAGCTCGAGATACCACGACGTGGCTGTCGCACCCGCCAGATCACGTTGAACGCCTTTTCGATGGTCAACAGCATCATCAGCGCGGTCGCCATCAGAAACCCCACGCCAAACCAGGTGAGTTGTCTTGCCTGGTTCGTGAAGGCGACCAGATATTCCTGAATGGTTGCGCCCGTGGAGGGGATGAAGTTGCGGAAGATGTACAGCTGAATCTGTTCGCCGACACCCTGAAATGCGGGGATAGCCGAAAGCATGGCGAAGGTGACCGTCATCATCGGCACCACGGCGAACAGCGTGGTGTAGGTCAGCGCGGCGGCACTGTGCGGGCCACGGTCCGCCAGGAAGCGTTGCACCAGGAAACGGCCGAACTCGACGAAATCATTGATCCTTTGCTGCATTCCATCCCCTTGATGACCCGGTCGTTCCAACCGCCTGTCCGCCTGCGTGGGACAATCGGCAGCCTACCTTTGCTCACCGTTGTCGGGCGACCTGCGTTTCAGGCCTCGCTGCATTGAAGGTTAGAATGGCCACCTACCCTGGCGTGAAGCAACCACAAATGACCGAACTGACTCTTTATCACAACCCACGCTGCTCGAAATCGCGCGGCGCGCTGGAATTGCTCGAACAACGCGGCCTGAACCCCACGATCGTCCGCTATCTGGAAACGCCCCCCACCGCCGACGAACTCAAGCTGATACTTGCACGCCTGAGCGTCGGGCCGAGACAACTGCTGCGCAGCGGCGAAGAGGAATACAAGACCCTCGACCTGGCCAACCCTGCTCTCAGCGATGCCGAAATTATCGATGCGATGGTCGCTCATCCAAAACTGATCGAACGACCGATCCTGGTTGTCGGCGATGTGGCGGTGATCGGCCGTCCGCCCGAGAAGGTGCTGGAGATCCTGCCATGAGCGCACCCTACGTTCTGGTGCTGTATTACAGCCGCCACGGTGCCACCGCCGAGATGGCGCGACAGATCGCACGTGGCGTCGAACAGGCCGGGCTCGAAGCCCGGCTGCGCACCGTGCCGGCCGTTTCCGCCGAATGCGAGGCGGTAGCGCCAGCGATCCCGGTAGAGGGCGCGATCTACGCGACGCTCGACGACTTGAAGAACTGTTCCGGCCTGGCGCTCGGCAGTCCGACCCGCTTCGGCAATATGGCCGCCCCGCTGAAGTACTTTCTCGACGGCACCAGCGGGCTCTGGCTGACCGGCGAACTCGTGGGCAAACCCGCCGGCGTCTTCACCTCGACCTCCAGCCTCCATGGCGGTCAGGAATCGACCCTGCTATCCATGCTGTTGCCCTTGTTGCACCACGGAATGCTGGTACTCGGCCTGCCATACAGCGAAAACGCGTTGCTCGAGACGCAGGGCGGCGGCACGCCCTATGGGGCCAGCCATCATGCTGGCGCAGACGGCAAGCGCCTGCTGGACAAGCATGAAATCAGCCTCTGCCGCGCATTGGGCCTACGCCTCGCGCAGACCGCCAAGCGTTTGGAGAATGACCGTGGCTAGAAAGCCCAAACCCCTTCCGTCGCTCGAATGGCTCGCCCCGCGGTTGAAGTTCAGCCGAGTGCTCAGCCTGGCCAGTTTCATTGGCCTTGCCGCGCTGCTGATCATCTGGAATCTGGCCTTCGCCGACCTGCACGGTGCGCGTACCTGGGTGGTGGTCAGCATTCAGCTGATTCCGCTGCTGCTGGTCGCTCCGGGAATAATCTCCGGCAGCCCACGCGCCCATGCCTGGACTTGCTTCATCGTCAATCTTTACTTCATCCAAGGCGTTCTCGCCGCCATCAACCCCACGCGGATGGTTTATGGCTGGCTGGAAGCGATCATCAGCCTGACGCTGTTCATCAGCGCCCTGCTCTATACCCGCTGGGCTTATCAGTACGAGCGAAAAGCGGCGGGTGAAAGCTGAGCTGAGGCGGCATGGGAACGCGGAGGGAATCGCTGCGCAGTATCGGTGGGCTGAAGCGGAACGCCGCCCGGCCCACCCTACAGCTGGTACTTTCATCTCACACACGGGCTTTTGGGTGGGCTGACGCGGAACGCCGTCCGGCCCACCCTACAACAGACCCCTCGTCACTCCTCCGTAGGGTGGGCTTCAGCCCACCAGCAGCACTGGCAGCACTGGCAACCGAATCGCTACCAACCGAGGGTTTGCTTTAGAAACGGAATGGTCAGCTTGCGCTGCGCCTGCAGTGAGGCCTGATCGAGACGGTCGAGCAGTTCGAACAGCGCGCTCATGTTCCGCGCACCACGGGTGAGGATAAAGCGGCCGACGTCATCCGGCAGGTTCAGGCCGCGGCGCGAGGCACGCAGTTGCAGCGCGCGCAGCTTGTCCTCGTCGGAAAGTTCCTGCAGCTGGAATACCAGCGAGAGGCTCAAGCGCGACTTGAGATCGGGCAGCTGCACGGCGATTTCCCGCGGCGAAGCATCGGCCGCGAGCAGCAGCCGCCGACCGCTGTCACGCAGCCGATTGAACAGATGGAACAGCGCTTCTTCCCATACCGGATCACCGGCAATGGCATCCACATCGTCCAGGCAGACCAACTCGCTCTGCTCCAGATTGTCCAGCAACGCCGGCCCGTACTCGGCCACGTCGGCGAGCGGCAAGTACACCGCCAGTTCGCCGCGCTGCTCAACACGCAAACAAGCGGCCTGCAGCAGATGGCTACGCCCAACACCTGTATTGCCCCAGAGATAAATCAACTCATCGGACCAGCCGGCCTCGGGCGAACAGACCCGCTCGACATAGCCCAACGCGGCAGCATTGGCGCCCGGATAGAAGTTGGCGAAGGTGGCGTCGTCACGAAGACGAATGCCAAGGGGAAGCTGGATGGGTTTCATGTCTGGCTAGGTGGGTCGACCGATACGACCGGCGGCTCTGCGTAAAGGTCGGAGAGTTTATAGAGATCATGCACGTGGCGCAGCAGAACCATGATCACCGCCGCCACCGGCAAGGCCAGCAACACGCCGGTAAAACCAAACAGCTGCCCCCCCGCCAGCACCGCGAAAATCACCGCGACCGGATGCAGACCGATGCGATCGCCCACCAGCAACGGCGTCAACAGCATGCCTTCGAGCATCTGTCCGACCGTGAACACCGCAGCGACACCCAGCAATGGGTAAGGCTCCAGGCCGAACTGGAACAGCACAGCGATGACTGCCGCGCCGATCCCGACCACGAAGCCCATATAGGGCACGATGCTGGCGAGACCGGCCAGCACACCGATCAGCAGTCCAAGTTCGACGCCGACCAGCATGAGGCCAGCGGAATAGACCACCGCCAGCGCCAGCATCACCAGCAGCTGCCCGCGTAGAAACGCGCCTATCACCTCATGGCATTCACGCAACAACGCCATGACCGTCTCTTCCCGGCGCCGCGGCAACAAGGCTCGCAGCTTGGCCATGATCAGATCCCAATCCCGTAGCAGGTAAAAGCACACCACCGGCACCAACAACAGATTCGCCAGCCACGCCAGCAGCGCGATGCTGGAAGCCGTCGCCTGACTGAGAATGATCGCCACCACATCTTTGGTACTGCCGAGATTGGCGGTGAATGCGCTCTTGATCTGATCGAAGCGCCAGAAATCTTCGTCAAGACCAAACTGCATCTGCACCCAGGGCAGCGCCGTGATTTGCAGCCAATCGAGCCCCACGGGTGCCAGCTGATATAGGTGCATCAGCTGCTTGCCGAGCATCGGTACCAGCACCAGTAGCAGCAACATGCACAGCAAGGTGAAAAGCGCGAACACCAGAATCACGCCCCAGGTGCGGGACAGCTTCCAGCGCTCCAAGCGATCGACCAGCGGATCGCCCAGGTAGGCCAGCAGGATGCCGACCAGAAACGGCGAAAGGATGGGTGACAGCTGATAGACCAGCCAGCCAAGCAGCAACAGTGCCGCCAGCCATAGCCAGCGGTTGGTATGAGTGATCGTCATGGGCAGGACGCCTTGCTCCGTTATTCGAGCCGCAGTGCCATTGCTGGCGAAAGGTAAGAAAGCATGACCAAGCGAGCGCCATATGTGCAGCGCCCGCCTTGTCAGCATTGATGAACGCGGCGCATCACCAGCGGTAGCGCAATACCTCGCCCTGATCCGGCTGCAACCGTTGCTCGGCGGCAGGCTGATCCGGCTCCTCGATCGGAGCCTGGGCATCGATCGGAGAAGCGTCGCTGCCCGCAACCGGCACTGCCGCATTCGTCGGCGGCGCGTCGGCATCGTTCGCCGGCAAACCGGCATCGACCGGCTGCGCATCGATCTCGCCAGCCGGCACTTCCTGCAGTCGCGCCAGGGCGAGCTGAGACCGCAATTGCTCCGAGCTGGCATTGAGGCGGTACACCAGCCGATCACTTTCGACCCGTATCAGGCGAGCGCTGAAGGGCTCGAGCAGGCGATCCAATTCGGCGAAGCGCTCGACATCGGCGCCCAGCACTTCAAGCGTGATTTCTTCGGTCTCGCCCGGCGCCACGCGGTATTGCGGTGCGAGAAACTTGCTGACCGCCAGCATCACCGCATCGGCGGTCGCGGCCCGGCTATCGCCGCTCGCCTTGCCTTGCGTCTGCTTGTCGCCAAGCCAGAGGCGCCAACTGGCCTCCCAGGTTTCGCCGGTCTGCTTCGCAAGCACCGTCAGCAGGCCATCCGCATCGTAGCGTTCCGACACGTCGCGAAGCGCCTCAGGCTGTTTCGCCGCGACCGTCTCGGCAGTGGCTGCGAGCTGCTCGCTCAGATCGGCCAGAGGCAGGCGCAGCGGCAAGCCGCGATGCTGGGCAGCTGCTTGTAGATCGGACGAGCCTTCCTGAGCGTCACCGACCAGATGCGTGCCGTTGACCGACTCGCCCAGCCACCAAATCAGGATGCTCGGGCGGTCAGCTCCCCATAACGACAGCCCCGCGGACCGCAGCGCGCGCTCGGTTGTGATTGGATCGAAGCTCACCACAACGGCATCGCCCTCGTAGGCGTAGCGGCTGACCAGCTGCTGCGGATCACTGCGCAGTTGCGCAACAGCTGTCGTTTCGGGCTCGCCCGTAAGGCGTAGCACGAGGGTATCGAACGCCTTGCGCAGTGCTTCCTCGCGCTCGTCCGGCTGCTGGCTGGCAACCGGTTCACGCACCTTGTATAGATCACTGAGAGGTGCCGCCATGCCTTGGGCGGAGACGACCGCGCAGCAAAGGGCCAAAAGATGGGGAATGAGGCGCATGGAAATACTCGCTGGCTGGCCAGTCATGGGGAGCCTACCGGTCGACTGACGACGATCGGGTTCGGCCACGGTGAGTCAAGCGCTATACCTTAAACAGGCGTCTGAACCGCGGCAACCGCCGCGCCCCGGAGTTGCGCGTCGGGCATCACTACTCTGCGGCGCATACTCGCCGATCTATGCCACGGGAACCGCGGGCGGGATGGCCGCTGTGCGGCAAGCCTGATAAAATCGCGCGCTTTCCGTAGACCGGTCCGGCGTCCTCGCCGCATCGAGACAACAGCCTTGTCCCACCGGTCGCCCCGCACTCTCCTTCACAGGTCCGGATTATGAGCAAGCAACCCTCCATCAGCTACAAGGACGCCGGTGTCGACATCGATGCAGGCGAAGCGCTGGTCGAACGCATCAAGGGCGTGGCCAAGCGTACCGCGCGTCCTGAAGTCATGGGCGGTCTGGGCGGCTTCGGCGCGCTCTGCGAAATTCCGGCCGGCTACAAGCAGCCGGTACTAGTCTCCGGTACCGACGGCGTCGGTACCAAGCTGCGCCTGGCACTGAATCTGAACAAGCACGACAGCATCGGCCAGGATCTGGTGGCCATGTGTGTCAACGACCTGGTGGTCTGCGGCGCCGAGCCGTTGTTCTTCCTCGACTATTACGCCACCGGCAAACTCAACGTGGATATCGCCGCGACCGTGGTCACCGGCATCGGTGCCGGCTGCGAACTTGCCGGTTGCTCGCTTGTTGGCGGTGAAACCGCCGAAATGCCTGGCATGTACGAAGGCGAAGATTACGACCTGGCCGGCTTCTGCGTTGGCGTGGTCGAGAAGAGCGAAATCATCGACGGCTCAAAGGTTACCGCGGGCGATGCGCTGATCGCCCTGCCCTCCTCCGGCCCGCACTCCAACGGTTACTCGTTGATCCGCAAAATCATCGAGGTGGCCGGCGCCGATATCGAGAACATCCAGCTCGACGGCAAATCGCTCACCGAACTGCTGATGGCGCCGACCCGGATCTACGTCAAGCCGCTGCTCAAGCTGATCAAGGACACCGGCGCGGTCAAAGCCATGGCGCACATCACCGGTGGCGGCCTGCTGGACAACATTCCGCGCGTACTGCCTGAAGGCAGTCAGGCCGTCCTCGATATCGCCAGCTGGAATCGTCCGGCGGTGTTCGACTGGCTCCAGGAGAAAGGCAACGTCGACGAACATGAAATGCACCGCGTGCTGAACTGCGGCGTCGGCATGGTCATTTGCGTTGCGCAGGATCAGGTCGAGACCGTTCTCGGCAACCTCCGTGACTCCGGCGAGAGCCCTTGGGTGATCGGCGAAATCGCCTCGGCTGGCACAGATGCCGAGCGTGTCGTGCTGAACAATCTGAAACAACGCTGATGAGCCTCGGCGCGCCCTGCGACGTCGTAGTGCTGATTTCAGGGTCCGGCAGCAATTTGCAGGCCCTGATCGACAGCCTCGGTGAAGATAATCCGGTGCGTATCCGCGCGGTCGTGTCGAATCGCGCCGACGCATTCGGTCTGCAGCGCGCGCAAGCAGCCGGCATTGCCACTCACGTGGTGCAACACAAGGACTTCGCCGATCGCGAAGCCTTCGACGCCGCGCTGATCGAGATCATCGATACGCACAAGCCGCAGCTGGTCGTACTGGCCGGTTTCATGCGCATACTCACATCGAGCTTCGTCCGCCATTACCAGGGCCGTCTGCTCAATATCCACCCCTCTCTGCTGCCGAAATACAAGGGCCTGGACACCCACCGCCGCGCCCTTGAAGCTGGAGACCATGAGCACGGCTGCAGCGTGCATTTCGTCACCGAAGAGCTCGATGGTGGCCCCGTGGCAATACAGGCCAGCCTCAATATCGAGCCCGGCGAAAGCATCGGCGAACTGACCGATCGGGTGCACGCAGCCGAGCACATCATCTATCCGCTGGCTGTCCGCTGGTTTGCCGAAGGCCGCTTGCGCCTTGCCGAGCAAGGCGCGATGCTTGACGACATTCCGTTGCCGGCTTCCGGCCATCCGATACGAATCTAGGAGATCTTATGCGTCGCGCTTTGCTGCTCGCTCTTGCCGTACTGGCCTTGCCGGCCCAGGCCCTGGAGCTCAAGCCCTTCTCCGCCAGCTACACCGCGGACTGGAAACAAGTGCCTGTCAGCGGCACCGCCCAGCGCAGTCTGGAAAAACTCGAAGGCAACACCTGGCAGCTGGATTTCGAAGCCTCCATGCTGGTGGCCAGCTTCAATGAACGCAGCACCTTTAGCGTCGAGGGCGAAACCCTCATCCCGCAGAAATACCGCCTCAAGCGCAGCGGCCTGGGTAAAGGCAAAACCATCAAGCACGACTTCGATTGGCAGGCCAAGCAGGTCGTTGGCGAAGACCGTGGCGATCCGGTCAAGCTGCCCCTCAACCGCGGCCTGCTGGACAAATCCACCTATCAAATCGCACTTCAGGAGGCTGTGGCGGCGGGCGAAAAAAGCATGAGCTACCAAGTCGTCGATGGCGATGAAATCGAAACCTACGACTTCCGTGTGCTCGGCGACGAACAGGTCAGCACCAAGGCAGGCCGGATCGATGCCATCAAGGTCGAGCGCGTGCGTGATCCGACGCAGAGCAAACGCCAGACCATCCTCTGGTTCGCCAAGGACTGGGATTACATGCTGGTCCGCCTGCATCAGGTGGAAAAAGACGGCAAGGAATACCAGATCATGCTCGAAGAAGGCACCGTCGACGGCAAAGCCGTGAAAGGTGACTGATTGCCGCCGCGCCGGGCAGCCGGCGCGTTATCACCTGCCGTTTCAGCGAATCTCACCATGACCTTTCCCCGCGTCTTGCTGCTCGCCCTGCTGCCAGTTTTCGCCGGCTGCCAATCGCTACCTTGGAGCGACGAGCCTCGCAAACAGCCGACCGAGCGGTTTCAGGGCGAAGTCATACATCGCGACGGCCTGCTGTCGTTGCGCACCTGTCAGGGCGAACGCCAGATCGCACTGCTCGACACCGGCGCGACCGGGCTACCCGAAGACGCCCAGGCGCTAATGTCCGACAGCCACCAACCGCTGTTTGCCGATGTACGCGGCATGCTGATTTCGCGGGATGGCGATAGGCAACTGCAACTGACACAGGTCTATCGCCTGCAGGCCGAAGGTCCTGGCTGCGACGCAGACGAATTCAAGCAGCTGACGCTGCGCGCCAGTGGCAACGAGCCAGGTTGGAGCGTAAGGATCACCACGCACGGCATGCTGCTCGAACGCCCCGGCGAAGCGCCGCTGGCCGTGCCGTATCTGGAAGAACAGTTGCCGGGCGGACAGACCAGTTTCAGCAGCGAGGCCAATGATCAGCGCCTCAATCTCTGGGTAGCGCCACAGCGCTGCGTCGACAGTGCCAGCGGCGCAATCAGCCACCTGACCGCCGAACTGCGTATCGACGACCAAACCCTGCGCGGCTGCGCCTACTACGGCGGCGCGCGCAACGAATGAATCTATCGAAGCGCGTACCGGCGCGCTTCCCGACGTTTCGAAGACCCCGATAATGAATAACGACCTGTCCCTGCTGCAGCCTTATCCGTTCGAGAAACTCCGCGCCCTGCTCGCCGGCGTGCAACCGCCGAGCGAAAAGCGCGCTATCGCTTTATCAATCGGCGAACCGAAACATCCATCGCCCGATTTCGTTGCCCAGGCGCTGACTACCAGCCTCGATCAGTTGGCGGTATATCCGTCCACCCTCGGCATCCCCGAGCTTCGCGAGTCCATCGCACGCTGGTGCGAACGTCGCTTCGGCGTGGCGGCCGACAGCCTCGACCCGGCGCGCCACGTGCTGCCGGTCAACGGCACCCGCGAAGCCCTGTTTGCGTTCACTCAGGCCGTCGTCAACCGCAGCGCGGATGCCCTGGTGCTCAGCCCCAATCCGTTCTATCAGATTTATGAAGGCGCGGCGCTTCTGGCCGGTGCCACACCGCATTACCTGCCCTGTACCGCCGAGAATGGGTTCAATCCGGATTTCGACGCCGTTCCGGCCGATATGTGGCAGCGCACGCAAATCCTGTTTCTCTGCTCGCCGGGCAACCCCACCGGCGCGCTGGTGCCGCTGGACACGCTGAAGAAGCTGATCGCGCTGGCCGACGAGCATGATTTCGTTATTGCGGCCGACGAGTGCTACAGCGAGCTTTACTTCGATGAAGCGCATCCGCCAGCCGGATTGCTGACCGCATGCGCCGCGCTGGGCCGTAACGATTTCAAACGCTGCGTGGTGTTCCACAGCCTATCCAAGCGCTCGAATCTGCCGGGGCTGCGCTCCGGATTCGTTGCCGGGGATGCGGATATTCTCAAGGCGTTTCTGCTCTACCGCACCTATCACGGCTGCGCCATGCCGGTGCAGACCCAACTCGCAAGCATCGCCGCCTGGAACGACGAGGCGCATGTCCAGGCCAATCGCCAGATGTACCGCGAGAAGTTCGATGCGGTTCTGGACATTCTCACGCCGGTAATGGATGTCCAGCGCCCTGATGGCGGCTTCTACCTGTGGCCGAAAACGCCCATCGGGGACCAGCAATTCACTCGCGAGCTGTTTGCCCACGAACACGTGACGGTGGTGCCAGGGTCCTATCTATCACGAGAAGTCGACGGCTTCAGCCCTGGTAAGGATCGGGTTCGCATGGCGCTGGTGGCGCCGCTCGCCGATTGCGTCGAAGCAGCCGAGCGCATCCGCGCATTTATCGCCACGCTTTGAAGGCAGAGCCGGAGCCGGACGCGGCGGCGTCCGGCCCTCTTTCAGGCGACGCCTGGCGGAATCATGTCCTTGCCGTAGTCGCGCAATTTCTCAAGATTTTCCGGCTTCATGTGCTCCGGAATGTCCGCCGTGATGGGTTCTTCGCGCTCATCATGCTCCCCCACATCGGGCTTTTCGGGCTCGTTCATGGCGCTCTCCTCAGATTGCGTTCTCTTCCCAGATCAGCTCACCGTCGTTGCTGACCTCTCGGACCTTGGTCAGCGCCGCCTCAGCTGCTACTTCGGCCTCGGACGCGAGATCGTAATGCCGGCCATTGGCGACTTTGAATACTCGGGCAGTGTCGTCGGTATCACGACGCTTAACCGCAATCACCGCCTCGAATCCATCATCGGCAGGAACGGCGGACGAAATGGCCTCATGGTTTTCGAAATGCTTGCGTGCCATACATGACCTCATCGTTGCGAGTGTGATCAATGGACAACGCATCGTGTAAAAAAGGTCGGACCGCTCGCGACCTCACGGCTGAACCGATAGCCGCCGCGGCGACTCCCACTCTTAACAGTGACACTCAGGAGGCCAGCCATGCCCATGAATGAAACCTATACAGCCAGCGCACCTTCGCGAGACGAAGTCGACGATCTAGAAGGTTTCACCCTGCTCGAATTCGGTACCGACTGGTGTGGTCATTGCCGTGCGGCGCAACCGCCGCTGGCTACCGCCATGGCCGGACGTTCACTGCGCCATTTGAAGATCGAGGACGGTCCGGGCCGCCCTCTGGGGCGGTCGTTTCGCGTCAAGCTGTGGCCCACGCTGATTCTCATGCGCCAAGGCGAAGAACTCGGCCGCGTAGTGCGGCCAATCAGCACCCAGGCCATCGAGGACCTGCTGCGCCAGGCGGGCAACTCCGCAAGCTGAAGCGTCCAGGCCGCTCAAAGCGGCAGGTTCATGTTCATCGTGGCATAATCCTCGGTCCAGTTTGGCCGGAGAATGCGGAGCTGTTATGCCCGATCAACACAAAGGACTCTGTCTGTACGGCATCAAGGCGTGCGACACCATGAAAAAGGCCCGTACCTGGCTCGACCAGCAGGGCTTGAGCTATGAGTTCCATGACTACAAGAGCGCCGGCATCGACCGCGCCCACCTGGAAGCTTGGTGCAATGAACATGGCTGGCAGACCGTACTCAACCGTGCTGGCACCACCTTCCGCAAGCTGGACGATGTGCAGAAAGCTGATCTTGACCAAGCCAAGGCCATTGAGCTGATGCTGGCCCAGCCATCGATGATCAAGCGCCCCGTCCTCGATTTGGGCGACAAGACGCTGATTGGCTTCAAGCCGGATATTTACGCTGCCGAGCTGGCAGCCAAGAACTGAGACCCGCTCGCAGGACGAGCGTGATTGATAAAAGGATTCCCCATGAGCAAAAACCTATTCAGCCTGGCGTTCGGCGTCGGCACACAGAACCGTCAGGGCAGCTGGCTGGAAGTCTTCTACGCGCAGCCGCTGCTGCAACCGGCCGGCGAATTGGTTGCTGCCATCGCCCCGCTGCTCGGCTATGAAGGTGGCAACCAAGCCATCACCATCACCACCAGCCAGGCCGCGCAACTGGCGGATGCGATCAAATCGATCAACAGCACTCAGCACGCACTACTGACCCGCCTGGCCGAAAGCCAGCGCCCGCTGGTGGTCACACTGCTTGCCGAAGACGCCGCGCTGACCTCGACCCCTGAGGCCTACCTCAAGCTGCATCTGATCTCCCATCGCCTGGTCAAGCCTCACGGCCTGAACCTCGCCGGCATCTTCCCGCTGCTGCCCAACGTCGCCTGGACCAACCAGGGCGCGGTGGATCTGGCCGAACTGGCCGAGCGTCAACTGGAAGCACGCCTGAAAGGCTATCTGCTGGAAGTCGTCTCCGTCGACAAATTCCCGAAGATGACCGATTACGTGGTCCCGGCTGGGGTGCGCATCGCCGACACCGCACGCGTCCGTCTTGGCGCCTACGTGGGCGAAGGCACGACCGTAATGCATGAGGGCTTCATCAACTTCAACGCCGGCACCGAGGGCCCAGGCATGATCGAAGGCCGCGTCTCGGCCGGCGTGTTCGTCGGCAAGGGCTCGGACCTCGGCGGCGGCTGCTCGACCATGGGGACCCTGTCCGGCGGCGGCAACATCGTCATTTCCGTAGGTGAAGGCTGCCTGATCGGTGCTAATGCCGGTATCGGCATCCCGCTGGGCGACCGCAACACCGTGGAAGCCGGCCTGTACATTACCGCTGGCACCAAGGTGAACCTGCTCGACGAGCAAGGCGAGCTGGTCAAGGTGGTGAAAGGGCGCGAGCTGGCTAACCAGACCGACCTACTGTTCCGCCGCAACTCGCTGACCGGCGCGGTCGAATGCAAGACCCACAAGTCCGCGATCGAGCTGAACGAAGCGCTGCACGCGCATAACTGACCGCTTAGCTGGAAGCCATAAGCCGGACGCTGGAAGCAACCGCGCATCGCTTGGGCTTCCAGCTTCCAGCTTCAGGCTTAACGCTATGCTTTTGTCTCCCTGGCGTTCCGATTTCCCCGCCCTGGCTGTTCTCGAAGCCCAGGGCCAGACGTACCTCGATAGCGCCGCCACGGCGCAGAAGCCGCAGGCATTGATCGATGCGCTGACCGGTTATTACACCTGCGGCACTGCCAACGTTCACCGCGCTCAGCATCAACCGGCCGAACGTGCCACCCGCGCTTTCGAGGATTCACGGATCAAAGTGGCGCGATGGCTTAACGCAGCCTGCCCTACCGAAATCGTGTTTACCCGTGGTGCTACCGAAGCGCTCAACCTGCTCGCCTATGGCCTCGAACCGTTGATCGAAGCGGATGACGAGATCGTCGTCAGCGCGCTGGAGCATCACGCCAACTTGTTGCCCTGGCAGCAGCTGGCAAAACGGCGCAATGCCAGGCTGGTGGTGCTACCGCTGGATAATCGCGGCGTGATCGACCTGCACGCTGCTGCCAGCCTTATCGGACCAAGAACTCGCCTGCTTGCCGTCAGCCAGCTGTCCAATGTACTTGGGGCCTGGCAACCGCTCGCCGAGTTGTTGCCACTGGCCAAGGCTCACGGCGCGCTAACGATCGTCGACGGCGCCCAAGGCGTGGTCCACGGCCGGCACGACATGCAGACGCTGGCCTGCGACTTCTATGTACTCTCCAGCCACAAGCTCTACGGGCCGGAAGGCGTCGGCGCGCTTTACGGGCGCGGCGAGTCATTGCTCAAGCTCAGGCACTGGCAATACGGCGGCGAGATGGTCCGCGTCGCCGATTTCCAGCACGCCGAATTCCATGCCGCACCACTGGGTTTCGAGGCCGGTACGCCGCCCATCGGTGCGGTCATCGGGCTCGGTGCGACGCTGGATTATCTGTCCAGACTGGACGCAACGGCAGTGGCTGACCACGAACAATCACTGCATAAACATTTACTGGCGGGTCTCGCGACCCGTGAAGGCGTGCGACTGCTGGGCGAACCGCAGTTGGCACTGGCCAGCTTCACCGTAGACGGCATTCATCACGGTGATCTGGCGCACCTGCTCACCGAACAAGGCATCGCGATACGCAGCGGGACCCATTGCGCACAGCCGCTGTTGAAAGCCCTGGGAATCGATGGCGCCATCCGCGTATCGCTCGGGCTGTACAACGACGGCACCGATCTGGAGCGCTTCTTCGCAGCACTGGATCAGGCGCTGGAAATCCTGCGATGAGCGAACTGCCTCCCTCTGCTAGCGAAGCCCTGCTCGGCTTTCAACAGGCTGCCGGCTGGGAACAGCGCGCGCGGTTGCTGATGCAATGGGGCGACCGGCTCGAGCCGCTCAGCGAACTCGAACGCAACGAGACCAACCAAGTGGCAGGCTGCGAGAGCAAGCTGTGGTTGACCGGCGAGCGGCAGGGAAATCTCTTGTATTTCCGCGGCACCAGCGAGGCGCGCCTGCTACGCGGGCTATTGGCCGTTCTCCTAGTGCGCGTCAACGGACTCGACGCTGCTCAGCTGCGGCAGCTCGACATCGCAGAGTGGTTCGATCAGCTCGGCCTGTCGCGGCAGCTATCGCCTTCGCGCAGCAACGGCATGAACGCAGTATTGGCGCGCATGCGCGAGTTGAGCCGGCAAACGCGATAACGGCTCATCCGGCAGAGCGCCAGGGAAACCAACGCGGCGTTCGTCGGCAGTAATCGCGATACTGCTCACCGAACACCGATTCCAGGTAGGGCTCTTCATAACGCGCGATATACACCGCGGCGAAGCGGCCCCAGATCGCCAGCCACACCGCCAGCAGCGGCGAGCTGTAGATCAACATCAGGCCGATCAGCACGAAGGTGCCCGACCACATCATCGGATGCCTGACCAATCCGTACGGACCGCCTCGCAACAGGGCCTTCGGTCCGGATAGAGGGCTGACCGTTCCCTTGCCATGCCGGTACATCATCAGCGCGCAGATAATCGCCAGCAGCCCTCCCAGATTCATTAGCGTGACGCCGGCGTATTTCAGAACTGCCAGGCGCGGCAGCTCAATGCCCAGTTGCTGTTCCAGTTGCAGAAAGAAACGCGGGAATACATAGAGCACGCCGAACGGGCCGACGATCAGGTAGATCAGGGTATCGATTCTGCCGAGCAGCTTTTTCACTTGTATGGCGTCCGATCCGTCTCAGACTAGGGACAACAAGCGCAACGCCCCGGTTCGCCTTCGACGAAGGCAAAGGCAACAGCGTCAGGACTAGCCTATCGGCGCACGCTCCGCCGGCCGCCGCGCTCCCGCCACCAGCTTGTCGACGGCGCGCGCCGCCGCCACCAGACCGAAACTGGCGGTGACCATCATCGCCGCGCCGAAACCGCCCGCACAGTCGAGCTTCACCCCCTCGCCCACGAAACTCTTGCTTTGACAGACACCACCATCCGGCTTGGGATAGCGCAGCTGCTCGGTGGAAAACACACAGGGCACACTGTAGGTGCGGCCCGGTGTGCGGGAAAAATTGTATTCGCGCCGCAGCAGGGAACGCACCTTGGCGGCCAGCGGATCGTTGAAGGTCTTGTTCAAATCGGCAACCTGGATCTGCGTCGGATCCACCTGCCCGCCCGCGCCGCCCGTGGCGACGATCTGAATCTTGCGTCGCTTGCACCAGGCGATCAGCGCGGCCTTGGCCGGCACGCTGTCGATGCAGTCGATGACGCAATCCATCTGTTCGGTGATGTATTCGGCCATGGTGTCGCGCGTGACGAAGTCGGCAACGGCATGCACCACGCAGGCCGGGTTAATCGCCCTGATCCGCGCCGCCATCTCATCGACTTTGGATTTGCCCACGGCACCTTCCAGCGCGTGCACCTGCCGGTTGGTGTTGGTAATGCAGACGTCGTCCAGATCGAACAGACTGATCTCGCCGACCCCGCTACGCGCCAGCGCCTCGGCCGCCCAGGAACCAACGCCTCCAATCCCGACCACTGCGACATGCGCCGCCGCCAAGCGCTCTAGCCCGGCGGCGCCGTAAAGGCGTGCGATGCCGCCAAATCGCTGATCGTCGATAGCCATGTCGATACCCCAGGAGAACATTGCGCGATTATAGGGCCGACATTCACCTCGATCCCAGCCCGTAACGTCAGCTGTGACAGCCCTTCTGAAGGCTTCGCCCGAGGGCGGGCCTCGTATGTCAAATCTAAGCCTGCGCCACTCTTGCAACA
>NZ_JAMOII010000017.1 GCF_024448985.1 Stutzerimonas stutzeri
AGGAGCCTTTCATCGCCGAAGGATGAGCGAGCGACGCGGTGCCTTCAGAAACGGCAGTGAGGGTCGATACCAGGCTGTTACCAACTACGGGGCCATGCCGGCCCGACGGACCGGTGACTGCATCGCACGCGAATCTACGCACGCTTCCAAAGGAACACTTTCATGATTCACCTGACAACCGCCCAGCGACTGAGCCTTGGGTTTGGCCTGATTCTGGCGATGATTATTGTTATCGGCCTCGTGGGAGTTCAACGTGTCGGCTACATCAAGCAGACCCTGACCCAGAGCGTGGGCGCGCCAGCCAAGCAGCGCTACGCGATCGACTTCCGCGGCAGCGTCCATGATCGTGCCATTGCCATACGCGATGCAGTCTTGGTTGAAAGCGACAATGAGCTGCGTACGCAGCTCAATGAAATCGAGCGGCTGAAAGCCTTTTACAAAGACGCTGCCATGGCAATGGACGCGCTTTTTGCCGCTGGAGTAGCAGACCCGGAAGAGCTGCGCCTGCTGGACGCCATCAGGGACATCGAACGCGCCGCGCTGCCGCAAACCGATGCGCTGCTTGCACAGCGCCAGCAAGGCCGGAGCGACGAGGCGAAGACGCTGCTGCTGCGCGATGTCGCACCGGCTTACACCGAATGGCTCAAGCGCATCAATGCGTTCATCGATTAACAGGAACGAATCCTGAAGCAAGACCTGACCAGCGTCAGCTCGGCGGCTGGAAGTTTCCTGAACATGATCTTCGTCCTGCTTACCCTGGCGATCCTGTGCAGTATCGCGGTCACCTGGATCATCATCCGCTGGCTCAAGTCCACGCTGGGCGCCGAGCCTGATCAGGTCGCGCATGCCATCGACCAGCTGGCGAAAGGGCAGCTTTCCCTCGATGTGCACACGGACTATCCCGATAGCGTTATGGGCGCGATCCGGACCATGGCGGTGCACTTGGCCGAAACCATCGGCCAGGTGCGCCAGGTGGCAGATGAGCTAACGGGGTCATCTGGAAAACTGCAGGGGATTTCCGGTGAGAACAGCCAGCAAATCCGCATGCAGATTCATGAGGCCGAGCTAATGGCGACCGCTATTTCACAGATGTCGGCCACCATGAGTGAGGTGGCGGGCTATGCAGCCAAAGCCGCGGAAGCGACCCACAACGCCAACGGTGAAGTAACGATCGGCAATCGCGTCGTCACCGAAACGGCGCAGGCGATTCAGCATTTGGCGCTGACCCTGGATGACGCCGTCGAGCGCGTCCAGGAGGTTTCCCGAGACAGCCAGAACATCGAAAACATCATCGGCGTCATTACGGCGATTGCAGAGCAAACCAACCTGCTCGCGCTGAACGCAGCCATCGAAGCGGCAAGGGCTGGCGAACAGGGGCGGGGATTCGCGGTGGTGGCTGACGAGGTGCGATCCCTGGCGAACCGAACCAAGGATTCGACCCAGGAAATCCGCGCCATGATTGGCCAATTGCACGACGGAGTCGGCAAAGCGGCAGAGGTGATGGACCAAAGCCGCCGGCTCGCCGGGCAGGCGGTGGAGCAGACCGCTCAAGCGGAGCAGTCTCTGGCTCGAATCAATCTGGAGGTTGGGGCAATCAGCGACATGAACGTTCAGATCGCCAATGCAGCGAACGAGCAATCTAGCGTTGCCGAAAACCTCAACCGCAACATCACTCACATCAACGACGCAACGCAGCAGACCTCCACCGGCTCCGAGCAGGTCGCGGTAGCCAGCAAGGCATTGGCTGGCCTGGCCAGGAAACTGTCGGAAAGGGTGAGGCTCTTCAGCGTCTAGCCCAAATGCTGAGGCCTCGGGATCGGGTTTCGCCAAGAAGTTGAGCGAGCCCGCAGCTCGCTCATAAGCTATCCGGATCGCCGACGAACATCTGGATGCGCGAGCGCAGCCAGCGCTCTGCTGGGTCGTTGTCCTGCGCGCCGCGCCAGGCCATGGAGAGTTCAAAGTCCTGGCTGGTCTCGAAGGGTAGCGGCTCGGCCCGGACGCCACCGTTGGCGGCCAGGGCAGCAGCGGCATAGTCGGGCACGGTGGCAACGATATCGGTGCCGGCCAGTAGACTCGACAATCCATTGAACTGCGGCACGGCCAACACCACCTTGCGCTTGCAGCCGTGCAGCGCCAGTTCTTCGTCGATGTAGCCGTTCAGGTCGCCGGCGAAGGACACCATCGCATGCGGGCGCGAGCAGTAATCGTCCAGGCTCATGCGGCCTGGGATGCTGTCGGCGCGCAGCAGCATGGGCTTCGGCCGTCTCAGCACTTTGCGCTTGGCATTGGCCGGCAGCTCGACGGTGTAGCAGACGCCCACCGAGATTTCCCCGGACGCCAGCAGGCCCGGCATCAAAAGGTAATTGGCGCGCCGCACCACCAGCACCACACCCGGAGCCTCAGCGCGTATGCGTCTGAGTAATTGAGGCAGCAAGGCGAATTCCACCTCGTCGGTCAAACCGATGCGAAACACCAGTTCGCTGGTTGCCGGATCGAAAGTCGAGGCGCGGCTCACCGCGGTGGAAATCGAATCCAGCGCAGGCGAGAGCAAGCCGGCGATTTCCTGTGCGCGAGCAGTAGGCTCCATGCTGCGGCCCGTACGCACGAACAGCGGATCGTCGAACAGCGTGCGCAGACGAGCCAAAGCGGCGCTGATTGCCGGCTGTCCGAGAAACAGCTTTTCAGCCGCCCGCGTCACGCTGCGCTCGTGCATCAGCGTTTCGAAGACGATCAGCAGATTGAGATCCAGGCGGCGGAGGTCGTTGCGATTCATGCCATTTCATTCATGCGTGTGTCACGCAGGAAGCTGCGGGACCTTCAGGGTGCGTCTGCATTCTAGACAGATCGGGGTGACGCCGGCATGTCCATTTCCGCTTTGCAATGACATAAACCTGCAGAGCGGGATGCGGCTTTACGTACAGCCGAACATCATTGGCGCGCATGGCGACTATCGAACGGAATGCGGGCATCGCGGCTGGAGTTGTGCCGACAGTGCAGATAGAGTCGCTAATACAGTAGTAATCGAGGGGTCTTTCAATGTCCCGCATGATCCGTTTCCATCAGTTCGGCCCTGCCGAAGTGCTGCGCTATGAACAGCAGGACGTGCCACGGCCAGGTCCTGGTGAAGTGCTGATCAACGTAAACGCGATTGGCATCAGCTGGAGCGATGTGCTCTGGCGGCAAGACCTTGCGCCACGCCATGCACAGCTGCCGGCCGGACTCGGCTGCGAAGTCGCTGGTGAAGTGCTGGCGGTGGGCGACGAGGTGGATGGTTTCGTCATTGGCGATCGGGTCGCGAGCTTCCTAGCTCATGACCTCAACCAGTATCCGTTGTACGGCGAGCAGGTACTGTTGCCTCAGTTCTCTCTTGTTCACTATCCGGACATGCTCAGCCCGGTCGAAGCCAGCGTGCATTACATGCCGGCGTTGGTCGCCTACTTCGCGTTGGTCGAACTGGCGCAACTCGAGCCCGGACAGCATGTTTTGGTGACCCAAGCGAGTCGTTGCACCGGACCGATCGCCGTGCAGTTGGCCAAGGCATTAGGCGCCCGGGTGATAGCCACCTGTGAGACCGCAGAAGATCGCGACTTTCTCCAGACGCTGGGCGCCGAAACGGTGATCGTCACCGAAGAGGAAGACTTGGTTGGTCGCCTGCAGAAAATCACCGCTGGCGCGGGCGTCGAGGTGGTGCTCGACGCGTGTGGCGGTCCTCAGATGAAGCTTCTAGGCGATGTCATCGCGCCACGCGGAAAGCTGATCCTTTACGGGCTCAACGGCGGCAACGAGACAGCTTTTCCAGCGTGTGCGGCGTTCAAGAAAAACTTCAAATTCTTCCTTCATTGTTTGTGCGATTTCACCGGACAACCGGAATTGGGCATCGAGCAGAACCGTGACGCGGTCCGACGCGCGCTGCTGCACATCAACCAGCTCACCGCCGATCGGCTGATTACGCCGCAGATCGATAAGGTGTTCGGGTTCGATGAGGTGGTAGCGGCGCACAAATATGTCGAAAGCGGCACCCCGCGCGGTCGGGTCGCGCTGCGCGTCGATTGATTTCCCGTAGGGCCGAACTTGTTCGGTCGGTGGATGCACAGTGCAGTTACTGGCCGAATAAATTCGGCCCTACAGGTGAAGCGGCGGTGTCCGGTCTGGGATTTCGGTAATCGGGGTCAGGGCCTCTCGTTTTATAGCAACGCTGCGCGCCGGTTGACTCTAGTAGGGCCGAACTTGTTCGGTCAGTGGATGCACAGTGCAGTTGATAGCCGAATAAATTCGGCCCTACAGGTGAAGCGGGCGGCGCCGGTTAGGGATTTCAGTGGCCTGATTCAGGGGCCTCTCATCGCTTCACAGAAACTTTTCCTTCGCCGTTCAAGTCCTCCGAAGACAGCTAATTCACTCGACGGAGGAAAAAACACATGGGCGAAGAAAACCAGACCTTGCCACCTCAGGAGCAACCGGAGCCCGGCAAGGAAGGCTTGATGAACCCGCGTCCGGAGTTCAAGGGCGAAGACTACAAGGCCGCCGGCAAGCTGCAGGGCAAGGTGGCGATCATCACGGGCGGCGACAGCGGTATCGGCCGTTCCGTAGCCGTATTGTTCGCGAGGGAAGGCGCCGATGTGGCGATTCTCTATCTCGACCAACATCAGGACGCGGACGAAACCCGCAAAGTGGTCGAAAGCCATGGCCGTCAATGCCTGACCTTTGCCGGTGACGTAGCCGACCGCGAGGTTTGCCGGAAAGCCATCGACGAGACGCTGGCCAAGTTCGGCAAGCTCGACATCCTGGTCAACAACGCCGCCGAACAGCATCCGCAGGAAAGCCTGGAGGACATCAGCGAAGAGCAGTGGGAGAAGACCTTCCGCACCAATATCTTCGGCATGTTCCAGATGACCAAGGCGGCGCTGCCGCACCTCAAGCAGGGTTCGTCCATCATCAATACCACCTCGGTAACGGCCTACAAGGGCAGCCCGCAGTTGCTCGATTACTCGGCCACCAAGGGCGCTATCACCGCGTTTACCCGCTCGCTGTCGATGAACCTGGCCGAGCGCGGCATCCGCGTGAACGGCGTAGCGCCAGGCCCGATCTGGACGCCGCTGATTCCGTCGACCTTCGATGCGGACAAGGTCGCGAAATTCGGCGCCAACGTGCCGATGAAGCGTCCTGGCCAGCCGGACGAAGTGGCACCGGCCTATGTCTATCTCGCCAGCAGCGATTCGTCCTATGTGAGCGGCCAAGTGATGCATGTAAACGGCGGTACGGTGCTCAACGGCTGAGCACCAGTCGACAGGAGAAAAGCTTATGCCTCGCACGATCTGGAAGGGCGCCGTCAGTTTCGGCTTGGTTCATATTCCCGTCGCGCTGGTGCCGGCCACCACCCGCACGGGTATCGATTTCGATTGGCTGGACAAGCGCAGCATGGACCGGGTCGGTTACAAGCGCATCAACAAGACCACCGGCGAGGACATCGATAGCGAGAACATCGTCAAGGGCGTCGAGTACGAGAAGGGCCACTACGTTGTGATCAGCGACGAAGAGATCAAGGCCGCGCACCCGAAGGCGACGCAGACGGTGGATATCGTCGCCTTCGTCGATGCCAAGGACATTTCGTTCCTCTATATCGATACGCCGTACTACCTGACGCCCGACCGGCGAGGCGAAAAGGTCTATGCGCTACTTCGCGAAACCTTGATCCAGACCGGCAAGGTCGGCATCGCCAACGTCGTACTGCGCAACAAGCAGCACCTGGCGGTAGTGATGCCGCTGGGCAAAGCGTTGGTGATGAACACGCTACGTTGGGCTGAGGAAGTGCGGGGGCTGGAGTACCTTGAGATGAAGGACGAAGCGCTCAATGCCGATCTCAACCCGCGCGAGCTGGACATGGCCAAGCGACTGGTCGAGGACATGAGCGACGAGTGGAATCCCGACCAGTACAAGGACACGTTTCAGGACCAGATCATGGACCTGGTCGAAACCAAGGCCCGCGAAGGCAAACTCGAAGCCGTGGGTGGGCCGGAGGAAGCAGTCGATCGCCGCAGCGCCGATGTCATCGACCTGACCGAACTGCTCAAGCGCAGCCTGGCCGGGAAGGCTGCCAAAAAAGCCCCGGTCGAAGAGGTAGACGACGAAGACGATGCCGAGGAACAGGCGCCGCCGCCCAAGCGCACGGCGAGCAAAAGCGCCGCCAGCAAGGCCAAGGCACCGGCCAAGTCCACGGCAAGCAAATCCACTGGCAGCAAATCGTCCACCACAAGCAAGAGTGCAGCCAGTAAGTCCACCAGGAAAAAAGCCAGCTGATAGCGAGGAGCCTCATGTCAGCAGCGTCCGGCAAGAGCAAACGCCCCGATGTGGGCGGCATCGGTATCAGCAGTCCGCAACGCGTCATCGATGCGCAAAGCGGCGCCACCAAGTTGCAGCTGGCTGAATACTATCTGTCGGTGGGCAATTGGCTGACGCCGCATCTGGCCGGACGCCCGCTGTCCATCGTCCGCGCGCCGGACGGAGTGGATGGAGACAGTTTCTTCCAGCGCCATTGCGGCCGGCTGAAAATGCCGCACATGCGCGTGCTGGACAAATCCCTCGACCCTGAACACGCCCGCCTGATCCAGGCCGACAGCATCACGGCAGTGGTTGAGGCGGCGCAGATGGGCACCGTCGAGTTTCATACCTGGAACGCCCGCAGCGATCGTATCGATCGACCGGACCGAATCGTCTTCGACCTCGATCCGGACCCCGCGCTTCCGTGGTCGAGTATGGTCGAGGCGACCTGTCTGACGCTCGATCTGCTCGACGAGCTAGGCCTCAATGCGTTTCTCAAAACCAGCGGTGGCCGCGGCATGCACGTGGTGGTGCCGATTGATCGCCGTCAGGGTTGGGATTGCATCAACGAGTTCGCTCGCGGCGTGACGATGCGCCTGGCCCGAGAAGAGCCAGACAAGTTCGCGGAGAAGATGGGGCCGAAGAATCGAATCGGCAAGATATTCGTCGACTACCTGCGCAATCAGCGCGGTGCCAGCACCGTCGCGGCCTATTCGGTTCGCGCACGGCCCGGCTTGCCGGTATCGGTGCCTATCGGTCGCGACGAGCTGGAGCAGATCGCCGGGGCGAACCAGTGGAACATCCTAAACCTGCATCAACGCTTGGCGGAGCGGTCTGGCGATCCTTGGTCTGATTACGCATCGACTCGCCAATCCATATCGGCTTCGTTGTTAAAAGCACTCGCGCAAGACGGGTGACCTTTCTTTTGTCGAATCTCCAGCTAGCCTTTGAACTAGCGTAGCGAACATGCACCTAACCCATCAGCAGTCTGCAATAACCGCCGTAGAGCGGTTGCAGACGTGATGTGCAGTACATAACGAGTAACAGGAGATACCGATGACCGTGCGAGTATCCCGGCGACAGTTCCTGAAGTTCGGTGCGACCGCTGTAGGCGCATCGAGCATGGCCATGATGGGGTTTGCGCCTGATGAAGCCGTCGCGTCGATTCGTCACTTCAAACTGACCGGCGCCAAAATTTCTCGCAATATCTGCACCTACTGCTCGGTAGGCTGCGGCATGTTGCTCTACTCACGTGGAGACGGCGCCGCCAACGTGGTCGATCAGATCTACCACGTCGAAGGCGATCCGGACCATCCGGTCAGTCGTGGCTCGCTCTGCCCAAGAGGCGCGGGCGTACTCGACTTCATCAACAGCGAATCCCGGGTCAAATATCCGGAAGTGCGTGAGCCATTCACCAACGAATGGAAGCGCATCAGCTGGGACGAGGCCTTCACGCGCATCGCGCGACACATGAAGGACGACCGCGACAAGAATTTCGAAACCCATGATGAGCAGGGGCGGCTGGTCAATCGCTGGTTGACGACCTCCATGGTGGCGGCCTCGGCCTGTACCAACGAGACGGCGTACATCACGCAGAAGATCACCCGGGCGCTCGGTATTCTGCAACTCGACAACCAGGCGCGCGTTTGACACGGACCAACGGTGGCAGGTCTTGCCCCAACATTTGGTCGCGGTGCCATGACGAACCACTGGGTCGACATCGCCAATGCTGACGTCATTCTGTCCATGGGCGGCAACTCCGCTGAAGCGCATCCCGTGGGGTTCCGCTGGGTCATGCATGCCAAGGAGCGCAGCAATGCGGTCCTGATTTCCATCGATCCACGCTTCAACCGCACCACGGCGGTAGCGGATTATCACGCCTGGATCCGTACCGGCACGGACATCGTGTTCCTGGGTGGTTTCATCAACTACCTGATCGCATCCGACCGTTACGCTCACGAATACGTGCGTGAATACACCGACGCCAGCCTGATCGTCGCCGAAGGCTTCGGTTTCGACGAAGGCTTGTTCGTCGGCTACAACCCCGAGGACAGGACCTACAACCGCGAAACCTGGAATTTCGAGTTGGACGAGCGCGGCTTCGCTCGCTCCGATCCGAGCCTCGAACACCCGCGCTGCGTGTTCCAGCTGATGCGCGAGCATTACAGCCGTTACACCATCGAACAGGTGGAAAACGTCTGCGGCATGCCCAAGGAAAAGGTGCAAGAGTTGTGGGACCTGATGGCGCAGACGTCCGCGCCCGACAAGACCATGACCATCCTCTACGCCTTGGGCTGGACGCAGCACACCATCGGTTCGCAGATCATCCGTTGCGGCGCGATGGTGCAGTTGCTGCTCGGCAACATGGGCATGCCTGGCGGCGGCGTGAACGCTTTGCGCGGGCACTCCAACATCCAGGGGCTGACCGATATCGGTCTGCTGTCCAACCTGCTGCCCGGCTACCTCAACCTGCCGTCGGCGAATCTGCAGACCTACGCCGACTACATGAAGACGCGTATCAAGCCGCCGCTCAGGGAAGGCGAGGTGTCGTACTGGAAGTTCTATGAACGGTTCTTCGTCAGCCTGATGAAGGACTGGTACGGCGATGTCGCAACGGCCGAGAACAACTGGTGCTACGACTGGCTGCCGAAGCTCTCGGTGCCGATCTACGACGTGCTTTATGCCATCAACGACATGACGCTGGGCAAGATGACCGGTGCCTTCTGCCAGGGCTTCAACATCCTGGCGGCGTTTCCGAACAAGGCCAAGGTCATGGATGGCCTGTCGAAGCTTAAATACTTCGTGATCATGGACCCGCTGACGGTGGAAACCGGCGAGTTCTGGAAGAACTTCGGCGAGTACCACGACGTTGATCCATCGCAGATCGGCACGGAGGTATTCCGCCTGCCGACCACCTGCTTCGCGGAGGATGACGGCTCCATCACCAACAGTTCGCGCTGGCTGCAATGGCATGAGAAGAGTGCCCCCGGCCCCGGCGAGTCGATGACCGATACCGAAATTCTCGGCGAGGTCATGTTGCGGTTGAAGCACATGTACCAGGAGGAGGGCGGTGCGTTCCCCGACCCGATTCTGAACATGAGCTGGAACTACAAGGACCCGAAATTCCCGAAACCTGCCGAACTGGCTCAGGAATACAACGGCAGGGCGTTGGTGGATCTCACCGACGAAGCGGGTAATGTGATCCGCCGCAAAGGGGAGTTGCTGAAAGACTTCAGTGAGCTTCGTGCCGATGGTTCGACGGCCTGCGGTTGCTGGATCTATTCCGGCGCCTGGACCGAAGAAGGCAACATGATGGCCCGGCGCGACAACTCCGACCCTTACAACACCGGCAACACGCTGGAGTGGGCCTGGGCTTGGCCGATGAACCGGCGAATCCTCTACAACCGCGCTTCAGCCCGGCCAGACGGCACGCCATGGGCACCCAACAAAGCGTTCGTCTGGTGGAATGGTGAACGCTGGACCGGGGCGGATGTACCGGACTTCCCGCTCACATCGCCGCCGTCCCAGGGCGTCGGCCCCTTCATCATCACCCAGTCTGGAGGCGGGCACTTCTTCGCTTGCGAATGGCTGAACGAAGGGCCATTCCCGGAGCACTACGAGCCGATGGAGAGCCCCATCGATCGCAACCCGATGAGCCCAAACAACCCATTGGCGATGAGCAATCCGATCGCTCGCGTCTTCGAGCAGGATCGCGATTCGTTTGGCTCCAACAAGGACTTTCCCTACGCGGCGACGACTTATCGTCTGACCGAGCATTTCCATTACTGGACAGTCCATGCGCGGCTCAATGCCATCGCCCAGCCGGAGAAGTTCATCGAGATGGGTGCGGTACTAGCTGAGGAGCTGGGCATCGCTGCGGGCGACCGGGTGCGGGTGACGTCCAAACGGGGCTATATCACCGCCGTTGCGGTGGTGACCAAGCGGTTGGTGCCGCTGCAGATCGACGGGCGCACCGTGCATCAGATCGGCATCCCCATTCACTGGGGCTTCAAAGGTGTGGCGAAGAAGGCGCACCTGACCAACACCCTCACGCCATTCGTGGGTGACGGAAATACACAGACACCGGAGTTCAAGTCGTTTCTGGTGAACGTGGAGAAGATTGGAGGAGCCGTCTGATGGTTGGTGACCAGATCAATCTGCAAAACATCATCGCCCGCTCGGCGACCACCACGCCCTCGCCGCAGGTGCGGCACGGGGGTGTGGAAAAGGTCACCAAACTGATCGACGTGTCGGTCTGCATCGGCTGCAAGGCCTGCCAGGTCGCGTGTTCGGAATGGAATGACCTGCGCGACGATGTCGGGACCTGTGATGGCACCTACAACAACCCGCAGGACCTGACCGCCGAGTCGTTCGAGGTCATGCGCTTCAGCGAATACGAGGATGAACAGGGCAACCTGGAGTGGCTGATCCGCAAGGATAACTGCATGCATTGCGCCGAGCCGGGTTGTCTCAAGGCCTGCCCATCGCCCGGTGCCATCGTGCAGTACGCCAACGGCATCGTCGATTTCAATTCGGAACACTGCATTGGCTGCGGCTATTGCGTCGCCGGTTGCCCCTTCGATATCCCGCGGATCTCGAAAAAGGACAATAAGGCGTACAAGTGCACGCTGTGTTCCGATCGGGTGTTCCATGGGCTCGAGCCGGCTTGCGTGAAGAGTTGCCCGACCTCGGCAATCATGTTCGGCACCAAGGAGGACATGCTCGATTACGGCGCTCACCGGGTCCAGCACCTCCAGGGGCGCGGCTACGAGAACGCCGGTATCTATGATCCGTCCGGCGTTGGCGGCACCCATGTGGTCTATGTGCTGCAACACGCCGACAAGCCGGAAATCTACAGTGGCTTGCCAAAGGACCCGCATATCAGCCCGACGGTGGAGCTGTGGAAGGGCGTGACCAAGCCGATCATGTCCGTGGCGCTGGGTGTTTCGGTGCTGGCCGGTTTCTTCCATTACGTCATGAAAGGGCCGAAGGAAGAGCCGGAGGATGATCCGGACCCGGAGCTGGCGGCGGCCGATCGCGAACTTGATCGTCGTGGGGAGGACCGGTTATGAGCCATTCCAACGTCAAATACGGCATCCTGCGTTACGGTTGCTGGGCGCGGGTCAATCACTGGCTTATCGCGATCAGTTTCGTATTGCTCACGCTGAGTGGCCTCGCACTGTTCTATCCGGCTTTCTTCGGGCTCACCGCGCTGTTCGGTGGGCCGGAGCCGACGCGGATCGTGCATCCGTACATTGGCGTGTTCATGTCACTGTTCTTCATCATCCAGGCGGTGCGCTTCTTCGGCGATAACCTGATACGCCGCCACGATGTGCAGTGGATGAAGCAGATCGGCGACGTGCTCAGCAACCGCGATGAGCGCTTGCCACCGGTAGGCAAGAACAACGCCGGGCAGAAACTGGTGTACTGGATCTTCCTGGCCACCGTACCGGTGCTTTTGATCACCGGCATCGTGCTCTGGCGCCCTTGGATCGCCGATGGCATGCCAATCTGGGCGCTGCGCTGGGCCGTGTTGATTCATGCGATCGCTGCATTCATCGCCATCATCACGCTGGTCATTCATGTCTACTCGGCCATCTGGGTCAAAGGCTCGGTGCGGGCCATGACGCAGGGCCGCGTCAGCCACGCCTGGGCGCGTCACCATCACGGGCTGTGGTACGAGGATGTCGTGCGCAACGAGAAATCCGATGCGCAAGCCGCATCGCCGACCAGCGAAGTGCAGGACCGTCGTCGATGAAAGGAGCTGAAGTGAATCATTCGTATGGAAGCGCGCCGTCCGGAATCATGGACGCGCCCCACGTGGTGCTGCCGGATGCCAAGGTGTTCAGCAAACGCGCCACGCGGCTAAGAGAACTGGTCATGCAGGTGCCGTCGCTGGATGAGTTCCTGGCGTTCATGGCCCGTCTGGTACAGGCCCAGCATCAGGTACTGACCGAGCATGAACCCGCTTGGCGGCCGGCGCCGGATGCCTTCGATCAAGCGTTGAAGCATGACATGCCACCTCTGGGATTCCAGGCATTACGACGAGACGTGCATTGGCATGCCGATTTGCTCGCCATTCTCGATGCGGTGGAGTTGCATGTGGGCGAACGTCAGCGGCCGTTGCTCGCCGCACTGCGAGAGACGCCCGCTGAGCGACTCGATGAACTGGCCGATGACGTGTTCGAAATGCGTCCCGGCGATGAGGCGACTCGCGCGCTATTGCCATTGGTCGCTGCGGCGCTCCAGGTCACCTGGGCGCGCCTGGCCATTGGACTACCCAGCGCGCCGGCGCGTCCCATAGGTGAGGCAAAGGCGCTTTGTCCGTGTTGCGGTGCTGCACCTGTGGCCAGCGTGGTCCATAACGAGCGCCATCGCAGTGGCGTGCGCTATTTACACTGTTCGTTGTGCGCCACCGAATGGCATCTGGAGCGCGTGAAGTGCAGCGCGTGCGACACCGGTGGCAAGCTGCTCTATCTGACGCTCGACGAAGGGCAGGGCAAGGCATTTTTGCCGGTCCAGGCAGAAGCCTGCAACGAATGCCACAGCTATCTGAAGGTCATGCAGCGCGAACTCCATGGGCGCGCCGACCCGGTTGCCGACGATCTGGCCAGCCTCGCGTTGGACATGCTGCTGGCCGAGCAGGACGAATACGCACGCAGCGGGTACAACCCCTTGCTGGTGATGGGGGAATAAAGCGGAGTCTTGTCGCGCTGCTACCTGAGGCAGCTGCGGGACGCTAGCTGGAGAGTCAGGCTGATTGACATACCCGACACGCGTGGTCACCGAGAAACAGTTCATTAGCGTGTCCCGAACCTGCGCTTGTGGACTGCGGCAATGATGGAAGCGCCTGGCATCTCACTAGTTTGTCGGTGTGGCTCAGGTTGCCGTTCACCTGAACACGTTCGCCCCGAGGGCGGGCCTCCCATAAAAGCCAAAGCACGCTACCGCAGCCCCCACGCCGACCCGCTTTTGTAGGAGGCGCGCCCTCGCGGCGAATACAGGCCGCAGGCCCGTCCGAAACGCAGGCGTGACCGCAGCGATGGCGCCGAAGCGAACAACTTGGCCGTTCCACATTTGGCACAACCATGCAGCCATGTTTCAGGGTGCAGTCCGCAGCCTGATTGGCAACCACATCGTTGTAACCCCTACGCAATTTCAACGTCCGTCCGACAGCGGCGCCAGGCGGCTCTCTGACAGGCCTCGCTGCTGAACTTTTACAGCCTCCCTTGGTTCGGAAGAACAGAAGTGAGTGAAACCCCGCAGCGAGGTTTCACGACGACAACCCCAACCTTGCCGACGCCGCTTGCGAAGCGGTTGGGTTGCCGTATCGCAATGATTCAGGCCCCAGGAGCCCGTTCGATGAACGACGCACAGCCCCACGCAACAATCCATCCCCGACTTGAACAAGCATTGCAGATGCCGCGTATAGCCATCGAGGCGACCGAGCCGGTTCTCGACGGTGGTCGATTCGCTGCCAAGGCCATCATCGGCCATCCGGTGACCGTGACCACCAAGGTATTCGCCGATGGTCATGATCAGCTGGCCGCTGCGATCTGCTGGCGTACCAAGGACGAAAGCGGTTGGCGTCGCGCCCGTCTCAAGCTGCTCGGCAACGACAAGTGGGAAGGTCATTTCACCCCAACACAAGTGGCTGGCCACGAGTTCATGATCGAGGCCTGGTGGGACGTCTATGAGACCTACCGCTACGAGCTATCGAAAAAACATGCAGCGGGTGTTCCGGTGCAGTTGGAGCTGGAGGAAGGCCGCCTATTGCTGGAGCGCGCCAGCGGGCGGGCCATGGGAGAAACCAAGGCGATCATCGATGATCTCTTGCACCGCCTGAGCACTGCGCACCTGGATGACGAGCGTGTCTCGGTCATGCTGGCCGACGAGACGGCTGCTGCAATGGCTGATGCCGACCCGCGTGCGCATTGCAGCCAGAGCCCGGTGTTCCCGCTTGAAGTGGAGCGACCACTGGCACAGTTCGCCAGCTGGTACGAACTCTTCCCGCGGTCGGAAACCGACGATCCGAACCGCCATGGCGCCTTCCGCGACGTGCACAAGCGGCTGCCGTCGATCCGTGACATGGGCTTCGATGTGCTCTACTTCACGCCCATTCATCCCATCGGGCGCCAGCACCGTAAAGGCCGAAACAACACTCTGGAGGCCGGCCCCAACGATCCGGGCAGTCCTTATGCCATCGGCAGCGAAGACGGTGGTCACGATGCGGTCCATCCGGAGCTCGGCACGCTTGGCGACTTCCGCGACCTGGTGGCGGCGGCGCGCGACCACGGCCTGGAAATCGCGCTGGATTTCGCCATTCAGTGTTCCCAGGATCACCCCTGGCTAAAAGAACATCCGGGCTGGTTCTCCTGGCGCCCTGACGGGACCATCCGCTACGCCGAGAATCCACCGAAGAAGTACCAGGACATCGTCAACGTCGACTTCTATGCCGAAGACGCCATGCCCGACCTGTGGATCGCCTTGCGCGACGTGGTCTGGCATTGGGTGGAGCAGGGCGTGAAGATCTTCCGCGTCGATAATCCGCACACCAAACCCCTGCCTTTCTGGGAATGGATGATCGCCGATATCCGTGAGCGCGACCCGGACGTGATGTTCCTGTCCGAGGCCTTCACCCGCCCGGCTATGATGGCGCGCCTGGGCAAGGTCGGCTTCAACCAGAGCTACACCTATTTCACCTGGCGCAACAACAAGGCGGAACTGAGCGAATATTTCACCGAGCTCAACGAGCCGCCGTTGCGCGATTGCTATCGGCCAAACTTCTTCGTCAACACGCCGGACATCAACCCTTTCTTCCTGCATGACTCCGGCCGCGCCGGGTTTCTCATCCGTGCGGCGCTGGCGACCATGGGCTCCGGGCTCTGGGGCATGTATTCCGGCTTCGAGCTGTGCGAATCCGCGCCGATTCCCGGCAAGGAGGAATACCTGGACTCGGAGAAATACGAGATTCGTCCGCGCGACTATCACGCGCCGGGCAACATCGTTGCCGAGATCGCTCAGCTCAATCGCATCCGCCGTCAGAATCCAGCCTTGCAAACCCACCTCGGTTTCCAAGCCTATACGGCCTACAACGACAACATCTTCTATTTCGGCAAGCGCACGGCGGATCGTTCGAATTTCATTTTGGTCGCGGTCAGCCTTGATCCACATAACGCCCAGGAAGCGCATTTCGAGTTGCCGCTCTGGGAACTCGGCTTGCCCGATCACGCTGAAACCCGCGGCGAAGACCTTATGAATGGGCATCGCTGGACTTGGTATGGCAAGACCCAATGGATGCGGATCGAGCCCTGGCATCTGCCATTCGGTATCTGGCGTCTGAGCGCTGGGGCCCCAGACCCAGACCTCAAGTGATTTATTAAGAACAAGGCTATAACCCTATTTATCAGTAGGTTAGAAGTAACAAATGATCTGTTTTGTTACGCCTACTGGTGACCTTTGCCGTCTCGGCTGGGACCCCGCGTCCCAATCTTGAGGCAGAAAAAAGGAACGAGACATGGCCAAATCACGCAAGCCATCCGCCTTCATCACCGACCCGCTCTGGTACAAGGATGCGGTCGTTTATCAGGTCCATCTGAAATCGTTCTTCGACTCGAACAACGACGGAGTTGGGGACTTTCAAGGATTGATCGACAAGCTCGATTACATTGCCGATCTGGGCGTGAATACCATCTGGCTGTTGCCGTTCTATCCCTCACCCCGGCGTGATGACGGCTACGACATCGCCGAATACCGCGGTGTGCATCCTGACTACGGCACCATGGCCGATGCCAAGCGCTTCATTGCCGCTGCCCACAAGCGCGGGCTGAGGGTGATTACCGAACTGGTCATCAACCACACTTCGGACCAGCACCCTTGGTTCCAGCGTGCGCGCAAGGCGAAAAAGGGTTCTGCGGCGCGCGACTTTTACGTCTGGTCGGACACGGATGACAAGTACGACGGCACGCGAATCATCTTTCTCGATACCGAGGTGTCGAACTGGACCTGGGACCCGGTGGCTCAGCAGTACTTCTGGCATCGCTTCTATTCGCACCAACCGGATCTCAATTTCGACAACCCGCAGGTCATGAAGGCCGTGCTCAGCGTCATGCGCTACTGGCTCGACCTCGGCATCGACGGGTTGCGGCTCGATGCCATCCCATACCTGGTGGAGCGTGACGGAACCAATAACGAGAACCTGCCCGAAACCCATGTGGTGCTGAAACAGATACGCGCCGAGATCGACGCCAATTACCCCGACCGCATGCTCCTGGCCGAGGCCAACCAGTGGCCGGAAGACACCCAGTTGTACTTCGGCGGCGAAGACGGCGGACCGGGCGATGAATGCCACATGGCGTTCCATTTCCCGCTGATGCCGCGCATGTACATGGCGCTGGCGCAGGAAGACCGCTTCCCTATCACCGACATCCTGCGCCAGACGCCCGACATTCCGGAGAACTGCCAATGGGCAATTTTCCTGCGCAACCATGACGAGCTGACGCTGGAAATGGTGACCGACAAGGAGCGCGACTACCTCTGGAACTACTACGCCTCGGACAAGCGCGCTCGGATCAACCTCGGCATTCGCCGCCGTCTGGCGCCCCTGCTGGAACGCGACCGTCGCCGCATCGAGCTGCTCAACAGCCTGCTGCTATCGATGCCCGGCACGCCGGTGATCTATTACGGCGACGAGATCGGGATGGGCGACAACATCTTCCTCGGTGACCGAGACGGCGTGCGTACCCCGATGCAATGGTCGGTGGACCGCAATGGCGGTTTCTCCCGCGCCGACCCGCCGAGTTTGGTGCTGCCGCCAATCATGGACCCGCTGTACGGCTATCAGGCGATCAACGTCGAGGCACAACAGCGCGATCCTCACTCGTTGCTGAATTGGACGCGGCGTCTGCTCTCGATCCGCAAGCAATTCAAAGCGTTCGGACGGGGCACGCTGAAAATGCTCGCACCGAGCAACCGACGGATTCTGGCGTATTTGCGCGAATACACCGGGCCCAACGGTGATACGGAAGTCATCTTTTGCGTTGCAAACGTATCGCGCTCGGCTCAGGCCGCAGAACTGGAACTGTCGCATTACGCCGGCATGGTGCCGGTGGAAATGGTCGGCGGCAGTGCCTTCCCGCCAATCGGCCAGTTGCCGTATCTGCTGACGCTGCCTCCTTACGGTTTCTACTGGTTCCAGCTGGCAACCAGTCATCAGATGCCCAGTTGGCACCAGGAACCGGTGGAAACCATGCCCGACTTCCAAACCCTCGTGCTCAAGCGCCTGGATACGCTCACTGCAGCGAACAAGCGCATTCTCGAAACCGAGTCGCTACCGGCTTATCTGCCGAAACGGCGCTGGTTCGCCAGCAAGGATGCCGCGATCGACTCGATCAAGATCTGCTACAGCGTGCCGTTCGGCGATCCACAGCGGCCGGTATTGCTGAGCGAGATTGCCGTGGCGACGGCCGGGCGAACCGACCTTTATCAGCTGCCGCTGGGCTTCCTCAATGAAGACGATTTCAACATTGCGCTGCCACAGCAATTGGCCATGGCACGGGTGCGCCGTGGCCCGCAGGTAGGGCTGCTGACAGATGCTTTCGCGCTTAAGCAGTTCATCCTGGGCGTGATTCAAGGCTTGCGTGAAAAACAGAAACTGCCGTGCGGCGAGGGCGAGATCCGCTTCGAGCCGATCGGCGATCTGGCCAACGTGGAATTGCCGGCCGATGCCGAGGTGCGTTATCTCACGGCGGAGCAATCCAACAGCTCGGCCATCATCGGCAGCAGCATGATGATCAAGGTGCTGCGCCGGGTTTCGGCGGGCGTGCACCCGGAGTTGGAAATGGGCCGCTTCCTGACCGAGCAGGGCTTCCAGCACATTTCAGCGATGCTCGGTCAGGTCACGCGCGTCAACAAGCGGGGCGAGCCGCATGCGCTGATGGTCGTGCAGCGCTTCCTCGACAATCAGGGCGACGCCTGGGAATGGACGTTGAACACCCTGGACCGCGCCGTGCGTGACGAGCTGACCGGTGGCGTGTCCCTGGTGGAAAACCAGTATGCCGCGCTGCATGAACTGGAGGACTTCAATCGCCTGCTGGGCCAGCGTCTGGGCGAGTTGCATATGACGCTGGCTTCGGACACGGACAACCCGGACTTCGCCCACGAAACCACCACACAGGCCGACAGCGAGCAATGCGCGGCAAGCATCCGCGTCCAGCTTGGGCATGCGCTGGACGTGCTTGTCGCGCATCGCTCGGACCTAGACAGCAAGGCGGCGGCCGAGGTGGACCGGCTGATGGGATTGCGCGACGACCTGCTCGATAAGGTGGACCGGCTGGCACGCTGTGCGATTGGCGGCCTGCGCACACGCGTGCATGGCGATCTGCATCTTGGGCAGGTGCTGGTGATGCAGGGCGATGCCTATTTCATCGATTTCGAAGGCGAGCCGGCTCGCCCTTTGGAAGAGCGCCGCAGCAAGCTCTCGCCATTCAAAGATGTCGCCGGTGTACTGCGATCTTTTGAGTACGCGGCGTCCATGACCCAGCGCAACGCCCAGGGCAGCGACAGCTCGCCCGAGGCCGATGCCGCTCGCCGCCGCATCGCCGAAAGCTATCGACAGAGTGCACGCTCCACCTTCCTGGCTGCCTATCGCCAAGCGACGGAGGAGTTGCCCCATGCGTGGCGTGAGGCCAACGGAGCCGAGGCGGCGCTGGCATTGTTCAGCTTCGAGAAAACCTCATACGAAATAGCCTACGAAGCCGAGAATCGGCCAGCCTGGCTCTCGGTTCCCCTTCAAGGGCTGTCGGATATGGCACAACAACTTACCCACGGAGACTCCCATGAATGATCGTCCGGCCCTGACCATGCCCGGAGAAACCCTGCTGCCCAACGATGCCGATGTCGACGCGCTGGTGCGCGCCGAACATGGCAATCCGTTCTCGATACTGGGGCCGCACCCTGACGGTGATGGGCTGGTGGTGCGCGCCTATCTGCCCAACGCACTGAGCGTCGAGGTGCTCGAACGCTCCAGCGGCCGCTTGCTGGCAGCGATGGAGCAGGGCCAGGTGCCCGGCTTTTTCGTCACCCGGCTGACCCACTCGCAGCCTTACCTGCTGAATATTCGCTGGGCGGGCGGCGAGCAGGTCACCGAAGATCCCTACAGCTTCGGGCCGCAGCTCGGCGAGATGGATATGTATCTGTTCTCCGAAGGCAACCATCGTGAGATTGGCCGCGTGTTCGGTGCACAGCCGATGGAAGTCGAGGGCGTGCAGGGCGTGCGTTTCGCCGTCTGGGCGCCCAATGCACGACGCGTATCGGTAGTTGGCAGCTTCAACGGCTGGGACGGCCGGCGCCATCCCATGCGCCTGCGATTTCCGTCCGGCGTCTGGGAAATCTTCATTCCGCGCCTGCAGCCGGGTGAGAAGTACAAATACGAGATTCTAGGGCAGAACGGCATCTTGCCGCTGAAGGCCGATCCGATTGCGCTGGCGACCGAGCTGCCGCCCGGCACCGCTTCGGTGATTTCGCATCCGCTGGAATACGAGTGGAAGGACGAGGCCTGGCTGCAACACCGGGCCGCGCGCCAGTCCTACACCGCGCCGATGACCATCTATGAGCTGCATGCCGGCTCCTGGCGCAAGGAGGGCGGCGATAACGGGCGGCTCTACGATTGGCACGAACTGGCCGAGCGGCTGATCCCCTATGTCGTCGACCTGGGTTTCACCCATATCGAGCTGATGCCGATCATGGAACACCCCTTCGGCGGCTCCTGGGGTTATCAGCTGCTGTCGCAATTCGCGCCCAGCGCCCGCTACGGCAGCGCGCATGACTTCGCCGCCTTCGTCGATGCCTGCCACAACGCCGGCATTGGCGTGATCCTCGACTGGGTGCCGGCGCATTTCCCGACCGACGCCCATGGCCTGGGCGAATTCGACGGCACGGCGCTGTACGAATATGCGCACCCCTTCGAAGGCTTCCATCAGGATTGGGATACCTACATCTACAACCTGGGCCGCACCGAAGTGCACGGCTTCATGCTGGCTTCGGCGTTGCACTGGCTGCGTGAATTCCACGTCGACGCACTGCGTGTCGACGCGGTCGCCTCGATGCTCTATCGCGACTATTCGCGCAAGGAGGGCGAGTGGATTCCCAACCGCCACGGCGGTCGCGAGAATCTCGAAGCGATCGACTTCCTGCGACACCTTAACGACGTGGTGGCCACCGAAACGCCCGGCGCGCTGGTCATCGCCGAGGAGTCCACGGCATTTCCCGGTGTCAGCAAACCAACCTACGAGGGCGGGCTGGGCTTTGCCTACAAATGGAACATGGGCTGGATGCACGACACGCTCAAGTACATTCAGGAAGACCCGATCAACCGCCAGTATCACCATGACAAGCTGACCTTCGGCATGGTCTACGCCTACTCGGAGCATTTCGTGCTGCCGATTTCCCATGATGAAGTGGTTCACGGCAAGGGTTCGCTGATCGACAAAATGCCCGGTGATCGCTGGCAAAAGTTCGCCAACCTGCGGGCGTACCTGTCGTTCATGTGGACGCATCCGGGCAAGAAGCTGTTGTTCATGGGCAGCGAGTTCGGCCAGTGGCGCGAATGGAGTCACGACCGCGAACTGGACTGGCATCTGCTCGAGGAGGCCGACCACCGCGGTGCGCAGAACCTGGTACGGGATATCAACCGTCTGTACGCACATGAGCCTGCCTTGCATGAGCTGGACAGCGATCCGCAGGGTTTCCAGTGGCTGATCGGCGATGACCGCGCCAACAGCGTGTTCGCCTGGCTGCGCAAGAGCTCGACCGGGTATCCGCTGTTGGTGGTAGGCAACTTCACGCCAGTGGTACGAGAGGGCTATCGGGTAGGCGTTCCGGTAGAGGGTCGCTGGGAGGAAATCTTCAACAGCGATGCCGGATGCTACGGCGGCTCCAACGTGGGCAATGGTGGAGGTCTGCTGGCCGAACAGGTGCCTTCCCATGGACAGGACGTATCGCTGATGCTCACGCTTCCGCCGCTGGGGGTGGTGATACTGCGACCACAGGAGTAGCGGTCGTCACGACTGGGGCGTCCATACTTAGGCGTCCCAGTCCATCGGTCCTCGCTCGGCGTCCTGCCTCGCGTCCTTGTGCACCACGTCCACTCGGCCTCCTGACGGGAACGAAGTCCGTACCGCCTGAAGACTTTCGATACCTACTATGGCTTTTATTATTTTTAGACGAACTGTCAGACAACTCCAGACGCCCCATCAGGAGGGTGAGCGTAATCGTTGCGTAGAGGGGCGAGCCGCATGGATGCGGCGAGAGCCGTAATGGGTCGGGGCCGCCATCGGTATGGATGGCCCTTGTACGGCGACCCTCGGAGCGGCGATGGAGTGAACGAACCCGGAGCGAAGCGCGGGGCCGGATGCAGGGGCAAGCGTTTTTGGTTACTTTTTCCGCGTCTGGAAAAAGTGACTCGCCCAGCAGGGCGAAACCAAGCTTTCAAGTGACTCGCTAATTGCGCCATGAACGCAAAACGTTCTTTCACCACACCCAATCTTGCCAGCTCGTCATCAAGTTTTTGCGTCCCTGAAAAGCGCGATGTACCACGAAAAAGCCGGAGCATCGCTCCGGCTTTTTCATATCCGTCTTCCGCTATCGGCTGACGGCCTTTTCTGCGTTTGGCTCTTCCGGGGAATCTTCGTTGGGTTGCGCCTCGTTGCTCGAGCGCAGCTTCTTCGCCCGCGCTTCCAGCACGACGTAGAGAATGGTGGCGAAGAACAGAGGCACCAGGAAATACACGACGCGGTAACCGATCAGGCCGGCAACGATTGCGCCTTTGCTAAGTTCCCCGCCCAGCATGGCCACGAACACCGCCTCGATCACACCCAGCCCAGCCGGAATGTGGGCGATCACGCCGGCGATGCTGCTGATCATGAGAATGCCTAGGACCTCGGGGTAGGGTGCCTTCTGCGACAACATGAAATAAACGACCAGCGCCATCAGCGACCAGTTGGCCGCACCCAGCAGCATCTGCAGAGCAGCCAGCCGCAGCGAGGGCAGATGGATCTCGTGCTTGCGTATGGTCCAGTGACGGCGCTTGGAGAAACCACAGGCCCACAAGTACACCGCCGCGGCTACCAGCAGGCCGACGCCGAGCACACGCAACGCGGTGTGGCCTATTTCCCAAGAGTCCGGTGGAGTGATCCAGCCCATGGCAAAGATCAGCCCGGCCAGCCAGATATAGCCGAGCCAATTGGTCAGCACGCTCATGGTGAACACACGGGTGATCTGCGACGCCCTCAAGCCAAGGCGGGAATAGAGGCGATAGCGCAACGCGATGCCGCCGACCCAGGCGCTAAGATTCAGGTTGAAGGCGTAGCACACGAAGGTCACAGGGATAATTTGCCGAACCGGCAGGTTGTGCTGCGCATAACGCTTGCCAAGCACGTCGAACAAGCAATAGACGACATAACTGGCGAAGGCCGCGGCACCGGCCATCCACAACGTCCTAGCGCTGTAGTTGCGCAAGGTGGTGTAGACCTCATTCCAGTCGACGTTGCGGGCAAGGCTGATCAGCAAGCCGGCAACCAGAATGAAGAAGACGTAGGTCAGGATCTTCTTGATCAGCGGCCAGCGACGTCGCCAGCCAGTGCGTGGCTCAGCGGGGTTGGACTCGGTCATTGCTGATCTCGCTGCAAGGGAGGCTGAACGGGCTCCAACGGCTCGGCATCAAGCAGCTGCAGCTTTGGGCGGTGAGCGGGGAACAGGCCCACCATCTGTGGAAAATGGCGCAGGAAATGGAAGATGAAGAAAGCCAGCGGCGCGCGCCACCAGTAACCACGAACCATGCGCTCTAGCGGAATCCGCCGGCAGTCGTCCTGCAGCAGTTGGTCAAGCTTCTCGTGGAGCTGCCGGTTGAAGTTGTGATCGCGGATGATCAGATTCGCCTCGAGGTTCAACGAGAGGCTGAGCGGGTCGAGGTTGCTCGAGCCAACCGTGGACCACTCGTAGTCCGCCAATGCAACCTTGCCGTGCAGCGGCCGACGGCAATACTCATGGATTTCCACGCCGTCGCTCATCAGGTAGTTGTAGAGAATGCGTGCGCCGAACTTGGCGATCGGCATGTCTGGCTGGCCCTGCAGGATCAGCCGCACCCGCACGCCGCGGCGGGCTGCGTTACGGATTTCGCGCAACACGCGATAACCGGGGAAGAAGTAGGCATTGGCAATCAACAGCCGCGAGCGTGCATCACGTATCGCTTGCAGGTAGTGCTGCTCGATATCAGTGCGGTGCTCGTTGTTGTCACGCGTCACGAACAGCGCACGCGCCTCGCCCCGGCTGACGCCAACGTACCCGTTGCTTTGCGTACGCACCCGACGCTGCCACCAGCGCCGGTTCGCCTGCTCTGGCGCAATGGTGCTGAGGGCGAAGCGATGGATGTCGTGAATGATTGGACCTTCGACCCGCAGGGCGTAGTCCTGCTTGGCGCCTGGCCCGTAGTCACCGAGGTGGTCGGCGGAAAAGTTGATTCCGCCAATGAAGGCGAGCTCGCCATCTACCACGACGATTTTGCGGTGCATGCGGCGGAATACGTTGAGCCGCCAGCCCATCAGTCGTTTGCCGGGATCGAACACGTGGATCCGCACCCCGGCACTGGTCATCGCGGCGGCAAAGTCGCCGTCCAGGTCCGCCGAGCCATAGCCATCCACGGTAACGTCGACGCTCACGCCGCGTTGGGCTGCGGCAATGAGAACTTTCTGCAGCTCCTGGCCTACCTTGTCCTTGAAGAAAATGAAGGTTTCCAGCAGGACCTCTTTTTTTGCGGCCGCAATGGCCTCGAACACGGCAGGAAAGAATTCCTCGCCGTTTTCCAGCAACTGAAGGCGATTACCGTCTCTCCAGTGAAAATTCATAGATGTATCTCCACCGCCAAGGGCAGATGATCGGACAAGTGTGTCCAAGGTTTGTTACCAAGTATTTGCGGTTTGTGGCTGGTGGCGTTGCGCACGTAAATGCGATCCAGGCGCAGCATGGGCCAGCGTGCCGGGAAGGTCTTTGCGACTTTGCCCTGGGATACTGCGAACACCTCATGCATACCGGCGCAGCGATCCAGCACCTGAGCACCTTTCAGCCGCCAATCGTTGAAGTCCCCGGCCACGACCACGGGCGCATCTTCGGGCAAGGAATCGAGCAGGTTGCAGAGCAGGCGCAGTTGCTGCTGCCGGTGGGATTCGCGCAAGCCCAGATGCACGCAGATCGCGTGGAATTGGTCATGGCCCGGTACCTGCAGCACGCTGTGTAACAAGCCGCGGCGCTCCGGTCCAGCTATGGAAATATCCAGATTCTCGTACTTCGTGATGGGAAACTTGGACAGCAGCGCATTGCCATGATCGCCGTCCGGGTAAACGGCGTTGCGGCCGTAGGCGAAATCGGTCCAGATGCTGTCGGCGAGAAACTCGTACTGCGACATTTTCGGCCAGTCATGAAAGCGCAGGGCATGCTTTTCATGAGTGCCCAACACTTCCTGCAGGAACACGATATCGGCGGATACGGCCCTGACCGCTTCGCGCAGCTCCGGGAGGATGAATCGCCGGTTCAGCGCGGTGAAGCCTTTGTGGGTATTGACGGTCAGCAGGCGGACCGAATTGACCGCCGTGGACATGTGCGCGTCCAGGTCGCTGCTGTCGAGTGGATGGTTCTTGTCCAGATTCACGCCAGTACTCCTTCCAGATGGCCCGGAGTGGTTTCCAGGTCTTCCTCCAGTCCGAGCCGGCGCAACAACTGTCGCGCGTCATATGGGGCCCGGACCTTCACGTCATTATCGAAATAGCAGTAGACCGCTCGCGCCTTGCGTGGACGGGGCTTGGTCGTGGAAATCAGCTGAGCGTCGTCGGGTTGCCGTCCCTCGCTCCAGCGTTTGATGCGCTGGCACCAGTTATCCAGCGCCTCGTCGCTGTAACCGCTGGTGTAAAGCTCCTCGGCGCCGTGCAGGCGGATGTAGACGAAATCGCTGGTCAGATCCTCGCGATAGGGCCATTTACCCGCGGTGTCGGCCACCACTAGTGCGACCTTGTACTTGCGCAGTAGCGCAATGAACGCGGGGTCGACGAAGCTTTCGTTGCGGATCTCCACGGCATGGCGCAGCTGGCGCTTTCGGTCGATCTGCAAATAGCTGCGGCCCTCCATGCGCGCCTCGCAACCTTTGGCGACTTCCAGAGCGGCCTCGGTATCGTGGGGCAGCAGTTTGAGAAAAGTCTCGAACAGCTCGGGGTCGAATTTGAACGACGGCGGGAATTGCCAGAGCATCGGTCCGAGCTTGTCCTTGAGCGCCAGCACGCCAGAGGCGAGGAAGTTGGCGATGGGCTTTTCCACGTCGCGCAATCGAAGAATGTGCGTGATGTAACGCGGCGCCTTGACGCTGAAGACGAAGCCTTTCGGCGTCTCGTCATACCAGGCGGCGTACAGCTCGGGCCGCTGCAGGGAATAGAACGACCCGTTGATCTCGATACTGCTTACGGCACGCGACGCGAACTTCAATTCGTTCTTCTGGGTGAGGCCCTTGGGATAGAAATCTCCGCGCCAGGGTGCGTAGCGCCAGCCTGAAATTCCGATATGGATGGCTGCCATCGCTTGCTCCTGTGGTTATCGCGGGTTCTGCATGCTGGTCGGATCGCTGGCCGGAAAGGTATCGGCGACCGCCTTATCGATCACGGTCTCTTCCGATCCGGCGCCGGAAGGGTTGCTGCGCTGTGGCTGCAACTCAACCTTGATCCAGCCGCGTTCACGCCGATCGAAGGCCTCGAACGCAGCGATGACGTCGGTCATCGGCTTTATTTGAGTCAGGATCTTCGCCGGGTCGATTCGCCGCGCCTGGATCATTTCGATCAGCCGTGGAATGTATTTGCGATGGTGGCAGTTGCCCATGTTCATGGTGATGTTCTTGTTCATCGCCATGCCGATGGGAAAGGTCATGGCATCCGGCGGATAGACACCGATGATCGACAGCGTGCCGGCTTTCGCCAGGCTCTGCACCGCCCACTCCAGCGCTTGCGAAGGAGCGTCGCCCGGCTGCCATTGGCCGCCTTGATCCGCCTTCGCGCCGTCGGCCGGCTTGCCCCCGCAACAACCGTGTTCGGCATCGATGCCCACTGCATCGATGACTCGATCTACACCAATGCCAGACGTGAGGCGCTTGAGTGTCTCGACCGGCTCTTCCCGGTTGAAATCGATGATTTCAGCGCCCTGATTTTGGGCCATGCGCAGCCGGTCCTCGAACTGGTCGATCGCAAATACCCGACCGGCGCCCAGAAGTTTGGCGCTGGCGATCGCGAATTGGCCGACCGGACCACAGCCGAACACCGCGACCGTATCGCCGGGCTTGATCTCGGCCATTTCGGCGCCGAAATAGCCAGTCGGGAAAATGTCGGAGAGCAGGATCGCCTGGTCATCGCTGACCTCGGGTGGCAGCTTGACCAGACCGATGTTAGCAAACGGAATGCGCGCCTTTTCCGCCTGCAACCCGTGGAACGGGCCGGTAGCGGATGGGCCACCATAGAAAGCCGTGCCGGCCTCCTTGCCGTTGGGGTTGGCCACGTCGCATTGAGCGAAATAGCCCGAGCGGCAGTAGGAGCAGTTACCGCAGGCGATGGTCGACGGGATCACCACCCGATCGCCGATCTGTAGGTTGCGCACGTCCGCACCGAGCTCTTCGACGATGCCCACGGCTTCGTGACCCAGGATGGTGCCGGGGTTCATGCCGCTGAACGTGCCCCGCACGAAGTGCAGATCGGTTCCGCAAATTGCGGAGGCGGTAATGCGCACAATGGCGTCGGTTGGGGCTTCGATGCGCGGGTCGGCTACGTCTTCGAGGCGGATGTCGCCCACACCGTGATAAACAACTGCTTTCATAGCGTCTCCGGGGCGGCGGCGCGATGCCGCAGAGGTGGATCTGGCCTTGCGCGCAGTCCGCGCCAAGGTCAGGTGATGCGGAGCCAACCAGGCCCCTCGCATCTATTCCGACTGGCGTCGCCAGCGGCAGTTCACCTTTTGTCGTCTGCGCCACTTAGCAGATCTGGTGCTACAGCGCCCAGGGCTGAGGGCCGGAGAAGGCTTCGGCTAGATAGTCGATCATCACCCGGACTTTGGCCGGCGGGCGTCGGTCGGGTGGATAGAGGATGTAAATGCCGTCGATGATCAGCGCGGGATGATCCAGCTCCAGCACGACTAAGTCGCCACGGCGCACCGCATCCGCGGCAATGAATTGCGGGCCGTAGAGGAGCCCTTGTCCACGCACGGCCGCGACGAGCAACGCCTCGCCATTGTTGGCCAGCAGGTCGCCATCGACCTTTGCCCGTATGTCGCCGTTGCGTCCGAATACCCATTCGTGCGCGCTGGTGGAGGTCGACAGGCTGTACAGCAGGCAATTGTGTTGTGCCAGATCGGCGACTCGGCGTGGCACGCCACGGGTGTCCAGATAGGTGGGCGCAGCGCACAACACCAGCGGGACTTCACCGAGCTTGCGGGCCTGAAGCGAGCTGTCGCCGAGTCGCCCGATGCGTACCGCCATGTCCCAACCGCCGTCGATGAGATCGACCCGACTGTCAGACAGCCCTAACTCCACCTTCACCGCTGGATGCCGGCGGCTGAACTCGAACAGCAGCGGAGCGATGTAATGGATGCCGAACACCAGCGGCACATTGAGTCGCAGCAGACCGGTCGCCTCGACGCGCTGCGAAGCGATGCCGGCCTCGGTTTCGTCAATATCGAGAAGGATTCGCTGGCAGGCGTCAAGGTAACGATTGCCGGCTTCGGTGAGTGTCAGCCGCCGCGTACTGCGGTGAAACAGCTTGATGCCCAGGCGCACCTCCAGAGCGTCGATATGCTTGGTCGCCATGGCCGGCGACATGCCCAGATGGCGTGCCGCAGCGGACAGGCTCCCGGCACTGCTTGCCCGCACGAACACGCGCATGCTGGTGATACGGTCGAGCATATCGGCTCCTACTCCTGGTGATAAGTGTTAGCTAATTTTTGCGGGTTCTAGCGTTCCGGATGGTAATCCATACTGCTCGCACGTTCATTTCAAGAGGCCATGGCCATGCAAATGTCCGACATTTCTCGGGATGGCGAGCGCATGCCGACCCTGTTCGTGCCGCACGGCGCGGGGCCGTGTTTTTTCATGGACTGGAATCCGCCCCATGCCTGGGACGCCACGGCTCGGTTCCTCAAAAGCATTGCTGCGAGCCTGCCGGCGAAGCCGAAGGCCATCGTGTTGATTTCGGGGCATTGGTTGGAAGACGAGTTCCGTGTCACTGGCGGCGCACAGCCAGGGCTGATCTATGACTACTACGGTTTCCCGGAGCACACGTATGAATTGCGCTACCCGGCGCCAGGCAATCCAGCGCTGGCATCACGGATTATCGAGTTGCTGGGGGCAGCGGGAATGGCTTCGAGCCGGGACGATGAGCGCGGCTACGATCACGGCGTGTTCATCCCGCTGAAATTGATGTTTCCCGATGCGAAAATCCCGGTCGTGCAGTTGTCGCTACGCAACGATCTCGATCCGCAGGCGCTGCTCGATGCGGGCCAAGCGCTGGCTGGGCTGCGTGATGAGGGTGTTCTGATCGTCGGCAGCGGCATGAGTTTTCACAATATGCGTGGCTATGGCGATGCCCGGTTCGGGCCGATTTCAGATGAGTTCGACGCTTGGCTGAGTTCGACGGTCGAATCGGAACCGATGCGCCGTAACGCCGCGCTTCTGCGCTGGGAACAAGCGCCTTCGGCGCGGCTGTGTCACCCGCCGCGTGGCGAGGAGCACCTGTTGCCGCTGTTGGTGGTGGCCGGAGCGGTAGGTGATTCCACCGGACGCAAGCTGTTCAGTGACCGCGTCATGGAAACCGCGCTCTCGGCGTTCGGTTTTGGTGTTGAGTAGTGCCAGCCTCTACGATGCCAGACCGTATCTCCAAATCATCTAAGAGAACCGGACCCCAAATATCGGCCTGTATGCTCCTTCGCAACAGGCCAGCGCAACCACGGACGCGCATTGCGCGTCAAAGGAGGAATAGTTGAAAGCATCATCCGAAACGGCGACCGCCACGGTCGCAACCGAAAACCCATCTCGACTGATCAACCGGCTCTGCAAGCACTGGGGCCACAAGTTTCCCGTACAGCACGATGAGCAGAAGGGTGAGATCGAGCTGCCTATCGGCAATTGCCGGCTACAGGTCACTGAAGGCGGACTGCAGGTCGTGGTCGAGGCCGAAGAGTCAGAGCAGCTGCAGAATCTGCAACAGGTGGTGGCCGATCATCTGGAACGCATGGCGACTGGCGAAATGCTGAGCTTTACCTGGCAATGATTCAAACGGACGGTGGAGGAGCAAAAGCGATGATTCACGACTCGAGAGAGCGTTACGGGAAGGTCAGTAAATGGTTTCACTGGCTGATGGGCGGGCTGATCATTTGGCAATTGCTTAAGTTTGGCGACCGCATCAGCGAAGGTGAACATTGGATTGGCCAGACGCTCGTGCCCTGGCACGTCTCCATCGGCGCGCTGCTGTTGGTGCTGATCGTTTTGCGCATATTCTGGGCATCGAGCCAGCTCAAGCAACGTCCGCTGCATGATCCGGCGACGGCATTCGTAGTCAAGGCAGGACACTTCGCGTTGTACGTCGGCATGTTGTTGATGCCTATTACCGGCTTGCTGACCATGCTGGGTAACGGCTATGGACTGAAAGTGTTCGGCATGCAATTGGTAGCCAAAGGCCCGGAGATCGATTGGGCAGCCAGCGTCGGCAGCCTGCATTCGCCGCTGGCCTGGATCATGGTGGTGCTGGTGATCGGGCATATCGGCATGGCTTTGCTCCACCATTTCGTCAAACGTGACGACATCATGCGGCGGATGCTGTAAGCGGCTTCAGCGCTCGCTAAGGGCGAAGTTGGGCAGCGAATCCACCGGCTGGGTAAAACGGAAGGGGACAGATACCAAGCTGTCCCCGATGTCTTTCTGCACTACGAAATGCAAATGCGGCCCCGTGCTGCGTCCGGTGTTGCCGGATTGGCCCAGGAGGCTACCGACCTTCACCTGCTGACCCGCCTTCACCTGCACCGAACCACGCTTCAAATGCAGGTAAGCACTATGCGTACCGTCATCGTGGAGAATTCGCACGTAGTTCCCCGCCGGGTCCGGCCGGCGTCCGTGTTGGTCATTGCGCACCTTTACCACCGTACCCGCACGTGCCGCAACGATCGGCGTGCCTACCGGCATGGCGACATCCACGGCAAAGCGGCCTTTGGGCGAGTTGTGGCTGAAATCGCCACCGGCCCCCTGTGAAATACGAAACGGACCGCCTTTCCAGGGCAGCGCATAGGCGTAGCCGCCCACCGAACCTTTCTTGCCCGGCTCCGGCGAGTAGATCAGCGAATAGCTGAACGACTGCTGATACATCAAGGGGTAGCCGGACTGACGCTTGCGCAAGGTGGCGATACGCATACGGGTGCGAGCGGGAACTGTCTTGCGCACCACGCCGTTGCCGACGCCCGCGACATTGACCATTCGTGTCAGGCGCAGCACCACCTCGACCGGCACGTCCGTATCGTTGCGCACGTCCATCGCCTTGCCGGAGCCAACGCGGTTCACGAATAGCCGGACGCTACCGGCTTTGCCCGCCGGGAGCGTCGCATTGGTGATGGCGCCACCGGCCAGAACGGGCAGGGCGCTGATGGAAATGAAGATCAGCAGAGCAAGTGAAACGATCAGCCGAGTCGAAGCCATAAGGTGCGATCCGTCACGGAAGGGACAACCCGCCTGCGGCTGGCAGAACAAATCCGTCGAGTTTTCTTGAATGCCGCGCTGGGGGTTGGGACTGGAGACATCCGCGAGGGTTCATACCGCACGTCGAGAACCATCGAAGGGTTGAGTACCTGCTGGCGGGGCCGTTATTAAGTCGAAGCCCCGTTGTCGGGGCTTCGCGATTGATGATGTCGCGGCGTTATTCCTCTTCCTTGATCAACTCGAACAGCAGCAGCGAGCGGCCGGTCAGTCCGTATTCATCGCTGAATTCGAAACGCTCGGCGCGTGCGACGGGGTTGTTGGTGTCGATCAAGCGGTTCCAGTAAATGCCTTGAGGTACTTCCGGCAGGGTGAAATTCACGATGTCGTGATGTGAGTTGACGACCAGCAGTAAGGTTGCGTCGGAACCGGCCTTGCGAATGCCGGTAGCCTGCGCGCGGCCATCGAGCAACATGCCCATGCAGCGGTTGTTGCCGTCTTCCCAGTGTTCGACGGACATTTCCTCCGCGTGCGGCGCGAGCCAGGTGACGTCCTTGACGCCAAGGTCCTCGTTGTAGGCACCGACCAGGAAACGTCCACGACGTAGCATCGGGTAGCGCTGGCGCAGGCGAATCAGTTTACGAACGAAGGCCTGCAAGGTCCGGCTATCTTCGGGGATATCCCAGTTCACCCAGCCGATTTCGCTGTCCTGGCAGTAGGCGTTGTTGTTGCCGTGCTGGGTCCGCGCGAACTCATCGCCGGCAACGATCATCGGCGTGCCCTGCGAAAACAGCAGCGTGGCGAAGAAGTTGCGCATCTGACGGAAGCGCAGCTCGTTGATTTCCGGATCGTCGGTCGGGCCCTCAACACCGTGATTCCAGGAGATGTTGTTGTCGCTGCCGTCGCGGTTGTCTTCGTCGTTATCTTCGTTGTGCTTGTGGTTGTAGGACACCAAATCCTTGAGTGTGAAGCCGTCGTGCGCCGTCACGAAGTTGACCGAACTGAACGGGCGGCGACCGCGCTGGTTGAACAAATCGCCCGAGCCGGTGAGGCGGCTGGCGAAGTCGGCCAGCTGGCCGTCGTCACCTCTCCAGAATGCTCTCACGGTGTCCCGGTATTGATCGTTCCACTCAGCCCAGCCAGGTGGGAAGCCGCCGACTTGATAGCCGCCCGGACCGCAGTCCCAAGGCTCGGCGATGAGTTTTGTCTTGGCCAGTACCGGGTCCTGACGACAGGCGACGAGGAAGCCATGGCGCTCGTCATAACCGTCGTGCTCGCGACCCAGAATGGTCGCCAGATCGAAGCGGAAGCCATCGACGTGCATTTCTTCAGCCCAGTAGCGCAGGGAGTCGGTGACCATTTGGACCACGCATGGATGGCTCATATCCAGCGTGTTGCCGGTGCCCGAGTCATTGATGTAGTAGCGCTTTTCATCAGGCATCAGCCGGTAGTAGGACACGTTGTCGATGCCGCGCATGGACAGGGTCGGGCCCAGCTCGTTGCCTTCGGCGGTGTGGTTGTAAACCACATCGAGAATGACTTCGAGGTCGGCGTTGTGCAGGTGCGCGACCATCTCTTTGAACTCGCTGATCTTGCCGCTGGCCAGGTATTTCGGATGCGGCGCGAAGAAGGCAATGCTGTTGTAGCCCCAGTAGTTGCTCATGCCTTTCTCCAGCAGATGCTGGTCCTGAACGAAGGCATGAATGGGTAGAAACTCGATCGATGACACGCCGAGCTTGCTCAAGTAGTCGACTACCTCGGGTGTCTTGAAGCCGCCGAAGGTGCCGCGCATGTCTTCGGCCACCGATGGATGTCGCATGGTGAAGCCACGTACGTGGGTCTCGTAAATGATGGTGCGATCCCAGGGGACCTGGACCGGACGGTCGTGGCCCCAGGTGAAGGCCGGATCGATGATCTTGCATTTTGGAACGAAGGGCGCGCTGTCACGCTCATCGAAGCTGAGGTCGGCGTCGGGATGGCCGATGGTGTACCCGAACAGCGCCTCGGACCATTTCAGCTCGCCCACCAGTTGCTTCGCATACGGGTCGATCAAAAGTTTGTTGGGATTGAAACGGTGACCGGCTTCGGGCTCGTAGGGGCCGTGCACGCGATAGCCATAGATTTGTCCCGGATGGGCGTCCGGCAGGTAGCCATGCCAGATCTCGTCGGTGTATTCGGGCAGCTCGATACGCTCGAGCTCGGTTTCGCCATCGGCATCGAACAGGCACAGCTCAACCTTGGTGGCGTTCGCGGAAAAGATCGCGAAGTTGACGCCCAGCCCGTCCCAGGTGGCGCCAAGCGGGAAGGGGAGGCCTTCGCGAATACGCGAAGAGGTCAGAATCTGAGGCGCCGCAGGCTTTTTTCTACTCATGAAATCTCCGATGGCAGCTCGTGCTCGTACTCTTGATTGAGGTTGAGGCTGTGCAAGATGATCGAACACCTCGGCCGCCCGACTCTCTGAGGGAGCCGGGCTGCGCCGCGGTGCTGTTCAGGTTTCTTTTTTGGCGCGAGGGGCGCGGTTCTTCTTTATGCCTTCCGGGGTGCCTTCGGCGGCATCGGTGCCGGCCTTGGCCTTCGGGCGGGCGGTGCCTTTGGCGGCGGACGCAGCCTTGGCAGGTTTTACATCTTTCGGATCCTCCGCATCTTTCGCGGTTTTCGTCGCCTTCGAGGCTTTGGGAACGGGAGTCGCATCGGTCGGTTTGGTGGCGGTCTTGCGGGCGCGGCTTGCGGGTTTGTCGCCAGGCTTGGCCTCCGCCTCGGCAAGCTTGCGGGCCATTTCCCAGTGACGTTCGTCCTCGCCGTGCGGGCGGCCCTCCGATACCCATATGTCGTACGCGAGTTCGCGGATGCGCTGCTCGTTCTTGTTCATCGTTCTGATTCTCCTGTTGAACTGATCGTTACCTGTAAAACCGCCACCGGCAGTTGCTGCAAAACCTCTGCCGCACTCAGAGCCGTTTGTTTGGGTGTGACTGTCTTTCCGTCAAAAAGTCGCTCCAGAGCATGACCGCTCAGCGCATTGGGCAATCGCACCCACGTGTCGCCCCAGCGCTCAGCAGGAATCTGTGGTGTCTGACTGTCAGCGAGCAGACTGCTGGCCAGCCGCGCCGCCACCACGATGAGCCAGCTGCCGTCGAGCTCGCGGGCGAAGGCGATCAGCCGGTCGGCATGCTCGCCCTCGACCGTCAACGGTAGGTAGTTACCCTCGGTGAACAGCCGTGGCTGCGAACGCCGTAAGCCGAGGGTGCGGCCGATCAGCCATTGCTTGATGCGACCGTCCTGCCAGTTCGCCAGCAGCTCAGCCGGTTGCGCCTGCAGGTCGAAAGTGGCGCGCCGCCGGTCGAAGTCGACGGGGCGACGGTTGTCCGGATCCACCAGGCTGAAATCCCAGTAATCGGCACCTTGATAAAGGTCCGGCACGCCGGGCGTGGTCATGCGCAGCAGTGTCTGGGTCAGGCTGTTCAAGGCGCCGGCCGGCGCCAGTTCGAGTGCAGCCTCGGCGATTTCATTGCGTAGCGTCCGGCACTCATCGCCGAGCAGCAGGGCACGCAGGTATTGCTGGCAGGCGCTTTCGTATTCGCTGTGGGGATCGGTCCAGGTGCTGCGCAGCTTGGCTTCGCGCACGGCCTTTTCCTGCCACTTGATGATCCGCCCGCAAAACGCCTCCATGGCGGGTTTGTCATCAGGGTTCAGGTCCAGCGGCCAGCACCCGAGCAATATCTGGAATACCAGCATCTCGTCGCCCGCTGAAGGTGCCGGCCCGTCGGTCAGTTCCTGGCGCTGGCTATAAGCGAGCTGCCGCCAGTGACGTACCTTGGCGGCGAACCATTCGGCGCGTTCGCTAATCACCGTCATGCGGGCGCGGGTGTCTTCGCCGCGCTTGTGGTCGTGGGTCGCGGTGGTCAGCAGATTGCGCGGGAAATGCTCGGCGCGCTCCAGACAGGCGGTATGAAAGTTCTGTACCGGTGCGCTGAAGGTTTGCGGATCGAAGCCCACGTCGTTGCGCGACAGCAGTGCACCGGAGCGATAGCAGGCGGTGTCTTCCACAGCCTTGGCGGCGGCGGGCGAGGTGAGTTGCTGGAAACGCGTGCAGGCGTAGCGTCGAATTCGCCGTGCCGGGCCCGGTGGCAATGCGCGCAGGCTTTCGCCACCGAGCCAACGGTCGAGCAGATCGAGCAACGGCCAGTCCGCCTCGCCCAGCGTCGTGCGCGCGCCGGCCAGTGCCTGCTGGAAGAACGGCTCATCGGCTTCGCGCCGGCCGCGGGCACCGACATAGGTGCGATACACCGGGAAGTGCACGATCAGCTCCAGCAGCGCGCGGCGGATAGCACCGAAGGTGATGTCCCGCGTCATCACGTCGTAGCGCGCCACTTGCAGCAGCGCCTGGGCGACGGCTTCGAAGTCGCCCGCCAGCGGCCCGGTCAGCACCAATTGCCGCGCCTGCCGTACCTCTTCCATAAAGTCCGCCGGGCGTTCGGCGGTCTCGCTCCACAGCCCGCAGAGCACCGCTTTACCAGCCGGATCGTGCTGCAGCAGCGAAACCTGATTCATGAACTCATAACCGGTGGTGCCATCCACGCCCCAGTCGTCGTGCAGGCGCTCGCCCTCGGCGAGGATCTTTTCAACGTAGATCGGCACATGATCCTGCGCAGCTTCCGCAGGCCGGGCGGCATTGAGGCGATCGACCCGGCGCCGCAGCCGGCGGCAATAACCGCGCGGGTTGGCCAGGCCGTCGATGTGGTCGATGCGCAGCCCGTCGACCAGCCCTTCGGCGAGCAGCTCGAAAATCTTCGCGTGGGTTTCCTCGAATACGACTGGCCGCTCGACGCGCAGGCCGCCCAGTTCGTTGATATCGAAGAAGCGTCGCCAGTTGATGTCGTCTCCAGCGGTGCGCCAGCTGGCGAGGCGGTAGTTCTGTCGTTCGAGTAGCCCATGCAGACGCTTGAAACCTTCGTCTGTGGTCGAATCGTAGTGCGTGAGGGCATCTTCGAGTGTTTGCCGGAGCGCGCTGTCCTTCAGCAGTTGCGCAAGATCGGCACGCAGCTGGCGTGCGGTCTGATAAGGCGCCGGCTCGGTTTTCAGAGCATCGAAATGTTGCGCCAGGGCGCGCAGCTCCTGGTTATCGGTCAACCGCAGGATTTCGCCGTAGCTGGGTGGCGTAATAGGGAAGCGGTGCTCGTAGTGCTCGGCATGGAAGGCGCCATTTTCCGCGTCCAGGCGCAGCGGAATCTTGCCTTCCTGCAGCGCCTCGCCATAGTCGCAACCAAGGAAGGGAACCAGCAGCTGGCCTTCAAGCAAGGGATCGGGCGAGTTCCACTGAATGTCGAAGAACTGCGCATAAGGGCTGCGGCGGCCCCATTCGAGCACGTCCAGCCACCAGGGATTGCCCGCGCCGCCAACGGCCATGTGGTTGGAGACGATATCCAGAATCAGCCCCATGCCCTTGGCACGCAGCGCCTCGACCAGACGACGCAGGGCGGGTTCGCCGCCCAGTTCAGGATTGATGCGGGTCGGGTCGATGACATCGTAGCCGTGCATCGAGCCGGGCCGCGCCGTCAGTAAGGGCGATGCGTAAAGGTGGCTGATGCCGAGCTCGGCGAAGTAATCGACCAGTGCTGTCGCATCGTCAAGGGTGAAGTCCCGATGGAATTGCAATCGCAGGGTGGCGCTCAGGTCTTTCATCAACGGTTGCTTCCAATGGTCTGCTTGCGGGCGTTGGCGATGATGCTCAACCGGCGCATACAGGCCGGACTGTCGAGCAACGTGGCGCTGTCGCCGGGATAGCGGCGTCGCCAGTTCGGATGTTCGTCGACGGTGCCGGGCATGTTGGGTTGCTCCAACAGACACAGCGCGTCCTCGATCGGAAACAATGCCAGCGGCGCGGGGGTGCGCCCGATGAACGCGCCGCACGCGTCGGCTAGCACTTCTGGATCGCGGAGGTCGCCCTCGATGTTCGGTGCGTACTCTCGCAACAGGCGAAGCAGTCCGGCACGTTCACGCTCACGTTCTTCCAGCTGCGCTGGGCGCTCGTGCTCCTGGTGCTGGCCGACCTTGATGCGCCAATCGATGTCATGGCCTTGCCACCAGCCATTGATAGTCGGCAGGTCATGGGTGGTTGAGGTGGCCAGTGCGCTGCTCGGCCAGTGCATCGGAGGGCGGAAGTTGCCCTGGTGATCGCGCTCGAAGAACAGCACGCGCATGGCCAGCAGGTTGCGCGCCGCCAGTTTCTCGCGCAGCCCCTCCGGTACAGTGCCCAAGTCTTCGCCGAGGATCACCGCATTGCGCCGCCAGGCTTCGAGCGACAGCAGCCGCAGCAGGTCGTCGAACGGGTAATTCAGATAAGCGCCTTCCGCAGGGCCTGCGCCGGAGGGCATCACCCACAGACGCATCAGGCCCATCACATGATCGATGCGCATGCCGCCCGCGTGCGCCAGGTTGGCGCGCACCATCTCGATGAAGGCGCGATAGCCGTGAGCCTTGAGACCCCACGGCGAAAACGCGGAAATGCCCCAGCTCTGGCCCTGACGATTGATGATGTCCGGCGGCGCACCGACGCTCAGTGCGGCCAGTACTTCGTCCTGTCGACTCCAGGCTTGGCTGCCGCCGCCATCGGCGCCGACGGCCAGGTCGCTGATCAGGCCGATCTTCATTCCGGCGCTCTGCGCTGCGATCTGCGCACGCTCCAGACCGCGCGCGATCAGCCACTGACAGAACGCGTAATAGCTCACCTCGTTGGCATGCTCCTGGGCGAATCGTTCGACGCCAGCGCTTTGCGGCGTGCGGTATTCCTCTGGCCAGTCGCGCCAGTTTTGCGGATGCCCGTCGGGGCTGAGCAGCGCCGCGTGCAGGGCCTCGAAGCGACAGTGGTTCTCCAGCGCTTCGCCGCCCGCCTCGCGGAAGCTGTCGAAGTCGGCCTGCTGGGCATTGCCACCGGTGCGGAAGTCATCGTAAAGCGCGCGAAGCTGGCACTGACGGGTTCGGGAAACCGCATCCCAGTCGATCAGTTCCAGCTGTTCTAGCCGCTGCAGTTCGTCGGCCAGGCCGCAGGAATCGACGGCGATCCGCACCGGCTTCTCGCCGAGGATTGCTTCCGGCGCGCTGTGCAGAATGTTGTAGAACAGCCGGCTGGAGGGCGAGTAGGGGCTGTACTGACCGCTGTTGCCGGTGAACATGGCGTGTATCGGGCTGATGCCCAGCGCCGCGGCACCATGCGCGGCAGCGTTGCGCACCAGGGTTTCGAGCGCCAGGGTATCGCCCAGCCCGCCGTCGCCGGGGCGACGCAGACTATATATCTGTGCCGTCAGCCCCCAGGCATGGGGGCCAGCGACATCTTCGACACTGGGGCCGGCATGCGGCGCTACTGCGACGGTCAGTCGTTGATCGGCGATCTCCAGCTGGTGATAGCCCGGCGTGTCGATCGCAACCAGGCGGGCCCGCTCGTCCAGCGCTCCTTCATGAAGGCTGCCGTCTTCCAGTTCCAGGCGATAGCGGGTAGAAGGCTCGCAGTATCGGCCCAGTTCCAGCGCAGTCCCCTGATCGACAGTGAGCAGCGGCGGCAGGTGCGCACCGCCATTGATGGCGTCGAGCTTTTCCAGGCTGCTGTCGATTTCTTCGTCGCTGCCTGCAGCGAGTCCCAGTCCGTTGAGCACCGCACGCAGCACCTCAGGAGTCACCCGCTGGTCGCGGCCATCGGCGTCTACCCAATCGATGGACAGGCCGGCTGCCTCGGCCAGTTGGTTCAGTCGTTCATCGCTCATCTGCAGTCTCCAGATACATCCTGGCGGAGCGCGCGGGCAGCGTGCCGGGATTGGACGTGTCAGTGCTGCGGCTGGCATGTAGCAGTCGCGCATCGGCGGCAGGCGGAGTCATCTCGAGGTCGCGGTCGCTGAGATTCAATTCCAGCCGTAGTTCGCTGCCGTCGCCCAGGCGCCAGCGGGCGAGGGCGGCGGCGTCTCCCAGCGCCTGCGCACCGAGGAACCGCGAGCCTTCGAGGCGCGGCACGATTTCCCGATGGCGGATCTGCAGCAGCTGGCGATACAACGCCAGCCACTCGGCATGTTCGGGTTGGTCCCGCTTGCTGAAGTCGGGTCTGGACGCCTCGAAGGTTTCCACAGCGTTCGGGTCCGGGATGCGCGCGCGGGTCTGCTCGTCGGCGAACTCGGAAAACTCGGCGAACTCGCCGCGACGGCCTTCACGAACGGCATCGGCCAGCTCGCCGTGGTGGCTGGTGAAGAACAGGAAGGGTTCGCGCGCGCCCCATTCCTCGCCCATGAACAGCAGCGGAATCATCGGTGAAAGCAGCAGAATGGTGGTCGCTGCCTTCAGGGAGTCGGGATCGGTGAGGCTGATCAGCCGGTCGCCGAAGGCGCGGTTGCCGGTCTGGTCATGGTTCTGCAGAAACAGCACGAACGACGTTGGACTGAGATGACCGCTGGGTTCGCCACGCGATTCACCGCGGCGGTTCTGCTGACCCTGATAGATGAAACCTTCGCCGAGGAAGCGCACCAACTTGTCGGTCGCGTCCTGATGGTATTCCGCGTAATAACCCTGGCTTTCCCCGGTCAGCAACGTGTGCAGGACGTTGTGACCGTCATCGTCCCACTGCGCGGTAAACCCTTGGGTCAGCAGGCTGGCGCGGTTGTCTTCGTTCTCCAACACCAGATGGACATGGCGACCCGGCTCCGTTTCGGCGCGCACCCGCTCGGCCAGTTCGGTCAGGAAGGTGCGATCGGGAATGGCATGGACGGCATCCATGCGCAGGCCATCGAAGCGGTATTCCATCAGCCACATCAGCGCGCTATCGATGAAGAAATCGCGCACCTCACGGCGGCGAAAATCGATGGCGTCGCCCCAGGGCGTCTGCTGATCGTGGCGGAAGAAGTGCTTGGCGTAGCGGTGTAGGTAATTGCCGTCCGGCCCGAAATGGTTGTAGACCACGTCGATAAAGACCATCAGGCCCAGCCCGTGAGCGGTATCGATCAGATGCTTGAGCTGCTCGGGCGTGCCGTAGGATGCCTCGGGCGCGTAGAGCAGGACACCGTCGTAACCCCAGTTGCGGTCGCCGGGAAATTCGGCGAGCGGCATCAGTTCGATCGCAGTGACGCCCATTTCGGCCAACGCGGGCAGGCGCTGCTCGATCTGCGCATAGCCGCCGTATGCGGCCACGTGCAGTTCATAGAGCACGGTTTCATGCCACGGCCGGCCTTGCCAGTCGCGGTTACGCCACTGATAGGCATCGGGATCGACCACAACGCTGGGGTCGTGGATGTCCGCCGACTGCGCGCGCGAGGCGGGGTCGGGCACCGTCAGTTCGTCGTCGATCAGAAAGCTGTAGTGCGAGCCGGCGGGCGCATTCGCCTCGATGCTGTACCAACCGTCTTCGCCTTCCTGCATGGGCAGCGTATCGCCGCCGACCATCACCAGGCTGACGCGTTGCGCGTCCGGTGCCCAGAGGCTGAACCGGGTACGCGAGGCATCGAGTAGCACCGGTCCGTGTCGCCCTTCATGGGCTGGCCTGTTTTGCATTGATTGACCTCGTTAAAAGATGGCCTGGGCCTCGCGCCGTTCGCCCAGCAGCTGTCGATACAGCCGGTCGTAAGGTTCGATCGCGTGGCTCCAGAAGAATCCACCGCTCATGGCGCGGCAACGCATCGCATTGAGCAGTTGCGGGTTCTCATAAACCGCCAATGCCCGTTCGACGGCCTGGCGGTAGCTGTGCGTGGTGGCTTCGTTGAACAGAAAGCCGGTGACGCCGTCATCGATGCTGTCCGCCAGGCCACCGGTGCGGTGGGCGATGGGCAGCGACGCGTAGCGCTGGGCATACATCTGGCTCAGGCCGCATGGCTCGTAGCGCGAGGGCATGAGCAGGAAATCGCTGCCGGCAAACAGTCGTCTGGCATCGGTCTCGTTGAAGCCGATGTGCGCGCCGACACGACCGGGAAAGCGTTCGGTGAGCCGGCGCACCTGCTCTTCGATAAGGGGTTCGCCACGGCCGAGGATGGCCAGCTGGCCGCCGCGCTGAACGATGGTCTCGGCGACCTCGATGGTCAGGTCGATGCCTTTCTGATGCACCAGCCGGGACACCACGGCGAACAGCGGACCCTCGCCCGGCTCCAGGCCGAACAGGTCGCGCACATGCGCCGCATTGGCCTGTTTGCCGGCCCATTCGTGCGGGCCGAACGGGCTGACCAGATACGAGCAACTCTGCGGCTCCCAGCTCTCGTCGATGCCGTTCAGCAGGCCGCTCAACAGCCCCTGGCGCGCCTTCATGGCGAGAAAGCCTTCCATGCCGCAACCGAATTCGGGCGTGGTGATTTCCTCGGCATAGGTCGCGCTGACGGTCGTGACCCGGTTGGCATAGGCAATGCCGGCCTTGAGCAGCGACAGCGCGCCGTAGAACTCCATCCGCTCCGGGCTGCAGGCTTCCTGAGGAATGCCCAGTTTGCGGCGCAGGCTCATGTCGATGTTGCCCTGGTACGCCAGGTTGTGAATGGTGAACACGCTCGGCGTGCTCAAACCACGCCACTTCATATAGGCCGGCGTCAGCCCGGTCGGCCAGTCATGGGCATGCACCAGATCAGGTGCCCAGCGGATGCAGGCGGTACCGGCGGCGATATCCGCCGCGGCCAGGCACAGGCGGGCGAAGCGCACCGGGTTGTCCGGCCAGTCGTTGCCCTGTTCGTCACCGTAGGGCAGGCCGTCGCGCTCGTACAGTTCCGGGCAGATCAGCACGTAGACGATCAGGCCGTCCGGCATATCGAGGCGGCCGATCTTGCACGGGGGCAGGTCGCTGTAGGCATGCACGCTGCCCACGATACGGATCGGTTCGCCGCATTGCATCACCTGCGTATAACCGGGGATCAGCACACGTACATCGTGCAGATCGCTCAGCGCGCGGGGCAGGGCGGCGGACACGTCGGCAAGCCCGCCCGTCTTGACCAGATCGGTGAGTTCAGAGGTTACGAAAAGGATCTTTTTCTTATCGTTCTGCGTGCTGCGAAGCTGCAGCACAGGGCGCTCGACGAGCACGCCTTGAGGTTGAATGGATTTTAGCCGGGCAGATTGGCTATTTACCGCAGCAATACTCATAAGCACTTCCCCAGGTGACCGGTGTTGGCGTGAGGCCGATCACAAGCACGTTTGTTTTCCAAGCAGCATCCCTCTGGAGCTGCAGATCATGAGCACGGCAAGAGTGGTTTCTTCTTTTTTTGGAGTCGCTTGTTACGCGGCGTAGAAGCGCGAAGGCCCTACCTTGAAAAAGACTCCAGCGCTATGAATTCGTTCTCAGTTTTCTACCAAAATCGCCGAGTGGAACTTTGCGCTCGAAGGCCGGCTCGGAAAACTGACGCGACACTGTTGTTTTACCGCTGCCAGTCGGAGCCAAGACCATGCAAGACCTTGCTGAAATCGTGCGGTTTTTTAGCGACAAAGAGATGAAATTGACCACGGCTGAATCCTGCACCTGCGGCCTGATGGCCTCGCTGCTAGGTGACATTCCTGGGTGCGGCCAAGTGCTCGACAGCGGTTTCGTCGTCTACTCGCCGAAAGCCAAGAACCGCATGCTTCACGTCAGTTTCGAAACCATTGAAACCTTTGGCTTGACCAGTGAAGAAGTCGCCACCGAGATGGCGATAGGCGCGTTGAACGCCAGCTACGCAGATATCGCGGTTGCTAATACCGGCGTCGCCGATGGTAGCGAAGAGGACGCTAGCGGCACTCAGTGCTACGCCTTTGCTCTGATGCAAGGCGAGCGCCAAGTCAGCATCAGCGAGACCGTGCGGTTCGCTGGAGACCGGGTGGAGATCCGCAAACAGGCCGCGCGCTACGGGCTGGAGCAGTTGCCGATCAAATACCAGCAGCTGATCGATAAACTCCGTGAGCACGACTGATCGACATATGCGCTGCACCGAAGTGGTAACCAGGCGCCCGCAGTCGGGGCGAGTCGCGGGCCCATTTCGCCGCGGTCAAACCGGCGGCTGACGCTCCGGTTCCATGTGTTCCGGAACGGACTTGTCTATGTTCGGCTTGTGACCGACGCTAAGGTCTGCCCGCAGTTGTGGCAAGCACTGTGGGTATTGACGTTGAACGAAGCCGATCAAGCCCTCACGCAGATGGCAGCGCAGATCCCAATTGCGCGACGAATCCGGGGAGCTCACCAGCACTCGTAGCTGAATGGATTTCTCACTGGTGTCAGTCACCTGCAGCACGATGACACGGCCGTCCCACAGCTGCGGAACGTCTTGGCAGAGCCGACGCAGTTCCTCGCGCAACGGTTCCAGTGGCAGTGAATAGTCGACCCAGAGAAACACCGAACCGATGATGCTGGAGTTGCGCCGCGTCCAGTTCTGGAACGGCTTCTCTATGAAGTACTGCAGAGGCACTACTAACCGGCGGTCATCCCAGATGCGAACGATGACGTAGGTCCCGGTAATTTCTTCGATACGGCCCCACTCGTTTTCAACGATCACCACGTCATCCAGGCGAATCGGCTGAGTGATCGCAATCTGTATGCCTGCGATCAGGTTGGCGAGCACCGGACGCGCAGCGAAGCCCACGGCAAGGCCAGCGAGACCTGCCGAAGCGAGCAGGCTGGCTCCGAGCTGGCGCGCCGCCGGGAAGGTCATCAGCATGCTGGCGGCGCCGATCAGCAGGACGAAAAACGCCAGTGTCCGCAGCAACACACGCGACTGCGTCTGGATCTGCCGTGCGCGCAGGTTATCGCTGACATCCACGGGGTTCTTCATTCGCACGGCCTGCTCAAGGCCGCGCAGAAGCCGTAGAGCGAGCCAGGTGAAGCAACCGATGATCAACAGGGCTGTTATGCGCCGAGCCGCATCCAGCAAGGCGAATTCATCGCCGGACGCCGTCAAGACGGCCTGCAGGCCAAGCAGCGGAAGCAGCAGCCGTATGGGCTTTTCCAGCTGCTCTGACACTGCCTTGGTAAACAAAAAGCTTCGCCCCAAGCGCAGCATCACCGCGGTCAGTACACGGCCAAACACACTCAATACGACCACCACGAAGGAGGCCGCCAGCAGTATCCGCAACGCGGGCTCGTCTATGTAGTTCTCCCAGGGCATGGGCAAGGCGAGGGTTTCGATAAGTCAGCTCCGTTCGAATGACTGCTTCAAATGACTAATGGCTGTTTTCCAAAGTTCATGAACGTGCATTCAGTCGGATACGCGGAACTCCCCGTGACGGCTCTTTTCACACTTAACAAGGGTGAAAACCCAATCGGTATCCAACCCATGGGAGAAGCGACATGCAAAGTGCACAAACCGGAAACGACGTCCGCGTCGAACGTTTGATTGAATGGCTGCGCGATGCTCACGCGATGGAGGCTCAGGCCGAGTCCATGCTCAGCAAACAGGCCAGTCGCATCGAGCATTATCCCCAGTTGAAAGCGCGTATCGAGCAACACATTACCGAGACTCAGAACCAGGCCAAGCTGATCGAAAGCTGCCTACAGCGCTACGACAAGTCGTATTCGGGCCTCAAGGATCTGGGCGGCAAAATGATGGCTATGGGACAAGCCATGGGCGGAATGATGGTCAATGACGAAATCGTCAAGGGCGCTCAGATGGGCTACGTCTTCGAAAACCTGGAAATCGCGTCCTACGAGATTCTGATTGCGGCGGCCGAGACCATTGGCGACACCCAGACCGCCGAGATTTGTACGCGCATTCTGGCTGAAGAAGTGGCGATGGCCGAATGGATGCGCAGCCACCTTGCCGAGCTGACCCAGGCCTATCTGACCCGCGCGCAGACCCCCGACGTCGAGGCGAAACGCTGACAAGGTGTTGAGTAACCGCGCGACGTACGGCTACTGCTCGGCAACTTTGTCGGGAAGCGAGGCGGACATCAGACCGCCTCGTGTGGCGTACAGCTCGAAGCGCAGTTCCTGAGCCAGCCGCACCAGATTTGCGGCGTCGCGACACTGATCATCGGTGATGCCGAAAACGGTGAGTTCTTCGCCGTCCACGTGCTCTTCATAGAGTCGGACGGTGACACGGCTATCTTCTTGAGCATGGCAATCACAGCGGAAGGGATACAGGTAATTGCGGAGGATATTCTCAATCGTCAGCAGAGGTAGACGTGAAGCCATGATCCTTCCTCCTTTCGAGTCTCCAGAGTCGGCGAGCATGCTCGCGGTCGGACGCTACGGTTTTGCGGTAGCAGCGTCTAATAACGCTAGCAGGCCCTGTCCCGTTGTAAACATCACTTTGCCGCCGCTCGGCAGACCAGATGTAAGTGGCAAAACCTGCGCCGTTGCGCTTGCCGACGGCTTCAGCGCTTTCGAAATACGGCGCAACCACACCAGTCACGGTACTCGCGAGCCACTCGCAGCGAGCGCCGACACCTGACGACGAGGAACCTTTATGAAATCCATATTCGCATTGGTATTTGCAAGCCTTATGGCTTCATCCGCGTTCGCCCAGTGGCCTGCCGGCACGCCTGAAGACGAACGCGGTGCCCGTCCCAGCCCGATGGGCAACCCGACGCCTCAGGAAACGCTCGATACGCATAAGGACAGTCAAGGCCGTACCGTGACCGAAGACGGTGATCTTGTCAGCGAGCCGCCTGCTACCGAGGGTGAGGCCGATCGGGACGCGGGCGATGCTTCAGTCAATCCGGGGCGCCATTCCAGCCACGGCGGGCCGACCGATTCGGCGTCCGATCCCGGCACGCTCGAATAAACCCGGCGTCACGGAGCCGGCACCATGGCCCTCGACGAATACAACCGGAAGCGGGATTTTGCCGGGACGCCCGAGCCGGGCGGCGAAACCCGCACGCGTCGCAAGCAAGACAAAAGCGGAGCGCTTCAGTACTGCATCCAGAAGCACGATGCGTCCCGGCTGCATTACGACTTCCGCCTCGAATTGGACGGCACGCTCAAGAGCTGGGCGGTGCCCAAAGGCCCGTCGCTGGATCCCAAGTCGCGCCGGCTGGCGGTGCACGTCGAGGACCATCCGCTGGAATATGCCACCTTCGAAGGCACCATTCCGGCCGGCCATTACGGCGCGGGCGATGTAATCGTCTGGGACCGGGGCATCTGGATTCCGGAAGGCGATCCGCATGAGGGGTATCGCAAAGGCAAACTCAAATTCACGCTGGAAGGGGAAAAGCTTGCCGGCGTCTGGAACCTGGTGCGCACGCGCATGGACGGCGGCAAGGAGCAGTGGTTCCTGATCAAGTCGAACGACGACGCGGCGCGCCCCGAGCAGGATTACGACATTGTTAAGGAACAGCCTGACAGCGTACTCAGCGACCGAACGTTGATCCCGCGCAAACGCGGCAAGGCGAAGCTCGAAGTAGACGCCAAGCCGGTCAAAACACCTGCGGCGCGCACTCATAAGAAAGCCGCACACACTACGCTATCCGGCGCAAAGCCCGCGCCGCTCCCGGACAGTCTCAAACCGCAACTCGCGACGCTGGTCGAATCCGTGCCCGATGGGGATTGGCGCTACGAGATCAAGTTCGATGGCTATCGAATCATGGCGCGCATCGAGTCGGGCAAGGTTCAGCTATTCACTCGCAACGGACACGACTGGACGGCCAAGATGCCACAACAGGCCGAAGCGTTAGCGGCGCTCGGGCTGGAATCGGCCTGGCTCGACGGCGAAGTGGTGGTGCCCAACGAGGAGGGTACGCCTGACTTCCAGGCATTGCAGAACGCGTTTGAAATCGGGCGTAGCGGCACCATTATTTATTACCTGTTCGATTTGCCTTATCTGAACGGCATGGACCTGCGCGAAGTTCCCCTGGAAGAACGCCGGGCGGCTTTGAGTCAGCTGCTGGAAGCCAATGAAAACGAGCTGCTTCGTTTTTCGACGGACTTCACCGAACAGCCTGAAAGCGTGCTGGACAGTGCCTGCCAGATGAAGCTCGAAGGATTGATCGGCAAGCGCGCTGGCAGCACCTATGTCTCCAAACGCAGCAATAGCTGGGTCAAGATCAAGTGCAAGAACCGCCAGGAATTCATCATCGTTGGCTTCACCGATCCAAAGGGCACACGCTCCGGCTTCGGCGCCTTACTTCTGGGTCTGCATAACGACGAGGGCGAACTGCATTACGCGGGCAAAGTAGGGACCGGCTTCAATCAGGCCACGCTCAAAAGCCTGCACGCCAAGCTGAAGCCGCTGAAAATCGACAAAAGCCCGCTTGCGAAGGCACCGCCAGCTGCGGATGTGCGCGGCGCGCACTGGCTCAAGCCGGAATTGATGTGCGAGGTAGCCTTTGCCGAAATGACCCGGCAGGGCGTGATTCGTCACTCAGTCTTCCATGGCTTGCGCTCGGACAAGCCCGCACAGGCTATTACCCATGAGCGCCCGGCGAAAGCACCCAAGGCCAAGAGTAAAGCCGCTGATAGAACAGCAAGCAGCGCGGGCGGCAAGATCAAGATCTCCAACCCCGAGCGCGTCATCGACAAATCCATCGGCGCGACCAAAATGGAATTGGCGCGTTTCTACGCCGAGGTAGCGCCTTGGGCATTGCCGCATCTACGCCAGAGGCCGCTGGCACTGGTGCGCGCCCCGGAAGGCATCGAAGGCGAGCTGTTCTTCCAGAAACACACCGAGAAGCTGAGCATTCCGCACATTACCCAGCTGGACACGGCGTTGTTTCCCAAACACGCCGCGCTGATGACCATCGACAGCGTCGAAGCCTTGGTCAGTGCCGCGCAGATGGGCACCATCGAGCTGCACACCTGGAACGCCGTCGCTCCGGTACTCGATCATCCGGACCGCTTCGTACTGGATCTCGACCCCGACCCAGCGTTGCCTTGGAAGCGCATGGTTGAGGCGACCCAACTAACTCAGACACTGCTGGATGAGATCGGCCTGCAATCCTTCCTCAAGACCAGCGGAGGCAAGGGCTTGCACATGCTGGTACCACTGAAGCCGACCCTGAGCTGGAAGGAAGTGAAGGTGTTCAGCCAGGCGATCGCGCAGTACATGGCGAAGTTGCTGCCGCAGCATTTCTCTGCGGTCAGCGGGCCGAAGAACCGCGTCGGACGAATCTTCATCGACTATTTGCGCAACAGCCAGGGCGCCAGCACCGTCGCCGCCTATTCGGTGCGCGCGCGTGAAGGGCTTTCGGTGTCGGTGCCGATTCACCGCGACGAGCTCGCCGAGCTCAAGGGCGCCAATCTCTGGACCATCCGCAACCTCATGTCACGGCTGGAAGAGCAGGGTGATGACGATCCCTGGGCCGGTATCGACGAGACGGATCAAACGATTACAGCGGATATGCGCGAGCGGCTGGGGATGAAATGATTGCTACAGCCAGGAGCCGATCAGTGATCGTTGCAGTCAGCGCCCTGACGTAGATAGCTCATCACATGGGTTTCACCCTTGGAGTCTAGGTAGGTCATCTTGGCTTCGACCACTTCACAACCACCGTTCGGCACCTCCATGGAGATGACTTTGGCGATGTCCAATTTGTCGCCGTATCCATACGCAGCGGGTTGCGGAGCAGCGCTAGCCAGTTGAGCGAACACGGACAGACCGGCAATCCAGAGCAGATTTTTCATAAAGACCTCTTTGCATCTTTTGACGCCCGCCGGATGTGGCGAACGCTAGGGAATAAAACTGGCTACCAACGAGGAAAGGCAGCCAAAAGTGGTAAGTGCCGAGCGATTCCAGGAACGAAAATTCGAACGACGCAACGCGGGACCGGAGTCGACCGCGTTCTCCACGAGGCAAAGAGTAAGGAGTGCCGAACAGCGGAAAAATGGCGTTTTCAGAGAGGGATCTTTACCCCTGGGGTAACAATCTTCAGGCCCAGTAGTTGGGGTTCTGTATGACCCGGTGATAACCGGCGAAGGCTTGCGGCAATTCCGTTTTGAGAAATTCGACCCAGGTCTTGACCTTGGCGTCGAGGAACCGCCGCGACGGGTAGAGTGCGTAGATGTTTTTTTCCTGCAGACGGAACTGCGGCAACAGCCGCACCAACGTGCCGCGCTGCAGCGCCGGGACCGCCACGTAATCGGGCAACAGGCAAACGCCCATTCCCGCTTCGGCGGCCGAGCTCATGGCTTCGGCCACGTTCACCTTGAAGGTTTCGCTGGGTTGGATCGTCTGTTCGATACCGCCGCCGATGAAGCTCCAACTGTCCGCGAACACCGGATCGGCAAGCCGCAGGCAGCGATGCCGTTCGAGATCGGCCGGCACCTGTGGAGCACCGTGCTGCTCGATGTAGCTCGGTGAGGCGCAGACGACGTGAAAGACCGTGCCCAGCTGTTGGGCAATCAGCTCGGAATCGGGCAGCTCGCGCGACAGCGTAATGATCACGTCGAGGTTGTCTTCCAGCAAATCGGGTTGGCGCTGGGAAAGGATCAGGTCCAGATAGACATCCGGATAGATCTCGTCGTAGCGACCTGCGAGCGATGCCAGCAACTGGATACCCAGGCCAATGGTGGAATGCACCCGCAGCCGCCCTCTGGGCACCAGATGCGCGCCGCTGGCTTCGACTCGCGCCAGCTCGACCTGATCGAGAATCGCACGGCTTTGCTCGAGAAAACGCTGACCCGCTTCGGTCAGAGACAAACGCCGCGTGGTGCGTTGCAGCAGACGCGCTTGCAGGTGGTTCTCCAGCTCCGATACCAGTCGGGAAACCTGAGCGGTGGACGTGTCGGACTGCAGCGCTGCTGCGGTGAAGCTGCCGGCATCAGCTACCCGTACGAACACTCGCATCGCATGGAGCATGTCCATTGGCCTAGTGACCTCCAAGCCACGTGAGCAGGTCCCGCTGGCCGCTGCCGGGCGCGACCAATGCGCCTGTTCTGTCTGTCATTTCAATTTCACTCTGAGTCTGGAAATCGTCATTTGTCGCCGCCCGGCATCGTTGCAGACACCTCAGTGCGCAAGCTGTGCCCTGGCTCAGCGTTTTCCCATCCGCCACCCAGTGTCAGAAACAGGTCGACCTGATCCAGCGAGAGCTGTGCTTCCGATTCCGCCAGCGCGGCTTCGGCAAACGCCAGGGTGCGCTCGGTGTCGAGGCTGTCTAAGTAGGCCAGACGGCCTTCCTGATAAAGCCTGCGGGTGTGATCGGCGGCGCGGCTGGCGGCCTCGCGGGAATCGCGCAGCGCACGGTTGCGCTGCAGGTCATGGGCATACCGCGCCAACAGCGTCTGGGTTTCACGCAGGGCGTTGAGTACCACACCGTCGAAGCGTGCAAGGGCCGCGTCGGCGCCGGCTTCCATGGCACGGACCCGAGCACGGTCGACTTGCGTCGGAATGTGCCAAGAGATGGAGGGCCCGAATTCCCAGCGGCGGGTAATGGGATCGGCGATATGTTCGAGCATGCCGGTATACCCGGCCGAGGCGCCGAGGCTGATTTGCGGGTACATCATTGCGGTGGCGACACCGATATCCGCAGTGGCCGCAGCCAGGCTGCGTTCCGCCGCGCGGATGTCCGGACGACGCTTGAGCAACGCCGCGCCATCGCCAACCGGAATCGGTCGACCCAGTTGCGGAGCCTGGTTGCATGCAGCCACCGCTTCGGGCAGATCGCCAGGCGTACGGCCAAGCAGCGCGGCGAGTTGATAAAGCGCCGCGGATTTTTTTGTCTCGAACGGTGGTATCTCAGCACGCAGCGCTTCGACCTGAGCCTGTGCGCGGTCTACATCCACCTCGTTGCCGCGGCCGCCACTGAACAGCCGCGTAGCCACGTCCAGCTGGCGCCGTTGAATATCCAGCGAATGTTCGGCGATGGCCAGTTCTTCGCTCGCGTGGCAGGCCTCGACGTAGTTGCGCACGACCTGGGCCACGACGGTGATACGGGCCGCGTCGAGGGCCGTGGCGCTGGCATCGGCACTGGCTCCGGCCGATTCGGCGGCGCGCTTGAGATTGCCGAACAGGTCGAGCTGGTAGTCGACCGAAAGCCCGGCATCGGCGAGGTTCATTACCGGAATTTTTTCCTGCAGCGCCAGTGATTCGCTGGATAGCTGGCCACGTGCGAGCGATCCGGCGCCGCCAATCTCGACTTCCTGCGCATGATGGGCCATCTGGAAGCCTTCGTAGGCGCGCAGTAGGTTCTGATAGGCCAGGCGCACATCGGTATTACTTTGCAGCGCCTCGCTCACCAGCCGGTCGAGGAGGGGGTCGTCATAGAGCTTCCACCAGTCGGCCGGCAACTCGGTTTTCTCCACCTTCGCATTGCCGACCAGATCGAACGGTGCCTGGACTTCGGCCCGTTGAATCGCAGCATCGTCCGGTATTCGATAATCGGGGCCCACCGTGGTGCAGGCGCTGAGCGTGCCGACCAGAGTCAGCAGGGCGGCGAGACAGTGGCGGCTCATAGCGCTGCCGGCTCCGTCACGCCGGCTTGCGGCCAGGGCAGGACCGAGAGGGTCGCGGTTCGCCCGATGACCAGTCGAATATCGGTTTCCTGTTCGGCCTCCAGCACCACGCGCACCGGAATCCGCTGGGCCAGCCGCACCCAGTTGAAACTCGGATTGATGTTGGGCAGCAGCGAGTTGCCGCGTACGCGGTCGCGGTCTTCGATGCCGGCAGCGATGCTCTGGACATGGCCACGCAGGTGCTGCGACTCGCCCATGAGCCGAATGTCCACCGGCTGACCGATCTCAATGGCGTGCAGTTTGGTTTCCTCGAAGTAGCCCTCGACGCGCAGCGAACGGGTATCGACGATCGACAGCACCGGTTTGCCGGTGTGGACGTAATCGCCGACGCGCATGGTCTGGTCGCTGAGGTAGCCGTCGACAGGACTGAGCACGCGGGTGCGTTCCAAATCGAGCCGGGCCACGCCGAGTGCGGCTTCGGCGGTCTTCAGCGCGGCTTCGGCGCGTTTGACCTGGGTGTCGCCGATCTCGATGGTTTCCGCCGCGATCAGGTCTTTCAGTACGCGGTTGCGCTTGGCTTCCCGGCGCGCCTGAGCGAGCAGGGCACGCCGCTCCAGCACGGTGGCTTGGGCTTCTCCGAGGGCCAGTTCGAAGCGCGCCTGATCGATGACGAACAGCACCTGACCACGGCTGACCTTTTGGTTGTCCCGCACTCGCAGTTCGGTGACCAGCCCGGATACATCGGGTGCCACCTGAATGATGTCGGCATGCACATGGCCGTCGCGGGTCCAGGGCGCTTCCATGTAGTAGTCCCACAGATGCACGCTCACCACGGCGGCGATGGCGACGGCCAGCAGGGTCAGCACCACCGAACCGGTGGCAGGTATCCATTTCTTCACGATTCGAGTCCGGGTAGGAAGGTGGATAAGGCGCCCAGCACCATGACGTAGAGGGCGAGGTTGAATAGCGGCGAATGCCAGATCCAGCGGTACAAGCCCAGTCGGCCAAGGATCATGCCCAGCAGGTTTTTAAGTAGGTAGGCGGCAAGCATCAGCACCAGCAGCACCGGCACGTAAACGCCATAGATGTTCAGATGTCCGTTCATGCGGAGGCTCCGAGGGGCTCGTGTCCAGTGGTCGGTAGCGATGCGGAGGTAGGCAAGTCTGCGGGAAACAGTGCGAGACGTAGGCCGTGTAACGCCAGGCTGGCGTCGTGTGCGGCTTGGCCGCCACGGTTCCACAGGTAGTGCGCGCTGTCGTCCAGTTGTTGACGCAAGCCATCCGGCGCGAGCTCAGGATGACGGGTGCGCGCGCAGGCCTGAAAGTAGTCGTGCAGGGCGAGAAGGATCGATTGCAGTGGTTGCTCGGCGTCTGCCGGAAGCTGCCGTCGCTTGAGCTCCAGCAGGCGGAAGCACAGCCTCAAACCACGGGTCGCATCGTGCAGCGCCAGGCCCTGGTCCGCCAATTGGGCGAGGCGGGGCAGCAGTTGTGCAGTGCGGTCAATCACCTTGGAAGCAACGTCGTCGTGATCCTGTTGCGGCTTTGCTAGCGTCAACCGCGAAAGCGTGATCCAGCCGCTCCGAGCAAGGCGGCGCGCCGCCCACTGCGTACCGAATGGTCGGGTCAGGTGAGCCCAGATCAGGGCGAAGGTCACGCCCATGGCCGAGGACAGAGCGACATCGGCAAATCGTGAGAAATCGGCACTGTAGCGATCCTGAATAGTGAGGGTGGAGATGGTCTGGACCGCCAGCAGGACCACCGTCCCGGCATATTGGGGGCGACCGGAAAAAGTACCCAATAGCAGCAACGGCGCGGCAAGCAGAATGGCCAGGCTGCCGAAGTCGTGCACGTTGGGCATCAATGCGAAGAGGTAGATCGCCGCGGCTGCGGTGGAAATTAACGTCGCCACCAGCATCGACTTGATGAAAGGCGCAGGGTTGTCCTGGCCGGCAAAAAAACAGCTGGCGACGGCTGCAAGAAAGACGCCGGTATAACCGTGCGCCCAGCCCGACCAGTACCACAGCAGGCTGACCAGCAGTACCAGAACTCCGGCGGACAGGGCGCTGAACGCCAGCAGCGGGTAGTCGTAATGACGGGGTGCGCCGATCAACTGGCGCACCCGATAGCGCAGCGCCGGCGCCTGCTCGGGATGGCCCTGGGCAAAGCATCGGCGCAGCTCCAGGGCGTCCTGCCATAGAGCGATCAGCGCACGGAGCTGCCCGAGCGCACCGGCCAACGCCAAGTGCTGCTCAGGATGGCTATCGCTCAGCCAGGTTTGCAGTTGCCAGCTGCGCTCGACCAGCCCGTCAGCGTCAAGCTGCGCATTCTCGTCCTGCAACCATTGGCCGACGCGCTGCAGATAGTCGTCGAATTCCGGCAATGGCTCCGGCAGAACCTGGCGCAACTGACGCAGCGCATCGCCGATGGAGATCAGCTGCGGTGCGAGCATCGCCATGCGCGCGCGAAATTCACGGGCATGGCGGGCCGGAAGGTGGCTGTCGGCATCGTACTCGAGGTGCACGATCATGCCGTCGAGCCCCATCACGTCGATCATCAATTGATGCAACGCGCGCTGATCGAGGTCGGCCGATCCCGTTGCGCTGAGCATCTGCAGCGCCCCTGCGCGGGCGTCGGCGAGCAGCACCGCCATACGCGCATTCAGCACCGGTGCAATGCGGCTGGGAAACAGCACCGCATTGACCAAACTGGCGCAAACGATGCCCAGCAGGATTTCCTCGGAACGAGCCAGCGCCACGTCGAAGATAGTCTGCGCAGCGTTGACTTCGGTGAGGCTGATCAACGGCACGGTATAGGCCGCCAGCATGAAGACATAGCTGCGCGGCGAGCGGTCGATCAGCGAAAGGTAGAGCAGGGCGGCAAGCCATAGCGAGATGACCAGGCTCAGCATCACCGGTTGCTGACCGAACAGCGGCAATATTGCAACCGATGCCGCCGCTCCGAGCAGGGTCCCCAGCGCCCGGTAGAGCGCCTTCGAACGCGTAGCGCCCGACAACGGGTGCGAGACGACATATACCGAGGCCATCGCCCAGTAGGGATTGTCCAGTGGAATGGCGAGTGCGATGTAAAGCGACAGCAACGCAGCGGTCAGCGCTTTGGCTGAAAACAGCCATTCGCGCCAGGTAGGCATATTCATTGGTTTGGCTTTTCACGAGGCCGCATCGCGGGGAGCGGAGCGCTACGGCGTATTACACGTTTTGTTGCATTTAACGGTGTTTCGATGTGACAAATCGAACAACCAACAGGACAATTCGAACTTCCCAAAATCATGCGCCCTCGATCCTAGAACGTCTTGGTCGCATACCGCAGGCGGTCCGCCTGTTCGAGGCACGATGAAGCGAATTCCTAATTACGGCTTGTATGGCGAGATCGCCCAGCCGGCCTGGCGCGACATGCTGCACTGCGAATGGATCAACGAGCGCAGCGAGCAATTTCAGTGGGAAATCAAACCGCATCAGCACGATGCGCTGTTGCAGCTGTTCTACATCCGTAGCGGCGGCGGCGAGGTTTCGCTGGAAAATCAGCGCTTGTCATTTACCGGCCCCAGTATCCTGGTCCTGCCGAGCCGCACCGTGCATGCGTTCAGCTATCACCGCGACACCGACGGGCCGGTCATCACCGCGGCACAACGGCCGCTGGAATCAATGGCGCGTATCGTGGCGCCAGGACTGCTGGGCTTCCTGCAGCGCCCGAGCGTCGTGCCGTTGCCCTGGCAGGCCGACGGCAGCGAACCCATCTGGCCCTTGATCGAGCTGATCCAGGCGGAAGCACGGAGCGATGCCCGCGGTAACCTCGCAGCGGGCCATTCGCTGCTGCTGACGCTGCTGATCCATGCCGCACGGTTGGACGCTTCCGTCAATACCGCGCCACGACCGGGCAAAAGCCGGCGTGCCGCCGTGCTGAGGCAGTTTCGCGAATTGGTCGACAAGCACTTCCGTAATCATTGGACGCTGGGGCGCTACAGCGAAACGCTCGGAATGACCACCGCCACCCTGGGCCGCGTTTGCCGGGAAGAAGCCGGGGTCGCACCTAGTGCCATCATCAACGAACGCACGGTCCGCGAAGCACAGCGCCAACTGGCCTACACGAGCCTGCATATCCAGCAGATCGCACGCGACCTGGGTTTCGCCGACACCGCTTACTTCAGTCGGTTCTTCCGCAAGCAAGCCGGACTCAAGCCCAGCGAGTTTCGTGGTGCGTTCAAGCGAGATGATTGACCAACGAAGCATCGTTGTGTGTCGACGCTACGCCCGGCAAGGCGAGGTGTTCATAACTGCCACCCGCATTTGCCGGCGGGTCATGCTCGACGAAACCGGCAAATACTGGCAGGCCCCGAACTGTCTGGGGGCGGCATTCCGTGACGAGCTGACGGCTCGCTCCGCCTGGCGAGTCGCTTGCGGCACCGTTCGTCAGACTGCTTCATGGAAAATGTTACAGATCGGAGCTAATCCGTTTCGCTCCAGGAACAATTTCTGGGGTTAATTGTCTCGCGTCTCGCTTGTTACTGCCTCAATGCCGCACGGAAAAAACGAGACAGCACAGTTCCTACGAGTTCATGTACTCAATTTTTCGCCTGATTACAAGTGGTTACCCATCGACTTCGAATTTTAAAGTCGCTCGGAGCAACAGACGGCCGCTGTGTATGCTGGATGATTAATCTTTATTGGTCAGAAAATAACGAGCCGACGAAAGGTTTCACGATTAAATCGGGCTGTGACTGCACTGAAGTTGGGTTAATAGTTTTTTAGGCTTGCACTCACAAGGATGGTTTCTCATAGTTCCGTCCAAACCGAACGACGATGCTAAAGCTGAAGTGCGAACGTGACCGGACGATTAGTTGCTTTTGTCAAACAATGGAAGTTTGTTTATGAATGACATTGCACAACTACCTGAGAATGCTTGGTTCTTGATTCATTGCAAATCCAGGCAAGAACGTAGAGCGTTGGCAAATCTGACTGAGCAGGGATACTTTTGCTATCTCCCGCATATTTGCATCGCGAAAAAACCGAGCGCTGCAGACCCTTCGATACACAAGGCCCAGGCACTGTTTCCCGGCTACCTGTTCGTCCGTCTTACTCCAGACTCGAACTGGCATAGTTTGCGCTGTACGCGCGGTGTACTTCGCGTCGTAGGGTTCAATAACAGGCCTTACACGATAGACGATGCGCTTATCGAACAGATCAAGTATCGCTGCGGTGATCAAAAACCGCTCGAACCTGGCGATAAAGTTCAGGTGAGGTTGGGAATAAGCTCGGGTATCGACGCAATTTTTCTGGCGGCGGACGGAGCGGAGCGCGCCGTCCTGCTAGTAAAACTTCTTAATCAAGAATGTCGACTGACGGTCTCCAGCGCTTTGATCGAGCCCGTACTGTATCCCTGAGAAAGCGTTACGCAGCAGCAGGCTTTTCTGGTGTCGGTAGTTAGTAGTAGTTCTGTTTTGAGTAGTTGGGTGGCGACTCAGGGCGGGAGCGTGGTTGAACAAAACGGCGGGCCGCGCATTGCCTGAGCCAACAGACTGGGGCCGTGATTTCAAATAGCCGTTAGCGCGTAATTACAAGGAGGAGGGCGGCAATGTCTATCCGTCTGGTTTTTGCTTTGTTCATATTGCCGATATCTCTGTTGGGCACGTCAGTTGCTGCTCAGGATATATCCCAATATCGAATGTCGGCTGGCGATGTCGTCAGCATCAGAGTGCTCGGCGAGCCGGATCTTACCTTCGAAGAACTTCGTTTGACCGACGCGGGCTCGTTTTCTTACCCGTTCATCGGCGAAGTAAAGGCGAAGGGGAAGACCGTTGCGCAAATCGAAAATTTTCTGCTGACAGCTTTGAAGGGCAAGTACCTAGTCAGTCCTCGGGTCTCGGTCAATGTGCTGGAGTACCGCCATTTCTACATTATCGGTGAGGTGAAGTTGCCTGGTGGCTATCCCTATCAGCCGGGCTTGACCCTGCGTCGCGCCGCAGCTCTTGCCGGTGGATTGACCGAGCGGGCTTCGGCAAAGCGCATCACCATCATCCGTGATCTGGACCCTGTTCAAGGGCCGATCGAGGCGTCGATGGATACGCCCGTGTTGCCGGGCGATACGGTGACCATCGAAGAAGGATTTTTCTGATGTGCATGAGCGCAAGTGGTGAGTTTCCTTATCCAGCGAGGCCGCTATGACCAGCCAACCTCCATCTCTCGAGCGTCATCTGAGCGTGCTGCCGCAGGAACCGGCGGAGGCGGAGCTCGACTTGCGCAAGCTCTGGTCGAGTGTCTGGTTGCGCAAGTGGCCGATGTTTGGCTTCGCACTGGTCGCAGCGTTGCTTGCCATGCTGGCGACCGCATGGATGACGCCTCTCTACCGTGCAGGCGCAACCGTGCTGGTTCAGGGCGATGCGGCAAAGCTGCTCGCGATTGAGGAGGTGAACCAGAGTGAAACTGCATACAGCGATTATCTGCAAACTGAAATCGAACTGCTCCGAGCCCGCGTGCTGGCTGAGCGGGTGGCCCGCCAGCTCAACCTGACAAACCATCCCGAATTCGCGCCACCGGAGCCATTGACGCCGCAATGGCTGAGCGGGCTGATACAACGGCTCGGTCAGCTCTCTTGGCTGGGGATGCAGCGCAAAGCGCCGATAGAACCCGACGGCGAGGGTGCGAAAGCGATAAAAACCGCTACTGAGCAATTGATGGCAGCCACCACGGTGAGTCCACGTGGCAAGAGTCAGGTGGTCGCTCTGGACGTGTTGTTGGCTGACCCGTACACCGCCATGCAGGCCGCCAATGCGCTGGTCGATGGTTACATCAGGGGTAAGTTCGAGGCCAACATGGCGACGTCCGCGACCGCTGCGGACTGGATGAATAGTCGCCTAGATGAGCTGCGCCAGAAGCTGCAGGAGTCGGAGAATCGTCTCCAGGCCTATAGGGAGTCCGAGGGGCTGGTCGACGTGCAGGGGATCGCGACGGTGGCGGCTACCGAACTGACGTTGACCGGCGACCGGCTGATCAACGCGCGGCGACAGCGGGCCGAAGCGCAAAGCCAGTACCGTCAGGTCGAAATGATGAAATACGCCGGCCTCGACGGTCTGGCCAGCGTCCCTGCAGTGCTGGCCGACCCGGTTATTCAGCAGTTCAAGGCAACGCGGGCGCAAGCCGCCGCGAGAGTCGATGAAGTTTCCCAGCGATACGGCCCAGGACATCCGGAACTGATCGCGGCGAAAGCCGAACTGGAGGCAGCCACGACCAGCCTGAAGACGCAGGTCAGCCAGGTCGTGTCTGGCATCGAACGGAACTACCAGCTGACGGTCGCCAACGAGCAATCCCAGCAGAGTCTGTTCGACGCCAACAAGCATCAGATCCAGGACCTCTCCAGCAAGGAATTCAGGGTGCGTGAACTCGCGCGTGAGGTCGAAGCGAACCGGGCGCTCTACGACACCTTTCTGGTCCGTTTGAAGGAAACCGCCGCAACCGCTGATCAGAACAGCGTCAACGTGCAGGTCGTTGACCGAGCGATGCTGCCCGAGGAGCCGGTCAAGCCGAACAGGCCGCTGATAGTCGCCGTTGCTGCTCTGGCAGCCTTGTGCTTCGCCGCTGCCGCGGCTGTGGTCAAGGACGTATTGAACGATACCTTCAGCACCACTGAAGCCATCGAAAAGAAACTGAACATTCCGGTACTGGGCATCGTGCCGTTGATGCCCAAGGCGCAACGGCAGGCGCTGCCTAGATTGTATTTGCATGATGAGGATCGCCTTTTTACCGAGTCCGTTCGCACCATCCGAACCAAGCTGGAGATGGCCAACAGTGATCACCACAGTCAGGTCATCGTGGTGACCTCGGCGCTGCCCGGCGACGGAAAAAGCGTGCTGTCGGCCAACCTCGCCTATGCACTCGCCGACATGGGCAGCGTGCTGCTGATCGATGCGGATCTGCGCAGACCTACACTGGCCAAGCGTTTCGCGCTGCCCAAGGATCGTTTGGGTGTGACCGACGTGGTCGAGGGGCGCGCTGCCCTGGAGGACAGCATCGCAACGGTCGACGGAGTGGACATGCTGTGCGCCGGTAGCGCTGTGCGCGATCCCCTGAGCTTACTGGCGTCCAGTCAATTCACATTGGCACTTGAATCGCTGAAGACTCGTTACGACCGGATCGTGGTGGACTCGCCGCCAACCCAGGGCGTCAGCGATGTCATGGTCCTGGCGGCCGAGGCGGACACTATGGTGTTCGTCGTCCGCAGCGAGGGCACGCCGATCATCGAAGTGGAGCGGGGCGTCACGCAACTGCAGCAGAACGCCACGCCAGCGGACTGGGTCATCCTCAATCAGGTGGACATACGCAAGGCGCAGCGACAAGGCTATCGATATAGCAGCTATTACGACTACTACCGATACGGAGGCACAACGGCAAGTTGATTCGCCGGTCGCGCTCGCGCCGTCGTAGCAATCACCGCTGTCCAATGAAAAGGATGACACCATGAAACAATATATTCAGAACTCCGTTTGGCTGTTGCTGGAAAAGCTCATCAAATTGGCCGTTGCGTTCGTCCTGATCGGTCTGGTGGCCAAACATCTCGGCCCCGAGGATTTCGGGATTCTGAGCCTGGGACTCAGTGTGGCGATTATTATCTGGGCGGCGGGAAGCCTCGGGCTCGATCAGATTCTTATCAAGGAATTCACCCAGCAGAAGTATTCGGATAGCGAACTGCTCAGTACGGCGGTCATCTGCCGGTTTACCGCCAGCGCCGTGCTCGTGATTCCCTGTGTCGTCGGGCTGTACCTGACCGACGCGCTCTCCGTCGCGCACAAGCTGGGGTACGCGATCACGATCTGCTCGGTGCTTTTCTACAACTTCAACAGCTATCAGGCGCTCTATCAGGCCAAATCCCAGTCATCGCATGTTGCCTACGTCGGGCTTTCCAGCCTGTGCCTGTCATCGATCGTCAAGATCGTGCTGTTATGGATCGACGCCGGGTTGATCCTGTTTGCCCTGAGTGCGGTATTCGACATCGCGATCAATTTGTTGCTGTATGCCTATTACCAGATGAACAAGCCGGTGCGGGTGAGCATCGCGGCGTTCAATTACGGCCTGGTAGGGGAGCTTTGGCGGCCCGCGGCCCCGATGCTGCTGTGTTCACTGATGATCGTGATCTACACCCGAATCGATCAGGTCATGATCGCTTTTCTCATCGGCGTCGATCAGGCCGGCGTCTACAGCGTCGCCATCCGGGTAGTGGAGGCTTATGCCGTCATACCGATCCTGATCGCAACGGCATTCTTTCCCTTCATTTGCAGCAAGCCGGATGCGAGGAATATCCGAACCTACTTCGATATCGTCACGTTTTCATCGATTGCCGCGGGCCTGGCCATCTGGCTCGCCGCCTATGCGGCCATTCCATACCTGTTCGGCCCAGCGTACAGCCAGGCGCTGGATATATTGGGCATCGCGATGCTTGCCGGCGTGTTTTCGGTGGTCGGATTTGCCTGTACCAACTATCTGGTGGCCGTTGGCCTTGGCCACCTGCGTCCTCTACGGCTTGCGCTCGGGCTGCTGCTCAATATCGTGCTGAACCTGATGCTCATTCCGCGATTCGGCTTATGGGGCGCGGCCGTCGCAACGCTGATCAGCCAGATCTTCGCGTCCTGGATCGGTAACGTACTGAGTCCGAAAACCATCGACTGCCTGAAGATGCAGAGCCGCGCGCTATTCACCCTGGGCATTCGGGGAACCAGCAGGGTGCTGCGTGACTTGTGGAGGGAGCGATCGGCGACCCCTCGACCAATCGAGTCAGGAGAGTTCTGATGCCTGAAGTTTCGATCATCATCCCGACCTACAACAGCGCCGCCTTCATCATGGATGCGGTCGCCTCAGTGAGGCGGGCCGTCGACGGACTGAGCCATGAGATCATTCTGGTCGACGATCGGTCGCCCGACGTGCACATCCTGCGGGCCGTTACCGCGCGGGTACCGCACCTGCGGATCATAGAGAAGGCCGCAAAGGGCAATGCCGCGGAATCCAGGAACCTGGGCATCGCCGCATCTACCGGCGACTACATCTTCCTGCTCGACAGTGACGACGCATTTCTGCCTGAACACATAGCGCGACGCGTCGCGCTGCATGTACGCAGCGGTTGCGGCATTCTGTTCGGCCGCTATCGGGCGCGCAATGCGTACCGGACCTTCGACGTCCGGTTGCCGCTCTATCAGGGCGACATGCACCAGTACCTGTTCTGCCTGAACGGCGATGTTCGAAGCTCGACGATCAGCCTCTGCCGATCCCGCTACAGGGGCACGACATTCGATGGGTTGCAGGCCAAGCACCAGGACTGGGGTTTTGCGCTTCGTGCCGCCCGCAATGGCGAGACCCTGGGATTCGACGAGGGCTACGGCGCGGTCATTGATTCGTCGGTGAACGGCGGGCGCATGAGCAACGTACTGAATATTCCGGCCAGCCAGTACTTTCTCAATAGCTACATCAGCGAGCCGAGGCACCGGCGCGGCTTTGCCATGAACCATCTTAGGGTGGTGTTGAAGAACAATGACAAGGTAGCGACCGCCTTTGTCCATAGGGTCCTGATCGATTCGCTGCGCGATGCATCCCTGCTGGAACGGCTCGGCTACGCGCCGGCCGTACTGCTGACGAGCCCGAACCTGGCGCTGCCGGCGCGGCTGGCCATGCGAATGCTGGCAGCGGCACGCGCGTTCAGCATCAAGGGTTATCGCAAGATCATTCCCTCCTGATGCGGGGAGCCGGCATGCCCATTCCAATCATCATCGCGACGGTCTTGCGCCAGACAGGTGAAACCGGCGTACATACCCACTACCGGACCTTGTCGAAGTGGTTCGAATCCGGTGGCCGGACGCCACCGATGGTGGTGACGCCGTACGATCGGAACAAATGGCTGGTCTACCCGGTATTCGCGGTGCGCCGACTGATCGCACCGCTCAATGCAAGCCTCGGTCTGTGGTGGTATCGCCACTGGCATCAGCGGTGCCTGTATCTGAACCTGAAAGCCACGCTCGCCGATGGCCGGGCGTGTGTCGTCTATGCCCAATGTCCCATGTCGGCCGAGGCGGCACTCACCGCGCGTGCATCACCGGCCCAGCGTGTGGTGATGATCGCCCATTTCAACCTGTCGGAAGCGGATGAATGGGCAGGCAAGGGCGTCATAGAACCGGACGGCAAGCTGTTCGATGAAATCCGAGCATACGAAGCCCGAGTGATTCCACGCCTGGATCGGTTGGTGTTCGTATCGGCCTTCATGCGGCGAAAGCTCTATGAACGCATTCGCGAAGCGCAGGCGGTAGACGCAAGAGTCATCCCGAACTTCATTTGCGCGCCCGTGCCTACGACTGATCGACCCGCCCTGATGGGCGATCTGATCTGCGTCGGGACCCTGGAGCGACGAAAGAACCAGCGATACGCCCTGGAAATCGCGGCGGCCGTTCGCCAGGCCGGTTATCCGTTGCGCCTGACGTTCGTGGGTGGCGGTCCGGACCGGCCCGCGCTCGAGAAGGCCGCGCGAACCCTCGGCATCGAGGCGCATGTGCTGTTCACCGGTCACGTGGATGACGTGGCTGGCCTGATGGCGAGCCACCGCGCCTGCCTGCATGTTTCGCGAATGGAAAGCTTCGGCATCGTCCTGATCGAAGCGATGGCGCTTGGGCTTCCGGTGTTTGCAAGCCGGGTCGGCGGGGTGCCGGAGGTGTTCGATGACGGGGCGGAGGGTCGTTTCATCCCGCTCGACGACGCGAGCACCGCGGCGCAGCTCATTCTCGACTGGCTCACCCGACCCGATGCGCTGCAACGCGCCGGCGTCCGGGCCAGGGCCCGTTTCGTGGCTCGCTTCGAGACGGGCAAGGTCGCCCATGATCTGGTCGGTTTTTTAACTGCGCCCGCCACGCAATCGACACGCGCCGTCCGTTCGCCGAGCGGCGCGCCGGGCATGAATGGCGAGCCTCATCGGAACTCCCACGCGAGGCGTTCGGATGCTGTCGAATAATCTAAGACCCAGCAGCATCATCGTGTTCCCGGCGTTTTGCCTGGCAAGCGCGATCGTCGCGTCCGCGGCGCTCACCCATCTGCTTGGCATTGTTGGCTTCACCGCGATGCCCTACGTACGGCTGGTGGTTGTCGCCGCCGCCATGCTTTTCGTAGCCGTGTTTCTGTTGCAAACACGGCTGAAGCCCACGCTGGCGAGCGGGAACCTCTGGCGCGCGGTGCTGGCATTGCAAGGGTTGGGACTGGTGTATCTGGTGCTGGGGTTGCTCAGGCAGAACAGCCATTTCTATCTGGTGACGGACCTTGCCTACCTGGCGATGTTTTTCCTGACGTTCCTGCTGGGCGCCTGGTGCTATCGGATCGGCAGGTTGCAATTTTCCTACGCCACCATGCTGCGGGTGGTATTGACGCTGGTGGGCCTCACCTCAGTGTGCTGGGTTTTGGACCTGCAAGTCGGAACGCCGCCAGAACTGCTGATTCTCTGGGGCTGCGCACTGGTCATCGCGCTGGCCTATAAGCGCTACGTTCATGCATGCCTCTTGTTGCTTGCCGTGGTTCCGCAGATTGCCGGCCTCAACAGGGCCTTGCTGCTCGCTATCGTGGGCGGGCTGATGATCTATTTCTTCAGCTCTGCATGGGTGAAAAAGATCCGGCTTGTCTGTGTGCTGACGGTTTTGCTGGTGGCCCTGACCCTGGCGCTCGATGGGCTCGGAATACTCCAGGGCAGCAGTTTCGAACGCCGCATCGATGAAACGCTCACGCTATTGTCGGCCGAAGAGGGCGGCGACATGCCAGTACCGCTTCAGCAGCGCTTATACGAAGGCGCGCTCGTCAGCCAGGACATTCAGCAATCCATGCTGCCGGTATCGCTACTGTTCGGAATGGGCGCCGGATACACCCTGGACATGACGCAGAGTTCCGATTCATCGGTGGTCGATAGCCAATTACTGGGGGGGCAACATACCCACAACATCCATTTGCTGAGTTATGCGCTGCTGGCACGGTTCGGCTTACTGGGCGCTGCCTGTTTCATATTTATCTTCCTGACCTGCGCGCGGCGATCCTACGTGCTGTTCAAGCGGATACCGACCGACAAAAGCACAGTGGAACTGCTCGCCAATCTTTTCGTGGTACTGCTGTTCCTGTTTTCAATCCCGGCGTCGTCGTTTCTATTTTCAAGCATGCTGCTGGGTTACTTCTGCGGGATCGCGAACGAGGCAAGGCTGACCGGGGCCCGGAGTCGACTCTTGTGTTGACGCCAGGGCGCATTGAAGAGGACTCCATGTGAAAGTATTGCTCGTCACCTCGTACCGCTCGAAAGGAGGGGCGCCGCGCGCGGCATCCCGGCTCGCAAATGCCCTGGCCGGGGCGGGTGCCGAGGTCGAGTATGTGACCATCTATCCCGCCCGAATGACGGTCCGGCAGAAAATGCGATATCTGGCTCGGGTTGCCTATGACCGTGTCCCGGCGTTGGTCGCCGCCCGAAAAAGGATCATGTTTTCCTCAGGTGCCTGGCCCAATGACAATCTGGTGGAGTCGATCAATGCCTCCGATGCCGACCTGGTCCATCTCCATTGGATAAACGGCGGCGGCATGTCGGTCGATGATCTTAAACGGATCAACAAACCGATTGTCTGGACGCTGCATGACATGTGGGCGTTTACCGGCGGCTGCCATTACGACGGTGGCTGCGACGGCTTCAGCTCAGGGTGCGGCCGTTGCCCGTTACTGAAGTCCAGCAACCCTGGTGATCTGAGCGCTGTCGGGGCCCAGCGCAAGACCGCCGCCTATCATCAGGTCGCGAACCTGACGATTATCGGACTCAGTCAGTGGATGGTCGATTGCGCTGCGCGGTCATCGGCCATGCAAGGGCTGACCATCAGGCGACTGCCCAATCCGATCGATGTGAACGTATTCCGACCCGAGACTCCTTTGCTCGCCCGGGAGCGGCTTGGCATTTCGCCGTCTACGCGTCTCGTCGCGTTTGGGGCGGTAGCGGCAGTGGGCGACGACCGTAAGGGATTTCGAGAGCTGATTACGGCGCTGAGCGTGTTGAAGGAAAAAGGCTATTCGAATATCGAGTTGGCGGTTTTTGGCGGCTCGGGTTCCCAACACATGCTCGACACGCCGTACAGGACCCATTACTTCGGACACATAGCCGGCGACGAGCAATTACGTGACGTCTACAGCGCCGCCGATGTCATGGTGGTGCCCTCCTTGCAAGAGGCATTCGGACAAACCGCCACTGAAGCCATGGCGTGTGGAACGCCGGTCGTCGCATTTGGCGCCACGGGCCTGCTGGACATCGTCGATCACAGAATAAATGGCTACTTGGCGGACCCCTTCGATGTGTCCAGCCTGGCCGAAGGGATCGGCTGGGTGCTGGATGCCGACGATCACGAACCATTACGAGGCAGGGCACGCGCGAAGGTGGTCGAGCAATTCGCAAACGAAAGGGTTGCTGCCAAGTACTTGGCGCTTTACCACAGTTGTATCGCTCAGTCCGTTTCTAGTCCTGCAGCCGCAACTACCAGCCGATTGTTGACGCGTTGAAGCGCTGACCTGGCATCTACGCAATATAAACAATTATTGACTCTCGACAATTATCTGCGCACTCAGTTAATTGCGCAGCGGGGTAATTTCGCCCGACTACAGCCTTTTACATAAAGTTTGACAACATAACTTAATCATTCAACAAGCCTACGCGTTCAGCAGTTTCACAACTCACAAAAACCGATGTGCGAACGAAAGTTCCAGCGCAGGGATTCGTTCGGCCTCTAGCGTTTCCGGTAATGCGGCGGACATTTATTTTCGTTCAATTCGCTGGCCATCTGGAAGGAGGTGTCGCGTCACTTTAATTGGCTGTGCTCGATTCGGACTTCGCAATCCGTATCAATTATCAAATCCGCAGGATGTATATCGGAGGGGCAGATGAAATATCTTTTATATGGCATAAACTACAGTCCTGAACTAACCGGCATAGGTAAATACAGCGGAGAAATGGCTGAGTGGCTTGCCAAGCACGGACACGAAGTGCGGGTGGTAACCGCCCATCCTTACTATCCCGACTGGAAGGTATTTCCCGGCCATTCTCATTGGCGCTATGCCAAAACCCAGGAGGAGGGCGTGACGGTCATACGCTGTCCACTCTATGTTCCCGCCAAACCGACTGCATGCAAGCGGCTGTTTCACCTGTTAAGTTTTTCTGTTACATCAACCTTCGCGCTTTTTTCCAATATCGGGTGGCGTCCTGACAAAGTTATTCTGATCGTGCCGACCATGTTCTGCGCCGCGCAGACGATACTTTATGCCAAGCTCACTCGAGCCAACTCCGTACTGCATATCCAGGACTTCGAGGTAGACGCCATGTTCGGTTTGGGTATATGCAGCCGCAAGCGCGCGCAACGTCTTGCTTATAGAGTCGAGGCCTGGACGCTAAATGCATTCGATCAGATTTCCACAATATCGGGCGGCATGATCGAACGTGCACGGAGCAAGGGCGTGCAAGAACAAAGACTCAGCTTGTTCCCCAACTGGTCCGAAGTCCGACGGTTTCAAGGTGTGCCAAGATCGGCGACGCTGTTGAGCCGACTCGGCGTGGATCCCAGAAAGAAAGTACTGATGTACTCAGGCAATATCGGCGAAAAACAGGGGCTGAGCTCCGTCATAGATGCAGCTGAATTGCTCGCCGCCCGAAACGACCTGATGTTCGTCATCGTAGGTGAAGGGGCAGGGAAGAGCAGGCTGGAGGAGAGCGTCAAGCTCAAGGGCTTGAAAAACGTGGTATTTGCGCCGCTGCAGTCATACGAAGATTTGCCAGCGCTGCTGGCTTCGGCTGATTGTCACCTAGTGATCCAGCGCCGTGGCGCAGCCGACTCCGTGCTGCCATCGAAACTCACTAATATTCTTGCCGTGGGCGGCAATGCAGTCATCACTGCCGATCCCGGCACGAGCCTCGGCGTGTTGTGCAAGGAGCATCCGGGCATCGCTGCGCTCGTTGAGCCGGAATGTACAGAGGCACTGATCACGGGCATCGAAAAATGCCTGTTCATGAGGGCGCCCAACCGAGTCGCAATGGCCTATGCCCAGGAATACCTGGACAAGGATCGAATCCTTGCTCGTTTCGTTGCCGGCCCCGTTACAGAATCCGTTACCGATCATGTTGTGCCCGATATGCCCCAATTGTTGCGGCCGTTCATAGATATCAGGCCAGTGGCAGGCGACTCACCGACAAAACGCTTGATCAGCCCAGGCGTGGCGGCCACCAAACACAGCGTCCTTCCTGCATGGCTTACTTCAGTCGTGCGTAAATAGCCATATGAAGCTAGCGTCATTGAGGTGTGTCGATGATGACGTAAACCGGAATGAAGGGAGCTGCAAGACGTCGGCCCCCTTGAAACGCAACGACCTGTCCGAAGTTTGCTACTAGTACCAGCACCAGCACGGAGCCGCCATTTCATGTCTGCAGTGTTTATGGAAGTCGATTCGCAAACAGTTTCGCGCCTGGCAAACGATATGAATCAAGTCGGTGTTGCAATCATCGAGCGTTATCTTTGCCTTGAGCACCTTGTCATCGCACGCCGCGACATAGAAAGCGAAGCCCAGAGTCATGGCGACAAAAGCTTTGCCATACGCGGCAATCCGGACGTGCCAGGCACGTTTTTCGAGCGACTGGCTGCTTCAGACGAGTTTCAACGGCTGATATTAGAGGTGCATGCGTGCGGAACGGGCCAGGTGCCATCGCCGTTTGAAAAGATCCAGACAGTTATTCGCTGCCTGCAAGGACGCGACAGCGCTGGCGAGTCCAACCGATTCCATTATGACGCGACCATGCTTACCGTCCTGCTACCAATATTCATACCGGAACCCAGCACTGATTCAGGACGCTTAGTCGTGTTTCCCAATGTCCGCAATCGACGCCCCGGCGCACTATTGAATCTGCTGGATAAAGCACTCGTCCAGAATCGCATCAGTCAACGTTTGATCGCTTTGGCCATCAGCGCGGGTTTGCTCCGCCCAATGAAAGTGCCGCTAGTCCCTGGCAACCTGTATTTTTTCTGGGGATACCGCAGCTTGCATGCCAACGAGCCTTGTAACCCGAACGCGCTGCGGTCTACCGTCCTGTTTCATTACGACAATCCGCACCGACGCGGCTCGCCGGATAATGTTAATGCACTTGGGATGGCCAAGCTGATGCGGTCGCCATGGCCATAATCAGCGAACACATTCGTATACGCTGCGTCTCAGTCCGTCATGACTGATACAAATTGCAAGCAGGAGACGTCTTGGCTTCCTGCGAGCTGAGTCGGCCAGCGTGGGCACACTACGCACCTAATG
>NZ_JAMOII010000018.1 GCF_024448985.1 Stutzerimonas stutzeri
CCTTAGTGACTGCTGCTCGCCAGCGCCGGAGTAGTACCAACCGGAACTGAAGTTGAACATGCCGTCAGCATGTTTGGCGGTGTGCGATACGAATGAATCGTTGTCGATGGTGTGCTTGTCGACGGCGTTGAAGCAGAAGAGTCCATCGTCGGCCAGTGCGGCATGCACGCTAGCGACACAGGCATTCAGCCGCTCTATAGAGCCGCTGTAGTGGATGGAATACAGAAAACAGGTAATCAGGTCGACCGGCTGATCCACTCTGAAGCCACACATGTCCTGCAGGGAAAACCGTGCTTCCGGGCAGCGAATCGCTGCTCTGTCCAACATGGGCTGGTTGATGTCGAGCCCGCTGCTTTCATAGCCCGCATCGATGAAACGTCGGACATGCGGTCCGGTGCCACAAGCGAGATCCAGATGCCTGCAGCCTGCGTTACCAAATAGTTGCTGCAACCTATGAATACAGTAACTTTGCGCCTGGTAATCGATATCGGCACACATGAGATCGTAGTAACCCGACAGGTCGGTATAAATGGCGGTTCCGAGCATGGTGGCCCTGAAGTTTGAGCTGGACGTTAGGGGGCGCGCATCATATCCGGGCCGTATGAAATCGCCCATCGATTGCGCCTGGAATTATTTCGTCCTGCATGTCGGGCGCGGTGCGTACAGCCGAATGCCGGAGAGTCTCATCTCGCTGACAGAGCACGTTTCCCAACGAACACCACCCCCGGCCAATACAGCGAAGCAACGTCGCCCGATGCCAGCCAAGGCCGTCAATTAGCTGTGTTTGATCAGACGCAGCCCCGCTTCCGACGCGCGGTCGATACGATTAAGCCGCTGTCCACGGAATCAGCCATTCAGCCCATTCTTTCAACTAGAAAATCTTAAAGAATCCGGATCTCACCAACTCAACGGATTCTGAAAATGTTCATGCGCTCCCTCCTCGCTGCTGCCGTATCCCTCGCCTTGGTCGGGCAGGCTCAGGCTGTTGATCAAACGGCTTCCATTGAGCAAAACGGAAATAACAACACCGCAGAGGTCACTCAGTTAGGCGGCACCTATCTCTGGACGGAACTGGCTCAGAACGGCGATTCAAATGAAGCAACCGTGACTCAAGCCGGCACCAACGTGTCAGTCGAAGCGACACAGCAAGGCGTTGCGAACCAGTTGACGGCCACCCAGGAAGGATTTGGGACATGGGTTCGGTCTCACCAGGAAGGCGAAGGCAACCTACAAAGCATCGTGCAGCGATCCGAAGGCGGGGTAACGGCGTACGTCTACCAATATGGGGTCGATAACGAGGCATATGTTGTACAGAACGACGGCGATTACAACGATGGCAGAATCAACCAGCATGGCCAGCAAAACGTGGTCCGGCTGGAGCAGACCTACATCCTGAACAGTCTCGACGCGACACAGGAAGGGACTCGCAACCTGGCTAATGTTCGCCAGACCGGCCATGTAACGGCCCAGATCAATCAAACCGGCCTGGCAAACCACGTAGAGCTTCAACAAGGCGCGTATTCGCGGGCGAATGCCGTCATCAGTCAGACGGGGGAGTACAACGAGGCGAGCGTTAGCCAATCGGAGAGAAGTTATGACTCAAGTAGCGATCTGTATCTGACTCAGACTGGAGCAAGCAACAAGGCTGACGTCTATACAGGCACGGCTGAGGGTCAATTGGATTTCACGCAGATCGGTACGGGTAACGAACTGATCGCGCGTCAAGGCGTCCGCAACGGCAGCGTTACCGGTATTTCCAGGGGAGACTACAACGAAGTCTTCTTCGTCCAGACGGGTGACGGCAACACGCTTGACCTGGCTCAAAGTGGCGCGGATAACGTGATTGAAGCGTTTCAGATGAAAGATGCGGCTTCAGGAGACGTAGGCATCATCGATCAGACCGGTACCGGCAATTACGCGCGCTTGACCCAAGGAATAGACAGCCTTGGCAGCGGTATGGACACTGCGGCAATCATGCAGAACGGGATGAACAACAGCGCGACTGTCACCCAGCGTTAGTAGGCCTTTGTAGCCCGAACGGCCTTATCCTGCCGGAACGTAAAGCGCCCGATGCACCGCATCGGGCGCTTTCGTTACGAAGCGCCTGTAACGCGCATGCAAAGGCAGCTGCCTCTCCACGGCTGCATGAGCCTCCCTGCCCCATTTAGCGTTGACCGCAACGGCTCCTGTTCGCGTCTGCAAGGAGGTACATCGTTACATCAATTCGTGCCTAGCCCGAGCCGCGAGCCGCGAGCCGCGAGCCGCGAACGAGACAAGTCCGTATACTCGCCGCTTCCCGCGAGCCTTCCGTGAGCAGCACACTGTGAGCAACAAACGATATGCCTGCATTGGCCTGAGCAACCCGAAATCGCCGTCCAATGTGGGGGCGATCATGCGCGCGGCGGGCTGCTATGGCGCCGCTTCGGTGTTCTATACCGGCACCCGCTATGACCGTGCGAAGGATTTCATCACCGACACCAAGAAGGTCCATCAGGACATTCCGCTGATCAATATCGATGACTTGCGCAAGATCCTGCCGCTCGGCTGTGTGCCGGTGGCGGTTGAGCTGGTCGAGGGTGCGCGTGCTCTACCGGAATACACGCATCCTGATCGAGCGCTGTACATTTTCGGCGCCGAAGATGGCTCGCTCAGCAAGGAAATTCGTGACTGGTGCGAGGACGTCGTCTACATCCCCACCAATGGCTGCATGAACCTCGCAGCAACGGTCAACGTGGTGCTTTACGACCGGCTGTCCAAGGGCAACAACACCCGCTCCGGACCCGAGTTCGGACGCCAACCCCAACAAACCACTTAGCTCGCCGAACTTTTCGGCGATAGTGGCTGTGTTCAGGCTTGTCCGTTCAGTCCGGCGATTGCTCCCAGGCACAGCTGCTCCATGCAGCCGGCCCACTCGTTGATACGCTCCGGCTCGAGCTGCACCAGCATGGCGTAGCGGCGCCCACCCCAGACCGACAGATGCAGCGCCTCAAGGGTGGCTGTATCCGGGCGTACAGGCAGATCGTTCGCCGCGTCGATGACGCGATGCCAGGCGCCCAGTAAGTCCTCATAAACCCGGCGCTGGTGCTTGGGCTTCGCAACCAGCGCTTCCAGTTCGAGCATGTCTGGATGAAACCAGGGCAGATGCGGTTCGACGCCGACGAGCAATCGCACCAACCGCTGGATTCGCACCGGCCAGCCGATCGCAGCGGGCTCCACTGCTTGCTCGTCGATTGCCTCAAGCAGCTGCTCGATGCAATACCGCACGTAGCCCGAGTGCAGAGCCTGCTTGTTGGGGAAGTAGTCGTACAGGGTGCCGATGGCAACGCCAGCCTCAAGCGCAACGGCACGGGTCGTCAGTCGAGACCAGCCATCGCGCTGCCAGATCCGAACATAGCTGTCATAAATCGCCTGAACCGTGAACTTGGCGCGCGCCTGGATAGGCCGTTTGAGCGGCTTGGCGCTCGGCAATCGTGTGCTCATGAAATCCGAACCCGGCGGTAAAACGAAAGGGCTACAGTCGATGCCATCCCAATATGACCCCAAGGTGCCATCGATGAGCGTCATCCGCCAGCTGCAAAACAACAAGCAAAGCATGGAGCAAACCCGCATTCAGGCCCTGCCGATACCGGAACTGAAGGCCGGCGAGGCTCTGTTGCGAATCAGCCGACTGGCGCTGACCACGAACAATGTCACCTACGCGGCCTTCGGCGAAACCCCACACCTGCGCTACTGGGACTTTTTCCCGACCGGTGATGCCGAGTGGTTCCACATGCCCGCGTGGGGGTTTGCCGAGGTCGTCGAAAGTACGGTCGAGGGGCTGGCCAAGGGCGAACGCTTCTATGGCTTCTGGCCGATCGCCAGCCATCTCGTCATGCAGCCGGTGCGGGTATCCGAGCGCGGCTTCTACGACGGCGCCGAGCATCGGTTAGCGCTGACCTCGGCCTATAACCAGTACCAGCGCATCGGCACCGACGCTGCGTATCGCGCCGAGAGCGAGAACTACCAGATGCTGCTGCGACCGCTGTTCATCACTTCGTTCATGCTGGCGGATTTCCTGGAGGACAACGGCTTCTTCGGCGCGCGGCAGATCGTGATATCCAGTGCATCGAGCAAGACGGCATACGGCACGGCGTTCTGCCTGCAGAACAATCCGACCGTGACGATGATCGGCCTGACCTCCCCCACCAATATTGACTTTGTGCAAGGGCTGGGATGCTATCGCCAGGCGCTTGGCTACGATCAGCTCGGCTCACTCGATCCTAACGTGCCAACGCTCTACGTGGACTTCTCCGGCAGCACCGGACTTCGCCGGCAGGTCCACGCACATTTCAAAGGCACCCTGGTGCACGATTGCTATGCCGGATCGGCGCAGAACCAAGACTATGCCGAGCCCGACCAGACGCTAGCCGGCCCGCAGCCACAGCCTTATTTCGCGCCCTACCAGATCAAGAAGCGCAACGCTGACTGGGGCGCTGCTGAGGTCACCCGCCGCTTCAACGAGGCGCAGCTGGCCTTTATCGCTCGGGTGGGTGATGCGCAGCAGCCCTGGATGCAGGTGAACGAGCACGCCGGCCTGGAAGCCGCGCAAGCCTTGGGCGAGTCGCTGATAAAAGGACACATGAACCCGCTCGCGGGGCACGCGGTGGTACTCGGCTGAGTCCGCCTACGGGTTTCACGTGCTGGGAGGAATGAATGCTTACAGCCGTGGTGGCGTCAGCTCGCCGCTCACGGCTCGCTCGCTCCCACGCCTGCGCGAGGTTCGCCGCGGCTGCAGCTGATCCAGCGCCGCGGAGTTTTGCCTGGCCCACTCGTAGATCAACTCGATTGGCTGAACCATGAGTTTGCCCAGCGGCGACAGTGCATAACTCACCGCGGGAGGCACCGAATCGAGGGTGTGCCGCTCGATCAGCCCGCTCTCCTCCAGCTCCCGCAGCGTCTGAATCAGCATCTTTTTGGAGATACCCGGCATGCTCCGATGCAGCGCCCCACTGCGTGCAATGCCGTCATGTCGCGCATGAAGCGTATGCAGAATCATGCTGGTCCATTTGGTCGTGAAGATTTCCAACACGCGCCGCGGGGCGCAGTCTTCAAGCCATTGTTCTTCGTCAGAGCCCGTGTTCATGGGGGATGGTTACCATTTGGTGCCGACTTGGATCGGCATTTTCGAGTGGTTAAGGTGCAGGCCTGTTTCATTGTGTGAGGGTCTGAACATGACAAATCAAGCACTGGTGGTCGGGGCGAGTGGAATCGTCGGCTCGGCGGTGTCGCGCCTGCTGGCCAAAGAAGGCTGGGCGGTCGCCGGACTGGCTCGACGTCCCAACGCCGAAGCGGGCGTCACGCCGATAAGCGCGGACCTGCTGGATACTTCGTCGCTGGGCTCGGCGCTGAGCGGTCTTGCACCCACACACGTGTTCCTGACGACCTGGGCGCGCCAGGCCAGCGAAGCGGAGAATATCCGGGTCAACGCGCAGATGGTGCGTAATCTACTCGAGGCCTTGCGTTCGGCTGGCTCGGTTCGCCATGTTGCATTGGTGACCGGCCTCAAACATTACCTGGGTCCGTTCGAAGCCTACGGCAAGGGCTCGCTGCCGCAAACGCCGTTCCATGAGGAACAGGGGCGGCTGGACGTCGAGAACTTCTACTACGCCCAGGAAGACGAGGTGTTCGCCGCGGCGGCCCGCGACGGCTTTACCTGGAGCGTTCACCGGCCCCACACCGTGACCGGTATTGCTGTCGGCAACGCGATGAACATGGCGACCACGCTGGCCGTCCACGCCTCTATCTGCCGCTTTACCGGCCGACCTTTCCGCTTTCCGGGCTCGGAAGTGCAATGGAACAGCCTGACCGACATGACCGACGCGGGCCAGCTTGCCAGGCATCTGCGCTGGGCCTCGACAACGCCTGCGGCGGCCAACCAGGCCTTCAACATCGTCAATGGCGATGTGTTCCGCTGGAGGTGGATGTGGTCGCGCATCGCCGAGTGGTTCGATATCGAGGCCGCGCCGTTCGACGGCCAACCCGCGCCGCTGGAACAGCAGATGGCGAACGACGCCGAGACCTGGACAGCAATGGCCGAACAGTTTGGCCTCGCGGAAACGAATATCGACAAGCTCATTTCGCCGTGGCACACCGATGCGGACCTCGGTCGTCCGATCGAGGTCGTAACGGACATGTCGAAAAGCCGCAAGCTCGGATTTCTGGATTACCAGGCGAGTGACGAGGCCTTCTTCAAGGTCTTCGCCGATCTGCGTGCGAGCAAACTCATCCCCTGAGTGGAGCTACAGGCGGGCCGGATCACGGAGGCGAGTCTTCGTGATGTTCCTTTGTAGTGCTGGTTCCTATATAGGAGCCAGCCAGCCGGTGAATGGACGCATCGAGCAGTACGGCGATGCTCGCAGCACGGCAACTGGATTTCATTCGCCGCGCTTAAGTGATATTACATAGCCATCACGAAGATGGTGGCAGAGATGATACCAAGGATCCGGGCGATACCGCTCATAACCGGCGCTGCTCTTGCGCTGACTTTATTCGCGCTTGCGCCTTCCGGCACCAGCCAGGTCGCCGAAGCCGCCTCGTGCGGCCCAAGCGGGGCGAACTTGCAGCAGGGACCGCGGGGTGGCTGCTTTTACATAAACCGAAACGGTAATAAAACTTACGTGGCTCGCACTTGCTGCTGAAAAAATCTAACACCTGACAACGCCTGAGCTAGCCTGGATCGACGTGCTCCCAGGCGGCCGAACGCCATAGCTACGCTCTTCCCCTATTCAGGTGCAACTACATGACCATTGCCGAAGCCTGCCTCCTTGTTGCCTGCCTTCTTCCCCTTGCCTGCGCATGGATCGCCAAGTCGAAAGGCCTTGGTAAACCGCGCCGCGACGGCGGCTTCGATAACCACAGTCCACGTCAATGGTTGGCCAGTCTGGAGGGATGGCAGGCTCGGGCAAACGCCGCGCAGTTGAACAGCTTCGAAGCGCTGCCGATCTTCATCGCCGGCGTTCTGGTGGCCGAGCACCTGCAAGCCTCACAGGCGGTGATTGATGGCCTTGCCGCTGCTTTCGTCGCGGCCAGAGTCGGCTATATCGGCGCTTATCTCGCCGATTGGGCTAACGTGAGGTCGGTGCTCTGGGCGTTGGGGCTCGCCTGCTGCATCGCCCTGTTCTTCATCGGGTAAGCCCTCTGTCTGGCCGCGATGGCGCATTGGTCGCGCTACCGAGCCCCAGCAGCAAGCACGACGCCACGGAATAATGCCTCCCAAACATCTGGCCAATTCGTTGCGCACGAACAAGCCCTTGACGCCCGCAAGCGCCAAAATCTCTCGCATATTTGGTGAACAACGGCGCCAGGCAGTGGCCAGGCACGCTACCGAAACAGTACGCTTCAACCCCCTCTCGGTGATCGCCCCCCGATGAACGCCCAACAATCGTTTCTGCTTCGCTACCCATCTGCCAGCCTGCTGCTTATCCAGTTGCTGGGCATCGTGCTGTATCCCTTTCTCGACGATTTGCCGCGCGGTCGGGCGATCATGGGGACGTTCGGTATCGTAGTGCTAGTGGCGGCGTTGCGTATGGTGCAGCGCAGTCCGCTGATCCAGTGGGTGGCCTTCACGCTGGCGGCGTGCATTCTGGTGCTGACCATCATCGGTGAGGTGCGCGGCGGGCTGGAGTTGAGTCTGACGCTGGCCGCGCTGGAGGCGGCTTTCTATTTCTATGCCGCGGCCAGCCTGATCGCTTACATGATGGAAGATCAGCGCGCCACTACGGATGAGCTGTTCGCGGTGGGGGCCACCTTCACGCTGCTGGCCTGGGCCTTCGCCTACAGTTTCATGGTCTGCCAATTGTTGCTGCCGGATAGCTTTACCGCGTTGCTCGATCCCGAAGCACCGCGCACCTGGCTGGAGTTGCTGTTTCTAAGCTTTTCCATCCTCTCGGGCGTCGGCATTGGCGACATTCTGCCGATCACGCCGATGGCACGTGCGCTGGTGATGCTTGAGCAATTCGCAGGGGTGATGTACATCGCGCTGGTGGTCTCGCGCCTGATCGGGCTGACGATCCGGCGCTAGTGCCTTTGAAAACCGAAGAGCGGACATGGCGTCTGGCACACACTCAATTGATACCCCTTGTTTAGCCGTGCCGTTTGGCACCCAAGAGTATTGCCATTATCACCATACCCATCCCCACGAGATGTCCGAACGACAACAATTCTCCCAGAACAAGAAAACCAACCAGCGCCGCGCTGAGTGGCATCAAACCCGTGAACAGGCCTGCAATATTGGCGGGTACCTGTGAAACGCCTCTATACCAGAGCAGAAAGGACAACACGCTTGCGGTAAGTGAATAAAAGACAACCCAGCCCCAAAGTTCCCATCCAGGCCCAGCCCAAGCGAAATTCATCGCTTGCACAACAGCCAAAGGAGCGAACAGGAGGAAGCCTACGATATTTACGCCAAAGGCCATGCTCCAGGGATGTACCGTAAGAGATAAGCGCCGCGAGAAGACTGCAAATAACGCCTCGGCTAAAACGGCTCCCAGGACCAATAAATTGCCCAGCACATTGCTCTTTCCAGAAACGCCCGCATCCTGCAGGTTCAGCACGGCTATTCCTACCGCGGCAAAAACAACAGCCACCATTGCACGACGGCTGAGGCGCTCGCGAAGCCATAGCCATGCCAATAACGCAATGAGCGACGGAAGAGCGCTAGTAATGATTCCGGCACTCGTGGCAGTGGTGTAAATGACGCCATAAAGCATCAACAAGCTAAACAGGAAACACCCAAAAAAGGACTGAAGGAATAAACCCCGCCACGCAGGCCTGTCCAGGCCTTGACGAAATGATGGGCGGAACATCCCCGGAAGCAGAACGATACTTGCAATCAAGAAGCGCATCGCCGCAAACAGAAACACCGGCAGTTCACTGACGATCAGTTTTCCTATGCCGATATTGCTGCCCACCATGCACATCGACAAACCGAGACATAAGTACGCGAACAAAGGCACCCTGGATGAATTGTTGTCCATTTCTAGCTTTCTGTCCTATGACCTTCTGCGCATCACAAGGAATGAAGACATCGACGGCGCAGAGGGGCTCTTCCTTCCATCACATCAAGGCGCCCTGAACAGGGCCGTCCAGTGCGGGAGTTTCGTTGAAAAGAATATCCGCTGTCATTAGCGTGCCATCGTCCTTTTCATCAGCTTGAGACGAGCCAGACTCAGAGCGTGGTAAACCAATCGTCAGCAACGAATCAATGGCGTGGGCAGCGGGTCGATGCCATGAAAACGTGCATCCCGATTTTCCGCAGCCAGCGCGCTGACGAAGGCAGCCCTCTCCTGCAATCGCTGCCAAAAAGCTTCAGTGAGCCTTTGAAACTGCGGCCTTAGTCCGAGGAAGTCAGCCAACAGCAGCGCATAACCGACAGCGATGTCGGCGTTACTGAATCTGTTCTGACAGAGGTATTGATTACCTGCCTGCAGGGCGTTTTCAACTCCACGCAAGCGGCCCAGAAACCAGCGCGTGTAGTCCTCGACAACCTGGGGTTGCCGTCGCTCAGAGGATTCAAAATAGGCGTAACGGAGGATCAACGTTTGAGGGAAAGTAAGCGTCGCATCAGCCGCGCTTAGCCAGTTCAGGTACTGGCCATAATCGGCTTCGCCTTTATTCACCGACAACGCACCACCGCCGTACACCTGACTGAGGTACTCGCAGATGGCCGCCGACTCGGTTAACACGCCATTGCCATCGACAAGCGCAGGGACCGTGCCCAGCGGGTTGATTTGAAAGAACGCTTTGTCATGCAGGCGAGGCGGAAACGCCATCGTTACCAGCCGGTAATCCAGCCCGAGTTCTTCCAACGCCCACAACACACGAAACGAGCGGGCGCTAACGCAGTGGTACAGGGTGACTTCAGTCATCGTCGTCTCGCTGTTCAGCACCACTCAGGGGGACTTCTAGTGGGATTATTGGCCACGGACGAGCGCCGGCCAATGTCGAAAGTCTCCAACCGTTGCGCTCGCTTAGGACAATGATCGATGCCGATTCGAACACATGCGGCTGCGTGGGCATCAAAAAATGCTGGTGCATTTTCGCCGCATCAACCGTTGAATTGATTGATGGCAATGTGGCACTCCGCTACAGTCGCCTGCACACCTGCCAGGGACGGACCGATGCTTAATGGAAGCCTCGCCAGATGCAGGTTTTCAGAGGGAAATTGGCCATGGCTGTCGGACTTGAGCGCGTGTCGAACGATGAAGCCGCTACCCAAGCGAGCGAAACCATCAGGCGAGCGGACCCGGCATTCGCCCGTGGATGGAGCATCGTTCGGATGCGTGCGCAACTGGTGCCGCCGCGAATATGGGTGCTGTTGTTATCGGCTACCGTCATCGCCATTGCCGGCAAAGCGTTGACTGTTGAAGGGACAGCAAAGCATTCGGCGTCTGCCAAGCCCTTGCCTGTGCTGTTGATGATGACCGAGAAGCCGGTACGCCATACCAGCCCATGACGTTGGAGCCTCGCTGGCCATCAGCTGGTGCCTATTCGTAGTGGCCAGCGGCACGAAACCACGCGAGCTGTCACGCTTGCTTCATCATCAGCAGCAAGAAGCCCACCACGATTCCCGCCAGCGCAATCGCCCAGCCAATCCGGTGCGCACGATTCTTTTCTGCCTGCCGGACGGGGTCCACGGGCTTTTTCTTTTTCACGATTCACCTGCCTTTCGATCAATCACGTGCATGCCAGAAGCGCACGCCTCGCTGCGCGCGCCTTTTTAGGCCGTGGGGATCGAATTGTCCAGCAGCTCGCCCAGAACAGACCGCCAGCATTTGTCGAGGACGTTCAGCCGAGCGGGCTTTCCCCGGGATTCGGTTCGTTCTTCGGATCTGTGCCCGCTTCCGGATCGGCGTTTTCTCCCGACTCGGGTACGTCGCCATATTCATCAAAGTCCGGCGGAGTCAGGCCATCCTTGAGCGGGTCGTTTGGATCGATCATGTCAGCGGTCCTCATACGTTTGTTGGATGCTTTGGCAGCCCATACGTTAGAACCATGGATGGCGTGGTCGTTCGTCAGCTTGTAAGGCAGCACATAGGGTTCGCCGGCAGCGCTGCTTACCCTTCCCGCCCTGGCAAGATGTACCGAAGCGTGAAACGAAAAACGCCCCGATTTCTTACGAAAGCGGGGCGTACCGGCGACGGCGGCTGTAACGCTTACTGGGTTTGGGTCACGAATGCACTGTTGCCTGTACCGGATTGCAGGATAAACGCCTGGTTGGCCTGCATATCGTTCTGAACAACGGTCGCCAGGTTGTAGGCACCACCCGTCTGGGTCACGCTCGCAAACTGCTCGGCGCCGGCTTGGTCAATATCAACAGTGTTGTCACTGCCGCCCATTTGCAGAACGTCAGCGGTCAGCGAGTCGCCGTCCTGGACGATATCGACATTGTGGGAGTCGCCCATCGACATCCCCATAATGCTGTTGTCGTTGCCATCCTGAGCAAGGGTCGCGTTGTTGTAATCACCATCCTGTGTGAAGAACAGTTCGTTCGCGACGCCCGTCTGCGTAGCGGTCAGGTCGTTGCCCTCACCGCTCTGAATGCCAAAGGCAATGGAGTCGGTCGAGCCATTCTGGGTAATCGATCCGTTGTTGTAGTCACCGTACTGCTGCAGATTACCCTCATTGCCCGCCCCGCTCCTCTGGACGACGCTGCCATCGTTCCAATTGCCTTCCTGATAGGTGCGCACGAGGCTACCGGTCTCGCCGTATTGGTCGACCGAGGCCAGGTTGTTCGAGCCATCCTGGGACTGGAATGCCTCGACGCTTGTCGAATGCTGTTGGTAGATCTCCGCGGTGTTGGCGGAGCCGTTAGTCTGGATCTGCTCGGAGAAGGAGTTGCCAACTGTGGCGAACTGTTTCGCGTACAGGGTGTTGCTGTCGGACGTCCCAGTCTGGGTCTGGACAGCTTTCGCGAACGAGTCGGTTTCCTGATAAATCTCGACCGAGCCGTTATTGCCCGCCTGGTACTGCTCAGCAACATTGCGGCCTGTGTTGTACAAGCCGTTGTTCTGAGTGACGGTGGCAAGGTTGTTGTCGCCGGTCTGCTCCTGCGTTGAGGTGTCATAGTTGGCGAAAGCGTGCGTGGCGAAAACGGTCAGGATGGCGGCTGCTAGGGGCTTGCAGTTGAACATGAGTTTCTCCATGGTGATTGTTCTACGCTTTATTTTCCTTCCGGTCTGGGTGAGCCCATACCGTCGTATGCTGGTTCGGGTTTGAACCCTTGCCAGCAGAGCGGGCACAGCTGAAGCCCAACTCCGAGCGCGCGCCTCGATGACGCACTATTCGCTGCAGCAAGCCTTGCCTGCTGCGAACTAAAGCCATAGCTGATGTAACTTAAAGCCGAGACCGGAAACCCCATATCTCCGCCGATGATTCTGGACGCGAGGCAGCCGGGGTCGCATCGAGGCGGACCTGCTGGCCCTTACGTCGCGCCTTGGTGTCCGCTATCAGACCGTGATCATGCGCAACGACGGCGCAGCCGAAATCCATCCAACGATGGAAAAGATGCATCAGTGGTCGCCCTTTGATCTCGAATGCAACCTTAAGGCGCGTCGTGTTTCGGCTAAGGCAACAGACCGTTACCTGCTTGACGCTAGCGAGCGATGCATAGGACGAGCCGATACGGCAAAACGCCTGCCAACCAGACAGACCCCACTTGCCGTCTCAGCACACCCGCAATCTATAATCGTTCCTATTTGCACCGGATTCCTTCGCAATGCCTTCTTCCGTGCCCTTTTCCGCAGCCCGACAGATTCTTGCAATCGAAGACGACCCGGTTCTCGGCACACACCTGAAAACCTCTCTGGAAAGCCGTGGTTTTCAGGTCACGCTTGCTGAAGATGGGCTGACCGGCCTGACCTTGGCCAGTGACTCGGCTTACGACTTGGTCCTGCTGGATGTGATGCTGCCGGAACTCGGCGGCATGGAATTACTGACCCGTCTGCGGGCACAGCGCCGCACCCCGGTGCTGATGATGTCCGCGCTGGGCAATGAAGAGCATCGCATCCAAGGCTTCGATAGCGGTGCCGACGACTACCTGCCCAAGCCATTCAGCATCGAGGAATTACAGGTGCTCATCGCCGCTATTCTGCGTCGCGTGGCCTACGAACGCAGCGTGCAACCGGCGGTGAACGACGAGTCGATGCGCTTCGATGATCAGCGCGGCGACCTGCGTTACGAGGGGCGCTGGGTCGGTTTGACGGGCACTGAATATCGGCTGTTAAAGGTGCTGCACGACGCGGCCGGCGAGGTGCTGAGCAAACCCTTCCTTTACCAGCAGACATTGCGCCGCGGTTACTCGCAGCATGATCGCAGCCTGGACATGCACATCAGCAACATCCGCCGCAAACTGGCGCGCGAGCAGGTCACGGCATTGCGTCTGGAGTCGGTTTGGGGCAAGGGCTACGTACTGGAACTGCAGGCCGACTGATGCCCAACCGTCATTCATTGTTCTGGCGTCTAGTGATACTGGTCGCCGGATTCTGTCTGTCGATGATCTGGGTCAGCGGCTATGTCGGCCGTCAGATCGACCGGAACAATTCTTACCTGTCAGAGGAAGCGCGCGACGTCCTCTCCGGCTACGCCGAGGATGCTTACAACGCATTGCAAACGGGGCCAGAAGCGCTGAGCCGTTGGCTCGGGATGATGCGGCAGCGCGAGTCGAGTTGGATGGTGGTGGTCAACCAGCACCTGCAACCGCTCGGCGGCCAGAGGTTGAGCGTCGAGGAACGTCAGATGCTCACCTTCGTGAGGGATTACGAGTGGCCGATGAGCCGCCGCAACGCGGGGCTGCCACTCGTTTCGATCCCGCTGAGTGAGGCGGGCGAAAAGCTGATCATGCGCCTGCCCAAGCGCTTCCGGCCTTGGCGCAACCACGCGTTGCTCACGGCCGGCGCGGTGTATCTTCCGCCAGTACTGCTGTCGATACTCTTCTGCTGGTTGCTCTATCGCCTGCTGGTTTCCCCGTTGGACCGTCTGCGCCGGCAGGCCAACGCGCTACGCGGCAACCGTCTCGACTCGCTGCTACCCCCGTCGCTGGTCGGACGCAACGATGAGCTCGGGGAGCTGGGTCGCTCACTGGAATACCTCACCCAACGCCTGCGCGATGCCATCGCGCAACAACAACAATTGCTGCGCGATCTCTCCCATGAACTGCGCACGCCGCTCAGTCGCCTGCGCGTGGCGTGCGAGAGCGATTTGACCGCGGAAGAGATGCGTTGCCGTACCGACCGGGAAGTCCTCTGCATGCAACAACTGGTGGACAGCACGCTGGAGTTCGCCTGGCTGGACAGCGAGCAGCCGCGCTTTGAGTGCGAGCCGGTGGATGTCGAGGCGCTGTGGGATGTGCTCTGCGAAAACGCCTGCTTCGAAGCGGGCTGGCCGCGCGAGCGCATTCGCACGCAGGTGCCGAGCGGCTGCCGGGTGCTCGGCAACCTGAACGCACTGGCGCAGGCAATGGAAAACATTCTGCGAAACGCGATTCGCTACTCCCCTGCGCAAGGAACGGTTTGCCTCTCCGCGGATCGCGTCGGTGACTTCTGGCACCTGCGCATTAAGGACCAGGGGCCGGGCGTGCCTCGGGAACAGCTTTCGGTGATCTTCCGGCCTTTCGCTCGCCTCAGCGCGGCGCGGCCCGGTGGCGACGGCTTCGGCCTCGGATTGGCGATCGCCCGCGGCATGGTGTTGAGGCAGGGCGGCGAGATCTGGGCCGAAAACGCTGAGCCGGGCCTGCGAATGAACATCCGCTTACAAAGTGTATAGATTGTAAATGCGCTTTACTCTCAAATGAGAATACTTAGCATTACTGCCAGCACGGCGACCCTATCGCTGTCGCGCCTGGCATGCGGCCATCCGGGACCGCACGACGTAACGCTTCTCAGGGAGACTGCTTTAAATGGTGATTTTCAATCGGCACCGGCTGGCTTGCGCGATCGCCGTGGCAACTTCGATGAGCGCACCGGCCTACGCCGAAGAGCCCCTCGAACTACAACCCACAACAGTGGTAACGGCCGCCGGTTATGAGCAGAACATCGCCAAGGCACCGGCGAGCATTTCGGTGATCACCCGCGAGCAGTTGGAAAAGCAGTCCTACACGAACGTCGTCGATGCGATGAAGAACATACCCGGCGTCTACGTTACGGGCGGCGGCAACATGCAGGACATCAGCATTCGAGGCATGAGTTCGTCCTACACCCTGTATCTCGTCGATGGCCGCCCTGTATCCGCCGGCCGTTCGGTGAATACCAACGGCAGCGACGGCGGCAAACAGATCGGCCTGCCGCCGCTGGCCATGATCGAGCGCATCGAAGTGATCCGGGGACCGATGTCTTCGCTGTATGGCTCCGAGGCCATGGGCGGCGTAATCAACATCATCACCCGTAAAGGCGGCGATGCCTGGGCCGGTACCATTTCCGCCGAATACGGCCACTCGCTGAACGACATCAACGAAGACGAAGCCACCACCAACTTCTACCTGGGCGGCGCGCTGGTTCCGGGTTTGCTTGGCGCCCGGCTCAACGGCAGCTACACCCGGGCAGACGAAAGCGACTACATCGGCGGTAGCGACGGTGCCGCCAGCATACCGGACAGCCAGCGCAAGCAAGGCGGCGTCGAACTCTATCTGACGCCCGACGAGCGCAACCGCTTCTCGCTCAGTTACCAGGCCGCGCGGTTGAACGAAACCCATCACCCAGGCCAGAGCGTTGACATCACCGCGACGAAAAACACCACTGATTACGAAAAAGACATCTACGTGCTGGCCCACGACGGCCACTACGCCGATTGGCAGATCAGTAGCTACCTGCAGCACGACAAATCGGAGCGCGTGCAAGACCTGACCAAGCGCGAGGAAGTCACCACGCTGAACACCCAAGCGAGCTATTTCTGGGGCTCCCACGTCTTCACCGTAGGCGGTCAATACAAGTACGAAGACTTCACCGATAAATCCAACGGCCTGCTGACATCCAACGTGCCGGGCGCCGTTGCCAGTGTCGATCGCTGGCTGGCAGCCGTCTTCGCCGAAGCGGAATGGGGCATAACCGAGGATCTGGCAGTCACCACCGGCCTGCGCTACAACGACGACGAGCTCTTTGGTGGCTACCTGTCGCCGCGCCTCTACGGCGTCTACCAATCCACGCCGAACCTGACCCTCAAGGGCGGCATCTCCACCGGCTACAAACAGCCCGGTCTCGCTGATGCCACCGAAGGCTTCGGGCGCGGCACCGGTGGTGGCGGCTCTCCGGCACCCTACCCGCGCGGTTTGATCATCGGCAACCCGGAACTGGACCCGGAAACCAGCACCAACTATGAGCTTGGCTTCAACTACGACAACCCCGAACTGGGCTTCGCCACCAGCGTCATGGCGTTCTATACCCAGTACAAGGACAAGATCACCGAAGACCGCATTTGCGAAACCGATACCGACGGCTCCAGCACCAATCGGAACAACGTGGCGGCCTGGTCCTGCGGCTTCGGCGGCAATAACTTCTACTTCCTCAGCACGCGGACGAACGTCGACGAAGCTATCATGCAAGGCGTCGAATGGACGCTGGATTACAGCTTCCTGCCGAACCTGCGCCTGAGCACCAGCTACACCTTCACCGACTCCGAGCAGAAGACTGGCGAGTTCAAGGGCGACCCGCTGAACAAGCAGCCCAAGCACATGGCTAACGCGCTGCTCGACTGGCAGGCGACGTCCCGCCTCAACGCCTGGCTGCAGGGTAACTACCGCAGCGAAACCAGCACCTACCTCAGTCGCACCAGCATGTCCGACGGCACGCCGGGCTACGGCTTCTTCGACGCTGGCGTGGTCTACGAATTGACTCCCAATGTCGATGTGAAGGCGGGGCTGTACAACATCGCCAACAAGGAAATCACCAACGAAGACTACGAAGTGGTACTGGACGGTCGCCGGCTGGTCGTCGGCATGACGGTCGATTTTTAAGCACGATGCGCGGCGGCGCCTTCACGGCCCGCCATATCGCTTCGAACAAACTGCCCGCTGGTCTGCCTAGCGGGCTTTTTCGTATGACTTCAGCTGTTTCCCACCGGGAGCCTGTCGTGACTCGTTCCGTATCGCACTCGCGAACCGCATGGCCTGACATCGCCGCGCGCACCGCCCTCGCCATTCTTGGCGGCTATGCCTTCACCTACGCCGCGACGGCTGCCTTGGCGCGGCTGTTACCGCTGGATCGCGTCGATGCCCTGACCACCGCCTCGTTACTGTCGTTCGTGGTTTATCTGGCGTTCATGCTCTGGGCATTCGCTGCGGCGTCAGTGCGTCGAGTGCTGGCTGGTTTAAGCGGCGCCCTACCCCTGGCAGCCATCGGCTTCTGGCCACAACTGATGGGGGTTGTGGGATGAAGCAAAAGACCGTCACCCAATCCATGTCTTGGCTGCATACCTGGTGCGGGCTGCTGATCGGCTGGGTGCTGTTCGCCATCTTTCTCACCGGCACCCTGGCGGTGTTCGACAAGGAAATCAGTTGGTGGATGCAGCCGGAGTTGACCGATCAGGGCCAGTCGCCTGCAGCTGCCGCCAACGTCGCGCAGCACTGGCTATCGAAGAATCATCCAGACGAGTCGAACTGGAACATCAGCCTGCCGACCGAGCGCTCGCCGGCGCTCAGCGTATCCGTCGGGGAACGGCGTCGCGGTGCCGGTAGCACTCACCTCGATCCATTGACGGGCGAAACCGTCGAGGCCCGGGAAACCATCGGCGGCAATTTCTTCTTCCATTTCCACTACACCCTGCATATGCCACGGCTGCTCGGCATCTGGGTGGTTGGGTTCGCGGCGATGGCCATGCTGGTGGCGTTGATCAGCGGCATCATCATCCACAAGAAAATCTTCAAGGAGTTCTTCACCTTCCGCCCGGCCAAAGGGCAGCGCTCCTGGCTCGACGGCCACAATGCCAGCGCCGTCCTGCTGTTGCCGTTCCACCTGATGATTACCTACACAGGACTGGCGATTTTCTTCGTGCTCTATATGCCGGCAGCAGTCGATGCACTGTACGACGGCGATCGCCAGGCCTATTTCCGCGAGGCGCAACCGGCCCGTGCCGCCGCTCAGGTGTCGCGCGGCGAGGACCGCGGCAGCAAACCCGTCCAGGCGCCGGCTGCGCCACTACTGGCGCTGGGTGAGATCGTCAGCCGTGCCGAAGCGCACTATGGCGCCGGGATGATTGGCGGCCTGACCGTGAGCAACCCCGGCCGAGCAGATGCCCAGGTCACGGCGCGGCCGGTGCTGGGTAACCGCATCGAACTGACCAAGGGCGAAGGTATGGTCTTCAACGGTGTCACCGGTGAGCTGATCCAGGCTCCCGAACCGTCGCGCACCAGCCAGCTGACCCAACGCGTGATGGCGGGCCTGCACTTTGCCCAGTTCGGCGGCTACCCGATGCGCTGGCTGTATTTCATCTGCGGTCTGGTCAGCTGCGCCATGATCGCAACGGGGCTGGTGCTTTATGCGGTCAAGCAACGCAAGCAGGCAAACGCCAACCTGCAGTTTCTCCGGTTAGTGGAAAGCCTCAACGTGGCGGCAGTCGCCGGGCTTTCGCTGGCCTGCATCGCGCTCCTCTGGGGCAACCGGGTGCTGCCGGCGGAGTTGGCCGGGCGGCAAGACTGGGAGCTGCGGATGTTCTTCGGTGTCTGGGCACTGAGCTGGCTGCATGGCTGGGTACGCAAGCCGATGCAAGCCTGGCGTGAACAGCTGTCTGCCGCAGCGGCACTGGCGCTCGCCCTGCCGGCGCTGGACCTGATGACAACCGACGCGTCACTGGACGGCATTCGGCAGTCGGTCCTTGCATCCGTATTCGCCATGGGTCTGCTGATCGGCTGGACCGCCTGGAAACTCCCTACGGTCGTCGCTGCGAGAAAAGCCCGCCAACCCCAGCTCGACGGCACAGTCACAGGAGTCTCGTCATGAACGGTTCTGCCCTGCTTGCCAGCCTTCTGCTGGCCTACGCCGGCATGCTCGGCTTCTGCCTGGGCAAGGAGCGTCACTGGAAGCAATTGGCTAATCCGCGCGTTCCTGCGCAACTGCGCCGCCTCTGCTTTCCGGCGGGAGGCTTGCTGCTCGGCCTTGCCGTGTATACCGCTACCGGCGTTTGGCCCGGAGGCATGGCGCTGGTTGGCTGGTTCGGCCTGATCTCCCTCGCCGGCTTCGCCCTGCTCCTGCTGATCCCCTACGCCCCTCGCTTGGCCATGGGGATGCCGGTGATGGGCAGTCTGCTCTGGGCCGTTGCGGCACTGCTGTGATTCTGCTTTGCCCTGCCCGACTATAAGGCGATACGTGCTCTGGCAGGCGCGGATACGACCATCACGTTCGCCGTCAGCCTCGTTCTCAGGCCGCAAACACGGACGCGACTGCGTCCATGGCCTCTTTAAACGAAGCAGATGCGCTGTGTAACGTGGCGGTCTCTTGCCTTAAGCTGCCGGCCATCTCACGTCTATTCTGTGACCGTCATGACCCAGCGTGCCGTATCGCCCTTCCAACTGCTCATTCTCGTGCTCTCGATTTACGTGTTGGGCGCGTTGATCGCCGACATCCTGTTCGACCTGCCACCCGACGTATCTGAGTTGCTAAATTACATAGACAACATTGTCTGCCTGTTCTTTTTCATCGACTTTGCTAGACGTCTGCAACTTGCGGAGGATAAATGGCGCTTCATGCGCTGGGGCTGGATTGACCTGCTGGCCAGCGTACCGGCGGCCGGACTGCAAGCGTTCAAGATGGTGCGCGCCGTGCAGGTGTTGCGTGCGTTGCGTGCGATCAAGTCGACCCAGATGATCTGGCGCCTGCTGTTTCGCAACCGTGCAGAAAGCATCGTCGTGTCTGCCGCTACGGCCACACTGCTACTCGTCGCATTCGGTGCGATCACGATGTTGCTGGTCGAGGCGCCTAACCCGCAAAGCGCTATCAATACGCCGGAAGAAGCACTCTGGTGGGCCTTCGTGACCGTCACGACCGTCGGTTATGGCGACTACTACCCGGTCACGACCCAAGGCCGTATCGTGGCGGTGCTGCTGATGGTGTCCGGGGTTGGCCTGTTCGGCAGCTTCGCCGCCTATATCGGCTCGCTGTTTATCGCCGACAAGCATGATGAAAACATCGAACAGCAGGAAGCGGACCGAGCGGTGCTGCACAACCTGCTTGAGCAGGTAGAAAAGTTGACCACCGAAGTCCAGGCTTTACGAGGGCAACTGGAGGAACGGGGGCAGCCGCCACGGGAGTAATAGTAAGTGCCACCGGTAGCATCTCTCGGCCTGTCCGCCCAGGCTACCGCCGATCCTGAAGAACGGCACAATCCGCGATACGTACCGAACGTGCGGTAACGTCCGACGCGATCTCCCGCGTCAACCTGCCGAAAACGCCCAGCGGCCAATCCCAAACCGGCCGCAAGCCATTACAATGCGCGACTTTCGATTCACAGCCGGTCCGCGCTCATGTCCCTACCCCAGCATCACCTCGAACTGCTCAGCCCCGCGCGGGATGTGTCCATTGCCAAGGAAGCCATTCTGCATGGCGCCGATGCGGTGTACATCGGCGGGCCGAGTTTCGGTGCGCGGCACAACGCCGAGAACAGCGTGGAGGACATTGCCGAGCTGGTGACTTTCGCCCACCTGTTCCATGCGCGGGTCTTCGTCACCATCAACACCATTCTTCATGACGATGAACTGGAAGCTGCGCGCGCGCTGATCTGGCAGCTGTATGAGATCGGTGTCGACGCGCTGATCGTGCAGGACATGGGCGTGATGGAAATGGACATCCCGCCAATCGAGCTGCACGCCAGCACCCAGACGGACATCCGCACCCTGGAGCGCGCCAAGTTCCTAGACAAGGCCGGCTTCTCACAGCTGGTGCTGGCGCGCGAGCTGAACCTGCAGGAAATCCGCGCGATCAGCGATGCCACCGACGCTGCCATCGAGTTCTTCATTCACGGTGCCCTGTGCGTAGCGTTTTCCGGACAGTGCAACATCTCCCATGCGCAAAACGGCCGCAGCGCCAACCGTGGCGACTGCTCCCAGGCGTGCCGCCTGCCCTACACACTCAAGGATGATCAGGGCCGCGTCGTCGCGTTCGACAAGCACCTGCTATCAATGAAGGACAACAACCAGAGCGCCAACTTGCGGGCTCTGGTCGATGCCGGCGTACGTTCATTCAAGATCGAGGGGCGCTACAAGGATGTGAGCTACGTGAAGAACATCACCGCTTACTACCGCCAGCGCCTCGACGAGATTCTCGAAGGCCGCACCGATCTGCAGCGCGCCTCCAGCGGCCGCACCGATCACTTCTTCGTGCCGGACCCGGACAAGACTTTCCACCGCGGCAGCACCGACTACTTCGTCACCGACCGCAAGATCGACATCGGCGCCTTCGATTCACCGACGTTTACCGGCCTCGCCGTGGGCGAAGTGCTCAAGGTCGGCAAGCACGACCTCACCGTTCAGACGCGCGAGCCGCTGTCTAACGGTGACGGCCTGAACGTGCTGGTCAAACGCGAAGTGGTGGGCTTTCGCGCCAGCGTCGTTGAGCCACTGGGGCAGTTCGAAGAGGACGGCCAGCAGCTCATGCAGTACCGCGTCGAACCCAACGAGATGCCGGCTGCCCTGCGTCAGCTGCGTCCGAACCATCCGCTGAACCGCAACCTGGATCACAACTGGCAGAACGCGCTGCTCAAGACCTCCGCCGAGCGTCGCGTTGGGGTCCGCTGGTTGGCCAAACTGCGCGCCGATGAGCTCGAGCTTCACGTTACCAGCGAGGAAGGCGCTTATGCCTCCGTCTCGCTGGCTGGCCCGTTCGGCGAAGCGAAAAAGCCCGAGCAGGTGCCCGGTCAGATCGCCGAACTGCTGAGTCAGCTGGGTACAACCATCTACCACGCCGAAGAAGTCTACGTGGACGCGCCTCAGGCGTTCTTCATCCCGAATTCGCAGCTCAAAGCCCTGCGCCGCGAAGCCATCGATGCGCTCACCGAGGCCCGCGAAGCAATCCGCCCGCTGGGCAGCCGCAAGGCCGTCAGCGTACCGCCGCCGGTCTACCCGGAATCGCATCTGACTTTCCTCGCCAACGTCTACAACGAAAAGGCGCGCACCTTCTACCAGCGCTACGGTGTCGAGCTGATCGATGCGGCCTTCGAGGCCCACGAGGAAACCGGCGAAGTGCCGGTGATGATCACGAAGCACTGCCTGCGCTTCTCCTTCAACCTGTGCCCGAAGCAAGCCAAGGGCGTCACCGGCGTGCGCACCAAGGTTGCCCCGATGCAGCTGATTCACGGCGATGAGGTTTTAACGTTGAAGTTCGACTGCAAGCCGTGCGAGATGCATGTGATTGGCAAGATCAAGGGCAACATCCTCAACCTGCCGCAGCCGGGCAGCGCAGCCAGCGTCGTCGGCCACATCACGCCGGCCGATCTGATGAAGACCATTCGCAGCAAACCACACGCCTGACCAAGGCGGTCGTCAGGCGCCGAGGTGGTGCCCGCATGGCGGTCTGCCCTGGACCGCCTGATCCTCCGCTAACAACTCATCCGCCTTGCACCTAATCATCGCCGGAGAAACGATTGGTTCCGGCGTAACGGCATGTCACCGATTATTCGCTTGATGAGCAAACTTAATGGCGAATGGACACTCCTACTGGCACCGCACCCCTGCATTCCGGGCGACAGCACAGCTCAGCGTGATGACGAGGATCGAAACATGCGCCACAGGACAGTCAGTTGGTTAATCACTCTGCTGATATTCGCCGTTGTTACCGGTTGTGCGACGCCTCCGCCCAAAGAACCCACGACAAGCCCCACGCCTCCACCCGCCTCAAGCGAGCACATCGGCTCCGGAAAGGCCTCGTACTACGGCAACCAGCATCACAATAAGCAGACCGCGAGCGGCGAACGCTTCGATCAGGGAGCACTGACAGCTGCCCATCGCACTTTGCCTTTTGGCACGAAAGTCCGGGTGACGAACACACGCAACGGCAAGAGCGTGGTCGTACGCATCAATGACCGCGGCCCCTTCGTCCGCGGTCGAATCATCGATTTGTCGAAAGCTGCGTTCGAGCGCATCGCTAGTACGCGTTCTGGGGTCGTCCGGGTACGTCTGGAAAAAGTTGACTGAATCGCAACGACGTCTCGCCCTGAAGACATCGACTCCTGGTCCCGCTGAACGCTTTCCAGGCAGGACAAGCACTGCGTTCCACCCCTGCGGTCCACGCCGCCAGGCCGTTGGTTCACAGCCGAGACTGAGGCTCTCACTGGCAAGCCCGCCTCTGAAAAAACATTAGCTTGTGCGCCTATCAAGTACCGCTACGGCGTGCCGATAGAAAGGCACGTCAACCCACTGCGCGGTGCATTCATGTTCAACGGCCATCTAAAAAAACAACTCGAAGAGCAGGCAGCCGAGTTGTACATCCTGCGTCAGTTCCGCGACCAGATGAACGCCACCAAACTATTCATCACGCTCGATCCCGAGTTTCGAATTGCGGATGTCAACCAGCAGTTCGCCAGGACGCTCGGCTACACAGTTGATCAACTGAAAGGCCGCGCGATGGCGGAAATAGTGCCGTCTTATGTGAAAAACCTGCCGTGTTTTCACCAGTTCCGTGCTGCGATCGCCAAGCTGGCCCCCATTAGCGATGACTACCGGTATCTGCATGCTGATGGCAGCCTCGCATGGCTGCATGTCGACTGGTATCCGATTCAATCTGAACAAGGCGCTCTGCTGAGCATTCGCGGCTTCGCTCGGGATGTGACGAAGGATTTGACGACGGCGAAAGAGCACGAGGCTTTCATCAACGCCCTGCTTCGCTCCACCGCGGTCATTCAGTTCAATCTGGACGGCACCGTAATCACCGCCAACGACCAGTTTCTTCGGGCGATGGGCTATTCGCTCCAGCAGATCGTTGGCAAGCATCACAGCCTGTTCTGCACGCCTGGCGAAGCCGGATCGCAGCAGTACAAGCATTTCTGGCAGACGCTCAACCGCGGCGAGTTCGTGTCCAACCGTTTCAAACGACTCGACAGCCAGGGCCGCGATGTCTGGCTCGAGGCAAGCTACAACCCGGTGCACGATACCGAGGGCAACTTGTTCAAGGTGGTGAAGTTCGCCAGTGTGGTCAGTGATCAGGTCGCACGTGAAGAAGAAGTCAGGGACGCGGCGAGCATTGCCTATGAAGTGTCTCGGCAGACCGACACCAGCGCTGAGCGCGGCGCTGTAGTGGTTAAGGAAACGGTCGCGACCATGCAGCGCATCGCCAAGGAAGTGGAGTCGGCCACGCACGGCATCGAGGCGTTGGGCAAGCAGTCATTGCTGATCAGCACGATGGTGCAAACCATTGGCGGCATCGCCGCGCAGACCAACCTGCTGGCTCTGAACGCAGCCATCGAAGCCGCACGTGCCGGTGAGCAGGGTCGCGGTTTCGCCGTGGTTGCCGATGAAGTACGTCAACTGGCCGGCCGCACCAGTGCCGCCACCGAAGAGATCGTCACGGTGGTGCAGAAGAACCAGGCATTGGTCGACGAGGCCGTACGGGAGATGGCCAACAGCCGCGAGCAAGCTGCCGCAGGTTTGTCACTGGCCAACCAGGCCGGTGAGGTGATCGTTGAGATTCAAGACGGCGCCAAGCAGGTCGTCAGCGCAGTCGGCCGCTTCGCCAACGAGCTGAAATAAGCCCTGAGCGGTAACGTGGCGGATGGCATTCCATCCGCCCTTGCATCGAATCAGAGCGCGGCGTGGCCCACCGGCCGGGCATAACGATAGGTCGCAAAACAGCACAGCATGATGCCGCTCAACGCCAGCAGGCCGGCGACGATGCCTACATTGCTCAGGCCCAAGTGGCGGGTGACGAGGCTACCCAGCAGTGCGCCCCCACCGATCCCGACGTTGTATACGCCGGAGAACATCGCCATCGCGACGTCAGTCGCATCAGAAGCAAGGTTCAGAACCTTCGACTGCGCCGCCAGACCGAAGCACATCCCGGCGACGCCCCAAACCATCACCAGCGCACCCAGCATCGACGGATCGCGCGCGGCCGGCAGCAACAGCAGCAAGCAAACGGCCATGGTCGAAATCGCGGCGATCATGAAGCCTCTCGGAAAGCGCCCGCTGTAACGGCTGAACAGGATCGTACCGAGAATCCCGGCGCCACCGAACATCAACAGCAGTACAGTGGTCATGCCCCCGCTCAGGTGCGCGATCATCTGTGCGAAAGGCTCAATATAGGTGTACGCCGTGAACTGAGCGGTGATCACCAGCGCAGTCAGCACATAGGCCGCCACCAGCGCCGGACGTTTGAACAGCATTGGCAAGCTGCGCAGCGAACCGGAATTCTGGCTGGGCAGCAATGGCAGCGTCCGCGCCAGGCAGAGCACCACCAGCGCGGCTATCACAGCTATCGACAGGAAGGTCGTGCGCCAACCCAGCCATTCTCCAACCACTCGGCCGATGGGAATGCCCAGCACCATGGCCAATGCACTACCGGTCGCTAGCAGGCCCAATGCCTGTGCTTGCTTGCCCGGTGGCGCAACGCGCACGGCAAGCGACGCGGTGATCGACCAGAACACCGCGTGCGCCAGCGCGATACCGATGCGGCTGAGCATCAGCATGCCGAAGCTCGACGCCACGCTCGACACCAGGTGGCTGCCGATGAACACCGCGAACACGAAAATCAGCAGCGTGCGGCGCTCTACGTTGCGAGTCAGCAGCATCATCGGCAGCGACATCAGCGCTACCACCCAGGCATAGATGGTCAACATCAGGCCGACCTGGGACGGCGGCATGTCGAACGAGCTGCCGATGTCGCTGAGCAAGGCGACCGGGACGAACTCGGTGGTGTTGAAGATGAAAGCGGCTAGGGCCAGTGCAACGACACTGAGCCAGCTCCCAGCGTGGGAGGATTGCGATTCGTTCATGTGGGCGATGTCTTGATGCTGCCAATCGGCAACCGCAGCGCGCATTTTTGAAAAGCTATGTCTGTTGGCGCAAAGGCCCGCAGTGTGGGCAAAGCGACGTTCCGCTTCAGCCCACCAACGCGGTCAGCGTGGGCTAAAGCCCACCCTACAAGGCTCGGAGCCTTCCCAAAACCAATTGGCAACAGACATAGCCTTTTTGAAAAGGCACACCACAGCGTGACGAGAGAGAATTCAGGGATGACGGTCGTGCTCGATCACCACAACGCACCCGGCCCGCGAGCTTCGAAGAAGTGCGGGCAGCAACGGATACGATTGGAGGGCGAAACAAGACAGTCGGAGCGGCGCGGATTCTACGCCCGTGCCGTGCCGATGTCAGGTCGCGAAAACTATCTGCGACGAGCGGCCGCAGCTGCTCTTCGCAACGCTGCGATGGGCTTGCAGCCTGATTCCCTCAACGCTCTTGTTGGCAGCACACCGAGCGCCATCCACTTTGGGGAATGTTTTCAGTTCATTCGTCAATCGCATCCTCACCACTCGGCGTTCAACCGAAACTTTCCTGCCCGCCATCAGCCGTACCTACAGAACCCACGTATCTGGAGGATGTATGGCTTACCCGAAGATCCCCGCACAGAAGCAGGACCGCCAGCCCGGCTTGGAGAGCGAGATGCAGCCGCCCGCCGAGTTCATTCGCGACAGCTACAAAGGCAGCGGCAAGCTGGCCGGCAAAGTAGCGCTGGTCAGCGGCGGCGACAGTGGCATCGGTCGCGCGGCCGCGGTGCACTTCGCCCGTGAAGGAGCGGATGTCGCCATCATGTATCTCGACGAGCATGAGGATGCCGAAGCGGCCAAGCGCATGGTTGAAGCTGAAGGCCAGCGCTGCTTGCTGCTACCGGGAGACATTCGCGATAGCAAGTACTGCAACGATGCAGTCGAGCAGACCGTGAAGACCTTCGGCCGGCTGGACGTGCTGGTGAACAATGCCGGCCGGCAGGAGGTGCAAACGCGGCTCGAGGACATCACTGATGAGCAGTGGGAGAAGACCTTTGCCACCAACATTCACGGCTATTTCTATCTCACCCGCGCCGCCCTGGCCCACCTGAAGGCCGGCGCGTCGATCATTAACACCACCTCGATCAATTCCTTCATCGGCAACCCGATGCTGATCGACTACACCTCGACCAAAGGCGCCATCGACGGTTTCACTCGCGCCCTGTCGCAGCAGCTGATCGAGCGCGACATCCGCGTCAACCAGATTGCCCCCGGCCCGATCTGGACACCGCTGCAACCGGCCACTATCGGCAAGCACGACCCCGAGATGCTCGAAGATTTCGGCAGCCAGATGCCCATGGGCCGCTGCGGCCAGCCGTCGGAGCTGGGCCCGGCTTACGTTTATCTGGCATGCGAGGACTCGTCCTATGTCAGCGGACAGACCATTCACATCAATGGCGGGAAGGTGGTGAACGGCTGAGGTCGTCGTCACGCCCGAACGCAGCCAGCCCCGCACGAAACCAAGGTGAAATCATGACTCAGATTCTCATTGCCGCCTTTGACCACTATGCAGAAGCCGAGCACGTCAAAGCCGAGCTCCTGAGCAAGGGAGTGCCTAGCGACGACATCCAGATATCCGCCTCCTTCAATCCCGCTACTGTCGACAGCAGCCGGGTCGAAGTCATCGGGGAGGAGCCGGACGAGGACGCCACTGTCTCCGAAAAAGTTGGCAGCTTTTTTCGCAAAGTCTTTGGGGATGGCGCGAGTGAACATGCCGGACGCTATCCAGAAGCGGCCCGTCGCGGCTCCACCATCGTCACCGTCACCGTCGAAGATGAAGGCCAGGTGACCATGGTCGAGCAGCTGATGGAGCGAAACGGCGCAATCGATATCGACGAGCGCAGTGCCGGCTGGGGCGACGATGACACGACGCCCGTCACGGCCAGCACCGAAACCCTGACGACCGGCTACCCGGACGCCACATCCATCAGCGTCGACGAACGCGAGCTGAATGGAATGGCCACACCGGATCGCGGCGCAGACGATGGCTCGATTCCCGGCCGCGCCGAAAACGAAAAGGCCGCGCGTCGTGACAACACGGCCGGGCGCGTGCGGATCGTCCCGCGGTAACGCGCCGAAGCCGCGCTGGCCGCCGAAGGTGCGCGCCGGCGCCTACCAGGCTGTTGAAAAACTATCTGCGTTGCCGATCCAGCGCTAGAAAACGCTTCGAATCGCCAACTCGTAACCTCGATCGCGAGCCCGGTCCGCTTTCTCAGCAATTTCTGCCTTGTCTTGGCTGCCTAGCCAACGTTTTTCGACAGCCTGTTACTGCGCTGTGAACACCTCATCGAGCAGGTCGTTCATGGCCTGGAATGCGCGCTTCGCCACCAACGGGTTGTACTCGTTGCGGCCCGGCACCTTGGCATAGGGGTCGGTAAACGAATGCACGGCGTTGCCATAGCTGACCATTTGCCAGTCGGCATCGGCGGCTTGCATCTCGGCGACGAATCCATCGACCTGCTCCTTCGGGACCGCCGGATCATCGGCGCCGTGCAGCACCAGCACCGGTGCCTTGATCTGCCTGGCGTCGTCGGGGTTAGGCGTGTCCAGGTTGCCGTGGAAGGAAACGAAGGCATCCAGATCGGCACCGGAGCGGGCCAGCTCAAGCACTGCGCCGCCACCGAAGCAGAAACCGATCGCCGCCATCTTGCTTGTGTCCAGCGCCACGTCCTGCTGTGACCTGAACACATCGACCGCAGCCTGGGCGCGCTTGCGCATCAGCGCACGATCACCACGCACTGAAGTGGCGGCCGCCTTGGCTTCATCCGGGTTCGATGGCCGTACCGCCTTGCCGTATAGATCCGCCATGAACACCACATACTTCTCCCCTGCGGCGCGCGCGGCCTTCTCAGCCGATCGTTCGGTCACCCCGAGCCAGTTGGGCACCATCACCAAACCGGGGCGCGGCGTGGTCACCGCATCGTCGTAAACCAGCAAGCCCTCGAAGGCTTCGCCGTCGATTTCATAGGCATGGGGCTTGACCACCACCGCGGCTTCGGCAACACCGACCATCCCGGCCAGCGCCAGGGCAATACACGTCTTTTTCATGGGTTCGTTACCTGCGATGTGAGAGGACTTTTCAACAGTAGCGGAAAAACGCCATCGCACAGCTGCAATGCGGTGCGCTCAAGCGCTGTCGCCTCAGGCTCCTGTTTTTCGGGCAGGCCTACAGCCTGTATTCGCAGCGAGGTCGCGCCGCCACTGAAGCCACGTGCACCCGCTTTCGTCGGAGGCCCGACCTCGGGGCGGACTAGCTTAAGTGAACGACATTGGTCGCGCAGGCCACCTAACTTGCAACCGTTTCTGTTTGTGTCGGTTTTTATCAGTGAACGTCGCCGCCTGGATCACTCTCGAGAGAGACGAGTCTGCAGTGTCAACGCATTGGCCGTCGCCGCCCCGCTGGCCGTGTTGTCGAAGATGCACCAACTGGCAACGCCCTTCGGCTGATCGGCCAGACGTTCGGCCAGCGCACCAAGCCAATCAGCGTCGTACGAAGAATGGTAGATGCGTGGCGAACCGTGCAGGCGGTAATAGCGAAACCCCGGCCAGCCGCCCGGCTCGGCTGCTTCGGCGAAGGGTGCCGGATCGGCGACGACGCGGACGATCTGCGCTTGCTGCAGCAGCGACTCTGCATCGAGCCAGCTGCGATGGCGAGGCTCGATGGCCACCGGGCCGTCGTGACGGGCTCTCAATGCAGCGAAAAAGACACTGGCGCTTGCCAGGTCATAAGCCAGCGAAGGCGGCAATTGCACCAGCAGGCAGCCCAACTTCTCGCGCAGATGGCCGCACTCCTGCAGAAAACATTCGAGCAATTCTTCGCAGGCGACCAGCCGCCGTTCGTGGGTAATTTGCTTGGGCAGCTTCACGCAGAAGCGAAACGTCGCTGGCACGCTTTCGGCCCACTTGGCGTAGGTGGCGGGTCGATGGGAGCGATAGAAGGAGCTATTGATTTCGACGGCTGGAAAACGATTGGCGTAGCGCTGCAGGTGCGTGCCCTCGTCCGGGAATGCTGGCCACTGCTCGCGCGGCAGGCTCCATCCCGCCGTGCCGAGAAATATCGGGAGGTCGACGTTCATCGCAATAGGGTCCGGTCGTTGACTACTATTGATGACCATCACGCACGCCTGCTTGATCCTTCCAGAAATGATCGCGCCCCGTAGGCGCCGAATTCATTCGGCCGCAGTTGTGTGAAAGCCGAACAAGTTCGGCCCTACAGTAACGCGGCCCGCTGTAACCGCACCGCAGTCATAGCCCTGCCGGGAGAAAGCGAGGGGGACGGGGTTCGCTTAGTCCAGAATAAACGCCGCAATCCTGCACAGGAGCTCAGGTCCGTAGGGCCAAATTCATTCGGCCGCAGATGTGAAAGCCGAACAAGTTCGGCCCTACGGTAACGCTGCCCACTGTAAGCGCACCGCAGTCATAGCCCTGCCGGGAGAAGCGAGGGGGACGGGGTTCGCTTAGTCCAGAAAAAACGCCGCAATCCTGCACAGAAGCTCAGGTCCGTAGGGCCAAATTCATTCGGCCGCCGATGTGTGAAAACCGAGCAAAGTCGGCGCTACGGCGCTTTAGACCCTTCCGCTAGCCGCACAGGCCGGGTTCCGTCGTAAGCGCAGCGAAACGGGACCGAGCACCTAGGGTGCCGACTGCCTGCTCGATTGAACGGGTAACCGCTTTAGCAACCATTTGCGCGCCGGCACCACGGCATGCTCCTGAGCCCAGACGCAAAGTACGACCGTCAAGATCAAGTAAAGCGGATAGAACAACAGTGACAGCTGCTGCTCTCCGGCCCGGACGGCGCAATCGGCCCAGGCTTCGAAGCAGCTGGTCGAAGCGACGCCCAGCAGTTTTTCCGAACGAGAAAACAGGATGAACGCCGGTACATGCAGCACAAACAGAGGCAGCGATGCCGTCCCTAGACGCTGCGACCAGCGATTCACGCGAGCGCTACCTGGCGTGGCGATCAGCGCAAACAAGTAGACCAGTGCCAGCTGCGAGGGCAGCAGCAGCCCATTGTGCAGCAGGAAGTACCAGAGCTTTTCCCCCTTCAACAGCCAGATGGCAGCGATGAAGCAGGCCAGCACGAAACCTGCCAGCGCCAAACGCCCCCCCAGCCTCGGCATGCGCCCTTGGCTCTGCATTTCGCGGAACACCCCATACAACAAAATGCCGGCGAGAAATTCCGGCAGGCGCAGCAAAGGCATGCGGTGCAGCATGCCGGTTTGGGGAATACCGTATTCCTGCTGTTGAATCACCCAGAGCGGCGGGATCAAGTAAATCACCGCGATGACCGCAAGCCAGAGCGCCTTGTGCCGCAACCGCATCAGCCGCGGCGCCAGCAAAGGGAACGTCAGATAAAAGAAGAACAATGTGGAAATCGACCACAACGGTGGGTTGAAGGTCAGGTAGTAGGGGTTCCATGCCTGCAGCATGAACAGCTGCAGGACGAAGTTGAGCAACAGCTCGCCATTGCCCATGAAGTGCTCAAGGGTCTCTCTAGACGTCTCGCCCAGATCCTCGTTGGTGTCGTAAACCACGAAACGCAGAGTCGCCTTGACGTCGTCCGGTGGGATACCGAGTTTGGCGATGATGAACAACACCACCGCCGTCAGTCCCAATGAAAACAGGTGCAACGGATAGAGATTGGCGAAACGCCGGCTCAGGAAGCTGCGCCCCGGTTCGCGCAGTTGTCCTTGCTGACAATAGACATGGGCCAGCAAGAAACCCGACAGCACGAAGAAACTGCTGGTCGCGAAAAACCCCACCCCGGTCAGGTCTGACAGCCACCCGGGCCGTTGTTCCTCGGGATACGCATGGATCGTATGAAAGAACACCAAATACATGCCGAGCGAAAATCGCAACCACTCGAGCCCGATGAATTTTTCCTTGCTGACTTGCTCCATGCATTGCTCCTGCCATGCGGCAGCCAACGTGCCGTCCGCAAATAGGACGTTCCGTTGCGGGCAGTCGTTCGATAGCCACTGGGTATTCGAGCTGCTCACCGACGTTGCGGGCAACGATGGCAAGACACTCAGCCCCATCGGTCGTATCGCCGGATCAATATTTCGTCACGTATGCGTCGGGCACGGGCCGGAGCGATACAGGTCCAACCATGACCAGTAACCGGCAGAGAGGTCCGCTACCCGTGTTGTTCCGAGCCAAGCCCCAGCTACGAACAGGTATCGCAACGTCCCTGCTGATGGCAATGGTCCTGCTTGCATCGCCATTGCCGGCGGTTGCGCAGGACGGTTTCAGCTGGACGGAAAGCTTTCTCGAACACATCGCCAAGGTCGATGCGAGCACCTCGGGTGAGTTGGGTATCTACCTCAAGGATCTGGATACCGGCGTGTCAGCCTCCTACCACGGCGAGGAAGCCTGGTACCTCGCGTCCACGGTCAAGGTCCCTGTGGCCATAGCCGTCATGCGCCGCATCGACCAGGACACCCTGAGCCTGGACAGCACCGTGCGCTTGCTGGAATCGGACTACGTCGATGGCGCAGGCCCGACCAAACGACACGCACCGGGCACCTCGCTCAGCGTCCGCTACCTGATGGATCAGATGCTGATTCACAGCGATAACACCGCGAGCGACATGCTCATCCGCCTGGTCGGCCTCGACGCGGTCAACGCCGTGACCCGCGAGCTGGTGCCTGAAGGCTTCGGCCCGATCACCACCCTGGCGGATGTGCGCAGGCTGATCTACGGGGAATTGCACCCCTCCGCTCGCCTGTTGTCCGGCAGGGATTTCCTTTCGCTCAAAGCGCAGCGCAGCGAAGCCGGACGCCTCTCGCTTCTGGCCAGCCTGCTGGGCGTCCAGCAGAGCGCGCTCACCAAAATCCCGCTGCGCGACGCCTATGAACGTTATTACGCGACGCCTTTCAACTCCGGCACGCTGCAGGCCTATGGCGATTTGTTGTCCGCCGTGGTGGAAGGCAAGGCGCTGAGCCAGGCCAGCACCGAATACCTGCTCAGCGTGATGAATCGCGTCGCCACCGGGGCCCAGCGCATCAAGGCCGGTCTGCCACCAACGGTCGGCTATGCACATAAAACCGGCACCCAGCGCGCCCGCATCTGCGATGCCGGTGTGATCGCGCCGCCGCCCTTCCGCATAGCCGACCCCACCGGACGTATCGTTGTGATCGCCTGCGTGCGCGGTGCTGCATCCACCGCCAAGGCCGAACGCGCTTTGCGCGGCGCGGGCGAAGCGATAACCGCCTCTGGAGTGCTTCGCCTATGAAACCAGCCCCGCTCGCGCGCACCGGAAAATTGCTAGCCCTTCCGGCCTTGGTAGGCCTCGGGCTGGCGCTCTGGGCATATAAGGAACAGGCCTATTCGGAATCCTGGCGCAACGCACTGGAACAGGACATCCGTCAGATCGACGAACAGAGTCCAGGCAATCTCGGCGTTTACATCAAACATCTGGGTGACGGCGAGACACTAGATTACCAGGCGGATCGCTTTTGGTATCTGGGCTCGGCGGTCAAGGTGCCGATCGCCATCGCGGTCCTACAGAACGTCGACGAAGGCGAGCACAGCCTCGACGAACAGATGAGCCTGGAGGCGACCGACAAGGTCGACGGCTCCGGCGATCTGGTCTGGCAGGACAATGGCGTCGAGTATTCGCTGCGCGCTCTGCTGAATGAAATGCTCATCGAAAGCGACAACACGGCCGCCAATATGCTGATCCGGCTCATTGGCGAGGATGAGTTGAACGAGCGCACACGCAAGAACATGGGCGGCAAGGGGTTTGAACGCATCACCGACTTCACCCAGGTGCGGCGGGACGTCTATGGCGAGCTGCATCCCGATGCGCGCGAGCTGGACAATATCGAACTGGTGAAGCTTGCATCGGCGCCTTTCAGCAAGCCGCGCTACGAGGCGGTCGCCAGCGCCCTGTCGCTCTCCGAAAGCGAGCTGAAGGCCGACAGCATGGAGCAGGCTTACGAGCGCTATTACGCGCGCAACCTGAATTCCAGCACGCTGGAAGCATACGGCACGCTGCTGGAGAAACTGATTGAAGGCGATCTGCTTTCCGAGTCCAGCCGGGATTTGCTGTTCAAGGACATGAAGCTGGATCGGTATGATGCCTACCGCCTCGAAGCCGGCCTGCCCAGCGATGTGCCTTTCATCCAGAAAACCGGAACGCAACTGGAACGCGCCTGCCACGTAGGCGTGATCGAACCCCTGGCGGAAAAGCAGGCGAAGACCGTCATCATCGTGGCCTGCGCCGAAGCACTGGATGAAGCCAAGGAGGCCGGAGCGGCCTTTGAAAAAGTGGGCGAAGCCATCACCCGAGCGCTGCTAAAGCCTGTTTCGGCTAATTGATCCGGAAGAACGTTATTTCCCGTAGCGCCGATTTTATTCGGCCACACATCAGCGAAGGCCGAACGAGTTCGGCCCTACGGAATGCTGAGCGAGTGATCGGAAGTTGCCATTGGGTTGTCCATAATGGCAGCTGAACTGATCAGAGAGGCGTCGATCATGCGCAAGGCCGAAGTCAAACATCGAAACACCGTCAAACTCGACCGCCTGCAGCGCTTTCTGAACTGGACCACCGAGCGGCATCCGGACTTCGCGCCGAAGAAGAATCATCAGGAAAAGTGGTTCAGCACCTACATTGGCTATCAGCCACCCGAGATCGGTCGCGCTGCCCGATTGTTCTGGCTTGGACTCGATGAGTCGACCACCGAGGCCAGCCTTGAAAGCGCCGATCCCGCGAGCTTGATCGGTCGACTGCTGAACCGAGACGTAAATGACTTCAGCTGCACCGTTGACATATTTGGCGTTGAGAAAACGCTGGATTGCGGCCCGGTGCAGAACTTGCTAGAGCCTGAGTTCGCGCTGCGCATTCCTGATAGCCACTCGGCCGGCGAATTCGAACGCAACGTGTGTGGCGCGGTGGAAGCGTTGGTCAGGGATCGCCTGCATGTTCTGGAAAAACCTTTCGCCAGTTTGAGCGACGAACAGAAAGCCCAATGCCTGGACAGACTCCCTCCCAAGCTCTCGCGCCTCGATGACTTTTCGGTTCGAGCCGTCGACATCGTCAATGAGGTCAAGCACGAGCTGCGCTATGTGGTCGAGCTGCGCCACGGCGAACTCGCGCTGGATATGCAGCGCCGCATCCCGGGCGGCCAAGGTCATGTGCTCAGCGAGCACGAAGTGGCGGACATCAAGGATGAAGACCATCAGGCGATGAACGCCAAGTTCGAGATGATGATCGAGGAAGCGCAGGACTTCGATCTGCAGCTGCTCGGCGAGAAGCGCCTGACCGAAATCTTCATGATGGAACCGAAAAAGCTACGCCGGACCATCCGCTTCGCCCGTGAGGACAACCGGGAAAAGATGGCTTTCGCCGTGCTGCTGGAAAACAACCCGCGCTTCGTTCACTACCACAAGCTGTACGCCGCACGGCGGATCACCCGCACCTGGACCGCCCTGCTCGGCCCAACTAATAGCGGTAAGACACACCAGGCCATCGAGGCGATGACCGGCGTCACGCACGCGATCTACCTGTCGCCCCTGCGCCTGATGGCGCTGGAAAACCAGGAGCGCATCGAGTCGATGGGCGTGCCCTGCTCGCTGGTCACCGGCGAAGAGGAAATCATCCGCGAGGGTGCCACTCACTATTGCTGCACGGTCGAGGAATTCGCCCGTTTCCGTCACGAATCCTGGGATGTCGTGGTAATCGATGAAGTGCAGATGATGGCCGACTCGCAACGCGGCTGGGCCTGGGTCGATGCACTGGTCAGCGCCTATACCCAGGATCTCATCATGACCGGCCCGGAGCTGATCCAGCCGTCATTGAAAACTCTGTGCGACCTGTGCGAAGACGAGCTGGTGGTCAAGCGCACCAAGCGTCTGTCTCCTGTGGACGTGGCACGCCGCGCCACTACCCTCAAGCAGCTCGACGCCGGCTCCATGTTGGTCGCCTTCAGCCGCAAGACGGTGCTCGAACTCAAGGCCATGCTGGAGATGACTGGCAAAAGCGTCTCGGTGGTCTACGGCGCGCTGTCTCCGGAAGTGCGTCGCGAGCAGGCGCGCCGGTTTCGTGAAGGCGAGGCGGACATCATGGTCGCCACCGACGCGGTGGGCATGGGGCTCAACATGCCGGCACATACGCTGTGCTTCTATACGGACGAGAAGTACGACGGCATTCAGAACCGTCAGCTCAAGGTGCAAGAGGTCAAGCAGATCGGTGGGCGGGCCGGCCGCTTTGGTCACCATGACAGTGGCGAGATCACCGCGCTCGACGGGCAGACGCTGCAGTCGATCAAGCGCCTGTTCCACAGTCCAGACTTACCGGTCGACCTGTCGCAATTTCAGGTGCGGCCGTCCATCGAACACCTTCAAGCCATCTCCGAATTGATGAATGAGCCGAGCCTGCTGCGGGCCTGGCTGACCTTCAACCGCAACATCAATTACGGCGATGAATTCATCTCGATACTGCCAGACGAGTTGGCGGAATGGATCAAGCTGATCGACGACCCAACCATCGACTTGCCACTGCGCTGGATCTTCGCCTGCACGCCGATTCGCGGCGGCCTGGACAGTCCGGCCAGTATTTTCGCCCAGCAGTGGTTGAAGAAAGTCGCGCAAGACAAAGAGGTTCCGTTGCCTCGGCTGATCATCGATTCGGATCTGGCCACTTTGGAAAGCTCGCTACATGTCATCGAAACCTATCTGCACCTGGCGCGAACGCTGCCCGCGCACTTTCCGGCATTGGAACAGGCCGAAGAGCACCGCAGCCTGCTCAACGGCGCCATCACCCGCGAGCTGTCACGCCAACGCAAGCCACGCAGCTCGGACCGTCGGCGGCTTTCTGGCGAAACCCGAAGCTGCAAGCAGTGCGGGAAAGCGATGCCAATGGCTGAGCGACGATTTCCCCTATGCCAGAACTGCTTCAAAGAACAGCGGATCAACGGCCAGCAGCCCGCCAAAAGGCGAGCGCCAAAGCGAGCGAAAACGTAGCGAGCCATGGCCGGGTGGGCGCCCCGCCAGCTCAAACAATTGAGCCGGAGAGCGCCCTGCTTTCGCGCCTCAATTGTTAATGCCGACCTCTGCGCCAGTCTCGACGCTCCACTGGCACCATGACGTACTCGACGCGTTTTGGTCGATACCTCGCTGCGTGTGGCACGTAACGATGGTGATGGACGTGACGCTTCGGCTGGTGCCGATAGTGGCGAGCGCGTTGATGGCGGTCATCAGAATTCTTTGCTAGCACCGCAACCAAAACCGCCCCAACCGCCGCACCGGCCAATACCGGAACCACAACATTGCGATCGGCCGCTGAAGCGGCACTGGCGGCAACCAGGCAGCCGGTGAGCAGACCGATCTTGAGTATGCGACTGAACATGGCTTTCTCCTCTACGAGTGGGCTCGTTGCCCACAACCATCAAACACCGCCGCTCGGTCAGCGGGCGTCAGGTAGGTGTAAACAACGCGTAAACAGCCACGTCAGAAGCTGCGAAACATTGAGGCTGGGGCGGTCTCATATGAACGATGGACGCAGCTCGCGGAGGCCCCCATGCACGATACTTACGACCTGAAACGATTCGTCGTCGCCCAAGACGGCATCTACGACCGCGCGCTGGCGGAATTGAAAGCCGGTCGTAAACAGAGCCATTGGATGTGGTTCGTTTTTCCGCAGATCGCCGGGCTTGGCCATAGCGACATGGCGCGACGCTACGCCATTTCAAACACAGACGAGGCGCTCGCCTATCTGCAGCATCCGCTGCTGGGAGCGCGGCTGGAGGAATGCGCGCAGGCGATGCTGCAGCACACTGATGTTCCGGCGCGGCAGATTCTCGGTTCGCCCGATGACCTAAAGCTACGTTCAAGCATGACGCTGTTCAGCGCCGTCGCACCTGAGCGGACGATCTATCAGCAAATCCTCGACGCCTTTTACAACGGCGAGGCAGATCCGGCGACGATGGCCAGACTGCAACGCTGAGCGTTGCCAAGCTCCAGCATGTGGTTATTAAAGGCAATTGCACTGCTGGTATGCCATCAGGGCCCTGGTGCGCGGAGCGCACCCTACAAGGATCTCGTCCATCCATAGGGTGCGCTCTGCGCACCGGCCAGCACCTTCTAGCCCGCGCCGGCTGATGGTGACAACCGATCTACCGCTCCGTTCGCTATCTTTTTCGATGAAATGTTCAAGTTTTTACTTTGACAGCACCAAACTTTGACTTTAAGTTTTCGCTTCCGAACATTTCCGAACCCTCGCAGTATTCGGATCATAAAAACAACAGTCGTTAAAAGAGGTTCCACGCATGAGTAACCCGTCCACCCCGACGCTACGGGGGCAATGCATTGCCGAGTTTCTCGGTACCGCTCTGTTGATCTTCTTCGGTACGGGCTGCGTGGCAGCGCTGAAGCTCGGCGGAGCTGATCTAGGCCTTTGGGAAATAAGCGTTATTTGGGGAATCGGCGTCAGCATGGGGGTGTATTTGGCAGCCGGCGTATCGGGTGCTCACTTGAATCCGGCTGTGTCCATTGCGCTCTGGCTATTTGGAACCTTCGAGCGCAACAAGGTCCCCGCCTACATCCTTGCGCAAACGGCGGGCGCGTTCTGCGCCGCCGCGTTGGTTTATGGACTTTACAGCAGCCTGTTTTTCGATTTTGAACAAGCCCAGCAGATGACGCGCGGCAGCATCGCCAGTTTGGAACTGGCCTCAGTCTTCTCTACCTACCCTCATGCATCACTCTCGATCGGCCAGGCATTTCTGGTGGAAGTGGTGATTACCGCTATCCTGCTGGGAATGATCATGGCGTTGACTGACGACGGTAACGGCCTGCCTCGCGGTCCACTGGCACCGCTGCTGATCGGCTTGTTGATCGCCGTGATCGGAGGCGCAATGGGCCCGCTGACGGGCTTTGCGATGAACCCGGCTCGGGATTTCGGACCGAAGCTGATGACCTTTCTTGCCGGTTGGGGCGATGTTGCGTTTACGGGCGGGCGGGACATTCCCTATTTCCTCGTCCCGCTGATCGCTCCGGTACTGGGCGCATGCATTGGCGCAGCAGGCTACAAAGCGCTGATCTGCAGGCACCTGCCGAGCCTGGACGCAGGCGCCTGCAACGCACCGAAATCAGATTGCGACCGCTACAAACACGATGCCACTGCCCAAGAAGCTCGTTAAGGAATCGACACCATGAGCACCCAGAACAATAAGCAATTCATCGTCGCCCTCGATCAGGGCACCACCAGTTCCCGCGCCATCGTGCTGGACCGCAACGCTAACGTGGTCACTATCGCTCAACGCGAATTCGCACAGATCTATCCGCAACCGAGCTGGGTCGAGCATGACCCGATGGAAATCTGGGCCACACAAAGCGGCGTGTTCGTCGAGGCCCTCGCACAGGCCGGCATCACCAATGAACAGGTGGCGGCGATCGGCATCACCAACCAGCGCGAAACTGCCATTGTCTGGGACAAGAGCACCGGTCGCCCGATCTACAACGCCATCGTCTGGCAGAGCCGCCAGAGCACGCCGATCTGCGATCAGCTCAAGCGTGACGGGATGGAAGAGCACATCCGGCAGACCACCGGCCTGGTCATTGATCCTTATTTTTCCGGCACCAAGATCAAGTGGATTCTCGATCACGTCGAAGGCAGCCGTGAACGCGCGCGCCGTGGCGAGCTGTTGTTCGGCACCGTCGACTGCTGGCTGATCTGGAAGATGACTCAGGGCAAAGCCCACGTCACTGACTACACGAACGCATCGCGAACCATGCTCTACGACATCCACAAGCTGGACTGGGACCCGGTGATGCTGGAAGCGCTGGACATCCCCCGCGAGATGCTGCCCGAGGTGCGCTCTTCCTCCGAGGTTTACGGCCATGCCTATCTAGGGTCCGGCCAGAGCACGGGTATTCCTATTGCCGGTATTGCTGGCGATCAACAAGCCGCCCTGTTCGGCCAGATGTGCGTCGAGCCAGGGCAGGCGAAGAACACCTACGGCACCGGCTGTTTTCTGCTGATGAACACTGGCACCAAGGCGGTTCAATCCAAGCACGGCCTGCTCACCACCATCGCTTGCGGTCCGAAGGGCGAAGTCAACTACGCCCTCGAAGGCGCCATTTTCAACGGCGGTTCCACCGTGCAATGGCTGCGGGACGAGTTGAAGGTGATCAACGATTCGCTGGATTCCGAGTATTTCGCCACCAAGGTCAAGGACAGCAACGGCGTCTATCTGGTGCCGGCCTTTACTGGTCTCGGTGCGCCTTACTGGGACCCGCGCGCGCGCGGCGCGCTGTTCGGCCTGACCCGTGGCGTAAAGGTGGATCACATCATCCGGGCCGCACTGGAATCCATCGCCTACCAAACCCGCGACGTGCTCGACGCCATGCAGCAGGATGCCGGCGAGCGTCTGCGGTCGCTACGCGTCGATGGCGGCGCTGTAGCCAACAACTTCCTCATGCAGTTCCAGGCCGACCTGCTTGGCACTCAGGTGGAGCGCCCGGAAATGAAAGAAACCACCGCCCTTGGCGCCGCCTATCTCGCGGGCCTCGCGACCGGTTTCTGGAGCAGCCTGGATGAGCTTCGCAGCAAGGCCACCATTGAGCGGGTCTTCGAGCCAGCCTGCGATGATGAAAAGCGCGAAGCGCTCTATAAAGGTTGGAAGAAGGCAGTCGATCGCACGCGCGACTGGGAAGAGGACTGAGGATCAGCGCTGATTGAGGAACCAAGCGGCGCCTGAATGACGCCCGGCCTGTATTCACTTTGCGCCGGGCGTACTCATTCGGAAATGAACACTTCTTTAATCAAGGACCAGACTGCGGCATCCTTCGCGGCATATCGATAAGAAGGAAGCCTCCATGAGTCTGGCCCCACGACAGCAGAGCATTCTCGAACTGGTGCGCGAGCGCGGCTACGTCAGCATCGAAGAGCTGGCGCAACAATTTGCGGTGACGCCCCAGACTATCCGCCGTGACATCAACCAACTCGGCGAAGCCGGCCTCTTGCGCCGCTACCATGGCGGCGCCGCCCACGACTCCAGCGTGCAGAACACCGCCTATACCCAGCGCGCCCGGCAGATGCGCGACGAAAAACGCCGTATCGCCGATGCCATGGCGGCACACATCCCCGATCAAGCCTCGCTATTCATCAACATCGGCACCACGACCGAAGCCATTGCCCACGCGCTGCTCAACCACCGCGACCTCAAAATCATCACCAACAATCTCCACGTGGCGAGCATTCTCAGCCCGAAGGAAGATTTCGATGTGTTGATCGCTGGCGGTAACGTGCGCAGCGACGGCGGCGTGGTCGGCCAAGCCACGGCGGATTTCATCAGTCAGTTCAAGGTGGACTTCGCGCTGATCGGCATCAGCGGCATCGATGAGGACGGCACCTTGCTGGACTTCGACTACCAGGAAGTCCGCGTTTCCCAGGCCATCATCAACAATGCTCGCAAGATCTTTCTTGCCGCGGATTCGAGCAAGTTCGGCCGCAATGCCATGACCCGCCTCGGCTCGCTGGAGCAGATCGATATGTTGTTCACCGAGGCACAGCCACCGGAAGCGTTTCTGGAATTGCTGAATCGGCACAAAGTGAAGCTCGAAGTCACTGGCTAAAGCGTTCGTTTCGGTGATCATCAGCCCGCTGCAAGCACAACACCGTCCCGCACCCCGCTGCACGATGCGCCTAATGGCGCGCCTCGCGCCGACTCTCGCGTTGGCGGTGGCCGCTCATGGCACCGCAGTGGCTGCGCTGGTGGGCTGAAGCCCACCCTACTTCCCTGGCTAAAGCGCTCGTTTCGGTGATCATCAGCCCGCTGCAAGCACAACACCCGCCCGCACTGCGCTGCACGATGCGCCTAATGGCGCCCCTCGCGCCGACTCTCGCGTTGGCGGCGGATGCCACTGCAGTGGCTGCGCCGGTGGGCTGAAGCCCACCCTACTTCCCTGGCGGAAGCGTTCGTTTCGGTGATCATCAACCCGATGCAAGCACAACACCGACCCGCACTCCGCTGCACAATGCGCCCAATGGCGCACCTTGCGTCGACTCCCGCATTGGAAGAGGCCGCCAATGCCACTGCAGTGGCTGCGCCGGTGGGCTGAAGCGCACCCTACTTCCCTGGCGGAAGCGCTCGTGTCGGTGGTTAACAGCCCGCTGCAGCAGTAGGGTGGGCGGGCGGCGCTCCGCTTCAGCCCACCAGTAGCATTTCCATAACATTCCCCGCCCATGCTGATGGCGCGCATTCAATGGGCGGCATTATCACCATGGCCGGCTAATCACCAAACGGCAGTCCGTATCGAATCAATATTTTCTTTTGATATAAAAAACGAACATATCAACTGGAGGGAGGTACACTTCTGAGCTAGGATGTTCATATTCGAAAATTAATGTTCGTTTTCTAAGGAGAATTTCGTGACTGAGGCCGTCTCCGAGCTATACGACATCGCCGTTATCGGCGGTGGAATCAATGGTGTGGGCATCGCTGCTGATGCAGCCGGACGCGGCCTGTCAGTTTTCTTATGCGAACGCGATGACTTGGCCAGCCATACGTCGTCGGCCAGCAGCAAGCTGATTCATGGCGGCCTGCGCTACCTTGAGCATTACGAGTTCCGCCTGGTTCGTGAGGCGCTGGCTGAACGCGAAGTGTTGCTGGCCAAAGCGCCACATATCGTCAAACCGATGCGCTTCGTGTTGCCACATCGTCCTCATCTTCGTCCCGCCTGGATGATCCGTGCCGGCCTGTTCCTTTACGACAATCTTGGCAAACGCGAAAAACTGCCCGCCTCGCGCGGCCTGCGTTTCGATGATGGAAGTCCGCTGAAGCCGGCAATCACGCGCGGTTTCGAATATTCCGATTGTTGGGTCGACGACGCGCGATTGGTCGTCGTCAATGCCATGGCCGCGCGCGAAAAAGGCGCGCACATCCACACCCGTACCCGGTGTTTGAGCGCCAAGCGTGCCGCGGGTATCTGGCATGTTGAATTGGAGCGCCAAGATGGCACGCGCTTCTCGCTACGCGCCAAGGCATTGGCAAATGCCGCCGGGCCCTGGGTCGCACAATTCATCGGAGACAACCTGCAGCAGCGCTCGCCCTACGGCATTCGGCTGATCCAGGGTAGCCACATCATCGTGCCCAAGCTGTACGAAGGTGAGCAGGCGTACATCATGCAGAACGAAGACCGGCGTATCGTCTTCGCCATTCCATATCTGGATCGCTACACCATGATCGGCACGACTGACCGCGAATACCGCGGCGATCCGGCCACGGTCAGTATCACGGAAGAGGAAATCACTTACGTTCTGGGTGTCGCCAACACTCATTTCCGCAAGCAGCTGGAACCTAAAGACATCCTCCATACCTTTGCCGGTGTCAGGCCGTTGTGTGACGACGAGTCAGACAATCCCTCTGCGGTAACTCGCGATTACACCTTGTCGCTCGCCGCCGAAGAAAAGCAGGCACCGCTACTGTCGGTCTTCGGCGGCAAGCTGACGACTTACCGCAAGCTTGCGGAGTCGGCGATGGCGCAACTCAAGCCGTTCTTCCCGCATATGGGCGAAAGCTGGACAGCCAGCACGCCCTTGCCTGGCGGCGAAGACATGAGTACAGCCGAGGCGCTCAGCGAAGAGCTGGAGAAAAACGTGCTGGGTGCTGACCGAGCTTTGGCCAAACGTTGGGCGACGCTCTACGGAAATCGCGTCTGGCGCATGCTCGGCGAGGCGCGTTCGGTCGATGCGCTGGGCGAAGACCTCGGCCAGCAACTGTATGCGCAGGAAGTGGAATATCTTCGTCGGGAAGAATGGGCAACCCAGCTCGACGACATTCTCTGGCGCAGAACCAAGCTCGGTCTGGCATTCAGCAGTGCCGATAATGCCCGTTTGGAACGCTACCTAGCCGAACGCCCCATTGCCCAAAGCGTACGCAGCAGCGACGCCGCCTGAGTCTACCAATCAAGTATCGCTGACCTGCCTGCGAACGGCAGGCTTCGGCTCATGCCAGTTCCGTGAACCCACACCTCGCTAGCCAAGGCGACACCTTTCGCACCCATCAGTTCCTCTCCATTACCGTTGCGGTCATCAAGCCTTCACATCCGCGCAGCACCTTAGGGCAACTTAAAAGCTCTCGGGAATTGCCTGATGACGACCAACACCGGTGCCCTCGCGAATAATTCGTCTACACCCATGACACGCCAATGGCTGTCATGGCTGCTGGTCGTTACCTTGATCTATCTGTTGCTGGCTGCCGTAGGCGCTATTGGCGACGGCTTCAAAGCTGCAGTGGGAGACAATGCAAAAGAGCTGTTCGCTTTTGCTACCAACCCCTTTGTCGGGTTAATGATCGGCCTCGCAGCAACAGCGCTCATCCAGAGCTCCAGCACCGTGACCTCGATCATCGTCGGCATGGTGGCTGGCGGGCTGCCGATTCCGATCGCGATCCCGCTGATCATGGGCGCCAACATCGGCACTTCCCTGACCAGCACCATTGTCAGCCTGGGCCATGTTCGCAACGGTGTGGAGTTTCACCGAGCCTTCGCCGCAGCCACGGTTCACGATGCCTTCAATATCACCGCAGTGGCCATTCTGCTGCCGCTGGAGCTGCTCTTCCATCCGCTGGAGCGCATATCTGAAGTCCTCGCTGGACTGCTGGTGAGCGACAGCACCAGTGTCGACATGAAGAGTGTGAACTTCATGAAAACCATACTCACCCCTGCCAGCGACGTGCTCAACGCCAGCGTGGCCTGGCTACCGAGCCAGGTCTGGGCAGGCATCGCACTGATTATCATCGGGGTGGGCCTGATCCTGTTCGTAGTGCAGGCCATTGGCAAGGTGCTGCGTAAGGTCATGGTTGGCCGCGCCAAGGACATCATGCACACCAGCGTCGGCCGTGGTCCTGTGTCGGGAATTGCGTCGGGAACCATCATCACCATTCTGGTTCAGTCGTCCTCGACCACCACGGCGCTGATCGTACCGTTGGCCGGAACCGGTGTGTTTTCGCTCAAGCAGGTCTACCCCTTTACCCTGGGTACCAACATCGGCACCTGCGTCACCGCACTGTTGGCGGCTACGGCGATTTCCGGCCCAACGGCTGAGCTGGCGCTACAGATTGCCCTGGTGCACCTGTTGTTCAACCTGTTCGGCATCTTCTTCATCTACGTGCTGCCTTTCCTGCGCGGGATTCCCCCGGCCATTGCCACGCACCTTGCTGACCTGGCGCAGCGCAGCAAGCTTTATGTCGGGGCGTACATCGGCGGGGTGTTCTTCGGCCTGCCTCTGCTATTGATCGGCGGAAGCCAACTCTGACCCAGCCATGAGGCCACCCATGCAAAGCGAACGTCGTATAGAGACAGAAAACCGTATCCGTGAACTGCGCGAGTCGCTGAATGAGCTCGAAGCCCAGCTCGATCAGATTGATGCGCAGGAACAAAAAGCGCAGCACCGTGAAATCGATCGGCTGGATGACTACATCAACGCCGTCGACACGCGATTCAACAGCCTGCAAGTGTTCTGGAACTCGTTGAAACACGACTGGTTGAAACCAAAGGCTTGATCCATGGAGAGGAACGACAGCATGCACGTCAAACCCGGCCCGCTTCTGCTGATCAGTCTCACGCTCGGCTTACAGCTTGCATTCACCTCGTCCGCGAATGCTGCCGAGCCAGCCACCGAAGGGCTCGTCATCGATGGCTCCAGCACCGTCTACCCACTAACCCTAGAAGCGATGCGCCGTTTTCAGCGTGCGCAGCCGGGCCACCCCATCGATGTATCGTTCTCCGGAACCAGCGCGGGCTTTCGCCGCTTCTGCGCTGGCGAGACGGACATCAACGACGCTTCTCGTGAAATGAACAGCGAGGAGCAAGCACTTTGCACAGAGAACGGGATCGGTTATCGCGAGATACCGCTGGCAATGGATGCAATCACCGTGGTTGTACACCCGAGTAATGATTGGGCAACCGACATCACGGTCGAGGAGCTGAAAAAGCTCTGGGCCCCGGCCGCGGAGGGCAAGGTAATGCAATGGAGCCAGGTTCGTGCGGGCTGGCCCGATCGCCCGGTGAAGCTGTTCGGTCGCGGGCAGGACTCGGGCACTTACGATGTGTTCACCGAAGAGGTTGTCGGAGAGGCTCATCGCAGCCGTCAGGATTACACCGCCAGCGAGAACGAGGAGGAGCTGGCCGCCGGCATCGCTGCCGAGCCGGATGCGCTCGGCTTCTTCGGTATTGGCGCTTATCACCGACATTGGGATGAGCTGAAGCTGCTTGCAATCGACAGCGGCAAGGGCCCGGTCTATCCGACGCTTGATACGGTCAGTGAGGCGCAATACCAACCCTTGACCCGCCCGTTGTTCATCTATCTGAGCGAGCGGAGCCTTCAGGGAAAGCCGGCTACCAGAGCCTTCGTTGAGCATTATCTTCAAGGCCTGCCGACCTGGATCCACTTCACCGGGTTCATGCCGCTGCGCGCCGAGCGCTACGCGCAGAACCTGGAGGCACTCAGCGAAGCGCCGGCTGCAAATGCGACCGGCGCCAAGTGAGACGGGTGAATCAGTAGACCGTTGGTACGATCATGCTGTCGGGCACCGGATTGCGCAGGTAGTCCGGGTTGTAAACCCGCTCAGGCAGCTTCACCGGCGTCCGCTCCACCTCGCCATAGGGAAGCTGGCTCAGCAGATGGCTGATGCAATTCAAGCGCGCGCGCTTCTTGTCGTCGGCCTCGACGATCCACCAGGGCGCATCATCGATGTGAGTACGCTCGAGCATGATCTCCTTGGCGCGCGTGTAAGCCTCCCAGCGCCGCCGGGACTCGAGATCCATGGGGCTTAGCTTCCACTGCTTGAGCGGGTCATGGATGCGCGCCAAAAAGCGTCGGTTCTGTTCTTCATCCGAGATGGAAAACCAGTACTTGATCAGGATGATTCCCGAGCGCACCAGCATCCGCTCGAACTCCGGGACCGAGCGGAAGAACTCTTCGTACTCATCATCAGTACAAAACCCCATGACCTTCTCGACACCGGCGCGGTTGTACCAGCTGCGGTCGAACAGAACCATTTCGCCTGCGGCGGGCAGGTGCGAAACGTATCGCTGGAAATACCATTGGGTGCGCTCACGGTCGTTGGGCGCAGGCAAAGCAGCGACGCGGCAGATCCGCGGATTGAGCCGTTGAGTGACGCGTTTGATAACCCCGCCCTTTCCAGCGGCGTCGCGGCCTTCGAAGAGAACAACCACGCGGACTTTGTTATGCACGATCCAGTCTTGAAGCTTGACCAGTTCGCCTTGCAGTCGCAGTAACTCAGAGAAATAAACCCGTCGGGACAAACCCGTATCCGAAGGTTGCGGCGTCCCTTCGCGGGCGATCAGCGCGTCCATGCGCGCGTCGTCCAGTTCCATCTCCAACTCTTCGTCGAGGCTGTCCTGAAAGTCGTGGAGCAGATGTTGATAGACATTGAGCGAGCTGTGCAGGTCGTCGGTCATCGGCGGTCATCCGTAAGCGTGAGAAGAACAGCCACGCGCTTAGGTGGCCTTGGCTCACGCTAGCCAGTACCGATGACCGGATCATGACCAAAGCGATGCGAGACGCCAGCATTGCTGATGGTCACCGGCGACGTTTGAATCACAGCGCAATTCCGGTAGGCTCGCAGCTTTCCCACTGGAGTAGACCCTCATGGCACGCGCTACCGCCCGCCACATCCTGGTTCCCACCGAAGAAAAGTGCAACGAACTGAAAGCTGCAATCGAAGGCGGCGCCGACTTTGCTCAGGTTGCCAAAGACAACTCCACATGCCCTTCCAGCCGCCAGGGTGGTGATCTGGGCTCGTTCGGCCCCGGTCAAATGGTCAAGGAATTCGACACCGTCGTGTTCAGCGCCCCGCTCAACGAAGTGCAAGGCCCGGTGAAGACCCAGTTCGGTTATCACCTGCTGGAAGTGACCAGCCGCCAGGACTGATCCTCCCGTTCCCCGCACTCATGTGCGGGGATCCCATGCCGCTTACAGATGTTGAAACAGCCCTCTCTCCGCAACACCTTCCCGCCTGTTCTCATTCCTACCCGATCCGCTTGCAAACAGCCGCTCGTGCTGAAAACACACTATCAGTCCAGCTTGTCGTTGATTTATTACGGCCACGAAAGGTCTTCAGAACAGCACGTCAACGGGCAATCGAGAACGGCCTTTTTGAAACGCCCGAACGCCTCGCAATAGCTAAGATCAACTAACGGCGGGGCGACTCGCCAAAAGCGGATCAACTGAGGACTGACCATGTTTCATGTATCTCGCATCGCTGATAAACGCATCGATGTGGATTTCTCCGGCAAGCTCGATGCCGGTGAAATGCGCTTCGCATTGGATGAACTGCTGCGCAAATCCGATGGCATCAGCCACGGGCAGATGCTCTTTCGTGTTGGTGACTTCGACATGCCGACGCTTGGCGCAGTTGGGGTGGAGTTGTCCCGCATACCGCAGCTGTTCCGCTTCATACGCCGCTTTGATCGCTGCGCTGTCGTCTGTGCGAAGGATTGGGTGCGCAGGGCCAGTGAGATTGAAGGCGCACTGATTCCGGGACTAACGATAAAAGCGTTCGACGAGCATCAGGGCACCGAGGCGCATAACTGGTTGGAAGGCCTGAGCTGAGCCGGGCCCAAAGCCAGCCCGGCAGCGGATCAGCGAGGCGTGCCGAATACCTGAGTCCAGTAGCTCACCGCAGCGCTGTCCTTGTTGATCGCGTAGGCGGCGCCCATCTCGGTGAAATCTGGGTTCATGATGTTGCCGCAGTGCCCGGGACTGGCGAGCCACCCAGCCATGACTTGCTCAGCCGAGCCCTGCCCCGCCGCGATGTTTTCGCCGATCCGTTGCCAGCCATAGTCGGTGCGACTGGCCCGGTCACTGACCTGACTGCCATCCGGCGCCTGGTGACTGAAGAAGTTCTGCTTGGCCATGTCGCGGCTGTGGCCGAGTGCGGTATCACCCAGCTTGGCATTCCAACCCAGGGGCGGCGCCGCCTTGAACGAACGGCTACCGCAGGTGCGCGGTTTGGCGCGCGCCTCATTGACCCGCTGCAGAATATCCCTACCGACGTGCTGCCAGTCGCCTAGATCTGGCGCGAGCAGTGGCTTGGCCAGTAGCACTTGCCAAGTGTTGTCTTCGCGGGAAACACCGACTTCGGCAAAATCCTGGCTGCGCAGGGGACCACAATAGCGCTGCTTCAGCGCCTGCATGGCGGTTTGCGCGTTTGCCGGGCCCGATATCGAAATAGCCTGCAGTTTGGCCGGCCGATAGCCGGAGGCTTGCAGTGCTTCCTGTAGCTGGGTCCCGCTGGTGGCCGGTTCCAGCGCAAGCGCTTCGTTGGGTGCCAGCGGACTGACAGCCTGACCCTTCCCGCCTTCGCACGCTTCGGCCGCTCCGCGAAATTCATTGATCAGACCCACCAGGGCATCGGGCTCCTGTGCGTACGTCTGGCCTGCCAGGGCCGTCGCCATTATCAGCAATACCCCAGCCGCGACGCGTGGCGGATGGCCGGTCCGTGCCAGAAGCGGACATGAAGTCGCGTTGAATACGGTCATATGTCACCTGCCTGCCTGCGGTTAACTATGCTGACCACGATCAGCCGCGGGCGATCCGCTCTTCTGCAAACGCTGACGCCGTGCGCTCAAACAAGCGTCGTATAGATGCGATGATGCGCAACGAAGCCGATCCCTGACATCTAGCCTGATCACACACATGACCCTTTCTGATTTTCTGCTGTTCGCTCTGCCGGCGATTTTTCTGACGGGCCTGTCCAAAGGCGGCTTCGGAGGCGCCTTGGGCGGGATTGCCGTGCCGCTGCTGGCACTGGCGATCTCTCCCAAACAGGCCGCTGCGGTAATGCTGCCGATCCTCTGCCTGGCGGATGTGGTCGGCCTCAAGGCGTATATCGGACGCTGGGACGTGGCGAACCTCAAAGTGATGATGCCGGGCGCGTTGATCGGTATCGCACTCGGCACACTCACGTTCGGCATGCTCGACGAGCGCATGATCGGTCTGATGATGGGCGTGATTGCAGTGGGCTTCGTGCTGCTCGGCCTGATTTCCCGCAACGACAAGCCACGGCCTCTGCAGCGCGGACGCGGCACCCTGCTTTCATCTGTTGCGGGCTTCACCAGTTTCGTCGCCCACGCAGGCGGGCCGCCGATCATGATGCACCTGCTGCCGCAGCAGTTGGACAAACTGCGTTACGTGGCGACCATCAACCTGTTCTTTCTGATGACCAATGCGATCAAGCTGATCCCGTATGCTGCGCTTGGCCAGTTCAATCGCGAAAACCTGCTGCTGAGCCTCATGCTTGCGCCAGTGGTGCCGTTCGGCGTCTGGGCCGGACTCTGGCTGCACAAGCGCATCGATCACACCTGGTTCTACCGGATCGCCCGAGTCGGCATGTTGATCGCCGGTTTGCAGCTGATCTGGAAAAACATCTGAGCAGTCGCCATGGTAGAGCCTGCCCGCCCGTGACATTTTCTGAACGATCGCAGCCCTGTCCAGTCGGATTTTATGAACCCACTGCAACAGGAGTCATCCTCATGCTGAAGTTTCTGGGCAGCACAATTGGCATTATTTTCCTGATCGGTCTGTTGGTAGTGATCGGCTTGTTCATGCTGGTGTTCTGACACCGCTACAGCCGAGCAGCGTGCGGAAGCGCCAGCCAGGCGACCGAGTCGCTGCGTCGGACGAGTTATCGAAAGGCCGCCGGGGTTCTCCGGCGGCCTGTTCGTATCTGCAGTCGACCGCCACTTCGGGATCGAACCTTCCATGCAAAAGCACCTGACCGACTCTGAGCCCTACCGCGTTATCTGGCTGGTCTTGCTGATGCTCGCGTGCCAGGCGCTGTGGTCACCTTCGGCGACGGCGCAGGAAGGGGTCGCCACAGTTCGCATGGACGGCCGCGCCCTGTTCCGCGTCGGACCTAATGCCGAGCTGGAGGCCAGGCCGCGTGCTCGACAGGTAGAAAGGCAACTGGCGGCGGTGCTGGAAACGCCTCAGGGCGTTACCCGAGCACGAATTGAAAACGCGGGTGACCAGGGCGACGATCGGCAGATCAGCGTGGCCGGCCGCCCATTAGTGATGGTTACTCCTGCCGATGCCGAGGCCAATGGACAGCCAATCGACGCCCTTGCTCAGGAATGGGCCGCGTTGATCGACCGAGCGCTAGCAACCGCCATCGAACGTCGCGATTCGGAGCGCGACCGTTTCGTCACATCGGTTCAAGTCAGCGTCGAGACAGCATTTGCGCGCCTGCTCGAATCAGCCATTAACATCATTCCGCGCATCCTGGCAGCGTTGCTTGTTTTGTTGCTTTTCTGGGGATTGGCAACGGCAGTACGAGCGCTCATGCGGATCATTTTTGCCCGTTTGGCGAATGATCGAACTGTGGAGAACCTGGTGCGCCAGGTCAGCTATTACACCGTATGGCTACTCGGTTTGATCGTTGCCGCCAGTGCCTTCGGCCTGGAGCCCGGTACGCTGGCGACCGGCCTGGGCCTGACCAGCTTGGCGCTGGGCTTTGCCCTGAAGGACATCCTTTCGAATTTCGTGAGCGGGCTGCTGATCCTGACACTGCGCCCCTTTCAGCTGGGCGACCAGATCATCATCGGTGAAACCGAGGGCAGCGTGGAGCGCATCGAACTGCGCGCCACGCAGATTCGCACCTACGATGGTCGCCGGGTCCTGGTGCCGAACGCCGAAACCTTTACGTCGCGGGTGACCAACAACACGGCCGCACCGATCCGGCGGGGCAAGGTGGTTTGTCGGCTCAGTTACGGCATTGATATCGATGCGATTTCCGTCGTCATGCGCGACGCTGCGCAGGGAACGCCTGGTGTACTCGCTGAACCACCGGCATCCGTCAGGTTGGGCGAACTGGGCCAGAGCGAGCTGATGTTTGACGTGCAATTCTGGTGCGACTCGCGCCGTTCCGACTTCGTGGCCACTGCCTCCGAGGTGCGTAAAAGTCTGATCGTAGCCTTGCGCGCCGCCGACGTTGCACTGCCCGATCAAGCGCGTCAGAACGTCGTGCTACACACCCCGAACGGCAGCTGATTCCGCCAAGACTTCAGCATTCAACCGGGATTTTCAGCGAGTACCGGCAGACGAGGGTTCCAGTTGCAGTTTGCAACGAGCGACTCGGGGCTGACATGCCGGCGGCACATGGCGTCGGCCACAGGCAGAAACGACTGTTACAACACCGGTAAATGGGAGCGAGCGGGCAGTACCTTGAGCACGCCCCCTTTTGGCCCGACCTACGGAGCTGAATGTCTAGACGGCGTTGGTGGTCCAACTATCACCACCAATCACCGAGGATCATTCAATGGGCCTGTTCGACAAGATCAAAGACAAGCTGGGCATGGGCGGCGTGAGCAACGAGGCGCATAAGCCTGCTGCAGCGGATTCGGGTGTCAACCAGCACGCGACCGATACGGTGGTGGACTCGGAGCGCCCTACTACTGCCAACAACGCGACCACTACACCACCAGGTGCCGGCGCATCGACCCCAGGCATGGGCGGCACAATGGGTACGGCCGGCGCGACCACCAGCGCTGTGGACGTACCGGCGAAACTCGACGGCATGGCCGCAAACTTCCCGGAAACGCTGAACTGGCGCACCTCCATCGTCGATCTGCTCAAACTTCTGGGCCTCGATAGCAGCCTGGAGTCGCGAAAGGAGCTTGCCACCGAGTTGGGCTGCCCGGCGGACAAGATGGCCGACTCTGCGCAAATGAACATCTGGCTGCATCGGACCGTGATGCATAAGCTCGCCGAACATGGCGGCACCGTTCCGCCTGAACTGCGTACCTGATCTGGAGCTAACGACGTTCCCGCGCTGACGCGTGGGAACGTCGTGCTGAACGCTCCGCGCCGAGGCTGCTGATCAATCGTCCAACGACGGACCGATCATCTCCGCGAGCTGGGGATAGACGCCCGGACAGGCGACCAGGTAAGGGTTGCCAAGCAACAGCCCGTCATTACGGAAAAAATTGTTCACCCGACCGCCCGCCTCTTTCACCAGCACCAGCCCGGCCATGCAGTCCCAGCTTTTAAGCTCGGTTTCGTAATAACCGAGCAGCCGGCCAGCTGCGACATAGGCCGTCATCAGCGCACCCGAACCGTTGCGGAAAAACATGCCGTTTTCGGCAAGCAGCTTTTCCATGAACGGTATGAAGTGTTGCTTGCCACGTGGATGAAAAGTACCGGTGGCAGTCACACCCTGCCCGACATGGGTGGCGGCGCTCACCTTCAATGGCGTGTCGTTGACGAACGCACCGCGGCCCAGGCAGCCGTGGAAGAGTTCATTGTGATTAGGATCAGCAATGGCGCCGAGATGAGGTTCACCATCGATCAGCAGGCCAATGGAAACACACCAATTGTGCAGGCCATTGACGAAGCAAGCGGTGCCGTCGATAGGGTCGATGACCCAGACGCAGCGAGCGCTGAGGTCGGCCGAACCGCTCTCTTCACCTAGAAAACCATCCTCGGGAAACAGCTGTGTCAGCCGTTCCCGGATGAATGCCTCAATCTGCTTATCAGCGATGCTGACCACGTCCTGTAGATCGTCCCCCTTGTGCTCAACGACCAGCGCATCGCGCTTGCGGTAGAACTCAAGCCCCATCTGAGCGGCTTCCAGAGCTAAAGATTTGGCATGGGCATAACGTGCATCGATGTCGAGAATGGAGGCGGAGGGTTCCGAACTCATGCTGGTCCTTACGAGGCAGAGGCGCAGTGATTGCGCGAAAAAGCGAATTCTAGTGAATCGGCGACGACAGGCCTATGCTGCGGCGCGACAACGACCCATGGTCGTCGCCGCGCCAGTCGCCCATTACGCTTCGTCGTGCCTGTTCCGACCTTCCGATTCGCCGCTGCTGTAAGTCGATCCTGCCAGGTCCTCGCCCGGGGCGGCGCGACCTTCCAAGGGTGGTAGCGCCTTGGCCTTTTCGATGTCGACACCGACGCCGTCAGCCAGACGCTGACCGTAATCAGGATCGCAATGCCAGAAATGCCAGATCATCCGCAGGCAGATGTGTTCCGGGCACTCCTTGAGGTCAGCGGTGATGTTGGCGATCAGATCGTCGCGTTCCCAACTTTCGAAGCTGCGGTAGCGCTCACCCGTTTGTCGATAGTCCGCCTGGGCCTTGGTGGTCTGATAGCGACCGAGGTGCCCTTCAACCCATTGGTGGTAATCGTGAGTCGGCTTCGGTGCCTCTTTCAAGCCGCCCAGCGAGCTCGGCTCGTAGTTGATATGAGGATTTTCCCCGCCTCCATCGACGAAGTGCGCCATTGACCCGTCACGCTGATTGGTGGCCGCTGGCTTTTTCGGCGCATTGATGGGCAACTGCAGGTAATTGGCGCCGACACGATATCGCTGGGTGTCGGAATACGAGAGCGTTCTGCCCTGCAGCATCTTGTCGTCAGAAAAGTCGATGCCGTCCACCAGCACACCGGTGCCGAAGGCAGCCTGCTCGGCTTCGGCGAAGAAGTTCGAGGGGTTGCGATCGAGTACGAGACGTCCCACAGGCAATAGCGGGAATTTGTCCTCCGGCCAGCGCTTGGTGTCATCCAGCGGATCGAAGTCGAGTTGATCATGCGGATCGTCGGACATGATCTGCACAGCCATTTCCCATTCGGGGTAATCGCCGCGCTCGATGGCGTCGTACAGGTCGCGGGTCGCGTGGCCGACATCCTTCATCTGAATCTCCGCGGCCTGCTGTGCAGTGAGGTTCTTCACGCCAAGCTTGGGCTCGAAGGAAAACTTGCAGAGCACCGCCTCGCCCTTGTCATTGACCAGCTTGTAGGTGTTTACGCTGGAGCCCTGCATGTGCCGATAGTCGGCTGGGATTCCCCAGGGGCTCTTGACCCAGGTGACCATGTGCAGTGCTTCAGGGTGATGCTGGACGAAATCGTAGAAGCGCCAGGCTTCCTGACGATTTGAGATGGGATCCGGCTTGAAGGCATGAATCATGTCCGGGAACTTGATGGCGTCTCGGATGAAGAACACCTTCAGGTTGTTGCCCACCAGGTCCCAGTTGCCGTCCTCAGTGTAGAACTTGATGGCGAAGCCGCGCGGATCGCGGGCGGTTTCCGGTGATTCCTTACCGCCGATCACGGTGGAAAAGCGCAGAAAAACCGGAGTACGCACGCCAGTGTTGGTCAGCACCTTGGCGCGGGTGTACTTGCTGGCGGGCTCATCGCCAATTTTGCCATAAGGTTCGAACCAGCCATGCGCCGCAGTCCCGCGGGCATGCACGACGCGCTCCGGAATCCGCTCGCGGTCAAAGTGAGTGATCTTTTCGATGAATTGATAGTTTTCCAGCGTTGCGGGGCCGCGCTCGCCAACGCTGCGCAGGCTCTGGTTATCGCTGACGGGATGGCCCTGCCGAGTGGTTAGGGTCTTGTTTTCATCGGTCATGACGGCTCCTGAAACAGGGGGAATGAGCTTTATTAGGCGCCACCTACCGAGAGGGGCTCGGCAAGACTGAAGCTATCGGACCGATAGACAAACTTATGTCGATGAAGCCTGCGATCGGTCCGGGCCCGTTCAGGACAATTCTTCACCTTGCTCATGCAGGCGCACGTTAAGCTCGTCGACGACCGGCGCCCATTCGGCATCGTCCATCAATTGCTCCTTGAGAAACGAACCCTGAGCTTCGTTCCAAAATGGCGCTTCGGAGACTTTCATGTGGTTGGGGATTGGCCGATGGCGGGCAATGAATTCATCGATACTGGCCGGATCCGAGGGCAGACCGAGCTGTTCGAAAAGCGTACCGAGGTCTTTATTGGGTAATTCCATGAGGGGCTCCGTCAGGGCTACTTAGAGGGTCCCGAGCCGCCTTGCTGGCGATCCGGATGTTCTAAATAGAGAGGATCGGGGCATGTACAGTTCAATGAAGTGCGTCGCGGTGGCGCTTCAGCATCAGGTTTGGACTGGCAACAGAGCGACGACAAAAGCCTGTCGTGCCAGGAGCGGCACGGCAGGCAAAAATAGAATCAAGCCGCTTTGTCGAACAGATTTCGTCCTTGACTGAGGTACTGGTCCACCAGCCATTTGCCGTGCGCGATAGACGCCCGCTGGGCTTGTTCAAGTTCCGCCATGAAGGCGTGGCCGACAGGTAGCGCCATACGCCGGGTGGTTTGTCCTTGCATGTTGCTTATTCGGCAACCGCCGGCCCAAGGAGTCGGTGTGCCCGGATGTTCCATTACTTCAGCTGTAATGACGTGATCGCGATATTCGCATTGCATCATGGTCATGGTGTCACCTCTTGAACTGATGGCCGTGGCAATTCCTAAGCGATGCCGCCACGCGCCGATTGCCCCCCTCTCGTCAAGGTCCGCCACGAGCCTCGCGCGCCGGTCGTCGGCGCCCCTCGTGCGATACCTTCAATGGGTATAGCACAGGCATCGGAGATCGATAGACCCGGTGGTCGCGTTATTGCCAATCGGCAGCGATGGGATTAGGTGGGATCGAGCGCTAATTGAGGCGAGGAGCAGGCATCGCGGAGCGATGCCTGCTGTTTCGATGGCGGCCATGCGATGAGGCTATCCGCCCAAAGTCACATGGCACGGCTGGTCAGGAGGTACGCAGTTGCTCGTCGGCAAGAAAGTCCGCCGCGAGCAGCGCATCCCTGTCCTGTACTTCGAGGGTTTCGCCTTCGATGGGCGTCGGCGCCGTCGCACGTTTGCTGCGCAGTTTGCCGAATTGATGCTTGAGGGCGTTGTTGAGCTTGTCTACGGCGCCATCGACGGCCAATTCTAGCGAAGCCGCCTTGTGCGTGACGGAAATCGGCTGCTGGCCTTTCGGCCGGGCCTCCATTTGGCAGCGCTTGTCCTGCGCGCCGGCCTTGGCGCCGTTTTCGTCGTTCAGGTGCACCACGACGCGTGTGACGTCGTTGTCGAATCGATCCAGCTTGTCAGCAACAGCGCCACTGACCCAGCCTACGAGACGAGCGCTTCCTTCGATGTGTTTATCGCTATGTACCTGGATTTGCATATATTGCTCTCCCTTCAACGCGATCTGGTAAACCACCGTTCAGCTGCAACGGTCAGGACTAGCAATGCCACCGTTGGCGATATTAAGCAAGGCCAACGCAACGGCATGGCAAGCTCGACCGATGCATTTTCGGTACGGCGAAACGCTGCCAGCGAAGCGCGCAGGCTCAAGGGAGAGGGTCGTAGCGAAGTGCTGCAGTACGCGCAGTCAGCACGCTCGTTGAGCAATCACTGACTGGTGGACAGCTTCTTCTTCGGATAGATGTCATAACGGCTGGACTTGCCTTCCAGGCTGTAGCCCGGCTTGGGGCCGTCGATTGCGGGCGCTTTGCGCGGCCGCTTCACCACCACGCGGTGGCTGGCCAGCGCCAACGCCTGTTCCAGCAGCACGCCGGCGTCCAGGTCGTCACCGACGAAGGGGCGAAATAGGCGCATCTCCTTTTTCACCAGCGCGCTCTTTTCCCGGTGCGGAAACATCGGGTCAAGATAAATGACCTGGGGTAGCTCATCCTGCCACTGGCTCATCAACTCGATGGCGTTGCCGTGAAGCAGGTGCATACGCGTGACGATCGGACGCACCTCGGCATCGTCTCGCGCTCGCGCCAAACCATCCTCCAGCAGTGCAGCGATCAGTGGCTGACGCTCGCAGAGCAGCATTTCGCAGCCCAGCGTCGCCAAGACGAACGCGTCGCGCCCGAGCCCGGCGGTCGCATCCAGTACGCTGGGCCGAATGCCGGGCTGAATCCCGACCGCCTTGGCGATCATCTGTCCGCTGCCGCCACCGAATTGCCGGCGATGCGCGGCGCCGCCTTCGATGAAATCCACTCGCACCGGCCCCGGCGCCTGCGGGCCGAGCAGCTGCAATTGCAAACCGCCCTCACCCAGCTGCAGAACGAATTCCGCCTCGTCCGCTTGCGTCGGTAAGCCCAACCGCGAGGCCCAGGCGTGCGCCTGCTCGACGAACTCGGGGGCAAGGGCTTCGACACGGACCAACGGGGATGAGGCTGTCATACGGAGCTCGGAAGACGGAAACGCTGCATTTTGCCAGAGGCGATGCCGGCACGCCTCAGCGGCACATGCCGAAACCGCCCATATCGACGTGGAAATGATCATGGTGAGCGGCGTTGTATTCGGGGCTCAGGGTGATCTTGAACGCATCGCAGGCAGCTGCCTTTACTTGGCGCAGGAAGCGCGCCTTGTCGTCATCGCCGTTCCAGTCGCGCGCGACGGTTATGCGTGTGCCGTCCTGCAATCTGAACCCAGCCAGATCTAGCGCGTTGGCCGAGGCATGCTGGCTGCGTCTGTTGCTGCGCGCGATATTGCGGCAGGCGAAGCTGCCGAAGTGGTCGACACGCACCACCGGCTGGCCGAACACCTGCTGCGCCGCTGGCTGCAGCCCATGCCGCTCGAACAGCGCGTAGGCCGCAGCCAAGGGGCAGGTCGCTAGAAACGCGCCATTGAAGCGCACCGCCGAGCCGGTGACGCGCACCGCGTTTTCAACCGGACAGCCAGGTTGCGGCGTGCTGTCGGGGACTGCAACGTAATTCAGATCGGAGGTGGTCAGTGCCTGTTCGCAAAGCGCGCGGTCGTTTTGCAGGCGCTGCAGCTTGTAGGGGGTCAGTAGGTTCGGCGTCTCACGGATGTCCAGCGGTGCCCATGGATTCCACTTCGACGGAACGTCGACGTGACCACGCCACACCGCGTAAACGAACCCGGCGAGCGCGAGCAGAACCAATAGGAAGAAGCGGCCAAACGTCATGCTGGCTTTGGCAACGCGAGCGATTCAAGGTTGCAGTCCGCTTCGTCACGCAAAGCGCATCACAGTCAGTCGCCCAGCAGCGAAAGCTGCGACTCGCTCTGCATCGCAGGCACTGCCAGCGGTGGCAGACCTGGCAGACGCTGAGCGAGCTGATCGTGAAAACGCATGGCTAGATCCGGCGCCAGACGGTTATCCGGCGTATGCAGATAGACATGCGGTTGTTTGCCCGCCTCGATCCAATCTGCAACTTTGTCCAGCCACGGCGTGAGAAAGCAGTCATTCGCCTCCAGCTCGGGATGTCCGACGAAGCGTACCTGCGGAGATTGACTGAACGCTGCGGGCCGCACCGCAAGCCGCGGCTTCTTGCTTTGCGCATGAAGCAACGCTGGATCGCGTGACTGGCAGCTGAACAGCGCACGTGTGTCCATGCAGATACGCTCCACGCCCCGCCCATGCAGCAACCGGTTCAGCGCGCGCTCCTCCTCACCCTTGGCAAAGAAGGCGGTGTGGCGCACTTCCACAGCAAGAGGTCGATTCAGGATCTCGATCACCTGCTCCAGCTCACCGAGACGAGCCGGGCCGAACGTGGCCGGCAGCTGCAACCAGAACGGGGCGACCCGCTGGCCCAGCGGCGCTAGCAGCGAACGGAACGACATGACCAGATCCAGTACGTCACGAAGGTCCGACGCTTGACTGATCTCGCGCGGCAGCTTGGCGCAGAAGCGAAAGCCTTCGGGCATCAGCGCGGCCCAGCGCTCGATCTTTTGCTCCGACGGCCAGGCATAAAGCGTCGTGTTGCCCTCGACGGTGTTGAAGACTGAGCAATAGCGTGCAATGAATTCGGACGCAGGCAATCCTGACGAATAAAGCGATCCACGCCAGGCAGCCTCGTTCCAGGAAGGGCAGCCGAGAAAGTAGGGAAGATCCACGCGATGCGCGACGCCTTAGGCGTAGAGATCCAGGCCGAGTACTTCGTGCGCATCGAGATCGGCACTGAAGCTCGCAGTGGTGCCATAGCTCTGCAGCGCCTGGGTCGCGCGGCTGGTCAACGGGCGCTCCATCATGGCTTCGAAGCGCGACGGCATGAAGTCACCGGGGACGACCGAGGTGTAGTCGGTGGGCTCGTTTTGCGGACGTCGAACGAGATGTTCGTAAGTGGGGCCGTCCTGATCGGCTGGCGAAATGATTGATTGGCGCGCCTGCTCAACCGCCTTTTCGCTTTCGCGATAGGGCACCGGCACGTTTTCCCGCTGGGGAACGTACTCGATGGGATAAGCGGAAGGGGTAAAACCGTTGAGGCGCATCATTCACCTATACGAAGTGATGTCGACTCTAGCGAGCCGCCTCGGGATTGGCAATTCCGTTCGTCACCGTGCGGCCTTCGGCGTGGCGACGTTGTCACGCAGGTAAATTGGCTGGGCCTGATCGGCTTCCACCGCTTCCCCGCGCTGCCAGCCAAAACTGGCGAGGTGCAGTAGATCCTCAGCATGCGGCAGCAGCGAGGCATCGACCATTGCGGGCTGGACGGCAAGACGCCCAGCGTAGCGCCAGCCCGTGCCGGCACCGAACCAGTTACCGGAGCCATTACGCGGCAAGCTGACCTGTTCCGGAGGCAGTACGGCTTCGATCCCGGCCAGCTGCATCTCGCCTTGATCGGCGCGATAACAGCCCCAGTAGACTTCATCCATACGTGCATCGATGGCGACCGCCACCTGCTCCGCGCCATGCTCACGTTGCGCCCGCTGAGCGATCGTAGCGAGCGTCGAAATCGGCAGCACTGGACGCTCTAGTGCGAACGCCAGGCCCTGTACCACGCCAACCGCGATCCGCACTCCGGTAAAGGCGCCGGGACCACGACCGAATGCCAGCGCATCGACCGCTGACAAGGCAATGCCCGCCTCAGCCAGCAGCGTCTGGATCATGGGCAGTAGCCGTTGCGCATGAAGCCGCGGAATCACCTCGTAATGGCTCAGCACGCGGCCGTCATGCAGCAGCGCGACGGAGCAGGCTTCGGTGGCGGTATCCAGGGCCAGCAGCGTGGTCATTGGCGGTTCCGATCAGTCAAAAAAAGGCGGCGATTGTAACAGCTGTGGGCTGCCAGTTCCGTTATGGACAATTCGGCTCGGCGTGAATGCGGTAAAACAAAACGGCCCGCAAGCGGGCCGTTTTGTTTGCCTGGTGAAATCAGCTGAGCGCAGCTAGCACCTTGGCAGTGATTTCTTCCACCGAGCCAACACCTTCGACGCGGCTGCACTTGGGGGTGCCTTCAGCAGCTGCAAGGTTCTGGTAGAACGCCACCAGCGGCTTGGTCTGCGAGTGGTAGAGGCTCAGGCGATGGCGAACGGTTTCTTCCAGATCGTCCTTGCGGTGAACCAGCTCTTCACCGGTGACGTCGTCGACGCCAGCCACTTTCGGCGGGTTGTGCTCAGTGTGATAGATGCGACCCGAAGCCGGATGCACGCGACGACCGGACAGGCGGCCCACGATTTCTTCGTCATCCACGGCGATTTCCAGCACGTGGTCCAGCTTCACGCCGGCATCACGCAGCGCTTCGGCTTGCGGAATGGTGCGCGGGAAGCCATCGAAGAGGAAGCCGTTGGCGCAATCGGCCTGCTGCAGACGCTCCTGGATCAACGCAATGATGATCTCATCGGAAACCAGGCCGCCGCTGTCCATCACGTCCTTGACCTGCAGGCCAAGCGGCGAGCCCGCCTTGACTGCGGCACGCAACATGTCACCGGTGGAAATTTGCGGGATGGCGAACTTCTCGGTAATGAAGCGGGCCTGTGTGCCTTTCCCGGCACCGGGTGCTCCCAGCAGAATTACGCGCATGGATGAGTCCTCAAAGTTTGCAAAGGGATGCCGCCAGGATCGTTGGTCTGCAACCCTACCGCTGGCGAATCAAAAAATCTGGCCTGTCGCCATGCGACAAAAGGTTGAACACGATACACAGCGCATAGAACGCAGACAAGCGGCGCCCATGGGCCTTGTTTGGCGAACCGCACTCCGGAGAATGGAGACGGAAAACCGTCCCTATCGGGTCGAAACGACGTCGGATCGACACATCCAACCGACCTCGTATGCATTCAGCCGGTGTTACGCAGCCCCGCTGCAATCCCGGCGACGCTGACCAACAGGGCTTGCTCCAACGGGCTTTCCGCCGGGGCGCGTTGCTGTCGTGAACGGGCCAGTAATTCGATCTGCATCAGATGCAGAGGATCGAGATAGGTGTTGCGCAGACTGAAGGCTTCGAGGGTCGCAGGACTGTGCGCAAGCAGCTCGGACTGACCAGTCATACGCTGTACAGCGGCCACGGCCTGCGACAATCTGTCACGCAAATCGTGCCCCAGCGACTGCAATTGCGCCTCGACCAGCCGCTCGTCGTAGCGACTGGCGATCTCCGCATCCGTCTTGGCCAAGACCATCTCGAGCATGTCGATGCGTGTGCTGAAGAAGGGCCAGCGCTGGCGCATCAGCGTCAACCGATCACCTTCGTCGCGCTTCAGCGCAGCCTCTAGCGCCTGCTCCCAGCCCAGCCAGGCGGGCAACATCAGCCGCGTCTGAGTCCAGGCGAATATCCACGGAATGGCACGCAAACTCTCGACGCCCCCTTCGCGGCGCTTCGACGGCCGGCTGCCCAGCGGTAAACGCCCCAGTTCCTGCTCGGGCGTGGCCTGTCGGAAGTAGTCGACGAACTGCGCATGATCGCGAACCACGCCGCGGTAGGCCTCGACGCCTGCCGCAGCCAGCTGATCCATGGTTTCGCGCCAATCCGGCTCGGGCATCGGTGGTGGCAGCAGGGTCGCTTCCAGGACCGCAGCCAGATACAGGCTGAGATTCTGCTCGGCGATATCCGGCAGCCCGAACTTGAAACGTATCATCTCGCCCTGCTCGGTGGTGCGGAAGCGCCCCGCCACCGACCCAGGCGGCTGGGACAAGATCGCCGCATGAGCCGGCCCGCCGCCACGGCCAACCGTGCCTCCACGGCCATGGAACAGCAGCAACTCGACCTGATGCTCGCGGCAGATATCGACGAGGCTTTCCTGCGCGCGGTACTGCGCCCAGGCCGCGGCGGTGGTTCCGGCGTCCTTGGCGGAATCCGAATAGCCGATCATCACTTCCTGCGGGCCGTGCAGGCGCTGGCGATAACCCGGCAGACCCAGCAAGCGATCGATCGTGGGGCCGGCATTGTTCAGATCATCGAGCGTTTCGAACAGCGGTACGACGCGCATCGGCCGCTGCAGCCCCGCCTCTTTCAGCAGCAACTGAACTGCCAGCACATCCGACGCGCCGCGAGCCATGGAGATGACATAGGAGCCAAGCGACGCAGCCGGCGCCTGAGCCACCACGCGACAGGTTGCCAGCACTTCGGCGGTCTCCTCCGAAGGCTGAAAATGCGGAGGCAACAACGGACGGCGATTGTTCAGTTCGCGTTGCAGGAAATCCAGGCGCTGCTGCTCGTCCCACTGGTCGTAACGACCGATGCCGAGATAGTCGGTGATTTCAGCCAGGGCCGCGACATGCCGAGCGGAGTCTTGGCGGATATCGAGGCGCACCAGAAACAGGCCGAACGCGGCAACCCGCCGCAAGGTATCGAGCAAGGCGCCATCGGCGATCACGCCCATGCCGCAAGCGTGCAGCGAGTGGTAGCAGAGCTCCAACGGTTCGCGCAGCTCGCGGGTGTCCTGTAACACGGCCGGCGATGCCGGTTGATCAGGGCAACCGGCCCAGTCGCGCGTGGCCTGCAATCGTCCACGCAGCCGCTTGAGCAGTTCGCGATAGGGCTCGGCCGACTCGCCGCTGTGACGCAGCAGCTCTACGCTGGCGGTCTGCATCGACAGCGCGGTGATCAGCCCCTCGATATCGCGCAGGAACAGGTCAGCCGCCATCCAGCGCGCCAGTGTCAGCACCTCGTGGGTCACTTTCGCCGTCACGTTGGGGTTGCCGTCGCGATCGCCGCCCATCCAGGAGGCGAAACGGATCGGCGCGGCGTCCAGCGGCAAGTGCAGGCCGGTGCTGTGGCACAGCGCCTGATCGGTTTGTCGCAGCACATTGGGCAGCGCCTGCCAGAGCGAGTTTTCGATTACGGCGAAGCCCCACTTGGCCTCTTCCACTGGCGTCGGACGGCTGCGGCGGATCTCCTCGGTATGCCAGGCTTCGGCGATCAGTCGTTGCAGGCGTAGCTCGATCTGCGCCAGCTCCGCCGCGCCGAGATCGGTGTGGTCACGCGCCGCCAGCTGTTCTGCGATGGCGTCGTATTTCTGGATCAGGGTGCGCCGCGACACCTCCGTCGGATGGGCGGTCAGCACCAGTTCGATATCCAGTCGGCCCACTTGCCGCGCCACGAATTCCTGAGCGAAGCCCTCGCCCTTGAGCCGCTCGAGCAGCCCGCTCAGCACACCGGCCTCGAAAGGCGCCGGCTCGCCGGGTCGGCGACGGCGGATCTGGTGATGCTGCTCGGCGATGTTGGCTAGATTGAGGAACTGGTTGAAGGCGCGGGTCATTGGCAGCAATTCATCGTCGGCCAGCCCATCAAGGGTTTCCTGCAGCAACCGCGCATCGTCATCTGACCCACGTCGGGCACCCTTGGCGCCTTTACGGATGCGTTCGATCTTGTCGAAGAAGGCATCGCCGTGCTGCTCGCGAATGGTGTTGCCCAGCAGCTCGCCGAGCAGATGAACATTTTCGCGCAGTCGCGCGTCGATCTTCGCCATGGTCCTGTCTCCCGGGTCGCATCACCGAAAGCGCCTTTCGATATGCGACCGATTGCTGAACGGCTACCTGTTAGAACCCTCCAAACAGAGTGCCCAGCGTCTCCGTCGAAGACAAGGCGTAGCGAAAAATCCAGTTCGACGGCCGCTCGCACTCCACGCAGATATCGCTCGCCACCGCGGGCGTAAGGATGGAACAAGATGAAAATTTCAGAACTGGTCCGTGAGTGGGAAAGTAGCGCCACCGGTCGCATGAGCAGTACGCAATACAGTATTCCCCTGGACGTCGAAAGTGCCGCACGGCTGGCAGCGCTGGCGGAAATGTATCCCAAGCGCAGTACCGAAGAGCTGCTTGGAGAACTCGTCGGCGCCGCGCTCGAAGCCATCGAGACCAGCCTTCCCTATCAACAAGGCGCCAAGGTAATTGCGACCGACGAGCAAGGCGACCCGATCTTTGAGGACATCGGCCCGACGCCGCGTTTTCTCGCCCTCTCGCGCAAGCATCTCGAGCGCTTGCTCGCCGAGCAGGCGGAGCGTTCTTGACAGAGCCCCGCATGCACGCTGCGGCGCTCGCAAACCTGCGGCAAGGCGACGCTGGGCGGCGCCTTGCCCAATCCTTCGGCGGCGTAGAAGGCCCTAAAAAGCACTATCCAGCGGTTTCGTTCGCATTTTCGCTGGAACGATTGAGCTCCGCTGGCCTCACAAAAATATGCCCGTCGTGATTGGCGGCCCTTTTTGTAAGGCCCCTGTGGGCACTGTTCCCTGATCTTCCACTGGAGACTGGCCATGAAAATGAACACCATCGAAAGTCCTCTATTGCGATCTCAGTTACCCAAGCTGGCAGCCGTTGCATTAGGCGGCCTACTGCTGGTTGGTTGTGCCGGCAATCCACCGAACGAACAGTTCGCCGTGACCGAATCCGCGGTGCGTAGCGCCGTAAGCGCGGGCGGCACTGAGTACGCCGCCGTTGAAATGCGCAACGCGCAGGAAAAATGGAAGCAGGCCGAGCTGGCCATGCAGAAGGAAAATTACGACGAAGCGCGCAAACTGGCCCAGCAAGCCGAGTGGGACGCTCGCGTCGCTGAGCGCAAGGCCCAGGCCGCCAAGGCGCAGAAGGCTGTGGAGGACGCCAACCGGGGAATCCAGGAGCTGCGCGAAGAAAGCATGCGCGGCACCCAGTGATCACCCTTCATTCCCACGCCTTCAAGACAGGATGATTCGTTATGAATAAATTACTGACGCTCCCCACCGTGCTGGCCATGACCATCGGCTTGGCCGCCTGCTCCTCGCAGCCCAACCAGAACCTCGAGCAGGCGCGCGGGCAGTATTCACAGCTGCAGGCCGACGCCCGCTCAGCCAAACTGGCCGCACTTGAAACCGAAGACGCCGGCAAAATGCTGGAGAAAGCCAACCAGGCTTACCTGAACGATGCGGACGAAGAAAAGGTCGATCAGCTCGCCTATCTGACCCAGCGACGAATCGAGCTCGCCGAGCAGACCATCGCGCTGCGTACCGCCGAGCAGGAAATCGAGAAAGCCTCCGCCAAGCGCGCCGAAGCCCGCCTCGAATCGCGCGAGCAACAGCTCAAGCGTCAGCAGGACGAAATCCGCAAACTGCAGCAGGACCTACAAGCCAAGCAGACCGAGCGCGGCACCCTGGTGACGTTCGGTGATGTGCTGTTCGACCTGGACAAGGCCGAACTCAAGCCATCCGGAATGCGTGGCATCCAGAAACTCGCCGATTTCCTCAATGAGAATCCAGAACGCAAGGTTGTGGTCGAGGGCTACACCGACAGCACCGGCGCGGCCAGCTACAACCAACAGTTGTCCGAGCGCCGCGCCAGAGCTGTCCAGCGCGCCCTGACTCATGCGGGCGTAGATCCACAGCGCATCCAGACGGTTGGCTACGGTAAGGAGTATCCGGTGGCAAGTAATAGCTCACCGTCAGGCCGGGCGATGAATCGCCGCGTCGAAGTGACCATTTCCAATGACAACCAGCGCGTCGCGCCACGTTCGTCTATGGAGTGATCGCCTTTGCCTGACAGTACGCCCGCCCTCGTGGCGGGCTTCAGGCTGCTGTTACATCTAAGCTTCGCCCCACTCCCCTAACAAGCGCTAAGCCGTGTGCGGCCAATGCACTCAGATTGCCTTCTTAAGTGTGCCACTCATACATATAGGTAGCCGGTTGAAGCGACTCGTCACCTGATCGGCGAGGCTGGCGCTGTTCGCAAGACTTTACTGAGCACATCCCTAAGCATCACTGCTGAGTTGCCGGTGCCTCACTCATCGGACTTGCTGGCTCATGCAACGAATCGCACGCTTACGATTATCCACCAGCACACCGGTCAGGCCCTTCTGCTCCGTGTCGAACAGCACCAGCACCCCATCGATGCACTCCGCCACTTGCGGCGCAGGGTTGAGCGAGACGCGGTAGTCTTCGCCAGGAATGGTCTTGAGCATGGTGTAGTCGGCCAGCAGCAGCGCATCTTCAGGCTTGGCGACATGCACGTAGCCGTAATAGGAAAGCACCGCGACGGTGCCGATGACGCTGCCGATGGCGGTGAGGATCAGCGGGATGGGGTTACGTTCGGACATGGGCGGGCTCGCCTGATTTGAAATGCCGCATTGTCGCAAAATTAACGCAGAGGTGGAGAAGACATACCGCTGGACAGTGCGACGTGGCTGGATAAAGCACGCGTAGAACTGTCGTTCTGCCAGCAAGATTTCCCGCAGCTGATTACCTGCCATTAGCGTAGCGAATAGCACTTCCCGCTGATGCGATTACAGCTGAAGGTTGAACTGCTTTCTTCCGTCCGACCGAGCAGCCATGAATACTCTCGCCCGTCCCGATGCCTTCGATCTCGACCAAGTCTTTGCGGCCATCCCCGACCTCATCGCGCACTGGGCGGCACACCAGCCAGACCATGCCGCGCTGATCCAGGAAACCCGCAGCCTGAACTTCGCCCAGCTCGACGCTCGCATGAGCGAGGTGGCCGCCGCGTTACAGCGCGACGAAGTTGGGCCAGGTGATGCCATTGCAATTTGCGCACTCAACTCCATTGAGTACGCGATTGTGTTTCTCGGAGCCTTGCGCGCTGGCGTCGCGGTAGCCCCGCTGGCACCGTCCGCCAGTGCCGAAAGCCTGCTGACCATGCTGACGGACGCCTCGGCCCGGCTATTGTTCGTCGACGCACCATCGGCGCAGCACCTGGAGCCGGTCTCGGCGCAACTGCCCTGCCCCGTCTTGCGACTGGATCAGACAGCTGCGAACGGGCTGTCCGAATGGCTGAGCGACGCGATTCCGGAACCGGTCGCGATCCAGCCGAGCTGGGCGTTCAACGTCATATATTCATCCGGTACAACCGGCGAGCCCAAGGGCATCGTGCAATCCCACGCCATGCGTTGGGCGCATGTCCGTCGCAGCGCCGCCTACGACTATGGCGTCGACGCCACCACGCTGATTTCCACGCCGCTGTATTCCAATACCACGCTGGTCGCCTTTCTGCCGACGCTGGCGCTTGGCGGCACGGTCGTGCTGATGAGCAAGTTCGAAGCCGGCGCGTATCTGCGACTGGCGCAGCAGCACAGCGTCACCCATACCATGCTCGTGCCGGTGCAGTACCAGCGCATCATGGCGCGGCCAGATTTCAGCGACTACGA
>NZ_JAMOII010000019.1 GCF_024448985.1 Stutzerimonas stutzeri
GGGTCGATCATTGCCAACGAGCTGGCCGACGAGGGGCTCGATGTCATTGCCCTGGAGCGTGGGCCCTGGCGCGACACGGCGCGTGATTTCAACATCGCCTCGGTGACGGACGAGTTGCGCTACCTGCGCCGCCAGGAGTTGATGCTGCGGCCCATGCAGAACGCCGTGACGGTGCGCAACAACCCTTCTCAGACCGCATTGCCCATGCGCGATTGGGGCTCTTTTCATCCCGGTAACGGTGTCGGCGGGGCGGGCAACCACTGGGCCGGCATCACCTTTCGCTTTCAGCCCGAGGAGTTTCGCCTCAAGAGCCACCTGACTGAGCGCTACGGCGCCGACGCCATCCCCGACGAGCTGGTGCTGCAGGATTGGGGCACCGACTGGGCAGAGATGGAGCCCCATTACAGCGCCTTCGAGCGCCTGGCCGGTACCTCGGGCAAGGCAGGCAATCTCAACGGTGAGATTCGCCCAGGCGGCAACCCGTTCGAAGGTAGCCGTTCCATCGAATACCCGACGCCCCCGCTGGATCAGCCCTATGGCCCGATGCTGTTCGCCGATACCGTTCGCGAACTGGGCTACCGTCCGTTTCCAGTGCCGTCCTCGCTAGCGTCCCAGGCCTACACCAACCAGCTCGGCGTCACCATGGGGCCCTGCACCTTTTGCGGCTTCTGCACCAACTTTGGCTGTGCCAACTATTCAAAGGCCAGCGCGATCGTGAATGTGCTGCCAGCCTTGATGCGCAAACCCAACTTCACCGCCGTTACCCATGCCGAGGTGCTTCGCGTAACGCTCGATTCGACTGGTAAACGCGCCACGGGTGTGGTCTACGTCGACACTTCGGGCAATGAATACGAGCAGCCGGCGGATCTGGTGATCGTCAGCGCCTTCACCTTCGAAAACGTTCGACTGATGCTGCTCTCGGGCGTCGGCCAGCCCTATGATCCGGTCAGCAACACGGGCACGACCGGACGCAATTACGCCTACCAGACGGCCAACAACGTGCAGCTGTTTTTCGATGACAAGAACTTCAATCCCTTCATCGGCGCGGGTGCTGTCGGCATGGGCATCGATGATTTCAACAACGACAATTATGATCATTCGGGGCTTGGTTTCTTCGGTGGTGGCAGTATCCGTGTCACACCGGTTGGCGCCGCCCCGATCGGCACGCGGCCGGTCCCGCCGGGCACGCCGCGCTGGGGTTCGAAGTGGAAGCGGGCCACCGTGGACAACTACCTCAGCACCATGTCCATCGGCTGCGAGGCGAGCAGCTATACCACGCGCACCAATTACCTCTCGCTGGACCCGACTTACACCGACCCGCACGGAAGACCGCTGCTGCGCATCACCTTCGATTTTTCGGAAAACGATCGCAAGATGTCGCGCTTTTCCGTTGAGAAGCTGGCCGAAATCGCGGCACGGATGAACCCCCGGGAAATCGTCAAGACCTACCAGGACGGTCACTGGAACAGCGGCCCCTATCAGTCGTCCCACGTGGTCGGCGGATTCGTGATGGGCGCGGACCCATCCACCAGCTCGGTGAACAAGCATCTGCAGGTCTGGGACGTGCCAAACCTGTTCGTCGTGGGCGCCAGCGCCTTTCCCCAGAACCCGGGCTACAACCCGACCGGAACGGTGGGCGCATTGGCGTTCAAGGCCGCCGACGCCATCCGCCGTTTCTACCTGAAGAACCCCGGGGAGATGATCACCGTATGAAGATGCTCCCTCTTTACGCCAGCCTGCTTGGTCTCATGGCGAGCCTCGCGCAGGCTGCCGACGGCAGCGACTCCTACGACCTGGTTGCCCGCGGCCGCTATCTGGCGGTACTTGGTGACTGCACAGCCTGCCATACCCTGCCAGGGCAGGCGCCGTTCGCCGGCGGTGTCTCGATCCAGACGCCGTTTGGCGAAGTGCTGGGTGCCAACATCACCCCGGATGCGGACACGGGGATCGGGCGCTGGTCGTTCGAAGACTTCCACAACACCATGTCCAACGGGCATGCACGCGGCGGCAAGCGCCTCTACGCCGCCATGCCCTACACCGCGTACACGAAGGTGACACGGCAGGACAATCGCGCGCTCTGGGCCTATCTGAATTCGCTCGAGCCGGTACGACACCCGGTCGAAACCAACCAGCTGCCGTTCCCGTTCAACATCCGCACCAGCCTGATCGTCTGGAACTGGCTGGCCTTTGATGAAGGTGAGTATCAGCCTGATCCTGAGCGATCGGCGCAATGGAATCGAGGCGCTTATCTGGTGCAGGGGCTGGGACATTGCGGCAGCTGCCACACCCCCAAGAGCCTGATCGGCGGCGACAAGGACGACGAGTTTCTCTCCGGGAGCGCCTTGCAGAGCTGGATGGCCCCAGATATCACCGCCAATAGCCATACCGGGATCGGGCGCTGGAGCGAAGCGGAAATCGTCAGCTACCTGAAAACCGGGGCGAATCGCTTCGACATGGCATCCGGGCCGATGGCCGAGGCGGTTGAACACTCCACCCAACACTGGAAGGACGAGGATCTGAGCGCCGTCGCGGTTTACCTGAAAAGTCTTGGCGGTAAGGATCAGTCGCCGCCTGAGCCGCTGGCGCAGGAAGATACGACCATGCGCACCGGCGCGCTCATCTACGAAGATCAGTGCTCGGCCTGCCATACGCCGGACGGCGAAGGCATCGCCAATCTGTTTCCGAAGCTGGCGCAAGCGCCGCTGGTCAACAGCCGCGACGCGACCTCGTTGATACGCGTGGTGCTTGCCGGTAGCCGCGCGGTGGGAACCGATGCGGCACCGACTGCTCCGGCGATGCCGTCTTTTGCCTGGAACATGTCCGACCAGCACATTGCTGATGTCCTGACCTATGTTCGCAATAGTTGGGGTAACGCGGCTGCCGCTGTGTCTGCCGATGACGTCAAGGCCTTGCGAGATGACATGCAACCCTGACGAGAGCGCCGATACGGCATACCGTCTCGGCGTGTCGGGTTACTTCTTCACCCAGCTGCCATTGAGCTGAATGATCTGGCCCGGTGGGGTTTTCTCGATGGCCTTCTTGCCGGCGATGGCCTCCACGTCGCTGACGCTGATGCCGTTCTTCTGCGCCAGGCGATGGTATTCGGCGCGCCGCGCCTGGTTGATCTGGCTGGCGATATCTTCCGCCTGGCCACTGGACTGCACCACACCCAGATAGCCGTCGGGCTTCTCCCCCAGCTGGCCGCTGGCCTTGGCCTGACCGAGCGCGGCCATGGCTTCATTGAGGGTCATGGCGGCGGCGGGCAGGGCCAGGCACAGCGCCAGGAGCAGGGTGCCGAGTTTCAGATAGCTTTTCATAAGGCTCCTTAGAACAGGCCGCTGTCTTCGTTGATGATCGAGTCGAGCTGCTTGTCGACCTTGATATAGATCTCGTGCTCGATTTTCACATTGAGGTTGATGTTGATCGGCTCGTTGGGCACGGCCAGTTCCACGCGCGGGGTGCAGGCGCTGGCGAACAGGGCCAGCGCCAGAATGCTGATCGGATAGCGCAACCGCATGACGGTCTCTCCTGTACTTGGTGCCGATACAGTGCCTAACGGGCCGCTGAAAAACCACCCGGTTTGCTCAACGGTCTTTTCTGAGGTGCTCCTGTACCCGCCTTTGAATGGTTTCGCTGACGCGATCGGACAATTGCAGGCTGGTCAGCAGAGCCGGAATATCCTCTTCGAGGTTGACCGAAAGGTTGATCGGGCGCCCGCCTTCCAACGCTGGGTTGCGCCCGTGCAGCTTGAGTCCAAGATCGAGCGTGCCGTCGGCGGAGTAGCGCACGTCGCTGGCCAGCAGGTCGTAGTGGAAGTCGTCCAGGGCTTCGGTCACCAGACGCATCGCTGGGTTGGATCGGCCCAGCGCCTGGATTTTCGCTGAGCGGAACCGCAGCACGCCGCCTGGCTCCCGCGCCTGCAGCGAGCCCCGTTCGATGCTCACGCCAGCCGCGCTGCGTTGCAGCTGCAATTCGCCGTCGATGATGCCGGTGCCGGACAGGCCTTCGGCGGGATACGCCTCCAGCAATAACGGCAGTTGCAGGCCTCGCAGATGTGCGTTCAGCTGTTGGGTGCCGGCGTTCAGGTCCGCCTCGCCGGGGTCGAGCCAGAGCCGGCCGCCCAGCAATTGCACTTCGGCGGTGCTCCAGGCAAGGCGGCCCCGATCGAGGTGATCGATGTCGCCCGTATATTCGCCGCCGAACCGCAGCGGGCCGAAGGTGAAGCCGGGATTGGCTTCCCGCAGGACTAGTTCGGGAATATCCAGGCGCAGCTGGTTTCGCCGCAACGCGAGCGAAAGATTCGCGTCCAACCCGCTCAATTCGGTGCGATCGTAAATGCCGCCTAGCCCTTTGACGCTGAGCGTCGCGCTCGCCTCGGGAAGACCCTTGGCAGGCAGGTCGAGTTGACCCTGCCCCTGCAGCCTCCCAGTGCCCAGTTCCAGAACCTGCGGCCAGTCGGCGAGCGTGGCAGCCAGTGGGTTGCCCGCGCGCAGGAACAGCTCGGGAAGGCTCGCATTCAGCTGCGTCGCGCCGCTGGTCCAGTTGTGGTTGAGCGTCAGAGGGAGCGTGAGCCCGGCGTCGTTTTGCAGCGGGCCTTCGAGCGAAAGCTGTTCGCTTCCGGCAACGAGTTTGCCGCTCCATTGCCAGCCCATGGGGCGCAGCGCCGGCTGCCGGAGTTCGGCAATCTTCAGCGTGGGCTTGCCTTCGATTGACAATTCGTCCCACTGCCGGTCGTTGGAGCTAATAGCGATATCGAGCCCGGATGAGTAAATTTGCACGCTGTTAGCCACCAGATCGGCGCCGTTGCTCAGGCGAACCAGTGCGATCTGTGAGCCTTTCTCGAACTGGATAATGGCCGCTTCCATGGTTGCGCGGCCATGCATCCGTAGATCGGCTTCAAGGCCGGTCAAGGTCATTTCCTCCAATGAAAGCGCTCGGCCTTCAAGCGTCAGTCTGGTTTGCTCGAAGGACAGCGCATAGGGCGCGGCGGTTTCGAGCGCGATCAGGCTATCGAGTGTGAGCGGCGTAGCTCCGCTCGCGCTCAGGCGCATCTGCAGCGGCATCGTGGAGGTTGATTCAGTGGCCGGGGCTGGCGTGATCTGCAGGCTGATCGCATCGGGTCGCAGCGTTACCGGAAGGGCTTCGACCAGTGTGGCCGACGGGCGCAGTTGCAGATCAGCGGTCAGTTCGGTAGGTAGCCAGATGCCACGGTTGGCTTCGGCGGTTGCATCCAATCGTCCCTGCACTTGACCGATGCCGGGGACCGGCCAGGGTGCGGGCAGATGGCTCGATAGGCGTAGCTCGCCATCAAGCACACGCCATTCGCCCGTAAGGTCGTCGGTATCGATCTGCAGCGACCAGCCCGCGCCAATGCGCATCTGCTCCGGCAATTCGGGCAAAGTTGGCGGTGCGTAGGCCAGCCATTCGCCCAGCCACTCCAGCAGCCAAGGCGCTTCCGGCAGTTCGCTCATGGCCAGCGTGCCGCGCCATTGTGTCGAGTCGGCCTCTGGCGTCAGCCGGTTTTGCATGGACAGACGCTGTTGGCCGTCCAGCTGCAATTGCAGATCGGCATGGGTGTCGGCGCCCTGTTCGTGGATGTCCAGTGTCAGTGCCAGATGATGCGTGTCGTGACGTAGCTGCAAGTTCAGTGTGGCGGGTAGCACCTCTTTGCCGGCGTGCTGCCAGCTCAGTTCGCCCTGTTCCTGACAGGTACCGCTGGCGCAGGGCAGGGTAGTGACAAGCGAAGCGATATGGCCGCTCCTGGGCAACCAGGCCGCCCAGCGTTCCAGTTGCTGACGATTGGGCAGGGCGGTGGGGTCGCGCTCATCGCTCGCGTTGGGCACCGGCTGCCACTGTACGTCGAGGTGATCGATACGTAGAAACCGGAGCGGCAGCGGTCGCCACCAGTTCTCGAAGCCGAGGCGCAAGTTATCGACCATTACCGCGAGCCGTTCGTCGGCTGCGGTCTGCCTGACCAAGACAATTTGTCGCACATGTAGCTGATCGGTCGACAGGCGCAACCCGTCGATGTCGAGCGTGACGATATCGAACTCGCGCTTGAGTTCTTGCCAGCGCAAGCCACCGTAGACGGCGATGCCAAGAACCAGCAGAACCACTCCCGCTACCGTCCAGCCCAGGACCTTGCGCCCCTTCGTCATGACTTATCCCGTTGTGATCGATGCCCAAGCATAAGCCGGTCAATGCGCGTATTGCGATGTGCCTCAACTGACGGAGCCCGACGACCGGTAAGGCAGTACAAAGTTCCCCGTTAGCCGCTCAAACTTGCGCAAAAGCCGCTTGCGACGGGCTCTCTGAGGTTGCTGCCACAAACTTGTGCACATTCCGTGAGCGGGCTTGTCAAGCGCTTATGACAAACTGTCGCAAATCGCGTGGACGCATAGATCATTAATAACTTGCTGAAAAATAAGGAGATTTTCTAGTGGTGAAAAAAACGCCAGTTTAACTGCAGCCCGCTATCCATAAGCGCTAGCGGAATTTGTAACCCGGTTGCCCACAGAGTTATCCACAGCTTTTGTGGATGAATTTTTATGTGATCTAGATCGCCTTTCTCCAAATTTTGCAAGGCTTTAACTCTAGGAAAAAAGGAGTAGAGTGCGCGCCCTGTCCTCGAACCCCTTCGGTATCCATGAGAACGCGCTCCACCGCTTCGACTTCTGTCGATAGCCCATCAACGTCCCCGCGCTTGCCGTTGCGCATGGCGCTGTGGCTGCTGGATAACCAGCGTCTAGGGCAAACCAAGAGTGTCAAACGAATCGCTGGTCGGATGCTCAAGCAGCCCGCGCGCGAGGGCGTGGTCGAAGCGCAGAGCCGGCTCGGGCGGCTGCTCTGCACCGACTGCGACAGCCAGCGCGATCGGCGCATCGGTTTCGAAATGCTGCGGCAGGCTGCACGTGCCGGTGATTGCCAGGCGCAGCTGGAGCTGGGACAGCTGTATTGCCAGCCGCAGTACTGCGAGCTGAGCAAGGCCCGGCATTGGCTGGAGCAAGCCGCTGCGCAAGGTTCGGCTGAGGCTTCGAGCGCTCTGCAGCGCTTCCCCGCGAAGCGCTGACACAGGCGACCGGCATACGACGGCTGGCTATACTGCCCGGCAATTCAGCCGGAGCCGTTCATGCCTCTTGATCCCATTTACCTGTTCGCCGGGCTTGGTTCCCTTTGTGTGCTGTTGACAGCTGTCGCCGTCGCGTTGCAGCTCCGTCTCTCTCAGAGTCAGGCCGAACTTGCCTTGTTCGACGAGCGGCTCGCCCAGGCCACCATGGCACAAGAAGGCCTGAGTGCGCAGCTCGAAACCAGTCGCTTGGCACATGCCGACCTCAGCGAGTCGCGCGCCGCGCTGCAGGCCGAACTCGCGGCGCTGCGCCGCGAAACCGAGTGGCTGCAAACACAGCGCCTGGAATCCCGCGATGCGCTCAATGATCTGGAAGCCGAGCGCGATGCGCAGCAATCCGAGCTGCGAGCCCTGAGCGCTGCTCATGCCGCAGTCACCGCCGAGCTCAATGAACAGCAGAAGACCCACGAGCAGCGCCTGATCGATCTGCAGAGCGCTCGCGACGAGCTGCGCGCGCAGTTCGCCGAGCTGGCTGGGAAGATATTCGAGGAGCGCGAACAACGCTTTGCCGAGGCCAGCCACGAGCGGCTCGGGCAATTGCTTGACCCTTTGAAGGAACGCATCCAGTCGTTCGAGAAACGTGTCGAGGAAAGCTACCAGAGCGAGGCGCGCGAACGCTTCTCCCTGGCCAAGGAGCTAGAGCGGTTGCAGCAACTCAATCAGCGTCTGGGCGACGAGGCGACCAACCTGACCCGCGCGCTGCAGGGGCAGAAAACTCAAGGCAACTGGGGCGAGCTGATTCTCGAGCGCGTGCTGGAACACGCCGGGCTGGAGAAGGGGCGTGAATACCACACACAGGTCAGTCTGAAGAGCGCCGACGGCGAGCGATTCCAGCCTGACGTGCTGATCCAGCTGCCAGGCGACAAGAAGGTGGTGGTGGATGCCAAGGTCAGCCTCACCGCCTATCAGGCGCTGACCTGTGCCGAGGACGAAGGCAGTCGCGCGCTGGCGCTCAAGCAGCACGTACTGTCGCTGCGTAATCATCTGAAAGGTTTGTCGCTGAAGGATTACCAGCGGCTCGAAGGGCTGCAGAGTCTGGATTTCGTGCTGCTCTTCGTGCCGATCGAGGCGGCATTCGCCGCGGCGTTGCAGGGCGATCCCGAGCTGTTCCAGGAGGCTTACAGCAAGCACATCGTGATCGTCAGCCCGACCACTCTGCTCGCCACATTGCGGGTGATCGACAGCCTCTGGCGGCAGGAGCGGCAAAGCCAGAACGCCCGTGAGATCGCCGAGCGGGCCGGGGCGCTCTACGACAAGTTCGCCGCGTTCATTCAGGACCTGGACGAGATCGGCACGCGCTTGCAACAGCTGGACAAGGCCTTTATCGGCGCGCGCAACAAGCTCACCGACGGGCGTGGCAATCTGGTTGGCCGCGCCGAGCAGCTGAAACTCCTGGGCGCGCGTGCAAGCAAGCGACTGCCGGCCGATTGGCTCGAACGTGCTGGGGCCGAAACACCGCTGGAAGAGGCGGGGGAATAACCGACGCAGGCGGCGTGATGGAGCGTGTGCAAATGACGTCAGCCAGGCGTGGGGGTCCCGCCCCGGGCGAAGCTTTGGCTCTTGTGCTGATATGTCCACCGTCGCCGCTGGGTCGCGCCGCAGCGGCATTTTGCTCAATGCAAGGGCACGTGCCGGCTCATCAGTGCTCGCAGTGCGGCCGGCTTGACCGGCTTGGCAAGGAAATCCAGCCCCGCCGCGTGAACCGCCGCGATCAGCTCTGGGCGTCCGTCGGCACTGATCACCACACCGGGCACTGGCTCGCCGAGGCGGGCACGCAGCCAGGCCATGACGTCCAGGCCGGTTTCGCCGTGGTCAAGGTGATAATCCACCAGCACCAGCTGAGGCCGGATATCGTCCTTCAGCAACGCCTCGGACTCGGTTCGGTTGCTGGCGGTCCATACCTGGCACCCCCAGCGTGAAAGCAGGCTTTGCATGCCAACCAGGATGCTGTCTTCGTTATCGATGCACAGCACCTGGATGCCGGTCAGTGCGGTCTGCTGTACTTCGGACTTGCCGTTGACCTTGGTCTGGCGGACTACGTTACTGGCGATCGGAACCGTCACGCTGAACACGCTGCCCTTGCCTGGCCAGGAGCGTACCGACAGCGGGTGATTCAGAACCTGGCAGAAGCCGTCCGCAATCGCCAGCCCCAGTCCCAGGCCTTTTTCGGCGCGGGTCTGATGACTATCCAGGCGTTTGAATTCCTCGAAGATCACTTGCAGTTTGTCCTCGGAAATTCCCGGCCCGCGGTCCCAGACTTCCAGGCGCAGGGACTCGCCCTGCCGCCGCACGCCCAGCACTACGCGACCCTTGGCGTAGCGGAAGGCATTGGTTAGGAAGTTCTGCAGCACACGGCGCAACAGGCGTATGTCGCTGTCGACCCGTAGCCGGCTGCCATACACCTTGAAATCGACCGCCTGTTCGGCGGCCAGCATGGTGAACTCGGTACCCAGCGTGTCGAACAGCGTGGCCAGCGGGAATGGGTGGCGATCGGGCGTGATGCGTCCGTTTTCCAGGCGCGAAATATCCAGTAGATCCGAGATCAGGTCTTCAGCCGAGCGCAGCGAGCTGTCCAGATGGCGCACCAGATCCTGCGCTTCTCCCGGCAGGGTATCCTGCTGGTGCGACAGGGCAGCGGAGAACAGCCGTGCGGCATTCAGCGGTTGCATCAGGTCGTGGCTGACCGCCGCCAGAAAGCGCGTCTTCGACTGATTGGCCGCTTCGGCAGTGCTCTTGGCTTCGGTCAGCGCGCGGTTCAGTTTCGACAATTCCTGGGTCCGTTCGATGACCCGCTGTTCGAGACCTTCGTTGGCGTCTTTCAGTCCGCGCTCGGCTTCGCGGAAGGCGGTGATGTCACTGAAACTCATGACGAAGCCGCCACCGGGCATCGGGTTGCCGATCAGTTCGACCACCCGGCCGTTGGGAAACATTCGCTCGGAAGTATGTGCGCGGCCCTGGCGCATCCAGTACAGCCGCTTGGCCACGTGGGTGTCCGCGTCGCCAGGGCCGCAGAGGCCGCGCTCGGCGTTGTAGCGGATGATGTCGGCGATCGGTCGGCCGATGTAAACCAGCCCGTCCGGGTATTCGAAAATCTCGAGATAGCGATGATTCCAGGCCACCAGTCGCAGCGACTGGTCCACAACGCTGATCCCTTGGGTGATGTTTTCGATCGCGCCCTGCAGCAGCGCGCGGTTGAACTGCAGAACCTCGGATGCCTCGCCGACGATGCGCACCACGTCATCGACCTGCATGTCACGGCCCTCCAGCGCGGCCTTGACCACCGCGCGGGTCGAGGAGGCGCCGAGGACGCCTGCGAGCAGCCGCTCGGTGTGAGCGATCCACTGGCCGTCGGCCTGTTGCTTGGGTGAAAAGTCATGGCCATGGCGGCGGGCGAAGCGTTGGAAGCTGAGCTCCGCGCGCTCGGCACCGACGAAGCGCGAGGCCAGCGAGAGCAGGTCTTCAACCTGCACGGCCAGCAGTCGGCGCGTGCTGGCGGTCGGGTGGATCTCCTGGCCGATGAAGCGGCTGGCCTGCCAGTGCTCGGCCACACGGGTTTGGGACAGGATCGAGACCCAGAAAAACAGCGTCGCATTGCCCACCAAAGACAGCGTCACGCCGAGCGTCAGGGCGCTGGCGCCGAACGGCAGCTCGGCGGTGTACATCCATTGCAGGCCGGGAAACATCTCCAGTGGCCAGCCGAGCAGCGGCAGAATCAGTGTGTAGACCCAGATCACCGCGCCGGCAGTCAGGCCGGCAAACACACCACGCCGGTTAGCCTGTTTCCAGTACAGCGCACCGACCATGGCGGGGGCCAGCTGGGTCAGGGCGGCAAAGGCGATCTGGCCGATGGTGGCCAGGCTGGCGCTGGAGCCGAGCAGTCGATAGCTCACATAGGCCAGCAACAGAATGGCGACGATGCTGATGCGGCGCACCGACAGCATCCAGTGACGGAACACCTCGAAGGGTTGTTCGGCCTCTTTGCGACGCAACAGCCAGGGCAACAGCATGTCGTTGGACACCATGGTCGACAACGCCACACTGGCGACGATGACCATGCCGGTCGCGGCCGAGGCGCCACCGATAAAGGCCAGCATCGCCAGCGCTGGGTGAGCTTCGGCCAATGGCAGGCTGATCACGAACGAGTCGGGGCTGATTCCGCTCGGCAGAAGAAGTTGTCCGGCCAGTGCGATTGGAATGACGAACAGCGCGGCTAGCACCAAATATAGAGGAAAGACCCATCGCGCCAGGCGGAAGTCGCGCGGCTCGATGTTTTCCACCACCGTCACGTGAAATTGTCGCGGCAGGCAGACGATCGCCATCAGCGCCACGGTGGTCTGTACCAGCATGGCCGGCCAGTTCACCGTTTCCTCCCAGAAGCCGGCCAGCTCCGTGGATGCGTATGCCTGATTGAACAGGTCGCCGAAGCCGTCATACAGCCCGAAGGTGACGAAGGCGCCGACCGCCATGAACGCCAGCAGCTTGACCAGCGACTCGAAAGCAATCGCCAGCACCATGCCGCGATGGTGCTCGGTGACATCCAGGTTGCGTGTGCCGAACAGCACCGTGAACAACGCCAGGACCACGGAGACGATCAGCGCCGTATCCTGCGCGCCGGCGCCGGCCACGGCCTCGCTGTGCTTGCCGATCAGCAGGTTCACGCCGAGCACGATGCCTTTGAGCTGCAAGGCGATGTAGGGCAGCACCCCCACCAGGCAGATCAGCGTCACCACCACCGCCAATGTTTGTGATTTGCCGTAACGCGCGGCGATGAAGTCGGCAATGGAGGTGATGTTCTCCTGCTTGCTGATCATGATCATCTTCTGGATCACCTGGGGCGCCAGCAGCATCAGCAGGATGGGTCCGAGGTAAATCGGCAGGAATGACCAGAGCTGTTCGGCCGCTTGGCCAACAGCGCCGAAGAAGGTCCAACTGGTGCAGTAGACGGCCAGCGACAGGCTATAGACCCAGGCGCGTACACGCGGTGACATATGCGCACGGTTTCGATCGCCATAAAACGCGATGGCAAACAGCACGGCCATATAGGTAAAGGCGACCAGCGCGATCAACCCACCGGACAATGACATGCGAACTCCAGACAGCAGGTAAGTAGCAGGCTCCAGCCCGGCCGGTCATATACCGAGCCGAGCTGCGCTTAGACGATAACCGGTATAGCAGCACGGTCGCACCGGCTGACCAAGGTCAGCCGGTGCGATGCGACTGTTTCGGGACCGGGATTACCGCTCGGGTGACAGCTCATGCTCGGCAGGTCTTGGATAACCGAAGGCTGCCGCTTGGTGATAGATGAATGTATAAAGTTTCGCAGTAAAAGCGATCGGCGTGTGGCGGCTGCGACCATCGTCGCATGAGGCTGGTCGTCGCAGATGAAACCGGCGAAAGTGCCGCGCTAGACAAATATTGGCTGGTTTGCGACGCATGGCGCGGGTGCTGCGACACATGCGACCGGTCTGGTTCAATCCCGTTGTTGTAGTGGATGGCTGGTCGTTTGCCCGCACTTCCCGTCTATGCCGTGATCACAACAAGCGTCCATTCCCCCGAATCAGGAGAATCTAGATGTTCACGCCGCATCCGGTCACTTTGCAGCGAGGCGCCCTGCGCCTGGACCCGCTCGCAGAGGCCGACATCCCGGCCCTGGTGGAGCTCGCCGAGCGTAACCGCGACGAGCTGATTTACCTCAACGGGCCGCTACGCCCGGACTGGTATCGCTTCGCGCTCAACGAACAGCGTGACGGTCGCGCGGTGGCGTTCACCCTGCGCATGGCCGAGCGCATTATCGGGACGACTCGCTTTGCCGATTTCAATCCGTTGCTGCCGGCTGGCGAACTCGGCTGGACCTGGCTGGACAAGGCCGAGCACGGCACCGGCCTGAACACCTCGATCAAATACCTGTTGCTCAAGCACGCCTTCGAAGAGTGGCAACTGGTACGTCTGCAGCTGAAGACCGCCGCCAGCAACCTGCGCTCCCAACGCGCCATCGAGAAGCTCGGCGCCCAGCGTGAAGGGGTGTTGCGCAACCATCGCCGCCTCGCCGATGGCCGCCTGGACGACACGGTGCTCTACAGCATCACCGACCGTGAATGGCCGGCAGTCAGGGGAGCGCTGGAAGTGCGGACTATTGGTTGATGCTTTGCCTGTTTGGCATCCGTAAATCGCGTCCATGATCGCCGACCCGACCAGCGGCCTCATATAAGCACAAACTCGCTTTTGTCCCCCTCTCCCCACCGGGGAGAAGGCTGGGGTGAGGGGGCGCGGCTCCGGCCAGCGCAAAAGTCTGCAACGAGCACACCCCGTCGCCCTCAGACCTAAACATAAGGTAATGTCTGTCGCTTTCCGTGAGAGGTTCGTCTCGCGGTCATCAGCCCGTCTTCAAAATCCACTACGCTGCGACCGCGATGGCGGCGCGTAGCCCGTTATCGTTTGCGGTGCACACCTAAGGAGCCTCGATGTCCCGCTCGCAAGAGTTCTGGCACGGTTGCCGCGATATTCTTCCGTTGATCGTCGGTGCGATCCCGTTTGGCATCATCTTCGGCACGCTCTCCATCGGTGCCGGACTTTCGACCTGGCAGACCATCGGCATGTCAGCGCTGGTGTTCGCCGGCTCCGCGCAGTTCATTGCGATCACCTTGATCACTGGCGGCGTCGGTGCGGCCGTGGTGTTGCTGACGACGTTCGTGGTCAACCTGCGCCATGCCCTCTACAGCGCGGCACTGCAGCCGTTCGTGCGACACCTGTCGAGCCGCTGGCGAGTGCCGCTGGCCTTCTGGCTGACGGACGAAGCTTTTGCGGTCATTCAGCACCGCTATGCCAGCGACGACGCGTCGCCGCACAAGCACTGGTTCTTCCTCGGCGCGGCCTTGACCATGTACCTGAGCTGGCAACTGGCGACGCTGGCGGGCATCGCCTTTGGCCAGGCAGTGCCGAACGTGGCCAGCTGGGGGCTGGATTTCGCCATGATCGCGACCTTCGTCGGCATCGCTGTACCGATGATGCGCACCCGCCCGCAGGTGGCGTCGGCGCTGGTGGCCGCCGCCGTGGCACTGCTGACCTGGGAGTTGCCCTACAAACTGGGCCTGATCGCCGCGGCGCTGGCCGGCATCGTCGTTGGCGTCTGGCTGGAGCAGCGAGCCGAACGGCGAGCCGAACGTCATGCACGAAAGGAGGCGAACCCATGCAGATCTGGTTGCTGATTCTGGGCATGCTGGCGATCACCTTCGTGATTCGTTACAGCTTCTTCGCCTGGCCCGACCTGCGCTTCCCGCGCCTGGTGGAGCAGGGCTTGCATTACGTGCCGGTGGCCGTGCTGACCGCCATCGTGGTGCCGGCGATGCTGATGCCAGAGGGCGAATGGGCGCTGGCGTGGGACAACGCCTATCTGCTGGCCGGCTTGCTGGCGATTCTCATCGCCGCGATCAGCCGCAACCTGCTGGCCACCATCGGCGGCGGGCTGTTGAGTTTTTTCCTTCTGCGTTGGGCGTTCGGGCAGCTGCCGCTGTGAGCGTTGGGGTGGATCTCGTGCCGGGCGAGCGTAACCGCGGAGGTTTCCGATGAGCCAGCATTCCCAGTTCCGCCTGCTCGGCACACGGCGCTTCCTGCCGTTCTTCGTGACGCAGCTGCTTGGCGCGTTCAACGACAATGTGTTCAAGCAGGCGCTGGTGCTCGCCATTCTCTACAAGCTCGGCACCACGGCCGACGTCAGCTTGTTGGTGAATCTTTGTGCGCTGCTGTTCATCCTGCCGTTCTTCCTGTTCTCCGCGCTCGGCGGCCAGTTCGGTGAGAAGTACGAGAAAGCCTGGCTGATACGCCGAATCAAGTTCACTGAAATTCTGATCATGCTGGTCGGCGCCGTGGGGATGTTGCTGGGCAATCTGCCGTTATTGCTCGCAGTGTTGTTCTGCATGGGCACGCAGTCGGCGCTGTTCGGGCCAGTGAAGTATTCGATCCTGCCGCAGCAGCTGCGCATCGATGAGCTGGTCGGTGGCAACGCGCTGGTGGAGATGGGTACCTTTCTGGCGATCCTCGGCGGCACCATCACCGCTGGAGTGCTGATGTCCGGTGGCGATTACGCCATGCGGGTGTCGGTTGCCGTGGTGGTGCTTGCCGTGATCGGTTATCTGGCCAGTCGGAAGATTCCGTTTTCGCTGGCGGCGCTGCCAAGCCTGCGCCTGGACTGGAACCTCTTGCGCCAGTCGCTGCGGATCATGCGTCTGGGGCTGGGTCAGCAGCGCTCCGTGTCGCGCGCGATGGTGGGTAATTCCTGGTTCTGGTTTCTAGGCGCGGTCTACCTAACGCAGATTCCGGCGTTCTCCCGCGACCTGTTGCAAGGCGACGAGGGTGTGGTGACGCTGATCCTGTCGGTGTTCTCGATCGGCATTGCGCTGGGCTCGATGCTCTGCGAACGGCTGTCCCGGCATCGCGTGGAGATGGGCCTGGTGCCGCTGGGTTCGATGGGCCTGACACTGTTCGGCGTGCTGCTCTGGTGGCACGCGACGGGCGTGCCGGCAGCCAGTGAAATTCGGGACTGGACGGCGCTGTTGGCCGAGCCGCGGGCCTGGTGGGTGTTGATCGATATCCTCGGCCTCGGCACTTTCGGCGGGTTCTATATCGTCCCGCTGTATGCCTTGATCCAGTCGCGCACCGCGCTGGAGGAGCGCTCACGCGTGGTGGCGGCGAACAACATCCTCAATGCGCTGTTCATGGTGATTTCAGCGCTCTTCTCGATCCTGATTCTGACCGTGGCCGGGTTGTCGATACCGCAGCTGTTTCTCGCCGTGGCGCTGCTCAACGTGCTGGTCGCCGGGTGGATCTTCAGCTCGGTACCGGAATTCGCGGTGCGCTTTCGGCTCTGGCTGCTGGGTGAGCGCAATCCAGCGCCCTGAACTCAGGGTGCTGAATCGCTCGCTTCGGCGATGGGGTAGAAGCGGCGGCGCACGCTCTGCATCTGCGCATGTTGGCTCAGGCGTCCGCTGATTTCTTGGAGCGTTGCCGGGATTGGCCGCTCGCCGAGCAGCATCGGCTTCAGGCGGCTTTCGAACAATGCCCAGAAGCGCTTCATTTCCGGTACGTCGGGCATGATTTCTCCGGCCGCGGCCGAACGGTAGGTATGCGCGATCAAGGGATCATGCTGTAGCGTTTCCAGCAGCTCCAGATTGGCTACCGCGCCCAGCGGCTTGTCGGCATCGATGCTACGAAGCCCATCTGCGGTGGTCAGGTAGTCGTCGAGAAATCGCTGTGCCTGCTTCTGGTTCGGGCTGTGCGCATTGACCGCGGCGGCGATGACACCCACGAAGGGTTTACCGGGATGGTCGGCATCGATGCCCGGCACGTCGGCAGCACCGAAGCGGAGCCCCGCGGCGCGCAATTCATTCCACACCCAGGGGCCATTGATCATCATCCCCAGTTCGCCTGCCTTGAACGCATCCATCATCCGGCCATAGCTGGCTTCCGGTGACAGCACGCCGAGTTCGAGCAATTGCTGAATCTGCCTGAAGCCCGCAATCGCCCCGGACGTGGCGATGCCCGGATCGTCGAAGTCATACAGACCGTTGCGCTTGCGCAAACTGTAGCCGCCGCTGCCGGCGACGATCGGCCAGGAAAAGTAGAGGTTGGCGTAGTCCCATTCGATGGCGCGCTTGCCTTGGGCGCGCAATCGTTGGTCCAGTTCGATTACCTCGCTCCAGGTGCGCGGCGGCGTTGGGACCAGATCACGGTTGTAGATCAGGCTGACCACCTCGGTGGACAGCGGGTAAGCGTAGATGCGCTTGGCGACGCTGACGGCTTCCCAGGCGAAGGCCGGTGTGCGCTGCAGTGCGGCGGGGCTCGGGGACAACGCGGCCAGATGCCCGGCGTCAAGCCAGGAGCCGAAGCGGTCATGAGCGAAGATGACGATGTCCGGTCCTTTGGCCGTATTGGCCTGACGGTCGAAGCGAGCGGCCAGGTCGTCCGGCGTGGCGACTTCGACCGTGATGCCGGTGTCGGCCTGGAAACGCTCGCCAACCTCGGCGACGCCGTTGAAGCCCTTGTCCTGATTTACCCAGACCAGCAGCTTGTTGCGTTCGAACGCAAGCGCGTTCCCAGACAGGCAGAGCAGAAGAAGCGAAAGCGTCGTGGCGTTGAACAAAGCGATCATGAATGCCTCCTTGCATGACGGCACGCGGCGGGCCGTGCGCAATTGCGCATCGCCAATCCGCACCGGTCCATGCCGGACGGCAGGCCGGTCCGCGACGTCCTTGTTGCGACGAAAAGGGTGACGAGGGATAGGCCCAGGCAGACGCGGCGCGTTACCGGCGACAGCCTGGCAACCGATTCACTTGATTTCGATGCGCTCGAGCAGATAAGCCTTGGCCTCTGGATCGCCGATTCGTGCGGCCTCGTCGGCCAGGCGCAGCGCGCGTTCCAGATCCTTCGCCGCCAATGCCGCATCGATGCCCTGGCGATAATAGGCCTGGGTTTCGGGCAGTACGGCGGGCGCGGGTACTGATGGCAAATCGTTGCCCATCTCGCGACCGATGCTGTAAGCCGGCACATAGGTATTGGCCTGTTGGCCGGCGACCTTGTCTTCGATCAGCACCATCTTGATCACGCCGGTGGGCGCATGCTGTGCCACTGGATCGGGAAGGCTGGGCGGCTCGTTGCCCAGCGCCTTGGCGTAGGCCTTGGCCGGGTGTTCGAGAGTGGTTTGGCCTTGTGTCTGCTGCTCGCTGGTGAAGAGCACCAGGTAATACTCGTTGCCGGGGTTGTTCAGGTACGTGCGGTCGATGCGCAGGCGGGCATCCAGGCTGTCGCCTTTCAGGCCGGATGCGGGGGCGTAGGTGAAGTCGTCGGCGTCGAGCAGGCGCGTGGGGCGCAAGCGGCTATCGAGCAGCATGGCGCTGGGGGCCAGTACGGTTTTGCCGGCCTGACTGTAGAGGCGAATCTCGAAGGACTTGCTGTCCTTGGGCAGGGCGAAGGCACGGAAGAAACTCTTGCCGCTGTCGAAGCGGTAGGCCGGGGCCGTGGCGTCCAGCGTCACGTCACCGGAAAAGTTCACGGGGATAGGTTGAAAGGGCAGGTTTTCGATAGCGTCGCAGCAGATCGGCGCGCTCGCCAATGCTTGGCGGGCGTCGGTCATGGATAGCTCCAGCGGGGCGGGCGTGTGCGCCAGGGCGTCCACACGGCGCAGGGGATCGCTGCCGCAACCAGTGACCAGAACGACGGCAAGGCCAAGCAGGGGAAATCGCAGATTGCTCATGGTGATACTCCAGTCGCCAATCAAAAAAGACCCCGACCAGCCATGGTCGGGGTAAACACACCGTCAAAAACGGTGGGAGCGGAAAGTGAGAAGCGTTGCCCAGAGCCGGCGGGCGCAGCGGGAGGAGAGAGACCGCCGCACGCCGCCGACACTTAGGCGATTACCACCAGACCAATTACCACCAAGCTTCGGCCTGGACCCCGAAGGTCAGACCATCGTCGTCGCCCGCGTCGATGGATTCGCTGGCGGCCTGATAGCGACCGCCGTCCCACTGGGCGTAGGTGGCGAACACGCGGATCTGCGGACGTGCCCAGAAGCTGCGGCCCGCTGACCACTGCTGGGCGAGGGTGAGCTTCTTGAGATCGCGGCTGCGCTCGCCGTCGGCCTGCGGGTCGACGCGGTCATAGCCGAACTCCAGCGCGGTGCTCATGGTGTCGTTCCACTTGTAGACCGGACGCACACCGAAGGAGAGCCATTTCTGGCCGGAATCATTGTCGAAGTCGCGGTCTTCATAGATCTGCACGTACATCATTTCGATGTTGTCGGTGATACCGACCACGCCCTGGTTGACCAGCCGGAGCATGTCGCCATCGCTGTTACCGGTGCTGTTGCGACCGCTGCTGCCGATGATGCCGTCGGTGCCGTACTGAACTGCCAGCTTGTTGTAGCCGCCGAACCAGCTGGCCTGGGTGTGTTCGAGGGTGACCAAGTGACCTTTCTGGTCGGTGTAACCCGGGTCGCTCTCCTGCTCGTCGGTGAGGTTGGCCTTGCCGTAGTCATAGCCGATTTCGAGCTTGCCGTTGGGGTTGACGTCGATTTCGGCCAGACGTATGTCCAGCGTGTCGTTGGCGATGTTGGTGCCGGTACCCGAGCCCTGGTAGGTCCAGTCGCCATCGGTGTTGCGGATCCAGGCGATGCTGGCCTTGGCGAAGCCCAGGTCGATGTCCTCGATACCGGCGCCGGGACCGGATACGTCCCAGTAGTAGTAGTCGTTGATGTGTACGTCGTGGCGCTTGTAGTAGCGCTTGCCGGCCCAGATATCGGCGCCGGGCAGGCTCGCGATCAGGTTGTGGCCAACTACGTTGAACTGGCGAATGGCGACATCACCGCCTTCATCGAAGGGGTTGTTGGCTCCGCCATTGGTGTCGGTGCGGGTTGCCTCCCAGTCGTTAGCCTGGCGCGAGTTGTAGGCGATCATGCTGTCGACGTAAAAGCTCTGCTCGCCTTCCTTCCAGACCTCCTTGCCCAGGCCGATTTCGGCGTAGGTTTCGCACTCGTTGCCCAGGCGGTATTTAGCCGGCGCGCCGGCGGCCTGGAAGCAGGCCTGATCGCCACCGCCCGCGGTAGCGCCGACACCAGAGCGCATGTAGCCATGAAAATCCACCGCATGGCTCGGCATGGCCGCCAATATGGCAGCGCAGAGCAGGGTGGGTTGCAGAAGACGTTTGGATTGTTGCGGGATCATCGCGAGAGTCCTTTGTTCTTGTTGTTGGGCAGTGCGGCGGCCAGGTACTGCCAGCCATGGCGCCAACATCGCCCCGGTCGTATCCGGATCGGGCTGGCGGTGACGAAAGCCTGCGGATCGGCGACGTTTCCAGCATCCTCCCGGTGGTTTTTTTTAGAGGCGGAGCGGCGGGGCGTAGCGGGGGAGGAGGGACAGCGATGTGCACACCGCAGCGCATTACGCCTGGCCACTAAGCCTGGAAAAAAGCACGGGGGGAGGTATGGCGATGCCGTCTGGCGCGGCAGTCTGGCCTGGCAGGTGGCGTTGGCTACGCCGTCTGCGCCCTGTCATCCGGGGAGCTGGTTCCCGTAGTCGGGTGCTCACGACAATTACAAAAAGTGGAGCTACTTCGATGAAACATTCTTTGTATCCTGCCCGCCTGGCCCTGGCGGTTTCTTCTCTGCTGCTGACCCTGGGCACCGCTCAGGCAGCAGATCTGGCTGGCAAGAGCCCGGCTGGGGTTCGTTATCACGGCGGCGACGAAATCATCCTTCAGGGTTTTCACTGGAACGTCGTCCGCGAGTCGCCCGATGACTGGTACAACACCCTGCGCAGCATGGCACCGACCATTGCCGCTGACGGATTCAGCGCGATCTGGATGCCGGTGCCCTGGCGCGACTTCTCCAGCTGGAGCGATGGCGCCAAGTCCGGTGGCGGTGAAGGCTATTTCTGGCATGACTTCAACAAGAACGGCCGCTACGGCACCGACACTCAGCTCAAGCAGGCCGCTGCTGCGCTGAATAACTCCCAGGTGAAGGTGCTCTACGACGCGGTACCCAACCATATGAACCGTGGCTACCCGAACAAGGAAATCAACTTGCCGGCCGGCCAGGGCTTCTGGCGCCACGACTGCACCGATCCCGGCAACTACGCCAACGATTGCGACGACGGCGACCGCTTCATGGGCGGGGACGCCGATCTCAACACGGCCAACCCGCAGGTCTACGGCATGTTCCGCGACGAGTTCGCCAACCTGCGCAGCAACTACGGCGCCGGCGGCTTTCGCTTCGACTTCGTCCGTGGCTACGCTGGCGAGCGGGTCGATAGCTGGATGAGCGCGGCGCACGACAACGCCTTCTGCGTCGGTGAACTCTGGAAGGCGCCGGCCGAATACCCGAGCTGGGATTGGCGCAATACCGCCAGCTGGCAGCAGGTGATCAAGGACTGGTCCGATCGCGCCAAGTGCCCGGTGTTCGATTTCGCCCTGAAAGAACGCATGCAGAACGGCTCGATCGCTGACTGGAAGAACGGCCTCAACGGCAATCCGGATGCGCGCTGGCGCGAGGTGGCGGTGACCTTCGTCGACAACCATGACACCGGTTACTCGCCGGGGCAGAACGGCGGTCAGCACCATTGGGCGCTGCGTGACGATCTGGTCCGCCAGGCCTACGCCTATATCCTCTCCAGCCCCGGCACTCCGGTGGTGTACTGGTCGCATATGTACGATTGGGGCCACGGCGATTTGATCCGCCAGCTGATCCAGACTCGCCGCGCCGCTGGCGTGCGCGCCGATTCTGCGATTCAGTTCCATAGTGATTATTCCGGCCTGGTGGCGACCGTCAGTGGTACCGCTCAGACGTTGGTGATCGCCCTCGGATCGAATCTGGACAATCCCGCTCAGGTCAGCAGCGGTAGCCTCAACCAGGCGCTGAATCAAGACAATGGTCAGCTGCGCATCTGGACGACTGGCAGTACGGGCGGGGATGACGGCAACGGCGGTGGCGACGATGGCAGCATGGTCAGCGTCAACTTCCGCTGCGACAACGGCGTGACCCAGATGGGCGACAGCGTTTATGCGGTGGGTAATGTCAGCCAGCTCGGCAACTGGAGCCCGGCCAACGCGGTGCGCCTGACCGATACCAGCGCCTACCCTACCTGGAAAGGCACCATCGCCTTGCCGGCCGGGCAGACGGTGGAATGGAAATGCATCGTACGCAACGAGGCTGACGCGACCCAGGTACGTCAGTGGGAATCGGGCGGCAACAACAGCGTCCAGGTTGCCGCCGGGGCGAGCACCAGCGGCTCGTTCTGAGTCGGACATCATGGTGGGCTGAAGCCCACCCTACGGGGATGGGACCGCACTGTAGGGTGGGCTTTAGCCCACCGATTAACGCTCGACCGCACGGGTAGGGTGGGCCGGGCGGCGCTCCGCTTCAGTCCACCGAGGTAACTACGCCCACTCACTCCTCCCCCGGCGATAACGCTCGGGGAGGATGTCCGAACGCGCCACCCGGACAATCCTGACGCGACAACAAAAAGCCATCGCGTTTTCGCTGTCGCGTCAGGAGCTCACATGTCCGCCCTTTCCCGCTTCTCCGTCTTTCGGCTCGGCTTTTTGCCGCGGCTGTATGTGCTGATCGCTGCGCTCGTGGCGTTGCTGATGCTCGTAGCTGGGACCAGTCTGGTCGCCGTCACCCGCCTGCAGGGCAATGCCGAACAGATCTCGGCTACCGCGTCCCGCTTGCTGATCAGCGAGAGCTTCTTCAGTACGCTGCAGAGCCTGACCCAGAACCTCTCCGATGCTCTCGCCGAAGACCGGCCGGAGCAGCTGGACGCCTTCGTCACGCGGCACCAGAAGCTACACGAAAGGACAGTGGAGCTGTTGGAGCAGCTCGACGGCCTGACGCCGGGGCATACCGACGCCAAACAGCGATTGAGCGACATGCTGCCGGAGCTCGATCGCCGTAGCCTGGCACTGATCGACGCGCATCGCGGCCTGCTCGAGCGCGTCGACCGTAACGCCGTGGCGCTGCGTGATCTGCAATTGCAGTTCTCGCGACTCAAGCAGGATCTGTTGCAGGCTCAGTTTGTCACTGGCGACGACCTGGCGGCCTATTCGATCAAGCAGTTCATCATCCCGTTTGAGCAGATCGAGGCCCTGTTATTCGACGCGATCGGCGCGGCCTCTACACAAAAGCTCGACGAAGCCCGAGCGAAGATCGCCGAACGCCTGCCCGACCTGCAGAAGAAGCTCGACAACGTGCTGATGGACCTCGCCCCGCATCAGGACAGCCGAACCGACTACGCGCACAGCTTCCGCCCGCCATTCGAGGATATTCAGCGACAGGTGGATACCGCTGGTTCGGGCGCGGTAGGTCAGTATTACGCCTGGCTCCGCGACAAGCAGGCCAACCGGCAGCAGAAGGCCCAGCTCAACGCCTTGCAGCGCCAGGCGCGGGACGACATCGGTACGCTTATCGCCAGTGCTCAAGAGGCCAGCAACGAGCAGTTGGCTCTGGCCGCCGAGACCTATCAGCATGGCGTCACCCGCCTGCTACTGATGGCGGGGCTGTCAATCGGGCTCGCACTGTTCATGGGGCTGTGGCTGAGCCGCACCATGCGCGCTGCGCTTGGTGCCGTCACCGGCACTCTGCAGCATCTGGCTGCCGGAGACCTGCGGGGCCAGTGCGACTACCGTCGGCCGGACGAATTTGGGCGTGTCAGCGAACATGTCAACCGGGTCGCCGGCAACATGCGCGACGCGCTTGCGCAGCTCGGACGCAACGCCGACGAGCAGGACGAGATTGCCCGGCGTAATGCCACAGCGTGCGGCCAGGCGCGCGCCGGGCTGGAGCAACAGCGCAGCAGTATCGGAGCGCTGGTCGCCAGCCTGACCGAACTGGAAACCAGCTTCGGCGAGGTCGCTCAGCACGCTGGTGAGACGGCTGCACGGGTCGGCAGCGTCGAGGGACTGACCCGACAGGGCAGCCACCTGATGGCCGAAACCCGCGAAAGCACCGGGGCGTTGGCGCAGCAACTCGAGGCGAGCGTCGCCGAAATTTCCAATGTGGAGGCCCTGAGCGAGCAGATCGGGCAAATCCTCGATGTCATCCGCGGGATCGCCGACCAGACCAATCTGCTGGCGCTTAACGCGGCCATCGAGGCGGCGCGTGCCGGTGAGCAGGGGCGTGGTTTCGCCGTGGTCGCCGATGAGGTTCGCGGCCTGGCCCAACGCACGGCGCAATCCACTGGTGAAATCCAGCAGCGCATCGAGCGCCTGACGCAAGGCATCGCATCGGCGGTGCAGTCGGTGGAGAAGAGCCGCGCGCAGATGCAGGGCAATCTTGACCAGGTCGGCGAGGCCGATCATTTGATGCAGGACATCCGCCGGCAGGTCGAGCGCATCGCAGTAATGTCGCGCGAAATCGATTCAGCCACCGGCCAGCAGCGTCTTGCGGCAGAGGAGGTTTCGCGCGGCATGCATGCGATCGACTCCGCAGCCGAGCAGAATATGGGAAGCGTCGTAGCGATTAGTGAAAGCAGCGACCGCCAGGCACGCATGTCCGCCGAACAGCAGGCGCTTTGCGCGCGTTACTGCACATGATGGTCGTCGAATGTCGAAGCCGTTGGGCGAACAAGTTCGCCCCTACAGATCAGCGCTGCGTAGGGGCGCCAAGCGATGCAACGAACCGTAGGGCCGAATTTATTCGGCCGTGAGCCGCACCATCGGGCGAATTAATCCGCCCCTACAGCAGCTCTGCGTAGGGGCCGCCAAGCGATGCAACACATCGTAGGGCCGAATTTATTCGGCCATGGGTCACGCTATCGGGCGATTAAATCATTCCTACGGGGAATCATCCCCCCGCGCGCGCGCTTTCGGCGTCCTCTAGGCGCGTGGCACCTGCCAGCCGACGGCTTGCGCTTCGGCACGGTCAAGCTGATCCAGCAGTTCGTTGCGCCCTTCGGCCCGCTCGATCGCCAACGCTCCACAGGCGACAAGATCGAAGTAACGGGCGGCGGCTATATCCCGAAGCCATGCGAGTCGCTGTAGCGTGAGCGGAGTGCAGGTCTGGCCGTCCAGATCATCGGCTAGATCGAGACGGTGCGAACGCCAAGCCTCGCGAAGGTACAGCGCCTCGGACGAGCCAGCGAGTGCCGTCTGCCAGGTACGGCTGATTTCGCCGAGCCGATCCAGCACGACCGTACTCGCGCCTTGCCTCGCCAGTTCGGTTTGCCAACGCAGATAGCGGTCGAGCGCAATCGATTTCTCCAGGCGGAAGGCAGCCAGCGCGTGGTTGCCACCGGCCTGCTCCTGCCCCAGCAGCCAGGCGAAGAATTGCCGTGTTTCGAAGCGCTCGACCGGGTGGAATCCCGGCGAGGCGAGGCCATCGCTGTTGAACTCGCGCAGCGGATCGAAGCGGTACAGGTAGCCGAAGTCGAACAGGCGGATCCGGCCATCGTCCAGCACATTGCCTGGACACAGATCCCATTCGAACAGGCCCTGGGAGGCGAGGGTGATGACGGTGTCGAACAGGTCGACGAGGCGCGTCTCGTCCCACTCGGTGACCTGTTCGCCGTCGATCCAGGGCGACAACAGCACGCCGCGACGAAAGCTCGCATAACGGGTGTCGACGATGCCGGTCAGGCGCTCGGCCAGTTCGGGACGCGCCTTCAGCGCCTGGAGGTCAGCCCGCCGCTGTACCTCATTGAGAAAGGAGGTCTGGCCGTCGGCGTTCTGCACCAGGCAGCGCTCGCGGGCGCGTTTGAGCGTCCAGCTCTGGCCCTGCGCCTCGATCCGATAGACGTGTGCGGTAAGGCCGCCGGCCAGCTCGCGACTGACGTAGGCTTCGCGGCCGTCGGTCATCGCCAGGGTCGAGAGTGGCAGCGGGCAATCTTCGGGCCGCCCGACTTCCAGCTCGGCACCGCTCGCGGTGAAGGCCAGCTGGGCCTGCTGGCGCGTATTCAGGTTTGCAGTCATCTGATCGTTTTCCGGTGTAGGGCGGATGGGCGAGGTTCGCGACCAGGTCAGGGGGCGGCCGAAGCTCCGGCTTGCACGACGATGACACGGTCGTCCCCGGCGATTCTTGAAAACGCGTAAGGCGCGGTGGACAGCCGCTCGTGCCGCCCGGCGCCGATAGCCGGATGGCGCGCGCGAAACTGGCCGAGCGTGCGCCAATGACGAAGCAGCTCGCTGATTTCCGGCTGCGATTGCTCCGTCCAGTTCATCGGCGAGCGCGTGCCTTGGAAAGGGTCCGAACCCGTCGGACCGAACGGCCTGGCCGACTCGTCGCCATAGAAGATCTGCACCGCGCCGGGAGCCAGCAGCAAGGCGTTGGCCAGACCGCGCTGCTTGGCCAGGCTTTCGCCGGTTTGCTGAAAGAACAGCGCCGTGTCGTGCGAAGAGGCGTAACTCATGAAATTGTGCTCGGGGTGCTCGGCCAGCAGCCTGGCGTAATCGGCATAGCTCGGCTCGGCCTTGGCCAGGCATTCGCTGGCTGCTGGTGCCGCCTCGGTCTGGAAGGCGAAGTTGATCAGCGCATCGAAGCCGTTGTCGCGGTACAGGCTGGTCTCCGGCCCGTGGCCGAATACCTCGCCGACCATCCAGAACGGCGTGCCGGCGAAAGGGTCGTCCGGGTTCGCGGCCGACCATTCGGCACGGGCGCGGTCGGCGGCCTTGCGCAGTTCGGCCCAGGCGTGGGGTTCGACATGCTTCACCGTATCGGCGCGAAAGCCGTCGACGCCGTACTCACGCACCCAGTCGGTGAGCCATTCGATCAGGTAATCGCGCACCCGATAATCCGCGCGCGCCACCGCGCCGGTCGGTTGCTTGTGCTGCAGGAACGCGGGCAGGCCGACGGGTTGATCGCTCTCGGTCCTGAAGTCAGGCAGAAAGCTCAGCGAGCCCTTGACCGGATCGACCACCGCGCTTGGCGGCTGCTCGTAATCGCCGAGGCCGGCACGCACCCAGTCCTTGCCCCACCAGCGGACCCAGTCCGGGTGCTGGTAGTCGACCAGGTTGTGGTAGGCGTGCAGGTTCTCGTAGGGCTCGGGCTGCCAGTCGGACCAGCGTTCGGGCAGGTACTGCGCCATACCGTCACGCAGCCCACCGAAGTTGAAGGCTTGCATGTCGGCCAGTGTCGAATAGCCGGGGTGGTTCATCACCACGTCGAACAGCACACGAATGCCGCGCGCGTGGGCCTCGGTCATCAGCTCGCGCAGGTCGGCCTCGCTGCCCATGTTGGCATCCAGCTCGGTGAAATCGAGCGCGTAATAGCCGTGATAACCGTAATGGCGGAAATCGCCCTTGTCGCCGCCGCCGACCCAGCCGTGGATCTGCTCGTAGGGCGCGGTGATCCAGACGGCACTGACGCCCAGCTCGGCGAGGTAGTCCAGCTTGCCGGTCAGGCCTTTCAGGTCGCCGCCGTGAAAGGTGCCGATTTCTTCCTTGCCATCCGGCTGGCGCCCGTAGCTGTTGTCGTTGGACGGGTCGCCATTGGCGAAGCGGTCGGTGACGACGAAATAGACGGTTGCGTTGCGCCAGTCGTGAGCAGCATTCGCGGGGGCCTCGACGGCTTCCAGCAGGAGCAGGCCGTCGCTGCCAGCGGCGGGGGTCAGCGTGACGCGTCCGCCTCGGACTTCAGTCGCCTGGCCGCTGTAGGCGTCGTGCACCTGTTCGCCTTCTGCGAAGACATCGCCGACGTTGACCGTGACAGGCCCGCCGTCCCAGACCGGGCAGCTGGTGGCGGGTTTCGGGGATTCGACGTCCTTGATCGGCAGCAGACGCAGGTTGGCATCGTCACCGAGATCGGCGATCAGGCGGTAACGGCCTGCCGCAGGAACGTCGAAGCGAAACGCACTGTCTTTGCCCAGCGCCTGCTTGCGGTAGAGCGCCAACGGCTGCGTGTTGTCGGCGCCGGGTGCGCCTAGTTCAAGCTTGCCGGCGGGCAGTGCCAGCTCGGCGCTGTAGCGCTCTGGCTGCATTTCACTCCAGCGCAGATGCAGCGGTTCGCCGCCGATGCGGGCGGTGAGGGTCGGTTCGGCCAGTACGAGCTGAGCGGGAAGAGCGAGGCCAAAGGCTAGGTGACAAATAGACGTCCGGCAGTGCATGGTATCGATCCGTTTTGTTGTTTTCGCTGCATTTAACACCCTGCTGCTAGCGAAGTGCAGGCGTAATGCGGGCTTTGCAGGCGGAATTTTTCACGGTGTCGCCCGATCATCTACGCCCCATCTCTACGCCCTCGCTGACTACACCGGGGAGGATGCGCGCCCGATGAGGCTGGTCGAGTATTCAGGCAGTGCAAATGCCCACTGGGCTGCAGCATGTGGGATCAACAATAAGAAGCCACGAGGAAAAAAGTATGAACAAGACGCTGTGGGGTATGGCCGCGGTCGGCCTGGCTGCAACCTTCAGTCTGCCATTGCCGGCCATGGCGGCGATCGAAGAAGGCAAGCTGGTCATCTGGATCAATGGTGACAAAGGCTATAAGGGGCTGGAGAAGGTCGGCGAGAAGTTCACCGCCGAAACCGGCATCCCGGTCGAAGTGGCGCATCCGGACAGCGCCACCGATAAGTTCCAGCAGGCCGCCGCCACCGGCAACGGCCCTGACATCTTCATCTGGGCGCACGACCGCATCGGCGAATGGGCCAAGAGCGGCTTGATCACCAAGGTTTCGCCGAGTGAAGAGACTAAGGGCGAGATCGCGGATTTCGCCTGGAATGCTGTGAGCTACGACAACGCACTTTGGGGCTACCCGATCTCGGTGGAAACCATCGGCCTGATCTACAACAAGGCGATGGTCGATACGCCGCCGAAGACCTTCGATGAAGTCTTCGCACTCAATGAAAAGCTCGCTGCCGATGGCAAGCGCGCCATCCTTTGGGACTACAACAACACCTACTTCACCTGGCCGCTGCTGGCTGCCAATGGCGGCTACGTGTTCGAGAAGGTCGATGGCGGCGTCAACGTCAAATCCACCGGCGTCAACAACGCCGGCGCCAAGCAGGGTGCCCAGGTGCTCAGCGATCTGGTCGAGAAGGGTGTGATGCCCAAGGGCGCTGATTACAGCGTCGCCGAAGCGGCCTTCAACAAGGGCGACTCGGCGATGATCATCAGCGGCCCCTGGGCCTGGAGCAACATCGAGAAGAGCGGCATCGACTTCGGTGTGGCGCCGATCCCGGCGATCAATGGCGAGCCCGGCAAGCCCTTCGTCGGCGTCACTGCCGCGACGCTCAATGCGGCCAGCCCGAACAAGGATCTGGCGGTCGAGTTCCTGGAAAACTACCTGCTCGACGTCGAAGGCCTGAAGACCGTCAACGCCGACGTACCGCTGGGTGCAGTGGCGAACCAGGCGTACATGGAAGAGCTGTCGTCCAACCCGCACATCAAGGCCACGTTCGAGAACGCACAAATGGGCGAGCCCATGCCGAACGTGCCGGAAATGGGCGCCTTCTGGTCCTCCATGGCGGCTGCGCTCACCAACATCACTTCGGGTCGGCAGACTGTCGACGCCGCTCTGGACGATGCCGCCAAGCGCATCACCCGATGAAACCGTCACCGGCCGCATGTCGCGGCCGGTGATCTATTCTCAGGTTAGAAAGGTTCCCCGTTGTGAATGCCCTCGCTGAGTTGCCTAGCCCTGTCATGAACACCCGTACCAAGACGCTTCACCCCTCGCTGAAGGCCGGGTTGCGCTGGCTGGTCTGGCTCACTTTCAATGCCTTCGCGCTGTATCTAGTCGTGGCGCTCTATGCCCAGGGGCAAATGGCATTCGCGCTGCTCGGCCTGGTCGTTACCGGGCTGGCCAGCTACGTCTTCATCAACCGGCGTACCTATGCCCACCGCTACATCTACCCGGCGGTGGCGGGCATGCTGGTGTTCGTCATCTTTCCGTTGCTGTACACGGTGGGTATCGGCTTCACCAATTACAGTGGCAGCAACTTGCTTAGCCAGGAACAGGTGCAGCAGTACCATCTGAATCAAACCTTCCTCGCTGGCGACCGTTACCGATTCAGCCTGCACACGAGCCCGGACGGCGAGCGTTTGCGAGTCGACAAAGGTGAGCAGGGTGTGTTCGTCAGCGAGCCGCTGACGGGCGAGCCGAATGCCGAGGAGCCGCTGGCGATGCAGCGGGCCGAAGAGGTCACCGACCTTGGCGAGGCACTGCCGTTGCGCGACGTTATCCAGCGCCGTGATCAATTGCAGCAGCGGGTAATGCGCGGCCCAGACGGACATCTGCTGCGTCTTTATGGCCTGCGCGAAGTCGCGGCGGTGGAGCCGCTCTACCGCGAGGGCGAAGACGGTGTGCTGATCAACAACCAGACCGATGAGCGCCTGACGCCAGACCTAGATATCGGTTTCTATGTCGACAGCGCCGGCAAGGCACTGGCTCCGGGCTTCACCGTGTTTGCCGGTTTCGAAAACTTCTCCAAGGTACTGACCGACCCGAGCATTCGTGAGCCCTTTCTGCAGATATTCGTTTGGACGGTGTGCTTCGCTGCGCTGACGGTGGTGTTCACGCTGGCTGTGGGCTTGGTTCTGGCGAACCTGCTGCAATGGGACATGGTGCGTGGCAAGCCGTTCTACCGTGTCATGCTGATCCTGCCGTATGCGATACCGGCATTCATCTCGATTCTGGTGTTCCGCGGGCTGTTCAATCAGAACTTCGGTGAGATCAATCTACTACTCGACAGCTTGTTCGGCATCCGCCCGGACTGGTTCAGCGACCCGGCACTGGCGCGCAGCATGATCCTGATCGTCAACACCTGGCTCGGTTACCCCTACATGCTGCTGCTGTGCATGGGGCTGCTGCAGGCAATTCCGCGCGATCTCTACGAAGCCTCGGCGATGGATGGCGCAACGCCGCTGGACAACTTGCTGAAGATCACCCTGCCGCTACTGATCAAGCCGTTGGCACCGCTGCTGATCGCGAGCTTCGCCTTCAATTTCAACAATTTCGTGCTGATCACGCTGCTTACGCGTGGCGGGCCGGACATCATCGGCGCGACCACGCCGGCCGGGACCACCGACCTGCTGGTCAGCTACACCTATCGCATCGCCTTCCAGGATTCGGGGCAGAACTTTGCCTTGGCCGCAGCCATCGCCACGATGATCTTCATCGTTGTCGGCGCCATGGCCTGGCTGAATCTGAAACTCTCGAAAGTGAAAGTATGAAAGTTCGCAAAAACGCTCTCGCCTACTGCAGCCGCCTCCACGTGTCCGCTGCTGACGTTGCGCCACGCAGAAAACGGCGTCTTTTGGAATTGCCAAACTCCCCCGTTTTTTGCGTAACGCGCCTTGCCGCGAACTCGTCGAGACAACCTCGCGACGGCGCTCGCAGTTTTCGCAAACTTTAAGGAGACCCGGACATGGCCATGGTTCAACCTAAATCCGTCAAGTACCGCCTCTGGCTGACGCACGCTGCGTTGCTCGGCTTTATCGCGCTGATCGTGTTCCCGCTGCTGATGGTGGTGTCGATCTCGTTCCGTGAAGGCAACTTCGCCACCGGCAGCCTGTTTCCGGACAACCCGACGCTCGAGCATTGGTCACTGGCGCTGGGCATCCCCTACACACACGCAGACGGTACGGTGACCAACCCGCCGTTCCCTGTGCTGTTGTGGCTGTGGAATTCGGTGAAAATCGCGCTGATCAGCTCGGTGCTGATCCTCATGCTCTCGACTACCAGTGCCTATGCTTTTGCCCGCATGCGCTTCAGCGGCAAGGCGCCGATTCTCAAGGGCATGTTGATTTTCCAGATGTTTCCGCCGGTACTGTCGCTGGTGGCCATTTATGCGTTGTTCGATCAGCTCGGCCAGCACGTCAGCTGGCTCGGGGTGAATAGCCACGGCGCGGTGATCGTCGCTTCGCTGGGCGGCATGGCGCTGCACATCTGGACCATCAAGGGTTACTTCGAAAGCATCGATGGCTCGCTGGAAGAGGCGGCCATCGTGGATGGCGCGACGACCTGGCAGGCGTTCTTCCATATCCTTCTGCCTATGAGCGTGCCGATTCTCGCGGTGGTGTTCATCCTCTCGTTCATCACCAGCGTGACCGAATACCCGATCGCCTCGGTGCTGCTGATGGATGTGGACAAGCTGACCCTGGCCGTTGGTGCGCAGCAGTATCTGTATCCGCAGAACTACCTATGGGGCGACTTCGCCGCAGCGGCCGTGCTGTCCGGGCTGCCGATCACTGCAGTATTCCTTTATTGCCAGAAGTGGATCGTTGGTGGGCTGACGGCAGGCGGAGTGAAGGGTTAGGATCCGTTCCGTTTAAGCGCGCAACAGTGAACGGAATCGAGGGAGACGATATGAACGCCGCAATGCCTGCTCCGCTGCCACTGATACCCGCAAAAATGAAGATGCCGCCGATGCCGCGCGGGCTGCTGGTGCGGCCAAGGCTGGATGAGTGGTTGCAGCGCCTGGGCGAGGTGCGTCTGGCGGTGTTGCAGGCGCCCAGCGGGTTCGGCAAAACCACCCTGGCCTGTCAGTGGGCGGGCAGCTTCGATGGACGCGTCGCCTGGCTGCAGCTGCACCCCGGCGACAACGATCCGCTGCAGCTCGGCCGTTATCTGCTGCACGTGTTCGATGCGCAGCTGGAACACGGCTGCCCGCGCAGCCTGCTGTTGGCCGAGCAGGGCAGGGAAGTCTTCGACACCCTGCTCACGCACCTGCTGGCTGAACTGCCGGGCGAGCATGAGCCCTTGCTGCTGGTGCTGGACGACTTCGAAGTGCTGCACAACGCCGAAGTCATCGCAGCCCTGCGATTCTTTCTGCGCAACATGCCGGCGTGGATAACGCTGCTGGTGTGCAGCCGCGGTCTGCCCGAACTGGGCGTGGCCGATCTGCGGGTGAAACATCAGCTGCTCATCGTGGATGTGCAGCATCTTGCGTTCGAGACCGACGAGGTAGAAGCGCTGCTTGGGTTGGGCTTGCCGGTGACGGTCAACCGGGAGCAGGTCGAGCGGCTCAATCGGCGCATCGGCGGTTGGCCCTGCGCGCTGCAACTGGCGCTACAGGAAGTGCAGACCGGACGCGGCATGGACCTGTTTCTGGAAAATCTGCAGCTCGGGCATCCCTATATTCGTGACTACATGCGCGAGCAGGTGATGGATCGACTGGGCGTGTCGACGCTCGATTTTCTCCAGGCCACCTGCCTGCTGGAGCGCTTTAATGCGCCCTTGGCCAATCACCTTACTCAGAACAACAATGCCCGGGACATGCTCGAGCAGTTGGACCGCGGCGGCCTGTTCTTGCTGCCGCAGGATGGTCTGCGGCAGTGGTACGCCTATCACCCGCTATTCGCGACCTTCCTCCAGGGCGAATTGCGCACTCACCAGCCGCAGCGCATGTCGGAGCTGCATTTGCGCGCTGCCGAAGCGCTGATGGCCGAGAGCCTGCCGGAAGAGGCGGCGCGCCATGCGGTACAGGCCGGTTGTCCTGTGCGGGTTGGCGAGGTGCTGGAACGCCATGGCCGGCAGTTCTACCGCCTGGGGCGGTTGGGGCTGCTTCAGCAGTGCCTGGAAACCCTGCCGGAGCAGGTCATCGCCGGCTCGCCCTTGTTCACATTGCTACAGGCCTGGGTGTCGCAGAATTCATATCAGTTCGATCAGGTCGAACGCTGGTTCAAGGCCGGCGAGCAGACCTTGCAACACAGCTGCACGGAAGAAGACTGGGCGCGCATCGTTGGCGAATTCAATGCCGTGCGTGCGCAGGTGGCGATGAACCGTGGCGATGAGCAACAGGCCATCGCCCTGGCCCGTGAAGCGCTGGCGTGCGAGCCGTTGATCATGCGCACGTCCAAGGTGGCGGCGCTGTCGGGCCTGGCCGAGGCGCATTTCGTTCAGGGGCTGCTACCCCAGGCGCAAAAACAGTACGAAGAAGCCGAACGCCGTGCGCGGGAAATTCGGGCCTCGCATCTGGTGGTGTGGAACCTCGGTCAGCTCTCGGAGATCGCCATCGCCCAGGGCTATCTGCAGAAGGCCTATTCGCTGCAGGAACGAGCGATCCAGTACGTCGAGCAGGCCGAACTCCAGGCCACGCCGATCATGGAATTCATCTACCGCGTGCGCGGCCAGGTGTTGCTCGAATGGCATCATCTGGACGCGGCGGAGCAGTGCGCCCTGCAGGGTATCCAAATCCTCGAAGACGTCGGTGACCGTTGGCTCATGCAGTGTTATGCGCTGCTGGCCGGCGTTGCTCATGCGCGCGGCCAGCAGAGCGCGTGCGCCGATTACATCGGCAAGATTCAGAGCATGCTCGCCAACGACAACTACCACATCGACTGGCTGGCCAACGCGCACGCGGTGATGCTCAGCTACTGGGATTCGACCCAGGACAAAACCGCCATCCAGCAATGGTTGCTCACCGCACCGGCGCTACAGCGCGGGCTCAATCACTTCGCCCAGTACAACGGTCGCAACCACGCGCGTGCCTACCTGTCACTGAAGCAGCCGGACAGGGCGCTGCCGATACTCAGGCAGCTGCAGGTCGATGCCGAACAGCACGGTCTGGTCATGGACCTGAACCGCAATCACATCCTGCTGGCCCAGCTGCACTGGCTGCGCGAGGAGCGTCAGCAGGCGCTGGATCATCTGCAGCAAGCGTTGACACTGGCCAGCAGCACCGGAGCCATCGGTAGCTTCCTGCGCATCGGCAAGCTGATCATCGCCATGCTCAAGGCGTTGCAACACGAGCGCCAGCTCGATGAGCTCGAAGCCCAGCGCGCGGACCGGTTGATCCAACTCGCCCAGCAGCAGCGCGATTTCAGCCGGGCGATCCGCATCACGCTCGACGAGGCGGTGATTCAGGACATCATCAATCGCCCGGACGTGCCTGAACTGATCCGTCATTCGCCGCTGACCCGCCGCGAATGGCAGGTGCTGAGCCTTATCCACGCCGGGCAGTCCAACGAGCAGATCGCCGAACATCTCAACGTGGCGCCGACCACCATCAAGACGCACATCCGCAGCCTCTACCAGAAACTCAACATCACCCACCGTAACGAGGCCGTGCAGCTGGCGCGCAGTCTGCTGAGCAAAATCCAGGGCGATTAGGGTCTGTTGCCGTTTCGTACGCGGCCGCGCCGGAGCCTGTTTTTGCGCGAGACATGGCCGCGCCCGCTCCCGGCGGGCTTGCGGCATTCACTCCATCCATGGAGATTGCACGAGGAGTGGAGTTTGGCTATTCCACTTGAGCGATGAGAAACGCCGCATCGCGCAAAAACAGGCCCCGCCCGAAGGATTGCGCGGCAAGTGGCGCCATGCGGCGTTGCGGGACTTGGCTGGGGAACGACGCGGCCGGCCAGGCCATTCTGCGTCCCGCGCCTTGCGGAACGCCGCCCGGCCTGGCGCCATTTGGCGCAGCAACGCGGCTCGCGACGAAACGGCAACAGACCCTAGCGCAGGCCTCGTTGCGAGCGATTGCGCATCCGTCCGGTCCAGGGACGGATGCATACCTTCCCATCGTTGGAGCTCGACCATGCCCATGACCGAAAAACAGAAGATGCTCGCTGGCGAGTTGTATCAGCCGGGCGATGCGGAGCTGCAAGCTGACCAGGCCGCGGCCAAAGCCTGGATGGTGCGTTACAACGCCGCACTCGGCGAAACCGCCTCAGTTCGTCGGGCCATGCTGGGCGAGCTGTTTGGCAGCGTCGGCGAAGGGGCGGTGATACGGCCGCCGTTTCACTGCGATTACGGCTACAACATTCATTTGGGCGAAGGGGTATTTCTGAATTTCAACTGCGTGATTCTGGATGTGGTCGAGGTGCGTATCGGCGCCGGCACGCAGATCGGGCCGGCCGTGCAAATCTACTCGGCAGATCATCCGCGCGGTGCCGAGCAACGCCGCAGCGGCTTGGAGTTTGGGCGTCCGGTGATCATCGGGCAAAACGTGTGGATCGGCGGCGGCGCGATCATCCTGCCGGGCGTGACCATCGGCGATGATGCCTTGATCGGGGCGGGCAGCGTGGTGACTCGAGACGTAGCGGCGGGGACGACCGTGGTCGGTAATCCGGCGCGCAGCCGCTAGGAAAGAGAAAAGGGCAGCCATTTGCGTGGATGGCTGCCCGGTACCGCCTTACTGCTGGGTCACGATGGCCATATTGCCCGAGCCCATCTGCGACACGATCGCAGAGTTACCCATGCCGCTCTGATCGAGAATCGCCTGATTGGCGGTGCCGCCTTGCAGTACTTGAGCCAGATGACCTTCGCCGGTCTGCATCAGGCTGACCTCGTTGTCCGAACCGTAGATCTGCTGGATATCGGCCACGTTGAGGTCGCCGTCCTGCAGCACGTCCACGCGGTTGTTATCGCCATAGCTCGAACCGTTCAGCTCGTTGCCACTGCCGCGTTGCTCAGCGGTGAGCAAGTTGTCGGAACCGTCCTGAGCGAAGTCGATCAGGTGATCCGTGCCTTGCTGAGTGAGATAAGCCTCGTTGTACTGGCCGGTTTGCTGCAGCGAGGCAGTCTGGAAGCTGCCATCGAGCTGGTCGACGGTCATGTAGTTGTTTTCGCCGGTCTGCTCGGTGCTGGCGTTGTTGCTGTCGCCAGCCTGGAAAATGTCGGCGCTGTTCGATGTACCGTCCTGGTAGATCGAGGCAGTTTGCAGCGAGCCGCTCTGGTCGATGTAGGCCTCGTTCATCAGACCTTGCGATTGAACGCTGGCGCTATGTTCCGAGCCTTCCTGCATCACCGATGCGGTCTGCATATCGCCTTGTTGGACGACCTCAGCGCTAGAGTCGAAGGCATTCACCTGATACACGGTCGCATCGTTGCCATTGCCTTGCTGATCGACGAAGCCGTCATTGCGGGCGCCGCCCTCCTGCCACACCAGCGAGACGTTGCCGTTGCCGATTTGCAGCTGCTCGGACAGGCTCGATTCAGTGTTGCTCTGGATGGTTTCGGCGAAGTTGTCGTTACCGTCCTGCTCGGTCACGGCTGTGCTCAGATTGGCGGAGGTCTGCTCGGTGATTGCGGTGTTAAAGCTCCCTTCCTGGTACTGACGTGCGCTGGCACCAAAGGTGTTGGTCTGGACAATGCTCGCGTCGTGGTTGTCCCCGGTCTGCAACTGGACCGCTTCGCTCTGGTCGGTGGAGTTCTGCACGATGTCGGCGAAGTTCAGGTCGCCTGTTTGGGTCTGGACGGCATCCGACATCGTCGCCTGGTCCTGTGTGACCGTTCCATCATTGTTCGCGCCGATCTGCGATTGATAAGACAGGTTGTCTTGGCCGCCAGTCTGGGTCACCTCCGCGATGTTGTCGGCACCCGACTGGTTTTGCTCTGCGCTGTTTTCGGCGGCATAAGCCTGGGTGGCGAGGATCGCGATGATGGCGGCTGCGAGGGGCTTGCACTTGAACATTTCGTCTCTCCATGGGTTTGGGGATGCGTGTCGCTCCTGGCTGGTGCGGCGGCGCAGGGAGTGCTGGGCGCGGCAGCTACTACGGGGTCAGTCCTGGAACTGCACTGATCCTATAAGCCGCTCGTGACAGATAAGTGTCGATTCGCTTGTTTGTCGACGGTTTTATGACGAAATATTCGGAGCGCTGATTCGATCGATCGTGACGAGTACTACGCCCCCTTTACGAAGCGTCTCTACGCCCGGGTCATACGCCTCGACAATCAATGCACGGGAGGATGTTGCGGCGGGTTGACGCACCTAGAGTGGCGGCGTGTTCCCCCAAACATCGAAGGTTGGTTGTATGAATCGCAATGACTGGTGGCGCGGCGGCGTCATTTATCAGGTTTACCCGCGCAGCTTTTTCGACAGCAACGGTGACGGGGTCGGCGATCTGCTCGGTGTGGTGGAGAAAATCGACTACATCGCCAGCCTCAACGTCGACGCCATCTGGCTGTCACCGTTCTTCACGTCGCCAATGAAGGACTTCGGTTATGACGTGTCCGATTACCGCGGCGTGGACCCGCTGTTCGGCACGCTGGAAGACTTCAAACAGGTCATCGAGGTCGCCCATTCGCGCGGCATTCGCATCCTGATCGATCAGGTCCTCAACCATTCCTCGGACCAGCACGCCTGGTTCAAGGAAAGCCGCTCCAGTCGCGACAATCCCAAGGCCGACTGGTACGTGTGGGCTGACGCGAAAGACGACGGCACCGTGCCCAATAACTGGCTGTCGGTGTTCGGTGGCGCTGCCTGGACCTGGGATAGCCGGCGCAAGCAGTACTATCTGCACAACTTCCTTTCCAGCCAGCCGGACCTGAACTTCCACTGTGAAGAAGTCCAGCAGCAGCTGCTGGAAGACATGGAGTTCTGGCTGAAGCTGGGCGTCGACGGCTTCCGTCTGGACGCGGCGAACTTCTATTTCCACGACCGCGAGTTGCGCGACAACCCGCCGAACCATGACGTGCGCGAGGGCAGCATCGGCGTGCGCGTCGATAACCCCTATGCTTACCAGAAGCATATGTACGACAAGACCCAGCCGGAAAACCTGGGCTTCCTGCGCCGCATTCGGCAACTGCTCGAGCGCTATCCAGGCAGCGCCACCGTGGCCGAAATCGGTTGTGATGACTCCCTGAGCACCATGGCGGCCTATACCGGTGGCAGCGACACGCTGCACATGGCCTATTCCTTCGATCTGCTCACCGAGCAATGCAGCCCGGGCTTTCTGCGCCACACCATCGATAGTGTCGAGCGCGAGCTGGTAGACGGCTGGCCGTGCTGGTCGATCGGTAACCACGATGTGGTACGGGTGATGAGCCGCTGGGCACTGGCCAGCCAGCCGGATCATGCGCGCGGGCGGATGTTCATGGCGATGCTGCTGTCGATGCGTGGCAGCGTGTGCCTGTATCAGGGCGAAGAACTGGGCCTGGACGAGGCCGAGCTGCAATTCGAGCAGCTGGTCGATCCCTACGGCATCCGCTTCTGGCCCGAATTCAAGGGGCGTGACGGTTGCCGCACGCCGATGCCCTGGCACGATCAGGACCAGCACGGTGGCTTCAGCCGGGAACAGCCCTGGTTGCCGCTGGCCGACAAACACCTGCCGTTGTCGGTGGCCGCCCAGGAGCCAGACCCGAATTCCATGCTCAACATCTATCGCCGCTTCCTCGCCTGGCGCCAGGATCAGCGCTTGCTGATTGAAGGCAGCATGCGCACCATCCACCACGACGATGCGCTGCTGGTCTACGAGCGCCGTCTGGATGATGAGGTCTGGGTTTGCCTGTTCAATATGGGCGACAGTGCGCGGCACTTCGAGCTGGCGGCGCCGGTCGAAGGGCTGGACGTGCCCTCCGCGACGGCCGTTTTCGACGGCCAAGGCGTACACTTGCCCGCGCATGGATTCGGATTCGCGCGCCGGCTCGCATGAGCCGACCGGGAGAAACGAGGCGCCTGTTTCGTTCCTCCCGGCCTGCCGCTCGCCGCGATTCGTCGCGGCGTCTGTTTGAAGGAGAACAACAAGAATGGCCAGCGTAACCCTGCGCAATATCTGCAAGAGCTATGAAGACGTCCCCATCACCTGCGGTATCGATCTGGATATCGCCGATGGGGAATTCGTGGTGTTCGTCGGCCCGTCCGGCTGCGGCAAGTCGACTCTGCTGCGGCTGATTGCCGGTCTTGAGGACATCACCGACGGCGAGCTGCAGATCGACGGCGAGCGGGTCAACGAGTTGCCGCCGATGGATCGCTCGGTGGGGATGGTGTTCCAGTCCTATGCGCTCTATCCGCACATGAACGTCGCCGAAAACATGGCGTTCGGCCTGAAACTGGCGAAGGTCGACAAGACCGAGATAAAGCGCCGTGTGGAATCGGTGGCGAAGATTCTGCAGCTCGACAAACTGCTCGATCGCAAGCCGAAGGACCTGTCCGGTGGGCAGCGCCAGCGGGTCGCCATCGGCCGCACCATGGTCCGCGAACCCAAGGTGTTTCTCTTCGACGAGCCGCTATCGAATCTCGATGCCTTCCTGCGGGTGCAGATGCGCATCGAAATATCGCGCCTGCACCAGCGTCTCAAGGCAACGATGATTTACGTGACCCACGATCAGGTCGAAGCCATGACCCTGGCCGACAAGATCGTCGTGCTCAATGCCGGGCGCATCGCCCAGGTCGGTCCACCGCTGGAGCTGTATCACTATCCGAAAAACCAGTTCGTCGCTGGCTTCATCGGCTCGCCGCAAATGAACTTCCTGCCCGTACGCGCGGTGCGCGCGGATGCCGAGTCGGTAGAGGTAACGATGCCGGGCGGCAGCACATTGCGGGTGCCGGTGGATGGCACGCTGATCAACCCGGGCGATGCATTGTCGCTCGGCGTTCGGCCTGAGCATTTTGTCGATGCCGAGCAGGCGGATTTCGTCTTCAACGGCGAGATTGCAGTGGCCGAGCGGCTTGGTGACCACAACCTGCTGCACCTGAACTTCGAAGGCGTGGAGGAAATGGTTGCGGTGGCCAGCGATGGTAATCGCCGGGTTGCAGTCGGCCAGCCTTATGCCACCGGGCTGTTGGCCAACAAGTGCCACCTGTTCCGCGCTGACGGTGCGGCGTGCGCGAGGCATTATCGCGAGCCGGCGCTGCACGGCTGACGAGCGAGGCAGCAGGCGTTCGGCCGGCTGTCTCGGTGTCTAACGGACGTGAAAAGATCTGTTAATGGCTGAGCTTCAAGCCCAGCAAGCCGGTACAGATCAGCAGTACGCTGCCCAGGCGAACCAGACTCATCGACTCGCCGAACAGGATGATGCCGGCAATCACGGTGCCTACCGCGCCTACGCCAGTCCAGATGGCGTAGGCCGTGCCAAGCGGCAGCTCCTTCATCGCCAGCCCCAGCAATCCAAGGCTGGCAAGCATCGCGGCGACAGTGAGCACGGTGGGAAGCGGGCGGGTAAACCCATCGGTGTACTTCAGGCCAACGGCCCAGCCAATCTCGAACAGACCGGCGAGAAACAGAATGATCCAGGACATGTGCACCTCTACGGGACGGTAATGTGGGTGGGGCCGTCCCCGATGCGTCTGTACAGCCTGAGGTCGTCCTCAGCAGGCGCTATTGTGCACAAGCAAACGGCCTGGGCAAGTGGCCCGGACCAAAGGAGCTTGCGATTAGCTGGCTTGCCGCTCCTTCTCCTTCATCCGACGGTAGACAGTCGCCAGCAGCGCGCCGGAGAGGTTGTGCCAGACGCTGAACAACGCGCTGGGGACCGCCGCCAAGGGCGAAAAGTGCGCACTGGCCAGGGCCGCACCGAGGCCGGAGTTCTGCATGTCGACCTCGATCGAAAGCGTCTTGCGCTGCGCCAGTGGCAGGCCGAAGACGCGTGCTACAAAGTAGCCGAAGCCAAGCCCCAGACCGTTGTGCAGCACCACCACCGCCATGATCAGCAGGCCCGATTCAGCAATCTTGGCCTGGCTGGCCGCAACCACGGTGGCGACGATGATCACGATACTGACCACCGAGACCAGCGGCAGTACATCGATCGCATGATGTACGCGATTACCCAGCAGGCGGCGGGCAATCAGGCCGAGGGCGATCGGTAGCAGTACGATCTGGATGATGGATATGAACAGCGCACCGAAGTTGACCGGTAGCCAGGCCGAGGCCAGCAGCCAGATCAACGCCGGTGTCACCACTGGAGCGAGCAGCGTGGTGACAGCCGTGATCGCCACCGAGAGCGCCACGTCACCACGTGAAAACCAAGTAATCACATTGGAAGCAGTGCCGCCTGGACAGCAACCGACTAGGATCACACCGACGGCTACCTCCGGGGGCAGGCTCAGCAACTGACAGAGCAGCCAGGCGAGGCCTGGCATGATCAGAAATTGCGCTCCGACACCCAGCGCCACCCAAAGAGGGCGGCGCGCGACTTCAGCGAAATCGGCCGCTTTCAACGTCAGCCCCATGCCAAACATGATCAGCCCCATGCCAAACATGATCAGCCCCAGCAGCGGAACGATCCAGGCAGTGGCAGGCAGAAACCAGTTGGGCAGGAAGAAGGCAAGAACGGCGAACAGCAGGACCCAGAGGGCGAAGGTATTGCCGACAAAGCGGCTGAGGGCGGCGAGGGCTCGCATTGGGCTTACCTTGTAATTATTGAGAGTACGCCGTCAGCCAGGCCGACGGCGCTAGGGTCTGTTGCCGTTTCGCTGTAAGCCGCGTTGCCGCGCCAAATGACGCCAGGCAAGACGCGGGACGCAGGTAATGGTCGTTCCCTTGCCAAGTCCCGCAACGCCGCATGGCGTCATTTGCCGCGCAACCCGGAGGGACGGGCCGGTTTTAGCGCGATACGGCGTTTCTCGTTGCTTATTTGGAATGACCAAACTGCGCGACTCGTGCCTTGTCTCGCGCTAAAACCGGATCCGTCGCGACCGCGCCGAAATGGCAACAGACCCTAGGGCAGTTTAAATGCCCTGCGGAATCTCCTCACCACCCAAGGCCTCGAACAGCGCGGGCAGGAATTCGCCGAATGTCAGCATCATCAGCAGGAAGCTGGCGTCCTGTTGGCCGAGGTCGTCGTCACCGCCGTCTTGTTCGGCCTGATCCTGTAGCAGCTCTTCGAAGCGTAGACGCTTGATCACCAACTTGTCGTCGAGCACGAAGGAAAGCTTGTCCTGCCAGCCCAGCGACAGCTGAGTGACCTGCTTGCCGACTTCCAGATGCTGCTGGATCTCGTCGCTGGTCAGGTCCTGGCGCTTGCAGCGCACCACACCACCGTCCTCGTGCGTGTCGCGCAGCTCGCATTCGTCGAGCACGAAAAAGTCGTCGGCAGCTTTCTGGGTTTTCACCCATTCGGTCATGGTCGCCGAAGGGGCGATCTTGACGGTCAACGGACGCACCGGCAGCGAGCCGATGGCTTCGCGCAGGGTGGACAGCAAGTCCTCGGCGCGCTTGGGACTGGATGAATCGACCAGAATCAGGCCCTGCTGCGGGGCGATGGCGGCGAAGGTGCCGGACTTGCGGATGAAGGCGCGCGGCAGAAAGGACTGGATGATGTCGTCCTTGAGCTGATCGCGTTCTTTCTTGTAAACCTTGCGCATCTGCTCGTTTTCGATCTCGTCGACCTTTTCCTTCAGCGCGTCCTTGACCACGCTACCGGGCAGGATTCGCTCTTCCTTGCGTGTAGAGATCAGCAAGAAGCCTTGGCTGGCATGTACAAGAGGCGCATCTTCGCCCTTGCCGAGGGGCGCGACGAAACCGTAGGTGCTCAGCTCCTGGCTAGCACAGGGGCGGGCGGGCTTGGCGGCCAATGCAGCTTCAAGTGTCTCGACATCGAAAGGGACGTTTTGGGTGAGACGGTAGACGAGCAGGTTGCGAAACCACATGGCGATTTGAAACTCCGGTAAAAGCAAAGCGCGCATTATTCCCCTCCCGGGAACGCAGGCCAACCCTGCCGCACGGCATTGCCGATGGAAACCACAAAAAGTGGCAATAAACAGAGGCTTTGCTAAGTCTTTGTAAGTTCATCAATTTTTTTTGCAAAAGGGGCTTGCCAAGGTTCGGAACCCTCTCTAGAATGCGCCCCACTTCGAGAGCAAACGCAAACAAGCGAGTGCACTGAAAGGGTGATTAGCTCAGCTGGGAGAGCATCTGCCTTACAAGCAGAGGGTCGGCGGTTCGATCCCGTCATCACCCACCACTCGAGGTTTAGCGCAGCGGTAGTTCAGTCGGTTAGAATACCGGCCTGTCACGCCGGGGGTCGCGGGTTCGAGTCCCGTCCGCTGCGCCATATTCGTTATCAAGGACCACTGAACGCCTTGATAGCATGAGAAAAAGCGACCTTAGGGTCGCTTTTTTTTTGCCTTCGATTCGCGAAACCACCTGTCGACCGACATTCGCCAAGCCCAGGCATTGGTAGGGTGGGCCGGGCGGCGTTCCGCTTCAGCCCACCAGCGGAGCGCGGCAAAAAGAGAGCTTCACGCTCTGTTCGCGCGTTTCGTGCGGCACTTCCTTTCTTTGCGCTGTCTTTACTCTTTACATCGGTACGCTCGGTAGCCACTGTCGGGGGCGACTGTTAAGCTCCGGCAATTGATTTCGCCTCACCCTTTCAAGCGCATTTAAGGAAACAGAATGAGACATCATCGTTTGGCGTCTGCGATAGCCCTGGTTGGCCTGGTCCTGACGGGCTGTGATTCGGAAACCAGCGCCAAGCTGGAAACTCCGGCGCAGAAGGCGTCCTACGGCATTGGCCTGAACATGGGCAAGAGCCTGGCGCAGGAGGGGATGGATGATCTCGACTCGGTCGCTGTTGCGCAGGGTATCGACGATGCCCTGACCAAGCAGGAGCAGAAACTGACCGACGAGGAGCTGATGGAGGCCTTTGCCTATCTGCAGACACGTGCTGAAGAGCGCATGGTCAAAATGAACGAAGAGGCGGTCGCAGCCGGGAAAAAATTCCTTGAAGAGAACGCCAAGCGTGAAGGCGTGAAGACCACCGAATCCGGCCTGCAATATGAGGTGATCAAGGAAGCCGATGGCCCTCAGCCTGGTCCGAATGACGTCGTTACCGTTCATTACGAAGGCAGCCTGACCGACGGCACCGTTTTCGATAGCTCGATCAAGCGTGGTTCTCCGATCGACCTGCCCGTTGGTGGTGTGATTCCGGGTTGGGTCGAAGGGCTGCAACTGATGCATGTAGGCGAGAAGTATAAGCTGTACATCCCGAGCGAGCTGGCGTACGGCGAGCAAAGCCCGAGCCCGCTGATCCCGGCCAACTCGGTGCTGGTCTTCGATCTTGAGCTGCTAGGCATCAAAGGCGACGAAACTGAAGAGGCCCCTGCCTCCGAAGTCGAGCCCGAGGCTGCCGAAGAGGCCGCTGCACAGTAAGGCTTTCGCTGTATCGAAGCCCTGTCCGTCAGGTTGTAATCCTGGCGGACTAGAGGCAAGCAGAACGATGCCCGTATCACTCGATACGGGCTTTTCGTTATGGGGTACATCTGGCGAGGGAGCCTACACATAGCTCCCGAGACATAAAACAAACGCCCCGATGCAGTTAAGCAGTCGGGGCGTTTTCCTTTAACCGGCTCGGCTCAATCGTGGCACTTCGCTCTGGTTGGCGGGCACCTCTGGCAGATGCTAAGGCGCCGTTTACTCGCTTAGATCGTCTCAGCCCAGAGATCGTACTCGTCGGCATTGGTTACGCGGACCCAGACCTTGTCGCCAGGCTGCAGTGGACGCTCGCTGTCGACGTAAACCATGCCGTCGATTTCCGGAGCATCGGCGTAGGAGCGACCGATAGCGCCGTCTTCATCGACCTCGTCGATCAGTACTTCGATTTCCTGGCCGATCTTGCGCTCCAGGCGAGCGGCGCTGATGGCTTGCTGATGGGCCATGAAGCGGTCCCAGCGATCCTGCTTGATCTCATCCGGTACCGGCTCGAGGTCCAGTTCCTCGGCCGGCGCGCCCTCGACCGGGGAGTACTGGAAGCAGCCGACGCGATCCAGCTGCGCTTCGGTCAGCCAGTCGAGCAGATACTGGAAGTCCTCCTCGGTCTCGCCTGGGAAGCCAACAATGAAGGTCGAGCGAATGGTCAGCTGCGGACAAGTTTCGCGCCACTTCTTGATGCGCGCCAGGGTCTTGTCCTCGAAGGCAGGGCGCTTCATGGCCTTGAGCACCTTAGGGCTGGCGTGCTGGAACGGAATGTCCAGATAGGGAAGCAGCTTGCCTTCGGCCATGAGAGGAATCACGTCATCGACATTCGGGTAGGGGTAGACGTAATGCAGACGTACCCATACCCCCATGCTCGACAGCGCCTGGCATAGCTCCAGCATGCGCGTCTTGACCGGCTGGCCGTTCCAGAAATCAGTTTTGTACTTTACGTCGACACCATAAGCGCTGGTGTCTTGGGAGATCACCAGGATCTCCTTAACGCCAGCCTTCACCAGGCGCTCGGCTTCACTGAGCACATCGCCGACCGGACGGCTGACGAGCTTGCCTCGCATGGAGGGGATGATGCAGAAGCTGCAGGTGTGGTTGCAGCCTTCGGATATCTTCAGATAGGCGTAGTGACGCGGCGTCAGCTTGATGCCCTGCGGCGGAACCAGATCGACGAAGGGGTCATGATCAATGTTGGGCGGCACCACTTCGTGCACGGCATTGACGACTTGCTCGTATTGCTGCGGACCGGTGACAGCCAGCACGCTGGGGTGCACATTGCGGATGTTGTCTTCAGCCACGCCCATGCAGCCGGTAACGATCACCTTGCCGTTCTCGGCGATGGCTTCACCGATTGCATCCAGCGATTCGGCCTTGGCGCTATCGATGAAGCCGCAGGTGTTGACGACCACCACGTCGGCGTCCTGATAGGTGGGCACGATCTGGTACCCCTCCATACGCAGCTGGGTCAGGATGCGTTCGGAGTCCACCGTGGCTTTAGGGCAGCCAAGTGAAACAAATCCAACGGTAGGCGCTTTGCTCATCGAGTAACCCTCAGGACACCAAGCGTAAAAAAGCGCGCGAGTATACAGCTATTTCTGCGGCTTTCGGTGGTCATCTGAGGCTCACGCGCCAGGTGGCATTCAGCATGATCGGGCTTGAATCGATTCAACCGTCCCGGTTGAAATCCAAAGCTTGATTCCGATCCAGTTCGGCGACTTCCGAGCGATTGCGGCCGTGCTGCTTGGCCCGGTACAGCGCGCCGTCGGCCAGCTTGAGGACGCGCTCGATGTTATCGGCGTGTATGGGCCAGACGGCGATTCCGAGGGAAATGCTGATATGACCCAGCGGTGGGATCTGCTTTTGCTCGACGCAACGGCGCAAGCGTTCGGCAACCCGCAACGCCGATTCGACATTGGTGTTCGGCAACAACATCAGAAATTCTTCGCCACCACTTCGGCAAAGGGTATCGGCTTCCCGCGAGCACGCGGTCATCAATTGCGCTAGCTGACGAATGACCTGATCGCCAGCGTCATGACCGTAACTGTCGTTGATGCGTTTGAAGTGGTCGATGTCCAGGGCTACAACCGCGAATGAATGGCCTTCCGAACTTAGAGCCTCCAAGGCAAGGGTCAGTCCGCGGCGGTTGTGCAGACCGGTCAAGGGATCGGTCTGGGCATCGAGGTTGAGTTTGCCAATGCGTTGATGCATTAGGCTGATGCCCAACTGCATCGCCCGCTTGAGTTGTGCGGCCTCGAAATACCAGGAACGGATGCGCCGGATACGTTCCGCGCTGGTGGGAGCATCCATCCCGCCTGCGCTCTTGGCCAGTTGCCAGAGCGGACGCGAAATCAGCCCGGATAACCACCAGACGCCAACGAAGGTCAGCAGTGCGAGGGGGGCCGTTTGGCGCAAAACTTCAAGCATCAAATCGTCGAGCGGGTGTAGCGTCACCGCGGTCGGGCGTTGCGCGATGATGCCCCAGCGCGCGGTCGGCACCGCGGCAAAACCGGCCAGCATGTCTTGTCCCTGACTGTTGATGACCCGCTGGCTACCCGACTCGCCGCTGACAACCCGGTCGATGACTGCATTTCCTCCGACTACGGTGCCGAGGCGTTTGGGGTCCGGGTGGTAGAGCAACCGCCGGTTCTGGTCCACTGCGTATAGGTAGGAACCGTCCTGGTAAAAATGCTCGCCGAGCATGCTGTTAAGGATGTTCGGCTCTTTGAGGCTGATAACGCCGCCAATGTAGCCAAGGTACATGCCGTTTTCGTCGAGGATCGGTTGGGATATCGAGATCACCAGCGTCCCGAGCGCTGAAATGTAGGGACTGCTGATCAGCGGTCGTCGCTCTCGAAGTGCTTCTTGCGCGCCGGGTGAACCCAGTTGGTGACCGATCAGCGGCTCGCTGTTGGGCGAAATCGCACGCACCACACTCCGGACGTCGGTGGCGACGACGGTGTTGAAGCTGTTCGTCTGCAACCGCAGTCGTTCGACCTCTCTGCGTAGCGTTTCATCATCGAACTGTTTTGCCAGGATATCTGCACTGTAGCGGAGCTGCTGCTGCACCGAATCGAAGAAGGTTTCGGTGCCGACAGCCAGTTTGGCCGCGTAGGCCCGATTGGCCTCGAGAGTGCTGTTAATGAGCGATTCGCGCTGCACCTGATAGCTCGCATAAAAGCTGATGCTCAGCGTAATCAGCCCGCTGAGAATTGCCAGCATCACAATCAGCCGCCGCAGGTCTACGCGAAACAGTAGGGCAAAAGACATGAAATCTGATTGTCGATAGGCAGAAGGGAATCGCGATGCATGGTAGGGGGTTTAGCTATGGGGCTCCAGGCCCGTCGCAATTTTCTGCGGCAAATCGAGCAGACGGTCTATGGGGTAGGTAGACAAATCATGGGGTCGGGCTGAGGTCTATGCGGCCGGCACGCTCGCGGGCCCCAGGGAGATAGCGTTTCAGCCGTAATGCCGGGGACTCGATCCAATGCCAGGACAACGCTGCGATGGCGATGCTTGCAAAGAGGCTGATCACCATGAATGCGCCCAACGACAACTGCAGGCTGAACCAGTGCATCAGCAGTTGTTGGATCGGGAAGCTGAAAATGTAGATGCCGTAGGAGAAATCGCCATACCTGCCGAATTCGGACAATCGTGGAATCCGCAGGTGTGCCAGATAGATGGTCAGGTAAGGCAATGTCAGAACGTGGAAATACAGCCATAGCTCAGTTTTGGCACTGAGCAGCGAAAGCGCGAGCAAGCTCAGGGCGACCTTCCAGTTCCAGGGCAAATTTCTGCGGTATAGGTACAGCGCCGAACCGAGGAAGAAGAACATCCCCAGCCGGGTGGACTTGCGCAGAATGTCGCTGTCCAGCCCCAGGCCAGGTGCCAGTTGGAAATGGATCAACATCAACATCGCGGGCACGATCAGCACGGCGATTCGCCCGAATAACTTGAGCAGCCCCATCGTCAGCAATGAGGCGTACATCAGCACTTCGTAGGGCAATGTCCAGACCGATCCATTAACGGTGTCGGGAAAGGGATTGTCGGTGAAGACGGCCGGCAGATGAAATTGCGTGATCAGGGCCATGTTGCCGAGGTAGCCCAGGGTCTGGCTATTGAGAAGGTATGCCTTCAGCGATAGCCCGGTCGCCAGTGGCCCGATGACGAACGCAGTGAGTAAGACCGATACGCACAACGCCGGAAAAATTCGCAGGGCGCGTTTGGCGGCGAAGTCCAGAACGCTGCGACTGTTCATCCATGAGGCGGCGATCAAAAAGCCGCTCATTACGAAGAACAGGTTCACGGCAATGTCGGCGGTATCCATGGATCCGGTGAATAGCCGTACCGGTTCGACATCGCCGGCTCCCGACAGCCAATAACAATGACCAATGACAACTGCCGAAGCAGCGAAGAATCGCAGGAAGTCGAAGTTGTTTGCGTCACGTTGCACTGATGTGACGTCCATGAACCATCCCTCGATGAGCTGGGCAGCGGGGAGCCGCCGGCGATTGGTCAACGCAATGGAAAGATCTTGCTCATGCCCAGGGCACCGTTTTCGCCGTCATGAATGGCTTGCTCGATAAGCTTCAGGCGCTTACGGGTATTACGCAGCCGGGCGACCAGGCGCAGCAGGGTGAGGAAGATTGCACGATTGAGGCGATGCAGCCGGGGAGAAGCGGCCCAGACGTTCTTGTCGAACCAGGCTTGATTGCGCGCGGCATAGTAGGCGCGGAAATCCGAGTCGCCGAGCAGGAAGGTTTCGTAGATGTTGCGGGTACGCGCCTTGATGTTCCAGGATTCTTCGAGCTCGTCGATTACGGCACCGGTAAAGAGGAACAGACGACCACCGCCAGCTGTGATGCGTCGCGTGTATTCGGTGTCGTCGACATAAAGCACCAGTTCCTTCAGCGGCAAGCCGATGCGTTGGTACAGGCTGCGATGCGCCAGCATACCGCCGTAGGGGGCGAATGGCAGGCTGATGCTCGCTGGCCGTTTACCGGGCCGCTTGGCCCACGGCAGGCGGCGCCACAGCTTGTAGGGAAGCTGCGCGATGTGAAAACCGAAATAGCTGGAGCGCGGCTGAAGGATGTAGCGCGGCGGTACGCCTTGGGCAACGTCCGCCTGCTGCGTTGCGCGATAGCCCAGCACCGCGACTCGTTCCGGGCCTAGCAGGCCACCCAGGCGCGCCAGTTCGCGATGCAGGATCGTCACCGCTGCGGTGGTCGGAGCGTTGTCATCATCCATCATCCAGATGTAATCAGCCCCGCCTGCCAGAGCAGCTTCGATCGCTACGGCATAGCCATTCGCCGAGCCCGTATTGTGCGGCAGCGGGATCAGTCGGACTTTTCCAGGCCAGCGTTCCGGTAGTTGCTCCAGCGGCGCCAGCGCGGCATTGCTCACGACGATCACTTCGTTGATTTCGACGAATGCCAGCGCGCGCTCGATCAGCTGTTGCAGGTAAGCCAGCCGATCGCCATAGGTCACGGTCACCACTGTGGTTTTGAGAGTCATGGGGGTGTCTCGGCATGAATCGCGGAACGACTGTCGCGCCAACGGCGCAACGCCGTCGGTGAGGCGCTTGAAGCGCTGCAGAGAAAGCCTGTGGACCGGAGTGTCAGAGGTTGCTGGCAGTTTCGGTCATCTCGGCATCGGGCGGTGCTGTGGCCAGATCGGCACCGAGAATGTCGGTGTCCCGGTCTGCGATAAAGAATGCATGGAAGACGCTGATCAACCGGCTTCCACTGGGCATTCCTGGCAATTCGGGCGCCTGGAATATTTCGGTATAGGAATAACCGTCGGCGTAAATCAGCGATTGCCTATTTTGGTCTGCACTGTCCATGGCACCTCCAAAAGTTCGCAGAGCTAAAACGAGTAGCGGATGCTGTCGCCAGAACGGATGTACTGGCTATCAGAGAGCGGTCTCGCCAGGCGTACTGGCGGGGGCGTGACCGTCACGGACTCACTGGTGGCACCGCACGATGGTGCGATCCGGCGAGCCCCATGATCGAAGATAATCGCCCGGCCCACCGAGTTGTTGGCACAGCTGGGCACGTCCCGTGCGAAGCTTTCGTGCCCTTGTCGATACAGTTCACCGTCGGTGTGCTGGGCGATATGGACGGCGCCTGTCGTCCCGCTGATCAGCAGGGCGAGGCCTAATACGCAGGTGGTCTGGACTCGTTGAGTTGCGGTTGCTGTGTTCATCCTTGAAACCTCGCAATTGAAATGGGGTCCTTATCAGGCGGGCTTCATTGGAACCGCCGTTGGGTAAACCGGTGCGACGCTCACCGGTGCAACGGTCGGTCGGGGCAATAGCGCATCCTGTCCCTGAAGCAAAGAAACCTCGCGAACCCTAGTATCGACGAAGGTCTTAATCTCTTGCCTGAATCGTTCGGTTGAAAAACGCTCCGCGCTTGCACGGCAAGTGTCGGGCAATATGTGATGCGCTTCCGATTCGAACTCCGCGACCGCTGCAATCAGGGATTCAGGCGTCTGCTCGGCGTAGAAGATCCCTGTCGGCTCGGGGTGATCGATCCCCCGCACGGTTTCGAGCACGCCACCTTTCCCATAGGCGATGACGGGCGTGCCACAGGCTTGGGCTTCGATGGGCGCGATGCCGAAATCTTCCTCCGCAGCGAACACGAAGGCCCGGGCGCGTTGCATGTGATGCAGCAGCACGGCGAAATTCTGATAGCCCATCAGCGTCACGTTCGGTGTTGCGAGCTCCTTTGCCTTTTCCATTTCGGGCCCGGCGCCAATCACGATCAGCGTCTTGTCTGGCATGCGAGAAAAGGCCTCAACGATCATCGGAATGCGTTTGTAGGGCACCATCCGAGATGCCGTGAGATAAAAATCCTCTTTATCGGCATGTAACGTGAACTGGCGGGTGTCGACGGGCGGATAGATCACGGTCGACTCACGGCGATAGCTCTTGTTGATGCGCCGGCCGATGAAGTGAGAGTTGGCGATGAACTCGTCCACGCCGCTCGCGGTGCGCTGGTCCCACATGCGCATGTAGTGCAGCAGCATGCGCGCCAGTTTGGCCTTGAGACCGTGGTCCAGACTGGCCTCGTGTAGATACTGGTGCTGAAGGTCCCAGGCGTAGCGGATCGGCGAATGCACGTAGCTGATGTGCAGTTGGTTCGGCCCGGTGAGTACGCCCTTTGCCACGGCATGGCTGCTGGATATCACCAAGTCATAGGGCGACATGTCGAGCTGCTCGATAGCCAGGGGCATCAGGGGCAGATACTTCTGGTAGTGCGTCTTCGCCTTGGGCAGTTGTTGGATGAAAGTGGTAGTGGCGCGTTTGCCGCCGAGACTGGCCCGATCTTCGTCGGAGAGGAAGTCGATGACGGCAAACAGGTCTGCTTCCGGCCAGGTCTCAAGCAGCCCGGCAAGCACCCGTTCGGCGCCTGCGTAGGTCACCAGCCAGTCATGAACAATGGCGATTTTCATACGTTAGCCTTCATGGATAAAGAGTGGCAGCGGGATCAATCGTCGATCGGTCGGCGACTGAAGTTTGGGAGTGCCGCGGCGATGCGGCAGGTGGTTGTGGACGCACTCGGCATGGCCGGGCTTCTGTCGGCGTTCGCTCGGTTAGTGCTTGGGCTGGCTGAGCGGGAGCTGTAGGTCTGCTTTCCTACCATCACTCACCCCGGTGAACGCCTGGTCGATCAGCCGGGATACCTGCCGGGCGGACGAATTCCAGCAGTACCGCGCTACGTTCGCTTTGCCACGCCGCCGCAGATCCTGGCGTAAGGCCTCGTCGCGCAGGACCCGCTGCATGCAAGCTGCGATGTCCTGGACCTTCAACGGGTCGAAGTACAGCGCGCTGTCGCCCAGGACTTCTGGAATAGAGGCGGCGCGCGCTGCGATGACGGGGCAGCCGCAGGCCTGCGCCTCGAGCGGGGGGATGCCAAAGCCTTCGTAAATCGACGGAAACACGAAGGCCGTTGCGCCCTGGTAGGCCTCCACCAGCTCCTGATCGGTGAGCCTGCCAAGCATGCGGATGCGTCGGCTGCCGGCCACGTCATGGACGCTGCCGGAGAAGATTCGGTTCGAGTCGCCAATGATGCGCAGCTCGACTTCATCGAACCCTTCTAGTTTCAGAAATGCCGCGACCATCCTGGCGAAATTCTTGTGCGCGCTGGGCGATGACACCGCGAGCAGATAAGGCGCCGAGCCACGCGGACATTGCTCGGCGCAGAAGGGTTGAAAGCGCGCGTCCACGGCGTTGGGCACCACGCAAATGTGGCGTGCCGGATAGCCATAGAAGCGAGCTATCTCTTTCCGGGAAAATTCGCTCACGGTAATCAGCGCCTTGATTCGTTTGAGTAACAGCGGTGTCAGATTGCGATAGATGGCCCGGAACGCTCTCGAATAGCTTTCCGGATGCCTGACATAGGTAATGTCATGATGGGTCGCGATCTGGTTGCCATAGGCGAGCGGGGCGGTATTGCAGAGCGAGACCAGCGGTGGGCTGCCATTGCGTGCGAGCCACAGCGGGAGGTCCAGTTGTTCCCAGAGATGGCCTCGGTGGCGCCCGATGCGGCGTACCTGCAGCTGTTCGGCACTGTCGTGTAGGCGTATGTCGTTTGGCGCAACGAAGACCAGGTCATCGCGCAGGCATCCGAGCTGCAGGCTGATCTGTTCCGCGAAGCGCTGTACACCCCGCATTTCCTGGGTCAGAAAGCGGGCATTGATCACAATCATCTGAAATTCCCCTTTTCAAAAAACTGTTCACGAGTCGAGAGCTTCTGCTAGGAGCCGGAGCGAGCCGCAGCGGACTTGCCGAGGCTGATGATTTTCGGAAATCCATCGAGTTCGATATTGGCGGTGCAGTTGTTCGCGTCGGCCGGGCAATTCCATGCCGCGTCGCTTTGGGTTCGGCCGTTTTCAGGATGCTCGGTATCGATCAGCTCCAGCGCGCCGGTTGCCTGGCCCGCGGATTCAATGCTGACCGAGCGTGCCTGGTCGGTGCTCCAGGCGACGAGAAGCTGTTCTTCAGCGTTACCGAAGCGCATCAGAACGGTGTCTTTTCTGGGTCCGTCGACATGTCCAAGAAACTGGTAGTTCTGGATGATCGGGCTGACCACCTTGAGCACCCGATACGCGGGCTTCAGGGCGTAGTCCTGCCGAAGCAGGCCGAAGTTGTGTTCGCGCTCACGCTTGTCGGTGCCGTCGTTTCGCAAGTCGTACCACCAGTAGCCCCGCACGTTGGGAAGCGTCTTGACGAGCAGGAAGCTGCGCGCCAGATAAGCGGCCTGCAGGCTTTCGTCGATGCCACAGGAACCCTGATAGGCCGGCCAGCTCATCTCCGTCAGATACAGCGGCACCGGCTGGCCGGCGGCGGCTGACAGTTCCATGTCAACGTCTGCAAGCCATTCGATCCAGGCCTCGGGGGTGTTCTTCCCCCGGCCACGGCAATGTACGTATGGGTGCAGCGAGAGGCCGTCGATCGATTGCATCACGCCGGCTTCGATCAGGCGCAGGGCGAAACCGGATTCGATGCCTTTGGTAGTCACCGCGCCGGCCAACACTTTGGCGTCCGGATCATGCTGGCGAATGATGCCCGCTGCGTCGGTGATCAGCCGGGCGTAGTCCTGCGTGAATTGCGGATCGGTCGGGTTCTCGACGTCCCACTCGTTCCAGACTTCGTAGTGCTTGATACGGCCGCGAAACTGCTGCGCGACGAAGGCGACATAACGGTTGAAGGCGGCGCGTACCGGCTCACTGCGTGGCTTTTCCCCGTCGCCATGGAAGATGTTGCCGTAGCCAAGAATGAACAGGCTATCGAGCCCATGCGCTTCGGTGCCGGCGAGATAGCGGTACCAATGCGGCTCCACCTTGAGCCGATCGCGGTTACGTTCGAGAAACGCCCAGTGCGCGTCGGTTCGTACCGACTCGATACCGGCGTCCCGCAACAGTTGATTGCCTTGGCTGCGACTGTCACGTAAATGCAGGTCATGCGAGCAGACGCCGAGGATGAACGGGTCTTCCGGCTGCTGTGCCGGTGCCTGCAGCGCCAGGCCGGATATGGCCGCGACAAGTGCCAGACGGCAAAAGTTGAGGCGGGTAATCATGGTCGCTCGTCCCTGTGTCTAGAGGCATGCGGTTCAAGGCCGCCATGCGGTTGTGCTGCGGTGATCTGGCTGTACGTCCCTCGATGAAGCACGTCCCGAGGCGTCAGAACGTGGGCGATGGCCATACCAAGGAAAAGGGTGGAGGTGGTGACTTCCAATACATCGGTCGCCCAGCCGATCAGGCAGGTGCAGAAGACGATGCCTAGCAGGGCGTCACGAATGCGCGGGCCACGGTCGTGCAGGCGCAGCAGCAACGGGAACAACAGCAAATACAGCAGCACGCCGAACACGCCGAGCATTCCCCAGAGATACAGCGCCGTGTTGTCGGCGATGCTCAGCAGCTCCAGCCAGGCCAGTGGAAAGACCGCTGCGCTACTGCCTACCGCACCGAAACCTGCACCCCACCAACCCCAACCTTCGTTGGTAATCACCTCAATGAAATTCGGCCAGCTATGGATCAGACGATCGTTGAAGGAAGCAAGCATGCTGCCGTTGTAGGCTTCGGCCTGCGGAATGTTCAGCAGCAAGCTAGCGATCGGCAATGCCATTCCCGTTAGCACCGCGATGAAAAACGCGGTGGCACTGGGCATGCGATATCCGGCGAGGAACAGCATCATCAGCGTCAACAGATAAGCCGCGGCGGTGGACTTGTTGGTGGTGAGAAAGATCGCGCCGAATGCCAGCGGGTAGAGCATCATCCGCAGCAATCGGGTGCGCAGGAACGCTGCCAGAAACAGACTGTACAGCGCGATCATCACCGCCAGATTGGTCGACATGCGGGCGAAGCCGGCGAGACGGTCGGTACTGCCAAAGGCCCAGGATTTGTTCGCGGTCACCTCGACGTCGCCCATCATGTAGCTGTACCCCTTCCATGGCACCTGGGTGAACATATCCAGTGCAATGCCTAGCAGAGAGGCCATCAGACATAGCCCGATCACCCAGCCCAACAGGACGGTTTTGCGTTCCAGATAGGTGCCGCAGAACAGCCCGAACAGCAGCGGAATATAGATGAACAGGCTGAAGCCGACGTTTCTCAGCGAAGCCCCGTGAAGCAGCGCGAACGAGCTTGAAACCACCAACGCAAATAGCACCAGCCATACGCCGGGCCTGCTTCGCGCGCGTGGCAACTCGAGCGCCACTGCTGCCAAACAAGCCAGCTTTGGTAGGTAGAGCAGGGCGGAGATACCGGCGATATCGAGGTAATAGCGCAGCGCCCCGGCAAAGGTTTCGCTGATCAGCAGAGAGGCCGCGATCAATGTCAGTAGGGTCGGCTTGTCAATCGCCAGCGGGCTCGATCTGGGATGCGGTGTAATCAGTGAAAACGGCGTCATCGTGGGCTCTCCGGCCGTGTAGCGCGGCATGCAGGATCGATTGGTACTGATCGAGCATGCGTTCCATGTCTAGAAATGGCGCAACGCTGCCATGCGCCTGCTGCGATAACCGCTGGCGCAGGCCGCTGTCCAGATAGAGCTTGAGCATCGCTCTGCCGAGCGAGTCGGGGTCGGCCGGTGAGCAGAGCAGCCCGTTGAGGTTGTTCTGGATGATTTCCGGCAGGCCACCCATGTTCGTTGCGATGACGGGCAGGTGCTGGGCACAGGCTTCGACGGCGACCAGCCCGAAGGGCTCAGCCCATATCGAAGGCACCACCAGTACGTCGATGTTGCTCATGAAGGTGGCGGCATTCTGATAGCCGACGAAGCGGACTTTGGCCGGGTCGGCCTTTGCCTTCAGTTGTGCTTCATCGTCCAGCTTGCCGCGCCCGGCGATTTCCAGGGTGGCGTTGATTGACAGTTCTTGGAACTGTTCGATCAACCACCCCACGCCCTTGTTTTCCGACAGCGTGCCGATATAGCCGAAACGCAACAGGCCGCTGTGGTTATGACGCGGCGTGCGCGGTGCGCTTTCGCTCGGCGTGGTGCTGTTATGCACCACGTGGTGGCTGGCCCGGCTGAAATACCCGTGCCCGGACACCCGGTCCAGAATGAAGCGACTGACGCCGATTACCGCGGCGACCTGTGCCGAGGCCCCCGCGTGTTGCTGACGGAAAGCCGAACACATACCGCACTGGCGCTCGCAACTGCGGCCTTTGCTGAACATGGTGTCCTTGGGGCACAGCAAATAGAGATCATGCAGCACCTGAACGATCGGCACGCCGGCCGCGCTGATCTCGTCCCACGCCGAGATCGACCAGCCGGTCAGGTTGTGGCAAACCACCATGTCCGGCTGCTCGCGTGCGATCACCTCGCGAACGTACAGGCGCATGCGGCGGTTGTAGCGATCGCGGTAATGCCAGCCGAGGCGCAACAACAGATTGGGCCGGCTCTGGGTGAAGTGCCAGTAAAGGTTGTACAGGCCGGCGCGATAGATTCGCACGCCGCCTAGCGTTTCCTCATGCAAGCCGGTCTCCGGGCCGGTGGTTAGCACCGTTACGTCGCAGCCTCGGCCCTGAAGGCCTTCAGCCAACTGGCGCACGACGATTTCCGCGCCACCACCCACATGGGGTGCGTACAGGCTGTGCAGAAACAGAATCTTCATGATCGGAACCCCGAATTCATCGGTGCAACAGCGTGAGTCAGGGCTGCGCGACGCAACCACTGAGATAGCGGGTTGGCACGCGGACTTTTTGTTCACGCTGCAACAGCTTCAGCAGGATCACCGAACGTTCGTCTCCGTCGTCGCTGACGAAGATCGCCTCGAGTTCGTTGAAGCCGCCACCCTGCAGATGCACACGCTCGCCAGGTTGGAACTTCGGCTTCTCTGCCGGGGCCGCGAGTCGCTGGCGCAGCTGCTCGATGAGTTCGTCCCGAACCGGTGTGGGTTCGCTGCCAAAAGACACCACTCGGGCGACGCCTCGGGTCGAACGGATGGGATACCAGTTGTCCATGTGCCGATCGAGGCGGATGAACAAATAACCGGGAAACAACGCTTCGTCTGCTTTGCCATCACCGGAAGTGCTTGGCTTGTGTGGCCTGTAACACTCGAAGTGCTGGCGTTGGAGATTCTCTTCGGCGCGGATTTCCTGACGGGGTTTGGTTTGTATCAGGTACCAGTGTGGATTGTTACCGAGCGCTGACATGTGAAGCTGCCTTCCATAGAGATGAGTTGCTGAAGTCCGTTTTGTCGATGTCGTTCATGCCTGCAATGCGGCTTGCTGCTCGATCCCTTCGACGAGAGAAAAACGCTTGAGCAGGTCCTGCACATCGTTCTGGCTGTTGAACATCAGCACGTCGATGATCGATAGCGCAGGCACGAAAGGTTGGCTGAACTGTGGGTAGCTCAGGTCGTCCATGCGCAGAAAGCGCAGTGACAGGCCGTAAGCTCGGAAAAGCGCTGGACAGTACAGCGCCATGCCTCCGATGGGGTTGATATAGCGCTCTGCACCTAGCATTTTCGTTAGGCCAATGACGCGCTCCTGCTTGTCCATGCGGGTCGGCAATCCCATCTCCGACCCGATATGGATAGGTGTCGTGATCTGCAGGTGCGCGCAGATGCAGCGGATGGAATGTTCGATGAACCGGGCCAGATTGCGCTCCGGATGCGTCAGGATCCGGTGAATCAGCGCGAACACTTCGTCGTGATGAGGGGCGCGGGCGTAGGCGAATTCCAGCGTCCTCAGTAGCTTCTGGGCTTCCTGCGGGAAGTCCTCGCATAGCCAGCGCTGGTTGATCGGGTCGAATTGGCCACCCTTGCGCATGGGAAAGGTGATCAATTTAGGCTGCCCGTTCACCAGTACCCTGTTGCGATTGATCCACGAAGCCTTGACGTACTGAAGGTCGTCACCCAGCACGAAGGCATCGCTGTGAGCGATCAGCTGGAAGTAGCCCAGGTAGGGGAACAGGTAGGGTTGCATCATCGCTGCGGTTCTGAGCACGACATGTCCCTCGCACGTATCAGGCTTTCTGAGAGTAGCTGTAATAGCCGTAAGCACCGGTTTCGTAGGCAGTGCTCGAGGCCTTGCGCTTGACGCCGTTGAGAATGGCGCCCTTGAGCAGTACGCCGTTCTGCGCCAGGCGCCGCTTGGATGCTTCGATCTGGCTGGCGGTGCTTAACCCATAGCGCGCGACCAGCAGGCAGGTGCCAGCCTGTTGCGCGACCAGCACGGCATCCGTCACGGCCAATACCGGTGGTGTATCGATGATGACGAAGTCGTATTCGCGCTCCGCCTCTTTGAGCAACTTCGCGAAATTGTCGTGCATCAGCAGCTCGGACGGATTTGGCGCGCTGCAACCGCTGGCAACGAAATGCAGGTTGGCCTGGTCGGTCTTGTTGATGACCGCGGCGAGACGCAGCCCGCTAACCAGTGCATCGGACAGACCGTTGCGCGGCGCCATGCCGAACACGCCAGCCAGATAACCGCGACGCATGTCGGCATCGATGAGCAGCACGCGCTGACCCGCCTGGGCGATCACCGATGCCAGATTGCTGGAAACGAAGGACTTGCCCACCGAGGGGGTCGGGCTGGTGACCACCAGCACTTGATTACGTGCCTCGAGCATGGCGAATTTGAGGCTGGTACGCAGGCTGCGCAGTGACTCGATGGCCAGATCGGCCGGATCGGCCGTGCCCAGCAGCTTGCTTCTTCCGTCGCGAATTTTCCTGAGCCGGTAAAGGTGTTCCTGTTTCGCCGAAAAAGGCAGGGCGGCATACACCGGAATGCCCAGATGTTCGATGGTCTCCGGACTTTCGACGCCGCGATAGAACACCTGGCGTAGCAGGATCACCATCGCCGACGCCAGCAGGCCGACAAATATGGCGACCAGTACGACCAGGGGCTTGATCGGTTTGGCCGGCTTCTCCACCACCGAGTAGGCGTTGTCGATGATGCGCACGTTGCCGATGGTGCCTGCGCGCAAGATGTCCTGCTCCTGGGCCTTGTCCAATAGCAGGGTGTAGGTGCGGGTCGTGACCTGCATGTCTCGATTGAGGCGCAACAATTCCTGTTGAGTCATCGGCAGTGTGTCGATTTTTCCCATCAGCGCAGCTTTTTGTGCCTGCAGCTGACCGATCTTTTTCATCAGCGTCTGGTAGGTAGGGTGCTCCGGCGTGTACAGCTGGTTGTATTCGGTGCGCTTGAGTTCGTGCTCGGAAATCTGTGCTTCCAGCGCGACGACCTGATCCAGCACACCTTTGGTTTCGATGCTGATGTCGACCGATTGCGCGCTGGTCTGGTAGTCGTTGAGCGCCGCTTCTGCCTTCTCCAGCTCCTTGCGTACCAGCGGCACCTGCGAGCGCAGAAACTCCAGGCGCTGTGCTGCTTCGGCGGAGCTTCGCTCGATGTTCTGGCGCACGTACAGACGGCTGATCTGATCGAGCACGTGATTGGCCTTGTCCGCGTCCGGATCCTCGAGGGTGAGGTAGATGATTCCCGAGTCCTTGCCGGCTTCACCCACCTTGAGGCGCTTCTGGTAATCCAGTGCCGTGGTTTGCGGACGGCTACGCACGACGGCGAACTCTGTACCCGGGCGGGCTTTGAGTTCGGCGATCTGTACGCGAAAGCCCTCGTGCTGCACGGCTTCGTTGGTCTTGCCGCTCAGTAGCAATTTCTCGTCCGCGTCATACAGGCTGAACGCTCCCGCACTACCGGCACGTAGGATCAGCTTTTCACCCAGATAAGCTTCGGGCACATCCAACTGGAATATTTCCAGTTTTTCGCCGCCCCAGGCATAGCTGCTCATACCCAGCAGAGGCGCGGCGAGTTCGCCGTCCGTCTCTGGATCATGCTGACGCGCCATATAGCTGCCGAGAAGTGGGAGGTATTTGGGGCGAGTGGTGATGTAGAGCTTCAGCGCATCGACCGTGCGCCCTAGTACCGAGCGCGACTTGATCAGTTCGATCTCGGTCACCGCCTGGGAAACCGAGTTCGGCCGAGGTATGGCTTCCGGCACGCCAGTTATGCCGGCTTTCTTGGGCTCGATCTGGATCATCGCGCTCGCTCGGTAGACCGGCGTAGCCACGACGGCATAGGCGACGCCGAGCAGGGCGAAGAGGGCGGTAATGGTGAAAATCAGCGCCTTATGATCGAACGCCACGCGCAGAATACGCGCCAGGTCGATGCGATTGTCTCCGTCGTATTCCAGCGAAGAGCGGGCCATGGCAGTCATTGCGGATCCTTCCTTGAGTATTCGCCATCGGTGCGGCAGGTGTCGGTCATGCGCTGTCAGGCGCCTGGAATCAGCCTGCGTAACAGGTTGAGGCTGGCGTTCTGGAATACCTGGCTCAGCGCCTGAAGCTTGCTGAGCGGCGAAATCGATGCCAGCGCCTGGGCGAAGACCTGGATCATGAAGTACTCGTAGAGCGACTGGTTGCCGATCCGCTGGTAATAGTGGGCGAGGCTGTAATAGGCATGCATGGACATCTGGATGCGTTGCTTGCTGCTGCGCATGGAGAAGATCCCGCCCTCATGCACTCGGTAGGCGGCGGGTTTTATCTCTTCGATGAACTTGCCCTTGCCGTGGGCTCCGAGCAACGACCACCAGCAGATATCCAACACTTCGACGCCGTGCAGCTCAGGCGGTAGTTCCTGCACCAGATTGCGAAAGCACACCGTCAAGGTTGAGACCGGGCGTGCCTGCATCAGTTGGCGAGCAGTGGCGTCCCTTCGATATTGGCCCTGCAGGTGCGGGCTGCGCACCACGCCTTGGCTGTTGAACATGAACGCATCGTGGTACGTCATCACGTAGTCGCGGTGTTGTTCGAGAAAGTCGACCTGGATTTGCAGCTTGCGCGGGTCGATCCAGTAATCGTCCCCTTCGCAATAGGCGATGTACTTGCCACGCGCTTGTGCGAACAATCGCGTGCTGAACGGCACACCCTGGCGGTACTGGTTTTCGCACTGATAGATCGGCTTGATCACGCTCGGGAAGCGCGCGGCGTATTCACGGATGATCGCCGCGGTGGTGTCGGTCGAGGCGTCGTCGTGAACAATCACCTCGAAAGGGAAGTCCGTTTCCTGCCGGAGGAACCCCTCCAGCGTTTCCCTGATGAAAGCTGCGTGGTTGTAGGCCAGGCAGACGATGCTCAGCAGCGGTTCCCGGCTATCGCCCCAGGCCGCCATCAAGTCCTGCTCGTTTTTCAGTTCCATGTCCATTCAGACGCTCGATTTGGTCATCAGTACGTAAAGCCGCATTACGACGGGCTTGGATGTGAAGGTAACCAGTGCCAGGCAGATCAGGCCGCTGACTGCCAGTCCCAGAAGAATGTCGAAGCGGTTGTCGCTCGCGATCGCCACGAACACGGGTTCTCCGATCAACAGACCCAGGCCTGTCATGGCGGTAATGCGCAACAAATCCTGTAGCCATTGCCGATGCAGGCCGGGGGCGAAGCGCTTGTGCACCATCGACGGCCAGATCAGAAACGTCAGCATGCGCAGCCCGAACCAGGCCAGCGCTGCGCCGTAGACGCCATGCTCGAGCGCCGCGTAAACCACCAGCGGAATGCTGAGTGCTGCTGAGACCAGGCTGAACCACACGTGCAGGCGCAGCTGCCCGTAGGCGTATTGCAGATAGAACTGGAAGGCGGTAACGGCCATGATCGCGCTACCGACCACATACCAAGGCAACACTAGCCGGCTCCATTGCGCCGCTTCTGCATCGCCAGTCCAGGCCAAGACCAGCTCGGCGGAGTGAAAGGCGATGACCCCCGAGAGCGGGAACAAAAGGCTGCAGACGAATCGTGTGGCGTTCAGGTAGAGCGCCTGCATATCGGCGATCCGGTTCTCGGCCACGAGCATGGTCATGCGTGGAAGTAGCGTCTGCACCAGCGGATTGGTGAGGGTCATGATGCCGGTCGACATCAGCGCCACCAGCGAGAAATAACCGTACTCCTTGAGCATCAACACGTTGGATAGCAACACCTTGTCCAGCTGCGTCAGGATGATCCACAGCACCGAGGTGAGCGACATGCCGGCGGCGAACGGCAATACCGGCTTGACCACGGCCCAGTCGAATCCGGTCAGGATCGTTGGGTTAGGCATCAGCGCATAGGCCTTGGCGGCGAACACCAGCGTCTCGAACAGAGCGACCGCCGTCTGGAACAGGAAGAAATCCAGAGGGTTCTGACTGACATTGGCCACCAGAAACAGGCCACCGAAATAGCGCAGCGTAGCTATCAGAATGTTGGCGCCGTTCAGCCATGCATGTAGTTCGAGGCCCTGCAGGCCGCTTTTATAAAGAGTGGCGTACAGCTTCAGGCCGACCATCAGACCCATCAGGCTGATGCACTGAACGATGGTGTCCGTGCTCAGCTCCTGCGCTTGCAACCATTGGTGAGCGATCCAGCCACTGGAGAAATAAACGCTCAGAACCGTCAGCGATGCCAATGGCAAGAAGATGATTTCAAACGAGCGCAGCAGCTGTCCGGGCTCGTAGCACTGCGCGCCACTGGCGAGCCGCCCGCGATAGTGCGCAATCCGATGGACCAGCGACGGTGACAGCCCGGCGTCCAGCAGCTGCAACCAGGCCTGCAGCACCGCGAAAAAACCGATCAGGCCGTAGGCTTCAGCACCAAGATGCCCGAGATAGAAGGGTAGAACGAGGATGCCGATGAGCAGGGCGTACGCTTGACCGGCGTAACTCAGGCCGGTGTTGCGAAACATCGATAGCTTTCGATCAGACATGTAGTCGGGCCGCCGCTAATGAATCAGTAAATATTCTTGAACCCAGAATCGGGCAGGCTGAAACGCTGTTCCATCAAATCGGTAGCGTTGGTCTGTGGCCAGAAGCGCTCGGTTTGCCGTTGGCTGCGTCGCGAAGATTCGTGCACCAGCGTCTGAATAACCGTGTCTTGGATATGCCGCGGCAGGCCTGGATAGATCGGCAGGCACAGCACCCGACGGCTCAGGGTTCTCGACTGTATTTGCGGCGGTTGCGGCTGCAGATAGCCGAGAGTGTCCAGCGAAGGGTAGAAGTAGCGTCTGGGGTTGATGCCCTTGGCGTTCAGCGCTCTTCGACAGCGCAGCAACTGGTCTTCGTTTGCCAGGGCAATCGGGAAATAACTATGGTTGCGCTGGGAGTACGGCTGCTGGTGCTGCAGGTCGAAATGATCACCCAGCTGGTCTTCGTAGCGCCTGGCGATCACCTCCCGTTGCTCCAGAATCAAAGCCATGTCATCCAGGATGCACAGGCCCATGGCCGCAGCGAACTCGTTGAGTTTGGCGTTGATGCCGATACCGTCGATGGTGTCTGTGTCGACGATGCCGAAGTTGCACAGCAAACGAACCCTTGCCGCCAGTGCATCGTCATTGGTGACGATGGCCCCTCCTTCGATGGTGTGGAACAGCTTGGTTGCATGGAAGCTGAGCGTGCTGACATCGCCCCAGTGGAAAACCGAGCGGTCCTTGTAGCGCACGCTGAATGCATGGGCACCGTCGTAGACGACCTTCAGCCGATGCCGCTCGGCGACGCGCGCGATGCCTTCCACATCGCAGGCATTACCGAAGACATGCGTGGCGACGATTGCGCGGGTGTCGCTGTCGATCCGCGCCTCTATAGCCTGCGGGTCCATGTTCCAGCTGGCCTTGTCGATGTCGGCGAAGATCGGCCGGATACCTTCCCACTGCAGCGAGCTGGTGGTCGCAACGAAACTGAACGGGGTCGTGATGGCGCTGCCGGACAGGTTCAATGCCCGATAGGCGATCTGCAACGCCAAGGTGCCGTTATTGGTGAGGATGATGTTTCGGACACCCAGGTAATCGCGTAGGCGATCTTCCAGTTCGGTGACCAGCGGCCCGTGATTGGTCAGCCAGCCGGACGCATAGATGCTGTCGACATAGCCCAGAAACTTGGCTTTGTTGCCTAGATAGGATTTGGTGACATTGATCATCGCGATGTCCTTATCGGTAGTCACGTCGAGATCGATAGATGAAAACCTCTGTCCGAGGCCGGGTTCGGTCATGCGATAGGCTGCGTGCCGAGTGCGGTTGCGCGTCGTGCGCGACGCTGGTTGAGCTTGAGAATCAGCCGGGTCGCAAAGCTGCCTGCGTGCGGGTCGCCATAATGGAATATGGCGGTTGCCCGGCGGCTGGCGGGGTCGCAGGGCTCGTTTGCATGCAGCGTCCGGTAGCCCCAGAACAGATACAGATTGCCCGGAATCAGCTGCAGCTTTTCGGGCTTCAGAAGATGACGGCGAATGGCAGCGGTTATCAGCTTTCGGCTCAGTGCATTCTGCAACAGCATTTTTTCCAGCACGTTGAACAGAACGTACGAGCGTACTCGGCGGAGATTGGGAAACATGATCAAATCACCCCGATCGCTTCCGTTCTGAGGGATTTCGATGGGCAACAGTACGGTTACAAGGCTGGCATCGTAATGAAAACAATTGGACTCACGACGCCCTGAATTCCCCTGCACGCAGCGCAACACCTTAAGAACCTCATCGCTGTACGCGGTTTTTCCGATGCCCGCCTGATAAATGCTTCCAAGCATCTGCCGGAACTCCGGCGCAGCGCCTAGAACGCCCAATAGAGAACTCTCTATTTCAACTCCACCATGGTGCGCGAAGTATTGGCCGTTATGGCTTTCGGCATCATTACGGATGTGATCTTGTAATGAGGTTAATTGTTCGGCAGTAAGGAAGTTGGTAATGCAGGAGCTTCCCTTGACGCTCATTTCCTTGGCAATCAATTGATGCGCTTCGATATCGATGCTACGGAACAGGGTATCCACGATCAGCTCCGGTTTGGATGAACATATGAGTACGGCGATTGAAAGTTAAATTATTATTTAATCGGTACGCGAATCTTCAATTACGCCATTAATCGCCAGATATGAGGTTTTTGCTGCCTGTTCTTATTAGGCACGCTACCGCCATTGCAGGCTTTTGCCGCCATTTGGCTTGCCATCTCTCGTAGGCCTCTTCTCCTGGGGCGGCCCGTATAGCGCGGCTTTCAGGCAAAGCTACCGCACTCGGCTGGGTTTCGAGAGAAGCAATAAAGAGAGAGTACTGTTAACGCAGAACAGCAAAAATTAGCTGTTACGGAGATGCTATCCCTGCGGACTTAATAGCAATACCGGGTTCTGTCTGGCTTGCCACTCGAGGAAACATCCTGCCTCGTTTGTGTGACCTAGTTATCATTCAGAACCTGACGGCAGTCAAGATGGGAAACTAAATTTTTTTTGGGATTTTCGGCCTGCCTGTCGTAATCCATTGATAGGCAAAAGGATAAAAGAGCTGTGGGTTACCGAGTCGATAACTTTATTTTAAAGTCATCCATCTTCAGAACTAAGCCGAACGGCCTATAAACTTTCGCGTGAAGAGATTTAAAAGGGAAAGGGAGGGGCGTGAGGCTGAAACCAACCTAAGCAAGCGAAGGCCGCGAGGTTTAACGTGCGAGAGGAGGGTGGTTCTGCGAGGCGGAACGAAAAAGGCCACTCATGAGAGTGGCCTTGTCGTATTTGGTTGC
>NZ_JAMOII010000020.1 GCF_024448985.1 Stutzerimonas stutzeri
GATGATTCGCCTACTAACATGCTTGCAATTTTGCGCGTAATCCGGATAATTCCGCAGCCTGTCGCCGGGGATGCCTAGCCCGCTGACGCAAAACCAAGGTAGGGGATGCCTAGCCTGCCGAACACTGCCGTAGCGGACGCGCTGACCCGAGCCCCCGATAGCGTCTGTTTCCGGCTGTCCTGGCCTTGCCAGGGCGAGCACCATTCAGTAAGATTCGCCGTCTTATTTTCAGGGCGGCCCCTGAGGCTATAACGAATGAAGACTTTTACTGCTAAACCGGAAACCGTCAAGCGCGACTGGTTCGTCGTCGACGCTGCCGGCCAGACCCTGGGTCGTCTGGCAACCGAAATCGCTAGCCGCCTGCGTGGCAAGCACAAGGCGGAATACACGCCTCACGTCGATACCGGTGACTACATCGTTGTTATCAACGCTGAGCAAGTGCGTGTTACCGGTGCGAAAACCACCGACAAGATGTACTACTCTCACTCCGGCTTCCCGGGTGGCATCAAGTCGATCAACTTCGAGAAGCTGATCGCCAAGGCGCCAGAGCGTGTGATCGAGACCGCGGTCAAAGGCATGCTGCCTAAGAACCCGCTGGGTCGCGACATGTATCGTAAGCTGAAGGTGTACAAGGGTGCCAATCATCCGCACACCGCTCAGCAGCCCCAAGAACTGAAGATTTAACGGAATAGTTCATTATGTCGGCGACTCAAAATTACGGCACTGGCCGTCGCAAGACTGCAACCGCGCGCGTGTTCCTGCGCCCGGGCACTGGCAAGATTTCCATCAACAATCGTGAGCTGGACAACTTCTTCGGGCGCGAAACCGCTCGCATGGTGGTTCGTCAGCCGCTGGAGCTGACCGAAACCGTCGAGAAGTTCGATATCTACGTTACCGTTCTTGGCGGTGGTGTAAGTGGTCAGGCTGGTGCCATCCGTCACGGCATTACTCGTGCGCTGATGGATTACGACGAAACACTGCGTCCTGCTCTGCGCAAAGCTGGCTTCGTTACTCGCGATGCTCGCGAAGTTGAACGTAAGAAAGTCGGTTTGCGTAAAGCGCGTAAGCGTCCGCAATACTCGAAGCGTTAATCCGCTTCACAAAAAACGCCCAGCTTTATACAAAGTTGGGCGTTTTTTTTTGGGCTGATTTTTATCCATGCGACAGCGTGTCGCGTTTAGAAAGTCCCGACTTTCGGGGCCTGGCGCCTGGTTGTGTCCGGTTATTACCTTGTCATGCAAGGGGCTTTTCTTTACCATTTGGCGAATTTTTTCGCGGCCTAGTTTTACGGTAGACGCACGTAGTAGACGCCTGCTTTCGGTAGGCCATAAGAAACTGATGGGAGACGACTGAATGAGCAATGACGGCGTGAATGCTGGCCGGCGTCGCTTCCTCGTAGCCGCTACTTCGGTAGTAGGTGCTGCAGGAGCGGTGGGTGCCGCGGTCCCGTTCGTGGGATCGTGGTTCCCGAGTGCCAAAGCCAAGGCGGCCGGTGCACCGGTTAAGGTAAATATCGGCAAGATCGAGCCAGGTCAGCAGATGGTTGCCGAGTGGCGCGGTCAGCCGGTGTTCATCGTGCGTCGTACCGAGGAGGCGTTGGCCAATCTGGGCAAGCTCACCGATGCGGTCGCTGATCCGAATTCCGAGGCTTCCGAACAGCCAACTTATGTTGATCCGGCGGTTCGCTCAATCAAGCCGGAAGTGCTAATTGTGGTCGGGCTTTGTACGCACCTCGGCTGCGCCCCGTCCTTCCGTCCTGAAGTCGCGGCGCCTGATCTGGGTGCCGACTGGCTCGGTGGCTATTTCTGCCCGTGCCATGGTTCGAAATATGACATGGCTGGCCGCGTCTACAAGGGGCAGCCTGCGCCCTTGAACCTGCCGGTTCCCCCTCACACCTACGAGACGGACTCTTTGGTCGTCATCGGCGTGGATCAGGAGAGCGCGTGATGAGCAAATTCATGGAATGGGTCGACGCGCGCTTCCCCGCGACCAAGATGTGGGAAGACCATCTAAGCAAGTACTACGCGCCGAAGAACTTCAACGTTCTGTACTTCTTCGGTTCATTGGCGTTGCTGGTTCTGGTCAACCAAATTCTCACCGGCATCTGGCTGACGATGAGCTTCGAGCCGTCCGCAGAAGGTGCATTTGCATCCGTCGAATACATCATGCGTGACGTGGAATACGGCTGGATCATCCGGTACCTCCACTCCACCGGCGCATCGGCGTTCTTCGTTGTCGTCTATCTGCACATGTTCCGGGGCATCCTCTACGGCTCCTACCAGAAGCCGCGGGAGCTGGTGTGGATCTTCGGCATGATGATCTATCTGGCTCTGATGGCCGAGGCCTTCATGGGCTATCTGCTGCCTTGGGGACAGATGTCCTACTGGGGTGCCCAGGTGATCATTTCGCTGTTCGGTGCGATTCCTGTCATCGGCGCTGACCTGACCCAGTGGATTCGCGGTGACTACCTGATCTCCGGCATCACGCTGAACCGCTTCTTCGCGCTGCATGTCATCGCGCTGCCGATCGTGATCCTTGGCCTGGTGGTTCTTCACATCCTGGCACTGCACGAAGTGGGTTCGAACAACCCGATGGGTGTGGATATCAAGAAGACCAAGGATGAGGCTGGCGTGCCGCTCGATGGCATCCCGTTCCATCCTTACTACACGGTCAAGGATATTGTCGGTGTGGTGGTGTTCCTGTTCGTGTTCTGTGCTGTCGTGTTCTTCTTTCCGGAGATGGGCGGTTACTTCCTCGAGAAGCCGAACTTCGAAGCGGCGAACGCCTTCAAGACGCCCGAGCATATCGCGCCTGTTTGGTACTTCACGCCTTATTACGCGATCCTGCGCGCCGTTCCGGACAAGCTGCTGGGCGTAATCGCCATGGGTGCCGCGATCGCTGTGCTGTTCGTGCTGCCATGGCTGGATCGTAGCCCAGTCAAGTCCATGCGCTACAAGGGCTGGATGAGCAAGGTAGCTCTCGTGCTCTTCTGTATCTCCTTCATCATCCTCGGCGTGCTTGGCGTGCTGTCTCCTACTCCTGAGCGCACATTGGTATCTCGGATCTGTACTGCTTTCTACTTCGGTTACTTCATCCTGATGCCGTTCTACACCAAGCTCGAGAAGACCAAAGTAGTTCCGCAAAGGGTGGCTGGCTGATGAAAAAGCAATTTGCTGCATTGATTCTTGCACTGGTGCCGGCATTTGGTTTCGCCGCTGGTGGCGGCGTTCACCTCGATGAAGTCGATATCGATCTGACTGACAAGGTGGCGCTGCAGGACGGCCTGAAAACCTTTACCAACTACTGCATGGGTTGTCACAGCGCGCAGTACCAGCGCTATGAGCGTGTTGCGACGGATCTAGGTATTCCAGAAGAAGTCATGCTCGACAATATCGTCTTCACTGACGCCAAGATTGGCGATCACATGAAAATCGGTATGAAGCCGGATGATGCCAAGGGCTGGTTCGGTGCGGCTCCGCCGGATCTGACGCTGGTAGCGCGAGTGCGTGGCAACGACTGGCTATACTCCTACATGCGTAGCTTCTACGAAGATCCGGCGCGCCCGTATGGCGTCAACAATACGGTCTTCCCTAACGTGGGCATGCCGCACGTCCTGGCGCCGCTGCAAGGCCGTCAGGTCCTGCCGAGCAAGTTGCCGGAAGGGGAGTCGGTTGCCTGCAAGCAGGTCCAGGTTGTCGAGGATGGCCGCAAGCAGTTCGATCCGCTGACGGGTACGCCGATCACGCATGAAGACTGCAATGCAATGACGGTTGTGCCGGGCACCGGTGAGCTGACCGAAGCGGAGTACGACGAGAAGATCAAGAATCTGGTGACCTTCCTGGCCTACTCGGCCAACCCGGTCAAGCTGGAGAGCCAGCGCATCGGTACGTACGTGCTGCTGTTCCTGGCGGTCTTCTTCGTATTCGCCTATCTGCTCAAGCGGGAATACTGGAAAGACGTCCACTAATCCTTCGCTGTTATGCGGTACCCTGCGCGCGCCCTTTTGGGCGCGCGTTTTTTTCTGCTGCGCCATAAATTTCAATGAGGAGGGACCCCATGGCCGTGACCAATCGGTTGGCCTGCTATTCCGATCCCGCCGATCATTATTCGCATCGGGTGCGCTATGTGCTTGCTGAAAAAGGTGTCGACGCCGAGATAATCGACGTCGATCCGGTGCGTTGTCCTGTCAGGCTGACAGAGGTGAATCCATACGCCAGCGTGCCTACGCTGGTGGATCGTGATCTGGCTTTGTATGAGCCAGGCGTAATCATGGAGTACTTGGAGGAGCGCTATCCGCATCCCCCGTTGCTTCCGGTGTATCCCGTGGCAAGAGCCAATACCCGTCTGCTAGCGCATAGAGTTCAAAGGGACTGGTGTGCTGTGGTGGACCGAATTCTCGATCGCCGCACTACAGACGCGGTTCGGGTGCAGGCTCGCAAGGAGCTGCGCGAGAGTCTTACAGGCGTATCGCCCGTGTTCGCCGAAAAGCCCTATTTCATGAGTGAAGAGTTCAGTCTGGTGGATTGCTGTCTGTTGCCTATCCTGTGGCGTTTGCCCAAACTCGGTATCGAGTTGCCCCGGGCTGCAAAGCCGCTGCTCGATTACATGGAAACCAATTTCGCTCGCGAGGCCTTCCAGGTCAGTCTATCCGCCGTTGAGCGCGGCATGCGCTAAGAGAGGCTGCATATGACTTCAAGTCGTCCCTATCTGGTTCGGGCGTTGTATGAATGGATCGTGGATAACGATTGCACTCCGCATCTGCTGGTCAATTCCGACTATCCAGGTGTTCAGGTGCCTGATGGTTTTGCCAGCGATGGCCAGATCGTGCTGAATGTCGCACCGAGTGCGGTTCGTGACTTGCAAATGAGCAACCAGACGATCACCTTCGAAGGCCGATTCGGTGGCGTACCGCATAGCCTATATGTCCCTTCCGCGGCGATCATGGCGATTTATGCTCGGGAAAATGGGCAGGGCATGGTGTTCGACATCGAGCCGACCCCGCCGGATGACGATGCGCCCACCGATGATGCCTCGGTTGGAGCAGGCGCACCATCACGCCCGGCCTCTGCGGGCCGTCCTAGTTTGAAAGTCGTTAAATAGAGAAGCCGAAGGCGCGCTTGGGGCTGGCTGGAAGGCTGAACGAAAAGCAGACCTGGCTGGGTCAGAGCGATGGTGGATTGCAAAGGCAATATCCACCCTACGCTTGGCTTCCAGCTTCCAGCTTCCAGCTTCCAGCTTCCAGCTCTCTAATCGATATATTCGAACAGTTTGACGATGCGTTGTACGCCTGAAACGCCCTGCACCACGTTTGTGGCACGGTTGCCTTCCTGACGAGTGACGAGCCCCAGCAGATAGACAATGCCGTTCTCGGTGATGACTTTTATGCGCGAGCCGGGAACGTTTTCGTCAGCTAGCATCTGTGCTTTGATCTTGGTCGTAAGCCAGGAGTCGTTGCTGCGAGCCAGCGCGGAAGAGGGCGTAAGCACCTGCAGCTCGTTGTGTACGCGTTTGACGCGCTGTACCAAACTGGCGGCCTGTTCGGCCATTTGCTTCAGCTCTTCCCTTGGAGTCTGGCCGGCCAGCAGCACCACACCGTTGTAGCTGGCAACGACGATATGCGACGCCTTGTCCAGATCTGCATGAGCCTTGGCGATGTTCACGGCGGCTTTAGTTTCGATCAGCGAATCATCGATCTTGCTGCCGATCGTGCGGGTTCCGCGGTTGTCGTTGATGGGGTCGTCTCGCGTGGCGGTGAGGACCGAGCTGCAGCCGGTTACGGCCAGGCTCAGTGCCAGCGTCAGTACAGGCAGTCGAACCGATTTCATTCTTCGCTCCCGAACAGTTGGTTGTCGATTAGGTCGCACAGACAGTGGATGGCGAGCAGGTGAACTTCCTGGATGCGCGCGGTCACTTTTGCCGGAACGCGAATCTCGACGTCTTCTGGCAGCAGCAGCGAAGCCATTCCTCCGCCGTCGCGTCCGGTCAGTGCGACGACCACCATTTCGCGATCATGCGCAGCCTGGATCGCCTGGATCACGTTCGCAGAATTACCGCTGGTGGAGATCGCCAGCAGCACGTCGCCCGGCTGACCCAGCGCGCGGATCTGCTTCGAGAAAACTTCGTTATAGCTGTAGTCGTTGGCGATGGAGGTCAGCGTTGAGCTGTCGGTCGTCAGGGCTATCGCGGGCAGGCTGGGGCGCTCCCGCTCGAAGCGGTTCAGCAGCTCGGATGAGAAATGCTGCGCATCGCCCGCCGATCCACCGTTGCCGCAAGTCAGGATCTTGCCTTCACTGAGCAGCGTGTTGACCATTACCTGTCCGGCCTGCTCGATACTAGGGGCGAGCACCTCCATGGCGTTCTGCTTGGTTTCGATGCTGGCCTGGAAGAGCTGACGTATACGGGATTGCATGTCCATCGGAGTTTAACCTTCAGGTGACGGGCTGGGCTGCTTGGGCCGCGCCGTAAGGAAATTGGTCAGATGCGGTTTTGGCGATACGCGGCGGAGCGTCCTGATCAGCTGTCGAACGCATTTCGGATCCAGTTGGGCTTTTCCGAGGCGTTCGCTGTCGCCCCTATGGCGACTACGTCAAAGCGGCATGGGTGCCTCGCCCAGCGGGGCTCCTTCTGCAGGAAGAGCTGGGCTGCCTTGATCAGCTTCTGCTGTTTACGCAAGTCGACGCTTTCGAGAGCGCCACCCCATGCGGCGTGGCGCCTGTAGCGAACCTCGACAAATACTACTGTATCGCCATCGAGCATGACCAGATCAAGCTCGCCACTGCGGCATGTCCAGTTTCGACAAAGCAGGCGCAGTCCGTGAAGCTGCAGGTGGCGCTGTGCGGAGTCTTCGGCGAGCTGCCCGCTAATCTGTTTGCTGGTTGTGCTCAATAGGGTGTGTCCGCGAGCGGTTGGACTTGACCATCGTGGAATTCGGCCCATGGCAGGCGTCGCTCGATTCGCTGTTCGGGGGTGATGCTGAGCGTGCCGGACAGGCCGTCAAGTAGTGTTTCCGGCAGCGCCAGCAGTTGATTCAGGCGCGGCGCGAGCAGGTAGGCATCAGCCCCCATGGCGTATAGCCTGCCCAGGCTTCCCCGCGCTTGCGGCCATTTGCGTTCGATTTCCTGGCGAAGGGGCAGCTGGGGATTCAGCAGCCAGGGTGTCTCGGTGAACCGGATACCTTCGAGGTCAAGGTATTGGGTGCGATTGTCGGTTGCAGCGTGCAGGTGCGAGGTCGCGTATACGGGCAAATCCCCGGCATATTGGAATATCAGGGTGGGTTTAACCTGCTGCGCCTGTTGCGGTGTCGCTGCAAGGAACAGGAAGTCGACATCCTGGCGTCGCGATGGCTGTGATGCGGCGCCGCTGCTGCGTACCTGCAGCAGGTCAGCTATCTGATTGGCCAGTTCGACGGGTTCGGCCAGCGGCGCGGCGGCAGCCACGGTTCCACCTTGTTCCTGCCACTCCTGGCGGAAAGCTTCATATACGCGATTGCCCCAGTCACCACGCGGCGTCAATGCTATCGCGCGGCGATGCCCATCGGCCCAGGCGCGGCGCGCAACCTCGCGCGCTTCGTCCTCTGCAGCGAGGCCGAACTGAAACAGCTGAGGCGGCGCCTCCTGGTTCGCGTCGCTGTAATTGAGAGCAAGGGTGGTTATCGGAAGCTGCTCACGGTCGGCCAGCTGGTGCACCATCTTCTTATCCAGTGGGCCGATGATCAGCTGGACCCCTGACGCCTCTGCCTGTTGATAGAAGTCATCAAGCGAAGATAGACGGGAGCTGTCGAACAGCTCGATTTTCAAATCTTGCTGTGCTTCTAGGTGCGCGGCGAGAAAACCGTCACGCAGTGCACGTGCTACGCTGGCCAGCGGGCCATCCATGGGTAGCAGTAACGCTACGTGAGTCAGCGGTTTGTCTGCCAGCTCTCGGAGTTTTGCCAGCGACTCGGGCAGGCGTCGCGCGGCGGGATGGTTGGGGTTCTGCTGCGCCCAGGCGTCAATCGCCCGCTGCTGCTGACTTATGGTTCCGGCCTGTTTCACCGTCGCGGCCAGCGCTAACCAGCCGGAAAGGTCCGCGTCTGCGGTCGGTTGCAGCTGATCTGCCGGCAGGCTCGAAACCAGCGACCAGATCGCTTCATGATTCCGCTCCGCTGCTTCGCCGCTCAGGAGTGGTGCGATGAAAGTGCGTTCGCGCGCCGCGTCGAGGGGCTGGACGTTGGCTTCAAACGCTTGCGCGCGCGCCAGTTGGGTGCGCAGCTGCTGATCTACCGGCAGCTCTGCGAGGCGTTGAAAGGCGGGATGTCGCAAGGCTTGAAGGGCGCGCTGTGGCTCTCCGTCCGCTATTGCCAGTTCCGCCTCCAGAGTTTTGGCGAACATCTGCTGAGCCGGCATCAACTGCTCGATATCGATTTGTTCGAGTATCTGCCGAGCCTGCGCCTGGTTGCCTTGCTGGATGCTTTGGTCGGCAGCCGACAAACGCAACAGTGCAGCTTCGGCCGGGTCGCTGGCATCGGCTTCCGTCAGCAATTGTTGTGTCGACGCCTGGGGAGTGCGCGGCAGCTCGCCCAGGGTAGAGGACGGCGAGCTGGCGCATGCCGAAAGCACGGCGGCAATGCATAAGAAGAGAAGCGGGCGAAAGCGAGCCATCATGTGATCATTCCTGGAGGCGCTGCGAGTGTCGGGGGATTGTACCCAAGGGTTGCAGGGGCTGCGATGTCGTGACCGCTAAACGGGCTACAATGCGCGTTTTCCGTGATTGAGGTACGCCCTGTGACTGCGCCAGATGATGTGAATTCCGCTGCAGGCACGCTCTATGTCGTCGCCACGCCTATCGGCAATCTCGAAGATATCAGTGCACGGGCGTTGCGCGTGCTGACCGAGGTGGCGCTCATCGCGGCAGAAGATACGCGTCACTCGGCTCGTCTGTTACAACACTTCGGTATCTCCACTCCATTGGCTGCGTGTCATGAGCATAACGAACGGGACGAAGGTGGTCGCTTCATCAAGCGGCTTCTGGCCGGTGAGGATGTGGCGCTGATTTCCGATGCCGGCACGCCATTGATCTCCGATCCCGGCTATCACCTCGTCAGACAGGCGCGTGCGGTCGGTATAAGAGTTGTTCCGCTGCCTGGCGCTTGCGCACTTGTTGCAGCGCTTTCCGCTGCGGGTTTGCCATCTGACCGTTTCATCTTCGAAGGTTTTCTGCCGGCAAAGCAGGTCGCGCGTCGTGCTCGTCTTGAGCTTCTGAGAGAGGAGCCGCGGACGCTGATCTTCTACGAGGCGCCACATCGTATTCTCGATTCCCTGACCGACATGGAGGAAGTGTTTGGTCCAGAGCGGCCTGCTGTTCTGGGGCGTGAGCTGACCAAGACATTCGAGACGCTGAAAGGATTGCCGTTGGCTGAATTGCGCGCCTGGGTGGCGTCCGATAGCAATCAACAACGTGGCGAATGCGTGCTGGTGCTGGGCGGCTGGCAGGCGCCACAAGGCGAAGAGACGGTCGATGCGAATGCGCTTCGTGTGCTGCGTTTGTTGTTGGCGGAGTTGCCCGTCAAGCGTGCGGCAGCTGTGGCCGCCGGAGTTACCGGTGTCAGGAAGAACGTGCTTTACCAGCTCGCGCTGCAGGAAAAGGGTTCGGAGCAGTAGTCGCCCTCACCTTCGCACGGTGCGGGTGGACAGTCTGTCAGCTTGCAGGCTGGGGTTGCGCAAAGTACCCTAGCGCCCGGAGAGTCGATCGGACAGTCGCTGTCTCTTTTTGTTCCGGCAAAAAGGGAGGGAGGAAAGTCCGGGCTCCATAGGGCGAAGTGCCAGGTAACGCCTGGGAGGCGTGAGCCTACGGAAAGTGCCACAGAAAATAACCGCCTAAGCGCTTCGGCGCCGGTAAGGGTGAAAAGGTGCGGTAAGAGCGCACCGCGCGGCTGGCAACAGTCCGTGGCTAGGTAAACCCCACTTGGAGCAAGACCAAATAGGGATCCATTGGCGTGGCCCGCGCTGGATCCGGGTAGGTTGCTAGAGGCAGTCAGCGATGGCTGTCGTAGAGGAATGACTGTCCTCGACAGAACCCGGCTTACAGATCGACTCTCCGACTTCTTCCTCCGTAACACCCCTTCTTCTTAGTCCAAAATATTATTGCTCTTCACAAAGCACATTAACTTTGTGGTGCAGCATTTTGGTTTGCCTGTAAAAGACCGTCTCGCAAGTTCATTGCTTTGCCGTTCATCCCCTTCCCTTTCTCTAAATTGCCGTTCCGTAAGGCTTTTTCCGTTCAGGCTCACCTTGACGGTGGGGCTGCTGCATTTCTATAGTGCGCACGAGTGGTAAAAAGTGGAGTGAAGTGGGTAATTATGGATACGGATAGCTAAATTCAGAGGAAGCGCAGCCGTGTTTCGCGGAGCAAACGCCATCAGTCTCGATGCCAAAGGGCGGCTAGCTATGCCCAGCCGGTATCGCGACGAGCTCGTTTCGCGCTGCGAGGGCCAGTTGATCATCACTATCGACGCCGTGGATCGCTGCCTCTGCATTTATCCACTTCCAGAGTGGGAGCAAATCGAAGCCAAGCTCCGCGAGTTGCCATCGCTGCATGAGGAAAGTCGCCGGTTGCAGCGTTTGCTCATCGGTAACGCAGTGGATCTGGAAATGGACGGTAGCGGGCGCGTGCTGGTGCCGCCACGCCTGCGTGAATACGCTGGTCTGGACAAGCGGGCCATGCTGGTAGGTCAGCTGAACAAGTTCAGCCTGTGGAACGAGGACGACTGGAACGCACAAGCGGATGCGGACCTGGCGGCCATAAAACAACCCGGCGCGTTGCCGGAAGCATTGCGTGATCTAATCCTGTGACCCAGACCAGCAGCTATAACCATGTCACCGTGTTGCTCAACGAGGCCGTTGCGGCGCTCGCTGTGCGCCCGAATGGCCGCTATCTGGATGGCACGTTCGGGCGCGGAGGCCATAGCCGCCTGCTATTGCGGCAGCTTGGGCCTGAGGGTTGTTTGCTAGGATTCGACAAAGACCCGCTAGCAATCGCTACGGGGCAAGCACTGGCGGCCGAGGATGGCCGCTTTGTCGTTGTGCAGAGAAGTTTCGCCGAGCTCGGCGCCGAAGTTGCGCAGCGCGGCTGGACCGGTACGTTGAGCGGCGTGCTGCTGGACCTCGGCGTGTCCTCGCCTCAGCTGGACGATCCGGAGCGCGGCTTCAGTTTCCTCAACGATGGCCCGCTCGATATGCGCATGGATCCCAGTCGCGGAGTCAGTGCTGCGGACTGGATCGCCACGGCCAGCGAGGAAGATATCGCGCGGGTATTCAAGGACTACGGCGAAGAGCGTTTTGCCAAACGCATGGCGCGCGCCTTGGTGCAGCGGCGAACCGAGCGTCCGTTCGAGCGCACGGCCGATCTTGCTCAGGTGCTGACCGTTGCCAACCCCGCCTGGGAAAAAGGCAAGAACCCGGCGACTCGCGCCTTTCAGGGGCTGCGCATCTTTATCAACAATGAGCTCGGTGATTTGGAGGCCGGGCTCGAGGCTGCCCTCGAGGTGCTCGACGTCGGTGGCCGGCTGGTCGTGATCAGCTTTCATTCGCTTGAAGACCGCATCGTCAAACAATTCATGCGCCGCCACGCCAAAGGCGAAGCCGACAACCTGCCGCGCGACCTGCCGATCATTCCTGAGAAGTTCGTGCCGCGTCTGAAGCTGTTGGGCAAGCCGCAGTACGCATCCGCCGAAGAGGTCAAAGCCAATCCCCGGTCACGCAGTGCCGTGATGCGCGTTGCGGAGAAGCTGCGGTGAATACGCTACGACGCGCCATGCCCAACGGCAGCCTGATGATGCTGGTGCTGTTCATTGCCGTGCTCTTGTCGGCGATCGCGGTTGCCTATAGCGCGCACTGGAACCGCCAGCTGCTCAACGAGCTGTATGGCGAACTCAGCGTACGCGACAAGGCGCAGGCCGAGTGGGGGCGCTTGATTCTGGAACAGAGCACCTGGACGGCGCATAGCCGTATCGAGACGCTGGCGACCGAGCAGCTGAAGATGCTCATCCCTGAAGCGGCTGATGTCAGGCTGGTGGCTCAATGAGGCTCCAGGGCGCGCTGTATCCGTGGCGCTTTCGTATCGTACTGGCGTTGCTGGCGCTGATGGTCGGTGCCATTGCGTGGCGTATCGTCGATCTGCAAGTGATCGACCAGGGCTTTCTTCAGAATCAGGGTGACGCTCGGAGTGTGCGGCACATTCCCATCCCGGCGCATCGCGGCCTGATTACCGATCGCCACGGCGAACCCCTGGCAGTCAGCACGCCGGTTACCACGCTTTGGGGCAATCCGCGTGAGCTCCAGGCTGCGCAGGCGCGTTGGCCAGAGCTGGCGAAGGCGCTAGGCCAAGAACCGGTCGCGCTTCAGCAGCGCCTCAAAGAGCAAGCCGAGCGCGAATTCATCTACCTGGTGCGTGGGCTGACACCCGAACAGGGCCAGCGCGTACTGGATCTCGACATTCCGGGCGTGTATGCCCAGGAGGAGTTCCGTCGCTTCTATCCCGCCGGCGAGGTTGCCGCGCATGTGGTTGGCTTCACGGATATCGACGATCGTGGCCGGGAAGGCCTGGAACTGGCATATGACGAGTGGCTGGCCGGCGTTCCCGGCAAGCGTCAAGTGCTCAAGGACCGCCGTGGCCGGTTGATCAAGGATGTGCAGGTGGTCAAGAACGCAAAGCCCGGCAAGGCGCTGGCGTTGTCCATCGATCTGCGCTTGCAATATCTGGCTCATAGCGAGTTGCGCAAAGTGGTGCAGGAGCACGGTGCCAAAGCTGCCAGTCTGGTGATGGTTGATGTGCAAACCGGCGAAGTCCTCGCCATGGCCAACCAGCCTACCTACAACCCCAACAATCGCCGCAATCTTCAGCCATCGGCAATGCGCAATCGTGCGTTGATCGACGTGTTCGAGCCCGGCTCGACGGTCAAGCCATTCAGCATCGCGGCAGCGCTCGGGACAGGTAAATATCAGCCAGAGTCGGTGGTCAATACCTTGCCGGGCTGGATGCGTATCGGCCGGTACACCATCCGCGACGTTTCTCGCGGGGGCATGCTCAACCTGACCGGCATTCTGATGAAGTCCAGCAACGTCGGGATCAGCAAGATCGCGTTGGATATCGGTCCGGAGCCAGTGCACAGCATCATGCAGCAGGCAGGGTTTGGTCAGGCGACCGGTCTCGGTTTTCCAGGCGAGCGCGTCGGCAACCTTCCCAATCACCGCAAATGGCGGGATGCGGAGACCGCTTCGCTCGCGTACGGCTACGGCTTGTCCGTGACGGCGGCGCAGCTCGCTCATGCCTATGCCGTACTCGGTAACGAAGGCAACAACGTACCCATGTCGCTGCTGCGTCTGGACCAGCCGCAGGAAGGCGTGCAAGTCATCGACAAGACGATTTCCGCCACGGTGTTGCGGATGTTGCAGTCCGTAGTCGAGGAAGAGGGCGGCGGCGGCACCCGTGCCAAGGTTCCGGGTTACCACGTGGCCGGCAAGAGCGGCACGGCGAAAAAAGTATCCGGAACCGGCGGCTATACCAAGGACGCCTATCGTTCGTTCTTCGCCGGAGTGGCACCGGTTTCCAATCCACGCATCGCCGTCGTCGTCGTGGTCGACGAGCCCAGCGAGGGCGGGTATTACGGCGGGCTGGTCGCCGCGCCGGTGTTCGGCAAAGTGGCCGCTCGCGCGTTGCGATTGATGAACGTTGCGCCAGACAACCTACCGCCACCCGCAGATGTTCAAACCGCCGAGGCGGCCAAGGTCAAGGGAGGACGGATCTGATGCCGATGCCGTTGAATCAGTTGCTGCCTCAGGCCGACAGCGCCACCTTGATTCGTGAGCTGACTCTAGACAGCCGCAAGGTGCGGCCGGGCGACCTGTTTCTGGCTGTGCCTGGTTACCAGCAGGACGGTCGCGTGCATATTGCCGATGCCGTTTCCCGCGGCGCGGCGGCGGTGGCCTACGAAGCCGAAGGCGCGGGCGAAGGCGCGGGCGAAATGACCGCCGCAAGTGCCGTGCTGGTTCCCGTGCGTCATCTGGCGGAACAGTTGTCGGCGATAGCCGGACGGTTCTATGGCGAGCCGAGCCGCAGTCTGCACCTGGTCGGCGTTACCGGAACCAACGGCAAAACCAGCATTACCTATCTGGTCGCTCAGGCCCTGGATCGCCTAGGCGAGCGTTGCGGCATCATCGGTACGCTGGGCACCGGTTTTCATGGCGAGCTGATACTCGGCCAGCACACGACGCCCGATGCCATCGGCGTGCAAGCCAACCTGGCAAATCTGCGCAAGCAAGGCGCACGGGCCGTTGCGATGGAAGTGTCGTCCCATGGTCTGGATCAGGGACGGGTTGCCGCGCTGGCGTTCGATGTCGCCGTGTTCACCAATCTTTCACGCGATCATCTGGACTATCACGGCTCCATGGAAGCCTACGGTGAGGTCAAGGCCCGGTTGTTCAAGATGCCGGAGCTCAGCTGCCGCGTGATCAATCTGGATGATGCGTTCGGGCGCGTTCTTGCTGCTGAAAAAGGCGAATCGCGGCTGATCACCTACAGCCTGGACGATGCCTCCGCATACCTTTACTGCCCAGAGGCGCGGCTGGACGACAACGGAATCCATGCACGCCTCATTACCCCGCAGGGTGAACGCTCGCTGCGTAGCCCTTTGCTTGGCCGTTTCAACGTCAGCAATGTGCTCGCGGCGATCGGCGCGCTGCTGGGAATGAACTATCCGCTGGATGAAATCCTCGCCGTACTGCCGGAGATCGACGGTCCTGCTGGACGCATGCAGCGTCTGGGTGGTGGTGAGCGTCCGCTGGTCGTAGTTGATTACGCCCATACGCCTGACGCCCTGGAAAAGGTTCTCAGCGCACTGCGTCCGCATACTCGTGGCCGGTTGTTGTGCCTTTTCGGCTGCGGTGGCGATCGCGACCGCGGCAAGCGTGCGCTGATGGCGCAGGTCGCCGAGCGCCTGGCGGACAGCGTCGTTGTGACTGATGACAATCCACGAAATGAAGATCCGCTGCAGATTCTCGATGAGATTCGTGCCGGCTTCGGCGCACCCGAGCAGGCTGCTTTCGTGCCGGGTCGCGCCGACGCCATCGCCCGCTGCATCGCCGATAGCCATGTTGATGACGTAGTGCTGCTGGCCGGTAAGGGCCATGAGGATTATCAGGAGATAAAAGGAGAGCGCCTGCCGTTCTCCGATCTCGACCAGGCATCGATCGCCCTGGCTGCCTGGAGGGGTTCCGATGCTTGAAACCATTCGCCTGAGTGATCTAGTCGAGTCGCTGTCCGCCAGGCTGTTGAATGCCGATGTGGCGTTCAGTTCGGTTAGCACCGACAGTCGTGCCATCGAGCCAGGGCAGTTGTTCGTGGCGCTGACCGGTCCCCGCTTCGACGGCCATGCCTATCTGGCCGAGGTCGCTGCCAAGGGCGCCGTTGCCGCTCTGGTCGAGCGGCACGTGGACAATATTTCGCTGCCTCAATTGGTGGTGGCTGACAGCCGCATCGCGCTGGGTCAGCTGGGTGCGCTGAACCGCGCCGCCTTTACCGGACCGGTCGCGGCAATTACCGGCTCCAGTGGCAAAACCAGCGTAAAGGAGCTGCTCGCCAGCATCCTGCGCGCCGCCTTTGGCGCCGATGCGGTACTGGCCACTCGGGGCAATCTCAACAACGATCTTGGCGCTCCGCTCACGCTGTTGGAGCTGTCCCCTCAACACAAGGCCGCGGTGATCGAGCTGGGCGCTTCGCGGCTCGGAGAGATCGCTTATACCGTCAGCCTGACGCAGCCGGATGTCAGTCTTATTACCAACGCCGGAACCGCTCATGTCGGCGAGTTTGGCGGCCCCGAGAAGATCGTCGAGGCCAAGGGTGAAATTCTTGACGGCCTCGCGGCTGATGGCATCGCCGTGCTCAATCGCGACGACCGCGCCTATGCCACTTGGCAGCAGCGGGTGGCTGGAAAATCGGTGCTCAGCTTCGCGATACAAAGCCCCCTGGCGGACTTTCATCCCTCATCGATCGCTTATGACCAACGCGGTTGCCCGAACTTCGTCTTGAACGGCCCGTCCGGGTCCGCTCGCGTCCAGCTCAATCTGCTCGGTCGCCACAGCGTGGCCAATGCGCTCGCCGCCGCGGCCGCCGCGCACGCGCTGGGTGTCGCGCGCGAACATATCGTCGCGGGCCTCGAGAGCCTGCAGCCGGTCAAGGGCCGGGGTGTTGCGCAGATGCTCGGCAATGGCGTTCGCCTGATCGACGATACCTACAACGCCAACCCAGCCTCCATCTGCGCCGCCATCGACGTGCTGGCTGGCTTCGCCGGGCGTACCGTGCTGGCGCTGGGCGACATGGGCGAGCTGGGCGATTGGGCCGAACAGGGCCATCGCGAGGTGGGCAGCTACGCCGCAGGCAAGGTGGAAGCACTGTTCGCGGTCGGGCCGCTGATGAAGCATGCCGTCGATGCATTCGGGGCTGGCGGTCGTCATTTCGTCGATCAGCAGAGCCTGATCGATGCGTTGCGCCTGGAGCAGGGCAACGCCACAACAATATTGATCAAGGGATCACGGAGCGCCGCGATGGATAAGGTCGTCGCCGCGCTTTCTGCGTCCGGCATGGAGAAACATTGATGCTGCTGCTACTCGCCGAGTATCTGCAACGGTTCCACACGGGCTTCGCGGTCTTCCAGTACCTGTCCCTGCGCGGAATCCTCGGCGTGCTTACCGCGCTGGTGCTCTCGCTGTGGATGGGACCCTGGCTGATCCGCACCCTGCAGCTGCGCCAGATCGGCCAGTCCGTACGGACTGATGGGCCGCAGACGCACCTGTCTAAATCCGGTACCCCGACCATGGGTGGCGCCTTGATTCTCAGCGCCATCGCCATCAGTACGCTGCTCTGGGCGGACCTGTCCAACCGCTACGTCTGGGTGGTGCTGGCCGTCACGTTGTTATTCGGGGCGGTGGGTTGGGTCGACGACTATCGCAAGGTGATCGAGAAGAACTCGCGCGGCTTGCCGAGCCGTTGGAAGTACTTCTGGCAATCGGTGTTCGGAGTCGGCGCGGCAATCTTCCTTTATATGACTGCGCAGACGCCCGTCGAAACCACGTTGATCCTGCCGCTGCTGAAAAACATCGAGATTCCGCTCGGGATCGGCTTCGTGGTGCTGACCTACTTCGTCATTGTCGGCTCGAGCAATGCGGTCAACCTCACCGACGGCCTGGATGGTCTGGCGATCATGCCGACCGTGATGGTCGGTGGCGCGCTGGGTATCTTCTGCTACCTCTCGGGCAACGTGAACTTTGCCCAGTACCTATTGATTCCCTATATCCCCGGCGCAGGCGAACTGATCGTGTTCTGCGGTGCGCTGATCGGTGCCGGGCTCGGCTTTCTCTGGTTCAACACCTACCCGGCTCAAGTCTTCATGGGCGACGTCGGTGCCCTGGCACTCGGCGCTGCACTGGGCACGATCGCCGTGATCGTTCGTCAGGAAGTCGTGCTGTTCATCATGGGCGGTGTGTTCGTGATGGAGACCCTGTCGGTAATGATCCAGGTCGCCTCGTTCAAGCTGACCGGCAAGCGGGTCTTCCGCATGGCACCGATTCACCACCATTTCGAACTCAAGGGCTGGCCCGAGCCGCGGGTCATCGTGCGCTTCTGGATCATTACGGTGATTCTGGTGCTGGTTGGTCTCGCCACCCTGAAACTGAGGTAATAAAGAGTGCTCATCGCTTCCGATCAGTTCCGCATCGTCGTCGGTCTCGGCAAGAGCGGCATGTCCCTGGTTCGCCATCTGGCGAGCCGTGGCGTGCCGTTTGCCGTGGTCGATACGCGCGCGAATCCGCCGGAACTGGCCACTCTGCAAGCGCAATATCCGAATGTCGAAGTCCGTTGTGGCGAGCTCGATGCCGAGTTTCTCTGCCGCGCCAGCGAGCTGTTGGTCAGCCCCGGCCTGCCGCTCAGCACACCGGCGCTGCAAGTCGCCGCGTCCAGAGGCGTGAAGATCTCAGGCGACATCGAGCTGTTCGCCCGCGAAGCCAAGGCGCCGATCATTGCAATCACCGGCTCCAATGCCAAAAGCACCGTAACCACGTTGGTCGGCGAAATGGCCGCTGCAGCCGGTCGCAAGGTCGCGGTGGGCGGGAATCTCGGAACCCCCGCACTGGATCTGCTTGACGACGACGTCGAGCTCTATGTGCTGGAACTCTCCAGCTTCCAGTTGGAAACGACCGATCAGCTGAACGCACAGGTTGCGACCTGTCTGAATATCAGCGAAGACCACATGGATCGCTACGACGGGCTGCCGGCGTATCACCAGGCCAAGCACCGGATTTTCCGCGGCGCACGGCAAGTCGTGATCAATCGTGACGATCGTCTGAGCCGTCCGTTGATCGGTGATGACGTGCCAGCATGGTCATTCGGCCTTGGCAAACCTGACTTCAAGGGCTTCGGGCTGTTCGAGGAGAACGGAGAAAAGTATCTGGCCTTCCAGTTCGATGCTCTGATGCCTGCTAATCAGTTGAAGATTCGCGGTGCGCACAACCAATCCAACGCGCTGGCCGCTCTGGCCCTGGGGCATGCGGCGGGGCTGCCGTTCGAACCGATGCTCGCTACGTTGCGCCGCTTCGCCGGACTTGCCCATCGTTGCCAGTGGGTGGGTGAGCGCAAGGGCGTTCACTATTACGACGACTCCAAGGCGACCAACGTGGGCGCTGCGCTGGCCGCCATCGATGGTTTGGGCAGCGATATCGACGGCAAGCTGGTGTTGATTGCCGGCGGCGACGGCAAGGGTGCCGATTTCTCGGGGCTGCGTAGTCCGGTTTCGCATCACTGCCGCCATGTCGTTCTGCTGGGGCGTGATGCCGAGCTGCTCGCGGCTGCGCTCGATAGCGCTGCGCCGATTCACCGTGTCCAGACCCTGCAGGAGGCTGTGCAGCAGGCGGCCAAGCTGGCGCAGCCTGGCGATGCGGTATTGCTGTCTCCGGCCTGCGCCAGCCTCGACATGTTCATCAATTTCGAAGATCGCGGACGTCAGTTCGCCGCTGCGGTGGGGGCGCTCAACTGATGCTCGCCTTCCTGCGCAGTGCGCCGTCTCCGCTATTCAGCCGCCGTGGCCTGGATCTCGATTTTCCGATGCTCGCGGGTTGCCTGGCGCTGTTGGGCCTGGGGCTCGTGATGATTACCTCAGCGTCTTCGGAAGTCGCTGCGGTGAATGCCGGCAATTCGCTGTACCACATGGTTCGCCATCTGGTGTACGTGCTGCTCGGTCTGGGGGCCGCGGCGGTTGTGTTGCTGGTGCCCTTGTCCGTATGGCAGCGGTCGGACTGGATGCTGCTGTTAGCCGCGTTTGCGTTACTAATCCTGGTACTGATCCCGGGCATTGGGCGTGAGGTCAACGGCTCCATGCGCTGGATCGGCTTCGGCGCCTTCAACGTGCAGCCGTCGGAGTTGGCCAAGCTCTTCGTCGTAGTCTATCTCGCCGGTTATCTGGTGCGCCGTCAGCAAGAAGTACGCGAAAGCCTCTGGGGCTTTCTCAAGCCATTCCTGGTGCTGCTGCCGATGGCGATGCTGTTGCTGCTCGAGCCCGACTTCGGTGCGACCGTCGTCATGATGGGCGCGGCGGTGGCGATGCTGTTCCTTGGTGGTGTCGGCTTGATCCGCTTCAGTCTGCTGGTGCTGCTGGCGGTCGGCGCGGTGTTCATCCTGGTGCAGACCCAGGAGTATCGCCTGCAGCGTCTGATCACCTTCACCGATCCCTGGGCCGATCAATATGGCGCCGGCTACCAATTGACCCAGGCGCTGATCGCGTTCGGGCGGGGCGAATGGCTGGGTGTCGGTCTAGGTAACAGCGTGCAGAAGCAGTTCTATCTGCCTGAAGCGCATACCGATTTCGTGTTTTCGGTGCTCGCGGAAGAACTCGGCATGGTCGGCGCGTTGCTGACGATTTTGCTGTTCGCCTTCGTCGGCGTACGCGCTCTGTATATCGGGCTGGCAGCCGAGCGCGCACGCCAGTTCTTCGCCGCCTATATCGCCTGGGGCGTGGCGTTTTTGTGGCTCGGACAGTTTCTGATCAACGTCGGTGTGAACGTGGGGCTCCTTCCGACGAAGGGGCTGACCCTGCCATTCCTGAGCTATGGCGGCAGTTCGCTGGTGGTGACCTGCGCCAGCATGGCTTTGTTGCTGCGTATCGAGTGGGAGAGCCGCACCGTATTGGGTAGCGAAGACGCCGAGTTCAGCGAAGAAGACTTCGCCGAAGTGCCGGCGCCCAAGGCCAAGGGGGTCGCCCATGGCCGCTAACGTACTGATCATGGCCGGTGGCACTGGCGGACACGTTTTCCCCGCGCTGGCCTGTGCGCATGAATTCCAGAGTCGCGGCTACAGCGTGCATTGGCTGGGCACGCCTCGCGGGATTGAGAACGAAGTGGTGCCGGCCGCCGGTCTGCCGCTGCATCTGATCCAGGTGAGCGGGCTGCGAGGCAAGGGTGTGGCCTCCTTGCTCAAGGCTCCTTTCCAGTTGCTGCGTTCGCTCGGGCAAGCCCGTCGGATCATGCGTGAGCTCAAGCCGGTCTGCGTACTGGGGCTCGGTGGCTACGTGACGGGGCCCGGCGGATTGGCCGCGAAGCTGGCCGGTGTGCCGTTGGTGATCCATGAGCAGAATGCCGTCGCTGGAACCGCCAATCGTAGTCTGGTGCCGTTCGCGCAGCGGGTCTGCGAGGCCTTTCCGAATACCTTCGCCAACAGCGCGAAGCGCCGCACGACCGGTAATCCGGTGCGCCACGAACTGTTTCTCGAAACGCCCCGGCAAACGCTGCTAGGGCGTCGTCCTCGTCTGCTGGTGCTGGGTGGCAGTCTGGGCGCCGAGCCGTTGAACAAACTGTTGCCCGAAGCCCTCGGTCAGTTGGCGCACGAGCTGCGCCCCGAGGTGTTCCATCAGGCGGGCAAGCAGCACGCCGATATCACCCGGGAGCGCTATACCGCCGCGGGCGTCGAGGCCGAAGTCGCTCCCTTCATCAAAGACATGGCCCGTGCCTACGCCTGGGCTGACCTGGTGATCTGCCGCGCGGGTGCGCTGACCGTCTGCGAGCTGGCCGCGGCCGGGTTGCCATCGTTCCTGGTGCCTTTGCCCCATGCGATCGACGATCACCAGACCCGCAACGCCGAATATCTGGCGAAGGAGGGCGCTGCCGTTCTTCTCCCACAAGCAAAGACCGATGCTGCCGCGCTGGCCGCGCAGCTGACCGAGGTAATGATGCAGCCGGAAAAACTCAAGACCATGGGGGCCACGGCACGCCGCCTGGCTCGGCCGGACGCCACCCGTACCGTCGTTGATATCTGCCTGGAGGTGGCGCATGGCTAAGTCTCCCGCAGCGGTCAAGGCCGAAGTGCGCCGCATGCGCCGCATCCGCAGAATTCATTTCGTCGGTATCGGCGGCGTCGGCATGTGCGGCATCGCCGAAGTCCTGCTGAATCTCGGCTACGACGTCTCCGGCTCGGATCTGAAAGAATCGGCGAGCACTGAGCGACTGCAGAGTTTCGGTGCGCAAATTTATATCGGACATCAGGCCGGCAATGTGGCTGGGGCCGATGTGCTGGTGGTTTCCAGTGCGGTGAATGCTTCCAACCCCGAGGTCGCATTTGCGCTTGAACAGCGGATCCCGGTGGTGCCGCGTGCCGAGATGCTGGCCGAGCTGATGCGCTATCGCCACGGGATCGCCGTTGCCGGCACCCACGGCAAGACCACCACGACCAGCCTGCTGGCATCGGTGTTTGCTGCCGGCGGACTCGATCCGACCTTCGTCATCGGTGGGCGCCTGACCGCCGCCGGTACCAATGCGCAATTGGGCACCAGCCGCTATCTAATTGCCGAAGCCGACGAGAGCGACGCGAGCTTCCTGCACTTGCAGCCAATGGTTGCGGTTGTGACCAACATCGACGCCGACCACATGAGCACCTATGGCGGTGACTTCGGGAAGCTTAAGCGAACCTTCGTCGAATTCCTTCACAACCTTCCGTTTTACGGACTGGCAGTGCTCTGTGTGGATGATCCGGTGGTACGCGAGATCATTCCGCAAGTCGGCCGGCCAATTACCACCTACGGCACTCGCGAAGACGCCGATGTACGGGCCGTCAACATCCGACAGGAAGGGATGCGCACTTACTTCACCGTGCTGCGTGACGGCTTCGACGCGCTCGATGTATCGGTCAACATGCCGGGCAACCACAACGTACTCAACGCGCTGGCCACCATCGCCATCGCCACCGACGAGGGCATTGACGACGAAGCCATTGTGCAAGGGCTGTCGCAATTCGGCGGTGTCGGTCGGCGGTTTCAGGTCTACGGCGAGCTGCCTGTCGAAGGCGGCAGCGTGATGCTGGTCGACGACTATGGCCACCATCCGCGTGAAGTGGCCGCGGTGATCCAGGCAGTGCGCGGCGGCTGGCCCGAGCGCCGGCTGGTCATGGTCTACCAGCCCCATCGCTTCAGCCGAACCCGTGATCTGTACGACGACTTCGTGCAGGTATTGAACGACGCCAATGTGCTGCTGCTAATGGAAGTCTATCCGGCTGGCGAGGAGCCCATTCCGGGTGCTGACAGTCGTCATCTGGCTCACAGCATCCGGCAGCGTGGGCAACTGGACCCGATCTATATCGAGCGGGGCATCGAGCTCGCCCCGTTGGTCAAGCCGCTGCTGCGCCCAGGCGACATTCTGCTTTGCCAAGGCGCTGGCGATATCGGCGGCCTGGCCCCGCAACTTATCAACAGTCCCCTGTTTGCTGGCGATGCCGCGAGGAAGAGTGAATGACTGGCCTGCAATCGACCCGTGATCCCAAGGCGTTTGGCCGGGTTGCCGTGCTGTTCGGCGGCAAGAGTGCCGAGCGTGAAGTGTCGCTGAAGTCCGGTGCTGCGGTACTGGCCGCGCTGCAGTCGGCAGGTGTCGATGCGTTCGGCATCGACGTCGGCGACGATGTGCTGGCTCGCCTGAACAGCGAGCATGTTGACCGCGCCTTCATCGTGCTGCACGGCCGTGGCGGCGAAGATGGCAGCATGCAGGGCCTGCTCGAGTGCGCCGGCATCCCCTATACCGGTAGTGGCATTCTTGCGTCGGCGCTGGCCATGGACAAATTGCGCACTAAGCAGGTGTGGCAGAGCCTCGGTCTGCCAACCCCGCGCCATGCCGTGCTGACGACTGAGGCTGACTGCCACGCTGCGGCCGAAAGCCTGGGCTTTCCGCTGATCGTAAAACCCGCGCATGAAGGTTCGAGCATCGGCATGGCCAAGGTCGGCGGCATCGCCGAGCTGATTGCCGCTTGGCGCGCTGCCAGTGCCTATGACTCTCAGGTGTTGGTCGAGCAATGGATTCAAGGGCCGGAATACACGGTCGCCACGCTTCGCGGTTCGGTCTTGCCGCCGATCGGGCTGGGTACCCCGCACACATTTTATGACTACGACGCCAAGTATCTGGCCAGCGATACCCAGTACCGCATTCCCTGCGGTCTGGATGCGGCCAAGGAAGAAGAACTAAAGAATCTTTCCGCCCGTGCCTGCGAGGCCGTGGGTATTCAGGGCTGGGCGCGTGTCGATGTCATGCAGGACAGCGCCGGCGCCTTCTGGCTGCTGGAGGTGAATACCGTTCCGGGAATGACCGATCACAGTCTGGTGCCGATGGCGGCGCGCGCGGCGGGGCTGGATTTCCAGCAGCTGGTGCTGGCCATTCTCGACGCCAGCCTGGCGGCAGGTAACTAACTCATGATTACCACGCTGCGTCACTCACAACCCGCTACCGGCCGCGCTTCGCGCAAACCGGCGCAGCGGGGTGCGAGCCGGCTGGTGCAACGTGAACCGCTTTCCGCGCGCCTGCCGCGCCCAAGCCTGAGTTCGCTCAAGCGTGTCCTCTGGCCGGTGCTATTGGTTGCGCTGGTGGTCGGGCTTTACGAACTGGTCGAGCGGCTCGCGCCTTATGCCGATCGGCCCATCGCCAAGGTCAGCGTTCGGGGTGAGCTGAGCTATGTCGATCAGCAGGTCGTGCAGGCGCGCATGGCTCCGTTCGTCGAGGCCAGCTTCTTCAAGGTCGATCTCGATGCCCTGCGTCGCGACCTGGAACAAATGCCGTGGATCGCGCATGTGGAAGCGCGCCGTATCTGGCCGGATGAGGTCATGGTGCGCCTCGATGAGCAATTGCCTATCGCCCGTTGGGGCGATGAGGCGCTGTTGAACAACAACGGTCAGGCCTTTGCGCCCAATGACCTGGCTCAGTATGAACACCTGCCGCAGTTGCATGGTCCGAAACGGGCCCAGCAGCGAGTGATGCAGCAATACCAGATGCTCAGCCAGATGCTTCGGCCGCTCGGGTTCTCCATTGCCCGTCTGGAATTGCGCGCTCGGGGCAGCTGGTTCTTGACGACCAGGCAGGGCGTTGAGCTGTTACTGGGAAGGGATCAGATAATCGAAAAAATGCGGCGCTTCACGGCCATCTATCAGCAGGAGCTGGCGCCGGAGAGCGAAAGAATTGCGCGGATCGACCTCCGCTACGCCAATGGCCTGGCCGTTGCGTGGCGCGAGCCGAGCCCGACCACGACGGACGAATCCGTCGTTGCGAAGAATTGAGGAATGAAACACATGTCTAGCGTGCAAAGCGGCAAGATGATCGTCGGCCTCGACATCGGCACCTCCAAGGTGGTGGCGCTGGTGGGTGAAGTGACGCCGGACGGCGAACTCGAAATCGTCGGGATCGGCACCCATCCGTCGCGTGGCCTGAAGAAGGGCGTGGTGGTCAACATCGAGTCCACCGTTCAGTCGATCCAGCGTGCTGTCGAAGAGGCGCAGCTGATGGCGGGCTGCCGTATCCACTCCGCCTTCGTCGGTCTGGCCGGCAATCATATTCGCAGCCTCAACTCCCATGGCATCGTCGCGATCCGTGATCGCGAAGTCAGTACAGCGGATCTCGAACGCGTGCTCGATGCCGCGCAAGCGGTGGCGATTCCGGCGGATCAGCGGGTGCTGCATACGCTTCCGCAGGACTACGTGATCGATAACCAGGAGGGCGTTCGCGAGCCGTTGGGCATGTCCGGTGTGCGCCTGGAAGCGAAGGTCCATGTCGTCACCTGCGCCGTCAACGCAGCGCAGAACATCGAAAAGTGCGTACGTCGTTGCGGCCTGGAAGTCGACGACATCATTCTGGAACAACTCGCATCGGCCCACGCCGTACTGACCGATGATGAAAAGGAACTGGGCGTCTGCCTGGTGGATATCGGCGGCGGCACCACCGACATCTGCATCTTCACCGAAGGCGCGATTCGGCATACGGCAGTCATTCCGATCGCCGGTGACCAGGTCACCAACGATATCGCCATGGCTCTGCGTACGCCGACGCAGTACGCCGAAGAGATCAAGATCCGCTACGCCTGCGCGCTGGCCAAGCTGGCGGGCCCTGGCGAAACCATCAAGGTACCGAGCGTCGGGGATCGTCCGCCGCGGGAACTCTCACGCCAGGCGCTGGCCGAAGTCGTGGAGCCGCGTTATGACGAACTCTTTACATTGATCCAGGCCGAGCTGCGTCGTAGCGGCTACGAGGATCTGGTCCCGGCAGGGATCGTTCTCACCGGCGGTACGGCGAAGATGGAAGGCGCCGTCGAGCTGGCCGAGGAAATCTTTCACATGCCGGTGCGCCTGGGCGTACCGCACAGCATCAACGGACTCACGGATGTGGTCCGCAATCCTATCTATTCAACGGGCGTGGGCCTGTTGCTATACGGCATGCGCAAGCAGACCGATGGCACGACCATGTCCGGTCTCGGCCACTTCGCCGAAGAACCCAAAACATCTGTCGTGGACCGGCTCAAAAGCTGGATCCAAGGCAATTTCTGAGCAGTGCGGCAGTAGCAGTAACCACAACTAGAAAGCTGGAAGGAGAGAGGGAAATGTTCGAACTCGTAGATCATACCCCGCAAAGTGCAGTGATTAAGGTCATTGGCGTAGGCGGAGGCGGCGGCAACGCCGTCAATCACATGGTGCGCAACAGCGTCGAAGGCGTCGAATTCATCTGCGCCAACACCGATGCTCAGGCGCTGAAGAAAATCGAAGCGCGGACCGTACTGCAGTTGGGTTCCGCTATTACCAAAGGACTGGGCGCCGGCACCAATCCCGATATCGGTCGTCAGGCTGCCATGGATGACCGTGAGCGCATCGCCGAAGTGCTGCAGGGCGCCGACATGGTGTTCATCACCACCGGCATGGGCGGCGGTACCGGTACCGGCGCTGCGCCGGTCATCGCTTCGGTTGCCAAGGAAATGGGCATTCTGACCGTAGCAGTAGTGACCCGCCCGTTCCCGTTCGAGGGGCGCCGCCGCATGCAGGTCGCCGACGAGGGTATTCGTCAGCTCTCCGAGTGCGTCGACTCGCTGATCACCATCCCCAACGAAAAGCTGCTGACCATACTGGGCAAGGATGCGAGCCTGCTCGCGGCTTTCGCTAAGGCCGACGACGTACTCACCGGCGCCGTGCGCGGTATTTCCGACATCATGCAGCGCCCCGGCCTGATGAACGTCGACTTTGCCGACGTGAAGACCGTCATGGGTGAAATGGGCATGGCGATGATGGGTACGGGTTGTGCCACCGGCCCCAACCGCGCTCGCGAAGCCACCGAAGCGGCTATCCGCAATCCGCTGCTCGAAGACGTCAATCTGCAGGGGGCTCGCGGCATTCTGGTCAACATCACCGCTGGTCTTGATCTTTCGCTCGGTGAATACGCCGCCGTCGGCGAGATCATCGAGGCGTTCGCGTCCGATGAAGCGACCGTCAAGGTGGGTGCTGTGATCGATCCCGATATGCTCGACGAATTGCACGTTACCGTCGTCGCTACCGGACTCGGCCCACGTCATGAGAAGCCGGTCAAGGTTGTTGACAACACTCTGCAAACCGCAGCGGTCGCGCCGCAGGCAGCGCCGGCGCCTCGTCAGGATCAGGCAGCGGTGAACTATCGTGATCTGGACCGTCCGACCATCATGCGCAATCAGGCCAACGTGGCGACTGCGGCGAAAATGAATCCTCAGGAGGACTTGGACTACCTTGATATTCCGGCTTTCTTGCGTCGTCAGGCTGATTGATTTGATTTATCAGGAGTATTGGGTTGATTGGTATTCAGCAAACTGGGGTTCTGCTATGATCGCCACCTTTGTTGGAAACCATTCGCAACAGCGCAATAGCGAAACCAAGCCATGATCAGACAACGCACCTTGAAGAACATCATTCGCGCCACTGGCGTCGGCCTGCATTCGGGGGAAAAGGTATACCTGACCCTGAAGCCGGCACCCGTGGATACTGGAATCGTGTTCTGTCGCACCGACCTCAACCCGCCCGTGCAGATCGCCGCACGGGCCGAGAACGTCGGCGAGACAACCATGTCGACCACCCTGGTAAGCGGTGATGTCAAAGTCGACACGGTGGAGCATTTGCTTTCGGCCATGGCTGGACTTGGCATCGATAACGCTTATGTCGAGCTTTCCGCATCGGAAGTGCCGATCATGGACGGTAGCGCTGGCCCCTTCGTATTCCTGATTCAATCAGCCGGCCTGCAGGAGCAGGACGCCCCGAAGAAGTTCATCCGCATCATCCGCGAGGTCACGGTGGAGGACGGCGACAAGCGCGCCACGTTCATACCATTCGAAGGCTTCAAGGTGAGTTTCGAGATCGACTTCGACCATCCGGTATTCAAGGGACGCACCCAGACTGCCAGCGTGGATTTCTCCAGCACTTCCTTCGTCAAGGAAGTCAGTCGTGCACGAACGTTCGGTTTCATGCGCGACATCGAATTCCTCCGCTCGCATAACCTGGCCTTGGGTGGAAGCGTCGAAAACGCGATCGTGGTCGACGAAGACCATGTGCTCAACGAAGACGGCCTGCGTTATGAGGACGAATTCGTGAAGCACAAGATACTCGATGCGATCGGTGATCTTTACTTGCTGGGCACCAGTCTGATCGGCGAATTCCGCGGCTTTAAATCCGGACATTCGTTGAACAACCGCTTGCTACGCACCTTGATGGAACAGAAGGATGCGTGGGAAATGGTGACGTTCGATGATTCCCAGACCGCACCGATCTCCTACATGCGTCCGGCAGCTGCCGGCTGAGTAGTACTCTCCTTCTTTTTTGAGGCCACCTTAGGGTGGCCTTTTTTTCGTCTTGCGGTTCAGTTCATTCCGTCGAGCAGGCTGGCCATGTCGTCGGCATGCTCTTCTTCCTGCGCGAGGATGTCCTCGAAGATCCGTCGTGTGGTTGGGTCCTTGTCACCGATGTACTGCACGATCTCGCGGTAGCTGTCGATGGCGATGCGCTCGGCAACCAGGTTTTCGAAGACCATATCGCGCAAACCATTGCCCTCGGCATATTGCGCATGCGCTCGCTCGGTGAGGCTGTCCGGATTGAAGTCAGGCGCACCACCCAGCTGTACGATGCGTTCGGCCAGTCGGTCGGCATGTTCCTGTTCTTCGTTGGCGTGCTCGAGGAATTCGGCTGCTGCAACGCTCGATTTCAATCCGGTCGCCATGTAGTAATGGCGTTTGTAGCGCAGGTAGCAGACCAGTTCGGTGGCCAATGCCTCGTTGAGCAGATTGATCACTGTGTCGCGATCCGCCGAATAGCTTTCGGTCACCGCACCGTTCTCGACATGTTGCCGGGCTCGCTCGCGCAACGTCTGTTTGTCGCTCAGTTGTACATAGCTCATCACGGTCTCCTGGTTCTGTAGGGCTATTCAGCTATACCGCCGCCGCGCCTGTTGGCGTCTCGCTGGGCGTTAGGTCTGTTGACCTTTGTTGTGATGGACAATAGCTAAGAAAGTTTATCCGGCTCCGTCTTTCTCTGGCCGGTCAGGGTTGCCGGGCTCCTCGATGGGAACCGGCTCGCCCGGGTCCTTGCGCTCCGGTTCCGGAATAGGACTGGGCGTTCCATCGTCCCGCGGATCGGGGGCATGCATGTCGGTCTCCATCAGCTGAGCGCCTTGATCAGCTCATCCTTGCGCATCTTCGATCGGCCACGGACGTCCCGCTCGCGGGCCTTCTGCATCAGTTCGTCCCGCGTCAGCTCCGTGAGCGAACTGCTGCCGGAGCGATTGCTGCGTGCCGAGCCCTTGTTGGGCGAGTCGCCCGCACGTGTCTTCGCTGCGCGATGTGCAGAATCCTTGCGGTCGGCGCGCTTGGCTGTCTCGTTTTTCTTCTGGCCCGAGCCACCCTTGCGCTCGCCGCCGCCCGACTGCTTGTTCACGGTGGCCCACGCACGGGCTTCGGCCTCCTTCTCTGGCACGCCGCGTTCTTCGTAGCTCTGTTCGATATGTTCGGCTTTGCGCTGTTGCTTGTCGGTGTACTTGGTTTTCTCACCTCTAGGCATAACGGTTCCTCCACGGCATGAGCGATGCGAGGCGTGTGGGTCCGGGCGTCTCAGGCCCCGCATTAACACCTCTTTGTGTTGGTCCCCACCAGCTGTGCCGAGTTTCACGCCGGTTGGCATTGCCGGCTTTGCGAGCAGTGGTCATGAAGTTGCAATCACGCTGCCGCCATGCTTGGGCGACGAACTGGGAATAATTCTTATCGGACCTTGCTTTCGACGGAACAAAATTCGTTTATGCTGGCCTGACCTAGCTTCAACCGCGCTATCTCGGCGGTTACAGCGATGCGTATGTGTCGAATCTGTTTTACGAAACCGGTTTGCCGTTGTCGGCGAGCTTTGACTGAGGTGATAACCAGATGCGAATCCTTGTATGCGGTGCCGGTGGCCAAGTTGGCCACGAATTGGTAGACCGTGCGAATAAGTATGGTCTAGAGGCGCTTAGCATGACTCGTGGGCAGCTGGACATCACCGATGCCGATCAGGTGGCAGCGGTCGTGGCCCTGTTCAAGCCAGGGATGATCATCAACGCGGCAGCCTACACGCACGTCGACAACGCCGAGACGCATAGGGAACAGGCGTTCGCCGTGAACTGCGAAGGTCCCGCCAGACTGGCCGAAGCCGCCCGGTATGCCTCCATCCCGTTGCTACATATCTCCACGGATTATGTGTTTTCCGGCGAAGCCCGAACGCCTTACCGCGAAGATGACGAGATCGCGCCAACAGGGGTATACGGCGCGAGCAAGCTGGCGGGTGAAGAGGCCATTCGTGCTGTGCTGGATGAGCACCTGATTCTGCGGACCAGCTGGGTCTACGGCGCGCAGGGTCACAATTTCGTCAAGACCATGCTGCGCCTGGGGCGTCAGCGCGATTCGCTTTCGGTGGTCGCTGATCAGTTCGGTTGCCCTACCCAGGCCGGCAGCATTGCCGACGCGCTGCTGCAGCTGGCTCGGCGCTATGCTCGCGAAGGCTCGCTTGCCTGGGGCCTCTATCACTACAGTGGCCGATCGCCCTGCACCTGGTTCGATTTTGCGGTAGAGATTTTTCGCCAGGCAGCCGCCAAGGGCATGCTGGCCAAACAGCCGCAAGTCTCCTCGATCACGACCGCGCAATACCCGACGCCCGCACGCCGGCCAGCCTGGTCGGTGCTCGATTGCACCCGTTTCGAAACGACCTTCGGCATCGACACGCATGACTGGCACGACGACCTGTCGGTCGTGCTCGATACGCTGGCCGTAGCGGAGAAGAATACTGCGAAGGTCGCTGCGCCTCCCCAGGTCTGACCGTCAGCTGCGAATTTCGACGCCGCACAAGCTGGGCTACGCCTGATTGGTGATCCTGCCCCCGAGTCGGTATTCTTTGCCACCTTCTTACGGGGCGGCATAAGGCCGTACCGGTCGCTGGAGACGCCACGTGGTCGTGTTCGAGGCAATCCTGCCCATCTTTGGCTTGATCATGCTCGGCTATCTGTTGGGCTGGAGAGGCTGGCTCGCTGGCGAAGCGGCAACCGGACTTGCCAACATCACCTTCAAGTTGTTCATGCCGACCGTCCTGTTCACCGGTATCGCTCGCGCTCAGCTGAGCGACGGCATGTCACCGATGTTGTTGCTGGCGTATTTCGGTCCGGTGCTCGCCGTATTCATTTTCGTGGGGCTGATTGCGCATCGCGTGCTGGGGCGCGCCTCGCCGCTGGGGCTGACGGCCGCCTATTCCAACAACGTGCTGGTCGGGATCCCACTGGTGACCACCTTGCTCGGGCAGCCGAGCCTGGTGTACGTGTTCGCCATTCTGGTTTTTCACAGCCTGATCCTGTTCTCGCTGCAAAGCTTCTACAGCGCATTCGGCTCGGGGCAAAAGGTCAGTGGCAAGGCGCTGCTGAAGAATCTGGCCAATCCGCTTATCGTGGGGCTGCTGCTCGGCGCCTTGCTGAACGTTTCGGGCTTCGGTCTGCCGCAGCCGATCTGGCGCATCGCCGAATGGCTGGCCCAGGCGGCGTTGCCTTGCGCGTTGCTGGTGCTGGGCATCAGTCTGTCACGCTACCGGCTGCGCCCCAGCACTGCTGCGTTGGCGCTGACACTCGTCAAGCTGGGCTTGTTTCCGTTGCTGGTGTGGTACGTCAGCGGATTGTTGCCCGGACTGAGTCATGAAGCCCGTAGCGTGCTGGTACTGCTGGCGGCCTGTCCGAGTGGCGTGAACGTGCTCGCTTTCGTGTCCAATCCGGACGATACCCGCGCGGTTAGTTCGACGGTGTTTCTCTCGACCATGCTTGCGGCGATCAGCCTGCCGTTGTGGATGTTGCTGATGTCGGCGTGATCGCCGAGGCGGTCAGGATTTTCCATCACGCCGATCGGCGTGCGCGTGCGGGGCGATGATGTCCTCGAGGCGCAGGCCGGTCAGGCCGTGAATGGTGCGCCAGAGGTAATAGAAGATCGCCATCATCATCAACATGCTCGGGATCGCGATCATCGGATAGCTGAGCAGGGTCATGCGACCCAGCTCGGCGTTGAAGGCTTCACTGCCGGCCGGGCTGTTGACGATCCATTTGGCCAGTACATAGTTCATGAAAGAAGAGAAAAAGAAGGTGCCGCTGAGAAAGTAAGTGGCGCGCAGCAGCCGCGTTTCGAAGTGAGCGGTTTGCCCGTTGCGCTCGAGTTGCTCGTGGACCTTGTCGACGTTGAGCACCTTGGGGTTGTAGAGCAGGGTGCGGATCAGCGGGAAGCGGGTGCGGGTCGAGGCCAGTACCGCAATGCCGATGATGCCGGGAATCGCGGCTTCCTTGACTGCCAGCCATTGGGGGTCGAGTTGCAGCAGGCCGATGCCGCCGGTAAGCAGCACGCTGACGAGGCCCAGCAGGGCGATCCAGTTGAATTTACGATATTTCGCCAGTTCGAAGAGACCCCAGCCGAGCGGAAACGCCAGCGCCAGCAGAAGTGCGCCGTCGGCGCCAAGGCGGTTCTCGCCGCTAAGCTTCATCAGGATCAATGATGGGATCACGATGCTGATCGCCAGGTCCATCAAGGGCCTTGGCTTGTGCTCGGGCGGTTGATTGGAGCCTGGTCGGGTGGTGCGGGTATCGGTCATTTGATTTCGTGTTTCATCTCGGATGGAGGCGAATGATCACCCGAGCGAGCGAACATAGCCATACTGCAATGGTGGTGTTCTCCGTAGTTTACTGACCGGAGCCGATGCCGGTGCGTCGTTTTGCCGACCACTGGGTGGCTTCGAATACCATCACGATCAATATCGCCAGGGCGAATGGCAGCAGAAGGTAGAAGGCCCTGAATACGATCAGTGCAGCCAGGACATCGGCGGTAGGCAGCTCCGGCAAGGCTGCGATGAAGGTCACTTCGAGCACCCCGAGCCCGCCGGGTGCATGGGACAACAACGCCAGCGAGAAGGATGCGAGAAATACTCCCAGTACCACCAGGTAGCCGGGGTTCTGCGCTTCGGGCAGTGCAAAGTAGATGATTGCCGCGGCGCAGGCGAGCTCCAGTGGTGCGGCAATCAGCTGCCTGCCGACGATCGGAAGGCGTGGGTAATCGATTCGCCATTTCCCAAGATGCATGGGTGCGAAATGTCGCCAGGCCCCAATCACGTAAAGACCGACTAGGCACAGCAGGGACGTCCCAATGGCGAACGAAAGCCAAGGCTCTGCGTCGATGAGCCTGCTCAGCAAATCCGGCCGCAGAATCAGAACGGCCCCGCCAGCCAGCAAGGTGCCAAGAAAAAACGTGAGGGAACAGAATACGATCAGTACGCCGATCTCATGCGGACTGAGTCCCTTGCTGCGATATGCGCGATAACGCACGACCGCGCCGGAAAACACCGACGCGCCCACGTTGTGCGCCAGGGCATAGGTGGTGAACGAGCAAAGCGTGATGAACCACCAGGAGATGTTCTTGCCCAGGTGGGCTATGGCAATCCGGTCATACCAGGCTAGCGCAGTGTAGGCACCAAGCGTCGCCAGGCCGGCCAGCAGCCAGTCCCGATAGCTGATGGCCTCGAGACTTTCGGTGAGGTCGGCCAACGAGAGATTGTGAATTTCCTGATAGAGCAGATAGCCGGAAAGCAGTACCGCGGTGATGCCGACAAAGGTCCAGACGACATCGCTCCTCTTCATCATTGGGTTGGCTCCTTGGCGACGGCTTATGCCTCGAAGCGAAGGTTCGGACAATGGGTCACAAGCGTCGCGGAATAGTTCGGCCAGTCTTTTATCGGCATCGGAGCGCGCGTTTTGTTCATTCTGGCATCGGTGTGAGCAGGAACGGGCACCGAGACAACGGGATGAGGTCCACCGTAGTGCCAGACATCAAGGGAGGAAACAGTAGTGCCTGATATCCCGCGTGATCTACAAGCAGAGAGTTCGCTTTCGTTGCTCAGCGAAGGGTACTCGTTCATACCCAGCCGATGTCAGCGGCTTGGATCAGACATCTTCCAGGTCCGCCTGCTGCTACAGAACACGATCTGCATGAGCGGCGAAGAGGCTGCGAAGTTGTTTTACGACGAGCAGCTATTCGAGCGTCAGCACGCCGCACCGCGCATGCTGCAGAAAACGCTGTTTGGCCAAGGCGGTGTGCAGGGGCTGGATGGTGAGGCCCATCGGCATCGCAAGCGACTATTTATGTCGTTACTGACCGACGGTGCGGTCGCTGAATTGGTGCGGCTGAGCGAGACCCACTGGCAGGCAGCGATCGAGACGTGGCAGCGTAGCGATCGCATCGTCCTCATGCCCGAGGTCCAGGCGATTCTCACCCGTTCGGTGTGTGAGTGGGCCGGCGTACCGCTCGCCGAGGGTGAAGTACTACTGCGTCGTGATCAGCTGGCCGCCATGATCGATGGCGCAGGTGGTATTGGAGCCCGCCATTTGCGAGCGCGTAAGGCGCGTAAAGAGGCGGAAAATTGGATGATCGGGCTGATCAGCCGAGTGCGAGCCGGGGAGCTGCAGGTCGATGAAACTCGGGCTCTGGCCGTGGTTGCGCGGTATCTCGATTTGGGCGGAAAGGCGCTTGATGAGAGAGCGGCGGCGGTCGAAATGCTCAACCTGCTGCGCCCGACTGTAGCGGTTACACGCTTCATCATCTACGCCGCGCTGGAGTTGCTGGCGCATCCAGAATGGCAGCAGCGGTTGCAGCGAGATGATGCTGCGCTGGAACCCTTTGCACAGGAAGTTCGCCGACTCCATGCCTTTTTTCCTTTCACGGCGGCGCGCGTGCGAAAGGATTTCGAATGGCGGGGCTATCACTTCCCAAAAGGTACGCGAGTGCTCCTGGACCTCTACGGGACCAATCGAGACTCGCGGCTCTGGACTGAGCCTGAAGCGTTTCGTCCCGAACGTTTCGCCACCTGGGATGGCAGCGCGTTCAATTTCATCACTCAGGGCGGTGGCGATGCCGCGACAGGGCATCGCTGTCCCGGCGAGCCCTTGGCGATCTCACTGCTGATGAGTGCACTGCGCATGCTGACGCGACGGATGACTTACGCGGTCCCTGCTCAGGATTTACGGATGGACGCTTCACGAATGCCAGCGCAACCGGAAAGCCTCCTGATAATTGAGGATGTGCGCAGCGTGCCGCCAATTTCCCAGCTTTGATCAGGGGCGGTTGTGCCGATCCGCAGAGGCTGCCGTTCGGATATCTACCCAACGTTCGATCAGTTCACGCAGTTGCGACATCTCGACGGGTTTGGACATGTGCCCATCCATGCCGGCTTCGCGGGCGCGCTCTCGATGCTCGCTGAGAATATGAGCTGTCAGCGCCACCACAGGCGTTCGCGGGCGGCCTGCCAAAGACTCCCAGGCGCGTAGCCTCGCGGTCGCCTCGAAGCCGTCCATGACAGGCATCTCGCAGTCCATCAGCACCAGATCGTAGGGTTGCGTCTTGATCAGTTCGAGCGCTTCCTCGCCGTTGCTGGCCGTGTCCGGCTTGAGGTTCAGCTTGTTCAGCATGCCTCGGATGACTTTGGTGGAAATACTGTTGTCCTCGGCGACCAGGATGCGGAAGTCGTCCGGTACCGAAAACGATGTGTTGGATTGAATGGCGGTGGAGGCTACGGTAGTGGTGCGGCGAGAGATCTCATCGGCGAGGGTGGTTTTCAGGGTGTAGCCGGCAACGGGTTTGGCCAGGATGCGCTTGATTCCGGCGTTGCGCGCAATGATCTTGCTCGGCGCGCTGCTCATACCGGTCAGCATGATCAGCAGAATGTCGTGGTTGATGCTGAAGTCTTCCTTGATCTTGCTGGCCAGCTGCATACCCGTCATGCCGGGCATGTCCTGATCGAGCAGGACGACATCGAAGTATTCGTGCAGGTGCGCTTTGGTGCGGAGCAAGGCAAGCGCCTCCTTGCCAGAGGCCACGGCACTGACATCCAGGCCCCAGCTGCTGCACTGCTGGCTGATTACCTTCCGACAGGTGTCGTTGTCATCGACCACCAGCAGGCGTGCCCCTTTCAATTGGCTGTCGAGATCGCTGGCGGGTTGTTCGGTAAGCTCAGCACCCAACGGCAGGCTTATCCATAACGTGTTGCCCGAGATGCCGCCGGTCTGGATGCCGAACTCACCGTCCATCAAGTGAACGAGTTGTCTGGCGATGATCAGACCGAGTCGGCCGCCGTGGCGGGTAGCGGCGAGGAAGTCGCGGCTATCTAGGGCTGCATTGAGCAACGCATCGCGTTCCTGCGCTTCCAAGGGTCGCCCGCTGTCTTGCACAGTGATGCGCAGACGCGGAGGCGCTTCGTGCTCGTCCACCGCTGCGATCAGCAGGACTTCGCCTTCTTCCGTCTGCTTGAAGGCATTTTCAAGCAGGTTCAGTAAGGCCTGGCGCAGACGGGTGGGGTCGCCTGCGACGACGTGTGGAATCTGCGGTTGAACAAAGCTGATCAACTCGACCTTCTGCTGTTCGGCCTTGGCCCGGAAGATGCTCAGACAATCCTCGATCAGCGCATTGAGGTCGAACTGAACATCGTCCAGTTCGATTTGTCCGGACTCCAGCTTGGAAATATCTAGGATCTCGTTGATCAGGTTGAGCAGTTCGTTGCCGGAGCTGTGAATCGTCTGTACGTAATCGCGCTGTTTGGCCGACAGGGAAGTGTCCAGCAACAACTCGCTCATACCCAGCACCCCGTTCATGGGGGTGCGAATTTCGTGGCTGATCTTGGCCAGAAAGTCTGCCTTGGTCCGTAGCTCAGCGCTGGTGACCGCCTCAGCAGTGTGTTGATTGCGACTGTTGGCTTGGATCTGCCGTTGTCGCTCCAGCAATGCGAAGCTGAGGATCAGCCCTGAGCATGTCGCGACGCTGAACATGATGCCGGTCAGCCAGTTGGGATCGAGCTGGTCGAAGCCCAGCAGAATGGGCAGAACGAATACAAAGCCGCCATCGAACAGCAGCATACCGGCGACCACTAGTCTGGCGGGCTCATAGCGCTGCCGCCAATGATGGATCGCCACCGCGGTAACGCTGAGCGCAGTGACCAATACCGAGACGTAGATCAGCCAGCTGAACCACAATTCGCCGGTGAGCAATATGATGGTTGCCAAAGCGATGACAACGCCTGCTAGCGTCGCCAGCAACCACGTCACCCAGGGTCGCGTGCGGTGCTGGAAGAAACCAAAGGTGTAGGCAAGCAAGGACAGGCAGGTGAGCAGCGCCGCCATATCGGCAATCAATGGCTGGCTATAGATCAGGTTCGGTATCCATACCGCCAGCAATCCGAGGTTCGCCATGGCGCAGATCAGCAGCGCGCCGTGTAGCAAAGCCAGCCATACATGGCTGTAACTGAGCGTGTAGGCGAAGCGCAGCAGGTTGTAGACCATCAGCAGCGCCAGGGCACCGAACAACGCACCGAACAGGTACGCCGGGCGGGCCTGCTCGACCAGCCCAGCTTCGTCGATCGTATAGAACCAAGTCATGATCGGGTGCGACGACTGCAACCGAACGTAGGCCTCGCGAGGCGCATCGTCGTTGGGCAGCGAGAACAGGTAAGCGCGCGTCGGCAGAGGGCGCGAATCCAGCGGTCTCAGCTCGCCGGTTTCAATATGTTGCTCGAGCTGCCCATCGCGTAGCAGGTAGAAATCGAGATATTGCACGCGAGGGGCGAATACCCACAGCCAGTTCGGCTGAGTGAAGGGGGGGAGGCTCACCTGTAGCCAAACGGCGCTGTCGCTTGCCGGAGCAGCATAGGAGCGGGTGTCGATTCGCTGGAACAGACTACGCTGATCCAGAACCTCGTCGAGCGTAAGCAGGCCTGACTGGTCGACGAGCAATCGCCAGTTGGGTTCCGTTTGTTGCGTGGCGGCAGCGGGGTCGGGAGGGAGTGGCTCGGCTACCGCGTCGAATGACGACAGCGCAGCCAGCAATAGACTGAAGGCAAAAGCAATGGCGACTCTGAGTCGACGCACGATTGAAGTCCCTTCATCTGTCTGACGGCAGATTATAGCCATCGCCATGTGCCCCTGTAATGCGTGCAACGGAAGATAAGCTCTGCCGTTGCGCACATTCCAGCGAGTTTCTCGCTCAGCTTTTGCCCTGTTCGCGCGCAATTGCACGGTAGCCGATGTCATGGCGGTAGAAGTGGCCGTCCCATTCGACGCGTGCAGCCAGCGCGTAGGCGTTCTGCTGGGCTGCCGAGACCGTTTCGCCCATGGCCGTTGCGCAGAGCACGCGTCCACCTGAGGTGGTGATCGCTCCGTCCGCCAGCGTCGTGCCGGCATGGAAGATCTTGCCTTCCAGTTGCGCTGCAGCCTCCAGGCCGCGAATCGTCGCGCCCTTGCTGTAATCGCCGGGGTAGCCTCCAGCCGCGAGAACGACGCCCAGACTCGGGCGAGGATCCCATTGTGCCTCGATCTTATTCAGCGCCTTCGCCAGTGCGGCCTCGACCAGGAGCACCAGGCTCGATTGCAGGCGCAGCATGATGGGCTGGGTTTCTGGGTCGCCGAAGCGGCAATTGAACTCGATGACCTTCGGTGCGCCGGCCTTGTCGATCATCAGGCCGGCATAGAGAAAGCCGGTGTAGACGTTGCCTTCGGCGGCCATGCCCTTGACGGTCGGCCAGATGACCTCGTCCATGACACGCTGATGAACCTCAGCAGTGACCACCGGAGCGGGCGAGTAGGCGCCCATGCCGCCGGTATTCGGCCCGCTGTCCCCGTCACCGACGCGCTTGTGATCCTGGCTGGTGGCCATCGGCAGGACGTTCTCGCCATCGACCATGACGATGAAGCTGGCCTCTTCGCCATCGAGAAATTCCTCGATCACGACGCGTGCGCCGGCATCACCGAAGGCGTTGCCCGAGAGCATGTCGCGTACGGCTTCTTCAGCTTCGGCCAGGGTCATGGCGACGATCACGCCCTTGCCGGCGGCCAGGCCGTCGGCCTTGATCACGATGGGGGCGCCTTTCTCGTGCAGATAAGCCAGCGCCGGCTCCACCTCGGTGAAGTTCTGATAGTCGGCGGTAGGAATCTGGTGACGAGCGAGGAAGTCTTTGGTGAAGGCCTTCGAGCCTTCCAGCTGTGCGGCGGCGGCGGTAGGGCCGAAGCAGTCCAGGCCACGCGAACGGAACAGATCGACCACGCCTTTGACCAGCGGCGCTTCCGGACCGACGATGGTCAGTTGCACGTTCTGCTCGGCGAAGTCCGCCAGTTGCTCGATGGCCAGCACGTCGATGGCGACGTTCTGGCACTTGGCCTCGGTCGCCGTACCGGCATTGCCTGGCGCGACGAAAACCTTCGCAACGCGCGGATCCTGCGCGACCTTCCAGGCCAGCGCATGCTCGCGGCCGCCGCTGCCGATGATCAGTACGTTCATGAAATTCTCCTGATGGGTCCGGACGATGCCGGATCGTTGGGTATCGCTTCGCTCCTCCCAACCTACGGATCTCGAGGTCGTAATCGGGTCGGTAGATGCAATGCGCCCGGCTCTTCACCAAGCGGTTGCCTTCTGGCAAATGAGCATTGGGAAAGAGCCGGGCAACCAGCAGGTGCCAATCCGAGTGCGACCGTCAGTTAGTGCCTGAAATGACGCATGCCGGTGAACACCATGGCAATGCCTGCTTCGTCTGCTGCGGCGATGACTTCGGCGTCGCGCATCGAGCCGCCCGGTTGGATCACCGCGGTGATGCCGGCTTTGGCGGCATTGTCGATACCATCGCGGAAGGGGAAGAAGGCATCCGAGGCCATGACCGCACCGGGTACCGGCAGGCCAGCATGTTCGGCCTTGATGGCGGCGATGCGGGCTGAGTTGACCCGGCTCATCTGACCGGCGCCGACACCGACGGTCTGGCGGTTCTTGGCGTAGACGATGGCGTTGGATTTGACGAACTTTGCCACCTTCCAGGCGAAGATCAGGTCGTGGATTTCCTGCTCGGTCGGGGCGCGTTGAGTCACGATCTTCAGGTCGTCCGCGGTAATCATGCCGATGTCGCGGCTTTGTACCAGCAAGCCGCCGTTGACCCGCTTGTAGTCCCAACCCGGCGCGCGCTCGGCCGGCCACTGGCCGCATTCGAGCAGCCGCACGTTGGCCTTGGCGGCGACAACCTCACGGGCTTCGGCGGAAATGCTCGGCGCAATGATCACTTCGACGAACTGACGCTCGACGATGGCGCGGGCGGTTTCACCGTCCAGCTCGCGGTTGAAGGCGATGATGCCGCCGAACGCCGATTCGCTGTCGGTGGCATAGGCCAGCTCGTAGGCCTGGCGGATGCCGCCTTCGTCTTCCGGCACCACGGCGACGCCGCAAGGGTTGGCGTGTTTGACGATGACGCAGGCCGGCTTGACGAAGCTCTTCACGCATTCCAGTGCGGCGTCGGTATCGGCCACGTTGTTGAACGACAGTTCCTTGCCCTGCAGTTGGGTAGCGGTCGCGACGCAGGCTTCATCGGGCTGCTCGACGTAGAAGGCGGCGATCTGGTGCGGGTTCTCGCCGTAGCGCATGTCCTGCGCCTTGACGAACTGCGTGGTGAAGGTGCGCGGCAGCAGGCTGCGACCTTCGGTGGAAAGGGTTTCGACGCTCTGGTCGATGGTGCCCAGGTAGTTGGCAATCATGCCGTCGTAGGAAGCGGTGTGTTCGAAGGCTTTGAGGGCCAGATCGAAGCGCTGCGCGTAAGTCAGGCCGCCGTTGCGCATATTCTCAATGATGCCGGCGTAGTCATCAGCATTGACCACGATGGCCACGTCTTTATGGTTTTTCGCAGCGCTACGAACCATAGTCGGACCGCCGATATCGATGTTTTCGATGGCGTCCGGGAGCGTGCAGCCGGGTTTGGCGACGGTGGCGGCGAACGGGTAGAGGTTGACCGCGACCAGATCGATCGGGGCGATGCCATGCTCGGCCATGACCGCACTGTCCAGATCGCGGCGGCCGAGAATGCCACCGTGGATCTTCGGATGCAGGGTCTTGACCCGACCGTCCATCATTTCCGGGAAGCCGGTGTAGTCTGCGACTTCGACGGCGGCGATGTCGTTCTCGCGCAGCAGCTTGAAGGTGCCGCCAGTGGACAGGATCTCGACTCCGAGGGCGGCGAGTTCACGGGCGAATTCAACGACGCCAGTCTTGTCGGACACGCTGATCAGCGCGCGGCAGACGGGAAGGCGGAGGGAATGGTCGGTCATCTTTATTCCAGTCGATGGAGGCGGATTCGGGTCAGCTAGCTAGAAGCTAGAAGCTAGAAGCTAGAAGCTAGAAGCTAGAAGCTAGAAGCTAGAAGCTAGAAGTCGAGCCGTATGCCGAGGCTGGAAACGTCCGGCTTCCAGCTTTGGTTCGGCTTACAGCAGGTCGTACTGCTTGAGTTTCTTGCGCAGAGTGCCGCGATTCAGGCCCAGCAGTTCTGAGGCCTTGGTCTGGTTGCCCTTGACGTAATTCATTACGGTTTCGAGCAGTGGTGCTTCCACTTCGGAAAGGACCAGGTTGTAAACGTCCGTGACGTCCGCACCTTCCAGATGGGCAAAGTAATTGTGCAACGCCTTCTCGACACTGCCACGCAGGGTCTGGCCTGCTTCGCTCGGCGTGTTGAGGTGTTGCTTGAGGTTCACGTTGTCGCTCACGGATGTTGTTCCAGTTACCAGTGTTTCGTTCAACAGCGTCATGCAGCCACCCCTTTCCCTTCCCCCGAGTCAGGGCCTGTTCGGCGTTCGGCAAAGAATGCTCGAACACTGGCGCATTGCGCGTCCCTGTCTTCCAAACCATTGAACCGGGCGCGATATTCACGCGCGCCGGGTAGTGTTGCGAGATACCAGCCGACATGCTTGCGCGCGATGCGCACACCCATGACATCGCCATAGAAGGCGTGCAGCGCGCTCAGGTGTTCCAGCAGAATGTCTTCGATTTCGGCCAGACCCGGCGGAGCCAGCAGCTCGCCGGTCGCCAGGTAGTGATTGATCTCGCGAAAGATCCAGGGCCTGCCCTGTGCCGCTCGGCCAATCAAAAGTGCATCGGCACCTGTTGCGCTCAACACCTGACGCGCCTTTAGCGGCGTATCGATATCCCCATTGGCAAATACCGGTATCGACACCGCCTGCTTGATCGCCGCGATGGTGTCGTACTCGGCGTCGCCCGTATAAAGGTCGGCACGGGTACGGCCATGTACGGCCAGGGCTGCGATTCCGGATTGTTCGGCGATCTTCGCCACCGTCAATCCATTTTTGTTCTGCCTGTCCCAACCGGTGCGGATCTTCAAGGTCACCGGAACATCAACCGCACCGACGACGGCCTCCAGAATTTCAGAGACGAGCCGTTCATCTTTCATCAACGCCGATCCGGCGGCCTTGTTACAAACTTTCTTCGCCGGGCAGCCCATGTTGATGTCGATGATCTGCGCGCCCAGCTCGACATTGCGAGCGGCGGCTTCGGCCAGCATCTGCGGATCGCCACCGGCGATCTGCACTGAACGCGGCTCCGGATCACCTTCATGCAGCAGGCGCAGTCGCGATTTGCGGCTGTTCCACAGGCGTACGTCACTGGTCACCATTTCTGACACCACCAGACCTGCGCCGAGACGCCGACAAAGCTGGCGGAACGGCTGATCGGTCACACCGGCCATGGGTGCGAGGATCAATCGATTCGGAAGGGTATAGGGGCCGATGCGTACCGCTGACATGAAGATTCCCTGCTTGGAGCCTGCTTGTTAGGTCGATCGGGACAGCAAAAAAGGGTGTGCATAATACCCGCTCCGGATGACGGGTTAAAGGTTGTTTTGAACAAAATCTGAGCAGCCCTAAGCTTATAACCAGCGCAGGGATTGGCACGCCGATACGACAGGCGGTGGAGGCTATAGCGTGCTTGGCACTAATCCGGCGAGCGGAAGCTCAGGCTGTAGTTAACTGCCTTTGCGCCTGGGTCGAGGATGTCCAGGGCGATATGAATGGGAATCTGCGATGGCATTTCCCGCCGACCGGCAAGCTCCCCCGACAGGTACTCGCCAGGTTTGAACGTGCGCTGCGCCAGTGTCTGCCCGTTGATGTCGGCGAAGCGGATTTCCAGCAGCGGAAACGGTTGGGCGAACGACGCGCGGTTGTAGATGATCGCATCGACCACCAGCGCTCCGGCGAAGTCGGGGTGGCTGCGCACCACCAGATTGCTGCTCTTGATCTGGCTGATATCGACCCTGGGCGGCAGCTCGCAGCCCAGAGCGGGACAGACTCGCTCCAGCCACGGGCGATATTGGTCCTGTCGCGACACTTCATCAAAGTTGTACGCAACATATTGGCCAGCGAGCGCAAGCAGGGCGATTAAGTTCAGCAGGCCCCAGCCCAGCCAGCGTCCCCAGGGGCGGCGGTGCGCCTCCCAGCCGAGTTGCAGGGGCTCGTCGTCGAGTTCGAACAGCGGGTCCTCACGGTTCCTGCGAGTCGTTCGGTCAGGAGCCTGCTCCGCGTCGCCCCTCGGTTCGGCCGCGACTTCCGGCTCGATCAGGCTGGTGAAGACAGGCTCGACGCGCTCCCGCGAATCGGGGTGCTCGTTCAGCGGAACGGACCGGCTTGTCAATGGACTTGGCGGCACGGGATGCTCGGCGCTTACAGGCGTGAAGCGAAGATCGGCCGTCTTGGCCAATGGCTCTGCAGTGAGCGCTGGCTCCGCTTGCGTTCGGTTGTGGTTTGTCGGCGTGTCAGTTTCCGCGCTCAGCAGCTGCTCGGCCCAGGCCTCGTCATCGGCCGACGAGAGTTCATCCGTTGGCGCGCGCAGGCGTTCGCCAGGTTGAGGCTCCAGCTCCAGAAACTCTCGCGACAACTCCAATTCCTGGCGTTCGAGCTTCGCCAGTTCCTCGTCCAGGTCGAGGCTGTCCAGATCAAGGTCATCATGGATCCAGAGCGTTTCGTCAGCGGTGGGATGCGCGGGTGACGTCGCGTGAGCCGGTGCCGGTTCGCTGCGGGAGGGCTGGCTGGCTGCTGCCGAATCGAGGGCAACGTCGCTTGCGATATCGTCCCCTTGCAGGTAGCGGGCTGCATTGAACAGTTCCATGCAGGCGCCGCAACGCACTACGCCTTGGGCAGCTGCGAGTTGAGCGCGGCTGACACGAAAGCTTGTACGGCAATGAGGACACTGAGTGACGAAGCTGGTCATGCGTTGGTCCGGCGAAAAATGCCCGTAGTCTAGCGCATGCGCATCAATGTACGGCAGTGGCGTCTCGCAACGGAAATCGCGGCATTGCTGCCGCGATTCGACGCTTTGCTCAAGAGCGTCGAGTTCCCGTGATCCGCACCCAGCCGTCTTTTTCAGCGGTGGGGTCCAAGTCGAAGTGGCCCGCGTAAGCGGCGCGAACCTCTTCGGCTTGTTCAGCCAAAATTCCGGACAAAGCCAGGCGCCCACCAAGTTTGGCGCGCTCAATGATCTGTGGCGCCAGTTCCACCAGCGGTCCGGCCAGGATATTGGCGACTACGACGTCGGACTGGCCTTCCGGCAGTTGCTCGGGCAGATACAGCGGGAAGCGTGCCGGGTCGATGCCGTTGCGTCCGGCATTGTCGCGAGAGGCCTCGATGGCCTGAATATCGATATCGGTACCAACCGCCTTGGCAGCACCCAGCAACAGCGCGGCAATGGCGAGAATGCCCGAGCCGCAACCGAAATCCAGCACCTGCAGGCCGGTCAGCTCTTGAGAATCCAGCCATTCCAGGCATAGCGCGGTGGTGGGGTGGGTGCCGGTGCCGAAGGCAAGGCCGGGATCGAGCAACAGGTTCACCGCTTCTGGCTCGGGCGCGGCATGCCAGCTGGGCACTATCCACAAACGACGGCCGAAGCGCATGGGTTGGAAGTTGTCCATCCAGCTGCGCTCCCAGTCCTGGTCCTCGATGCGCTCCAGTTCGTAGGCGGGCAATTGGCCGTCGACCAGCAACCGCAGATGCGCGAGCAGGTTGCTTTCGTCCACATCGGCCTCGAACAGGGCCAGCAGATGGGTATGCGACCACAGCGGCGTGGTGCCCAGGTCCGGCTCGAAAATGGGTTGGTCCTCGGCGTCCATGAAGGTCACCGATACCGCGCCGACGCCGAGCAAGGCGTCTTCAAGGGGCTGTGCCTGTTCGGGGCTGATGGCGAGGCGGAGTTGTAACCAGGGCATGCGAAGCTCCCTTCGAAAGCGGCTTCAGGCGACAAGCCTCAAGCTGCAAGAAAAAGAAAGGGAGCGGCTAAGCCGCTCCCTTCGGGTGCACATCATATCGCTTGCAGCTTAGTGCTTATCCATACCCAGTTTCTTTTCCAGGTAGTGGATGTTCACGCCGCCTTTGCAAAAGCCTTCGTCACGGACCAGATCCCGGTGCAGCGGGATATTGGTCTTGATGCCGTCGACGACGATTTCGTCCAGGGCATTACGCATGCGCACCATGGCTTCTTCGCGCGTGGCGCCGTAGGTGATCAGCTTGCCGATCAGCGAGTCGTAGTTCGGCGGAACCGAATAACCGCTGTACAGGTGCGAATCGACGCGAACGCCGTTGCCGCCCGGTGCGTGGAAGTGCTTGACCTTGCCGGGGCTCGGGAGGAATTTCTCCGGGTCTTCGGCGTTGATCCGGCACTCCAGAGAATGACCGCGAATGACGACGTCTTCCTGCTTGATCGACAGCTTGTTACCGGCGGCGATGCTGAGCATTTCCTTGACGATATCAACGCCAGTCACCATTTCCGTCACCGGGTGTTCGACCTGCACGCGGGTGTTCATCTCGATGAAGTAGAAGCGCCCGTCTTCGTAAAGGAACTCGAAAGTGCCGGCGCCACGATAGCCAATCTCGACGCAGGCGTCGGTGCAGCGCTTGAGTACTTCCGCCCGGGCCTTTTCATCGATGTAAGGGGCTGGCGCTTCTTCCAGGACCTTCTGATGGCGACGCTGCAGGGAGCAGTCGCGATCGCCCAGGTGAATGGCGTTGCCCTGACCGTCGGAAAGCACTTGAACTTCGACGTGGCGCGGGTTGCCGAGGAATTTTTCCAGGTAGACCATTGGGTTGCCGAAGGCAGCACCGGCTTCGGTGCGGGTCAGCTTGGCCGACTTGATCAGGTCTTCTTCCTTGTGCACCACACGCATGCCGCGACCACCGCCGCCGCCGGCGGCCTTGATGATCACCGGATAGCCCACTTCACGGGCGATGCGCAGCGCTTCCTTCTCGTCTTCCGGCAGCGGGCCGTCCGAGCCGGGCACCACGGGTACGCCGGATTTGATCATGGCGTCCTTGGCAGACACCTTGTCACCCATCAGGCGGATGGTCTCCGCTTTTGGGCCGACGAAGGCGAAGCCGGATTTTTCCACCTGTTCGGCGAAGTCGGCGTTCTCGGCGAGAAAACCGTAGCCGGGGTGAATGGCGGTGGCACCGGTCACCTCTGCCGCGGCGATGATCGACGGGATGTGCAGATATGAATTGGTGGCAAGGGGCGGGCCGATGCAAACGGACTCATCCGCCAGGGCCAGGTGCATCAGTTCGCGGTCGGCAGTGGAATGCACCGCGACGGTCTTGATACCCAGCTCCTTGCAGGCTCGCAAGATCCGCAGGGCGATTTCACCGCGGTTTGCGATCAATACTTTTTCCAACATCGCTGGCTCTCCGCGGTTCAAACGATGGTGAACAGCGGCTGGTCGTATTCGACCGGCTGACCATTCTCCACCAGGATGGATTCGATGGTGCCGCTGGTTTCGGCCTCGATGTGGTTCATCATCTTCATGGCTTCGACGATGCAGAGAATGTCGCCCTTCTTGACGCTCTGGCCAACATCGGCGAACGGCTTGGATTCTGGCGAGGAGGCGCGGTAGAAGGTGCCGACCATCGGCGAGCGAACCACGGTGCCGTTCAGCTTCGGAGCAGCTGGAGCGGCATCAGCGACCGGGGCAGCAGCCACTGGTGCCGCTGCTGGTGCGGCGGGGGCCTGTGCATAGATCGGCTGTTGCATGGCTACTTGTTTGCTGTGGCGGCTGATGCGTACCGACTCCTCACCCTCGTGGATCTCCAGTTCGTCGATCCCGGACTCTTCCAGCAGTTCGATCAGTTTCTTGACTTTGCGAATATCCATGAAGCGTTGACTCCCAGGTAAGTTCAAAGGGTGTTGCCGCTCGCTTTATCGAGCCCCGGCATGCTTGCGCGCAGGCCCGTCAGGAAGCAGCGAGTTGTTCCAGGGCGGCCTCCAATGCCAGCCGATAGCCGCTGGCGCCCAGGCCGCAGATCACACCTACCGCGACATCCGAAAAGTAGGAGTGATGGCGGAAAGGTTCACGTTTGTGCACGTTTGAGAGGTGCACTTCGATGAATGGGATGCTCACTGCCAGCAACGCGTCACGTAACGCGACACTTGTATGTGTGAAGGCGGCAGGATTAATGAGAATGAAATCGACACCCTCATTTCGAGCGGCGTGAATGCGCTCGATCAATTCGTATTCGGCGTTAGATTGCAGGTGCAGCAGATGATGGCCAGCATCGCGCGCGCGCTGCTCCAGATCCTGATTGATCTGCGCCAGCGTCATCGAGCCGTAGACGCCCGGTTCGCGGGTGCCGAGCAAATTCAGATTCGGGCCGTGAAGGACCAGAAACGTCGCCATGAATATTCCTTGTTGTTGTGCCCGATCGCGCCAGTAGGGCGGGGCTGATCGAGAAGGGGAAAAACTATGCACGAAGCAGGGGCTGACTGTCCAGTCATGCTGCGATCGGCGTAAATGCCCGCATTATAAGTGGAGATTGCCGCAAGGTTGCTGGGGCGTAATCCCGTTTCGCTGTGATCGCGGCGAAGCGGGGCAGGCGCTAGCGCAATGCTTCCGCGCGGTTCAACCGTTCAGCGAATTGAGCTACGTCGATTTCGCCGACGACACGGGCATCGGAGATTTCCTGGCCGCTGTGATCGAAGAACAGGACGGCCGGTGGGCCGAACAGTTTGTAGCGATCGAGAAGTGCTCGCTGCTGCGCATTGCTCTCGGTGATATCGAAGCGGATCAGGCGGTAGTCCGCTAGGCGAGGCGCGATCAGCGGATCGGCAAATACTTCGCGCTCGATCACCTTGCAGCTGATGCACCAGTCGGCATACCAGTCGAGCATCAGCGGTTCTCCGGCAGCGCGAGCGGCTGCCAGTTGCGCGTCGAGTTCCGCTGGGGTCGACAGGGTGTGCCAGTTTTCAGCCTGCGCGGCCCCGCTGCCTGCAACGAATGTGGCATGTGGCAGCGGCCGCAACGGATCGGAGCCGCCCTGTAATGCCCCGATCCATGCGGCCAGGGCGTAAACCAGCAATACCAGGCCAAGCAGCTGTGCGAGCTTCTGTCGAGGCGTCTTGGAAGTGAGTTCAAGCGTGCCCAGAAACAACGCCGTACCAGCGGCCAGCAACCCCCACAACGCCAGCGCCAGCGGGCCCGGCAGCACGCGTTCGAGCATCCAGACCGCCACGGCGAGTAGCAGCACGCCGAAGGTGTTGCGTACGCTGATCATCCAAGGGCCGCTCTTGGGCAGCAGCGCACCGCCACTGGTGGCGAACAGTACCAGCGGGGCGCCCATGCCGAGGCCCAGCGCGAACAGTTTCAATCCCCCGCCCAGCGCATCGCCGCTGGCGCTGATATACAGCAGGGCGCCGGCCAATGGCGCTGATACGCATGGAGAGACCAGTAGACTGGAGACGCCGCCGAGCAGGGCGGCGCCAGTGAACGAGCCGCCCTTGGCGTTCCCGGCTAGACGATCGAGACGACTGCTCAGTGCCTGTGGCAGGCGCAGTTCGTACAGACCGAACATCGCCAGCGCGAACGCCGCGAAGAACAGCGCGAAGGGCACCAACACCCAGGGAGATTGCAGGCGTGCCTGCAGGTTCAGTTCGGCGCCGAACACGCCCATCAGTGCGCCCAACAGGGCAAATCCGCCGGCCATCGGCAATACGTAGGCGAGCGACAACAGGAAGCTGCGCATGCCGCCGGGTTGACCGCGCAGCACCACGCCGGAAAGGATCGGCAGCATCGGCAGCACGCAGGGTGTGAAGGTCAGGCCCAGGCCGGCGAGAAAGAACAGCGCTACGGAGCGCCAAGAAAGCGTATCGCCATCGCTGGTATCGCTGGGTGCAGCGGCGGCCGGAGTGCCACTTGCGGTGATCTCGAACGACTCGGTTTCAGGTGGATAGCACAGCCCCTTGTCGGCGCAGCCCTGGTAGCCGACCAGCAGCGTGAAGGGTCGGTTGTCGGGGTTCTGCACCGGCAGCTCTATATCGAGAATGCCGTAATAGACTTCGACCTCACCGAAATACTCGTCCGTCTTCTGCTCGCCTGCCGGAAGCTGTGCGTCGCCGAGAATCACACCGGCGTCGCTCGTCTTGAACTCGAAGCGATGCCGGTAGAGGTAGTAGCCCTCGGCGCCGATGAAGCGCAGTTTGATCCGCTCGGGCGTTGCGTCTACCAAGCTCAGGCGGAAGGCTTCACGCACCGGTAGAAAGTCGGCGCTGTTGTCCAGGCCGCCCAGGGTGGCACTCGGGCGACCATCGAACAGGCCCGCGGTGGCAGGAAGGGTGAATAGCAGGATCAGCAGACACAGCAAACGGCGCATGATCATCTCACTTGGGGCAGTGGGCGAATGATACCCAACGTGGCGAATCGTCGCCTGGGCGCAACGTCGCACTACCGCGCGTTTTGCAACCAGATGATGCCGTCGCGCTCGGTGCTTGGCAGTGCTCGCAGGGCTTGACCGGCACAGGGGCCGGCAACGCACTCGCCGCTGTCGATGAGAAACAGCGCGCCGTGGGTGGCGCACTGGATCAGGCTGCCGCTGCTGTCGAGAAACCGGTCCGGAACCCATTCCAAGGGTATCCCTCGATGCGGACAGCGGTTCTCGTAGACATGCACGATGTCGTCCTTGCGTATAACGAGCAGGCGCTGCCCCTGTATTTCCAAGCCTTTGCTCTGGCCTTCGGCGATATCGCTCGCGGCGCATAATCGAATCATGTTTCCCCCTGTCAGCCCGGGATTATCACCTAGGTGCTCGGATTGGTGGAGAACCAAGACGGATTAAAGGTGGCGGACCGGCTGGCTGGCTTTTCCTTCGCCCGAGTGGCTGCAGCGGGCATGATCGGGTTCGTTGGGTTGCTGGTGCCCCATTTGGGAAGTCTGTTGGTCGGCCCCGGTTAATCGGCGCGCCCGGGCAGTGCTGTGTGCCGATTCGCTGAGATCGGTATTCGGCCTCGATGTTTGATACAACGGCACCCTGGAAAGGGAAACCCGTTTGCCATTGCACCTGAGGAGCTGTCGATGCGAATTTTGTTACCTATTGCCCTGATCTTGCTGGCGGCGTGTCAATTGCCCCCGCCATTGCCGTCCTGGCAGAGCCCCGAGGGCCTGGCGCATTCTGATCTTGGTCAGATCATAGATCTGCGCAGCGGTGAACGGCTTTCGGCGCAGCAGCTGGTGAGCGAATTGGCCGATGTCGATCAGGTGTTGATTGGTGAGCGCCATGATAACCCCGACCATCACACGCTACAGCGCTGGCTTCTTCAGGCGCTGGCTCAGCGGCGCGAGCAGGGCAGCCTGCTATTGGAAATGCTAAACCCGGATCAACAGAAGCGCGTCGCGCGCGTGCAGGCGTCTATCGGGCGAGGGCAATGGCCGGCGGATCTGCCCGAAGCGCTTGCATGGCAAAGGGGCTGGGATTGGGACCTTTACGCGCCAGTAGTCGAGTATGCCTTGGCGCAACCTTATCCGATGCTGGCGGCGAATCTCGATCGCGCTGAGATCACCGATATCTACCGCCGCAAACCGCAGTTGAGGGGGCGCGCAGCTGCGGAGCCAGTGCAAAAGAAACTGCTAGCGCAGATACGCGCTTCTCATTGCGACATGCTACCTGAGGCCCAGCTGCCGCCAATGCTGGCCGTGCAACAGCAGCGTGACCGCCGGATGGCCGAGCAACTGAACGCGGCCCCGAAACCTGCGGTGCTGCTGGCAGGAGCCTTTCATGTGCGACGTGACCTCGGCGTGCCCTTGCATCTTGCGAATCGTGACACGAAGGTCTTGGTGCTCGTCGAGGTAGGCGAGACCTTGAGTGCGGAGCAGGCTGATTTCGTTTGGTTCACACCGGCCCAGCCGCAGCAGGACCATTGCGCCGAGTTTGGTAAGAAATTGCAGTAGCTGTTTCAGGCAAGCGAGCCGGAATGCATTTATCTCAGGCAAAAAAAGACCCGGCAAGAGCCGGGTCAAAACCGTGATTAGCCTGATGAGGAGATAACCTGAAAGTCCGACTGCCTGGCCTTCCAGCTTACCAACTGATCTCTCGATCAGTGGTGCTAATAGTAACAATTCTCATTTCGACGTCAATGGCTAATTCGAAATAATTTCCGTCAGAATAAATCGGCTTCATTGCGCGCTTAAGCGGGGATTGGCAGGCGCAACTGCGTGACTTCCTTGTTGAGCAGGTCGATCCGCCTGGCCATGCTTTCTATCAGGCTATGCGCGATCTTTGGGTTGTTCTGCATCAAACCGAGGAACTGATACTTGGGAATCAGCATGACGGTGCAGGCGGACGTCGCAACGACGCTCGCGCTGCGCTTTTCGTGAGTGAACACAGCCATCGCGCCGAAGATTTCATCGCGCTGGACATCACCGACCTTCTGACCGTCGACAATCGCTTCGGCGTGACCCTCGATGATGATGAATACATTGTCTGCATCGTCGCCCTGACGGATCAGCTCTTCGCCAGCAGCAAAATGCTGGAATCCGGTCGTCGGATGAATTTCGGGCTGCTTCAGGCGGGCCAGCGCATCGGATAACAGTACCGTCTGGCCGATGAGATATTGCGTGAAGAGCTCCTGTCGGTGCTGATCGGCATGGATATGTTGAAACACCGCGCTGCGTGAATACGGAATCAGGCGGATCGATTCGTCGCTGCGATAACGACAAGCCGGCAAGTCGATGCCTTGGCGAAGGCCGAGAAGATCCCCTTCCTGCATATAGAACAACGGTCGCTCATCAACGAGGGCATGCAGTAGCCCGCTCTCGATGATGAACAGTTGCTGTTCGGGCAATTCATCGGTGAAATCGTCAGAACCCTTGATTTCGATAGGTGGGGCAGTAGGTGCCAGGCCATCCAGAAGTTGCGCGGGGATCCCCTGCAAGCGGTTGATCAGCTGATCGGCATAAGCCGGTTGTTCCCCGAGTAGATACATGACGACAGTCCTTGAACAGCGGGCTCAGAACGGTTGAGCGATGCGCGCACTCACGATAATGCTGCCGAGGGGTAGGAGTAAATCACGCTACGTAGAGGTTGTGAGCTAGCTCTTGTCTCCAGCGTCGCTGCCATTGAGCCGCTGATTCAATTCATTCTTGAGCGTGTCCGGAAGCTCCTTCCAGTTCATGTCCCGCAATGCCCCTTCGATGGCATAAAGCAACACGCGCGATGCGTTGAATCCACGTGACTTGACCGCCTGGTAAGCGTTGACCGCGCCGAGCCGATGCAAGTCATCGGCTGTATGGATACCCGAGGCGTGCAGCCATTGCGCGGATGTCTTACCGAGGTTTTTCAGGGTCAGCAGCTCGTCGTGCACGGTTGCTCCTATCGGCCCGGATAGCCGGCAACGAAGTGAAGCGGCCAGCGAACCCTGCGCTGTCGCTCCGGATCGCCCCAACACTGCGCGAGTTCGGGTTCGAGCTGAGTTATCGGATCGTTCCCATGGACCTTTTGCCACTGTTTGACGGCTGACCATGTCCGCATATAGCCGAGCAGTTGGGGCAGATTCCAATGGGCCTCGATTGCGAAGTTCGGAGGCTCGAGGGCTTTGAAGGGCGCCTGAATATCGCGATAGCCTGCATCGACACTGGCGCGTCCTTGTGGCCAGTAGCCGTTCAGTGTATCGCCATGCAGACAAGCAATGACCGCATCCAGCATCGGCTCGATACGAAGCAGGGAATAGCACCAGGCGCAGAAGAAACCGTCGGGCGCGAGCACTCGCTTTGCCTCGGCGAAGAACGCTGGGGTAGCAAACCAGTGCAACGCCTGCGCGACGACTAGTAGATCGGCCATGCCTTCGCGCAACGGCAGCCGCTCGGCCTCGGCAGCGAGGCGCGTTGCGGACCGCCAGCCCGAACTGCCGCTCAGTTGGTGAGGGCTGGCATCGCAGGCAAGGACCTGCTCGAAATGATCCAGCAGAGGAAGCGTCGCCTGGCCACTGCCAGCCGCGACATCTAAGGCATAGCGACGTCGTGGACTCCTATCAGCGAGCCAGCGGAACAAGTCGTCCGGATAGGTAGGGCGGAACTGTGCATATTCGTCGGAGCGAATCGAAAAAAGCCGGACGCTGTCACCCATGGTGATGGTCCGGCAGCACTAGAGGCAGAGCGCAGTGTGGCATGGTCGACTTCCGCAGGCAGGCATCGCCAAGTATAGAAGCACCGCCGGGTTCTGCCCGTAGCGGTGCGCTAATGCTGTCGCGTTGCGCCTGCGGGATGTCGTATCCGTGCGTTAGAGCCCTGGCAGCCGCTGGCGAACCACACTGACGAGGTTGTCGAGGCTGCCTGCCTCGGGCGTGTTGATCTGGCGGCTGAGCAAATGTTCGCGTTCGGTCAGCGGCTCACGGGAGGCCTGTTGCGCCTTGATCACGGCCATGGTCGCGTCGGATGGGTCACCGCCTTCGGCCTGCCGCTGGGTAAGCCATTGCTCGATCACCGCCTCGGGCGCTTCGCACGTGAGGATCAGGAACGGGACGCCGGTCGACTCAGCCACTTGCCACGCCGTCTGACGCTGCTGCTGCTTGAGATACGTTGCATCGATCACCACCGAAAAGCCGGCATTCAGTGCGGTCACAGCCACTGAGTGCAGCCGCTGGTAGGTCGCTTCGCCCGCTTCGGCGCTATAAATGCCAGCGTCCAGCTCGGCGACAAGGCCTTGCGGCTGCTCACCATGCAACCGCTTGCGCTCGATATCCGAACGCAACCTGATGGCGCCCAACGCCTCGACCAGACGTAGCGCAACCTGGCTTTTGCCCACTGCCGAGACGCCATGGGTGATGGCGAGAAAGCGAGAAGGAATGGCGCTGTAGCTTTCCGCCAGATTGGCGTAGCTGCGGTACTGGCGCAGGATCACGCGGCGCTGTACCGCGTCCTGCTCCTGATGCAGCCGGAAAAGGCTGACCTTGGCACGAACCATCGCCCGATAGGCTTTGTACAGGCTGAGCAATTCGAGCGAGGCGTAATCTCCGGTGCGCTCCAGCCAGCCGTTGATGAAGCGGCGTGCTTGGCACTTCAGGCCGCGGTCTTCCAGGTCCATCGCCAGGAACGCCGCATCGGAAGCGATATCGATCAGGCGGAAGGGCTCGTTGAATTCAATGCAATCGAACAGCACGACCTTGTCGTCGATGATCGTTGCGTTGCCGAGGTGCAGGTCGCCATGGCATTCACGGATGAACCCCTGCTGGGTGCGCTGCTGCAGCAGCGGTTGCAATCGGGCAATGCTCGTTTCGGTCCAATCGAGTAGCGCGTCGAGTTGTTGCAGGTCGGACTGCTCGCTTAGTAAGGGGCGGATCTGCTCGAAGTTTTGCCGCATCGGCGCGACGATCGCGTCGGCGCTGTTCAGCGAGTGGCCCGCCGGCACCTGAGGGATACTCAGATGAAACTGGGCGATTTGCTCGGCGAGGGCGTCGATATGTGCGTCGGTCAGCTCGCCGCGTGCCTGCACTTCGGCCATTAGTTGAGTCTGCGGAAACTCGCGCATTTGCAGAAGGTAATCGATCGGCTCGCCGTCGCCGTCGATCACCGGGGCGTCAACGCTGCCGGTAATAGGCAGGACGCGCAGATAGATGTCTGGAGCCATTCGCTGATTCAAACGCAGCTCTTCTTCGCAGTAGTGCTTGCGAGCCGTCAGGTCGGTAAAGTTGAGAAAGCCAAAATCCACCGGCTTCTTCATTTTGTAGGCATAGGTGCCGGTGAGGATGACCCAGGAGATATGGGTTTCGATGACCCGGAAGCCGTCGACCGGATGTGGGTAGAGGGCCGGATCTTGCAGTGCGGCGATCAATGCTTGGCTCACGGTCATTCCTTGCAGTTTGTCGATGGGGTGTGCGGGTCCAATGGGACGCAGATCACACAGTCGAAAGCGCTCCATTATGTCTTCCCCGACCAGACCTGCAAACCGCCAGGAGGCCGTCTTCCGGGCAAATCAAAGTGCGTATAATGCGCCGCCATGACTAAAGCACGCTCCTCTCGATCCCGTACCAAGCGCCGTTCCAGTGGGTCTCGCCCCTGGCTGGGCTGGGTAATCAAGCTATCTATCGTGGCCCTGGTGATACTCGCCGGCGTCGCCGTTTACCTCGATGCCGTGGTGCAGGAGAAATTCTCCGGCAAACGCTGGACCATTCCGGCGACGGTCTATGCGCGACCGCTGGAATTGTTCGTTGGGCAAAAGCTCGCCAAGGACGACTTCCTGACGGAGCTCGATGCGCTGGGGTATCGCCGCGAAAAGGCTGTCAGCGGTCCTGGCAGTATGTCGGTTGCCGCAAGCACCGTGGAAATGCACACCCGCGGGTTCCGGTTTTACGAAGGGATCGAAGAGTCGCAGCGCATCCGCGTGCGTTTTTCTGGCGATTTCGTCGCCGGTCTCACTCGCGCCAATGGTGACGAGCTGCCGGTGGCCCGCCTCGAGCCTGTAACAATCGGTGGACTTTATCCGGCTCATAACGAAGACCGCATCCTGATCCAGCTCGAGCAGGCGCCGCCTTATTTGGTCGAGACATTGGTCGCGGTCGAGGATCGGGAGTTTTTCAATCACTTTGGTGTTTCACCCAAATCCATCGCGCGCGCCGTCTGGGTTAACCTGACTGCCGGCGAAGTGCGCCAGGGTGGCAGCACGCTCACCCAGCAGCTGGTCAAGAACTTCTATCTGACTAACGAGCGCAGCCTCAGCCGCAAAGCCACCGAAGCGATGATGGCCGTGTTGCTGGAGCTGCATTACGACAAGAACGAAATCCTCGAGGCCTACCTCAATGAGGTGTTTCTCGGGCAAGACGGTCGCCGAGCCATTCACGGGTTTGGTCTGGCCAGTCAATACTTCTTCGGTCGTCCACTGGCCGAATTGAAGGTTCAGCACATCGCGCTGTTGGTCGGCATGGTGAAGGGTCCGACTTACTATAATCCGCGGCGCCATCCGGAACGGGCGCTCGAACGCCGCAACCTTATCCTCGACCTTCTGGCCGAGCAGCAGGTACTCACTTCCGAAGAAGCGGAAGCGGCTCGGAAAGCTCCGCTCGGGGTGACGCAGCGGGGCAGCCTGGCGGACAGTTCCTATCCGGCATTCCTCGATCTGGTCAAGCGCCAGCTGCGCGAGGATTACCGCGACGAGGATCTGACGGAAGAGGGGCTGCGGGTCTTCACCAGCTTCGATCCGATTCTGCAGATGAAGGCCGAGAGGGCGATGAGCGAAACGCTGAAACGCCTCGGCAAGGCCGCCGAAGGCGTCGAAGGAGCGATGCTCGTGACCAACCCGGAAACCGGAGAGTTGCAGGCGATGCTTGGTGGTCGTCAGCCTGGGTTCGCCGGTTTCAACCGTGCGTTGGATGCGTCGCGACCCATCGGGTCGCTGATCAAGCCAGCAATCTACCTCGCGGCGCTGGAGAAACCGAGTCAGTACACGCTGACCAGTCTGCTGGAAGATGAACCCTTTTCGGTCAAGGGCGCCGATGGCCAGGTATGGAAGCCGCAGAATTACGGGCGCACCGCGCACGGTACCGTTTATCTCTATCAGGCGCTGGCCAATTCCTACAATCTGTCGACGGCGCGCCTCGGTCTCGATTTGGGGGTGCCTCATGTATTGAAGACCCTGGAACGACTGGGCGCTTCGCCGGATTGGCCAGCCTATCCCTCGATGCTGTTGGGTGCTGGCGGGCTTCGGCCTATCGAGGTTGCAGACATGTACCAGACGCTGGCCAACGGAGGTTTCAATACGCCGCTACGAGGTATTCGCAGTGTCGTGGCCGCCGACGGAGAGCCGCTGAGTCGCTATCCGTTCAAGATCGAACAGCGTTTCGATGCCGGCGCTATCTATCTGACCCAGTACGCCATGCAGCGCGCCATGCGCGAGGGGACGGGCCGCTCAGCATACAATCACGTGCCGAAGTCATTAGCGCTGGCGGGCAAGACAGGCACCACCAACGATTCACGTGATAGCTGGTTCGCCGGGTTCAGTCAGGACCTGCTTGCGGTGGTCTGGCTGGGGCGTGATGACAATGGCAAAACGTCGCTGACCGGCGCCACCGGAGCGTTGCAGGTATGGGCAGATTTCATGCGCCGTGCCGATCCGCTGCCGCTGCAGGCCGCGTTGCCTGAGAATGTCGAGATGGCCTGGGTAGATGCTCGAACCGGTGAGGGGACGCTGGAAAACTGTCCTGACGCCGTACAGATCCCCTACATTCGCGGTAGCGAGCCTGCGCCGGGCCCTGGTTGTGGAATCCAGGCGCCGGCCGAATCGGTCATGGATTGGGTTCGTGGCTGGTTACCCTGATCGGCCAGCTGTATGGAATTTCAAGAGGTTCGAATGTTGAGCAAACAATGGATGATAGTTGTGATGGCCGCTGTGCTGGTGCAAGGCTGCGCAACGGTTAAGCGAGGGGCGATACCCGTCGTCGACTCGGGAACGCCTGTTTCCGAAGAGGTTTCGGCGCGGCAGGCTCAGCGTCCGGCTGTTCCGCCTGCCATGACAAGTCCTGCTGCTGCGCAAGAGTCGGGCGTCACGGTTATGGTGCCGCAGCAGAATTCGGAACCGCTGCAGACGTTCGCGGCTCCGGATAGCTCATTCTCTGGATCTGTAGCGCCGGCACCGGATGCACCAGCGCAATGGAGGGCGCCGGAACCGGCTCCGGTGCCGAGCCAATCCGTGCCCACCGGTATTCCGTCCAGTAGTGGAACGCTTTCGGCGGATGAGCGACTCGATGGCCCCGTGCTGGCATTGCTGACCACGGCTCAGCAACAACAGGGTGGCGGCGACCTGAATGGCGCTGCGTCCAGCCTCGAGCGTGCTCAGCGTATCGCGCCCCGTGAACCTCAGGTGCTTTACCGCCTGGCCCAGGTGCGCCTGGCTCAAGGTGATCCGGTGCAGGCCGAGCAGCTTTCCCGGCGGGGCTTGAGCTATGCCGGTGGCCGTCCGGCGCTGCAGGCAAGTCTGTGGGAGCTGATCGCCCAAGCGCGCGAGCGTCAGGGTAATGCCGCAGGCGCCGCGCAGGCTCGTGAGCGAGCCAAGGTAACGATGTAATGGATAATCGTGTTCCTGATTTGGCTGAGCAATTGTTGGTCATCGAGCGGGAGCTGCGTGTGTGCGGGCTATGGGCTTCGTCGCCACCAGAGGCTCAGGCATTTGCGAGCCAAGAGCCTTTTTGCGTCGACACGCTATCGTTCGAGCAGTGGCTGCAATGGATTTTTCTTCCGCGGATGAAGGACATTCTGGAGCGCGATGATCCGCTACCGACCGTTTCGGGCATTCTGGCGATGGCGGAGATGGTCTATCAGCGCCGGCCGCTGGAGATGGCTGGGCTGCTGAGGGCGCTAGAAACCTTCGATGAGTTGATCAGTCGCGGCGAGGCGTGACGCGCGCCAGCCGGAAGGCTGGCGCTGACTTTGTTCATTGGTTGCAGGTGTCAGCGATTTTTTGGCTGGTTTCGGTAATGCGTTCCTGACGCTCTTCTTCCCTTAGCCGACGCATTTCCCCATCTTCTTCTACGCGCACTCGAGGATTGTTCTGGAGCTGCGCTAGGTTGGTTCGTAGCGTTGTGCAGTAGCGCTGACGCTCCGCTTCTTGTTCGGCCACCTGTTTCTTCACTTGGCGATCTATCTCGCGCTGTTCCGATTCCTCGGAAGGTTCCGAGGTGGCAGCCGCGGCAGGAGTAGGTCTGGGTGGCGGTGTTGCAGTGTTGAGCACTTCGGCGGGTTGGCCCTGCGGAGGTTGCGCACCAAAGTGAGTGATGCCTTGTGCATCCACCCACTTGTAAACCTGGCTGGCCATGACGCTGCTGCTCAAGGCAAGCAGCAGACCGCCAGCGAAAATCGTCAAACGCATGCTAATCCCTTCTGTGGAATGCAGAACCAGGTCGGTACTATACGCAAAAGCCGAGCGCCTTCATTCTGCGCTGGATCACAGCTGAAACAGCCGGAAGGCCAACTGTAGACTTGACTTGGCCAGGCCTAATCCGAACAATTCCATGCTTGCTGTTCTGATTGGTCGGTGAAACGGCCCTTTCAGCAATCATGAAGGTGCACACCCGCGCCGACTTGTAACATCCGCAACGCGTTACCTCGCGCTGGGAGGGAAGGCTCCGCAACACTTTGGGGCGTTCCTGAATACTCGCTAATCAGCAGCTGACGTAGTCGGCGACCACCGTCGCTCATGCGCTGTCTGGCAGTAAACCAATTTCTGGCCGGTCCAACGCGGGGCGGCTATCTGGCGTTTTAGAGGTGAACAACGTGGAACTTTTATCCGGCGCTGAAATGGTCGTCCGCTTCTTGCGCGACGAAGGCGTTAAGTACATCTATGGCTATCCGGGCGGAGCCTTACTGCACATCTACGATGCGCTGTTCAAGGAAAAGGAAGTCACGCACATCCTCGTTCGCCACGAACAGGCCGCCACGCACATGGCCGATGGTTACGCCCGCGCGACCGGCAAAGCTGGCGTGGTGCTGGTGACCTCTGGCCCCGGCGCAACCAACGCCATCACCGGTATTGCCACCGCCTATATGGACTCGATCCCGATGGTGGTGATTTCCGGCCAGGTGCCGAGCACCATGGTCGGCACCGACGCCTTCCAGGAAACCGACATGATCGGTATCTCCCGGCCCATCGTGAAGCACAGCTTCATGATCAAGCATCCTTCGGAAATCCCCGAAGTGATGAAAAAAGCGTTTTATCTCGCTGAGTCTGGCCGCCCTGGGCCGGTTGTCATCGACATCCCGAAGGATATGACCAACCCGGCCGAAAAATTCGAATACGTTTACCCGAAGAAAGCCAAGCTGCGGTCTTACAGTCCGGCGCTACGTGGTCATTCGGGGCAGATCCGCAAGGCGGCGGAGCTGCTCCTGTCAGCCAAACGGCCAATCATCTACGCAGGTGGTGGTGTGGTCATGGGCGGCGCCTCAGCGCAGCTGACCGAACTGGCTAAGATGCTCAACCTTCCAGTAACCAATACCTTGATGGGGCTTGGTTGCTATCCGGGTAGCGACCGCCAGTTCGTCGGCATGCTCGGTATGCACGGCAGTTATACCGCCAACCTGGCAATGCATCACTCCGACGCGATTCTTGCGGTCGGCGCGCGTTTCGATGATCGCGTGATCAACGGTGCGACCAAATTCTGCCCGAACGCCAAAATCATTCACATCGACATCGATCCGGCCTCTATCTCAAAAACCATCAAGGCTGACATTCCGATCGTCGGACCGGTCGACAGTGTGCTCACTGAGATGGTCGCTATCGTCAAGGAAATCGGCCAGGCGCCGAATACCGAAACCATCGCGAGCTGGTGGAAGCAGATAGAAGAGTGGCGCGGCAGTCGCGGCCTATTTCCGTATGACAAGGGCGACGGCACTATCATCAAGCCGCAAGCTGTTATTGAAATGCTATGCGAAGTGACCAAGGGCGAGGCCTATGTTGCCTCTGACGTTGGTCAGCACCAGATGTTCGCTTCCCAGTACTACCGGTTCGACAAGCCCAACCGCTGGCTCAATTCCGGTGGCCTTGGCACCATGGGCTTCGGTTTCCCAGCGGCTATGGGCGCCAAGTTAAATTTCCCAGAGGCTGACGTTGCCTGTGTCACTGGCGAAGGCAGCATCCAGATGAATATTCAGGAATTGTCGACCTGCTTGCAGTACGACCTTCCAGTGAAAATCATCAACCTCAACAATGGCGCGCTGGGCATGGTCCGCCAGTGGCAGGACATGATGTACAGCAGCCGCTACTCGCACTCTTACATGGAGTCGCTGCCTGACTTCGTCAAGCTGGTCGAGGCTTATGGGCATGTGGGCATGCGCATCACCGATCTGAAGGATCTCAAGCCGAAGATGGAAGAGGCCTTCGCCATGAAAGACCGGCTGGTGTTCCTCGATATCGCCGTTGATACCAGCGAGCACGTCTATCCAATGCAAATCAAAGACGGCGCGATGCGCGATATGTGGCTCAGCAAGACGGAGCGGACCTGATCATGAGACACATTATTTCCCTTTTGATGGAAAACGAACCAGGCGCTTTGTCTCGTGTGGTCGGGCTGTTCTCGCAGCGCAACTACAACATCGAGAGCCTGACCGTCGCGCCAACCGAAGACCCAACGCTGTCGCGGTTGACCCTGACCACTGCAGGTCATGAGGAGGTGATCGAACAGATCACCAAGAACCTCAACAAGTTGATCGAGGTCGTCAAGTTGGTTGACCTGTCCGAGAGCGCGCACATCGAGCGCGAACTCATGCTGATCAAGGTAAAGGCAACCGGTGCACAGCGCGCCGAGGTCAAACGTACCACTGATATCTTCCGTGGGCAGATCGTCGACGTTACCTCCAATGTCTACACCATCCAACTCGCCGGCACGACCGACAAGCTGGACAGCTTCATCCAGGCCATCGGCACCACGTCGATTCTGGAAGTCGTGCGCAGCGGCGTCACCGGGATCTCCCGCGGCGACAAAGTGCTGAGCATCTAACACGATTTATCGAATGGCCCGAACGGCCAGCAACAGGGGTAATTCCATGAAAGTTTTCTACGACAAAGATTGTGACCTCTCCATCATTCAAGGCAAGAAGGTCGCGATCATCGGCTACGGCTCCCAGGGCCATGCGCATGCCTGCAACCTGAAAGATTCCGGTGTTGACGTGACTGTCGGACTACGTGCCGGCTCGCCTTCGGTTGCCAAGGCTGAAGCTCATGGTCTGAAAGTTGACAACGTGGCTGCCGCGGTTACTGCAGCTGACGTTGTGATGATCCTCACCCCGGACGAATTCCAGGGTCGCCTGTATAAGGACGAAATCGAGCCGAACCTGAAGAAGGGCGCAACCCTGGCGTTCGCTCATGGTTTCTCGATTCACTACAACCAGGTCGTACCTCGCGCTGATCTGGACGTGATCATGATCGCGCCGAAGGCCCCAGGCCACACCGTGCGTTCCGAATTCGTCAAGGGCGGTGGTATTCCTGACCTCATCGCCATCTACCAGGATGCTTCCGGTAATGCCAAGAACGTTGCGCTGTCCTACGCTTCCGGCGTTGGTGGTGGACGTACCGGCATCATCGAAACTACTTTCAAGGACGAAACTGAAACCGACCTGTTCGGTGAGCAGGCGGTTCTGTGTGGTGGTTGCGTCGAGTTGGTCAAGGCTGGCTTTGAGACTCTGGTCGAAGCTGGCTATGCGCCGGAAATGGCCTATTTCGAATGCTTGCATGAGCTGAAGCTGATCGTCGACTTGATGTTCGAAGGCGGCATCGCCAACATGAACTACTCGATTTCGAACAACGCTGAATACGGCGAATACGTGACTGGTCCGGAAGTCATCAACGCCGAATCCCGTGCCGCCATGCGCAACGCGCTCAAGCGTATTCAGGACGGCGAATACGCGAAGATGTTCATCACCGAAGGTGCTGCCAACTATCCCTCGATGACTGCCTACCGCCGCAACAATGCCGCTCACGGCATTGAAGTGGTCGGTGAGAAGCTGCGTTCGATGATGCCGTGGATCGCTGCAAACAAGATCGTCGACAAGAGCAAGAACTAATAGCGGTTCTGCTTGGAAAGAACGCGGCCTAGGCCGCGTTCTTTCGTTACGCCTATTGGCATCTGGTATAAATCGATTGCTTGAAGCCCAGCTGAACCCGTGATCCTGGGGTCTGTCGAAATTATTCAAACCTGCTGTAAGGTAAATTGCATGAGTGAGCATCCCGAAGAGCCGAACAAGTCAGTCGAGCCGGAAAGCTTGCTGCCGATCGACGAGCATGTCGAAGAGATCCAGGATTCAGAGGGACGAAAGGTTCGTCACCGTGGGATCTATCTGCTTCCCAACCTGTTCACCACTGCCAATCTGTTCGCCGGCTTCTTCTGCATCATTACGGCCATCAATGGCAACTTCTACGTAGCGGCCGCGACGGTATTCGTGGCGATGGTGCTAGACAGTCTCGATGGACGAGTGGCGCGGCTGACTAACACGCAGAGTGCCTTCGGTGCTGAATATGATTCGCTGTCCGACATGGTCGCCTTTGGTCTGGCGCCGGCTGTTCTGGCGTATGAATGGGCGCTATCAGGCTTGGGCAACGTAGGACTTACCATCGCGTTTATCTATGTTGCATGCGCCGCGTTGCGCCTCGCACGGTTTAACACTCAGATCGGCAAAGTCGACAAGCGCTGGTTTATCGGTTTGGCCAGTCCGGCTGCTGCGGGTGTGGTTGCCGGCTCGGTATGGGCGGTATGGGCGTTGGACGAGCCGGGTATTCGGGGCGTGGATTTGCCGATCGCGGTGGTGATGCTGTTTGCGCTGCTGGTCGCCACGGCCGGCCTGCTGATGGTTAGTAATATCAAGTACTACAGTTTCAAGGACCTCGATCTCAAAGGTCGGGTGCCCTTCGTGGCGATCCTGGTGGTGGTTCTGGTTTTCGCGGTGGTGTTCAGCGATCCGCCGCGCATTTTGCTGTTGATCTTCCTTGCTTACGCCGTCTCCGGACCCGTGCAGTTCTTGATGCGTCGTCGTAAGCGCGTCGAAAGTTGATTTCTCCGGTGATCCGCTGTCTATTGAATGGCCCAGGCCTCAGGCAGCGGAGCACATCATGCTTATCAAAATTCCTCGTCGCAGCGATTGCCGTGAATCCGAGGTAACGCCCGAAGCGCTTTATCTGAATCGCCGGCAAATATTGCAGGGGACTGCGATCTCGGTCGCCTGCGCGGGCTTCCCGCTGATGGCGTGCGCGCAGGAGGGGCGATACGAAGGGGTGGACGCGGCAGATGCTCCTGCTTGGTTCAATGCCAAGCGCGATAAAGCGCGTTGGGAAGCCGTCGTCGCGAAAGGTGAAGCCATCACTCCCTATCGCGATGCTACGCACTACAACAACTTCTATGAATTCGGCCCGGACAAGGGCGACCCCGCGGCTTATGCCCCCAAGCTAGTCACCGAACCCTGGACGGTCATGGTCGATGGCGAAGTAGCGAACCCGGGGACCTACTCCGTCGAGGAACTGTTTGCCGCGCCCCGGCTTGAGGAGCGTATATATCGCTTGCGCTGCGTCGACGCGTGGTCGATGGTCATTCCGTGGCTGGGCTTTCCGCTGGCTGAACTGATCCGTCGCCTCGAGCCGACCTCCAACGCAAAGTTTGTTCGTTTCGAGACTCTGGCCAGGCCTGAACAGATGCCGGGAATGCGTGCCGGTTTTTCACTGATTGGCTGGCCCTACATTGAGGGGCTCAGAATGGATGAAGCGATGCATCCGCTGAGTTTGATGACGGTCGGTATGTATGGTCGCGTGCTGCCAAACCAGAACGGCGCGCCCCTTCGCCTGATTGTTCCATGGAAGTATGGTTTCAAGAGCATCAAGTCCATTGTGCGCATCAGCTTCGTTCGGGAGCAGCCGGCAACCACTTGGCAGACAATGGCGCCTCAGGAATATGGTTTTTATGCCAACGTGAATCCGGACGTCTCCCATCCGCGGTGGTCCCAGGCGAGGGAGCGACGACTGCCCGGTAGTTTGTTCAGTCCCAACGTAAGGACAACGCTTGCATTCAATGGATACGCCGATGAAGTTTCGAGCCTGTACGCCGGAATGGATCTGAGCAAGGACTATTGATGCGCTACCCATGGTGGCGGCTGTTGTTGTTTCTGGCCGCGGCGAGCGTGCCATGCTATTGGCTGTACTTGGCGGCTATCGCGGCATTGGGGCCCGACCCTGGCAAGGTGCTGGTGGACAGCCTGGGGCAAGGTGCTATGGTGATGCTGCTGTGCTCTCTGGCGATGACGCCGTTGCAGCGACTCACGGCCTGGTCCGGATGGATCGCATTCCGTCGTCAGCTTGGGCTGTGGTCGTTCGCCTATGCAGCGCTGCACGTCTCGGCCTATCTGTATTTTATCCTGGGACTCGACTTCACCGGCTTCACGGCTGAGCTCATCGAACGGCCCTATATCGCGGTGGGCGCGATTGCGCTGCTGGGGTTGTCGGCGCTCGCCGCTACGTCCAACCGTGGGAGCATGCGCAAGCTGGGCAAGCGCTGGAAGAAACTGCATCGGGTCGTTTATCCGGTTGTCCTAATCGTGCTGCTGCACATGCTATGGGTCGTGCGAGCCGATGCTGGACGCTGGGCGCTTTACGCCACGGTTGCCGCTGTCCTGCTGCTGGCACGGTTGCCATCGGTAGAAAGAAAGCTCGCCGGCCGCGGCAGAGCGAAGCGAGTGCGATCTATTGATTGAAAAAAACTGAAAACAACCGTTGACGTGGTTTTCTGGGTGCCTATAATGCGCACCTTCTCCGGCGCAGGCCTTTAGCGAAACCTCTTGTAAATCAATAGGTTAGCGAAAATTAAGGGTTGCACGGATGGCGAATTCGAGTAGAATGCGCCGGGCTGACAGGGTGGTGGTTGAGCGCTGTTGGCGGCTCTGGTCAGGTTGATTGGATGCGGTTGAAAGAGGTGGTTGACAGCGGGTTTAGACGCTGTATGATTCGCCTCCCGCTGACGAGAGACGCTAGGTTGATCGGAAGCGCAAGCGGTTGAGAAGAAAGAAAAACTTCTTAAAAAACAGCTTGACGAGACACAAGGCTGCTGTAGAATGCGCGGCCTCGGTTGAGACGAAAGACTTGATCGAAACGCTCTTTAACAACTGAATCAAGCAATTCGTGTGGGTGCTTGTGAGGTAAGACTGA
>NZ_JAMOII010000021.1 GCF_024448985.1 Stutzerimonas stutzeri
AGTAATCATTCGGTGGTGGAAAAAGGGCCTCTTGGGGCCCTTTTTCTATTGCTGATCATTTATTGACACCCTCTGGACGCATCCGTACAATTGCGCCTCCTTTTACCGGGCGTATTGCGTTTGGTAGGGATGGCTAATTGGAGTCTGAGGTCAAAATGCAAAACCAACAAATCCGTATTCGGTTGAAGGCTTTTGACCATCGCCTGATCGATCAATCAACCCAGGAAATCGTGGAAACCGCGAAACGTACTGGTGCTCAGGTGCGTGGTCCGATTCCACTGCCGACCCGCAAAGAGCGGTTCACTGTTCTGGTTTCTCCGCATGTCAACAAAGATGCGCGCGACCAGTATGAGATCCGTACTCATAAGCGTGTGCTGGACATCGTTCAGCCAACCGACAAAACCGTCGATGCGCTTATGAAGCTTGATCTTGCGGCTGGCGTGGAAGTGCAGATCAGCCTCGGCTAAAACTTCGAGTTTTAGTCGTGTAACGCTCTGAAATGGGCGGCCATAGCGGGTGAAAGCCCCGTACACTCAAGAGGTTACAACATGACTATTGGTGTAGTCGGTCGTAAGTGCGGTATGACCCGCGTTTTCACCGAAGATGGTGTCTCTGTTCCGGTCACGGTCATTGAGATCGAGCCGAACCGCGTCACTCAGTTTAAGAATGAAGAGAGCGATGGCTATCGCGCTGTGCAGGTAACTGTCGGCGAGCGTCGTGCGTCCCGTGTTACCAAGGCTCAGGCTGGCCATTTCGCCAAGGCGAACGTTGCTGCCGGTCGTGGCGTCTGGGAATTCCGTCTCGATGGTGAGGAATTCCAGATTGGTGACCAGATCAACGCTGAAATTTTCCAGGCTGGACAGATGGTGGATGTCACCGGTCAGTCCAAGGGTAAAGGCTTTGCCGGTACCATCAAGCGCTGGAATTTCCGTGGTCAGGACAATACCCACGGTAACTCCGTTTCCCACCGCGTTCCGGGTTCGATTGGCCAGTGCCAGACTCCTGGTCGTGTTTTCAAGGGCAAGAAGATGTCCGGGCACATGGGCGCCGAGCGCGTAACCGTGCAGTCCCTGGAAATCGTGCGTGTCGATGCAGAGCGTAACCTGCTGCTGGTGAAGGGCGCAGTGCCCGGCGCCACTGGTGGTGACGTTGTCGTGCGTCCGGCTGCCAAGGCTCGCGGGTAAGGGGGAGTTCACATGCAATTGAATGTAAATGGCGCACAGGCCATCGAAGTCTCCGAGCAAACCTTTGGTGGTGAGTTCAATGAGACGCTGGTGCACCAGGCAGTCGTCGCCTATATGGCTGGCGGTCGTCAGGGCAGCAAGCAGCAGAAGACTCGCTCCGATGTCTCGGGTGGCGGTAAGCGTCCCTGGCGTCAAAAAGGTACTGGCCGCGCTCGTGCGGGTACCTCGCGTGGTCCGATCTGGCGTGGCGGTGGCGTAACATTCGCTGCTCGTCCGCAGAACCATGAGCAGAAGCTCAACAAGAAGATGTACCGCGCAGCGCTGCGTTCCATTCTCTCCGAGCTGGTTCGTTCCGAGCGTCTGGTCGTCGTTGAAGATTTCGCCGTCGACAGCCCCAAGACCAAGCTGCTTGCCAACAAGCTGACCGGTATGGGCCTGAATGACGTACTGATCGTTTCCGATGCTGTCGATCAGAACTTGTATCTGGCGGCTCGCAACCTGCCGCACGTCGATGTTCGTGACGTCCAGGGTTCCGATCCCGTCAGCCTGATCGCCTATGACAAGGTGTTGATCACCGTGTCGGCTGTGAAGAAATTCGAGGAGCTGCTGGGATGAACCAGGAACGCGTATTCAAAGTCCTGCTTGGTCCGCACGTCTCCGAGAAGGCAACCATGCTGGCTGACAGCAAGAGCCAGTTCGTTTTCAAGGTTGCTACTGATGCAACCAAGCTGGAAATCAAGAAGGCCGTCGAAAGCCTGTTCAACGTGAAAGTCGCCAAAGTCAGCACTCTGAATGTTCAGGGCAAGACAAAGCGTACTGCTCGCGGTCTGGGCAAGCGTAACGACTGGAAGAAGGCGTACATCGCCCTTCAGCCCGGCCAGGATCTCGATTTCTCCGGCAACGCTGAGTAAGGAAGGGGTGCATCATGGCAATCGTTAAATGCAAACCGACTTCCGCGGGCCGCCGTTTTGTGGTCAAAGTGGTCGGTCAGGAGCTGCACAAAGGCGCTCCTTATGCTCCGCTGCTCGAGAAGAAGTCGAAGTCTGGCGGTCGTAACAATAACGGTCGAATCACCACTCGTCACATCGGTGGTGGTCACAAGCAGCATTACCGTCTGGTCGATTTTCGTCGCAACAAAGATGGTATTCCAGCCATCGTTGAGCGCGTTGAATATGACCCGAACCGTACTGCGCACATTGCGCTGCTCAAGTACGCGGATGGTGAGCGCCGTTACATCATTGCCCCTAAGGGCGTGAGTGCTGGTGATCAGCTTCTCTCGGGCGTCAACGCGCCGATCAAGGCTGGTAACAGCCTGCCGCTGCGCAATATTCCGCTGGGTTCTACCATCCACGGTGTGGAGCTGAAGCCGGGCAAGGGTGCCCAGATCGCTCGTTCCGCTGGTGCGTCGGCTCAGTTGGTGGCGCGTGAGGGTGCATACGTGACGCTGCGTCTTCGCTCCGGCGAAACACGCAAGGTGCTGGCTGAGTGCCGCGCCACTCTGGGTGAAGTTTCGAATGCCGAGCATAGCCTGCGTTCGCTGGGTAAAGCCGGTGCCAAGCGCTGGCGTGGCGTTCGTCCGACCGTCCGCGGCGTGGCGATGAACCCGGTTGATCACCCGCATGGTGGTGGTGAAGGTCGTACCTCTGGTGGTCGTCATCCGGTGTCGCCGTGGGGCTTCCCGACTAAGGGCGCGAAGACTCGCTCGAACAAGCGCACCGACAACATGATCGTCCGTCGCCGCAAGTAACTAGAGGGATACGACAGTGCCACGTTCTCTGAAAAAAGGTCCTTTTATCGATCTTCACCTACTGAAGAAGGTCGAGGTGGCAGCGGAAAAGAATGATCGCAAGCCGGTGAAAACTTGGTCGCGTCGTTCGATGATTCTGCCGCAAATGGTCGGTTTGACCATCGCTGTGCATAACGGTCGCCAGCACGTCCCCGTTCTCGTGAACGAAGACATGGTCGGTCATAAACTCGGCGAGTTCGCTGGTACCCGCACCTATCGCGGGCACGTAGCGGACAAGAAAGGCAAGCGCTAAGGGGTAAGGAAAGATGGAAGTAGCCGCTAAGTTGTCGGGCGCTCGCATCTCCGCCCAGAAAGCCCGCCTGGTCGCCGACCAGATCCGCGGGAAAGGGGTGGGCGAGGCGCTCAACCTGTTGGCTTTCAGTAGTAAGAAAGCCGCCGAGATCATGAAGAAAGTGCTGGAGTCGGCCGTGGCCAACGCCGAGCACAACGAAGGCGCTGACGTGGACGACCTGAAGGTTTCCACCGTCTTCGTCAACGAAGGGCGTTCGCTTAAGCGCATCATGCCGCGTGCCAAAGGCCGCGCTGATCGCATCGTCAAGCGGTCTTGCCATATCACTGTCAAGGTTGCGGACAAGTAACGGAGTCGATCAGATGGGTCAGAAAGTACATCCCACTGGCATTCGCCTGGGAATCGTCAAGGAGCACACCTCCGTCTGGTACGCAGACGGTCGTACGTACGCCGATTATCTGCTTGCAGATCTGAACGTGCGTGAGTATCTCCAAGACAAATTAAAAAGCGCGTCCGTAAGCCGTATTGATATCCATCGTCCGGCTCAAACAGCACGCATCACCATCCACACCGCTCGTCCCGGCATCGTGATCGGCAAGAAGGGTGAGGATGTTGAAAAGCTGCGTCAGGACCTGACCAAGCAAATGGGTGTGCCTGTGCACATCAACATCGAAGAAATCCGCAAGCCGGAACTCGATGCAATGCTGGTAGCACAGAACGTCGCTCAGCAGCTGGAGCGTCGCGTGATGTTCCGTCGCGCCATGAAGCGCGCGGTACAGAACGCGATCCGCATTGGTGCCAAGGGCATCAAGATCCAGGTGAGCGGTCGTCTGGGTGGGGCTGAAATCGCCCGTACGGAATGGTATCGGGAAGGTCGTGTGCCGCTGCACACCCTGCGTGCCGATATCGACTACAACACCTACGAAGCACACACCACATACGGTGTGATCGGCGTCAAGGTCTGGATCTTCAAGGGCGAAGTAATTGGTGGTCGCCATGAAGAGCTCAAGCCGCAAGCGCCTGCGCCTCGTAAAAAAGCTACCAAGTAAGGAGTACGCCAAATGTTGCAACCAAAGCGTACAAAATTCCGCAAGCAGATGACTGGTCACAACCGTGGCTTGGCTCAGCGCGGTAGCAAAGTCAGCTTCGGCGAATTCGCTCTGAAATCTGTCGCTCGTGGTCGCCTGACCGCGCGTCAGATCGAGTCCGCACGTCGTGCGTTGACTCGTCACGTTAAGCGTGGCGGCAAGATCTGGATCCGCGTTTTCCCCGACAAGCCCATTTCTAAAAAGCCGCTTGAGGTGCGGATGGGTAAAGGTAAGGGTAACGTCGAGTACTGGGTAGCCCAGATTCAGCCGGGCAAAGTGCTCTACGAGATCGAGGGTGTTTCCGAAGAGCTGGCGCGTGAGGCATTCGCCCTGGCCGCTGCAAAGCTGCCGCTCGCCACCTCCTTTGTTAAGCGGACGGTGATGTGATGAAAGCGAATGAACTTCGTGATAAATCCGCTCAGCAGCTGAACGAGCAATTGCTCGAGTTGCTGCGCGACCAGTTCAATCTGCGTATGCAGAAAGCAACTGGCCAGTTGGGGCAGTCTCACCTGCTCTCGCAAGTCAAGCGCGACATCGCTCGTGTCAAGACTGTGCTCAACCAGCAGGCAGGTAAGTGATCATGGCTGAAGTTGAAAAAACTGTCCGCACGCTGACTGGCCGCGTCGTCAGCGACAAGATGGACAAAAGCATCACCGTTCTGATCGAGCGTCGCGTAAAGCACCCGATCTACGGTAAATACGTGAAGCGTTCGACCAAACTGCACGCCCACGACGAAACCAACCAGTGCCGTATCGGCGACAAGGTCACGATTCGTGAGACTCGTCCGCTGGCAAAGACCAAGTGCTGGATGTTGGTTGATGTCGTTGAACGTGCCGTCGAAGTCTAAGGGCTAGGGGTCGGAGAAATTATATGATTCAGACTCAATCCATGCTCGATGTGGCCGATAACAGTGGCGCTCGTCGCGTCATGTGTATCAAGGTGCTCGGCGGCTCGCACCGCCGTTACGCCGGCATTGGCGACATCATCAAGGTTACCGTTAAGGAAGCGATTCCGCGTGGCAAGGTCAAGAAAGGCCAGGTAATGACTGCGGTTGTAGTCCGTACCCGTCACGGTGTTCGTCGTCCGGACGGCTCCATTATTCGCTTCGATGGCAACGCTGCTGTTCTGTTGAACAACAAGCAGGAGCCTATTGGCACCCGTATTTTCGGGCCGGTGACGCGTGAACTTCGTTCCGAGAAGTTTATGAAGATCGTCTCGCTCGCGCCTGAAGTGCTGTAAGGAGAAGCCGCATGCAAAAGATTCGTCGCAACGACGAGATCATCGTCATCGCCGGCAAAGACAAGGGCAAGCGCGGTAAGGTGCTCCGGGTTCTCGCTGACGACCGTCTGGTCGTCGGTGGTATCAACCTCGTGAAGCGTCATACCAAGCCTAACCCGATGTCGGGCGTTCAAGGCGGTATCGTCGAAAAAGAGGCACCTCTGCACGCCTCTAACGTCGCTATCTTCAATGGCGAAACCAACAAGGCTGATCGCGTTGGTTTCAAAGTAGAAGACGGCAAGAAAATTCGTGTCTTCAAGTCGACCCAAAAGCCGGTTGAAGCTTGAGACTGCTAGGTAGATAACCATGGCACGACTAAAAGAAGTTTATCGGAAGCAAATCGCTCCCAAGTTGAAGGAAGAGCTTCAGCTTGGCAACGTGATGGAAGTTCCGCGCATCACCAAGATCACCCTGAACATGGGTATCGGCGAGGCGATCGGTGACAAGAAGATCATCGACAACGCAGTTGCCGACCTGGAAAAAATCACCGGCCAAAAGGTCGTCGTGACTCACGCTCGCAAGTCCATCGCTGGCTTCAAGGTCCGTGAAGGCTGGCCGATCGGTGTCAAGGTGACGCTGCGCAGTGATCGTATGTACGAATTCCTGGATCGTCTGCTTTCGATCTCCCTGCCTCGGGTTCGCGACTTCCGCGGCCTGAATGCCAAGTCCTTCGATGGTCGCGGCAACTACAGCATGGGCGTGAAAGAACAGATCATTTTCCCGGAAATCGATTACGACAAAATCGATGCCCTGCGTGGTCTGGACATCACGCTGACCACTACTGCTCGGACGGACGAAGAGGGGCGCGCGCTGTTGCGTGCTTTCAACTTCCCGTTCCGTAACTGATAGGAGTAGGAAATGGCTAAGCAAAGCATGAAGAACCGTGAGCTGAAGCGTCAGCAAACGGTTGCTAAGTACGCTCAGAAGCGTGCCGCGCTGAAGGCTGTCATCGCTAATCCCGAGTCGTCTCCTGAGGCGCGTTGGGAGGCCCAGGTCGCCCTGCAGAAGCAGCCGCGTGATGCCAGCGCTTCGCGTCTGCGCAATCGTTGCCGTCTGACGGGTCGTCCGCATGGCGTGTATCGCAAGTTCGGTCTTGCACGCAGCATGCTGCGTCAGGCTGCGATGCGTGGTGACGTACCGGGCCTGGTGAAAGCCAGCTGGTAAAAAGCCGCTCCGGCCTCGTTGTCGGAGCTGTGGTCTCGAATCAAGCCCCTTATGGGGCTTGATTCGTTTCTGAACTGTCTCTAGAATGTCCGGCTCGCCCGAGTCACGCCTTTAGGCGTCCGCTCATTTAGCCGGCGACAAGAGCCCTAGCGGGCTTATTTTTTTGAATTAGGAGCCAAGCGCCCATGAGTATGCAGGACCCGTTAGCGGACATGCTAACTCGTATCCGTAATGCCCAGATGGCCGAAAAGTCCGTCGTAAGCATGCCGTCTTCCACATTGAAGGTGGCTGTAGCCAACGTTCTTCAAGGTGAAGGCTATATCGCAGGATACAACGTCAGCAGCGACGCCAAGCCGCAGCTGTCTATCGAGCTCAAGTACTTCGAAGGCCGTCCGGTTATCGAAGAGTTGAAGCGCGTAAGCCGTCCTGGCCTTCGCCAGTACAAATCCGTTGATCAGTTGCCGAAAGTACGCGGCGGTCTGGGTGTTTCGATCGTGTCCACCAACAAAGGTGTGATGACTGATCGGGCTGCTCGCGCTGCTGGCGTTGGCGGCGAAGTGCTCTGCACAGTGTTCTAAGGGGGGATAAGCATGTCTCGCGTTGCTAAGAACCCCGTCAAGCTGCCCGCTGGTGTTGAATTCAACATGGCCGGCCAGCAGCTTTCGGTGAAGGGTGCCAAAGGCACTCTCGAACTGAACGTGCACTCGTCTGTGGAAGTGATCCACGAGGCCGGTGAGCTCCGTTTTGCTGCGCGTAATGGCGATCAGCAGAACCGTGCCATGGCCGGTACCACCCGTGCGCTGGTTAACAACATGGTAATCGGTGTCAGCCAGGGCTTCGAGCGCAAGCTCCAGCTGGTCGGTGTTGGTTACAAGGCGCAAGCCAAAGGTCAAGTGCTGTCCCTGGCCCTCGGCTTCTCGCACCCGGTGGAATATGAACTGCCGCAAGGCGTTACCGCTGAGACCCCCAGCCAGACCGATATCCTGATCAAGGGTGTCGATAAGCAACTGGTCGGTCAGGTGGCCGCTGAAATCCGTGACTTCCGTCGCCCTGAGCCTTACAAGGGCAAAGGCGTACGTTACTCGGACGAAGTGGTCCGTCGTAAAGAAGCTAAGAAGAAGTAGGGCATAGCAAATGAGCGTAAAGAAAGTTACTCGTCTGCGTCGCGCTCGCAAGGCACGCCTGAAGATGCGCGAGCTGGAAACCGTACGCCTTTGTGTGTACCGCTCTTCCCAGCACATCTACGCCCAGGTCCTTTCGGCCGACGGCGGCAAGGTCCTGGCCAGTGCCTCGACTCTCGACAAAGAACTGCGCGGCGGTGCCACTGGCAACGTCGACGCTGCCAAGAAAGTTGGTCAGCTGGTCGCTGAGCGTGCTAAGGCCGCAGGTGTCACCCAGGTGGCGTTCGACCGTTCTGGCTTCAAGTACCACGGTCGTGTTAAGGCACTGGCTGATGCTGCTCGTGAAGGCGGGCTGGAGTTCTAAGTTATGGCATATAACGAGCAAAAGCGCGACGAAGGCTACATTGAGAAGCTGGTTCAAGTTAACCGCGTCGCCAAGACTGTAAAAGGTGGTCGTATCTTCACTTTCACCGCGTTGACCGTGGTGGGTGATGGTAAAGGCCGTGTAGGTTTCGGTCGCGGCAAGTCCCGCGAAGTCCCTGCTGCCATCCAGAAGGCCATGGAGGCGGCGCGCCGCAACATGATCCAGGTCGATCTGAACGGCACCACGCTGCAATACGCCACCAAGGCTGCGCATGGCGCTTCCAAGGTGTACATGCAGCCTGCTTCCGAAGGTACCGGTGTCATCGCCGGTGGTGCCATGCGCGCCATTCTGGAAGTTGCTGGCGTGCAGAACGTCCTGGCCAAGTGCTACGGCTCTACCAATCCGGTGAACGTGGTTCATGCCACTTTCAAAGGTTTGAAGGCCATGCAGTCGCCTGAGTCGATCGCTGCAAAGCGTGGCAAGAGCGTTGAGGAGATTTCCTGATCATGGCTAACACCGTCAAGGTCACGCTGATCAAAAGCGTCAGCGGTCGTATCCCCAATCACAAGCTTTGCGTCAAGGGCCTCGGCCTTCGTCGTATTGGTCATACTGTCGAAGTTCAGGACACTCCTGAAAATCGGGGCATGATCAACAAGGCTTATTACATGCTCCGTGTGGAGGGCTAAGCCATGCAACTGAACGATCTGCGTTCTGCGCCAGGCGCCCGTCGCGAAAAGCTGCGTCCGGGCCGTGGTATCGGCAGCGGTCTCGGCAAGACCGGTGGTCGTGGTCACAAGGGTCAGACTTCCCGCTCCGGCGGCAAGATCGCTCCCGGTTTCGAAGGCGGCCAACAGCCTTTGCATCGCCGTCTGCCGAAGTTCGGTTTCGTCTCCCTGAAAGCTATGGATCGTGCTGAAGTACGCACCTCCGAGCTGGCCAAGGTTCAAGGCGACATCGTGACCGTGCAGAGCCTCAAGGATGCCAACGTCATCAACCAGAACGTGCAGCGTGTGAAAGTCATGCTGTCCGGCGAAGTTGGTCGCGCGGTAACTCTGAAGGGCATCGCCGCCACCAAGGGTGCGCGTGCGGCTATCGAAGCAGCTGGTGGCAAGTTCGAGGAATAAATGGCTAAGCAAGGTGCTCTCTCCGCTCTGAGTAATGGCGGGCTGTCCGAACTCTGGGCTCGTCTGCGTTTTCTGCTGATGGCGATCATCGTCTATCGGATTGGAGCGCATATCCCGGTGCCGGGTATTAATCCCGACAGGTTGGCCGAGCTGTTCCGTCAGAACGAAGGGACCATCCTTAGTCTGTTCAACATGTTTTCCGGTGGTGCACTGGAGCGCATGAGCATCTTTGCATTGGGGATCATGCCGTACATTTCGGCGTCGATCATCATGCAGCTCATGACCGCCGTCAGCCCCCAGTTGGAGCAGTTGAAGAAAGAGGGTGAGGCCGGTCGGCGGAAGATCAGCCAGTACACGCGTTACGGTACGCTTGTGCTTGCCGTGGTGCAGGCTATTGGCATGTCGGTCGGCCTTGCCGGACAGGGAGTTGCATTCAGCAATGACTTCGGCTTCTACTTCGTGGCAATCACCACCTTTGTGGCTGGTGCGATGTTCATGATGTGGTTAGGCGAGCAAATCACCGAGCGGGGCGTCGGCAACGGCATTTCGATGTTGATCTTCGCAGGTATCGTTGCCGGCCTTCCGGGTGCGCTGGGGCAGTCCTTCGAGTCCGCGCGGCAGGGTGATGTGAATATCATCGCATTGCTGGCTGTGGGGCTGGTGGCTGTTGCCATCATCGGTTTTGTGGTCTTCATTGAGCGTGGGCAGCGGCGTATCGCCGTGCACTATGCCAAGCGTCAGCAGGGTCGTAAGGTCTTCGCTGCGCAGACGAGCCACCTACCGCTGAAGGTCAACATGGCAGGTGTTATTCCAGCCATCTTCGCCAGTAGCATTCTGCTGTTCCCCGCTTCGCTGGGGCAATGGTTCGGCCAGTCGGAAAGCATGGGTTGGTTGGCTGATATCTCTCAGTCGATCGCTCCTGGTCAGCCGTTGAATATCCTGTTGTTCAGCGCCGGTATCATCTTCTTCTGCTTCTTCTACACGGCATTGATGTTCAATCCGAAAGACGTCGCGGAAAATCTGAAGAAGTCCGGTGCGTTTATCCCGGGGATTCGGCCTGGTGAGCAGTCGGCGCGCTATATTGATGGCGTATTGACTCGCTTGACCATGTTCGGCGCCCTGTACATGACGGCTGTGTGTCTGCTACCTCAGTTCCTTGTGGTGGCAGCAAATGTGCCGTTCTACCTTGGCGGGACATCGTTGCTGATTGTGGTTGTGGTTGTAATGGACTTCATGTCTCAAGTGCAGTCGCATCTCATGTCTCACCAGTACGATTCCCTGATGAAAAAAGCCAACCTGAAGGGCTATGGCAGCGGAATGCTCCGCTGAAGGTAGTTCGTAAGGTTCCAGGAGTTGTCATGAAAGTTCGTGCATCGGTCAAAAAACTGTGCCGCAACTGCAAGATCGTCCGTCGCGAAGGCGTTATTCGGGTGATCTGCAGTGCAGAACCGCGTCACAAGCAGCGCCAAGGCTGATTGTGAGCTAAGGCTCGAGCCCGGTAGCTAGTGCGCTGCCGGGTTGATTATTTGTTATTACAGCGTTAGTATCTCGCGCCCTTTTCTTGGCTTCCGGGGCGTTGGGTAGCTGTCAATTGGAGTTTCACTGAATGGCCCGTATTGCAGGCGTAAACATTCCGGATAACAAGCACACTGTTATCTCGCTGACCTACATCTATGGTGTTGGTCGCACTCGCGCGCAGACTATCTGCGCAGCTACCGGCGTAAACCCGGCGGCGAAAATTAAGGATCTCTCCGACGAGCAGGTCGAACTGCTGCGCGGCGAAGTGGCAAAGTTCATCGTTGAGGGTGATCTGCGTCGCGAAGTCAACATGAAGATCAAGCGCTTGATGGACCTGGGTTGCTACCGCGGCCTACGTCATCGTCGTGGTCTGCCAGTACGCGGTCAGCGTACCAAGACCAACGCCCGCACCCGTAAGGGCCCGCGCAAGCCGATCCGCAAGTAATCGCGTAGGAATTTAAGTAATGGCAAAACCTGCTGCTCGTCCTCGTAAAAAAGTCAAAAAGACAGTGGTCGATGGGATCGCCCATATCCACGCGTCTTTCAATAACACCATCATCACGATCACCGATCGCCAAGGCAATGCTTTGTCCTGGGCTACTTCCGGTGGCTCGGGCTTCCGTGGTTCGCGTAAAAGCACTCCGTTCGCTGCTCAGGTAGCGGCAGAGCGCGCCGGCCAGGCGGCTCTGGAATATGGCTTGAAGAACCTCGACGTCAACGTCAAGGGTCCAGGTCCAGGTCGTGAATCCGCCGTTCGTGCTCTGAACGGCTGTGGTTATAAAATCGCCAGCATCACCGACGTGACGCCAATCCCGCATAACGGGTGCCGTCCGCCGAAGAAGCGCCGCGTGTAATCAGGAGACAGTGAAGAATGGCTCGTTATATTGGTCCCAAGTGCAAACTGTCTCGTCGTGAAGGCACCGATCTCTTTCTGAAGAGTGGTGCGCGCGCGCTCGAATCGAAGTGCAACATCGAAACCCCACCAGGTGTTCACGGCCAGCGCCGTGGTCGTCTGTCTGATTACGGTACTCAGCTGCGCGAAAAGCAGAAGGTCCGTCGTATCTATGGCGTGCTCGAGCGTCAGTTCAGCGGTTACTACAAGGAAGCTGCCAGCCGCAAGGGCGCTACCGGCGAGAACCTGCTGCAACTATTGGAATGCCGTCTGGATAACGTGGTGTACCGCATGGGCTTCGGCTCCACTCGTGCGGAATCCCGTCAGCTGGTTTCCCACAAGTCGATCACCGTCAACGGCCAGACCGTGAACATTCCGTCCTACCAGGTCAAAGCTGGTGACGTAGTAGCCGTTCGCGAGAAGTGCCGTAACCAACTGCGTATCGCCCAAGCCCTGGAACTGTGCACACAGCGCGGTCGTGTTGAGTGGGTCGAAGTAGATGCCGATAAGAAATCCGGCGTTTTCAAGAATGTTCCGGCTCGCAGTGACCTGTCTGCCGACATCAACGAAAACCTGATTGTCGAGCTCTACTCCAAGTAAGGGCTAGAAAATAGGTGTATCCATGCAGATTTCGGTAAATGAGTTCCTGACCCCCCGCCATATCGATGTGCAGGTGGTCAGTCCGACCCGTGCCAAGATCACTCTCGAGCCTCTCGAGCGTGGTTTCGGCCATACCCTGGGCAACGCGCTGCGTCGTATTCTGTTGTCCTCCATGCCCGGCTGTGCTGTGGTCGAGGCTGAGATCGACGGTGTGCTCCACGAGTACAGCGCTATTGAGGGCGTGCAGGAAGATGTCATTGAAATCCTGCTCAATCTCAAAGGTATCGCCATCAAGCTGCACGGCCGTGATGAAGTGACCTTGAGCCTGGTGAAGAAGGGCGCGGGCGCTGTTACCGCTGCCGATATCCAGCTGGATCACGATGTCGAAATCGTCAACGGCGATCATCTGATCGCCAACTTGGCGGCTAATGGTTCGATCAACATGAAGCTCAAGGTCGCTCGCGGCCGTGGTTACGAGCCTGCTGATGCGCGTCAGAGCGACGAGGACGAAAGCCGTAGCATCGGTCGTCTGCAGCTCGACGCCACCTTCAGCCCGGTGCGTCGCGTGGCTTATGTAGTCGAAAACGCTCGTGTCGAGCAGCGTACTAACCTGGACAAGTTGGTCATCGATCTGGAAACCAATGGCACCTTGGATCCCGAAGAGGCGATCCGTCGTGCCGCGACTATTCTGCAGCAGCAGCTGGCCGCGTTTGTCGACCTCAAGGGTGACAGCGAGCCGGTTGTAGTAGAGCAGGAAGACGAGATCGATCCAATCCTTCTGCGTCCGGTTGATGATCTGGAGCTGACCGTTCGTTCGGCTAACTGCCTCAAAGCAGAAAACATCTACTACATCGGTGATCTGATTCAGCGCACCGAAGTCGAGCTGTTGAAAACGCCGAATCTGGGCAAGAAGTCTCTGACCGAAATCAAAGACGTTCTGGCCTCTCGTGGTCTGTCCCTGGGCATGCGCCTCGACAACTGGCCGCCGGCAAGTCTCAAGAAGGACGATAAGGCTACGGCCTGATCGCCCATAGTCACCGAACTGATCGTTTGGTAAGGAATTTCAATCATGCGTCATCGTAAAAGTGGCCGTCATCTCAGCCGCACAAGCGCACACCGCAAGGCCATGTTCCAGAACATGGCGGTGTCGCTGTTCGAGCACGAACTGATCAAAACAACTCTACCTAAGGCCAAGGAACTGCGTCGCGTCGCCGAGCCGCTGATCACCCTGGCCAAGGAAGACAGCGTCGCCAACCGTCGCCTGGCTTTCGACCGTACTCGCTCGAAGGCTATCGTTGGCAAACTGTTCAACGACCTGGGTCCGCGTTACGCCACTCGCCAGGGTGGTTACCTGCGCATTCTCAAGTGCGGTTTCCGCGCTGGGGACAATGCGCCCATGGCCTATGTCGAACTGGTTGACCGTCCGGTTACCGGTGAAGTGGAAGCCGCTGAGTAAGCCGAATTGCTTGTTCAGAAAAAAGCCGGGCACAAGCCCGGCTTTTTTTATGGTTGCTGATTAGCGAAAAGCTATCAGGAAGCTCGTTTTAATGAATTAGCTTGTCTTTGCCGTTTCGCTAGAATCGCCTCCAAGCCAACCGATTGGCATTTAATGGAGAGACAGTATGAGCGATCAACCTATCCTGACCACAGCTTCCGGAGCCCCTGTCGCCGATAATCAGAACTCCCGTTCCGCAGGGGGGCGTGGCCCGCTTCTGCTGGATGACTTCCATCTTGTCGAAAAGCTCGCGCACTTCAATCGTGAAGTGATCCCTGAGCGTCGTGTACACGCTAAAGGGTCGGGCGCATATGGCACCCTTACGGTTACCGCAGATATCACTCGCTACACCAGTGCCAAGCTGTTCGAGGCCGTCGGCACGCAGACGCCTCTTTTCCTGCGCTTCTCTACTGTGGGTGGCGAGCGTGGCTCGGCGGATACCGAGCGCGATCCGCGTGGCTTTGCGGTTAAGTTCTACACCGAGGAAGGCAACTGGGATGTGGTGGGTAACAACACGCCGGTGTTCTTTATCCGCGACCCGCTCAAGTTTCCCGACTTCATTCACACGCAAAAGCGTGATCCGTGGAGCAATCTGAAGAGCCCGCAGATGATGTGGGACTTTTGGTCGCTCTCGCCCGAGTCATTGCATCAGGTCACCGTTCTGTTCTCGGACAGAGGTATTCCGGATGGCTACCGTTTCATGCACGGCTTTGGCAGTCATACCTTCAGTCTGATCAATGCCAGCGGGGAGCGGCACTGGGTGAAGTGGCACTACAAATCGATGCAGGGGATCAAGAATCTTGCGCCCGCCGATGCGGCGCATCTGGCCGGCACCGACCCTGACTACGCACAACGCGACCTGTTCCACGCGATCGAGCGTGGTGAGTACCCGAAATGGCGTGTGTGCATGCAAGTCATGAGCGAGGCTCAGGCTGCTGAGCACCGGGAGAATCCCTTCGATGTGACCAAAACCTGGTCTCAGAAGGAGTTTCCTTTGATCGAGGTTGGCGTCATAGAGCTCAATCGCAATCCGCAGAATTACTTCGCCGAGGTTGAGCAGGCGGCTTTTGCGCCCAGCAATGTGGTGCCGGGGGTGGGCCTGTCGCCAGACCGAATGCTGCAGGGGCGGGTCTTCGCCTACGCTGATGCACATCGCTATCGCATTGGCACGAACCACCAGCAACTGCCCGTGAATGCGCCGAAGTGCCCTTATCAGAATTACCAGCGTGATGGCGCAATGCGCTTCGACGGTAATGGCGGCTCAGCGCCGAATTACGAGCCGAACAGCTTTACCTCGACACCGAAGCAGGCGCCTCGATATGCCGAGCCTGCACTTGCGCTGAGCGGGGCGGCTGACCGGCACGATCATCGAGTGGATGAGGACTACTACAGCCAGGCCGGCGCACTGTTTCGCCTGATGGATGCGGATCAGCAGGCACTGCTTGTCAGCAACATCGTTGGGGCCATGCAGCCGGTTACTCGCGACGTGCAACTGCGTCAACTGGCGCACTTCGCCAAGGCAGATCCGGCGTATGGCACAGGTATCGCTAAAGGGCTGGGTATCGATCCGAATCTGATCGCCTGACGCGATTGTAGAAACAGAAAGCCGGGCATCGTAGTGGTGCCCGGCTTTTTGCATGGCGTTGCCAGGCTAGACGCGATCCCGCTCCAGCAGTGGCTTCAGGAAGTGACCAGTGTGCGATTGGGCCATGGCTGCCACTTCCTCGGGCGTGCCGGTGGCGATGATCTGGCCGCCCTTGGAGCCGCCTTCGGGGCCGAGGTCCACAAGCCAGTCCGCCGTCTTGATCACGTCCAGGTTGTGCTCGATGACCACCACCGTATTGCCGTGATCGCGCAGGCGATGCAACACGTCCAGCAACTGCTGAATATCGGCGAAGTGCAACCCCGTAGTGGGCTCGTCGAGGATGTAAAGCGTCTTGCCCGTATCGCGCTTGGACAGCTCGCGAGACAGCTTCACCCGTTGCGCCTCGCCGCCGGACAGGGTGGTCGCGCTCTGGCCCAGCTTGATATAGGACAGCCCCACATCGATTAGCGTCTGCAGCTTGCGTGCGACGGCCGGCACCGGATCGAAGAATTCGCGCGCCTCTTCGATGGTCATGCCCAGCACTTCAGTGATGCTCTTGCCTTTGTACTTCACTTCCAGCGTTTCGCGGTTGTAGCGCTTGCCCTTGCACACATCACAGGGCACGTAGATGTCCGGTAGGAAGTGCATCTCCACCTTGATTACGCCATCGCCCTGGCAGGCTTCGCAGCGTCCGCCCTTGACGTTGAAGGAGAAGCGTCCGGGTCCGTATCCGCGTGAACGCGCTTCTGGAACGCCGGCGAAGAGCTCGCGGATCGGCGTGAACAGCCCGGTATAAGTAGCGGGATTCGAGCGCGGCGTGCGTCCGATCGGGCTCTGGTCAATGTCGACGACCTTGTCCAGGTGCTGCAGCCCGTCGAACGAATCATGGGGCGCCACCTCAAGAGTCGTCGCGCCGTTCAGGGCCGTGGCGGTGATCGGGAAAAGCGTGTTGTTGATCAGAGTCGACTTGCCCGAACCGGATACCCCGGTGATACAGGTGAGCAGGCCGACTGGAATCTCCAGATCGACGTTGCGCAGGTTGTTGCCGCGTGCGCCTTTAAGCCTGAGCAGCTTGTTGTTGTCGCGTGGAGTACGTTGCGCGGGATAGAGAATCTTCACCCGGCCTGAAAGATAGCCGCCAGTCAGTGAGGCTGGATTGTTCATCACCTCGTCCGGTGTGCCTTCGGCGACGATCTGTCCGCCATGCACGCCTGCACCGGGACCTATATCAACGACGTAATCGGCGAGGCGTATGGCGTCTTCATCGTGTTCGACAACGATCACCGTATTGCCGATGTCGCGCAGGTGACGCAGGGTGCCGAGCAGGCGTTCGTTGTCGCGCTGATGCAGGCCAATAGAGGGCTCGTCTAGGATGTACATGACCCCGACCAGGCCCGCGCCGATCTGGCTGGCTAGGCGAATGCGCTGAGCTTCGCCGCCGGACAGCGTGTCGGCGCTGCGGTCCAATGTAAGGTAGTCGAGCCCGACGTTGACCAGGAACTGCAGCCGTTCGCGGATCTCCTTGAGAATCTTGTCGGCGATCTCGCCGCGGCGGCCGGTGAGCGAGAGGCTGCCGAAATAGTCGGTGGCATCGCCGATCGGCAGACCGGTCACCGCCGGCAGGGTTTTATCGCCGACCCATACATGGCGTGCTTCACGGCGCAGTCGCGTACCGCGACATTCGGGGCAGGGCTGAGTGCTGAGGTATTTGCCCAGCTCTTCACGTACCGAATTGGATTCGGTTTCACGGTAGCGGCGCTCGAGGTTGGGGATGATTCCCTCGAAGGGGTGCGAACGTTTGTCGATATCGCCGCGATCGTTCAGATAGCGGAAATCCACGCTCTCCTTTCCGCTGCCGCGCAAGACCACTTTCTGCTGCTCTGCTGGCAGAGAGTCGAATGGCTCGTCGAGGCTGAAACCATAATGCGATGCGAGCGAACCGAGCATCTGGAAGTAATAGACATTGCGTCGATCCCAGCCACGAATGGCGCCCTCGGCCAGGGTCAGCTCGCCATTGACCAGGCGTTTGGCGTCGAAGAACTGTTTGACGCCCAGGCCATCGCAGGTCGGGCAGGCGCCGGCCGGGTTGTTGAACGAGAACAGCTTGGGTTCGAGCTCGCTGATCGAATGTCCACAAATCGGGCAGGCGAAGCGGGCGGAGAAGATCATCTCCTCGCTGTCATCGTCGTCGTCCATCGAGGCGACCAGCGCGATGCCGTCGGCAAGCTTGAGCGCCGTCTCGAAGGATTCGGCGAGACGCTGCTGCAGGTCGTTGCGCACCTTGAAGCGATCCACCACGACATCGATGGAATGCTTTTTCTGTTTGTCGAGTTTCGGCAGCTCGTCGAGCTCATAGAGCCGCCCGTTGACCCGCGCCCGCACGAAACCCTGCGCGCGCAGTTCGTCGAATACCGCCAGATGCTCACCCTTGCGCTCGCGAATGACGGGCGCGAGCAGCATCAGCTTACTGCCTTCCGATAGTGCCAACACCTGATCGACCATCTGGCTGACGGTCTGGGCTTCCAACGGGGCATCGTGATCCGGGCAGCGCGGCGTGCCTACACGCGCGTAAAGCAGGCGCAGGTAATCGTAGATCTCGGTGATGGTGCCGACGGTCGACCGGGGATTGTGCGAAGTCGACTTCTGCTCGATGGAGATGGCCGGGGAAAGGCCTTCGATGGTGTCGACGTCGGGCTTTTCCATCATCGACAGAAACTGCCGAGCGTAGGCCGAGAGCGATTCGACGTAGCGGCGCTGGCCTTCGGCATAAAGCGTATCGAAGGCCAGCGAGGACTTGCCGGAACCCGACAGGCCCGTGACTACGATCAGTTTGTCGCGCGGCAGTGTCAGGTCGATGTTTTTCAAGTTATGGGTACGAGCCCCACGAATCAGAATCTTGTCCAAAGCAGCCTCGCGTCGCGGGCGGAAACCCGAAATTATACGGCTTGGGGCGACACAGCGGCAAAGTAGCGAGCCTGTGCCGAACCGCGGGATGACTGTTAGAATCGCCGCCGGTTCATTCAGGCGAGACCCCACATGCAGGATCCCTACAGCGAGCGCATGAGCGCCAGCGAAACTCGCGCAGCATCTGGGCTGGCCCTGGTTTTCGCGTTTCGCATGCTCGGCATGTTCATGGTGCTGCCAGTCCTGGCGACCTATGGCATGGAGCTGCAGGGAGCCACACCGGCACTGATTGGTCTCGCTATAGGTGCCTATGGTTTGACCCAGGCGGTGCTACAAATTCCGTTCGGCATGCTTTCTGATCGAGTTGGCCGTCTGCCGGTGATCTACTTTGGCTTGCTGATCTTTGCCGCGGGTGCGGTACTCGCCGCGACGGCTGATTCCGTTTGGGGCGTCATCGCCGGCCGCGTGCTGCAGGGCGCCGGTGCCATTTCAGCAGCGGTGATGGCGCTGCTCTCGGATCTCACCCGCGAGCAGCATCGCACCAAGGCGATGGCGATGATCGGTATGAGCATTGGTGTTTCATTCGCGGTGGCGATGATTCTCGGGCCGCTGCTGACGCGTGCGTTCGGTCTGTCCGGCCTATTCTGGACGACGGCGGGGATGGCGCTGCTGGGTGTGCTGGTCGTTGCCACGCTGCCGCGCGCCCATCGTCATCTGCGCCATCGTGAGTCGGGTGTAGCCAGGCAGGCGCTCGGCGAGACGCTGCGTCATCCGAGCCTCCTGCGCCTGGATTTCAGTATCTTCGTATTGCATGCGATTCTCATGGCCAGTTTCGTCGCATTGCCGCTGGCCTTGGTGGACGAAGCGGCGCTGCCCAGGGATGAGCACTGGTGGGTCTATCTCACCGCCCTGGTGGTCGGATTCTTCGGCATGGTGCCCTTCATCATTTATGGCGAAAAAAAGCGACAGATGAAGCGCGTCGTCTTGGGCGCCGTGGGGGTTCTGCTATTCGCCGAGCTGTTCTTCTGGTGGCTCGGTAACGGACTCTGGGCATTGGTCGTCGGCATGATCGTGTTCTTCATCGCATTCAATCTGCTGGAAGCATCTTTGCCTTCGCTGATCAGCAAGGTGGCGCCGGCCGGTGGCAAGGGTACGGCGATGGGTGTTTACTCCACGAGCCAGTTTCTCGGTGCCGGTATTGGCGGCGTCCTGGGTGGATGGTTTTACCAGCAGGGCGGCCTTGCGCTGGTTTTCGCCGGCTGCGCCGTGCTTTGCGGGTTGTGGCTGATAGTGGTTTGGGGCATGCGCGAGCCGCCTTATGTCACCGGCTTGCGGCTGCCATTGTCGACCGATGCGCTACGTAACCCCGCGCTCGCCGAGCATATGTTGGCGGTGCCTGGAGTGTCGGATGCCGTGGTGATTGCCGATGAGTCGGCCGCCTACGTCAAGGTCGACATGCAGGTGCTGGATCGGGAAGCGCTCGACCGCCTGGTCGCCTGAACGCCCTTTCGCTGATGCTGGCCGGGCGCGCTTCTCGCTGCCGACTATGCCTCCGCTTGAGGCCATCCCGGTTGGCCGGCAAGGGGTGGTGAGGTAAGATTCACGGCCATTGGCTTTCGCCCCGTCACGGAGCGCTCTCCAGTGAGCCAACCCAAATTCATGTTCAAACAAAGGAGTTACCCATGGCCAGAGGGGTGAATAAAGTCATCTTGATCGGCAATGTCGGCGGCGACCCGGAAACCCGCTACATGCCCAATGGCAATGCGGTGACCAACATTACGCTGGCCACCACCGACAGCTGGAAGGACAAGCAGACCGGCCAGCAGCAAGAGCGCACCGAGTGGCACCGTGTCGTGTTGTTCGGCAAGGTCGCTGAAATCGCTGGCGAGTACCTGCGCAAGGGCTCGCAGTGCTACATCGAAGGCCGCCTGCAAACCCGCGAATGGGAAAAGGACGGCGTCAAGCGCTACACCACCGAGATCGTGGTTGATATGGGCGGCACCATGCAGCTGCTCGGCGGCCGTGGTGGCAGTTCCGACGATGCGCCGCGTCAATCCCAGCCGCGTCCGCAACGCGAGCCGCAACAGCAGTCGCGCCCGCAGTCTCAGCCGCAGCCAGCTCAGCAGCCGGCACCGGACTACGACAGCTTCGACGACGATATTCCGTTCTAGAGTTCTCTCCATGCGAATGCGCCTGATGCTGTTGGGCGGCGGCAATGCCCTGGGTCAGGCGCTGATCCGCCTCGGCGCCGAGGAAGATATAAGCTTCCTCGCACCGCGCCCGCCCGACCAGGGTTGGGACGCGCCCAGCCTGACCAAATTGCTCGACGACAATCGCCCGGATGTCGTGATCAACCTCGCCTATTATTTCGACTGGTTTCAGATCGGCCATGTCGATGAAATCGTGCTTGCCCATCAGGAGCGCGCGGTAGAGCGGTTGGCAGAGCTGTGTCAGCATCACGAGTTCGTACTGATGCAGCCGTCCAGTTACCGCGTGTTTGATGGCGCTCGCACCACCGCTTACAGCGAGAAGGACGAAGTGGCGCCGCTGGATGCGCGCAGCCGTGCGCTCTGGCGTATCGAGCAGAGCGTTCGCGCGCTCTGCCCGCGACACGTTCTGCTGCGGTTCGGTTGGTTGCTGGACGATAGTTCGGACGGTTTGCTGGGGCGGTTTCTGCAGCGTCTCGAACAGGACGAGGAGCTGTGTCTTGCTGATGACCGCCGTGGCAATCCGACGCCTGTCGACGATGCGGCGCGTGTCATCCTCGCCGTGCTGAAGCAACTAGACTGTCGGGCGCCGCTGTGGGGCACCTATCACTATGGCGGGCACGAGGCGTCGACGCCGTTGGTGGTCGGCCAGGCGCTGCTTGCCGAGGCGGCCCACCATCGTCAGTTGAAAATCGATAGCCTGACCCCGGTCGCGCACGCAAGCTGTCCAGACGCTCAGGACGAGCCGCAGCATGGTGTGCTGGCCTGCAAGAAAATATTCAATACTTTCGGAATCAAGCCGCGCGCCTGGCGTACCGGATTGCCGAGCCTGCTGGAGCGTTACTACCGACATGGTTGAATCACCGATTCTGGTTACCGGGGGCGCCGGCTTCATCGGCTCGAACCTCGTCGATGCATTGGTTGCTCGCGGCTATGCGGTACGGGTGTTGGACAACCTGTCCACGGGCAAACGCAGCAACCTGTCGGACGCTGCAGGCGTGGAGTTGATCGAAGGCGACGTCGCCGACGCACAGGTCGTGCGGCGGGCCGTTCGTGGTGTGCGGGCTGTGGTGCATCTGGCGGCCGTGGCGTCGGTGCAGGCATCGGTCGATGACCCGGTGGGCACGCACCAGAGCAATCTGGTTGGCACCTTGAACCTGTGCGAGGCCATGCGCGAGGAGGATATTCGCCGAGTCGTCTTTGCTTCGAGCGCTGCTGTCTACGGCAACAATGGTGAAGGGCAAGCCATCGATGAAGCCACGCCGAAGGCACCGTTGACGCCCTATGCGGCGGACAAGCTCGCCAGCGAGCACTACCTGGATTTCTACCGACGCCAGCATGGGCTGGAGCCGGTCGTCTTCCGGTTCTTCAACATCTTCGGTCCCCGCCAGGATCCTTCATCGCCGTACTCCGGGGTGATCAGCATTTTCACCGAGCGTGCGCAGAAAGGTCTGCCGATCGCGGTGTTCGGCGACGGCGAACAGACCCGCGATTTCCTGTACGTCGGTGATCTGGTCGAGGTGTTGGTGCAGGCGCTGGAGAGCACTGAAGTAGAGGCGGGTGCGATCAATGTCGGACTCAATCGCGCTACTTCGCTGAACGACTTGCTGGCGTCCATTAGCGATGTACTGGGCGGTCTGCCGCCGGTCAGTTACCAGGCGGCGCGAAGTGGCGATATCCGCCACTCGCGAGCCGACAATGCACGCCTGCTGCAGCGCTTTCGGTTGCCGGAGCCAGCCACCGATATGCGGATGGGGCTGGCGAAATTGCTGGATCGCTAACAAAGGATCATGAAATGACAAAGGCGCCCGAGGGCGCCTTTGCTTTGCTCAGCGCTCCGGTGGTCCGGTTTCGTCAGAACTTATAGCCGAGGCCGACCATGTAGACCATCGGGTCGACATCTACGTCGACCTTCACCTTGGCTCCGCCATAGCTCGTTGTGCCAGTCGTGTCGATATCGATATAGCGAACCTGAGCGTTGATCATCACGTTCTCGGTCAGCATGTAGTCCATGCCCATCTGGGCCGCCAGGCCCCATGAATCTTTCATGTCCAGCCCGTTGAAACCTTTGCCTTCAGCCTCGCTGGTGAGTTTGTCGTCAAAGAACCATGTGTAGTTGATCCCTGCGCCGACATAAGGCTGGAACGCGGACTTATTGTCGAGCGGGTAGTAAACGATGCTGAGGGTTGGTGGCAAATGCTTGAGTTCGCCCAGCTTTCCGTTCAAGCCTGCAAACGCGCCAGGCATTCCGGAAACACCAACGTCGTGGGTGAAGGGGCTTGCAGCGAGCAGCTCAATACCAATTTTATCGGTCAGCATATAAGCGAAGTTCAAGCCCAGTTGGGTGTCGCTATCGAGGGTGGCCTTTGTTCCCGCGACGCTAGTCGAAAGCGCACCTACATAGATATCGCCACTGTCTTCACGCGGATCAACGGTGATCGCGCCGGCGCGCAGGATCACATCGCCTGCCTGATGGGCCTGGGCGAAGGGGGCGGCGAGTGCGACGGCCAGCACTGAAGCGGTAAACAGGGTCTTGCGCATAATGAGCTCCATCGAGACGTGATCTGTTGCGTTGGAGCCATGGTAGGGCGCGATGCGCTGCCAAATATGATCCAGCTCAACGAAACGCTCCGCTTTGTCTGGGCTGCGACGTATTGCCCTGGGTTGCCTTCCTTTGTGCACCTAGATGATAATGTTTCTCTTTCGAGTTTGACCTTCGTCTGCAAGGATCCATTAATGCAAGCCCTTATCCCCCGCCTCTTGGCGGTCGCCGTGTTGCCATGCTGCGTTCAGCTTCACGCAGCTCCGCTGGATGCTGCACTGGACGAAAGTCAGCGTCTGGCAGCGGAGGCCAAGGCATCTCAAGCACGCATTGAGCAGCTCGACGATGCCACCCGGCAGATGCTCAACGACTATCGCAACGCTGTGCAGCAGGCGGAGGCGCTGGAAGCTTATAACAAGCAGCTAACCGAACTCACCGCGGGGCAACGTAAGGAACTCGAAGGATTTCAGCGTCAGCTGGACAGCATCGAGCGCACCCAGGAGGCCGTTGCGCCACAGATGGGGCGGATGATCGATGTGCTCGAGGAATTCATCGCGGCGGATCTGCCATTTCTTCCCGACGAGCGCGCCGACCGCCTGGCCAGCTTGCAGGACATGCAGGCGCGCGCGGATATCAGCCTGGCCGAGAAATACCGTCGAATCCTCGAGGCTTATCAGATCGAAAGCGATTACGGCAGAACGCTGGAAGCCTGGCGCGGCGAGCTGCCGGTCGAAGGTGGCAGCCGTAGCGTCGAATTTCTGCGCCTGGGACGGACGATGCTCTATTACCAGACGCTCGATGCGCATGAGAGCGGCTGGTGGAATCCCCAGGCCGGTGCGTGGGAGACGCTTGACGCAAGCGCACGCCGGCCAATCACCAAGGCAATCGCCATTGCGCGCCAGCAGCAAGCGCCCAGCTGGCTCGAATTGCCGGTGAAGACTCTGGCCAAGGAGGCGGCGCAATGAACCGTTTATTGACTCTTTTGCTGATCGGCTTGTTGCCGGCGCTGGCTCAGGCAGCCGAACCGCTGACCCCCGATCAGCTGCTGCAACGCATCCGCAGCGAGCGCGCCGCGGAAGTCGAAGCCATGCAGGCGCGTGAGCAGGCGTTTATTCAGAATCGCAGTGAGCAAGCGCAACTGCTGGCGCGTGCCAACGCCGCGCTTGAAAAGCAGAAGGCCGAAGCCGAGCGTCTGAAAGCCGAGTTCGATCGTCAGGAGGCCGAACTGGCCGAGCAGGAAACACTACTGGCACAGCGGGTGGGCCATCTCGGCGAGCTGTTCGGCGTGGTTCGCCAGAGCGCAGGTGATATCGCTGGCCAGTGGCAGGACAGCCTGCTCAATGCCCAGTATCCGGATCGGCTGGCGCGGCTGAAGGCGCTGGCCGAAAGTCGTGCGCTTCCGTCCGCAGAAGATCTGGATGGCTTCTGGATGACCTTGCTCGAGGACCTCGCCGCCAGTGGGCGAGTCGAGCGGGTTGAGCTACCGGTCGTGGGCGCCGACGGTCAGCGCAGCGTTGAATCGGTGCTGCGGATCGGTGCTTTCTCCGTCTTCACCGATGATGCCTTCCTGCGTTACGACAGTGATGCCGGCGAGCTCCTGGCTCCGGCACGGCAACCTGCCGGGTTGGGCTTGGTCGATGATTACCTGAGCAACAGCGACGCGCTGGCTACCCTCCCGATCGATCCAACCCGCGGCTCGTTGCTTGCACAGCTGCAGCGCCAGCCGCAGCTATGGGATCGGGTTCAGCAGGGCGGTTTGGTCGGCTGGGTCATTTTGGTGCTCGGCGCCATCGGCCTGCTGTTGGCGATCTGGCGCATGGTCTATCTGACTGGTGTCGGGCGCGCTGTGGGTCGGCAGATGAATGAGCTGAACAAGCCGCGCGATGACAACCCGCTGGGTCGCATCATTGGCGTCCTCGGACCTAAGCCGCAACTGTCCGATCTGGAAACCCTCGAACTGAAACTCGACGAAGCGATTCTTCAGGAAACGCCGCCGCTGGAGCGTGGACAGCCGCTGCTCAAATTGTTGGCCGCCGTCGCGCCGCTGCTCGGGTTGCTGGGTACCGTGACCGGCATGATCGTGACCTTCCAAGCCATCACCCAAAGCGGTGGCGGTGACTCGCGGCTGATGGCCGACGGCATCTCCCAGGCGCTGGTGACTACGGTGCTGGGGCTGGTTGTGGCGATTCCGCTGTTGTTTCTGCATAGCTTGCTGGCCAGCCGCAGCAAGGCGCTGATTCAATTGCTGGAACAACAAAGCGCTGGCCTGATAGCGCTGCATTTGTCGGGAACACCGCGCCGTGACTGATCTGCACGGTAGCTGGCTGCGTCTGGTCGACAGCGGACACGCGCTGCTCGACTTCATGGCTGCGGGTGGCGTGGTGATGTGGGCGCTGGCCGGCTTGTGCGTGCTCTATTGGACGCTGGTGTTCGAGCGCCTGTGGTTCATGCGCCGGGTCTTTCCGCGTTGGGCCGAGACACGTCGCCAGGCTTGGGCGCGGCTGGGCGATGAGCCCGGCAGCTGGCAGCGCGCGGTACGCAGTACCTGGCTGGCTCAGGCCCAGCAGCAGCTCTCTGGCCCTTTGCGGATGAGTAAGACACTGGTGGCGATGTGTCCGCTGCTCGGCCTGCTTGGCACCGTCAGCGGCATGATCGCGGTATTCGATGTGCTGGCGCTCAACGGCACCGGCAACCCTCGTGGCATGGCTGCGGGCGTCTGGCAGGCGACCCTGCCGACAATGGCTGGCATGGTGCTAGCCATCACTGGACTGTTCAGCCTGGCGCGCCTCGAGCGAATCGCGCGACTGGCTCTGGACCGGCTGGCCGACCAGCTGCGTCACGATTGAGGATTACTGGATGCGTATGCGTCGTCACCACCAGCAGGAAGAAGACACCGGCATCGACCTGACGCCGATGCTCGACGTGGTCTTCATCATGCTGATTTTCTTCATCGTCACCAGCTCCTTCATCAAGGAGTCCGGTGTCGAGGTTCAACGCCCGCAGGCCGATACCGCCAGCGCGCAGGACAAGGGCAACATCCTGATTGCGGTAACGGCTGAAGGTCAGGTCTGGATAGATAAGCAGGCGGTGGATGTACGCAGCGTGCGTGCGCATGTCGAGCGCATGCGTGTCGATCAGCCTGAGGGCGCCGTGGTGGTGCAAGCCGATCAGGATGCGCGCACCGGGCTCGTGGTTCAGGTCATGGATCAGGCGCGTCTGGCCGGGGTCCGGGACGTGGCGCTCGCTGCCAGTTCGGGAGTGCAATGATGGTCCGCGGGCTGGGCCGGATCGGGTTGTCCTTCGTCGCCGCTTGTGTGGTGGCGTTGCTGTTGTTCGCCTTGATGTTGAGCATGGTCACCCCGCCGCGCAGTGAAGTGGCAGACGATCCAGTAGCGATCGCCAACTTCGTGCGCATGGACAGCCGCAACGAAAGCGCCTCGACTCGTTCGCGACAGCAGGCTCCAGAGCCGCCGCAACCGAAGACACCACAACCGCCAACCCCGCCCACGCCGAGCATGGCCAGCCCAAGCGCCAACCTGCCGAAACTCGACCTGCAGCTGCCGAACATCGACAGCGGGCTATCCGTCGCCAGCGCGCCAGCACCCAGCCTGAGCGGCCTGACCGCGGCGGCACCGGCCGCCACGCCGGCTCCTGCGCCCACTGCGGCCGCGGTCGCGGATACGGCGGCGCAGTCCGGCGGCCCAGAGCAGGAAGTCATGCCGCTGAACGATGTCCGCCCCGAATATCCGTACCGCGCGCGCCAGCGTGGCATCGAAGGTCATATCAAACTCGCCTTCACCATCACGGCTGCGGGCAAAGTCGAGAACATCCGTGTTCTGGAAGCCTCGCCACGCAATGTGTTCGATCGTGAAGCGCGCCGTGCCGCCGCGCGCTGGCGTTTCGCGCCGCGTACCGAAAACGGCGCGGCGGTATCGCGTGAAGCGGTAAAAACTCTGCACTTCCGCCTGCAAGGAGAACGCTGACATGCCTCGTTTGCTGCTGTTGATCTCATTGTTGTTCGCTGTCTCGACGCAGGCGGCCCAGACCATCGATCCGCTGGTGTTCAAGGCGCTTGAGCGCGCGCAGACCGCGCAGGAAAAAGGCGATTACAGCGCCGCGCGAAACGCGCTTACGCAAGCCGAGGCCAAAGTCGGCAGTGTCGAAGAGGCGCTGTTGTGGCGCAGCCGGGCTTATCTGGCCTGGGCCGAAGGCAACAACCGCCAGGCGCTGGAGTTGCTCGACAAGGCGATCACGAGCGGCAAACTGGACGAGGCGATGCTGCCCAACGAGCGGCTCAATCTGGCGAAACTCAATCTGATCGAGCGACGTTATGCCAAGGTGATCAGCCTGCTGGGTTCGCCGGCCCAGGCAAGCGAGGAAGTACTGCAAATGCTGGTGCAGGCCTATCAGGGTCTTGGCCAGCACAGTAAGGCGTTGCCGCTGGCCGAGCGCTATGTGCAGGCCAACCCCAACGCGGCGGATACCTGGCTGCAATTCCTGGTTGCTGGCAATGCCGAACTGAAGCGTTACGAGACAGCGGAGCGGTGGCAGCGCAAGTTGCTGTCGCGCCATCCGAATGAGGCCAAGATCTGGCGTCAACTGGCCGGGCTGCAACAGATGGCGGGTGATGAGGACAAGGCGCTTGCCACGCTGCGTGCCGCGCATGCCAAGGGTCTGCGTTTCAGCGAGGCGGAGTTGGATAATCTGGTGCTGCTTGCCAGCGCTGCGGATCAGCCCTGGCAGGGTGCCAAGCTGCTTGAAGGCATGCTTGAGTCGCGTTTGTTGGCGAGCAATGCCAGACGTCAGGAGCGCTTGGGCATGCTCTGGTGGCAGGCGCGCGAGCGCGCTGCTGCCGCGACGATCTATCGTCAGCTGGCCGCGCAGACGGCGAGCGCCAAGTTTTGGATGAACGTGGCTCAGCTGGAGCTTGAGCAGGCCCGCTGGCAGGCCGGGCTTGACGCTCTGAAACAAGCCGAGCGTGCCGGAGCAGAGCGGCGCCAGGTACGCGCTTGGCGTGAATGGGCCGAAGGTGAGCTGAGTTTCGAGCGCGAGCGTCAGATCGCACGCGTCAACTGAAATGTAGGCGAGTCATCTCGTAGGGTGCGCTCTGCGCACCGACGTTGATGTATGTGGATGCCCCCCTCCGGATCATTTCGCTCTTTGATCCGCTCGGTGCGTGGAACGCACCCTAGCTTCGCACCCGGCGCGCCGCGTCCCCAGGAAGCGGATAGCACTGCTTACTTATTCCAGTTCGTAGAAATAGATTTTCTCTGCCGACATCCGATACCCGGCTTCGGCCAATTCGCTGCTGGCGTGCTCGACGCTAAGCGGACCTTCGATCCAGAAGGGCTGATAGAGCTGATCGACCTTCACACCCAACTCGCTGGTGGCATGCACGATCTGGTTCGAGGGTGGCGGTGGGACGTGAATGCACGCACCGAAATAAGGCACCAGCAGGAATTCGGTAACGCGACCGTCCTCGCTCATGTCCAACGGCACGATATAGCCCGGCAACTTCGCCTGGATGCCGTCCAGTGCCTCGACCACTGGTGCGGCGGGAGATTGTTGCATGGCCGCTGGACCGGTTTCGGCAGCCAGCGCATCGGCCAGTTGCGACATGTCGTGCATCGCGACGGGAGGCGGGGGTGGGGGTGCGTCGGCGGGAATTAGGTCCGACCACTGCAACTCGCGCACCTCGGCGATTGCGAGATTGGCCGCAAGGGTCAGCAGGACGGCAAGCAACAGATTTGGCACGGTCATCCTCATAGTCGTATCGACAGGCCATCGGCCAGCGACTGCCGGTAAGCACGCCAGGCTGGTACGCAGCCGATCAGCAGCCCGGCCAGCAGTATCGCGGCAAGCAGCGACCATTCATAAGCGCTGGGCCAAGCCAGCGGCAGGTAGAGGCCGTACTTGGCCTGCAGCGGCGTCTGGGCCACGGCGATGGCTACATATAGCAATAACAGCCCGAGCAGCACACCGGCCAGCGCCAGGCTGAAGGCCTCGGCCACCAGCAGGCCGCCAATATGCCAGGGCCGAGCGCCCACCGAACGCAGGATCGCCATCTCCCGGCGCCGCTCGTTGAGGCTGGTCAGGATCGCCGTCAGCATTCCGATGAGTCCGGTCAGCACGACAAACAGTGAAACCACGAACAGTGCCTTTTCCGCCGTGCCCATCAGGCTCCAGAGCTCCTGCAGGGCGACGCCGGGCAGGATCGCCAGCAGCGGCTCGCCGCGATACTGGTTGATCTCGCGCTGCAGGGTAAAAGTCGCGATCTTGCTGTTCAGGCCGAGCAGAAACGCGGTGATCTGTTGGGGTTGCAGCGTGAGCTGGCGCGCCTGTTCGGCATCGATGCGGGCAGCGCCCTGCGCCGGCATGCCGTTCTGCCAGTCGATGTGCAGCGCTTCCATACCGGCCAGGTTGATGTGCAAGGTGCGATCGACCGGTGTCCCAGTGCGTTGCAGGATGCCCACCACACGGAACGGTTTGTCATCGTGCTTGATCAGGCTGACCGTCGCGACTCCGTGTGCCAGCACCAGCTGTTCGTCCAGCGTGTAGTCCAATGCACGCGCGACTTCGGCGCCAAGGACCACTTCGAAGGGATCGTCGGCAAAGGGCCGGCCTTCGGCAAGTTGCAGGGGTTGCTTGCGGCCGTAGCGGTAATGCTCGAAATAGTCGGCGCTGGTGCCCAGCACGCGATAGCCACGGTGGGAGTCACCCAGCGAGATGGGAACCGCCCAGTCCACCTGGGGATGCTCGGCGAAATGCTCGAAGCTGCCCCAGCGAATGTTGTTGGTCGCGTTGCCGATACGAAACACCGAATACAGCAACAGATTCACCGAGCCGGAGCGGGCGCCGACGATCAGGTCGGTGCCGCTGATGGTGCTGGCAAAACTGGCGCGGGCTTCGGTGCGCACGCGCTCGACTGCCAGCAACAGGCACACCGACAGGGCGATGGCGAACACCGTGAGCAGGGCGGTGAAACGGCGATTGATCAGGCTCGCCAGGGCCAGGCGCAACAGGTACACGATCAGGTCTCCGCGGCGCGGCTGGCGCGGTTGAGGTCGCTCAGCGACAGGCTGCGGTCGAACAGCGGCGCCAGGCTTTGGTCATGGCTGACGAACAACAGGCTCGAACCGGCTTCGCGGCATTCGGCGAACAACAGTTGGAGAAAGGCTTCGCGGCTGTCTGCATCCAGCGCCGAGGTGGGTTCGTCGGCGATTACCAGCTCCGGTTGGCCGATCAACGCACGCGCCGCGGCAACACGTTGCTGCTGTCCGATGGATAGTGCTTCGGCGCGTCGTTCGAACAACGCTTCGGATAATCCAAGATGCACTAACAGGCTCGCAGTCGCCTGCGCAACGCTACCGTGACGCTGACGGGCACGCTCGGCACGCAGTGTCGAAAAGCGGCAAGGCAGGCTCACATTTTCAGCGACCGAAAGAAATGGCAGCAGATTGAACTGCTGAAAGATATAGCCGGTGTGGTCGACTCGATAGCGATCCCGTGCACCGGAAGACAGCGTGGCGAGATCCGAACCGAGCAGGCGAACCGTTCCGCGCTGGGCTTTCTGCACGCCGCCTATCAGGCCGAGCAGTGTAGTTTTGCCGCTGCCGGACGGTCCTTTGAGAAACAAACTCTGGTTTCGCTCCAGTTCGAAACGAGGGATGTCGAGCAGTTCCGCCTGGCCAGGCCAGGCGAAGCCGAGTTCGTGAATTTCAAGCAGCGGAGCGGTCATTGATGATCTGAGTCGTTACGGGGAGTCGGGAGTTTACTGGCTCATGATCGGGTTGCGGCAGGCCGCGCCGGGTCAGAAGTCCAGCTGTGGATGTTCAGTAGTCAGCTGCGCGCCGCGCTGGCCGTTCGGACCGATCAGTTGTGTCTGGATCTGCTCGGTAGCCGGAAAGGCTTCAAACAGCCTCTGCAGATTGATTCCCTGCAGCGCCTCGGGATTCGCGCAGTCATAGCGGTAGCGAGCGTGAATGTCGCTGTGCTGGCTGTCATGGTCGTGATGTTCATGCGCGTGCTCAGCCGTTTCGGCGTTTGAGTGGAACAGCGGGCTCTCCAGCGCGACCGTTTTCAACGCGCAGCCGGCGGACGCAGGTAAACCAAGCAGTGCGGCTGGCTGTTCCAGCTGCTTGTGCGCATCGGCGACCTTGCGCTCGTCCGCCGCGCTGCCCGGCGCATGCTCGAAGCCGACCAGGTTTATCGCCGGGCTGCGCAGTTCGATGTCCAGCTCAGCGCGCTCCAGTGCGACATCCAGCTCCGCCGCGCCATGTACATGGGCGCCCAGGTTGCCGTGTTGATGATCAGGTGCCGGGTGTGCCTGTGCGAGGGTGGATAAAAGGATGAGGGGTAGTGCGAGTGAAAGGTAATGCATGGCGAGCTCCTGGCCTTGAAGTCGTTACGTTATAACAAAGGTGTGCCAAGACTGGCCAGCCCGTCGAAAGTCATGTGACCATGCCGTGGCTTTTCGGGAGATGAGAAATGATTCGAATTCGTGGGCATATCGGTGAGCTGCCGGTGGATCTGAGTGTGGAACTGAATGAACAGGATTGGGCGCAGCTGGCGCGGCAGCTGCCGGCGAGCGCCAATGTGCAGAGTATGCAGGCAGTGACCGAAGACGGCATCGATCCGCACTGGCTCGGCGCTCAGCAATTGTTACGCGATGTGGGGCGGATGGAGGGGCCGCAGCTGTTGGCCGAGCTGGAAGCCCTGAGCGGCAGCGCGCAGGCGGCGAAGCGCCTGCTGGTGCGTCTGCGCCATAACGCTCAGGTCAAGGTGCAGAGCAGCGCCGACGCACCGATCTACAGCTGGGTAGGAAAGGCGGAATGATTACTCAGAGACGACTTGCCTGAAAGGTGTCGCAGCGGCCCGGCTCGCCACTGTCGAAGCCGGTACGAAACCACCTTACCCGCTGCGCCGAGGTGCCATGGGTGAAGGCATCCGGCACGACGCGCCCTTGGCTCTGCTTCTGCAGATTGTCGTCGCCGATGGCATTGGCCGCGTTCAGCGCTTCCTCCAGGTCGCCTTCTTCGAGCCAATCATGGCGCTGCTGCGCATGGTACGCCCAGACACCCGCGAAGCAATCGGCCTGCAGCTCCTGGCGAACCAGCAAACCGTTGTCGCCTTCCATGCGGGCACCACGCTGGCGTGCGGCCTGCATCTGCTGAGACACGCCTAGCAACGTCTGCACGTGATGACCCACTTCGTGAGCGATGACATACGCCTGAGCGAAATCGCCTGCCGCGGAGAAGCGTGAGGCCATCTCGTCGAAGAATTGCAGATCAAGGTAAACCTGACGGTCGCCCGGGCAATAGAAGGGCCCGACCGCAGAACTGGCGAAGCCACATGCCGAATTGACACCGCCACGGAAGAGCACCAGCGTTGGGTCGCGGTACTGCGAGCCGGATTGCTGAAATAAGGCGCGCCAGGTGTCTTCGGTATCACCCAGGATCGCCTGGACGAAGGCCACTTGCGGATCGTCGCCGCGCGCCGGTGTGTCGCTCTGCTGAGTGGGAGCCGGACCAGCCTGGTTCGCCAGCTGGCCAAGAATCTGCAGCGGGTCCTGGCCGGACAGCAATCCGATCACGACCACCACCGCCACGCCCGCCAGACTCAGGCGCCCGCCACCGATGCCGCCGCGTCGGCCGTGGGCATCCACCACGTTGTCACTGCGCCGTGCTTTCTTCCAACGCATACATGAGTCCTTCTACCAGACAGTGCTGGTGGATAGACCCCTCGTGCTGGTCGCTAATTCAGCCGGCAGCTTGCGCTTCGTCTGTTTTCGCTCAGCGCACCGGGTAGTCGGCGAGTACCGATTCGTCGCCGCTTTTGCTCAAGCCGATCACCTTGTAGGCATCCTTGCGGTCGCCCATTTCCATACCTGGAGAACCCATGGGCATGCCGGGCACGGCCGCGCCGATCAGATCCGGCTGGGCGCGAAGCTTGAGAATATCGCTGGCGGGCACGTGGCCTTCGACGAATTTGCCGTCGATCACGCCGGTGTGGCAGGAGCCCAATCGGTGCGGAACGCCAAGCTTGGCTTTGACCGATGCCATGTCGGTTTCGACGTGATCGGTCACTTCGAAGCCGTTTTCCTCCAGATGCTTGATCCAGGACTTACAGCAGCCGCAGTTGGCGTCGCGGTGCACGTCGATGGCGATGGGCTCGGCTGCCTGAGCGAGGCTGGCGAAAAGGGCGGTAGCGAACAGGAGACGGCGCATAAGAATTCCTCCGGGCGGGGTTGGCGGCAGCATACCGCCAAGACGTAGCCGTGCCCAAGTATCGGCCTGTGTGCAAATGTCGCAGTTTCGGGCGCATTGGTTTAGTTATGGGGCGAACCAAAGCGGGGCGTTTCGGTCCGATGACCACTGTGGTGCGCAGCCGCTATCAGGAGAGTTTTCGATGCGTTTTGCCCGTTTCGTTCTGATTGTTCAGGCCGTAGTAATGATTGGTTTGAGCCTGGCTTATTGGCTGCGGCCTTATGAAATGGCCAATCTGAACGGGATGCTGCTGATGGAGACCGCCTCGGTCAGCCATATGCGCGTCTATTACGGTGGGTTGCAGTTGGGACTGGCGCTGTTTCTGCTCTGGGCCATGCGCGCGCCGGAGCGTGTCCGGACGGCGCTGACGATGCTGGTTATTACTATGCTGGCGCTGGTTGCGGGACGGTTAGGTTCCTTGTGGCTGGACGGCGGCGAGTTGATCGGTTTCGACCTGGCCTCGTTGATCTATCGGGTAGGTGCCGCATTGCTCGCTGCAGTCGCGTTGCTGCTGATGCGTGAACGCCCGGTGGGTGAGCCTGTTGCCGAACCGGAAGTGGACCCCCGGCCCAAACGGCCTCTGATCGATGACGGGCCGCCCAAGCCGTTTCGCCTGGGTGACGGACCAGCGGCGCCAGCCGACCCTGAGCCTGCGTCAGGCCTTGAGCCGTTTCGGCGGGGTGATCCAGGCGGCCCATCGCTGGAAACGACGCCGGATTCGCCCGTCAGATAACCAGTCCGCAGCGTTGCTGCTGGGTTCAGGCGTTAGCCGCGGCGCACCAGCAGCACGCCCGATTCCATATGGTGGGTATAGGGGAACTGGTCGAACAGCGCGCAGCGTTCGATGCGATGAGTGTCGTGCAGCTGGGCGATGTTCTGCGCCAGCGTCTCTGGGTTGCAGGAGATGTAAAGGATGCGCTCGAAGCGACGAGTCAGCTCGCAGGTGTCCGGGTCCATGCCGGCGCGGGGCGGGTCGACGAAGACGCTGCCGAAGTCATAGCTCTTCAGATCGATGTCAGCCAGCCGGCGGAACGGGCGTACCTCGTTCAGCGCCTGGGTCAGTTCTTCGGCGGAGAGGCGCACCAGGCTGACGTTATAGATGCCGTTATCGTCGAGGTTGTGCAGGGCGGCATTGACTGAAGACTTGCTGATCTCGGTGGCCAGTACCTTGCGCACGCGTGTGGCCAGCGGCAGGGTGAAGTTGCCGTTGCCGCAGTAGAGCTCCAGCAGGTCATCGTCGCGCTCGCCCAGAGCATCAAAGGCCCAGTTCAGCATCTTCTGGCAGACCTCGCCGTTGGGCTGGGTGAAGGCGCCTTCCGGTTGGCGATAGCGGAAGGTGCGGCCAGCGACCACCAACTTCTCTTCCACGTAATCACGACCGATGACGATGCGCTTGCCTTTGGAACGGCCGACGATGCTCGCACCGAGCTGCGCCGCCAGCTGTTCGGCCTCGGCCTGCCAGGCGTCGTCCAGCGGTCGATGATAGGCGAGGGTGATCAGCGCGTCGCCGCTGAGCGTGGTCAGGAACTCTACCTGGAACAGCTTGAAACTCAGCGTCTCGCTGGCCATCCAGGCGGCTTTCAGTTGCGGCATCAATTCGTTGATGCGGCGGCTGGCGATGGGAAAGTCGTCGATCAGGATCGGCGTGCGGTTGTCGCCCGGCTCGAACATCGCGTAGTGGCGCTGACCATCCTCGCGCCACAGACGGAATTCGGTGCGCAGCCGGTAGTGCTCGCGCGGCGAATCGAAGACTTCCGGCGCTGGCGCGTCGAACGGCGTCAGCAGTTCGCGCAGCCGCTCGGCCTTGGCAGCGAGTTGAGTGTCGTAGGTGGCGGGGTCGAAGCGAAGATGAGTCATGGTGGCGGCCGTTGCGTGGTGGCCGCGGCGTGTCCGCGCGGCGATCGATGACGAAGGCTGGGCTCGCGCCCACCGATGGGGGCGCCGATTGTACGGAGCTGGGGCGGTATTGTCAGGGGCTGCACGGGCTCCGGCTACGAGTGGGGGAGGTGGGCTGAAGCCCACCCTACGCTAATGAAGCCCGTAGCTCGTAGGGTGGGCCGGGCGGTGTTCCGCTTCAGCCCACCACTCCCAAGCGAAGCGATCAGCCGTTGAAAAAGCCCAGCTTGATCACGAACAGAATCGAGAGGATCCACATCGCCGGGCTCAGTTCGCGCCAGCGGCCGGCCAGCAGCTTGACGGCGGTCCAGGCGATGAAGCCGAAGGCGATGCCGTTGGCGATAGAGAAGGTCAGCGGCATGGCCAAGGCGGCAACCACCACCGGCGCGGCAACGGTCATGTCGTCCCAGTCGATGCCGGCCAGGCTGCTCATCATCAGAACGGCAACGAACAACAGCGCGGGTGCCGTGGCATAGGCCGGCACGGCGCCCGCCAGCGGCGCGAAGAACAGGCTGAGCAGGAATAGCAGTGCCACCACGCAGGCCGTCAGGCCGGTGCGTCCGCCGGTACTGATGCCGGCTGCCGACTCGATGTAGCTGGTGGTGGTGGAGGTACCCAGCGCCGCACCGGCCATGGTGGCGGTGCTGTCAGCCAGCAGGGCGCGGCCAAGGCGCGGCATCTTACCGTCCTTATCCAGCAAGTTGGCCTTCTGCGCCACGCCGATCAGCGTGCCGGAGGTGTCGAACAGATCGACGAAAAGGAAGGCGAAGATCACGCTGATCAACCCGATATCCAGCGCGCCGGCGATATCCAGCTGCATGAAGGTCGGCGCCAGCGATGGCGGCATTGAGACCACCGCATCGAGCTCCGACAGCCCGAGCAGGATCGACAGTCCGGTGACCAGCAGAATGCCGATCATCACCGCGCCGGTGACCTTGCGATAGGCCAGCGCGGCGATGACGAAGAAGCCCAGGCAGGCCAGCAGCGGGCCGCCGGCGCTGAGGTCGCCCAGGCCCACCAGGGTGGCTGGGTTGTCAACGACGATGCCTGCATTCTTCAGCGCGATGATCGCCAGGAACAGGCCGATACCTGCCGCAATGCCGGCGCGCAGCGGCAGAGGAATGCTGTGGATGATCCATTCGCGGATCCTGAAGATCGACAGCAGAAAGAAGATCACACCGGAGAGGAACACCGCACCCAGCGCCGTCTGCCAGGTGTAGCCCATGGTCAGCACCACGGTGTAGGTGAAGAATGCATTCAGCCCCATGCCCGGCGCCAGTGCGATCGGGTAGTTGGCCAGCAGCCCCATGATCGCCGAACCGATCGCACCCGCCAGGCAAGTCGCGACGAACACCGCACCATGGTCCATGCCGGCTTCGGCGAGAATGCTTGGGTTGACGAAGAGGATGTAGGCCATCGTCAGAAAGGTGGTGATACCGGCCAAAAACTCGGTGCGCAGCGTGGTGTTGTGCGCTTTGAGTTGGAACAGCTTCTCCAGCATGGTGAATCCCCTTGTGTGCCGGTCGTGGCCTGGCGGTTGGGTAATGTCTGCCTCTCGGGACAGTCTCTCGCTACAGCAAAGCCTATAAGCGGGTTGCGCGCCAAGGCGGGGCATCTTACACCGGCCCCGCAGAGGGTTGAATTTCCCATTGCGTGACCAGCGGGTATCGCCAGCTGGCGCATCGATGCCCTTCGCCCTTTCGGGCAGTCGCTCATGAGTCACTCCGTCATCCGGCTGAACGTTCTTCCCGCCTGGGCAGTCGTACGCCAAGACGCACGGACAGCGCACCAGATGCCTGAGGTCCTCGGCGAACCTGCGAAGAACAGGTCGCGGACGACTCCCGAACCGTGAGGCTGCCATGAGCGAAACATCTCCTGCTGCAGGTGGGATTGCCGCCTGCTCCATTACCCTTGAGTTAAATGGCGAGAGCCGCCAAGTCGAGGTCTATCCCTGGACCACGCTGCTCGACCTGCTGCGCGAACAGCTGTCGTTGACCGGCACCAAAAAGGGCTGCGACCACGGTCAGTGCGGCGCCTGTACGGTGTTGCTCAATGGCAAACGGATCAATTCCTGCCTGACCCTGGCGATCATGCACGACGGTGCGGAGCTGACCACTATCGAGGGCCTGGCCCGGAACGAAGAACTGCACCCGATGCAGGCTGCCTTCGTCAGCCACGACGCCTTTCAGTGTGGCTACTGCACGCCGGGGCAGATCTGCTCGGCTGTCGGCCTGGTTGCCGAGGGCCATGCACAGACCCGTGATGAGCTGCGCGAGCAGATGAGCGGCAACCTGTGCCGCTGCGGCGCCTACCCGAACATCCTCGCGGCCATCGAAGACGCGATGCCGCAAACCCGCGTCCGCCTGACCGCCGTGCGGGAGGTGAAGCCATGAATCCCTTCAGCTATGCGCGCCCCTCCGCGATCGATGAAGCCATCAGTCTGTTTCGCCCGGACAGCCGTTATATCGCCGGTGGCACCAATCTGCTCGATCTGATGAAGGAAAATGTCACCCGTCCGGCGCAGTTGATCGACATCACCCAGTTGCCGATGAGCGATATCGAGGAAACTGCCGAAGGCGGTCTGCGTATCGGCGCGCTGGTGAGCAATTCGGAGCTGGCCTGGCATCCGCTGGTGCAACGACGCTATCCGTTGCTGTCCCAGGCGATTCTCGCCGGGGCGTCGCCGCAGTTGCGCAACATGGCCACCACCGGCGGCAACCTGTTGCAGCGCACCCGTTGCTACTACTTCTACGACAGCACCACGCCGTGCAATAAACGAGAGCCCGGCAGCGGCTGTTCGGCGCGTGGCGGCCTCAACCGCATCCACGCGATTCTCGGTCACAGCGAGGCCTGCATCGCGGTGCATCCCTCCGACATGTGTGTGGCGCTGGCAGCGCTGGATGCCGTAGTGCATGTCCAGGGCCCACAGGGCGAACGGCGTATCGCCTTCGCCGACTTCCACCGCTTGCCTGATGATGCGCCGGAGCGCGACAACACCTTGGTCGACGGCGAACTGATCACTGCGGTCGAACTGCCGGCGCAGGGCTTTTCCGCGCATTGCAGCTACCTCAAGCTGCGCGACCGCGCCTCCTATGCGTTCGCCCTGGTCTCGGTCGCAGCCGCGCTGGAAATGGACGGCGGCACCGTTCGTGACGCCCGTCTTGCCATGGGGGGCGTGGCGCACAAGCCTTGGCGCAAGCAGGAAGCCGAAGCGCTGCTGGTCGGCAAGGCGCCGGACGCGTCCACCTTCACCGCCGCGGCCGATGCATTGCTCGAAGGCGCCAGCGGTTTCGAACACAACGCGTTCAAGATCGAACTGGGCCGGCGCGCCATTGTTCGCGCCCTGACCGACGCTGCCAAAGGAGCCGCCCGATGAAACCCGCCACTTCCCCATTCGGCCAGCCCATCGACCGCGTCGACGGGCCGCTCAAAGTTACCGGCCAGGCACGCTATGCCAGCGAGTTCCATGTGCCGGGGCTACTGTATGGCAGCGTGGTCAACAGCAGCATCGCGCCCGGTCGGATCGTCAATATCGATGCCAGCGCGGCCGAGGCGGTGCCCGGCGTGGTGCTGGTGCTGACCCACCAGAATCGTCCGCCAATCGCCAGCTATGACGAGCCCTACGAGGACGACGATGCGGCGGAAGGTTCGCCGTTCCGTCCGCTGTACAACGACCGCATTCTCTACAGCGGCCAGCCGATCGCGCTGGTGGTGGCTGAAAACCTCGAACTGGCCCGTTATGCAGGGAGCCTGGTGCGGGTGGAGTACGAGCGCGAGCCTCACCGGACCGACCTAATCAGTGAACTGGAAAGCGCGCACAAGGCGCCGGCCGAGCTGCCGCCGCCGCGTGGCGATGTGGACGCTGCCCTGCGTGGCGCGCCGCTCAGGCTGGAGCTGGAATACAGCACGCCGGTGGAGCATCACAATCCGATGGAGCCGCACGCATCCACCGTCCACTACCTGCCCGAAGGCAAGCTGGAGATCTACGACAAGACCCAAGGCGTGCAGAACTGCATGCGCTATCTGGAAGGCGTGTTCGGCATGAAAGGCAAAGTCCGCGTGCTCTCGCCCTTCGTCGGCGGCGCTTTCGGCTCCGGTCTGCGTCCGCAGTATCAGCTGCCGCTGGCGGTGATGGCGGCGCTCAAGCTCAAGCGCTCGGTGCGCGTCACGCTCAAGCGCCAGCAGATGTTCACCTTCGGTTATCGCCCGCGGACCGTGCAGCGTTTTGCCATTGGCGCGGCGGCCAACGGCCAGTTACAAGCGATCCACCACCAGGCGATCGGCCAGACGTCGTCGTTCGAAGACTTCACCGAACATGAAGTCGAGTGGTCGGGGATGCTTTATCAGTGTCCGAACGTGAAGCTCGATTACCAGCTGGTGCCGCTGGACGTCTACACGCCGCTGGACATGCGCGCGCCCGGCGCGGCCATCGGAGTTTATGCGCTGGAATGCGCCATGGACGAGCTGGCCTATGCGGCGATGGTCGATCCGTTGACGCTGCGCCTGACCAACTACACCGAGCGCAATGGCAACGAGGACAAGCCCTATTCCAGCAAGGAACTGCGTCAGTGCTACGAGCAGGGCGCCGAGCGCTTCGGCTGGTCGCGCCGGTCGATGGAGCCGCGCAGCATGCGCGACGGCAACCAGCTGATCGGCTGGGGCTTGGCCACGGGCGTCTGGGAGGCGATGCAGATGCCGGCCAGCGCCAAGGCCTGCATCGAGCCGGATGGTCGGTTGGTGGTCAGCAGCGCCACGGCGGATATCGGCACCGGCACCTACACGGTGATGACCCAGATCGCGGCGGCCGCCATGGGCTTGCCGATGGAGCGCGTGGAGTTCCGCCTTGGCGATTCGAACCTTTCTCAGGCTCCGCTGGAAGGCGGCTCGGCGACCGTTTCATCGGTGGGTAGCGCTGTGCAGCAGGCCTGTGAAGCGCTGTGCCAGAAGATACTGGATACCGCTCAGCAGACGCCGGTGTCACCATTCACCGGGGCCAAGCTCGACGACGTGGAATTCATCGACGGTCAGTTGCGATTGAAAGCCGCGCCCGCGCATAGCGTTGCGATCGAACAGGTCGTCGCCGTCACCGGCGTGCTCGAGGCCGAGGTGAGCATCAAGCCTGGCGAGAAGCGCAACGAATATGCCACTGCCACGCATTCGGCCGTGTTCGTCGAGGTGCGGGTGGACGAGGTGTTGGGTACCGTCAAAGTGACCCGCGTGGTCAGCGCCGTGGCGGCCGGGCGCATCGTCAATCCGAAGACGGCTGGTAACCAGATCGTTGGCGGGGTGGTCTGGGGCATCGGCCAGGCGCTGCACGAGGAAACCATGATCGACCATGCGCTGGGCCGCTACATGAACCACAACCTGGCTGAATACCACGTGCCGGTGAATGCCGATATCGGCGACATCGACGTAATCTTCGTCGAAGAGAAAGACGAGATCGTCAACGCGCTCGGCTCCAAGGGAGTCGGCGAGATCGGCATCGTCGGTGTCGCGGCGGCGGTGGCCAACGCCATCTATCACGCCACCGGCAAGCGAGTGCGGGATTTGCCGATCACGATGGATAAGTTGCTCTGAAAGCAGCTGGACGCTGTAAGTGTCTCTGGTGGGCTGAAGCCCACCCTACATTGGCGGGCGCGGAACGCTACAGTCCGTAGGGTGGGCTTCAGCCCACCACCATAGAGTGATACTGGCGGCCATCTTGGTGTCTGAAGCGGAGCGCCGCCGGTCCATCCTGGGTGTTCAGGCGAGCCGGTGCCTTGCTCACGCCTTGATCGCCCGTAGGATGACGAACTTGGGCGTCGCCGCCACCTGCTCGACCTTGCCGAACAGCCGTTTGAGCTTCAGGTGATAGCCCAGGTGGCGGTTGCCGACGATCCACAGCTCGCCGCCCTTGCTCAGTGCGGATTTGGCCTGAGTGAACATGCGCCAGGCAAGGAAGTCGCCGACCACTTGCTGCTGGTGGAAGGGCGGATTGCACAGCACCAGGTCCAGCGAGTCCGCCGGTTGTTCGGCCAGGCCGTCGCCGGCGCGGATCTCTGCCGGGCGTTCGCCAAGGATCGCTTGCCAGTTCTCGCGGGCCGATTGCACCGCCATGTAGCTTTCGTCCACCAGCGTCAGCCGTGCCTGCGGGTTACCCAGTGCATAGACGATGCCGAGCACGCCGTTACCGCAGCCCAGATCGGCCACGCGCAAGTCGCCGAGTGCCTTGGGCAGGTGTGGCAGAAAGGCGCGCGTGCCGATGTCCAGGTCTTCACGACAGAACAGGTTGGCGTGGTTGAGCAGTCCGATGGCGGGCTGATCGAGGCGGTAGCGCGTGGGGTAGGGCGACGTCGGCATCGGTTTTTCAGCGGGCGTTGCCGTCAGCAAACGGGCCTTCTTCACTGCCAGCGAGGCCTGCACCGGACCGATGTATTTTTCCAGCAGGTCGCCCGCCGCGCGCGGCAGATGCTTGATCATCGCTGCGGCGATCACCTGGGCGCCGGGTGCCAGCTGGCCGTGCAGGCGGATCAGCTGTTCTTCCAGCAATGCCAGGGTTTTCGGCACGCGGATCAGCACGAAATCGAACGGGCCGCTGGCGATCTGGCTGGCGGGCACGAAGACGATGCTGTCGCTCGGCAGGCCGTTGCGTGCCAGGTTCTTCTGCAACCCCAGGTGCGCTAGATGGGAATCGCCGCTGCTGGTCACCTGTGCATGGCACGCCAGCGAGGCGGCCAGGGCGCCGAAACCGTCGTTGAGAATCAGAATCCGACTGCCGGCCGGTAGGCCCTGCTCGTGTAACTGCCTCAGCAGATATTCATCGGCCGCGTCGAAGGCCTGTAGCGGTTCGTTCGGTTGTTCGGGCTGGCGGATCAGATCGAGGCGCGCATAGGGGGATTCGAGAATAGGCATAAGAACTGGCGGTGTTTGTCGGCGTCGGAAAGGTGTATCAAGGGCTTCACCCTCGAATCCGCAGATGTCCGCGAAGGGAGCGAAGTATGACCGTCAGCGAAGAGAAGTTCACCCGCCAGCGCCTGCTCAGGGTGCAGACGCTGACGCCCAACCTGTTCACCCTGCGTACTACACGCGATCCGGGCTTCAGATTCACCGCCGGGCAGTTCGCCCGGCTGGGGGTGCGCAAGCCCAGTGGCAGCATCGTCTGGCGGGCTTATTCAATGGTGTCGGCACCGCACGACGAATTTCTCGACTTCTTTTCCATCGTGGTGCCGGACGGCGAGTTCACCAGCGAGCTGAGCCGGCTTAAGGTGGGCGACGAGCTACTGATCGACAAGCAGGCGTTCGGCTTCCTAACCCTGGACCGTTTCCCCGACGGGCGCGATCTCTGGTTGCTGGCCACCGGCACGGGGCTGGCGCCATTCCTCTCGATCCTGCAGGGCCTTGAAGTGTGGGAACGCTTCGAGCGCATCGTGCTGGTCTACAGCGCGCGCACCGAGTCGGAGCTGGCCTATCAGCAACTGATCCACGAATTGCCGGAGCGCGAATACCTGGAAGGGCTGGGCAGCAAGCTGACCTATTTGCCGGTCGTTACACGCGAGCAAGTGCCGGGTGCGCTGAACGGGCGCATCACCACGCTGATCGAAAACGGCGAACTGGAACGCGCCGCCGATCTGAAGCTTGACCCCGAGCATTCGCGCATCATGCTTTGCGGCAACCCGCAGATGATCGAAGACACCCGCGCCATCCTCAAGACACGCGACCTCAACCTGGCTCTGACCCGCAGGCCGGGGCAGGTGGCGGTGGAGAATTATTGGTAAGGGGCTAGCTGGAAGAAAAAGCGACGTAGGTAACGCGGGATGGTCGCCAATAAGTAGGGTGGGCTTCAGCCCACCGATGTTTTTTCAGTCCGGCCCTTGCTGCGGGGGGCTAAAGCCCACCCTACGGGCTTAGCCTCAACCTCTTAAACGAAAAGCCCGCACCGGACTATCCGGCGGGGGCTTTTGCTTTCAGCTTCAGGCGTCCAGCTTCAAGCTGCCGTTAAACGACACCTTGAGCCAGCATGGCGTCGGCGACTTTGACGAAGCCGGCGATGTTGGCGCCTTTGACGTAGTTGATGCGGCCGTTTTCTTCGCCGTAGGCGACGCAGGCGTGATGGATGGACTGCATGATGCCGTGCAGCTTGGTGTCCACCTCGCCGGCGGTCCAGTGCAGGCGCATAGCGTTCTGGCTCATCTCCAGGCCGCTACAGGCCACGCCGCCGGCATTCGATGCCTTGCCCGGTGCGTAGAGGATGCCTGCTTCAATGAACAGGTCGACCGCTTCCAGGGTAGAAGGCATGTTGGCGCCTTCGGCCACGCAAATACAGCCGTTCTTCAGCAGCGTGCGGGCATCTTCGCCGTCCAGTTCGTTCTGGGTGGCGCACGGCAGGGCGATGTCGCACGGCAGGCCCCATGGGCGCTGGTCGGCCAGATAGGACACCCCGAAGTGGGCGCCCATTTCTTCCAGGCGACCGCGACGCACGTTTTTCAGATCCATGAGGTAGGCCCACTGCTCTTCGGTCATGCCGTCGACAAAGTGCAGGGTACCGCCCGAGTCGGAAAGGGATATGACCTTGCCGCCCATCTCCATGACTTTCTGCGCGGCGTATTGCGCGACGTTGCCGGAGCCGGAAATCGAGACGCGCTTGCCTTCGAAGCTGCTGCGTACGCTCTTGAGCATCTCTTCGGCAAAGTAGACGCAGCCGTAGCCGGTGGCTTCCGGGCGAATCAGGCTGCCGCCGTAGGCCAGGCCCTTGCCAGTGAGGACCGAGGTGAACTGGTTGGACAGGCGCTTGTACTGGCCGAACATGAAGCCGATTTCGCGGCCGCCGACACCGATGTCACCGGCCGGCACGTCCAGATCGGCGCCGATGTGGCGGTACAACTCGCTCATGAACGACTGACAGAAGCGCATGACTTCGTTGTCGCTCTTGCCCTTGGGGTTGAAGTCCGAACCACCCTTGCCGCCGCCCATGGGCAGCGAGGTCAGGGAATTCTTGAAGACCTGCTCGAACGCGAGAAATTTAAGAACGCCGACGTTGACCGAAGGGTGGAAGCGCAAGCCGCCTTTGTATGGGCCGATGGCGCTGTTCATCTGAATGCGGAAACCGCGGTTGACCCGTACCTGACCCTGATCGTCGACCCAGGGCACCCGGAACATGATTGCCCGCTCGGGCTCGACCATCCGCTCCAGAATCCCGGCCTGCATGTAGCGCGGGTTGGCTTCCAGGAAGGGCCAGAGGCTGCGAACGACCTCTTCTACGGCCTGATGGAACTCTGGTTGATGGGGGTCGCGCTGCTTAACACGGGCAAGAAAGGCGTCAACGGATTCGATCATTTAAAGAGCCCTCGTCGGACCGCTAGCAGCAGTCATTAAAATTTTTTTGGGCGGCGACTCTAACAAACAACTTTTGCACCGTGAAGGTGCCACATGGTCCGAAGTGTCGCATCTTGGTGCGTGAATGGTCCGGCGCGGCTGTGAACTGCGTGCCACGAAGCAAGGAACTTCGGTGTGCCCGTATGACCGAAAAAGGAGGCGTGCGCGCCCTGGCGCGGCGCTGGAGGTCTGTTGCTGGTCTCGAATTCTCAACTGCCGGAAGAAAACCAAGGGGTGCAAGTGATAGTTGTGATCATGGGCGTATCTGGAAGCGGCAAAACGACCATTGGCGAGCAGTTGGCCGCTCGCCTGGGGTGCGGTTTCTCGGATGCCGATGAGTATCACGGACCTGCCAACAAGGCGAAAATGGCCGCCGGAATCCCCCTCACCGACGAGGATCGCCAGCCATGGTTGCAAGCGATGCATGAAGCCATCGCCGAACGGGCACGTCAGGGAAAGGATCATGTTTTCGCCTGCTCGGCACTCAAACGTCGATATCGCGACGTACTGCGTGGCGAAGTTGCCGATGTGAGACTGGTGTTTCTACAGGGGCCTCGTGACGTGCTGGAGGAACGCATCGCCAATCGTCGCGGGCATTTTTTCGCCTCTGCGTTGCTGGATGATCAGCTCGCCAATCTCGAGCCGCCTGAGAAGAGTGAGGCGCTGATCATGGATATCCGCCAGGCACCGGACGCGCTCATCGAGCAGATCGTCAAGGCGCTTGCTGCGACAGGATGCAACCAGGGCTAGCGTTATGGCTCGCTTGGCCGCATCGTGGCTCGGCGCTTCTGATCGGTAAGAAAGCCATACGAAAACGGAGCCTTTCGGCTCCGTTTTCGGTTGTGTTACTGCGCTAACTTCTTGTATTTGACGCGATGCGGCTGAGCGGCGGCGTCGCCCAAGCGCTTCTTGCGGTCGGCCTCGTACTCGGTGTAGTTCCCCTCGAAGAAGATGATGTCACCGTTGTCCTCGTAGGAGAGTATGTGCGTGGCGACCCGGTCCAGGAACCAGCGGTCGTGGGAAATCACGATCGCCGCGCCGGGGAAGTCCAGCAGCGCTTCTTCCAGTGAACGCAACGTTTCCACGTCGAGGTCGTTGGACGGTTCGTCGAGCAGCAGCACGTTGGCGCCTTCCTTGAGCGTCAGCGCCAGATGCAGACGGCCACGCTCACCACCGGACAGGTCCTTGACGAACTTCTGCTGGTCGCCGCCCTTGAAGTTGAAGCGCCCCACGTAGGTGCGCGAGGGGACTTCATAGTTGCCGATGCGGATCATGTCGGAGCCATTGGACACCGCTTCCCATACCGTCTTGCTGCCGTCCAGGTCCTCGCGGCTCTGGTCCACGCAGGCGACCTGCACGGTATCGCCGATCTCGATGCTGCCCGAGTCCGGCTGCTCCTTGCCCATGATCATGCGGAACAGCGTGGATTTGCCCGCGCCGTTGCCACCGATGACGCCGACGATGGCGCCCTTGGGCATGCTGAACGAGAGGTCTTCGATCAGGATGCGGTCGCCGTAGCCCTTGGTCACGTTCTTGAAGTCGATAACCTTATCGCCCAGACGCGGGCCGGCAGGGATGTAGATTTCGTTGGTCTCGCTGCGCTTCTGGAATTCCTGGGACTGCAGTTCCTCGAAGCGCTGCAGGCGCGCCTTCGACTTGGCCTGACGAGCCTTGGCACCCTTGCGGACCCACTCCAGCTCTTCCTTCATGGCCTTTTCGTGGGCCGATTGCTGCTTGGATTCCTGCGCCAAGCGGTTGGACTTGGCTTCCAGCCAGCCGGAATAGTTGCCCTCGTAGGGAATGCCCGCGCCGCGGTCTAGTTCGAGAATCCAGCCAGCGACGTTGTCGAGGAAGTAACGGTCGTGGGTGATCGCCACCACGGTACCGGGGAAGTCGTGGAGGAAGTGTTCCAGCCAGGCTACCGAATCGGCGTCCAGGTGGTTGGTCGGTTCGTCCAGCAGCAACATGTCCGGCGCCGACAGCAGCAGACGGCAGAGCGCGACACGGCGCTTTTCGCCACCGGACAGGTGTCCAACCGTTGCATCCCACGGCGGCAGGCGCAGGGCATCGGCCGCGACTTCCAGCTGGCGCTCGAGATTGTGACCATCGCTGGCCTGCAGAATGGCTTCGAGCTTGGCCTGTTCGGCGGCCAGCTTGTCGAAGTCGGCATCGGGTTCGGCGTAGGCAGCGTAGACCTCATCGAGGCGCGCCTGCGCGTCCTTGATGCTGCTGACTGCTTCTTCAACTACGTCGCGAACCGTTTTGCTCGGGTCGAGCTCGGGTTCCTGGGGCAGGTAACCCACGTTCAGGTCGGGCATCGCCCGCGCCTCTCCGTCAAACTCCTTGTCAACGCCGGCCATGATTCTCAACAGCGTGGATTTACCCGCGCCGTTGAGGCCGAGTACGCCAATCTTGGCGCCAGGGAAAAAGGATAGAGAAATGTTCTTGAGAATCTCGCGCTTCGGCGGAACGACCTTGCTCAGCCGATGCATGGTGTAGACGTAAGAGCCTGTTTTGCCTGATTTGTCACTTTTGGACATGGTTTGATTCGCCTTTAATCCTGTGTCTTCAGTGCTTTGAATGGTAGCGGCAAGCGCTTAAATTAGGAAAATAAAACGTTAGGTTTGCGCTGGCCAGCCGATGCGCCTGACTATACTTAGAAAAAGTTAATTTTTATGAGGGAGCAACATGGGTTTGCAAGTCATAGAGCAGGTGGTGAATGCTGCTCGAAGAAAGATGCTGGTGCAAGACTGCATCCCGGTCTACTACCCCAACCTATACATCACCATGGAGCACTCGGGCAGAGCCCTCGAAACAACCAAGAAGTACCTTGAGCATCTGGCTGTGTTTGAGGAGTTTCTGGCGTTTTCCTCCATTGATCTGATTTCTCACCTCGAACAGCGCCCTCACAGCCGGTACCTGACAGACAGTGAGCTTTCAAGGTTTGTGTCGGACGCGGGGTTCAGCAAGGAAACCTTGGCCATGAAGTATGCGGGGATGCGCTTGCATCCGACCGCCTACAAATCCGTTGGCAAAGTCCATGCGCAGCAGCGAATCGAGGCGGTACGCGACTATCTGGCCTTCCTCTATGACAAGTTGGGTGATCACTCAACACGATATGAGGCGGTTGACGATCTGAAGAAGCGCATCAACCGCAAGATCAAAGCGGCCAGCCCTGCGTGGAAAAAAACGCGAACGGACGAAATGAAGGGGCTTACTGCCCAGGAGCGAACTCGGTTGCTGGAAATCATGCATCCGAATAGCGCCGAGAATCCCTTTTCAGATGACGCCATCAGGCTGCGTAACTACATCATTTTGCTGTTGGGTCTCGACATGGGGCTGCGACGCTCCGAGATGCTGCTGATCAAGACCAGAGATATTCACTGGCACAGTCGTCAACTGGCGGTGGTCAACCTCGAGGATGAGAGCATCGATCCACGAACCATGGCCCCGCAATTCAAAACCCACGAGCGCATGCTGGTGATGACCGATGACCTGTATGACGCGATCACTGAGTACGAATCGAAATATCGCCACAGAAAGCCCCGTAGCGGCACATCGCAAGCAAGGAAGCATCCGTTTTTGCTGGTGGCGCACAAGCGAAATGAGGGCGGGCCTCTGACCATCAAGGCAGTGGATGGCGTTCTGTCGAGGGTTCGAGAAATAGCGCCGGAACTGGCTCATGTGCACCCGCATATTCTCAGGCATGACGCGGTCTACACCATGCTGGAAAGCATGCGTGAGGAGCTGGCAGCGCTCACGCCGGAGGATCGCACCACGCAAGTTCAAAAGACCCTGACATGGATGTTCGGCTGGAGTCCCGAGTCGAACATGCCCGGCCTCTACGGCGCAAAGTTCTGGAAGGAGGAGGCAGACAAAGCGATACAGAAACGGGCCGAGCGGTTTACGTCCAGCCGTCATAAGGCCGGCATGACACCAGGAGGTTCAGCGTGAACATCGCCGTCGAAGCACTTCAGGCCCCCACAAAGGACAGCCTCGATGCATGGCTGAGCACGCCTCGCCTGGCGAAATGTGGGGAGGTGTTCACACCGACTCACCCCATGTGGAAACCCGATAAATCGGCCACACACCCAGTCAACTGGAAAGCGGCCCTCGCCTGCGTCTCGCCGGATTGGCAGCCCTGGTTGCACGCCGCCATGGCCTATCGAATGGCTGATCATGCAACGGGCTCGGTTGCTAAAGTCGCCAGTGTGTTGTCGCGGGCTGCTCAGGCCGGTCTTGACCCGCTCAACGAGGATCACCTGATCGCTCTGCGGGAGCGCTTTAACGTCAGCGAGTTCAGTCAGTTAGCCGCTTTCATGGCGTTTTGGCGCGACTGCGAATCCCTCGAACAACGTCCGCCGCAATCCCTGATCGAGGCCTACCAGGCACTGCCCAGAAAAAAGAAATCCAGCCACGATGTGATCCTCAGCCTGGACCCCGAACAGGGCCCGTTCACCCAGGTGGAGCAGGACGCGCTGCACCAATGGATACATGAGCAGTTCTGTCACGGTCAGCTAGATCCCGACCAATACCTGTATCTGCGCCTGTTGATGATTTACGGGCAGCGTGGCGCTCAGGTGCGCATGATGGTGTTTGGTGATTTAACGAAGACCGATCAGGGCTGCAAGGTCAGGTTTCATTGGGCAAAGCAAAAACACGGCGAGGCGGGTTGGCGAGCCAAGTCCGAAACCTTCAGTCTGGATGAGGACCTGTACAACACCGTGCAGGCCTACAAGGCCATGGTTCTGGCGCAACTCTGGCAAACCTATCCAGACCGCGCCTACTGGGATGCAGCCATTGAGAATGTGCCGCTCTTTCGTCGGAAGATAGATGATGAAGCAGAATTTTTGGAACGGGTGAATCCCCCTGTTTTACTCGATAGCCCTCTGCAAAAAGCCCTCGAAGAGGCGCCGCAGCCAATCTTTCATGTTGGAGCAGGCACGGTTCAGGCATGGCTTGATCGCATCGAGCGGATGGAGGGCTTTCCAATTTCGCCTCGCACCCATCAGCCGCTGAAAGTGACGCGGGGGCACCGGTTCAGGCACACCCTCGGCACGGACTTGTCCAATGCCGGGCTGGATGAGTGGACGATGGCCAGCGCATTGATGCACAACAATACTCGGACAGTACGAAAGTACCGCCAGGTGTCGCCGGAGCTGCTGGCCTTGATCGACGCGAAGATGAGCGACCATCTGGCCTTGGTTGTGAATGCGTTCACCGGGATCATCGTCACGGATCGCACCTCAGCAAAAAACGGGGATCGAGCGGATCGACAAATCGAGGATCTGGCAGTGTGCGGTGCCACTGCCGCCTGCCATCTCGATGCGCCCTTTACCTGTTACGCATGCGGAAAATTCCAACCCCTTCTGTACGCCAATCACCGCGCGGTTCTTGAGCGATTGGAACGTCGGCGGGCGCAAACCATTGCCACGGATAAAACGACCGGCGTGCTCTGGGATCGGGCCATTCTGGCGTGCCGCAAGGTGATTCTGGATTGTGAGGCCACGCGCCAATCAGGGAGGAAAGGCGAATGACCGATGCGTTTGATTCTGAACTGACGAACAACATTGTTGATTTCAAGCCCAGGAGCCAACTGGCTACGGAGGCTCAGCTCACGGCGTTTATCGAATGGGCAAAACAGACCCTGCCCAAAGGCATTCCCAGTCGCGTGCACTCGAGTATTTGCTGGGAAGACGGCAGTTGGCACAAGCATGGCGTCCATAGCTGTAGCTTCACGGCGCTGGGATCGACCAACGCAGCCCCAAAGGCGATACAGGCACCCTTCACGGAGTTTGCCAAGGCCATCATGGTGTACCGACGGGTGTATTTGCAGAAAAAGGCAATTAAAGACTGGCTGACTGCCCTGAAGGTGCTGGAAGCCGCCTTGGTCGAGCTGACCGGCACGCGGGATGTGACGCAGGTGTCCGCCGCTGTCTGCAATAAAGCGTGCGAGCACCTGAGTCGTCACTGGGCAAAATGCAACAACGCATACGTTAGCAGCAAGGCACTTGAGGCGCTCATCACCCTGATGCGGGCCAAAAAACTGCTCAAGGCCGATTTTCGGTGGACCTCTCCGCTGACGATGAAGTCGCGTGGCACGCTCAAGCAGCAAAAAGCGGATCGGGAACAGAAACTGCCCAACCCCGAAGCGATCAAAGCGCTCGGGGAAGTGTTCACTAACGAATTGACCCGCCCTCTGGATATCGTTGTGACATCCGCCTGTGCGCTGTTGCTGAGCGCCCCGAGTCGCGTGGGTGAGTTGGCGGATGTTGAATTGGATTGTCGGGTGTTCAAAGAGGATACCCACGGCAACCGGCGCATGTTCCTGCGCTGGTACGCGGAAAAGGTAAACCAGGTCACGCTGAAGCCAGTCGTTAAGCCCGAGATGGAGCCGGTCGTCGAGCGGGTCATCACCTTACTGAAACCGATCACCGATGAGGCGCGGGCTTACGCCGCCTGGCTGGAAGAGCATCCCGATGAGTTTCCGCCCCATGAAGGGCTGCCACTCAAGGGGCCTGATGAACCGCTTACCTATGCCGAAGCCTGTGCCGCGCTGAAACTCAGTGTTCATGAGAGCCACAACCCGCGAACAACATTCCAAAATGGTTTCCTAAAACCCATGGAGAAGAAAAAGGCGCTCAGCCCCGCCGCCCGAGCCCTCTTGGCCGAGATTCGTGATGGTTTGGATGCCAGTAGAGGGAAGCGGATATACGTGAAGGACAAGCCAGGAGTCCAGGGTGTTGAGTTTGACGACCGGTGTGTGATCACGCTGCGCACGCTCAATGCGCTGCTGCGTGAGAAGTATCTCCCAAAGGATTTTCCCTACACCACGCCGTACACGGAGGGCAAGGCGCGGGTGAAGTTTCGTGATGCCTTGTTCACCGTGCGCACGGGAGCGCTGGCTGAAGACGCAGGTGGCACTGCTGTGACGCACGGGTTTGGCGTAGAGATCGCGGCGAACCCTAACCGAATGAAGGCGCAATTGGGCGGTTCGAACAAACCGAAAAGGAAAAGCCTGTTCGAGCGCTATGGCTATCCCGGCGTCAAGGTCAACACGCATGCGTTTCGGCACGAATTGAACACGCGGATGCACGAGGCCGGTCTGTCGCAGCTCCTGATTGACGCCTTCTCTGGACGCACGACGATGGGGTCTATCTACAACCATGAGACCATCGAGGATCGTACTCAAAGGGTTGCGGCTTACCACCCCAAAACGAAGCACAGCACCGCTGCTCAGCGTCTGGACAAGGTCAAAACCAATCAGCCGCTGACCCTGGCGGAGGTGAGGGAACTGCGCGAGGGTGAGCAAGACCGCATTATCCATCAAACCCATCTCGGCGTTTGTGCACACAACTTCGCATCCGAGCCCTGTCCGAAAATGGGTGCCTGTTTGGACTGCGGGCGGCTCGGTTGCGTCAAAGGGGATGACGTGAAGCTGGGCAACCTCATGGAAGAACGCGACGACCTTCAACGCCGCCTAGATAAAGCCATGGATGCGCAGTCTCGTGGTGTGTTTGGAGCATCAGAGTCTGCCAAAAAACTGGGTGAGAAGCTCTTTAAGTGCGAGGCGCTCATCCAAACGCTGGAAAACCCCGAACTCGAAAACGGTGACATTGTGTGGAACGCCGACAACGGTTGGACGCTGACCAAGAACGCCGCCGCAATGTCGGGGTTGATCGAAGTCAAAGTCATTGAAGAGAACCAGGCGCAAGAGGCGTTGCCATCGTTGGATGACGTCTTAGCTTTGCTTGATGAGATCGAGGGTTAACGATGGGGCATTTAACGCCAAAGGATGAGAAACGCATCATTAAGCTGATTGAGGAATGGTCAGAGCCGAAGCTGACTTGGCCTTTGCTCGTTGAGGCCTGCAAAGAGAAACTGGGTATCAGTCGTGCTCGCCAGTCCCTGATGAATCTACCTGCCGTGGATTTAGCGATGAAGAATTGCAAGGCGGCATTGAAGGCTCAGAAGCTGAAGCCGGGCTGGATTAGCGATATTCAGGCCGCTAACGAGCACATTGAGAAACTGACAGCGAACAATCAGAAGCTGTTAGCTGCTGTTCGAGATATGCGTAGCCGGTTTTTGATTTGGCAAGCCAATGCGGATATGCACGGGCTAACGCAATCGATGTTGGAGCGGCCGGTTTCACAGCTTCAAAAGAAGATCTGATCCGGTGTTCGGAAACTTGTACCTGGAAAAGACTCATGGCAGCTACGTCCTGAAATTCAAGCACTCGGATCATGCTCCGCGCTACGTTCTGGAAGGGGACGAATTGATGATCCGGCCGTATTGCAAGCCATAATCAGGGATGCGGGTACCAGAGGAGCAAAAGTCGCAGATCACATAATCATGGCTACCGTCGCCAGCGATTTAATTTCCATGCTCACACCTGAATAATTTTCTTGTGAATGAAGCGGTCTGTTGCAGCTGGCCAACAATGACCGCTTTTGACCGCTTTGAGCCTTTCGGATTAGGCAGGAATCGGCCCAGAGTGTGTAAAAACATCCCGGTAAACCCTTGCTATGATTTCCGAGAATCTCATCGCAAGGGACGCCCATGAAACGGTTTATCCAGGGTGAACATCGAGGTCAAAGCACCTTACTTCCCGAAAGCCTCGACGACTACGTCAGCGATACCAATCCGGTTCGGGTGGTTGACGTTTTCGTCGATGAACTCGATTTGGCCAATCTAGGTTTTGATGGCGTCATTCCAGCCGAAACCGGCAGACCTGCCTACCACCCGGCGATCCTGCTGAAGATCTACATCTACGGTTACCTAAACCGAATTCAATCGAGCCGACGTCTGGAGCGAGAAGCCCAGCGCAACGTCGAACTCATGTGGCTAACCGGGCGTTTGATGCCCGATTTCAAGACCATCTGCGGATTCCACGCCATTCGGACACTCAGCCCACGCTGATCCGGACACCTGTTCCACGTTCATTCGGACAGGCAGTCGGAGCGCAGCGACGCAGGGGTGGCATTGTTAGTCTGAGGTGCCCGGCGTCGTCAATTTCTGCGTCCGTTTGCGCATTGATTCACCCTCCAGATTGATCCGATAAGCGTTGTGCACCAGGCGGTCGAGGATGGCATCGGCCAGGGTCGGATCGCCGATCAGTTCGTGCCAGTTGTCCACCGGCATCTGGCTGGTGACGATGGTCGAGCGCTGGCCGTAACGGTCGTCCAGTAGCTCCAGCATGTCGCGCCGTTGCTCGCCGGTGAACGGGGCCAGGCCCCAGTCGTCGAGGATCAGCAGGTCGGTCTTGGCGTAGCTGCTCATCAGCTTGGCGAAGCGGCCGTCGCCATGGGCCAGACCCAGTTCTTCCAGCAAACGTGGCAGGCGCAGGTAGCGCACGCTGTAGCCCTCCCGGCAGGCCTGGTGGGCCAGGGCGCAGGCCAGCCAGGTTTTACCGACACCGGTGGGGCCGCCGATGATCAGGTTGAGGCCGTCGCGCAGCCACTGACCACTGCTCAGTTGCAAGATCAGCGCCTTATCCAGTCCGCGCGGGCTGCGGTAGTCGATGTCTTCGAGGCAGGCGTTGTGCTTGAGCCGGGCCTGGCGCAGGCGGCTGCTCAGGCGCTTGTCATCGCGTTCGGTCAGCTCGCGGTCGACCAGCAGGCCGAGGCGTTCTTCGAAGCTCAGGCTGTCGATGTCCGGGGTTTTCAGTTGTTCATTCAGCGCCTTGAGCATGCCGTGCAGGCGCAGGGTTTGCAGCTTGTCCAGGGTCGGATGGGGCAGCATGGTGGGATTCCTTGGGGTCAGTGGTAGTAGGCGGATCCGCGCAGGTTGGCGTGGTCGTCCGGCAGTAGCGGCAGGTTGGTTTGAACTAGCGGCAGGTTTTCCAGCCCCTGGCGCAGGATCGATTCGAGGCTCTTGTAGCTGCACGTGCCGAGGCTGATGGCGCGACGGCAGGCCAACTCCAGACGCGCCTCACCGTGGGTTTTACCCAGGCGCAGGATGCCCAGGCAGGCCCGGTAGCCCTGCTGCGGATGGATGCGCCGTTCGAGGATGTGCCGGATCACGCCGGCGGTGTTCGGCCCGGTCTGCTCGGCCCAGCGGATCAGCCGTTGCGGCGTCCACTCGGCATGCTCGCGATGGCTCTTGGGCATGTGCTCGGCCTGCGTGCTGTGCCTGCCCTTGTGCATTGAGCGCAGGTGGCTGGCCACCCGCTGGTTGGCGTGGAAACACTCGACGGTGCGCGCCGTCAGGCGCACCTCCAGCTGCTTCTTCACCAGTTGATACGGCACCGAGTAGTAATGCCCATCGACCTCGACGTGGTAGTCGATGTGCACCCGCGCCTTCTTCCACTCGGCGTAGACGTAGGGTTGCTCCGGCAGGGGGCGCAGCGCCGGACGATCCAGAGCTTCGAAGGCCGTCTGGCGCGAGCCCGGCAGCTTGCGAAACGGTCGTCGGTTGAGCCGCTCCAGCAACCCGGCGATAGCGCTGTTGAGTTCATCCAGGGAGAAGAACTGGCGGTTGCGCAGGGCGGCGAGGATCCAGCGTTCAACCACCTGCACGCCGACTTCGGCCTTGGCCTTGTCGCGCGGTTTGCGTGCCCGCGCCGGCACCACCGCCACGCCATAGTGCTCGGCCAGATCGCGGTAGCTCGGGTTGATGTCCGGCTCGTAACGATGGGCCTTGCTCACCGCGCTGCGCAGGTTGTCCGGCACCACGATCTCCGGCACCCCGCCGAGGAAGGCGAAGCAACGGGTATGCGAGCCCAGCCAGTCCGGCAGCTGCTGCGACCAGGTGGCTTCGGCGAAGGTGTAGCTGGACGCGCCAAGCACCGCGACGAACACCTGCGCCTGGCGGATCTCGCCGCTGTGGCGATCGATAACCGGCACCGTCTGGCCAGCATAGTCGACGAACAGCTTCTCGCCGACGCGGTGCTCCTGACGCATCACCACGTCCAACTTGCCCTGCCAGGCTCGGTAGTGCTCACAGAACCAGCTGTACTGAAAGCCCTGCGGCTGGCTCAGGCGGTACTCCTGCCAGAGCAGCGCCAGGGTTACGCCGGGGCGGCGCAGTTCGGCATGCACCCATGCCCAATCGGGTAAAGGCCGCTTCTCACTGGCAACCGCCGGGGCCGGCGGGAACAGTTGCTGCTCCAACTCGGCATCGGACAACGAACAGGGCCAGGTGAGGCCGCTGGCGGCAAAACGGCAGAGGTAATCACCGGCACTGCTGTGGCCAATGCCCAGGCTGCGGGCGATCTTGCGCACGGACAGGCCGCAGTCGAACTTGAGGCGTAACACCTCTCGGATTTTACGCATGGATAAACGCTCCACAACGACCTCTCTGCTTCGAAAAAGAGATCGATGGTAGTGAATAAATCCTGCGTGGCTGCCTGCCAGAAAAGTGTCCGGATGACCGTGGAGTCGGTGTCCGGATGCTTGTGGAATGAGTGTCCGGATCAGCGTGGAATCACTGTCCGGGTGCGCGTGGAATGGGTGTCCGAGTCAGCGTGGAATCCGCAATGACCGTCTTCTTCATTCGTCCGGCCGGCAGCAACCCGATGGCCTATTGGTTTATCCATCTGGCGAACAACTACCGCGCTAATGATGTGATGAAGAAGATCCACTGGAAATACGGCAACAACTTTTCCCATATGCTGTCGCCTTCCAGCTTTTTTGGTTACGACGCCAATCGGGATATCGCCGTGACAGGTCAGCACGATTTGCTGCTGGATGAGCACCACTTCGACGATGCCACGGATGACCGCATCCGTGGCGAGCTTTCAGAGCTCTTGCCTAAGCAGGTCTACGAGGTTGAACGGCAACCTTTTCTGGGCCTGATGAGTGGATTGACCAATTACACCATGGCTGACGAGCTTCGTGTAAAGCAGGCGCTCGGTATGGCTGTCGCGACCGGTGATCTGCTGGCGATCGGCAAAGATGGCAAAACTAAGCGCCGCAAGGGCACAAGCATCAAATCTACTGACATTTTGATAGCGCCCCCGCAGCGACCCATCTTCTTCCTGCCGCCACTGAATAAGTATAACTCAGAAGGCTAGGCTCGGCCCGGGACAGACCAGGTAGAGTAGTTGGCCCATCGAGAGAAGATAGCTGCTATTACACTCTAGGCGTCTGGCGCGTCGATCAAATAGCCCATCCCACGAGCTGTTTGTATGAGCTTCGGCTCGAATTCATCATCAATTTTCGCTCTCAGCCGCCGTACCGCCACCTCGATCACATTGGTGTCGCTATCGAAGTTCATGTCCCATACCTGGGAGGCAATGAGCGATTTGGACAGGACTTCCCCGCGACGCCTAAGCAATAGCTCAAGAAGTGCGAATTCCTTGGCGGTTAGGTCTATGCGTTTCCCCGAGCGCGTAACCCGACGTCTCAGCAGATCCATCTCAACGTCGAGGAGCTTGAGTATCGTTTGGTTGGGAGCATGGTTGCCGCGGCGAAGCAACGTACGGATCCTGGCGAGCAATTCGGAGAATGCAAACGGCTTGATAAGATAATCATCAGCGCCCAGCTCCAACCCCTTTACGCGATCCTGTACCCCATCTCTGGCGGTGAGGAAAAGCACGGGGACCTCATTACCGGCCGCGCGGACTTTCTGTAAAACCTGCCACCCATCCAAACCAGGCATCATCACATCTAAGATGAGCAGGTCGTATGCCGCATTAAGCGCATGCTGAGCAGCATCGGTCCCATTCAGAACCCGATCGACAGTGAAGCCCGCCTCAGTGAGCCCCTGCTGTAGGTAGGTGCCCGTTTTCGGCTCATCTTCAGCAACAAGAAGCTTCATTGAAAGTACTCCGCCTGCATTGAGATCACAGTGTGCCGACTCTCAGATCTTGCAGCCAGTACCTTACAGAAACGTAATGCCCGCATCATCTGTCTGACAGCTTGTAGCGCTAACGTCTACATCAGCAGTTGCTCCCACACTCTGCTTTTTGGCCTTTTCCATGCTCCTTTGGCCTATCGGCGCCTAGATGGCGCCTTTTTTTTGCCGGCAGGAAACAAGGCCTATTGTCAGAACGAAAAGCGCATACACGCTTTCGCTTTCGCTAACTGCTTGCCTGCATTACTGACGAAACCGTAATGTCTAGATCAGGGATCTGACAGGAACGCTCGGTTAGCTTAGACACAAGCCCTAGCCCAAGACTCTGCTTAGAGCGGTGCTGGGTAGTTCATGTCTTTCAACGAGGTAACAAGCGATGAAACTTTTCAGATTTCTTTCCGTACTGCTCGCCATCGCGGCAAGCTCTACCTATGCGATGGCAGAGGGTGGTGGTGATCGTACCTTTGCTCGTCTGGAGCAGGCTCGCCAGCTAGCGATCGCTAGTTATCAGGCTGACAAGAAGGACCAATCTCAGGAGGTAGTCTCAAAGGCAGCTTCAACGAAGCACGCTCACGCTAACTGCTAATGCGAAGCCTTATGCAAATTTAACCATGCGGCTCTGGTAACTATGGCAGCTTCTACGAACGTTGTAGCTGCCATGGTGTTGCCACTTGCAGCCTCAGTTGGAAGAACTAGCGAAGTCGTATTAGCCGCTCACATTTTTAAGCGGCATCGCCAACTATGCGACATAAATTGGAAACAATAGAAGCGTGGTCGAAATATAGTGATTGGAAGGCAGCCGCTATTAGATTTCTGATGTTCGACTTTCAATGAGCATCATTGCAGCCACATCCTTCAAATAAATCAAAAGTTCCGTCCCAAGGTAAAGCTATTGCGCAGCCTCCATACAGAAATCGACGTGGTCAGGTGATTTCTTGATCGCTTTTGATGCGTTTTAAGCTTACAAAAATGTAATCACGCATCTTTCTCAGGCATGCCATATTTACGAATAAAGGCGAGTCGCTTGATAAGACACCGTGCCCGAGCTTTTAAGATCAATTAACGCTGGCAACATCAACCCTCAGGGCTGGTTTCGGCTTGGCTCCTTAGCTTGATTGGAACGTACACATGCAACGTAAAACCTCTAGGCGAACCTTTGTTAAAGGCTTGACTGCCGCAGGCCTCCTTGGCGGTCTTGGTTTGTGGAGAGCTCCGGTCTGGGCAGTGAGTAGCCCCGGCCAGCCCAGCGTACTAACCGGCACGGAGTTCGATCTACTGATTGGGGAGACGCCGGTCAACATCACCGGCGCGGCTCGGACGGCAATGACCATCAACGGCACTATTCCAGGACCGCTTCTTCGTTGGCGTGAAGGGGATACGGTCACGCTGCGGGTCAGGAATAAGCTGAGCGAAGATACATCCATTCACTGGCACGGCATGATCCTGCCGGCCAACATGGATGGCGTGCCTGGACTGAGCTTCCACGGCATCGCTCCCGATGGCATGTATGTCTACAAGTTTCAGGTTAAACAGAACGGTACCTATTGGTACCACAGTCATTCAGGCCTACAAGAGCAGCTTGGTGTCTATGGTCCGTTGGTCATCGATGCGAAGGATCCCGAACCGTTCAGCTATGACCGCGACTATGTGGTGATGTTGACTGATTGGTCCGATGAGGATCCTGCTCGAATCCTTTCTAAGCTCAAGAAGCAGTCCGATTATTACAACTTCCATAAGCGCACTGTCGGAGACTTCATTAACGATGTGAGCGAAGACGGGTGGGCCGCAACGATTGCAAATCGGAAGATGTGGGCTCAGATGAAGATGAGCCCCACCGACCTCGCCGACGTAAGTGGCTACACCTATACCTACTTAATGAACGGCCAAGCACCCGACGGGAACTGGACCGGTATCTTTAAGCCCGGCGAGAAGCTTCGTCTGCGGTTCATCAACGGCTCGGCCATGAGCTATTTCGATGTCCGCATTCCAGGGCTGAAGATGACTGTAGTCGCAGCCGACGGCCAATACGTCAACCCCGTTAGCGTCGACGAATTCCGCATTGCCGTGGCAGAGACCTACGATGTGATTGTCGAGCCTGCAACCGAGCAGGCTTACACGATCTTCGCCCAATCGATGGACCGCACAGGGTACGCCCGTGGCACGCTAGCGGTTGCCGAAGGGCTGAGCGCTCCTGTTCCAGAAACCGATCCTCGACCGCTAATCACCATGGACGATATGGGGATGGATCACGGCAGTATGGGCGGTATGGCGGGCATGGACCATGGCGGCGGCATGCAGGGCGACATGGGTGCGATGGACCATAGCAACATGTCCGGTATGAACCACGGTGACATGCAGGGAATGGGCGGCATGGGCGCAATGTCCGGAATGGATCACAGCAAAATGGCTGGGATGTCAGGGATGGACCACTCTGGGATGGCGGGTATGAGCGGAGGTATGCAATCGCACCCGCCCTCAGAGTCCAATAACCCACTGGTGGATATGCAGACCATGAGCCCGACTCATAGGCTAAACGATCCCGGTATTGGCTTACGAGACAACGGCCGCCGAGTCCTGACCTATGGCGACTTGAGCAGCACTTTCCCGGATCCGGACGGCCGCGAGCCAAGTCGGACGATCGAACTCCATCTCACCGGCCACATGGAGAAGTTCTCCTGGTCATTTGACGGCATAGAGTTCTCTGATTCGGAGCCCCTGCGGCTCAAATATGGCGAGCGAGTACGCATCACGTTGGTTAACGACACCATGATGACCCATCCGATTCATCTGCATGGTATGTGGAGCGATCTTGAAGATGAGAACGGAAACTTCATGGTTCGCAAGCACACGATCGACATGCCTCCAGGTTCAAAGCGCAGCTACCGCGTGACAGCTGATGCACTCGGGCGTTGGGCTTATCACTGTCACCTACTGCTTCACATGGAAATGGGCATGTTTCGTGAAGTCCGAGTGGATGAGTAAGAGGAACTTTATATGGGAAATTTTATGAAGCGTAAGACTCTTATCGGCAGCGCGTTTATATTCAGTTTGCTGGGCATAATGAATATGTCAGCTGCGTTTGCAGATCAAAAACATGATCAACACAAGCAATCATCGGCTTCGTCGCAAAACCCGGTCAACAAGCCGGCATCTCAGGCACCAGAAACTTCTGATTCCGAAATGAACCACGGCGACATGGATCATGGCTCGATGGACCATGGTGATATGGACCACGGCAAAATGGGTCATGACCCGAAGGCTACTGGTGCTAAGGTGGATTCACACCATGACCATTAGATCTTGTCGCTTTGCTCTGATTGCGCTCGGAGTTTCGTTGAGCGCAGCGGCTGGAGGGACAGCCAACGCTGCCGAGATGATGGATCACTCGATGCATCAAACCCCTCCCACTGAGGCAGCTCAAGCCCCTGCATCTTCAGCCAAGCCCGCAGCTAAGAATCATGGCTCCGGTGGGCAAATGGACCACTCCGCAATGGGTCATGGTGCGATGGACCATAGCAAGATGAACCATGGCCAAATGAAGCATGACGATACGCTCGAAATGCCCGGCATGGTTCATCCCTCGTTCATTCCAGTATTGACCGATGCGGATAGAGAAGCGGCTTTCCCTGGTCTTCAAGGTCATACGGTCCATGACAAGTATCTGGCCTGGTTTCTTCTGCTAGATCAACTTGAGTACCAGAACGCAAATGAAGGTAGCACCCTCAGTTGGGAAGCTACTGCCTGGGTTGGTGGCGATATCAATCGATTCTGGTTTCGCTCGGAAGGTGAGCGAACGAATGGCGTTACTGAAGACGCGGAAATTCAGGCGCTCTACGGGCGTGCCATCAGCCCCTGGTGGGATGTGGTAGCAGGTGTTCGCCAGGACTTTAAGCCAGAGTCGCCGCAGACGTGGGCGGCTTTAGGCGTCCAGGGGATGGCTCTGTATGGGTTTGAGGCGGAAGCCACCGCCTTCGTCGGTGAAGGTGGGCAGACAGCAGCACGTTTTGAAGGCGAGTACGACATTCTCCTCACTAACCGGCTCATCCTCCAACCGACTGCCGAGCTCAATTTCTATGGCAAGGACGATCCTGCACGCGGAGTGGGCGCTGGTCTCGCAAATACAGAGGTGGGGCTCCGCCTCCGATACGAAATCGTTCGTGAGTTCGCACCGTACATCGGCGTCACGTGGAGCCGGGCATACGGTAATACCGCTGATATGGCGAGAGATGACGGCGAAGACCTAGATGAGGCGCGGTTCGTTGCTGGCATCAGGCTTTGGTTTTAAGGACCCTCGATGAAAAGAATAATTATTAGCTTCGCTGCCTTCTGTGCTCTAGGCCTGTTGGTAGTGGCCGGAGTTGTTTTCTCAGGACTGATTAGCGTTGCCGCGGATGATCCTCATACGGGAGTCGTGCACGCATTCCTGGAAACTGCTCGCAATCGCTCGATTGAGGCTCGCTCCGAAGACATAGCCGTGCCATCTCTCGACGATGAAGACCAAATCCGCGCCGGGGCGGGGAACTACGACTCGATGTGTGTGGGTTGTCATTTGGCGCCAGGCATGGCTGAGACCGAGCTAAGCAATGGCCTTTATCCCGCTCCACCCAGCCTGGCTGAAGCGGGGCCATACGATGACCCAGCAAAAACATTTTGGGTCATCAAGCATGGCATCAAGGCCACTGGTATGCCTGCGTGGGGTAAAAGCATGGCTGACCCGTACATATGGGGGATGGTGGCTTTCCTGCAGAAGCTTCCTGAGCTAGATGAAGGAGCGTATCGAGCGCTCGTTGCGTCTAGCGGTGGTCATCAGCATGGTGGTGGGGAGACCCCAGCTGGGCACGGTGATCAACATGGTGAGATGACCACGGACGATCATCATCAGGACAACAGTAGCAGCTCGGATCACCATGGCTCTAGCAGCTCGGGTGGAGCAACCGGCCAATCAGGCTCCGGGCATCATGGTGATAGCGAAAGCGATGACCATCACGCTTCCGACGAGCCCCAGGCGGTAGAGCACAGCAATGGCAGTGACAGTGCCGATGCCGATGCCGAAGGCAAATCCCCTTCAGAAAACCATGTGCACGCAGACGGGAAGCAACACGAGCACTAACATCCGGTATGTGTGCCTACGCGGTTCTGACCAGGCTCTTAGAAAGGCGCCTCAGCACAAGCAGAGGGGGCGGCCCTAGGCCATCCTAGTCGACGCAACGGTACCGGAGGGCTCTGCGATTGATTCCCAAGACGCTAGGCCGCAGGGCTAGTAACTCACGTAGTTAAGCGGCTTTCGCTCCGGCGGTTCCCCAGTAAGGGCTCCCAGTCGTGGCGACAGGGAGCTTGCCATACCCCACTCATCATCTAGAACAGGCTAGCGAAGCCGGCCAGGCAATCTATTGGCTTGTCGCCCCCCAACCGCGCCCGCATAGATCCCCGGTGCGGTTGGACGG
>NZ_JAMOII010000022.1 GCF_024448985.1 Stutzerimonas stutzeri
TTCAGCCCACCAAAGGCGATGTCGTGCTTTGCCACGTTGCTGAATGAATCCGGTGCGCTGAAGCACACCCTACGGACCTCGCTACAGCCTGTAGGCTCGGCCGGGCGGCGTGCCGCTTCAGCCCACCAATGCGGTCTGCATATACCAAAGCGGACAGCCTCTCGCCCCGAGCAAAGCCCCGAGCCGCTTTTGGCAACAGCCGACCCAGACAAGCCTTGGCTTTTAACCTGGAGCTTGCAGCCTGCCGCTCCTATACAATGCCCGCCTTTTTCCGGGAGCCCTGCCGATGACCCTGCCCAGCCTGCGCCTCAAAGCCAATGCCGATCGCCGTCTGCGTGCCGGCCATCTGTGGGTCTATAGCAATGAGGTGGACACCGCAGCCACGCCGCTCAGCGGTTTTGCTGCGGGTGACCAAGCCATTCTCGAAGCGGCTGGCGGTAAGCCGCTGGGCATTGTTGGGATATCGCCCAACAATCTGATCTGTGCCCGTCTGCTGTCGCGTGACCTCAAGCATAGCCTGGACAAATCGCTGCTGGTGCATCGCATTCAGGTCGCCCTCTCCCTGCGCGAGCGCCTGTTCGACCAGCCTTGCTATCGCCTGATCTACGGTGATTCAGACCTGCTACCCGGCCTGGTGATGGACCGCTTCCATGATCATCTCGTGGTGCAGCTGGCCTCGGCCACCATGGAGCGCAACAAGGATGCCGTGCTCGAAGCGCTGGTGCAGGTACTCAAGCCACGTGGCGTGCTTTGGAAGAACGATTCCAGCGCGCGCGACGCTGAGGGCCTGGAGCGTTACGTCGATACCGCGTTCGGCGTGGTGCCGGAATGGGTTGCTCTGGAAGAGAACGGCGTGAAATTCGAAGCTCCGGTGCTGCAGGGCCAGAAAACCGGCTGGTTCTACGACCATCGCATGAATCGTGCGCGTCTTGCCCCTTACGTCAAAGGCAAGCGTGTGCTCGACCTGTTCAGCTATATCGGTGGTTGGGGTGTGCAGGCTGCGGCGTTCGGCGCCAGCGAAGTATTCTGCGTCGACGCGTCGGCGTTCGCCCTGGATGGCGTCGAACGCAATGCCGCGCTCAACGGCGTCGCCGAAAAGATGACCTGCGTGGAAGGCGATGCCTTCGAAGCGCTGAAAGAACTTAAGAATGCCGAGGAGCGCTTCGACGTGGTCATTACCGACCCGCCAGCCTTCATCAAGCGCAAGAAGGACGTCAAGAACGGCGAAGCGGCCTACCGTCGTCTCAACGAAACGGCGATGCGCCTGCTCAACAAAGACGGCATCCTGGTCAGTGCCAGCTGCTCGATGCACCTGGAGGAAGACAACCTGCAGAACATCCTGCTCGGTAGCGCACGGCATCTGGATCGCAATATCCAGCTGCTCGAACGGGGCAGCCAGGGCCCAGACCATCCGGTGCATCCGGCGATTCCGGAAACGAGATACATCAAGAGCATGACCTGCCGAATCCTGCCGAACAGTTGATGACTCACTGCAGACGAAACCCCCGCACTGCAACGTGTGCGAGGGTTTCGGCGCAACGCTTACTCGATATCCTTGCGCTGCTCGGTCCACAAGACGCTGGTGCACAACTCGCAGAAGCGACCATAGAAGGTGGTGCGGGCCGTCTGATCTTCCATCAGCTGATAACGGAACCACGCTGTGGACGGTCCGCGATAGGCCCCACCGTCACCGACCGGCTCGAAGTGGCTGACGAAACGTCGCTCGCCCCAGAACACCGGTACGTTCGCCCGAGCGTAGACCGGCTGCGCGTTCAGATAGGGAAAGGCGATGGTGTCGCCGCCGCCTGACATCAGGAACATCGGCCCCTTCTGATTCCGCTGCGAAGCCGGATTATGGCCTAGGCCAATGGTGTACGGCTGAATAGGGGCCGTAGCGCTTATGCGATCATCCTGCCCGGCCATGATCGAACCGCCGCCACCCTGGGAATGACCGGATGTACCGACCCGGCCAGTATTGAGCACCCCCACGTAGGTACCGAAGCTGCGGTTGCTCTCCTGCACCAGATAATCAAGGCAGGCCAACATGTCACGCCCGGTGCCGGCGTTGGAGGTCTCCGCCGCCGCAACAACGAAACCATGGCTAGCCCAATGCGACAACAGGCCCGAATACGCGGTTGGCCCAGTTCCGGTCCCGTTGCCCCACAGCACGACCGGATGACGCACGCCATTTTGCCCCAGCGTGGAAGGCCGATAGATTCGGCAGTTTGGACCTTCGCTGCGGCTGGTGGTGGCATAAGGTCCGGAGCGCTCGAAATTCGACACCCCCGGAAATGGTGCCCCGGGGGTATCCGGCAATGGCGCAGCCAACGCAGACCCGCAGATCGCCAGGCCTAGCACAGCGGCAATACCGCTGAGTTTAATGTCCAGCATGTGTATTTCCTCTTGTTGTTCTGATCATGTGTTTGGACGTCGCGCCACTCACCCCATGCGAGTCGAACGCACTGCACCTCCTGAATCTACCGGCTTACCATCAGCGCGGGCGCCAGTCGGCCGAGTCAACCCTAGCCAGCGAAAACCACCGCGCCACTGGAAACGTCTTAGCGGCGGACGAACGGCTGCGCTTCGCCCCGGCTGAATAATTGATCATTACATTCAGTGTTGATGCGCTTAACTCAACATAGGATGAGGACCGGTAATCGTGCCGTTTGGCTCGCTGACAGGAACGCGCGTAGAATCGGCTCATTCCTCGCCATCATCCCCCGGCGGGCCAATGAGCCCAGGCCGTCCGAGCGATACCCCGCCTCGATCCGGCCCCTCCGCACGCACGGTCACCTACCGTTGCACGCGGAACAGGTGACGCTCACCATTAGCACTATTCGTATCGCTGATTAGCCGCAGGAACCGTCATGCCCGATTACCGCTCGAAAACCTCCACGCACGGCCGCAACATGGCCGGTGCCCGCGCGCTCTGGCGCGCCACCGGCATGAAGGACGAAGACTTCAAGAAGCCGATCATCGCCATCGCCAACTCCTTCACCCAGTTCGTACCCGGTCACGTGCACCTGAAGGACCTCGGTCAGCTGGTCGCTCGCGAGATCGAAAAGCACGGCGGCGTCGCCAAGGAATTCAACACCATCGCGGTCGATGACGGCATCGCCATGGGCCACGACGGCATGCTCTATTCGCTGCCTTCGCGAGAGATCATCGCCGACTCGGTGGAATACATGGTCAACGCGCATTGCGCTGACGCCATCGTCTGCATCTCCAACTGCGACAAGATCACCCCCGGCATGCTGATGGCCGCGCTGCGCCTGAATATCCCGGTGGTATTCGTCTCCGGTGGCCCGATGGAAGCCGGCAAGACCAAGCTGGCCAGCCACGGTCTCGACCTGGTCGACGCAATGGTCATCGCCGCCGATGAAAGCGCCTCCGACGAGAAGGTCGCTGAATACGAGCGCAGTGCCTGCCCGACCTGCGGCAGCTGCTCCGGCATGTTCACAGCCAACTCCATGAACTGCCTGGCCGAGGCCCTCGGGCTCGCCCTGCCCGGCAATGGCTCGACCCTGGCCACCCACAGCGATCGCGAGCAGCTGTTCCTGCGCGCCGGCCGCACCGTCGTCGAGCTGTGCCAGCGTTATTACGGCGAGGGCGACGAATCGGTACTGCCGCGCAACATCGCCAGCCGCCGCGCGTTCGAGAACGCCATGACGCTGGACATCGCCATGGGTGGGTCCACCAACACCATCCTGCACCTGCTGGCTGCGGCTCAGGAAGCCGAGGTCGATTTCGACCTGCGCGCCATCGACGCCCTGTCGCGCAAGGTGCCGCAGCTGTGCAAGGTCGCGCCGAACATCCAGAAGTACCATATGGAAGACGTGCACCGGGCCGGGGGCATTTTCTCCATCCTCGGCGAACTTGCGCGCGGCGGTCTGCTGCATACCGATGTGCCCACCGTGCACAGCCGCAGCATGGAAGAAGCCATCGCCCGGTGGGACATCACCCAGACCCAGGACGAAGCGGTACATACCTTCTTCAAGGCAGGCCCGGCCGGCATCCCGACGCAGACGGCGTTCAGCCAGTCGACCCGCTGGGACAGCCTGGATGACGACCGCGAAAACGGCTGCATCCGCAGCGTGGAACACGCCTACTCCCAGGAAGGTGGCCTGGCCGTGCTCTACGGCAACATCGCGCTCGATGGCTGTGTGGTGAAAACCGCGGGCGTGGATGAATCCATCCATGTCTTCGAAGGTACGGCGAAAATTTTCGAAAGCCAGGACAGCGCCGTGAAGGGCATCCTCAATGACGAGGTGAAGGCCGGCGATATCGTCATCATCCGCTACGAAGGCCCGAAAGGCGGCCCGGGCATGCAGGAAATGCTCTACCCGACCTCGTATCTGAAGTCCAAAGGCCTGGGCAAGGATTGCGCCCTGCTCACTGACGGTCGCTTCTCCGGCGGCACTTCAGGCCTGTCCATCGGTCACGCCTCGCCAGAAGCGGCTGCGGGCGGTGCCATTGGTCTGGTGCAGGACGGCGATAAGGTCCTGATAGACATCCCCAACCGCAGCATCCAGCTGCAGGTCAGCGATGAAGAGCTGTCCCATCGCCGCATCGAGCAGGACAAGAAGGGTTGGAAGCCGGCTCAGCCACGCGCGCGCAAGGTGACCACAGCGCTCAAGGCCTACGCCCTGCTCGCCACCAGCGCCGACAAGGGCGCGGTGCGCAACAAGGCGATGCTGGAAGACTAACCGGTACGCCGTCATCGTCATCGAGCCCGGCCTAGCGCCGGGCTCGTCGTTCTGGCGCGGTGTACCGCTACGGTACTTTTCAGCCCGGCACCGGCTGTAAACGCCCACGCGTATTTTGGCCATTCGTTGCCGCCCGTCCGTCAAACAATGCATGGCCGTTTGCTTTTTTTTCGACTAACCGGCCGTTACGCCTTGCATAGGTGACGGAAATGACCTGAATATGGCTTTTTGGCATCAGATCGCTGCCATTACTTGACATTTCGGTCAAGAACAAATGTATACAAAAACCTAGTAATTCCGACAATGAATTGTCTACATTAGGGGCACAAGAACAAACAGCGAGAAAGGAGCATCATGACAGCCTCATCCGCAAGAACATCTGCCGAGAAGCGTCCAGAGGACGAGAACCTCGGCGTCGGTGCCAACCTGGCCTATGGCCTGCAACATGTACTGACCATGTACGGAGGCATCGTTGCGGTGCCGCTAATCGTCGGTCAGGCGGCCGGTTTGTCGCCGGCCGAAATCGGTCTGCTCATCGCCGCCTCGCTGTTCGCCGGTGGTGCGGCCACCTTGTTGCAAACGCTTGGCCTGCCGTTCTTCGGCTGCCAGCTGCCGCTGGTACAGGGCGTATCCTTCGCCGGCGTGGCGACTATGATCGCCATCATCGGCAACGACGGCGCTGGCGGTCTGCCAGTGGTGTTCGGCGCGGTGATTGCCGCCTCGTTGATCGGCTTGCTGATCACACCGGTGTTCTCTCGTATCACCAAGTTCTTCCCACCTCTGGTCACCGGCATCGTCATCACCACCATCGGCCTGACTCTAATGCCCGTCGCGGCACGCTGGGCCATGGGTGGCAACAGCCAGGCACCGGATTTCGGCAGCATGGCCAATATTGGCCTGGCAGGCTTCACCCTGGCGTGCGTGCTGTTGCTGAGCAAGCTCGGCAGCGCGACCATTTCCCGTCTGTCCATCCTCCTGGCGATGGTGGTCGGTACCGTGGCCGCGGTGTTCTTCGGCATGGCCGACTTCTCCGGCGTACTGGACGGCCCTGTGGTCGCCATGCCCTCGCCGCTGCATTTCGGCGCGCCGGTATTCCAGTTCGCGGCGATCCTGTCGATGCTGATCGTGGTCATCGTCACGCTGGTGGAAACCTCCGCCGATATCCTTGCGGTCGGCGAAATCATCGACACCAAGGTCGACTCCAAACGTCTGGGCGATGGTCTGCGGGCAGACATGATTTCCAGCAGCCTGGCGCCGATCTTCGGCTCCTTCACCCAGAGTGCCTTCGCCCAAAACGTGGGATTGGTAGCCGTCACCGGCATCAAGAGCCGTTACGTGGTGGCCTTTGCCGGCCTGATTCTGGTGACGCTCGGCCTGCTGCCGGTGATGGGTCGTCTGGTTGCGGCAGTACCCACCGCAGTGCTCGGCGGCGCCGGCATCGTGCTGTTCGGCACCGTGGCCGCTGCCGGTATCCGCACCCTGGCGCAGGTCGAGTACCGCAACAACATGAACCTGATCATCGTCGCCACCTCGATCGGCTTCGGCATGATCCCGATCGCCGCGCCGAGCTTCTACCACCACTTCCCGGCCTGGTTCGAAACCATCTTCCACTCGGGCATCAGCTCGGCGGCGATCATGGCGATCCTGCTGAACCTGCTGTTCAACCACCTGACCGCCGGCAACTCGGACCAGCAGTCGGTATTCGCCGCAGCCAGCGAGCGCACCCTGCGCTACCAGGATGTCGCCGCGCTGCATGACGGCGACCACTTCCGCGATGGCAAGCTGTATGACGTGGACGGCAACGAGGTTCCGGTAATCGACGCCGAAGACCACGGCGCACCCACGCAGCAGCCACCGCAAGCCAAGATGACGGACGCGGTTCCGACCAGCAGTTAAGGGCGCCGCACGAAAGTCCGATTGAAGACAATGCCCGCCTCATCCAGGCGGGCATTGTTTTGTTAGCCAAACCCTATTCTTCTAGTATTTCGCGCAACTCGTTCCTGGCTTCGGCCAGCTTGCGCTCGCGTGTTTCGATCTTCTCCGGATCGCCACCACGTAACGCTTCTTGCAGATCGGCTTCACGCTCGCTGATCTCCTCCCGCGCCTCGTCGATATCTTCCTGCCGTTCAGCCTGCAGCTCCGCGTCGGTGCAGTGCGCCCGGACCTTGCTCAGCGCGGTTTCCAGGCCGCCAATACGCCCGGCGTTGCCCTGCTCGCGGGCATGCTCCAGCTGGCGGAGAATGCCCGCTTCCTTGCTGGCACAGCTTTCCTGAGCGTGGGCCAACCCGGTCATGAGCGACAGCAGTGTCATTGCGACGGCGATTTTCATTCGGAGCACTCCTCGATTGAGATTCGGTGATTGCAGGAGTCGTATCAGTGCAACTGGTTGCGGGAAATAACTACAACTGGCCTTCAAGGCCCCCCGAACGCCGCACTGTCCGTACGGCATTCCGGTCAGTAGAATCGCGCTCTTTTCGCCTGGAAGGACGGCCATGAGCGCTCCCGACAATAAAACCGCCCCCGAAACGCCAGACGAGCTGGTCTATGGGCTCGATGACCGTCCGCGTCCCTGGATCGCTTTTCTCGCCGCACTGCAGCATCTGCTGGCGATCATCGTGCCCATCGTCACTCCCGGCCTGCTGATCTGCCAGGCCATCGGCGTATCGCCGCGCGATACCAACATCATCGTCTCCATGTCGCTGGTGATCTCCGGCATCGCCACCTTCGTGCAATGCAAGCGCTTCGGACCGCTGGGTGCCGGGCTGCTGATCGTGCAGGGCACCAGCTTCAATTTCGTCGGACCGCTGATCGCTGGCGGCGTGCTGATGGTGGGGCAAGGTACGCCGGTGGAAGGCGTGATGGCGGCAATCTTCGGCGTGGTCATCGCCGGCTCCTTCATCGAGATGGGCGTGTCGCGCGTCCTGCCCTTTATCAAACGCCTGATCACACCATTGGTGACTGGCATCGTGGTGCTGATGATCGGCCTGACGCTGATCAAGGTCGGTCTGATCAGCATGGGCGGCGGTTACGCGGCCATGGGCGACGGCACCTTCGCCAGCCGCGAGAACTTGCTGCTGTCCGGTGTGGTGCTGGCGGCCATCGTCGTGCTCAACCGGTTACCAGTGGTGTGGCTGCGCAGCTGCGCGATCATTATTGCGCTGGCCATTGGCTATGCACTGGCCGCTTACCTCGGTCGCCTGGACTTCACCGGCATGCGCGAAGCGGAGCTGTTCGAAGTCCCGATGCCGTTGCATTTCGGCCTGGGCTTCTCCTGGAGCTTGTTCATCCCCATGGTGGTGATCTATCTGGTCACCTCGCTGGAAGCCATCGGCGACATCACGGCTACCAGCAAGCTTTCGCGCCAGCCGGTCGAAGGCCCGTTGTGGATGCAGCGCATCAAGGGCGGCGTGCTGGTCAATGGCGCCAACTCGCTGCTGGCGGGCATTTTCAACACCTTCCCCAGCTCTGTGTTCGCGCAGAACAACGGCATCATCCAGCTGACCGGCATTGCCAGCCGCTACATCGGCATGTGGATCGCCGTGATGCTGGTGGTGCTCGGCCTGTTCCCGGCCGTAGCCGGCGTGCTGCAAGCGGTGCCTGAGCCCGTGCTGGGCGGGGCCGCACTGGTGATGTTCGGTGCGGTGGCGGCGGCGGGCATCAACATCCTTGCCGGTATTCAGCTGGATCGTCGCGCGCTGCTGATTATCTCGGTGTCGCTGGCGCTCGGCCTGGGGTTTTCCCAGGTGCCGGAATTTCTGGCGAACCTGCCGACGGCGCTGCGCAACGTACTGGAGTCGGGCGTCGCCACCGGCGGCATCTGCGCACTGCTGATGAATTGGTTTCTGCCCGAGTCGCCAGAGACGACGCGCGAGCAGGCCTGATCAACTGAGGTGCTGGCACACCTCGTCGGCAATCGCCAAGGCTGCGGTCAGCCCTGGCGACTCAATACCGAACAGATTCACCAACCCGGCGATGCCATGCTGCGCCGGGCCGTCGATCCGAAAATCCGCCGCTGGCTCGCCCGGGCCGCTGATTTTCGGTCGGATGCCGGTGTAAGCCGGTTGCAGCACGCCATCCGGTAGCCCGGGCCAATAACGGCGGATGGCGGCGTAAAACCCATCGGCACGACGAGTATCCAGATCGTAATCGAGCGACTCGACCCACTGCACGTCCGGGCCGAAGCGGGCCTGACCACCCAGATCCAACGTCAGGTGCACACCCAGCCCGCCTGGCTCGGGTAGCGGATAAACCAGATGCCGGAAAGGCGTCGCCGTCGCCAGGCTGAAATAACTGCCCTTGGCGAAATAGCGCATTGGCACCGCATCGGCAGGCAGGCCTCGGGTCCGGGCGGCGATCACCGGCGCCGCATGCCCGGCGCAGTTGATCACGGCCGACGCGATCAGCGTCATCGGCTCATCGCCACCGATATCGACACGCAACCCGGCATCCGTAACCTCCATTGCCTGCACTGGCGCACGCAGCGCCAGCAACGCACCCGCGCGCTCGGCGTCGCCCTGCAGCGCCAGCATCAGCGCGTGGCTGTCGACGATGCCGGTGCTCGGTGACAGGAGTCCCGCGACGGCGCTCAGCTGCGGCTCTAGCGCTTTCACCTCGTCGCCATCGAGCCGCTGCAGATCATCGACGCCGTTGGCGGTGCCGTGCGCCTGTAGCGCTTGAAGCCCGGCCAGTTGCGACGCGTCGGTCGCAACGATCAGCTTGCCGCAGCGCCGATAAGGGACGCCGTGGCTGTCGCAGAAGGCATAGAGCGCATCCCGCCCGGCCACGCATAGCCGCGCCTTCAGCGAGCCTTGCGGATAATAAATGCCGGCATGAATGACTTCGCTGTTGCGCGAACTGGTGCCCGTGCCGATGGCCGCCTCGGCTTCCACAATCAGCACCTCGCGCCCGGTTCGCGCCAGTACCCGTGCCACAGCAAGCCCCACGACTCCCGCCCCGATGACGATGCAATCGACCCGTTCCATTGACTCGCCCTGTTCGTTCGAACATCAGACTGCCGCAACATCGAACCGCAGCCAAGTCTCGGTTGCCTTAACCTGGAGCACACTCGAACGACTGGAGTCCGCATGCGCATCGGCATCATTTCCGACACCCACGGCCTGCTTCGGCCCGAAGCGGTGGCCGCATTGAAAGGTTGCGACCGCATCATCCATGCAGGCGACATCGGCAAGGCGGAAGTTTTTGACGCGCTGCGAGAGCTGGCGCCGCTGGACGCGATTCGCGGCAATGTCGACAGCGGTGAATGGGCCGCCGAAATCCCCGAGCGGCTGGATCTGCAGCTTGGCGGGCTGCGCATTCACGTGCTGCACGATCTCAAGGAACTGGCGCTGAACCCTGCCGACGCCGGTATCGCCGTGGTGATCGCCGGGCATTCCCATCAGCCGAAGATCGAGCAGATCGACAATGTGCTCTACATCAATCCGGGCAGTGCCGGGCGGCGCCGCTTCACGCTGCCGATCAGCCTGGCGTTGCTGGACATCGAAGACGGCCAGCCCCGCCCGCAGCTGGTTACGCTGGGCTAGCTGACTCCCATATACCGGTCGGCACGATGGTTAATCGCCAGCACCAGGTTCAGCGCCACCGCACCGAGCACGGATAGCACGACCTTTTCCGGCGGCACGACGAACACCGCTGCTAGCACGATCAACGCATCGATGCACATCTGGAAGGTGCCCGCGCGCAGGCCGATGCGATCCTGCAGATACAACGCCAAGATGTTCACCCCGCCGAGGCTGGCGCGGTGGCGGAACAACATCAGCAGCCCGACGCCCATGGCGAAGCCGCCGAACAGCGTCGCGTAGTAAATATTCAATTCGGCGAAGCGGATCCAGTGTGGCGTCAACTCGGCCAGCAGCGAGACCAGCCCCACGGCAACGACGGTGCGCAGGGTAAAACCCCAGCCCATGCGCCAGATCGCCAAGAGGTAGAAAGGGAGGTTGAGCGTGAAGAACACCAGCCCGAAGGGCCAACCGGCGAAATACTTGAGGAGGAAGGCCAGGCCCACCGTGCCGCCGGTCAGCAGACCCGCATGGCTATAAAAGGCGATGCCCAGCGCCACCATCGCGGTGCCCAGCAGCAAGGCCAGCGCATCCTCCCAGAGCGGATGACGTACGAATATCGCCGCGATCGTCTCTCCGGCGTCCGGTCTGTTGTTCTGCATAGAAAAGTCTCGTGGCAAACGAGCGGAAAGCATAGAACCTGACGCCAAGCGAGGACTTGGTGTCGATCAAGGAAAGCTGGGCGATTCAGCCCCGCTGCCAGGTCTCGAAGCGATAGCCCGGCGCCTCACCCTCGGCCGGATGCGCCTGACAGTCGCTGCGCTGCCATTCGGCTTCGTCAAACGGCGGGAAGAACGCGTCGCCGTCGGGGTTGGCTTCGATGCGGGTCAGATACAGGCGCTGTGCCTGGCCTAAGGCCTGGGCATAGAGCTGCGCACCGCCGATCAGCATCAGCTCATCGACGCCCTGCTCGCGCGCCCATTGCTCGGCGCGAACCAGCGCAGCGTCCAGACTGGTGAAGGTTTCGGCGCCTTCGAGTTGTAGATCCGGCTGACGACTGACCACCAGGTTAAGCCGCCCCGGCAGCGGGCGCCCGAGTGAGTCCCAGGTCTTGCGTCCCATGATGATCGGCTTTCCAAGGGTCTTCGCTTTGAAGTGCTTGAGATCGGCCGGCAGATGCCAGGGCATGCGGTTCTCGAGGCCGATGACCCGGTTTTCCGCGAGCGCGGCGATCATGGCAAGGGGAAGGTTGGTCTGATTCATGGCGGCGAGGATAGCAGAGGGCCCACGGGCAGTCAGCGGCGCCGGGTTAACGTCAATAACATCGAACTGTCATGTTCGTACCACCGAAGCGTCAAGCGGGCGTCACTGATACGCTTCAGGCTGATCGCTCCCCTCCCACGGAGACGCCCACATGGCCCCTACCCGTACGCTACGTCACTGGTTCACCGCCTGCGGCTTGTTGCTGCCGATCGCCACATTCGCCGCCACTCCCGATTCGGCCAGTGTCGCGAAACTGCAAGGGCATCACAACGAGCCCAACCCGCTGGTGATCGCCCACCGCGGCGCCAGCGGCTACGTTCCCGAGCACACGCTCGCTTCGTACGCCCTGGCCGTTCTGCAGGGCGCCGACTACATCGAGCCGGATCTGGTGATGACCCGCGACGGGGAACTGGTTGCCCGTCACGACAACGAACTCGGGCTGACCACCGATGTGTCCCAGCACCCTGAATTCGCCGATCGCAAACGCACGCAGATGGTCGACGGCGTCAGCCTGACCGGTTGGTTCAGCGAAGATTTCACCCTGGCCGAGCTGAAAACGCTGCGCGCCATCGAGCGCATTCCGGAGATCCGTCCCGGCAACGCCCGCCTCGACGGCGGCCTGGAAATCCCCACGCTGCAAGAAATCATCGACCTGGTGAAAACCCTGCAGCTGAGCGAGCGCCGCCGTATCGGCCTATACCCCGAGACCAAGCACCCGACGCATTTCCAGCAGCTGGGCCTGGCCATGGAGCAGCCGCTGGTGCGCATCCTTCACCGCAACGGCTACGCCGGACGCAATGCACCGGTGTACATCCAGTCGTTCGAAGTGGAAAACCTGAAGACCCTGAGCCGCCTGACGCAGCTGCGGCTGGTTCAACTGTTCAGCGGCGGCCAGCCGTACGACCAGCAGGTGCGCGGCAGCGAGCTGACCTATGCACAGATGGCGACGGCCGAAGGGCTCAAGGCGATTTCACGTTACGCGGCGGGCGTCGGCCCCGAGAAGAGCTACATCATCCCGCGCGACGCCAACGGCAATCTGGGCCAAGCCACGGAGTTCGTCCCGAACGCCCACGCTGCGGGACTCAAGGTGCATCCGTATACCTTCCGCGCCGAGAACGCGTTCCTGCCGACCAATCTGCGCGCCGGTGACGAACCGTCCGAACGCGGCGACATTGAAGCTGACATCCGGGCCTACCTCGACGCCGGCATCGACGGCCTGTTCATCGACCAGCCGGACATCGGGGTGAAGGTTCGCGCTCAGGTCGAATGACGGTAGGAGAGAAAAGGTAGAAAAGGCGGCAGGGAAGCCGCCTCGGCCAATCACTGACGAATGGCAATTTTCTTCAGGTTGTCGTTGATCTTAAACATCACGATCAGCAGCTCACACCAGAGTCGCGTGCCGACCAGTCCGCCAACCAGGATCGCCAGGCCGGACCAGAGGCCTCCGCCGAATACGCCGAACATGGCGGCAACACCGCAGATAATGACGGCCAGAAGCCCCGCCCAGTACACCAGGGTGATGATCTTGGGCGTCAACATGGCGTCGAAGAAGAAAATATCTTTCATGGCAAAGTCCTTTTTAGAGCGGAAGGCGGGCCAGCAAAGCGTGGCGAACCGGCCTATCCGTGGCAGGTGATGCGGCAAGCCGCGAAGCGATCATTGATCGGCGGCGGATCGTACAGCACGCTCCGGCCTGACGACTTGACTGAGTTCACTCTTCCGGCGAGCAACGTTATTCTCAGAACCAAACCCTTTACGAGAAGCCGCGTGCCCGCTCCCTCATCACCCGCTGCTGAATCGCCCCCCCCACTCGACCGCCTCTGGCTGACCGAAGCCATCCGCCTGCGCGAAGAGCGCGCCGGGCCGCTCGATGATTCCGAGGCCAATCGCCTGGCCCGCGCGCAGGGCGGCGCGTTGCCGGAGTTGATCCAACTCCGCGCGCTGTGGCTGGCGCGCCGTGACGGCCTGATCGAGGCGCTGCGGCATTGGCGGCAAGGGGCGAAGCTGGGCGGCATCGCGCTCGTTCTGCTGGCGCTGTTCACCGGAGCGGGGCTCGCCCTGGCGGCGCTGGGCGACGGCGTGCGGCCGGTCAATGTGTTCTGGGCGTTGGGCAGTCTGCTCGGGCTGAATCTGCTGACGCTGCTGGGTTGGTTGCTGGGATTCTTCTTCGCCGGCGATGCCGGCGGTGCGCTGGGCCGCCTGTGGCTCTGGCTCAGTGAAAAGCTCGCCCGTGACGCCCGAGCGGTTCAGCTGGCGCCGGCCCTGCTGTCAGTGCTGGAACAACACCGCCTCGGCCGTTGGCTGCTGGGGCTTGGTGTACACGGTATGTGGCTGCTGGCGATGTCCAGCGCGCTGCTGACTCTATTGGCGCTGCTGGCGACGCGACGTTATGGCTTCGCCTGGGAAACCACCATTCTCGGCGAAAGCACCTTCATCAGCCTGACCCAGGCGCTCGGCGCGCTGCCCGCGCTGCTGGGCTTCAGTGTGCCGGATATCGAGCAGATCCGAGCCAGCGGTGCCTTGGCCGGCAGCGCCGAAACCGCCCGGCAAAGCTGGGCCGGCTGGCTGGTCGGCGTGGTGTTGGTCTACGGCCTGCTGCCGCGTCTGCTGCTGGCGCTGCTTTGTCTGTGGTGCTGGCGGCGGGGTCATGCACAGCTGGGCCTGGACCTGCAGCTGCCAGCCTACCGCTTGTTACGCGAACGTCTGCAGCCACCCAGCGAACGCCTCGGTGTCAACGATGCCGCTCCGGCCCAGCTGCATACGCCACATGCCGGCGAGCACCTGGATGGTAGCGAAGGTGCCGTGCTGGTAGCCATCGAGCTGGAGCCGAGCCACCCCTGGCCACCGAAGCTGCCAAGGTCGGTGGCCAACGCCGGCGTGCTGGACGACCGCGAGCAGCGCCGTCGTCTGCTGGAACAGTTGACCCGCTTCCCACCACAACGTCTGGCCATCGCCTGCGATCCGCGCCGCTCGCCCGATCGCGGCACCCTGGCACTGATCGGCGAGCTGAGCCGTTGTGCCGCAGAAAGTCGCATCTGGCTGTTGCAGGCGCCCGCTGGCGAAGCGCTGGACAGTTATCGGCTGCAGGATTGGCACCAGGCGCTGGAGGGCCTTGGGTTGCCTCATTCGGGCAGCGTCCCCATGACCTGGTTGGAGACTGGCCATGATTGATGAGCTCGGCTCGATTCCGGCGGACGCCAGCCAGTGCGTCCATAGCTTCGTAAACACCAAGACGGAATTTCAGTCATGAGCGCGCCCCTGAAGCTCGCGCTGGTCGGCCACACCAATGTCGGCAAGACTTCGCTGCTGCGCACCCTCACACGTGATGTTGGCTTCGGCGAGGTCTCGCATCGGCCCAGCACCACCCGTCATGTCGAAGGCGCGCGGCTCTCGGTGGACGGCGAACCGCTGCTGGAGCTCTACGACACGCCGGGCCTCGAGGACGCCATCGCCCTGCTCGACCATCTCGAACGTATCGAACGACCCGGCGAGCGCCTCGATGGTCCGGCGCGCACGGCCCGTTTTCTCGACGGCAGCGAGGCGCGCCAGCGTTTCGAACAGGAAGCCAAGGTGCTACGCCAGCTATTGACCAGCGATGCCGGCCTCTACGTCATCGATGCCCGCGAGCCGGTATTGGCCAAGTACAAGGACGAGCTGGCGGTGCTGGCCGGCTGTGGCAAACCGCTGCTGCCGGTACTCAACTTCGTCGCCCAGCCCGGTCACCGTGAAGAGCAGTGGCGCGAAGCCCTGGCACGGCTGGGCCTGCATGCATTGGTGCGCTTCGACAGCGTGGCGCCGCCGATCGACGGCGAGCGTCGCTTGTACGAAAGCCTGGCGCTGCTGCTGGAGCAGTCGCGCCCGAAGTTGCAGCGCCTGATCGACGACCATGAAGCCCAGGCCGCCGCACGACTGAGCGAGGGCAACCGATTGATCGCCGACTTGCTGGTGGATGTCGCCGCCTGTCGTCGCAGCGTCGCCGCCCAGCCGGAACTGGAGCGCGGCGCCATCAGGGAGCTGCACGATGCCGTGCGCGCACGCGAGCAACGTTGTGTCGACGCCTTGTTGCGTCTTTACGGCTTCCGTCCACAGGACGCCGCAGCCGCCGAACTGCCGTTGCTCGACGGCCGCTGGGGCGATGACTTGTTCAATCCCGAAACGCTCAAGCAGCTGGGCGTGAAGATCGGTGGCGGCATGGCCGCAGGCGCGGCAGCCGGGGCCGGTGTCGACCTGATGGTCGGCGGCATTACCCTTGGCGCCGCCGCGTTGCTCGGCGCAATCGCTGGCGGTGGCGCGCAAACCGCCAGGCATTACGGCAACCGCCTGCTTGGCAAGCTCAAAGGCAAACGCGAATTGACCGTCGATGACGCCGTGCTGCGCCTGCTCGCCCTGCGCCAACGCCAATTGTTGGCCACTCTTGCCGCCCGCGGACATGCCGCTATAGAGGCGATCCGTCTCGATGCGCCGGACGACAAAGCGTGGCGCGAGGGCAAGCTACCCGAGGCACTGCATCGCTGCCGTGCGCATCCGCAATGGTCATCGCTGAACCCTGGCGCACGGCTGGAGCAGGTCGAGCGGCAACAGCAACTGGCGGAGCTAATCGTCAGCTTGCAGCGCAGCTAGCCGCCTGCGGCGGGATTGGTACGGCGGCTGCAGAAATCCGTAAGGTGGGCTTTAGCCCACCGAGCGCCGGTTGGCCGGCCGACGCATTCCGAGTGGCGTCTGGTGGGCTGAAGCCCACCCTACCAAGCTGAAGGCCCATCCTACGAGGCTAACCATCGAGCACAACACTGTCATGTAGGGTGGGCCGGGCGGCGTTCCGCTTCAGCCCACCAATAGGCCCCGCCGATCTTCAGTCGCGCTTGCTGGCGACCTCTTCTGCCATGCGCGTGAGGCCCAGATGGCGGACGTCGGTGCCGCGTACCAGGTAGATCACCAGTTCGGCGATGTTGCGGGCGTGGTCGCCGATGCGTTCCAGCGAGCGCAGCGCCCAGATTACGCTGAGCACGCGGGAGATCGAGCGCGGGTCTTCCATCATGAAGGTGACCAGCTCGCGCAGGGCAGTCTTGTATTCGCGGTCTACGGTCTTGTCGTACTGTGCCACCGACAACGCAAGGTCGGCGTCAAAGCGGGCGAAAGCGTCCAACGCCTCGCGCACCATCTTGCGCACTTGGTCGCCGATATGACGCACCTCGACATAGCCGCGCGGCGACTCGCCTTCTTCGCATAGCTGGATGGCGCGACGGGCAATTTTGGTGGCTTCGTCGCCGATGCGCTCGAGATCGATCACCGACTTCGAGACGCTGATGATCAGCCGCAGATCGGACGCCGCTGGCTGGCGACGGGCGAGGATGCGCACGCATTCCTCGTCGATGTTGCGCTCCATCTGGTTGATCTGGTCATCGACGTCGCGGACCTGCTGTGCCAGCCCGGAATCGGCCTCGATCAGCGCGGTGACTGCGTCGTTGACCTGCTTCTCTACCAGCCCGCCCATGGCCAGAAGATGACTGCGCACCTCTTCCAGCTCAGCGTTGAATTGCTGGGAGATGTGTTGGGTATGGATGTCTTTCATTTGTTCGCTCCGCGAAAGCTGGGAGTTGAAAGCAGGAAGCTGGAAGCCAAACGTCAGAAGCCGAAGCCGTTGCTGCTTTCTTCCAGCTTCAGGCTTTCAGCTTCAAGCTAACGCGCGCTTAGCCATAACGCCCCGTGATGTAATCCTCGGTCTGCTTCTTAGCCGGGTTGGTAAAGAGCGTGTCCGTATCGCCGTATTCGATCAGTTTGCCCATGTACATGAAGGCGGTGTAATCGGAGACGCGCGCAGCCTGCTGCATGTTGTGGGTAACGATGACGATGGTGTATTTGGATTTCAGTTCGTAGATCAGCTCTTCGACCTTCAGCGAGGAGATCGGATCGAGGGCGGAGCTGGGTTCGTCGAGCAACAGGACTTCCGGCTGGACGGCGATGGTTCTCGCGATCACCAGGCGCTGCTGTTGGCCGCCGGAGAGGCCCAGCGCCGATTCGTGCAAGCGATCCTTGACTTCCTCCCACAGTGCCGCGCCCTTGAGCGCCCACTCGACGGTCTCGTCGAGTACGCGCTTCTGCTTGATGCCCTGAATACGCAGCCCATAGACCACGTTCTCGTAGATGCTCTTGGGGAAGGGGTTGGGCTTCTGGAACACCATGCCGACACGGCGACGCAGATCGGCAACATCTTCACCCTTGCGGTAGATGTTGGTTCCATCAAGGTTGATGGCGCCTTCGATGCGGCAACCGTCGACCAGATCGTTCATCCGATTGAAGCAGCGCAGCAGCGTGGACTTGCCGCAGCCGGACGGGCCGATAAAGGCCGTCACGCGCTGGCGCGGGATATTCATGCTGACGTTGAACAGCGCCTGCTTCTGACCGTAGTACAGGCTCAGGTCCGGCACCTCGATGGCCACCGGCTCGTCGGCCAGGCTGAGGCTGCGCTTGTCGCGGCCAAGGGCTGAAATGTCGATGGAATGGGTATTCGATTGCATGTGCTCACTCCGTGAAGAGCTGGAAGCTGAAAGCCTGAAGCTGGAGTTGAAAGCGCTCTTGCTTCCAGCTTCAGGCTTCTAGCTTCCAGCTAAACGATTAATGATCCAGCGCCTTGTATTTCTCGCGCAGGTGGTTGCGGATGACGACCGCACTGAGGTTGAGCGTTGCGATCACTAGCACCAGCAGCAACGCCGTCGCGTAGACCAGCGGCCGCGCCGCTTCGACATTGGGGCTCTGGAAGCCGACGTCGAAGATGTGGAAGCCCAGGTGCATGATTTTCTGGTCCAGGTGCAGGTAAGGATAGTTGCCGTTGAGCGGCAGCGAAGGCGCCAGCTTGACCACACCCACCAGCATCAGCGGCGCCACTTCACCGGCAGCGCGAGCCACGGCGAGGATCAGGCCGGTCATCATTGCCGGGCTGGCCATAGGCAATACGACCTTCCAAAGCGTCTCCGACTTGGTCGCACCGAGGGCCAGGGAGCCTTCGCGTATCATCCGCGGAATACGCGCCAGGCCTTCTTCGGTGGCGACGATCACCACCGGCAAGGTCAGGATCGCCAGGGTCAACGACGCCCACATCAGACCCGGCGTGCCAAATACCGGGGCCGGAGCCGCTTCAGGATAGAAGATGCGATCGAGCGAGCCACCCAGTACGTATACGAAGAAGCCCAGGCCGAACACGCCGTAGACGATGGACGGCACACCAGCGAGGTTATTCACCGCGATGCGGATGATGCGAGTCAGCACGCCCTGCTTCGCATACTCACGTAGATACACCGCGGCGATCACGCCGAACGGGGTGACGATCGCCGCCATGATGATGGTCATCAGCACGGTGCCAAAGATAGCCGGGAAGATGCCGCCCTCGGTGTTCGCCTCGCGCGGCTCGTCGCTGACGAACTCCCATACCTTCGCAAAGTAGAAGCCCAGCTTCTCGAAAGTCGACATCGCATTGGGGCGGTAAGCACGTACGATCTTGCCGAGGCTGATCGCCTGCTCGCGGCCGTCCATGGTGCGCATGGTGATGCTGTCGCGGTTGAAGCCTTGATACAGGGCGGTCAGCTCGCCTTCGAGCGCCCTGTATTCGCCATCCCACTGCGCGCGCTCGGCGTCCAGTTCAGCCTGAGCCGCGGCGTCGAGTTGGTCATTAAGCTCCAACTTGCGGGTCTTGAGGCGCAGGCGCTCAAGGCCATGGTTGATCCGGCCGATATCGACCTGTTCCAGACGGGCAATCTTGGCGTGAAGCTCGTCGATGCGCTCGATTCGTTGCTGCAACTCAGCCCAGGCCGCATCGCCTTCGGCGACCAACTCACCGCTCTCCTTAACGCTCAGCAGCTCGCCATAGAAGTTGCCCCACTCACGCCGCTCCAAGACGATCAAATTCGCAGGTTTGCGCGGGTTGCTCAACCATTCGCCGATGACCCAGGAGAAGTCCGCGCCATAGACCTCACGATTGCCGACCTTGAGCAGCTCACGAGTCATGAACTCGCCGCCCTCGACGTCCACCGGCAAACCACTGGCGGCCAGACGGGCACGTGGTACCTCTTCGGCCTGTACCCGCTCGCCGGCCAGCACGCGTGGCTCGGCACCGGGCACCTGGTAATCGGCGACCATGACGTCGGCCGGCCAGAAGTGTTCCAGCCCGCGCACGGCGATTACTGCCAGCAGGCCGAGGGTCATGATCACGGCGATGGACACCGCACCGGCGTTCATCCAGACCCAGGGGGTGCCGCTCTTGATCCAGGTTTTCAGCGAATCCTTTTTCACGGATCGTTACCTTTGTCTTAATCCCGACGCAGCCGCAATTGGCTGCATGTTGCGCCCGCAGGCGCGGCTCTCATTACAGGCTGGCGTACTTGCGACGCAGGCGCTGGCGAATCAGCTCGGCCAAGGTGTTCATCACGAAGGTGAACATCAGCAGCACCATCGCCGCGAGGAACAGCACGCGGTAATGGGTGCTGCCCACTTCCGATTCAGGCATTTCCACCGCGACGTTGGCCGCCAGGGTGCGCATGCCTTCGAAGATGTTGGCCTCCATGATCGGCGTATTGCCGGTGGCCATCAGCACGATCATGGTTTCGCCCACGGCGCGACCCATGCCGATCATCAGCGCCGAGAAAATGCCCGGGCTGGCGGTCAGCAACACCACGCGGGTCAGCGTCTGCCAGGGTGTCGCACCGAGCGCCAGCGAGCCCAGGGTGAGACTCTTCGGCACGCTGAACACGGCGTCTTCGGCGATCGAGTAGATCGTCGGGATCACCGCGAAACCCATCGCCAGGCCGATCACCAACGCGTTGCGCTGATCGAAGGGAATGTCCATTTCGTTGGTCAGCCACAGGCGCATGTCGCCACCGAAGAACCAGTTCTCCAGATAGCCGCTGACGGCCAGCGAGCCCCAGCCCACCGCCAGGATCACCGGGATCAGCAGCACCGCTTCCCAGCCCTCCGGCACGTTCAGGCGTACGTTTTCCGGCAGCCGGCTCCAGAGCCAGGCGGCCAGCAGAATGCCCACCGGCATCAGCAATAGCAGGCTGAATATCCCCGGCAGGTGGTTTTCCAGATAGGGCGCGAGGAACAGGCCGGCAAAAAAGCCAAGAATGACCGTTGGCAACGCTTCCATCAGCTCGATCACCGGCTTGACCTTGCGGCGTAGGGCCGGGGCCATGAAGTAAGCGGTGTAGAAGGCCGCGCAGATCGCCAGCGGTGCCGCCAGCAACATGGCGTAGAACGCCGCTTTGAGGGTACCGAAGGCCAGCGGCGAAAGGCTCAGCTTGGGCTCAAAGTCACCGGTCGCGGAGGTGGACTGCCAGACGTAATCCGGCTCCGGATAGCTTTCGTACCAGACCTTGCCCCACAGCGCGCTCCAGGAAATTTCCGGGTGCGGGTTATCGATCACGAAGCGCTGCAGCTGGTCGCCCGATTCCACCAGCAGGCGGGTGGCCCGGGGCGACAGGGCGGCGACAGCCGCACCCTCGGCGACCGGTTCGGTCAGCAGCGTGCGATGCGCGGTGCTGTGGAAAATCCCCAGGGTGCCGGCGCTGTCGAGGGCGAGGAAGCCCTTGCGGCGCTCTTCGGGAAGGATCTGAGTGATCGGCTGATCAGCCAGCTGGAAGTTACGCACGTTCTGAAGCTCGGCCTGGCCATCGTTGCCGCGCACCATGAACCATTGGCCGATCCCGCCTGCCGAATCGCCAACCATCAGCGAGATGCCACCAAGCAGCGCGGCGACGCTGGTGATCTCACCTTTGCCCCCGAGCAACTTGTAGCGCCCGTTGAGTTGCTTGCGACGCAGATCGAAGACATCGACGCTGGCCCGACCACTCACCGCGAACAGCCACATATGGCGCGGATCGATGCGCAGCGCCTTGATCGGCTCGGAGAGTTGCGGAAGATCCAGGCGCTCCTGTTCCTGGGTGGTTTCCCCTGTCAGCAGATTCTCGGTGGTGGCAATCCGCAGTGCCTGGAGCGCGCCATTGGCGGCGCCGGCTACCATCAAGGTCTTGCCGTTTACGCTGACCGCGGCGTGGGCGATGGGCCGGCCTTCTGGGTCGAGCTGCAGCGGTTCCTGGCCGAACGGGTAATCCAGCTGTGGAGTGATGGTCTTGTTGCCGTTCGGGTAGGTGACCTTGTAGTTGTGTTCGACGACGAGCACCTGGCCATTCTCCAGGCCCAGCACGATACGTCGATTGCCGGGCGTGTCCTGGCCAACCGAGACGATGCGGCTGCCAGCCGGTAGCGGCAGGTCGATGGTGCGCAAGGATTCGCCGGTCCGCAGGCTGAAGAAGCGAACCAGGCCATCGTTGCCGAGGCGCATGGCGACCTGATTCTGCTCTTCCATGGCCAGCAACAGCGGCTCGCCAGCGTCTGCCAGCCAAGTCGGCTGTTGCGCATCGCGCGCCTCCAGCTCGGCGCCCTGAAACATCGGCAGGACGACCTGTGCGAGGTAGAAGAAAATCAAGCAGATGGCGCCAAGCACGGCGAGGCCACCAATGGAGACGTACCAACGCGCCAGGTTGTCGTTTAGCGCGCGGATGCGGCGCTTGCGTTGCAGAGCTGGTGTATTGAAGTCCAGCCGTTGCACATCGGAATTCGCGCTCATGGTCTCTATATCGTTCATGCGAAGGTCCTGGCCGCTCAGGCCGTCAAAACTGCTGCGCCATCCGGCACACGTCGTTTCCACTGGATACCGAGGGCCGCTGGGCGCCTAAATCTAATCAAGCTGTGTGACAGAAAGATTACAGCGAGGTGACGCAACGACGCCCGCCAGCGCAAACATGCGTGGCGGGCGTCGTATTCAGTCCCGCAGCAGTTGCCGCGAGTCTGGCGTGCGTCTTACAGACCCAGGTCCTTCAGGGTCTTTTCGACGACTGTCTTCGGCAGCGGGATGTAGCCGTCCTTGACCACGACTTCCTGACCCTGCTTCGACAGTACCAGCTTGAGGAACTCGGCATCGATCGGGCTCAGCGGCTTGTTCGGTGCCTTGTTTACGTAGACGTAGAAGAAGCGTGCCAGCGGGAACTTGCCAGCCAGGGCGTTCTCTTCACTGGCCTCAAAGGCTTCGCCACCCTTGGACAGGGGCACGGCGCGGACGCTGGATGTCTTGTAGCCGATGCCCGAGTAACCGATGGCATTCAGGGTGCTGGAGATCGACTGCACCACCGAAGCGGAACCCGGCTGCTCATTGACGTTGGACTTGAAGTCGCCTTTGCACAGGGCTTCTTCCTTAAAGTAACCGTAGGTGCCGGATACCGAGTTGCGACCGAACAGCTGGATCGGCTTGCTTGCCCATTCGCCGGTCAGACCCAGCTCGCCCCAGGTCTTGATGTCCTGCTCGCCACCGCACAGACGGGTGCTGGAGAAAATGGCATCGACTTGCTCGATGTCCAGGCTCTCGATCGGGTTGTCCTTGTGTACGAACACAGCCAGGGCGTCGATGGCGACCGGCACTTCGGTCGGCTTGTAGCCGTACTTCTCTTCGAAGGCCTGGATTTCGTTGTCCTTCATCGGGCGGCTCATCGGGCCCATGTTGGCGGTGCCTTCGGTCAGCGCCGGCGGCGCGGTGGAGGAACCGGCAGCCTGAATCTGGATGTTGACGTTCGGGTAGCTGCGCTTGAAGTCTTCGGCCCACAGGGTCATCAAGTTGGCCAGCGAGTCGGAGCCGACGCTGGACAGGTTGCCGGAAACGCCGGAGGTTTTCTCATAGGTCGGCAGCGCCGGGTCAACGGCTGCAACTGCGTTGGCAGCGCCTACGCCAGCGGCTACGAAAGTCAGGGCCGCCATCAAACGATTCAGTTTCATACCTTGCTCCTAGCAGGGGTGTGCTCGAGTGTGTTGGAACGGGGGCCATTGTCTGCAGGCCGCGTGAACACTCTATGAACGGAATGTGACAATCTGGTTACGGTAATGGAGGGGCGACTGTACGGTCGCTGCTGAAACATTCAGCCGCTATACTCGCCCCGCCCGCACTACCGCGGGTTCTTCGCGCCAGAACAACAACCGCGCCGCGAGTCGACCGATGAAAGAATACGAACAGGAAGATCCGATTCCACAGGGCGATCTGGCCCTGCAACTCACTGCGCTGCCACGCGAGACCAACGGGTTCGGCGATATCTATGGTGGCTGGCTGGTATCGCAGATGGATCTGGCCGGGACCGCCATGGCCAGCCGCGTGGCAGCCGGCCGCGTCGCCACGGTGTCCATCGATCGCATGGCTTTCATGGTGCCGGTGGCGGTGGGCGCACAGCTGTCCTTTTATACCCAGACGCTGGATGTGGGGCGCAGCTCGATTCGCATGCTCGTGGAAGTCTGGAGTGACGACCCTGTCTCCAGCGAGTGGCGCAAGGTCACCGACGCGGTGTTCGTCTTCGTGGCCATCGACGGCAGCGGCCGCACTCGCCCGGTATCACCACGCCGCTGAGCAGCTTCGGGCCTCGGTTGATTGACCGGCGCTCATTGCGTAGCGGTTCTTGCCAGCCAGCTTGGCTTCGTACAAGGCCTTGTCGGCGGCGTGATACAGCTGTTCGGGGGTCTGCTCCGGCTGCAGCACCGCCACCCCGATGCTCGACGTGACGTGAGCACCATGCACCGAGGCCGGATGCGGCAACGCACGCTCCTTCAACTTCTGCAGAATCTGCCCGGCAATCGCCTGTGCCGATTGCGCATCACAATCAAGCAGTAGCAGCGCGAACTCCTCGCCACCTACCCGCGCCGCCAGATCCAGGGGCCGCCGCGAAAAACCCGCGAGCAGCGCGCCAAATTCCCGAATCAAGGCGTCACCTGCCGGATGACCGAGGCTGTCGTTGTAGTTCTTGAAGTTGTCCAGATCAAGCAGCAGCAAGGCCAACGGCTTGCGTTCGCGCCGTGCCTGCAACAGTGTCTGCGGCAAGGCGGTGTCGAAACTGCGGCGGTTGGCCAGCCCTGTCATCGCATCGTGCTGGACAACCCAGCCGAGCAACTTGCGCGTCAGGAACTGTTCGCGCTGCGAGTATTCATGCACGTAGCGGCTGATCGCCCCGAGTACCAACAACAGCAGGTAATAGCTGACCGAAATCCAGTGCACCAGCAACTCGCTGGGTGAAAGCACCACCACAGCGATCAATACATCGAACAGGATGATCGCCATCGCACTGGCCAGGGCACGCCAGAAGGTTACGCCGAGAAAAAAGAACGAGCAGACGATCAGCAGACCCGCACCATAGCGAAGGGCGAGGTCCGGCTGGGTGATCTCGTATTGCATGTCGATCCGCGCCGCGATCACGCCGATTAGCACGAGGAACATCGGAAACATGCGGTTCGCGATGATTCGCGCCCGTCGTAGGAACAGCGTCAGCACTAGGATCGCCAGCCCGGGGACGATCTGCAGCAGGCGCAGCACGGTCAACTCGCGCAACCAGTCGGGATCGTGATGACCGAACAACCGGTGCTCGAAATAGAGGTAACCGCTTACCACCAGGATCAGCAGACAGGCGCCGAGCTGCTGCGCCAACCGTGCTTGGCGGCCAAGATAACGGCGAAATTCGCGCTCCAGTTCCGGCACGAACAGCAGGCGTCGAAAACCATCGAGCATCTGCCGCCCGTAAGGCGTGTCCCGATAATCCTCGGCGGATTTGTTATCTATGGTTGGCATTGGTGAAGCTCGTGCTTAGGCGCGCATACATGATATCAATTAGGCATCATTGTGCTCGTTTTTCCGATGAGCGCCATCCTAGGCGCATCGCCATACGTCTGGCTTGCGGATGCAAGCGCGACGCCCCACTATCGCTTTTCTACATGCACCACTGGATGTATCGCGTGACAGCCCTTCTGCTTGCCCTCTGGCCTTTATTTGCGTTGATCGTTGCCGGCTATTTTCTACGGCTGAAAGAGTTCCCCAACGAGGCCTTTTGGCCTGGCGCCGAACGAATCAACTATTTCGTCCTGTTCCCGGCGCTGCTGTTCAGCAGCCTGGCCACTGCGCCGCTGAACAATCCTGCACTGCCGCGCCTGGCCGGCGCGGTCATGCTCGGACTGGGGCTGATATGGGTCGGACTGTTGCTGGTCAAGCGGACGCGCGGCTGGCCGGCCGCTCGCTTCGGCGCGGTTGCCCAGGGCGCACTACGCTTCAATACCTATCTGGGTCTGGCGGCGGTGGGCAGCCTGTTCGGCAAGGAAGGCCTGGCGCTGGCGGCGCTGATGCTGGCGCTGATGGTGCCGACGGTGAACGTCATGTCGGTCTGGGCGCTGACCGCCGAGCGTGGCGTCAATGTGCGCTCGCTGTTGCTGCCGATCATCAAGAACCCGCTGATTCTCGCCTGTCTGGCCGGTGCGCTGGTGAACCTCGCAGGGCTGGGCTTGCCCGGCGGGACCGATCGACTATTGAGCCTGCTGGCCGCTGCCAGCTTACCGCTAGGGCTACTCTGCGTCGGCGCGGCACTCAAGCCGCAGGAGCTGAGCGGGGAGATCCCGGCGCTGGGCTGGAACAGCGCGACACGCCTGCTGGCCGTCCCGCTGCTGGCTTATGGCGTGGCGTTGGTGCTCGGATTACCGGACATGGAGACGACTATTCTGGTGCTGTTCTTCGCCCTCCCCACTGCACCCACCGCTTACGTCCTGACACGCCAACTCGGCGGCGACAGTCACCTGATGGCCGGCATCATCACTCTGCAGACGCTGCTCGCTGCGGCCAGCTTGCCGCTGGTGCTGACGTTGTTGAGCGGCTGAACTACCGCGGCAATATGGTAAGAACCGTTAAGCGCACACACCACTTAGCAATTGCCCTCTCCGCACTCCGGCTCCCTTGTACATGGCCAGCCTCGATGGAAAGAGAAGCTTTCAGAAGCGATATCTTGCTGAACAACTGACAAGATTAGCGCAGCGTTTTTCGATATTGATACAACCTACCTGGTGTGATCCAATTCACGCCCTTTTTTAGTATGTGAGTATCCGGGACGACGCTCATGCGCTATACGCCCTGCTTGTCGAGCCGGAAAACGCCACCACCAGCAGGAGCTTCGGTGAACCTATCCCCTCCTAAAACACTCGGTCTCATCATTGGCACCATCGCCCTTAGCGGTTGCGCCTCACTCGACAATGCAGGCAAGAATTACGGAACAGCCATCGGCTGCGTGGGTGGCGCGGTACTGGGAGCCGGGCTGGCGTACGCGTTGACCGGCGATGCCGAGAAAGCCCTGATTGGCGGCGGTGCCGGTGCCGCCATCGGCTGTACTGCCGGACATAAGTGGCAGAGCCGCTTGCAGCGGCTGGAACAGCTAGCCAAGGAAGAAAACCTCAAGATTCAGCTGGAAACGCTGCAGACGCAGGACGTGGCAACCGCTCATCCCGCGCCGGAACAAGCCGGTATCGTCGCTCACGTGCAGGATGAGGGAATGTTCCCGGTCGGAAGCGCCAGACTCAGCGTCGAAGGTGAACGCCAAGTACGCAAGCTCGCCGCCGCCTTTGCACCCAGCAAGGACGAGAAAACCGAAACCGCTATCCTCGTCGTCGGTCATACCGACGCAACGGGTAGTGCGTCGCTCAATCAGCGCCTGTCTCAACAGCGTGCCCGCGCGGTGGCTAATATCCTCGCAGAGCAGGGCATCGCGCGGGACCGCATGTATTTCCAGGGCGCAGGTGCGTCCCGCCCGATCGCTGATAATGCCGATGCCTCGCAACGCGGCAAAAACCGGCGAGTAGAGATCGTCGAAGTGTCCGACCGCAACGTGCTGGTCCAGCGCATCAACGCCGAGCGCAACAATCCCAAATACCTTGCCCATGGCACCGCGATCCAGGCGCCGCCACGCACCGTCAGCGCCGAGCCAAAGGCGAAGACCGAAAAGGCTCGCAGCAACAGCACCGGCGCCGCTGCCAGCACGGCGTCGACCAGCGCCAAGCCTGCTCGCCGCCACACCGGTGAGGTGCTCGACTTCGGTGGTCAGCCAGTCGCCAACAGCAGCTGGACACTGGGCCAAGCCATCACGCCGAAGAAGGCAAGTGGCCTGGCGATCATCTCCAGCGCCTATGCCTCGGAAATCCCTATGCGCAGCTGCGAAAGCGACCGTCCGCGGGAATCCGGAGAAGTGCTCAACCTGGCTAGCGGCAAGGCTCTCGAAACGCGTGACACCACCGATTATCTGCCTGGCTACAACAACCGTGTCTGGGCGCAACGGGTAAACGGCCATCTGGTGACCCTTTCGCCCGTGTCGATCCTTCGCGACGGTGCCAGTGTTGATCGACAGCCGTTCGTGCAAATCGTACCGAACTACGACAAGGGCAACCGTCAACCGCTGCAAAAGGCCAATGCGGTAGCCAACACGTACGAAGGTGAAGACCGCGTGCTGTATCGCGTCTTCCTGAAGAATCCCGAGGCGCCGCTGTCATGCATGGACGTGGTGTTCAGCAAGGGCAGCGCCAAAGCTACCGAGGGCGCGCTTTTTTATCCTGTTAGCAATGGCGAAAGCTATACCGCCCGGTTCGTGCCGATCCGTACATAAAGGGAATTCATGATGGAAGACTTCAGTTTCAATGCGCTCATGGCCCTGGCCTGGGCAAACAAGCTGATCACCGGTGCGGTGATATCGACGCTATTGGCAGCCGTTCTGATCAAGTTTTATTGGGACAAGGTCGGCTACTTCCTGATGCGGACGTGGCATGGCGTACCCTTGGTCGGCACAGTCGCGCGCCTGGCCCGGGAAAGCACCAGCACCGATCACAAGCAGTGGCTGCTCAGCGAGACCTCACTGTGTAACAACTACTACGACTACTACCAGGACGTTGGCGAGAAGAGCGCGGACTACTACAACAAGTGCGAATCCTATCTGGATACCATCGGCGAAGCGGGTCGCCGTGAGCGGCCGGTCTGGGTGATGACCCTGATATTCCTGCTGATTCTGTTCGAGGCCGTTGGTTTCGCCTACGTGCTGGTTCCCTTCATCAACCAGAACCTGTCATCCAATGACCAGACCTATCTCGGCTGGATGGCGGCTTTCCTGCTCTCGATCATTTCCGCCGGTTTCGCCGAGGCCGCTGGCCGGGCCATCCACCACAATTCGCTGGTCAACAAGGCCCGCCATTGGTGGGAAGGCGATCGTGACCCGAACAAGGTCACCCCGCTCAAGCAAATCCAGCCGGGCGTTCGCATCAAGGAGACAGAGAAGGACGAAGGCGGCAAGGACTACAACCGCATCCTCGCCCGTCTGGTGACCAATCAGAGCGTCACGCCGCGCCATAGTTGGATCATCGGCTGCGCTCTGGTAGTCATCATCATGGCCTGCGCCGCCTTTGGCATACGCGCTTATCAGCTCAAGAGCATGGAAACCGATATGGTCGGCAATCCCAGCGCATTTGCCGAACAGAGCTACGAAAGCGGCGCCAGTCCATTCGAGCTGCCTGACGAATCGGCTGCCATCAATGACGCAGCGACCGACAGCATGCTTACCGACAAGATGGACGCGATCCGCAGCGCTTCGCTGATCACCTTCGTCGTGCTGTCGGTGATCTACGTTGCGATTCAGGCCGTAAGCGTCTGGCTTGCCTCGATTTTCGGCTTCGCCGGCATCGAGTCGAAAAAGGCCTGGGAATACACGCACCGGTTCAACAGCGCAATCGAACTGGAGCGCTGGATGGAAACCCAGCGCATAAAAATAGCCGCCCATGCCGACCACAAACTGCGCATGCTGCAGATGAAGCTGGCCAAGCGCGTCACCACTGACAGCAATGTGCAGGCGGCCCTGCATGGCGCACAAGGGCGCGACTTTAACGCTTTCGTCCTGCGCAAGCAGGAAGAAGCCGGCACTCACCGCACGCAGCCGCAACCGGTGTCTCAGGCCACCGCTTCTCGTCCCGCCGCACCGCGACTGGCAGCGGCTGAGCCGACTGCGGTCGTTGTCCCCGCACCGATCACCGAACCCATTGTGGTCGCCAACCCGCCGGGGCAGATTGCCGAAAGCGCCGTGGTCAGTATCGTCAGCGGCCATTCAGTGGACACCGCCCCTGCCGTCGACCTGAGCGCGCTGCGCAGCAAGGATCTGACGGGCTATAGCGATGAGCAACTGGCGACCATCTGCCGGGCAAAGGGTTACCCGTTTGAAGCCGTGCTGGCGCTGCGTGCCGATCAGCAATTGCTGAAAGATTTCGAAGGCATCTGAATGAAACTAAAAATGCTATGTGCCGCGCTGCTTTGCCTGCCTGTATTGGCACAAGCGGCGCAACGCAACGACATTCCGGACTGCTACGACTACGCCAAGATTAACCAGTACCGCCAGCCCGGTTCTGGCCGTGAGCTGACCGTGATCGTCGACCAGACAGTACCGATGCCAGAGAGCATTCAGAAAGCCGCTTGGGGCCAGATCACCCGCTTCGTCAACGCTGGTGACCGGGTTCAGCTCTACAGCTTTTCAGCGTTCCTGCCTGATCAGTTCATGCAATTGCGCTTTGCCGGCGAGCTGAATCAGCCGGTACCCGGCAAGAGTCGGGACTCAATCGGAATGCAATCGCTGCGCTCGTTTGACAAGTGCCTGAGTGAACAGCAGGCATTCTTTCGCAAGAAATTCGGTCGTGAATTCGTCACCGTGCTGCGCGAAGCCTCTGAAGACATCCCGCGCAGCGAGATTTTTCACTCGCTACGCGAGATCGGCAGCGATCTGGCGCAACAGCCCGCGGATGATCGAGTGGTCCTGTTGATTTCCGACATGCTGGAAAACAGCGAATTCGGAAGCTTCTATGCCAACAACCGCATTCGCGATCTGCAACCTTCAGCCGAGCTCAAGCGAGTGAGCGAAAAGCAGCTATTTGCCGACCTGCAGGGTGCGCGGGTGTATGTTGCAGGTGCCGGCCTGGTCACTCACGACGTCAAGCAGGCTTACCGCTCGGGCAAGACTATGGAACTGCTGGAGCAATTCTGGCGAGGCTACTTCCAAGGCTCGAATGCCGAACTCGCCGCGTTTGGATCACCGAGCCTGAATGTTGAGCTTCACTAACGATACGCGGACGCGAGAGCAGCGAGCTAATCTCGTTGCTCGCTGTCGTTATCAGCCAAAATCGCCACAGGGATGCTTGTAGCAACGATCCTTGTGGCTTGCTCAATGGCAGTTACGATTGTCGAGTTTCGCAAGGGCCTACCGGAACAAAGTTCAACAGCGCTTACGCACAGCCGCTTAACGAAACGGGTGCGGCGGTTGCCAACCTTGATCACTATCGCCCCCATGTTCAGAACAGACTCAGTTGGTCGTGTGGTGGCTCGCTGGAGTATTGTGCGATCACCAGCTCAACAGCGGGCTGCTGCGCTCCGTCGAGAGCGAGACAATCCGCCAGTCCCGCCGCCCGCTCTGCGCGAGTGCCAACTGCCTCGGCGACGCGCGCCGGCGGCGCCCATATCTCCACCTTGCGCTTGGCGCGCGTGATGCCAGTGTAGAAAAGCGAGCGCGTCAGCAGCGGGCTGGGTTGTTCGGGCAGCGCCAGCAGCACCTCGGCGAATTCCGAGCCCTGACTCTTGTGTACGGTCATGGCGAAGGCGCTGTCATGGCTAGGCAATCGCGCCGGGGCGAAGCCGCGATAGCCCTCGTCACCCTCGAAGAACACCCGCAAGCCATGCTCGGTTTTCAGGCACAACCCGATATCTCCATTGAACAGGCCCAGCGCGTAGTCGTTCTGCCGAACCATTACTGCTCGACCGGGATACCAGCGCTCACGAGCCGGCACGCCGAGTCGCCGCTTGAAGCGCATCTCCAGCGCCTCGTTGATGCCCGTGACACCAAAAGTACCTTCGCGCTGGGCGGTCAGTGCGCGGAACCCATTGAAGGCCTCGAATGCTGCAGCCGGATCGGCTTGTCGTGCAGCCTGGACGTAAGGCGCGTAGCCCTGTTCGAGGCGCTCGATCAGCGTGCCGGGGCTGGGTGCGGCGTTCCAGGCCAGATCCAGGCGGCCTTCCTGCAGCAACGCAACGGTGCCTTTGGCATCGCCGCCGTTGATTCGCCGCGCCAGTTCACCGATGCCGCTGTCACCCGCGAAACGATGGCTATGGGTCAGTAACACCACTGCATCCCCCAGCCGCGAGCTCGGCGTTTCGGCAGGCACGGGCTGGCCGGTGATGCGCTCCAGATCGGCTGCTGCCTGAGCATCGAAGCCGCGGCCTTCACAGAGCTCGGCGAACACCGCACCGGCTTCCACCGCGGCCAATTGGTCTTTGTCGCCCAGCAGGATCAAGCGTGCTTTGGGTGGCAGCGCGACGACCAACTTCGCCATCAGCGCCAGATCGACCATGGACGCTTCGTCCACGACCAGCACGTCCAATGCCAGCGGATTCGAAGCATCGTGGCGCACCTTCGGGCTATCGCCTCGACTGCCGAGCAGGCGGTGCAGGGTACGCGCCTCGTCCGGCAGGGCATCTTTGACGGCATCGCTTACGGGCAAATCCGCCTTGGCGTTGCGGATCGCTTCGGCCATACGCGCCGCCGCCTTGCCAGTCGGTGCCGCGAGGCCAATTGCCAATCGCTCGCCGCCGGGCTGCTCCAGCAGCGCCGCCAGTAACCGCACCACGGTGGTGGTCTTGCCGGTGCCGGGGCCACCGGAGATCACGGCCAGTCGCCGGCGTACCGCCTGAGCTGCAGCGAGGCGCTGCCAGTCGGGGCTTTGCTGATTGAAGGCAAACAGCCGCGCCAGGCTGTCGCTGAGCTGTCTTTCGTCCACTTCCGCTGTATCCGCCGCACGGGCTAGCAGCTGTTCCGCCAGTTGCTGTTCATATGCCTGGTAACGGGCCAGGTAAAGCCGATTATCAGCAAGGATTAGCGGCGCGTAATCGCCGGGCGAGCCGATCAAAGGCGATGCCGCTAGTTGCGCGCGCCAGGCTGCGAGTGGCGGCAAACTGAAATCGACTTCGGGCCAGGGACGCTTGCCGGCAATGCGCTGCAGCGGCAGGCAGACGTCGCCTTCAGCCAACGCTTCACAGCAGAGCGCGGCGGCGAGCAGCACCGGCTCTGCAGCCATTGGATCGAGGCGCCGCAAACTGTCTATGAAGGCACGCCCCAACGGGCCGAGTGGCAGGTCCGAGCAAAGCGTCATTGCGCGTCCCTCCACGGGGTAGGCGTCGCGCCGTTCAAGCGGTGGGCTGAAGCCCACCCTACAGAAATAGTGGAGCGCCCCGGCCCCATATTTGCCACCCGTAGGGTGGGCTTTAGCCCACCAAAACGTGCAGCCCCACATAGGCGTTGCGCTGAAGCAGACCTCTCGCCTCGCTTCACAGAACATGCTTCTCGCATCATCTACCCTCCTCGAACAACCGGTCCAGCGCATCGAGTAGCGCATCGTCCGGGCGGGCGAAATACACGCCTGCCTCGGGCATGCCGCGCAGGAACAGATAGAACGCACCACCCAGCTGCTCGTCGCGGAATTCGGCCAGGCGCTGGCGCAGGAAGCGACGCAGCGCCACCAGATAGATCAGGTATTGCAGGTAGTAATGCTCGCCAGCCAGCGCCTGTAGCAGCCGCTCGCCACCGTAATAGGTTGCATCCGGCCCCAGCCAATTGGACTTGTAGTCGGCGATGTACCACCGCCCCTCGTGCTCGAAGGTGAGGTCGATGAATCCCTTGAGAAAGCCCTTGAGGTTGTCGAATTCCAATCGCGCCGCCGCTTCGCGCAGGGGCGCAGCCAGGCCGTTGGCCGGGTCGGTGAGCAGCGTGCGCAGGCGCGCCACGTCCAGATCCCGTACCGGAAAGGTAAAGCCCAATTCAGGCAGACGCCTGGCCGACTGCAACGTGGCAAGCGTAAGACCTTCGCCGTCCAAGTCGGTCTCCAGTACTTGCTGGAGATGCGCGGTGGCGATGTCTTTCCATTCCAGCGGCAACCCATAGGCTTGCAACGCCGGCTCGACCAGCTCGGGCAGTTCACCTTTGCCGCGTGCCCAATCTTCGAGAATGGCGTGCAGGCAGGTACCGGCCCGCGCGCCGCGCGGAAAGGCGTAGAAGCCACTGCCCGGTTCGCCAGCGCTGGGGATCGCCAGTGCGTCACGATCGGGCGCCTCCATGTGCATGCCCGACGCCAAACCGGTGAAGCTGCCGATACGCCAGGCACTGTGCAGGCTGCGGTTGAGGTGCGACAAGTGCGCGGGCGGTGCGGCGCGCCCCGGCCCTTGTGCACTGGCTTCGCGCTGCTCGAATGGCAGGCAGGCCATGCGGCCATCGCTTTGCCCGACCAGGCGTTCGATGGCCAGGCGCAGGCTGCCACCGTTGAAGTCGGCCAGATGGTTGCCCAGCTCGGTCAGCGGCTCGGCACCCTGAAGCTCGCGCCCGTGCAGCAGCCAGGCCAGGGCGCTGCTGTGCAGACCCTCTTCGGCCAGGCTGCCATCCTTCTTCGGCTTGCACAGGCACACCGGCCCCCAATGCAACCAGAGCCGGTCGCGGGCCCGGGTCAGCGCGACGTAGGTCAGGCGCAGCTGTTCGGCGAACACTTCCTCGCGAGCGCGTTCGAGATGGTCGTCCAGCGCATCGCTACCCAGGTCCAGCAACGGCTGACCGTCAGCATCGTGGCAACGGGCGCTGTCGCGGTTCTTGCCAAGTAGCTTGCCGTCCCAGAGGAACGGGCAGAACACCAACAGGTATTCCAGGCCCTTGCTGGTGTGGATAGTGACGATCTGCACCCGCTCGGCATCGCTTTCAAGGCGCAACAGGGCTTCCTCGACGGCCCCTTCGCTGCTGCGCTGGGCATTGAACCAGGCGAGCAGCGGTTCGAGTCCCGGCCGCAGCAGGCTTTCGGCTTGCAGCAATTCGCCCAGGTGCAAGAGATTGGTCAGCCGGCGCTCGCCATCGACGCGCGCCAGCAGCCGTTCAGCCACTGCCTGCTCATCGAGCCACGCGCGAAAGACGCGCATGAAGCCTTGCTGCTGCCAAAGCTGGTGGTAGCGCTCGGCGGCTTCTCGCTCGGCGTCCCACTGCTGCTGATCATCTTGGCAGCGTGCAAGATCGGCAGCGCTGCGGCCCAGTAGACGCGTGGCCAGCGCATAGCGCAGCACGCCCTCGCGGCCAGGTTCGGCGTATGCGGCCAAGACCGCGGCGAGTTCAGCGGCCTCTTCGCTGCGCCAGACGCTGTCGCGCCCCCGGCGCACACTGGGCACGCCACGCGCGGACAGTTCGTCAGCAATCAACCCTGCCTGACGGTGATTGGCCACCAGCACGGCAATGTCGCCACCCTTGAGTGGGGTGAACGCGCCATCCTTGTCAAAACCGGCGCGGCCTTCTGCTGCGGCCGCCAATTGCAGGGCGATACGTCGGGCAGTGTCGCTCGCGGCCAACTGCGAGGCCTCGCCTTTGCCCAGCGGATCATCGCCCAGCCAAACCAGCGACAACGGCGCGGCTTCGCCCTCTTCCACCAGGCGCAGGCTGGCGCGCGGTTTCTGTGCCGCGCCCACCGATGGGTACTGCAGATCGTCTTGGGCGAACGGCTGCGGATGGTTGAACAGCTGGTTCAGAGCGGCGATCAGCTCCGGGGTCGAGCGGTAGTTGGTTGGCAGGTTGTAGGGGCGGTCGGCCTGATTGCGTGCCGTGATGTAAGTCGCCAGGTCCGCGCCGCGAAAGGCGTAGATCGCCTGTTTGGGATCGCCGACGAAGCACAATGATGCAGCGCTGCCTTTGGCATAGATGCGGTTGAAGATGGCGTATTGGATCGGGTCGGTGTCCTGAAACTCGTCGATCAGCGCCAACGGATAGGTGGTCCGCAGCGAGGCGGCCAGGTCATCCCCGACCGGCCCTTGCAGTGCCAGATCCAGACGATTAAGCAGGTCATCGAAGGCCAGCAACCGCTGTGCCGCCTTGCGTTCCGGCAGCTCGCGGTTCAGTCGCGCCAACAGAGCGACCTGCAGGGCGATCAGCCGTTGCTTGCCCGCCGGCAGCGCTTCAGCGACCTGATCGGCCAGCTCGTCCAGCGCATGGGCCAGCTCGCACACCGGCGCGTCGAAGCCCTTCTTGCAGGCCTTGCTCAAAGCGCGCACACCGAACTTCGCGGCACCGTCGGGCAGATCGAACATAACCGCCGGGTCTGCGAAATAGGCGTCCAGTTCAGTCTGCCACGGTGTGAACTTGATGCTTTTGTGAGTGCTTTGGCTGAGCCCGCCATGCGCCTGGAGCTCGGCGACCCAGGCGGTGCCCGCCTCGTGCCACAGCGCTGCGGCCCGCTGCCAGGCCGCTTCGACCGGCCGCAGGTCGGCTGCAACCGGCATATCTTGTGGCTCAACCCGCAGATAAGGCTTGCCCAGATGGCTGCGTAACCGCTGTCTTAACCAGACCGGCGTGATCCGGCTCTTGGCGAGGAAGCGCGCCCAGGCTGGATCGGCATCGGCCAGTTCGCTGCGCCAGGCGTCAGCGAGCAGCGCGTCGATGATCTCGCGGTCATCGGCGGTCAGCTCGCTGTCGAAGTCACCGCCGGCCTCGAAGGCAGCGTCCTGCAGGGCGCGCTGGCAGAAGCCGTGGATGGTGAAGATCGCTGCTTCGTCGAAGCCGTGCACGGCCAGCAGCAGGCGGCGACGCGAGGCTTCGTCCGGGTAACGTGCATGCAGGCGATTGAGAAAGTCGTCGTCGCTCGGCGTGCCGTCATATACGGCCAGCAGGTCGGCCAGACGCGCGCGGATGCGCTCGCGCAGCTCGGCGGTCGCCGCGGTGGTGTAGGTCACGACAAGGATCTGGCCGACCGACAATTGCCGCTCCAACAATAAGCGGGCGTAGAGCGCGGTGAGCGTCCAGGTCTTACCAGTGCCGGCACTGGCCTCGATCAGCGAGCGGCCATCGAAGGGCGAATCAAGCAGGTCGAGCTTCATTGGTCTTCCTCCTCGTCGGCCAGGGCATCCAGCGCCGGGCCAATGAGCTGTTCGGCCAGGGCTTCGAAACGCGCATCCAGTGGATCGCGGTCGCGAAAGGCCAGTGCGTTCCAGGGGTCTTCCGACTCGGCAGCGATGGGACTGAATTCGGCACCGAGCCAGGCTTCGCGGGCACGTTTGCGTGCACAGTCGAGCGGCTCACTCCCACGGGCCGGCTTGCGGTAGCCCTTGGCGAAGGCATGGCTGCTGCGCGGCAGCAGCGGCAGCGGTTCGCGGATGGCGCAGCGATAAGCCGCCAGCCAAGGCTCGAGCAGCTCGGCAGCATTGGCCAGCGGGCCCAGTTGCCAGTCGCTGGCCGGTGAGAGCATCAGGCTGTGGCGTTCGATGCCGGGTGTCGCGGACAGGTTGAGCAAGAGGTGACGCAGCCAGAACGGCGGAAGATCCCACTCGCCAAGCCGGCCGAGCTTCCAGCCGAACAGTCCAGCCGGGGTCACGCCGTCGAGCCAGCCGTGCACGCGCACGCCGGCCAGGGTGATGTCCACCGGCAGCGGCTCGGGCACCGCATCCGGCCGCAGCTCGAACAGGCGCGGCGCGAAGGCACGCACCGGGCCGCGCAGCTTGCCCCACAGCGCCTGGCCCAGTTCGCCGGTAGGCAGCCAGCCGGCGGCGCAGGCCATGCGCCGCTCCTCCTCATCACTCCAGCCATGTTCCATCGCTTGCAGCGAGAGTCGACGCAGGCCGTTCCAGGCGGGCATTTCCAGATCGAAGGGCTCGTCGCTGGCAAGGGCCTCCTGGTCATCGGCCAGACGCAAACCGAGGCGCTGCTCGAGCAGAAAGCGCGCCGGATGGCGAAAGCATTGCAGCAGCTGCGACGGCTCGATGGTCAGCCAGGCTTCGTCCGGCTCGGCCAGAAGGCTGGCGAACGGCTGTGCCTGTGACTGCGGGGGTTCTGCCAGACGCTGGGCGGCACGGAACCAAGGCAGCGAATAACCGGCGCAGGCTGCGTGATCGAAATTGCGCGGTGAGAACGGCTGCAACGGGTGGGCGACGAGAATCTTCTCGCTGGCCGGCCGCGACCCGTCGGCCAACACCGCGGTCATGTCCACCGCTTCGAGCACTTCGCTGAGTAGCACCGAGGGCGGCAACACGGCGTTGTCGCGTGGGTCGCGGCCGACATAGGACAGGTACAGCGACTCACGCGCCGAAAGCAGGGTTTCGAGCAGCAGGTAGCGATCGTCCAAACGTCGAGCCCGGTCGCCACGGCGCGGGTGCCGACCGATCAGGTCGAAGCCCGACGGCGGCGTGCGTCGTGGGAAGGCGCCATCGTCCAGCCCGAGCAGGCAGACCAGCCGGAACGGCAGGCTGCGCATCGGCACCATGGTGCAGAAGGTCACCGCACCGGTGAGAAAGCCCGAGGCGCCGCCGCCCTGCTGCAAGGCAGCGCTGAGCTGCTGGTGCACCAGTTCCAGCTCGATGGGCCGCGCCAGGTCGGCGGCCAAGGCTTGCTCACGCAAGGCGGCACAGGCCTGGGACAGCAGCAACAGGGTCTCACCGGCCTCGCGCTCGTCGAACAGCGTATCGATCAACGCTTGCAGGTCATCCGCCCACTCTGCCAGCGGACGCGGTCGAGCCAGCTGGTCGGCCAGAGCACCAAGCCGCTCGACGAACTCCACCAGCCTTCCGAGCAACTGCCCGCGCGCGCCTTCGAGGGCGTCCAGCGGCCAATGCTCACCGAGCAGCGGTGCGCTGTCGCCGGCCAGCTGAGGCGGCGCGGCGAATCCCAGCAGCAGCCGGTCCAGCCCCTGGCGCCAGGTGAAGGCGGACTCATCCGGCAGGCCCAGACGTGCGCGCTGGCTGCCGTCGCGGCCCCAGCGCACCCCGGCTTCGCGCAGCCAGTCACGCACCAGCGGCAGGTCCTCGCTTTCGATGCCGGCGCGGCGGGCGATGGCCGGCTGTTCCAGCCAGGCGAGGATTTCCTCGGCCGCGAAACGGCTCTGCGCCAGCAACAGGAGTTCAAGGAAGGCCTCGATCAGCGGCACTTCGGCACGCAGGCTACGGTCGGCGAGGCTGTAGGGAATCCGCGGGCTGCCCTCGCGCGGGGCGAACACCGCCTCGATAAAGGGCGCGTAGCGCTCGATATCCGGAGTCAGCACCACAACCTGATCCGGCGTCAGCGCCGGGTCGGCGGCAAAGCGCGCCAGCAGCTGGTCGTGGAGAATTTCCACCTCGCGCAGCGGCGAATGAGCGATGTGCACCTCCAGCGAGCGGTCGTCCTCGGCGAGCTTCAGGCGCTCCTCGGGCAACCGGGTGCGCAGGCGCAGGATGTCGTTCTGCAAGGCATGCAGCAGGCTGTCGTCATGCAAGTCTTCGTCTTCGGAGTACAGGCCGATCTCCTGGCTGCCCTCGCTGGCCGCCAGGCTAAACAGCGAATCGAAAAAGTCACGACCCTGTTTACCCAGACTCGCCAGTAATGGATGCCCCACGTCCAGATACCAGTCATCGGCGCCGCTCTCGGGCTGGCGCGCCAGTTCCCGGATATCACGAATCTCGCCCCAGGACTCTCGGCTCGGGTTGAGCGCACAGACCACCACGTCGATATGCCGGGCCAGACCGTCCAGCACACGCAGGTGATGCGGCGGCAGGCTGCTGATGCCAAATACCAGAAGGCGCTCGGGCAGGCCGGGCAAGGGCTCGTCGCTGTAGAGGCGTTGCAGCAAGTCGCCGAGCAGCCGTGCGCGATGCGGGTGGCCGTCCTTGGTCAGCTCACACCAGAGCAGTGCCTGCCAGGCTTCGTCGGGGCCGAGGTCCTGCGTTTCGCCACGTTCCCAGGCGGCCAGCCAGTCGTCGCGGTAGAGCAGATACTGGTCGAAGACGTCGGCGATCTTTGCCGCCAGCGACAGCCGCCGTCGTTCGTCGCCCCCGTCGAGATACTGTGCCAGGCGCGGCGCGAGTTCGAGATTGGCCGGCTCGCACAGCCAGCCGTACAGGCGCCAGGTCAGCGTCGAAGGGGAAAATGCCGATTGCTCCGGCAGGCTGCCCAGCACCGTGCGGCTCAGGTCCCAGACGAACTTCGCCGGCAGCTGTATTTCCAGCTGCATGGCGATGCCCTGCTTGCGCGCCAGCTCCAGAGTGAGCCAGCGGCCCATGCCCTGGCTCGGCACCACTACCAGTGCCGGGGCGAACGGATCGCTCAGCGGTTGGGCGAGCAAGGTGGTCGCCAGTTCGCCGAGGGTTTCCAGGTCGGGAGCGTGGTAGAGACTGAGCATGGGCAGACCATTGAAAAGCGAAGTGGGTAGGTTACAGACCACCCGCCCGGCTAGCGAGTGACCGCGTCATCGTGTGCCGGCCTCGCGACAACCTGCGTCGCGCCTCTCACTATGACAATTACTTGAACGGCGTTACCGCGCGAGGGTCAACCGGATATCCCGCGAGCTTTCCTGTGCCGGTTCGGCGCAGCCTTCGTCGTTGCCGCTCGCCGGGTTGCTGGAGAACGGTCCGACATGCTGACGTTGCTGCACCTGCTTTCCTCCATCGCCTTGCTGGTCTGGGGCACGCATATCGTGCGGACCGGGATCATGCGGGTCTATGGCTCGCATCTGCGGCGCATGCTCGGCCACAGCATGGCCAACGCGCCGATGGCCTTCACCGCCGGCATCGGCGTCACCGCACTGGTACAGAGCAGCAACGCGACGGCATTGCTGGCGATCTCATTCGTTGCGCAGGGGCTGATGGCTCTACCCACAGCCCTCGCGATCATGCTTGGCGCTGATGTCGGCACGGCGCTGATGGCGCGGGTGCTGACGCTCGACCTGTCCTGGCTGTCGCCGTTGTTCACCCTCGTAGGGGTCTGCCTATTCCTGTCGCGCAAGCAGACCCGCGCCGGCCAGCTCGGGCGTGTACTGATCGGTCTGGGCCTGATCATCCTGGCGCTGCAGTTGATCGTCCAGGCCGCCGCGCCGATCACCGAAGCGCGCGGCATGCGCGTACTGTTCTCATCGCTGGCCGGCGACACTCTATTGGCGGTTGTCGTGGGTGCTCTATTCGCGGTGCTCTCTTATTCCAGCCTCGCCGCCGTGCTGCTCACCGCGACCCTCGCCAGCGCCGGCTTGATCAGCCTGCCGGTGGCGCTCGGCGTGGTGATCGGCGCCAACGTCGGCAGTGGCGTGCTGGCCTGGTTCAACGCCACCGTGCAACCGGCATCCGCTCGCCGCGTGGCGCTGGGCAATCTGCTGTACAAGCTCGCCGGGCTGGTGGTATTGCCCTTCCTGCCAATGCTGGTCGAGTGGATGGCGACCCTCGGCTACAGCGCGCAAACTCAAGTCATCGCCTTTCACCTGGCCTACAACACGGCGCGCTGCGTGCTGTTGCTGCCCACGGTGGGCCTGATGGCCAGGCTATGCGAGCGCCTGCTGCCGGAACGTGTGCTGGATGGCGGCATCGCTCAGCCGCGCCATCTCGATCCCACTGCACTGGATACCCCGACGCTGGCCCTGGCCTATGCCACGCGCGAAACCCTACGCATCGGCGATCTGGTTGAAACCATGTTGGCGCGCCTGCTGGAAGTGTTGCGGGAGGACCGGCCGGAACCGGGCGAAGAAATTCGCCGGCTGGACGACGACGTCGATGCGCTTTACAGCGGGGTGAAACTCTATCTGGCGCGAATGCCCCGCGAAGACCTGGCCGAGCAGGAAAGCCGGCGCTGGGCGGAAATCATCGAACTGGCGATCAACCTGGAGCAGGCCGGCGACATCATCGAACACATGCTGGGCAAGGTGCAAAATATCAAGACGTCCAAGCGGCGCTCGTTCTCTGACAGCGGATTGGAGGAGCTCAGTCAGCTGCATGCCTTACTCAGCGCCAACCTCAGCCTGGGGTTATCGGTATTCCTGTCCGGTGACGCTCACAGTGCACGCCAATTGCTGCAGCAGAAGCGCCAGTTTCGCAAGCGCGAGCGCGAACTGGCCCATGCCCACGTGCACCGCTTGCATCAGCAAGTGGTGGAAAGCATCGAGACAAGCGCAGCACACCTGGAGCTGATTGCGGACATGAAGCGTCTGAACTCACTGTTCTGCAGCGCGGCTTACGCGGCGCTCGAAGGACCCGGCAGCGGTAAGCCCCGTCCCACAGGCGAAGCGCTGGCCACACGTAAAACAGCGGTCTCCAAGCATCAGCTGCCCGGGAAACCAGCCTGACGGCGCCGACACCCTGAGCGCCCGCTTGCCACGGACCTCGACAACCGGCACCCGTAAAAAACCCCGGCGATGCGTGGCATGGCCGGGGTTGGTCAGTAGCGCGGAACGGTTAGTCCCGCTTGCGTCGCCGTTGCATCCACACCACCAGGCCAAACAGCAGTAGAGCGGGCAGCCACATCCACTCCTTGGCCCAGCGATCGGTAGGTGCGCGTACAGCAAGAATTTCCTGATCGAATTGCAGACCTAATTCGGCGGCCGGGCTGCCGAAGGTCACACTATCGACCAATACCTTGCCGTCCTCCTCGTAGGTCATCAGGCCCAGCTTCTCCAGCTTTTCCTCGCCGGTTTCACCGTCCGGAATCGCAACTAGCAAGCTGAACTCACGCACGTCGCCTACAGCATCTTCACCCCTAATCCGCAGGCGCAGCTGGCTGTCTTCTTCAACCATTTCCAGCGCCTGCACCAGCTCGGTCGGCGGAATATCGCGGTACGGATCATGCACGATGTCCATCCAGAAGCCTGGACGGAACAAGGTGAAGGCGGTCAGCAGCAACAGGATATTTTCATACCAGCGGCTGCGAACCAGGAAATAGCCTTGAGTGCCCGCCGCGAAGATCAGCATCGCCAAAGTTGCGATGATGAAGATCACGACCCCATGCCAGAAATCCACATCGATCAGCAGCAGATCGGTATTGAAGATGAACAGGAACGGCAGCGCCGCGGTGCGCAAGCTGTAGTAAAACGCCACAACGCCCGTCTTGATGGGATCGCCCTTGGACACGGCTGCAGCCGCGAACGAGGCTAGCCCCACTGGCGGCGTGACGTCAGCCATGATGCCGAAGTAGAAGACGAACAGATGCACGGCGATCAGCGGTACGATCAGGCCGCTCTGCTGCCCAAGTGCCACAACCACAGGCGCCAGCAGGCTGGATACAACGATGTAGTTGGCGGTGGTAGGCAGCCCCATACCCAGGATCAGGCTGAGGAACGCCGTCAGCAGCAGCATCAGCATCAGGTTGCCCATGGACAGCAGCTCGACCAGATCGGCGAGCACCAGCCCGACACCGGTCTGCGACACCGCGCCCACGATGATACCGGCCGCCGCTGTGGCAATGCCGATACCGATCATGTTGCGAGCACCGGCTATCAAGCCTTCGCGCAGGTCGACCACGCCGTCCATGAAGGTACCGTGCTGGTGACTGCCATCCTTGCGCAGCATCGACAACAGCGGGCGCTGAGTCAGCAGAATGATCACCAGCATCACCGAGCCCCAGAATGCAGACAGCCCGGGCGACAGCCGCTCGACCATCAAACACCAGACCAGCACAACCACCGGCAGCAAAAAGTGCAGGCCCGAGAGCAGCACCGGACGGGTTTGAGGAAGTTTCTCCAGCGGGGCGTTTGGATCTTCGGCGGGCAGCGGTGGGTTGCTTGCGGCAACCTTCAGCAATGCCACATAGACCACTGCCAGCAATGCGCCGATCACCCAGATCGCGGCATCGCCCAGTGCAGGCTTGAGCCAGCCCAACCCGTAGTAGACCGCGAGCGACAAGCCGGATATCAGCGCAGCCCCAAAGGCGAAGCCGATCAGACGCTGCATCCATGGCTTGGCAACGCTCGCCCGCGGCAACGCCGTGAGGCCTAGCTTGAGCGACTCCAGATGGACGATGTAAACCAATGCGATATAGGAAATCAGCGCAGGCAGAAACGCGTGCTTGATCACCTCGACGTAGGGGATGCCGACGTACTCGACCATGAGGAAGGCCGCAGCTCCCATGACCGGCGGCATGATCTGGCCGTTCACCGACGAGGCGACTTCCACCGCACCGGCTTTCTCAGCAGAGAACCCGGTGCGTTTCATCATCGGAATGGTAAAGGTGCCGGTGGTCACGACGTTGGCGATGGACGAGCCTGAGATCAGACCGGTCATGCCTGACGCCACCACCGCAGCCTTGGCCGGACCACCACGGAAATGGCCGAGCATGCTGAAGGCCAACTGGATGAAATAGTGGCCGGCGCCGGCGCGCTCGAGCAGCGCACCGAACAAGACGAACAGGAACACGAAACTGGTGGAGACCCCCAAGGCGATACCGAACACGCCCTCAGTAGTGATCCACTGATGGTTGGCCAGCGCAGTGAAACTCACGCCTCGATGCGCCAACAGACCCGGCATGTAAGGACCAGCGAGGCTGTAGGCAAGAAATATCAGGGCAATCACGGCGAGGGCTGGGCCAAGCGCGCGACGAGTGGCTTCCAGCAACAATGGAATGCCGATGCATGCCGTAACCAGATCCATGGTGGTCAGGTTGCCGGGGCGTTGGGCAAGCTGCTCATAGGCGATGAATAGATATCCAGCGCTAGCGGCCGCAATCAACCCTAACGCGATATCGATCAGCGGAACCCGATCACGCGGCGATCGTTTGAATGCCGGGTAAGCGAGAAACGCGAGGAGCAAGGCAAACGCAAGGTGAATCGAGCGTGCCTCGGTGTTATTGAACACGCCGATGCGCAGCATGAAGGGCAAGGGCGAAGCGATCCACAGCTGAAACAGCGACCAGAGCAGGGCCAGGCCCGCTATCAGCTTCGCCATCGCGCCGGCCGGCAGGCGCGCCCCGACGTCCTTGGCGACCAGCTCTTCAGTGGAAAGATGGTTGTCTTGCATGAAATGAGGCCTGTTTTTTCAGGGAACGGAAACTGCGAAAACCCGTGGCATTAAGCACACGGGTTTTCAGGCGAAAGCCGCAGACGGGTGGCCGTCCACGGCGATGCAGCAAGCCCGAAAGCCGTTACATCCAGCCTCGTTCCTTGTAGTAGCGCGCAGCGCCATCATGCAAGGGCGCAGACAGACCAACCTTGATCATGTCTTCCGGCTTCAGATCCTTGAAAGCTGGGTGCAGACGCTGGAAACGCTCGATGTTCTCGAACACCGACTTGACCAGCTTGTAGACCACTTCGTCATCGACCTTGGAGGTGGTGGAGAGCACCGCCTTGCCGCCGATGGACTGTGTGGCACTGTCGTTGCCCTTGTACATGCCGCCTGGGATTTCTGCCTTGGTGTAATACGTCTTGTCCGCCAGCAGCTTGTCGATTTCCGGTCCGGTGATCGGTACCAGAACCGCGTCGACGGTCGTGGTGGCTTCCTGGATCGCGCCATTGGGGTGACCGACGAAGTAGGTCATGGCATCGATGTTGTTGTCACCCAGTGCGCTGGCCTGCTCGGCCGGCTTGAGCTCGGCGGCAAGGGCGAAGGCCGACTTGTCCCAGCCTTTTTCCTTCATGATTTCTTCAAGGGTGTCACGCTGACCGGAACCTGGGTTGCCGATGTTGACGCGCTTGCCTTTCAGATCATCCAGGCTCTTGATGTTGGCGTCGCGGCGCGCCAGCACGGTGAACACTTCACTTTGCAGCGAGAAGACGGCACGGATGTCGTCCATCTTGCCTTCGCTCTTGAACGGCTCCACGCCTTCCATCGCTTTGTATTGATGGTCGGATTGCATGATTCCAAAGTTGAACTCACCGCTGCGCAGACCGTTGACGTTTGCCACGCCGCCGCCGCTGGCTGGAGCGTTGCACTTGAGATCCTCAGCGTTGCGGTTCACGAAACGGCAGATCGACTGGCCTGCAACGTAGTAAACGCCCGTCTGGCCACCGGTGCCGATGGTGACGAATTGCTCTTGCGCCTGAGCCACACCGCTCAGACCGGTCCCCGCCAATGCGGCGGAAAATATCCATGCCAAGGATTTGCCTTTCATGGATTCACTCCTTATTGGTTGTTGGATTGCCTCGCCGCACCTCGTGAGCATTTGGCGAGAAGTTTGGAGTCTAGCAGGCCATCGGTTTCACACGTAACGATGTAAGGGTCGCAGGTGAAAGCGCCGAAGGCGGCCAGCACATCGAGACCGGAGATTTCGACTCAGTTGCCCGGCGTGCGTTCCAGCGTGTGCGTCGCTGACGGCTCAGCCTTCCTCCGGGTCCTGATCTTTCTCACCCAGGCGCCGATACAGGGTGCGACGACCGATCCCGAGCAAGGCGGCAGCGCGACGCTTGTTGCCCTCGACCCGCTCCAGCACGTGGCGGATGTAACGCATCTCCAGCTCGTCCAGAGTCGGCAGCAGCGGGCCGTCGATCATCAGCCCGAGCAGTTCGTCGGCGCGGGTTGCGGGCGTGCTTTCCTGATAGCTGGCAATGCGCATCGGCAAATGCTCCAACTCGATGTCACGCCCATGGCAGAAGGTTACCGCGCGCTCCATGGCGTTCTGCAGTTCGCGCACGTTGCCCGGAAAGGGATAGCGCCTGAGCTGCTCCAGCGCCGTGCGCGACAGGCCACGCACGGGTCGCCCGTCGCGTGCGGCAAAGTGCGCGACGAAGCCAGCGGCAAGCAGCTCGCGATCTTCCTCGCGGTCACGCAGCGGAGGCACCTGCAGGATGAAGGTCTCCAGACGGAAGAACAGATCTTCGCGAAACGACTCGCGGCCGGCGGCCGTCTCCAGCGGACGGTTGCTGGCGGCGATGATGCGCACGTCCACGCTCAGTTCGCGTTCGCCACCTACCGGGCGAATGGTGCCCTCCTGCAGCACGCGCAGCAGTTTGGCCTGCAGCGGCAACGGCATCTCGCCGATTTCATCGAGAAACAGCGTGCCGCCGTCGGCCTGCTGGAACAGCCCCTTGTGCGTGCGACTGGCCCCGGTGAAAGCGCCGGCGGCGTGGCCGAAGAATTCGCTTTCCAGCAGTTCGGCCGGCAGGCCCGCACAGTTGATCGCCAGGAATGGCCGCTGCGCCCGCTCACTTTCTGCATGCACGGCGCGAGCAACCAGCTCCTTGCCGGTGCCGCTTTCGCCGATCACCAGCACGGGACCTGCCGCGCGGGCCAGCTGGCGGATCTGGTCGAACAACTCGCGCATCGCTCGACTGCGACCGAGCATGCCGTGGAAGCGGTCGTCGCTGAGCAGCTGCTGAAAGCGCCGCACCTCGCCGCGCAACCGACGGGTCTCCAACGCACGTGAAACGGCGAGACCAAGATGATCCAGATCCAGCGGCTTGGTCAGAAACTCATCGGCGCCTTCCTTCAAGGCCGCCACCGCCTGCTGAATGCTGCCGAACGCGGTGATGACCAGAAACGCCGGCGCCGCCTGCATCGCCTTGACCCGCCGCAGCAGCGCCATGCCATCGGCGCCCGGCAGGCGCAGGTCGCTGATTACCAGATCCGGCTCCCAGCTCTCCAGCAGCGGCACGGCATCTTCGGCGCTGGCCACGGCTTGCACAATTAGCGCGCGGTCTTCCAGCTCCTCGACCAATAACTGGCGCAGGCTGTCGTCGTCTTCCACTACCAGCACCCGCTGCGGCGCGCTGTCATCCTGCTGCATCCTTATCCTCCTCATCAGCCAGCGCCAGGGAAATACGAAACGCCGCGCCACCCAGCGAGCTTTCGACCAATTCGATCCGGCCGCCACATTCGGCCACCACGCCATGGGCCACGGCGAGCCCGAGCCCACTGCCCTTGCCCACCGGTTTGGTGGTGAAGAACGGCTCGAACAGCGCCGCGCGGTGCTGCTCGGCCACACCGGGGCCATCGTCCTCGACCTGGAACAGCAGACAGTCGTCCTCCTGCCACCAACGCAGCAGCACGCGGCCGCCCGGACTGGCCTGGGCGGCGTTGCGCAGTAGATTGGTCAGGGCCTGTTCGAAGCGCGGCGGATCGACCTCGCAATGCAGTGCCGTGGCCGGCGCCTCAAGCGTAAGTGCGACCTTCTGCGCGTCCAGCTCGTCGGTTACCGCGGCGGCTGCCGAATGCGCCAGTACATCGGCGGGCATTCGTCGTGCCGGGAGGCCAGCGGCGCGGCCAAAGTCCAGCAATTGCCGGACGATTTGGCTCAGCCGCTGCACCTGGCTGCGGATCTGCAGCAGGCCCTTACGTTGCGTATCCTCCAGGCTGTCGCTGCGCAAAACGCGCTGCGCCTTGCCATCGATGACGCTGAGCGGGCTGCCCAGTTCATGAGCGACACCCGCTGCCAGGCGCCCCACCGCGGCCAGTTGCTGGGTGCGCCGCAATCGGGTTTCGAGCTCCGCCTCGCGCGCCTTTTGCTCGGCCATGCGCTGTTCGGCATCGGCAATGCTGTCGAGCATCTGATTCAATGCGCGACCCAGCACCGCGATCTCTTGCGGGCCACTGCGCGGCGCACGGTGGTGACGGTCACCAGCAGCGACCCGAGCCATGCTCTGCGTGAGGTGTTGCAAATGCCTGCCGATCGCCGACCAGTGACCGAGCAGGACGATGCAGACTGCTGCCAACGCCAGGACCGCAGCGGAAATGCCGGCGATCACGCGAAGCCGGCGTGTGTCACGCTCGAAATCCGTCCCGCGGCGAGTGACCTGCAGCAGGCCGTTGATGCGCCCGCCGCTCTGTTCGAGCGGCACGAAATAGGAATACACCTCGCGCCCGCGGATGCGCTGATAGCCGCCACGACGTTTTCCATCGGCGGTCAGTTCCTGGATCGAAGTTTGATCCTGATCCGGCTCGATGGCTCCGGCAAAGGCCACCAACTCGCCCTGATGATCATAGAGATATGCGCCGTATACACGGCCGACGCCGAGTACCGACTCCAGCACCTGTTGCGAAGTGCGGTCATGCTGCTTTTCCAGACTGTCGCTGAGCGGCAGCCGAACCGCCCGCGCCACCAGCTCGACCTCCTCCTGCAAACGCCGCTCGCTGTTGCGCTCGACCGTCCACAGCAGCAGATAACTGAAGCCGAGCATGATCGCCACCAGCGGGATCACGACCTTCAACAGCAGCGCGCCGCGTAGGGTCGATGTTCTTTGCCAAACTGCTACATGTGCCATTTCGGCACGATACAGAGCCGTCTCCGATGCGTCGATGCGAACAAGACGGCCGGCCAAAAAGCTTATAAATCAACTAGTTAACAATTGCGCTAAAGCTGGCACGGGTGATGCACCTTTCCTTGCGTCTTTCAGAAGCCAGGAATATCGAACATGACCAAGCTGAAAACCCGCCTTGTTTCCGCCAGCCTCGCCGCCCTGTTCATGGTCGCCGGTGCTTCCCAGGTGTCGGCGCAACAGGCCACCCAGGCCACACAGCCCGCCCCGGCCATACAGGCGTCGGACATCAGCGACCAGAAGCTGGAGAAGTTCGCCGATTCGCTGGCTGAAATCATGGAGATTCGCGAGGACTTCACCGCCAAGCTCGAGAAGACCGGTGACCCAGCCGAGGCCCAGCAGCTACAGCAAGAGGCCAACGAGAAGATGATGAGCAGCGTCGAGGATAACAACCTCAGCATCGAGGAATACAACGCCATCAACCAGGCCGTGCAGAGCGACCCGCAGTTGCGTGATCGTGTCATTGCGATGGTGCAGAACTAAGGGCTCATAGAGTCAACGGGCCCCGCCTACTACGGCGGGGCTTTTTTTTCGGCCCCGCAAAAGTCGTGGCGTGCAAGCCGTTCGGTCACTTCCCGCACAGCGCCAAGCCCTTGAAGAAGTTGCGCAGTGACGCAGGGTGAGCTTCAGCCCACCGTTAAGCAGATTGGTGGGCTAAAGCCCACCCTACAAAGCTATTGCCAGTGAGTTAGGGTGGGCCGAGCCGTTACGGCTTTGCTCGTTCTATCACTTACCGCGCAACGCCAGGCCCTTGAGGAAGTTACGCAGCAACTGGTCGCCGCAGACCCGGTAGTTGCTGTGCCCGGCCTTACGGAACAGCGCGCTGAGTTCCGGTTTGGAGACGGGAAAATCGGCCGCCTTGAGGATCGCGTGTATGTCGTCCTCCTTCAACTCGAAGGCCACACGCAGCTTCTTCAGCACCATGTTGTTGGTCACTGGCAACTCGATCGGCGGGGTTGGACGGCTCTCGTCCCTGCCGCGCTTGTGGATCACCAGGCCGTCGAGAAAATACGCCATGATCCGATCGCCGCAGGGCTTGTAGCCTGCCTCGTCTTCCTTCTTCAGATAAGCCACCGCCTCGGCATCGGGAAGCTCGCAGCCCGTGAGACGGGTGATCTCGGCGATCTTCGCGTCATCGACGTTGAGGATGTAGCGCAGGCTGCGCAACACATCGTTATTGACCATGGACGATCCTTACTTCGTTTGTATGAGCGAGCGCGGCGATGCGTGATTGCGCTGAATCCTGTGATCCAGGCAATGACAGTGGCGGCTCGGATGGGCGCGGAGTATAGGGGATAGCGCAAATGTTCAGGAAAGCGCCGCTCGAACGGCACTCGGTAAGGCGGCAAGCTGACGGCTGCAGCGCTCGTCCGTTTCCAGTGCGACGCCGTCAGATCGGTAACTCAACTTCGCATGCCAGCCGAGCAACCTTGGTTTGGCCTTGTCAGAGACCGAGCGCGCCCACGACCGTTCGGGGCTCGCATGCCCATAGATAAATTGGAGACCTGTCATGAAAAGAGCTGCATTGAGCCTTGGCGTACTGCTTGCGTGCGCCCACGCAGGCGCCGTTACGCCGGGTACTCATTGGGATTATTCCGGTGAGGCGGGGCCGGAGAACTGGGCCACGCTGACTCCGGAATTCGGCGCCTGTTCGGGCAAGAACCAGGCACCGGTCGATATCGACGGCCTCGTCGAGGCGGACCTCGCACCGCTGCGGCTGAACTACAAGGCCGGCACGAGCGAGGTGGTCAATACTGGGCATACCGTGCAGGTGGTCTACGCGCCCGGAAGCCAGCTGACACTCGACGGCAACGAATACGAACTGCTGCAGTTCCACTTCCACATGCCCAGCGAGAACCATATCAAGGGTCAGTCCTATCCACTCGAGGGCCATCTGGTGCACACCGACGACGAAGGCAATCTCGCTGTGATCGCCTTGATGTTCAAGGAAGGTGAGCAGAACGCCGCGCTGGCTCGTCTGTGGGATACACCGCCTAAAGCGGGCGAGACCCAGCCGATCGCCGCAATGATGAACGTCACCGAGCTGCTACCGACCGACCTGGATTACTACAGATTCAGCGGCTCGCTCACCACGCCACCTTGCACCGAGGGCGTGCGTTGGCTGGTATTGAAACAACCTGTCGTCGCATCCAAACAGCAGATCGAAGCGCTGAAAAACGCGGTAGGCCACGCTAATAACCGCCCGCTGCAACGACTCAATTCCCGGGTCGTGCTGCAATAACCCCCCGCAACGTCAAGCAGGTCGGGAACGGCGGGCGCGCTGCGGCATTGGTACGGCGTTCGGTTGCGCATGAATGACAGGCACAACCGGCGCGGCTAAACTGCGCGCCTTCCCTCGACCACGCCGATTCGCCTGCCTTGTATAGCCAGGGAATCGATCTGCCGTCGCCACCTCTGCCGGGGCCACCGGCCAGGACTCACCATGATTCGCATCAACGAACTGCAACTGCCGCTCGATCACCCCGCCGACGCCCTGCGCCACGCCATCGTGGCGCGACTGAAGATCAGCGATACCGATCTGCTCGACTTCGCCGTGTTCAAACGCAGCTACGACGCGCGCAAGAAGAACAGCGAAATCACCTTCGTCTACATCATCGATGCCAGCGTCGCGGACGAAGACAAGGTGCTCGGCCGCCTGGCTGACGACCGCAATATCCGAGTCTCGCCGGATACTGGCTATTACCCGGTCGGCCAGGCACCCGAGGGGCTGAACGAGCGGCCGCTGGTGATCGGCTTCGGCCCGTGCGGCCTGTTCGCCGCGCTGACGCTGGCGCAAATGGGCTTCAAACCGGTCGTACTGGAGCGCGGGCGCGACGTGCGCAGCCGCACCAAGGACACCTGGGCGCTGTGGCGCAAAAAGGTCCTGAGCCCGGAATCCAACGTGCAATTCGGCGAGGGCGGTGCGGGCCTGTTCTCCGATGGCAAGCTCTACAGCCAGATCAAGGATCCGAAATTCTACGGCCGCAAGGTCATGCACGAGTTCGTCCGCGCCGGCGCGCCGGAAGAAATCATGTTCGTCAGCAAGCCGCACATCGGCACCTTCCGCCTGACCGGCGTGGTTTCAACCATGCGTGAGGAAATCAAGACGTTGGGCGGTGAGGTGCGTTTCGACAGCCGTGTGGTCGACTTCATCATCGAGGACGGACGCATCCAGGGCGTGCGCATGGCTGGCGGCGAAGAGCTGCGCAGCCGCTACGTCGTGCTCGCCCTGGGGCATAGCTCGCGCGACACCTTTCGTGTGCTTCACGAGCGCGGCGTGTACCTGGAGGCCAAGCCCTTCGCCGTGGGCTTTCGTATCGAGCACCCACAATCGCTGATCGATAATGCGCGCCTGGGCAAGTACGCCGGGCATCCGGAATTGGGCGCCGCCGACTACAAGCTGGTCTACCACGCCAAGAATGGCCGGGCGGTCTACAGCTTCTGCATGTGCCCGGGCGGCACCGTGGTGGCGGCCACCTCCGAGCCCAACCGCGTGGTCACCAATGGCATGAGCCAATATTCGCGCAACGAGCGCAACGCCAACGCCGGTATCGTCGTCGGCATCAATCCGGACGAGGATTTTCCCGGCGGCCCGCTGGCTGGCGTCGAGTTGCAGGAGCAATTGGAATCCCGCGCCTTCGAGATGGGCGGCAATGACTACTGCGCACCGGGGCAACTGGTAGGCGACTTCATCCGCGGCAAGGCTTCGAGCGCGTTCGGCGAGGTCGAGCCGTCCTACAAGCCCGGCGTGCGCCTGGGCGACTTGGCACCGTCGCTGCCTGATTATGTGATCGAAGCCATTCGCGAAGCCCTGCCCGCTTTCGGCAAGCAGATCCGCGGCTTCGACCGCGCCGATGCCATCCTCACCGGCATCGAAACCCGCACCTCATCGCCCGTGCGGATCAAACGCGACAACGAATCCCTGCAAAGCATCAACACCCGCGGCCTGTACCCGGCCGGTGAAGGCGCCGGCTACGCCGGCGGCATCCTTTCCGCTGGCGTCGATGGCATCAAGGTTGCCGAAGCGGTGGCGACGGCGATGCTGGCCGATTTGCAGAGCTGAGAGAGCCTACGTGCAACCCGGGTTGGCATCGGCTCAGTGCGGGCCCGCCATGATGCGCGCGACCGCCCCTTCTGCCCGTAGGTGCTCGAAGGCCGCGTGGGTGCGCAACACAGTTTCATCATCTGTACGCCGGCTGTAGGCCATATAGAGTCGCGTTGACGCGTTGGGAGTAAAGACCTTTTCGACCATTCCTGGATCTACGCCGGCCTCGTTACATAGGGCGATTATGTCCTGCTCCGGCATGGGCACCAGGTCGACCTGGCCGTTGAGCAATCGCTTGAAGTTATCGCTGTTGTGGGCTGACACCACGATCTTGGTAAAGCCGTTGGCCTGCAGGTAATGGTGGCGTACATCCTCGCGCAGCACGCCGATCCGATACGCTTTCGCCACTTCCAGATCGGGTACCTGAATATCGTCCCTCGCCCTCATTTTGTAGAAGTGATATTCGATGCGCATGATCTCGCCGACCCAGCGAAACAGCGCCTCACGCTCCGATGTCCGTGCAATGAGATAAATCAGCACGCCCGGCTCCTGCAGCGCCATGTCATAGGCGCGCGCCCATGGATACAGGCCGATCTGATAGTCATGCAATCCCGCGCGCTGTAGCGTCGCCTCGACCACTTCGGACGCGGGGCCGGCTACCTTGCCATCCTGTAGATAGGTGTAAGCGGTGTCCTCGGTCACCACACGAAGGGTATCGGCATCCACCACCGGGCCGAGCAGTCCCAGCGAAAGGGCAATCCAGGCTGTCGTGCGCATCGTGTTTCGTCCTCGTCGGGGCTTAGTCGGATATCCGGTCGCGCCCCAGCGTCTTGGCCCGATAGAGGGCCTCATCCGCACGGCGCAGCAATTGATCGAAGTGGTCCATGGCGTCGGCATCGAAGCTGGCCAGTCCAATGCTCATGGTCACGTACGGCGACACGGGCGAGGCTTCATGCAACAGATTGCGCTCGGCCAATCGCTGCTGCAGACGCTGAGCGGCACGGCAGGCTGCATCGGCATCGACGCCCGGCAAAAGCACGACGAATTCCTCGCCGCCAAACCGCGCCACCACTTCACCGGCGCGAGCGAACACGGATTTGAGGGTATCGGCGACAGCTCGCAGGCAATGGTCACCCTGCGCATGGCCATAGTGGTCGTTGTAGCGCTTGAAAAAATCTACATCGCACATCATTACGGTCAACGGCTGGCCGAGGCGCAGGGCACGGCGAAACTCAACGTCCTTGATTTCATCGAAATGACGGCGATTAGCCAGGCCGGTGAGCGGATCACTCCGCGACAGCTCTTCCAGCAACACGTTGGCGGCACGCAACTCGACGGTCCGTTCCTCGACCAGTTCGGCCAGACGGTCGCGATGCGCAGCCAGGGCCAGCTCATCCTGATGCTGGCGTTCGAGGTAAGCGGAGAGTTTCGCCTGCAAGCCATTGACGCCAGCTTCGAGCAGGCTCAGTTCGTCCCGACGCTTGGCTGAGCGATCGAGCCGCAACGTCTGTTCCAGATTCGCGGGCGTCAACCTGGTCAGGTGGCGGGCAATCCTGCGCACGTGCAGCGTGACTGTTCTGTTGAACATCCACATGATCAGCCCGGCCAACAACAAGGACTGAATGACCTGGGTGACGACGATGCTGATGACCTCATCCAGCAGGCGCTTCCAGAGCACCCGCTCGTTACCTTCGAGCGTCAATTCGCCCACCGTTTCGCTAGCACCGGCGTAGGGTTCGTAGGTCAGGCTACGCTGCAGTTTGGGAATGCGGGGCGAGGCGGGGCCGTCCACCCTCTCGCGCCGCATGATCTCAGGCGCGCGGCCGGCGCGGATGATCTGCAATTCGACTCGTCCGACTAGAGCGACTTTGGCTACGCTGTCGAGCTGGGTTTCGAGCGCGTCACTGTCCATCTCCCAGATCGCCTTGGCCAGATTGCTTTGGAAGACTTGGTCGATGAGGATTAGCTCGGCGTTCATCGCGGCCAGGCTGGTTTGCCAAGCAGACCAAGTGCGCACACCGACGGTGGCAAAGGTAAACAGCAGGCAAAACCCTAGCGTTGCCAGCACCAGCCGGCGGCCGAGCGAGCCCACGGCGGCCGGAGGAGGAGCGGAATTGGCCGGGCTTGTTGGCGTAGCGCTCACGTCAGAGCCATTTTTTTGCAATCGCGTCATAACGCCCATCGGCGCGCACCTTGGCCAAGGCTTCGCGGAAGCGCTCGACTACCTCGTCCGACGTGCTTTGGCTGAAGGCCATGCACAGGCCATCGGCCCCGCCCAGATCGTCCAGTTCCAACTGAGCCACAGCCGTCTCGTCGGGATTGCCGCTGGCCTGGCGCACCAGATAATGCGCATTGAGATCGTTGGATATCCAAAGATCCACTCGCCCGGCCTTGAGCTTTTTGTAGTTGTGTTCGTATTTGTTGCTCGACTGCAGATTCTGGCCGATGACGAAGCCTCTATCGAGCAGATACTCCTCGCCAACGTCCTGCTTCACCGTTGCGATCTGATATCGACGCGCGTCGTCGAGATTTTTTAAGTGGAACTGTTTGCCCGGAAGCGAAAACAGGTGCCAGCGTGTCGGCGCAATCACACCGACCCACTTGAACAGCGCTTCACGTTGCGGAGTCCGGGCGATCGAATAGATCAGCACGTTTTCCGAGTTGAGCGCGATGTCGTACGCGCGCGCCCATGGCATCGACTGAATGTGTGCTTGTTCTCCGACCTCGTCCAGCACAGCCTGCACGACTTCGGTAGCCATGCCGGTCAATTTGCCGTCGACGGTCATGTTGTAGGGCGGTAGCTCTTCGGTGACGACAATAATGTCGGCGCCAGCGGAAGCTGGCTGGCTGCCGAGCAGCAATGCGAGCAACGACAAGGCAATACTCAGATGGCGAAACGATGGTCCACTCATCGAGTGACCTCCGGGACGAGGGCCGTCAGGCATCTATCACGCAAAGTAGCCATCATATTGGCATTATTCATAAAGCATTCAAGCTCTCCTTTTTTCGGCGTCGTGAGAACAGACTTGAACGCCCGCCTACATTTGGCGCATTCCGCCGACGGACGGCGGCGCAACGCTCGTCGGGCCATTAACGCAGTCGGTCATGGCCCCCTTGTGCTCATCTAGCGCTGGCTAATTTCAGGAACCGACGGTCTGGACAGTTCGAACAGAACCAAGCGAGGCAAGTTCGAAAAGCGCCGCGATTAAGGGGCCATGGTAGAGTCGCCGCCTTCGATCACGCCGCAGGAGAACCCATGCGCTCGCTGTTCACCGCACTATTGCTGGCATTGCCGCTAACCGCCACATCAATGTCCTTCGCCGCCGAATCGCCAGCCGGACGCTGGCAAACCATAGATGACGAAACCGGCAAGCCCAGGTCCATCGTCGAGATCCAGGAAGCCGCCGACGGCACGTTGAGCGGCAAGGTGGCGGAGATTCTGCAATCGGACCAAGGCCCCAACCCGCTGTGCAGCGCCTGCGAGGGCGAGCGCAAAGACCAGCCGATCACCGGCATGACCATTCTCTGGGGACTTAAGCCCGACGGCGAACGCGTCTGGAGCGACGGCAACATCCTCGATCCCGCCAAGGGCAAGACCTACCGTGCCAAGGTCACCGTGCTCGAAGGCGGCGAAAAGCTGGAAATGCGCGGCTACATTGGCATCGAAGCGCTGGGCCGCACCCAGACCTGGATTCGTCAGTAAGGCGGAAGCCCTCAAACCCAGCGGATCGCACGACGTTGGCCTGGTCGGCGCTGCACATCGAGGGACTGTTGCAGGAGTAACGCAACCGCGTTGATGTTGCTCCGAAGATTTAAAAGGGCTGGCGTTATCCGGCAAACACATCGGTCAACCGACCGCGAGGGCGCCGCCGCTGATGGCCGGTTGCTGTGTTGACGGGCCGGTTGCCCGTCACTATCGTTACCCGGCTGGTATGGGTTGATGCCTCGCGTCGCCGCGCAACGTCAATGACCCACTCACCACTCAATTTGGGATAACCGAAGGCACACAGCGCCCGAAACCCCTCACCGGGAATCGGAGCCGTCATGGATCTTCGCTTGTTTCTGCTATCGCTCACCACCTTCGCCGCTGGCGTGGCGGAGAGCGTTCTTATAGGTATTCTGCCGCCATTGGCCAGCGACCTCCGGGTATCGGTCAGCCTGGCCGGTCAGCTGACGACCCTCTTCTCCATCGCCTTTGCCATAGCCGTCCCGCTGGTCACCTGGCTGACCAGACGCTGGGAACGTCGCCGCCTGCTGGTAGCGGCACTGCTGATCTTCGCACTATTCAACGCTTTCGCCGCAATCAGTCCGAACTACTCCAGCTTGCTCCTGGCACGCATCGGCATGGCCGCCTGTTGCGGGCTGCTGATCGTGATGTCGACGCTGCTGGCATCGGAACTGGCGCCACCGGGGCAACAGGGGCGGGCCATCGGCATCATCTTCATGGGCATCAGCGCCTCGCTGGTATTCGGCGTGCCGTTAGGCGTACAGGTTACGAGCTGGTTCGGCTGGCGCTGGGTCTTCTTCGCCATTGCAATCTACTCGTTGCCTCTGAGCCTGCTCCTGTGGCGATACTTGCCCGACAGCCGCTCCAGCACCCTGCCAGGTCGCGCCGGCTACTTGAGACAGCTGAGCCACCGGCCGCTCTGGCTGGCGCAGGCCGTCTCGATTCTCCTGCTCGGCGGACACTTCACCTTATTCACCTATTTCACGCCGTACCTGGCAGCGATGCTTGGGATGACCGACGCCGCGGCGGTAAGCGGGCTGCTGTTGCTGATCGGCCTGGCAGCGCTGGGTGGCGGCTATCTGGGCGGCTGGCTGGCCGATCGCGTAGGCCCGCGCCTGACCCTCGTGCTTATTCCCGCAGCCTTCTGCCTGGCGCTGGCGGCCATTCCGCTGAGTTTGAATAGCGCCCTCTTCATCCCGAGCGTAATGCTCTGGAGCACCATCAGCTGGATGATTTCTCCGGCCGTGCAGAGCTTCCTGCTCCACAGCGACCCAGCCAGCGGCAGCGCCGGGGTCGCTGTGAACACCTCGGCGATGCATCTGGGTGTAGGCCTGGGTGCAGCAGTAGGCGGGCTGGTCGTAGCGCTTGCGGGCGTGGGCTGGACGCCTTGGGTCGGTCTTTGCCTGACGGTACTGGCAGTACTCTGCGCAATTGGCGCGGTTACTTACAGGAGGAATGCTGAATTGGACTCGTCCAATGTGCTGGCGCCGGCCTCACATTCGCAAACAGGCCCACACTGATCATGGTCTCGCCCATCAGGTGTCTATATTTCCTGCATACGGAACTGAAGGCGGAGCTATGTTGCAGGCAACAAAAAGCACCAGTGTTGGTCACGTGGCAGCCAAATTCGATGGCTACACCGAAACAGGCGGCGGTTTCCCGGTTCGTTGGGACAACCGCACCGAGCGGACCACTACCGGTCGCGTCGGCATGGACGCTGTACATACCCACAGCCCAACTGTCATCTTGCTAGCAAGACTCCAAGGCGTGCATCGGTTTGACGGTGGAAGCGACAGCGCACACGGCGAGCTTCCTGGCCTGTCGACCTTTGAACTTCCAGGCCAGGCGTATCGGCAGAACTGGTTACGGGCAGCGGTTGATGCGGAGGCCGCACTGGGTGGCGGCGTAGGCTCGGTCATGCTCAACCGAACCAGCGAGGGTGGAGATGCTGACTACTGGCTGGTACTGAACTACAAATGGTTGTTGTAAGCCTTTAGTGATAAAAACGCCCGGTCTTCGATCGGGCGTTTTTGTTTGCATCTTGGAGAAGGGCAGCCGGGGTACCGTCCGCCGGACTGCGGGCCGCTTGAGTCAGCTCAAGACGGACCGTCCGTTTGTAGTTAGTCGCGCTCGCTCACGAGCGCATCGATGAAGGGCAGAGCGCTGTTGGGTAGCACGGTGCTGGGAAGCTTGCCATCCCAACGCTCTGCTTTGGTCAGTTCGACGAGTGCCTGGTTTGCCTTGAGGGCATCAGCACGCGCCTTGATGGCATCGGCTTCAGCCTCACCGCGAAGGCGGGTGGCCTCGGCTTCGGCGCGCGCCCGGGCAAGCGACGAGTCAGCGGCAGCCTGCGCCTGGGTCACAGCGATTTCGGCGTTTACCCGCTCGCGTGCGAGATCCTGCTCGCGCGTTTTCACTGCCACCTCGGCTTTCATACGCTCCTCGATAGAGCGCTCGTACGCGTCGGAAAAGTCTATGTTCTCCAACTGAACGCTATCGATTACCACCGGCCCTGAGATGGCGTCAGTAAACGCCTTGGCGTAGTCGAGGCCAAGCTGTCCACGCTCTTGAACTGCACGTACTGCGGTGTACCCACCAAAAACCCGCTCGGCCTGAGTACCGATCTGTCGGCTGATGAGCCGCTCTACCAGCACCTGTTCGCTGCCGAATTGCTTATAAACGCGCTCGACGTCATCGGGCGAGACATGCCACGAAACCGAAATCGACATGGAGGCCGTTTGCTGGTCGCGACTATAGGCTTGGACGTTTTTGTAGGTAGTCGTCTGGTTCTGCACCGAGATGATCTTGACGCTATCGATCCAAGGAATCTTGAAGCCAAGACCCGGCTCGGCGACTGAAACAAACGCACCGTTACGCAGCACCACGCCGCGCTCTTTTTCGTCGATGGTATACCAACTGCTCATGACGCTGACGATGGCCAGCAGGCCGATGGCGACCACTACTACCAGTCCGGATAGCAGGGGGATACGCGTACTCATAGTGTTGAGGTCTTTCACGGGCAAATCCTTTTGGCTCCTAGGGGGCGCAGGATTATAGGAACTTGCGACGGAGGAGAACGCGAGCGGGTTCGCGGTCTAGCGCGCAGGATTTGGATATGCCATGAGGTCCTGGTTAGGCGCCCATCACGAAGAAAGCGCCCTAACGCGCGAAAATAAATCTGTCCCCTTTTCTTTCCATAACCCTTGGAAGCAAGGACCGGTATCCAACCATCCTGCCGCTTCGTCAGCTTCTATGCGATTGAGATAGCTAGACCAGCGGTAGTCGCTCGGGTCGGCCACCATCCGTGCCCGGACTGGGTTCAGTTCGATATAGCGAGCGCATGCAAGCAGGTAGGCGTCGGTCTGCACGACGCTTGATTTATAACGACTTTCCCAAAGTGTGCCTGAGCGGCCTTCCAACCGATTGCGATACCTTGTGGCTCGTGCGGCGAGCGCCTTCATCAACTGACCAAGCCCCGCTACCGACTCACCCGGAGCCAACAGCAAGTGAACATGGTTCGTCATCAAACAGTAGGCGTAAACCTTGACACCAAAGGCGTCTTTCAACTCGCGTAGATCCGCCAAGTACCGCTGGTAGTCTTCATCAGCCGCGAATACAACCTGCCGGTTGTGGCCTCGCTGGACGACATGGTGCGGATAATTTGGCAGAACAAGACGACCCATCCTGGGCATAGTACTCTCTCCATTCTTTGGAAAAGACGTCAGGTTAGCGAAGACACATGAGGCGATCTGAAGCATCTCTCACAAACAGGCCGGAAAATAAATCTGTCCCCTTTTCTGTTCTTTACTCCTTTTTCCCAACTAAGAAATCACATCAAGACGACCACAGGAACACCGAATCAAATCTCCTACACTAATATCTCCAGGCAAAACATCATCTAATTCAATGACAACTGAACCAACCACTACCAACCGCTTTTTGAGGTCAATCACTTCAGCCAAAAACTCATGAGCAAAACTCTCACCTAA
>NZ_JAMOII010000023.1 GCF_024448985.1 Stutzerimonas stutzeri
GGAGTGAAGTTTGGTGTTCCAAATAAGCGACGAGGAACGCCGCATCGCGCAAAAACAGGCCCGGCCCTTCGGGTTGCGCGCCAAATGGCACCAGGCGGCGTTGCGGGACTTGGCAAGGGAACGACCATTACCTGCGTCCCGCGTCTTGCCTGGTGCCATTTGGCGCAGCAACGCGGCTCGCGACGAAACGTCAACAGACCCTAATCACCGGGGCTGCCATTTTTCTTCAGCGAGCGTCGCCCATGTCCCTCAGCACACTCGATCTGTTCAAGATCGGCATCGGTCCCTCCAGCTCACACACCGTCGGCCCCATGAGCGCGGCGGCACGGTTCGCCGCGGGCCTGAAGCAGGACGGCCTGCTGGACGCAACCGAACGCGTGCGGGTCGAGCTGTACGGCTCGCTCGGCGCAACCGGCAAAGGCCACGGCAGCGATAAAGCAGTGATCCTAGGCCTCGAAGGCGAACAGCCGGAAAAGGTCGACACCACCCTCATCCCGGAACGTCTGGCGGCAATTCGCGAAAATGGCACCCTGCGCCTGCTGGGTGAAAAGCCGATCCGCTTCGTCGAGAAAGAACACGTGGCGATGATCCGCAAGCCGTTGGACTTTCACCCCAACGGTATGGTGTTTCGCGCCTTCGACGCCGCCGGGTTGCAAATCCGCAGCCGCGAGTATTACTCGGTGGGCGGCGGTTTCGTCGTCGACGAAGAGGCAGCCGGCACCGACCGCATCGTCGAAGACCGCACGCCTTTGCCCTACTCGTTCCGCACTGCCCGCGAGCTGCTGGCGCTGTGCGACCAGCACGGCCTGTCGATCAGCCAGTTGATGCTAGCCAACGAAGCGGCCTGGCGCCCGGAAGCGGAAACCCGTGCGCGGCTATTGCAGATCTGGCAGGTCATGCAGGACTGCGTGAGCGCCGGTTGCCAGACCGAAGGCATCCTGCCCGGCGGGCTCAAGGTGGAGCGCCGCGCCGCCCGCCTGTATCGCCAGCTCAGCGAAAACCCCGAAGCCAACCTGCGCGACAGCCTCAACGTGCTCGACTGGGTCGATCTCTACGCCCTGGCGGTCAACGAGGAAAACGCCGCGGGCGGCCGGGTGGTGACCGCACCGACCAATGGCGCCGCCGGAATCATCCCGGCGTTGCTGCACTATTACGTGCGCTTCGTGCCTGGCGCCAATGAAGACGGCGTGGTGCGTTTTCTGCTCACGGCGGCGGCCATCGGCATTCTCTACAAGGAGAACGCCTCGATCTCAGGCGCCGAAGTGGGTTGCCAGGGTGAAGTGGGCGTCGCCTGCTCAATGGGCGCCGGCGCGTTGTGCGAAGTACTCGGTGGCACGCCGCAGCAAGTAGAGAACGCGGCCGAAATCGGCATGGAGCACAACCTCGGCCTGACTTGCGACCCGGTTGGCGGCCTGGTCCAAGTGCCCTGCATCGAACGCAACGCCATGGGATCGGTCAAGGCCATCAACGCCGCCCGCATGGCCCTGCGCGGCGACGGCAGCCACTTCATCTCACTGGACAAGGTCATCCGCACCATGCGCCAGACCGGCGCCGACATGAAGAGCAAGTACAAGGAAACCGCGCGCGGCGGGCTGGCCGTCAACATCATTGAATGTTGAAACACACGGCGCGCGCAGCCTCATTACCAGCCAAGCGGCAAACCCATCCGCGCCTTATCGCGGCCATCTGGTTTCCTTGGAAGAAATCGCCCTGGCGAAGCTTTATCATCCCCGCTGGCGGTTCGTCGGCGTCAAAGGACTCATCTCGCCACGAAGCTGTCCCTATCACAGCAAGACACCCCCTGCCGTCAATGGATCGATCTAGCCGAGGAACCGATGAGTAACCCCAATGAGCCATCGACCCCGAAGAACCTGAGCGTGGCTCGCAGTACCCTTGATTTTCCCGTCATAGGTATAGGCGCCTCGGCCGGCGGCCTCAAGGCACTCATGAGTTTCTTCGAGCATATGCCCAGCGAGTGCGGCATGGCGTTCGTCGTGATCATGCATCTCTCGCCCAAGCATGAGAGCAATGCGGACAACATCTTGCAGAACAAGACTCGCATGCCGGTTCTGCAGGTGAAGCAGCCGGTGCCCATCGAGCGCAACCGGATCTACGTCATCCCGCCAGCCCTCGATCTCTCGATGAACGATGGCTACCTGCGGCTGATCAAGCCTGTACGTGAACGCGGCGTGCAGGTAGCCATCGATCTGTTCTTCCGCGCCCTGGCCGACGTCCATCACACCCACGCCATCGGCATCGTACTGTCCGGCACGGGCTCGGACGGTTCCGTCGGCCTGTCCCGAATCAAGGAACAGGGCGGCGTAACCATGGCGCAGTCGCCGGAGGATGCTGAATACGATTCCATGCCGCGCAGCGCCATCGCGACCGGCATGGTCGACATCGTGCTGCCGGTGGTGGATATGCCTCAGCGGCTGGTGGAGCTGAGCCGCAACATGCAGACGATGGAGCAGCCTATCGAGTCCCCGGCCGCGTCCGAACAATCGCCATCCCGGGCGCCGACCCGAGCCAACGAATCGGCCCTGCGCGACATCCTTGGCCTGCTTCGCAGCCGCACGGGCCATGATTTCCGCCACTACAAGCAAGCCACCGTGTTGCGGCGGATCGAGCGCCGCATGCAGGTCAACGCGGTACATGACATGGCCGGCTATGCCCAGCTGCTAAACGAGCAGCCAGATGAAACCCCAGCGCTACTGGCCGATATGCTGATCGGGGTAACCAATTTTTTCCGTGATCGCGAGGCCTTCGAAGCGCTGGAGCGTGACATCATCCCGCAGCTGTTCGAGGAGAAGACCTTGCTCGGCGAGGGCGATGCCCTACGCATCTGGTCTGCCGCCTGCTCTACCGGCGAAGAGGCTTACTCGTTGGGCATCCTCTTTACCGAGTACGCCGAACGCAACAACTTGAAGGCCGATGTACAAGTCTTCGCAACCGACATCGACGATCAGGCGCTGGAAATCGGCCGCGCCAGTGTCTATCCCGAAGCGATCATCACAGACGTGCCGCCTACTCGGCTGCAGCAGTACTTTACCAAGGAGCAAAACCGGTACCGTCTGCGTAAGGAGCTGCGCGAGCGAATCCTTTTCGCTCGGCACAATATCCTGCGCGACCCGCCCTTCTCGCGGCTCGACCTGATTTCATGCCGCAACCTACTGATCTACCTCGACCGGGATATCCAGAGCGAAGTGCTGCGCATGTTCCATTTTGCGCTCAACCCCGGCGGTTACTTGTTTCTCGGCAGCTCCGAGACGGCTGAAGCCTGCTCGCACCTTTTCACTCCGGTGGACAAGAAGAATCGGATCAACCGGGCTCGGGAAATCGGCAATCAGCGGCGCATGCCGATGCCCTCGTTACAGAACTTTTCCGCCGACCCGCCCGCACGCAGCTCCGGCACGGCGCCCGTCCGACGCAGCAAGTTTTCTTTCGCCGACGTGCATCAACGAGCATTGGAGCAGTACGCGCCGCCTAGCGTGATCGTCAATCAAGAGACGGAAATCGTCCACATGTCCGCCCGCGCCGGTAATTTTCTGCGCTATGTCGGGGGAGAACCTTCGCTCGTCCTGACCACTCTGGTGCATCCTGAGCTGCGCCTGGAGCTGCGTACCGCACTGTATCAAGCTGCACATACCGGCAAGAGCGTCGAAGCCAGACGCGTCAGCCTGAAGCGCGAAGACCGCAATACCTACGTCAATATGGTGGTGCGTCCGTTCCGAGACGACGAAGCGGGCAACGACTATATGCTGGTGCTGTTCGATGAGGTCGAAGAGAGCATCGACGAAGGTTCTGAAACGTCCGAAGGGGACGTCAAAAACACTGTGCTGACGCAACTTGAGTCCGAGCTACAGCAGACCAAGGAGCAGTTGCAACTAACCATGGAGCACTCGGAAACCTCCACCGAGGAATTGCGTGCCTCCAACGAAGAACTGCAGGCCATCAATGAAGAGTTGCGCTCGGCCACCGAGGAACTGGAAACCAGCAAGGAAGAGCTGCAGTCGATCAACGAAGAACTGATCACGGTCAACGCCGAACTCAAAAGCAAGGTCGATGAAACCGGTAAGGTCAACGATGACCTGCAGAACCTGATTTCTTCCACCGATATCGCCACGCTGTTCGTCGACCGCCACATGCGCATTAAATGGTTCACCCCGCGCGCGCAGGATATTTTCAACGTGATCGACAACGATGCCGGGCGCTCACTGCTCGACATCACGCACCGCCTCGACTATCCGACGCTCTACAAGGACGCTTCCAAGGCCTTCGGCGAGCTGCATCTGGTCGAGCGCGAAGTCACTAGCCGGGACCACAAGTGGTACATGGCGCGCTTCCTGCCGTACCGCACCACCGACGATCGCATCCAGGGTGCGGTCTTGACGTTCATCGACATCACCGCCCGGCGCACCGCCGAAGAACGCGTGCGAGCCGGCGAAGCCCATATGAAACTGCTAGCACAGAGCATGCGCGGCTACGCCATCATCACCATGGACCTGCAAGGCAATGTCACCGCCTGGAACCGTGGCGCAGAATCCATTTTCGGCTACAGCGAACAGGAAGTGATCGGCCAGTGCATCGACTTCATCTACACCGCAGCGGACCGCGAAGTAGGCGTACCTGAGGGCGAGCGCAAGCGCGCGCTGGAGCAAGGCCAGGCGACCGACGAGCGCTGGCACCTGCGCAAGGATGGCTCGCAGTTCTTTTGTAGCGGCCTGGTCAACCCGCTGGTCGATACGGCTGGCAATGTGACGGGCTTCGCCAAGATCGCCCGCGACCTCACCGAGCAGCAGCGGATCAACAGCCTGCGCACCAGCGAACTGGAAAGCATCCAGGCCGCCAGCTTGCAGAAGGATGAATTCTTCGCCGTGCTTTCCCACGAGCTTAAGCATCCACTCAACCTAATTCAGCTCAACACCGACCTCATCGCCCGCTCGCAGGTCGTCAAGAACACACTCAGCCTATCCAAGGCCACACGCTCGATTCAAAGCGCGGTGCGCAGCCAGTCGCGAATCATTGATGATCTGATGGACGTCTCGCGTATTCGCACCGGCAAACTCAAGCTGCACTTCATCACGCTGCACTATCAGGAATTGTTAAAAGGCATCGAATCGGTCTTCTTGCCGCTTACAGAGAGCGAGGCCGTGACGTTCGACAGATCCCTGCCTGCGGAACCGCTGTTTATCCATGCCGACCCGACGCGTCTCGAGCAGATCATCTGGAACTTGTTGAACAATGCCTGGAAGTTCACCAAGGGTGGCGATTGCATCAGCCTGCAGCTTGAGCGCGATGGTGATATGGCGCGTCTGGATGTGATCGACACCGGCGTGGGAATCTCCAAAGAGTTTCTGCCCAAGGTGTTCGACATGTTCGGCCAGGCCGAGATGCAACACGCACAGCGCTCCAAGCATGGACTGGGAATCGGGCTGGCGCTGGTCAGACAGCTGGTCGAAGCCCACAACGGGCGTATCGAAGCCTTCTCGGAAGGCATCGGCCGCGGCGCGCGCTTCAGCGTCTGGCTGCCAGTGCATCTGCAGACCGAACTGACACTCAGCGAGCTAACCGCCGCCGGCGAGGCCGGTGGGCTGGCGGGTATCAAGATTCTGCTGGTGGATGACTCGCCCGACATCCTCGATACCATGCGCGAGCTGCTGGAAAGCGAAGGCGCGAACGTCACTACCGCAGACGGCGGCGCGCAGGGTATCGAACTGGCCGAGGTCACGCGCTTCGACATCATCATCTCAGATGTCGGCATGCCGGGCATCGACGGCCACAAGATGATGAACGAGATACGCCACGGCGACACCAACGCCACCACCCCAAGCATCGCTCTGACCGGTTACGGCACCCTGCGCGACGTGGAGAAAGCCAAGGCCGCGGGCTTTACCCAGCACCTGCGCAAACCGATCGACCTGCAGGCGTTGATCGATGCGGTGAATCAAGCGGTGCGTTGAGGCAGGTATGTGTTGACGTTCGCTTTTCGTAGGAGCGAGCTTGCTAGCGAACAGGGATGTCACCGCAAAAGGGTGCAGCGCCATCCCGCCGATTCGCCAGCAAGCTGGCTCCTACAGTTGCGCTGCGCCCAGCCACCTTTGTGTAAACGAGATACCGAGTGTTCCGGCGCCTGCGCGGTCCCGCCGGAAATCCCATACAGCGAAGCCGAAAACCGTGTCCACGGCCACGTCTATGTGTTGACGTTCGCTTTTCGTAGGAGCGAGCTTGCTCGCGAACAGGGACGTCACCGCAAAAGGGTGCAGCGCCATCCCACCGATTCGCCAGCAAGCTGGCTCCTATAAGAGAGCGAGCTTGCTCAACAGGTTTGCAACCAGGAAATCGCGTCTGGAAGCGAAGCCCGACTCAGCCATCCTTGCCAATCCCGTACTCGCGCAGCTTGTTGGCGATGGTGGTATGGGAAACACCCAGACGCTTGCCTAACAGACGGCTACTGGGATGCTGCGCGTACAGGCTCTCCAGCACGGTTTTCTCGAAGCGGCCAACAATGCTGGACAGGTCGCCGTCCAGGGAAAAATCACCCAGCGGCTGAGGCGCCCCGTAATCCGGCAGGCGGATGTGCTCTGGCTTGATCACCCCGCCCTCGCAAAGTGAAACCGCCTGAAACAACGTGTTCTCTAATTGCCGCACATTACCCGGCCAGTGATAGCCAGCCAGCCGCTCCAGCGCTTGCGGTGACAGACTCGGCAGCGCGCAGCCGATCTGCCGGCTGGCCTGATCGAGAAAGTGCAGCGCCAACGGTTCCAGTCCATCCAGGCATTCGCGCAGCGGTGGGATGTGCAGCGACAGCACGTTGAGCCGGTGATACAGATCCTGCCGGAACTCGCCTTTTGCACAAAGCTCGGACAAATCCAACTGCGTGGCACAGACCACCCGCACATCGAGATACACCTCCTCGTCGCTGCCCACCCGACGAAAACAGCCGTCCTGGAGAAAACGCACAAGCTTGGCCTGCAATCGCGTACTCATCTCACCGACGCCATCGAGGAACAGCGTGCCACCGGAGGTCAGCTCCAGCAGACCGAGTTTCCCCTCCGGGCGCGCACCTTCAAATGCGCCGGGCCCGTAACCGAACAACTCGGTTTCAGCCATGGATTCAGGCAGGCCGGCACAATTGAGCGCCATGAACGGCGATTGCCCGCGTGGGCTGGAGAGGTGACAGGCGCGCGCCAACAGTTCCTTGCCGGTGCCCGTCTCGCCCTCGATCAGCAGCGGCGCATCCAGCGGTGCCATGCGCCTGGCCTCACGGACCACCGCGGCCATTACTTTCGAGCTCTGGAAAATACTATCGAAGCCGCGCAGCTCCTGCTTGCGCACGTTGTAGATGCGCTCGCCGACGCGATCGGCGCGGTGCAGGGTCAGCACCGCACCGGCCAGCGCTTCGCTGTCATCGTGCTCCGATTGCAGCGGCGCGATGTCGGCAAGAAAGATGTCGCCCTTGATGGTCACCCGCAGCCCATTGATGCGCGCTTTGTTCGCCCGCACCAGCTCCGGCAGGTCGAAATCCTCGGCGTAGCGCGACAGGCTCATGCCCGGTACTTCGTCCACCCGTACGCCGAGCAGCTGCGCCGCGGCGCGGTTCGCCGCGACGATGGCGCCGGCCATATCGATGGAAAGCACCGGAAACTCCAGCGCTCCGAGAAGCGCATTCAGCTCCAGCGAATGCCGCTCGCTGGGCATCAGCCCGACCTTGCGCACCTCGAACACGCCCTGCAGCGCCTCGATCTTCGGCCGCAGCGCTTGCAGCTGAAGATTCATCAGATTGGGGCAATGCAGGTAAACGGCATTGCCATGCTCGCCGCCCACCTCGCCGCGCGCAACGTTGATGCCGTAGTCGACCAGCAGTTCGAGCATGTCGCGCAAGATGCCGATGCGGTTCTGGCAGAGAATCCTGATTCGCATGAAGCCTGTCCCTTTCGTTTCGGCCGCAACTTTTTGCTGCCCACCCTTGATTTCCGTCAAGAATATTTGACAACGCTATCGAGCAGCAAGGCGATGGATTCGTTTATCGACAGATGCGTAAGCCATTCTTTACGAAATGAGCGATATTTCCGGCCAGCGACGCGGCTGACGCACTTCCATACGCCGCGCCACCGCTATCAGATGAGGCATCCATAACAAAAAGACTCAGGCGGCCACCCCGCTCAGGAGGTCAGATGAAAACCACGAAGTACGTTGCCCGAGAACCGGACGCCAACGGCTACATCCACTACCCGGACGCCGAACATGCCGTCTGGCAGACCCTGATCGAACGCCAGCTGAAGCTCCTCGGCGGGCGCGCCTGTCAGGAATACCTGGATGGCATCGAGCAGCTCGCCCTGCCCCACGACCGCATTCCGCAGCTGGACGAAATCAACCGCGTCCTGCAGGCGACCACTGGTTGGCAAGTAGCACGCGTGCCGGCGCTGATCCCCTTTCAGACCTTTTTCGAACTGCTAGCGAGCAAGCGCTTCCCCGTCGCGACCTTCATCCGCACGCCGGAAGAACTCGACTACCTGCAGGAACCGGACATCTTCCATGAGATCTTCGGCCACTGCCCGCTGCTGACCAACCCCTGGTTCGCCGAATTCACCCACACGTATGGCCAGCTCGGCCTCAAGGCCAGCAAGGAAGAGCGTGTCTACCTGGCGCGGCTGTACTGGATGACCATCGAGTTCGGCCTGGTTGAAACGCCAGCTGGCCAGCGCATCTACGGTGGCGGCATCCTGTCCTCGCCGAAGGAGACGCTCTACAGCCTCTCGAACGAACCCGAGCATCAGGTGTTCGACGTGGTCGAAGCCATGCGTACGCCCTATCGCATCGACATCCTGCAGCCGGTGTACTTCGTCCTGCCGGAGCTGAAACGACTGTTCGACGTCGCCCACGAAGACATCATGGAACACGTGCGCACCGCCATGCAGCTGGGCCTGCACCAGCCGAAGTTTCCGCCGAAGGCGGCGTAAGGACGGTCCGGGCGACGCTCCGCTTCAGCGTATTTTGTAGGGTGGGCTTCAGCCCACCGCGCCGCATGTTTGCGCATTCAACATCGGTGGGCTAAAGCCCACCCTACGGCCAGTCTCGCCTCGCCCACGACTGACCACCGACCCGCAATCACCTATCACCACAAGGACCCATCATGACCAACCTCACCCAAGCCCACTGCGAAGCCTGCCGCGCTGACGCACCGAAGGTTTCCGATGACGAACTGGCCGAACTGATCAAGCAGATTCCGGATTGGAACATTGAATCCCGCGACGGCCACATGGAGCTGGAGAAAGTCTTCGCGTTCAAGAACTTCAAGCACGCCCTGGCCTTCACCAATGCCGTTGGCGAGATCGCCGAGGCGGAGGGGCATCACCCTGGCCTGCTCACCGAATGGGGCAAGGTCACCGTCACCTGGTGGAGCCATTCGATCAAAGGCCTGCACCGCAACGACTTCATCATGGCCGCTCGCACCGATGAGGTCGCCAAAACCGCTGAGGGCCGCAAGTGAAACATTTCAGCGACGTGGCACGGGTCCCTGGCGATCCGATCCTCGGGCTGCTCGATGCCTATCGCGCCGACCCGAACCCGGCCAAGCTCGACCTGGGCGTCGGCGTCTACAAGGACGCGCTGGGCCTGACACCGATCCCAAAGGCGGTGAAGCTGGCCGAACAACGGTTGATCGAAAGCGAAAAGACCAAAAGTTACATCGGCGGGCATGGCGATCCGCTGTTCGGCGAACAGCTCATGCAGTTGGTGCTCGGTGAAGCCTCGCCAGCGCTAGTCGACAACCGCGCCGGCTGTACCCAGACGCCCGGCGGTACCGGCGCGCTGCGGCTGGTGGGCGACTTCATCGCCAAATGCCTGCCGGGCCGCAGCCTCTGGCTCAGCGACCCGACCTGGCCGATCCATGAAACCCTGTTCGCCGCCGCACGGCTGAAGGTCGAGCACTATCCCTACGTCAACGGACAGAACCAGCTCGACGTACCAGCCATGCTCGCCGCACTGGATCGGATTCCCCACGGGGACGTGGTACTGCTGCACGCCTGCTGCCACAACCCCACCGGCTATGACCTGAGCCAGGACGACTGGCGTCAGGTACTGGAAATCGTCCGCAAGCGCGAGCTGCTGCCGCTGTTCGACTTCGCCTACCAGGGTTTCGGCGACGGGCTGGACGAGGACGCCTGGGCGGTACGGCTGTTCGTCGACGCCTTGCCAGAAGTATTGATCACCAGCTCATGCTCGAAGAACTTCGGCCTGTATCGCGAACGCACCGGCGCGCTGATCGTGGTTGCCGCCAGCGGCGAATCGCTGATCGACGTGCGCAGCCAGTTCGCCTCGGTGGCGCGCAACCTCTGGTCGACGCCACCGTCCCATGGCGCCGCCGTGGTGGCGACGATTCTGGCAAACCCAGAATTGCGCCAGCTTTGGCAGCAGGAAGTTGCCGCCAAGCGCGAACGCATCGCTGGCTTGCGTCAGGGGCTCGTGGAGGCACTCGCACCGCATGGTCTGGCCGACCGCTTCGCGCACATTGCGCAGCAACGCGGGATGTTTTCTTACACGGGCCTGACAGCCGAGCAAGTCCTGCGCCTGCGTCGCGAAGACGCTGTGTACCTGGTGGAAAGTGGTCGAGCGAATATCGCCGGGCTGGATGCTGCAAGGCTCGACCAGCTTGCGGCGGCCATTGCGCGCGTGATGGCCTGATCAGCGCCCATTGGTCGAAGCATTCAGGGCCGGCTGCTACAGCGGCCCTCGTCTCTCTAGTGAAAGCCGCCCCGCCTGCTTGCCTCAAGCGAGGACACCGTTGGCGCGAAAGGCTGATCTGTTGGCCCGCTCTCATCTTGCTCGCCGATAAAGGCGGCGATTCCAGCATAGTCTCTGCCTCGCATGGTCCGATGCTGTCAAAAACCAATGGATAACGTTTAGCGCAGGTATCGGGTCGACGTCGCGAAGGGCTGATCGAAAAATCGGTCAACCAAGCTTCGCGTGCCCACTGGGCGAACAAGTTCGCCCTACTTAGGCCTGCACCGCAGCCACAACTCATCGATGACCCGACAATCTGTAGGGCCGGGATTATCCGCCAACCAACTTAGAACTGGCGATCTCAATTGCGAATACTCGCGTTCCTATGTCGTTCGGACCGATCGGAACTTGCCATCCGAAAGCCGTGTCGCAGCATTTAGCCATCACACCCTGACCAGCCTGCACTACCATGTCAGTCAACTGCTCCGAACCAGCGCACCCGCTGGACGACGAACGGGCTCCAGCTCGAGCCTGGATGGCCGCTATTTTCCACGTCAGGTAATTTTCGAACGAGTTCGCCAATGATCCAAAGCAATACCACTGGTAACCCTGCGCCGAACCAGTACGCCTGCCATTCAGCCGGCGAGCACGGGGCCTGCCCCAGCTGCGCCAGTGGCGAGCGGCTGGGTTTTCGCTTCAGCTACGCCTATCAACCAATCGTCGATACGGCCCGCCGCGAGATCTTCGCTCATGAAGCGCTGGTTCGCGGCACTCAAGGCGAACCAGCGCCAAGCGTGCTGTCGCAGGTGACGGAGGAAAACCGCTTCCGCTTCGACCAGGCTTGCCGGGTCAAGGCAATCAAAACAGCTGCCAAGCTCGATATGCAGAGCCGGCTGTCGATTAACTTCATGCCCAACGCCATCTACCGCCCTGAGCTGTGCATTCGCTCGACGCTGGAAGCGGCCCGCGCACATAACTTCCCCGTTGAGCGCATCATCTTCGAAACGGTCGAAGGCGAGCGCATCAGCGATGCCAAATGGCTGGCTGAAGTATTGGGTGAATACAAACGCATCGGCTTTCTCACCGCGATCGATGATTTTGGAGCCGGATTTGCCGGGCTCAACCTGCTGGCCGACTTCCAGCCCGACCTGATCAAACTGGACATGGACCTGGTCCGAGGCATCGACCAGAGCCATGCGCGCCAGGCCATCGTCCGTGGCACGGTAGGTATCTGCACCGAGCTGGGCATCAAGGTGATCGCCGAAGGCGTGGAAACCTCAGATGAATGCAGCGCCCTGCACGACCTCGGCATCAGCCTGATGCAGGGCTACCTGTTCAGCAAACCGCTGTTCGAAACCTGTAGCCACGTCGATTCGCTGTCCTGGCCGAGCGGAGCGCCAAACTGAGTCAGTCTTAACCGGCCTTCAGCAGCTTGAGCAATTCCCGCGCGGCCTCTTCCGAGGACGCCGGGTTCTGGCCTGTGACGAGCAGGCCATCGACCCGCACATAGGACGCCCAGTCCGGCCCTTTGCTGTAGTCGCCGCCGATTTCCTTGAGTTTGTCTTCCAGCAGGAAAGGCACCACCTCGGTGAGCTGTACACCTTCTTCCTCGCTGTTGGTAAAGCCGGTCACGCGTTTGCCCTTGACCAGATACTCGCCGTCCTCGCCGCGCACTTGAACCAGCGCTGCCGGCGCATGGCAGACCGCGCCCACCGGCTTTCTCGCCTTGATGAAGGATTCGATCAGGGCGATGGATGTCGCGTTGCTAGTCAGGTCCCACAGCGGACCGTGACCGCCGGGATAGAACACCGCATCGAAGTCTGCAGCCGACACGTTGTCCAGCTTCTGGGTATTAGCCAGCAGCGTCTTGGCGTCGGCATCGTTCTTGAAGCGCTGGGTCAGCTCGGTCTGGGCGTCTGGCGCGTCACTTTTCGGATCCAGCGGAGGCTGCCCGCCCTTGGGTGAGGCCAGCGTGATCTGGGCGCCAGCGTCTTTGAATACGTAGTAAGGCGCGGCGAATTCTTCGAGCCAGAAGCCGGTGGGCTTGCCGGTGTCGCCTAGCTTGTCGTGGGATGTGAGCACAATGAGGATTTTCATGGGGTCTCCTATGGTCTGGCGGCCCGGCGATTGCAGGTCCATGGTTTATCTCGACCATGGGGGATGGGAATGGGTCAATTGCGGTGATCGCTGCCACGCCTAATGCCTCGTCGCTTCTGCTTTTCGTAGGAGCGAGCTTGCTCGCGATCAGACGTTGTCGGCACAACTAGAGGTTAAAGACCTCGCGCTTATAGTGGCCCATACCTCAGGTTTCGCCCTGCTTGGCGAGTCCCTTTTGGCAAATACCCCAAAAGGAACCAAAAGGTCTTGCCCCTCCATCCGGGTCTCGCTGCGCTCGACTTCCCTTATTCCATCACTGCTTCGAGGGCCGGCGTACAAGGGCCCCTGGAACGTCACCGGAGCGAGGGGCCCCAGGCAAAGCCTGGGCCGGATGCAGGGGCAAGCGTTTTTGCTTACTTTTTTGGCAATTGAAAAAAGTGAGTCGCCCAGCAGGGCGAAACCAATGCCTCAGCCAGCTCGTAAAAAGGGATCACTCAGCGAACACAAAGCACAAAGCGCTTCGCGAGCAAGCTCGCTCCTACATTAAAGCGGAGGGCGCTACCGGGCACAAAAAAGGGCGCCGAAGCGCCCTTTCCAATCAAACAACCAATCAGATCCTGAAGCTCCCCACCAACTGCTTCAACCGCGCAGTCTGCTGCTCCAGATCACCACAAGCCCGCAGCGTCGAATGCAGATTCTCCACCCCTTCCTGATTCAGCGTATTGATCTCGGTAATGTCCATGTTCAGCGACTCGATCACCGAGGTCTGCTCTTCGGTGGCGGTGGCTACCGACTGGTTCATCGCATCGATCTCACCGATGCTCTGGGTCACGCTGCCGAGCCGCTCGCCGGCCTGGTTGGCGATATCCACGCTGGCCTCGCTCTGGCGCTGACTTTCGGTCATGGTGCTCACCGAATCACGTGCGCCGACCTGCAGCTTCTCGATCATGCCGTGGATTTCCTGCGCCGAAGCCTGGGTGCGATGCGCCAGGCTGCGCACCTCGTCGGCTACCACCGCGAAACCACGCCCAGCTTCACCGGCACGGGCGGCTTCGATCGCCGCATTCAGGGCAAGCAGGTTGGTCTGTTCGGAGATGCCCTTGATCACGTCGAGGATCTGGCCGATGCCCACGGTCTGTGTATTCAACGCCTCGATCTGTGCACAGGAGGCGCTGATGTTGTTCGACAGCTGCTTCATCGCCTGGATGTTCTGGTCGACCACCTTGCGGCCATCTTCGGCCTGATGGCTGGCACCGCTGGCCTGCTGCGAAGCATCCGCTGCGTTGCGGGCAATCTCTTGAGCCGCGGCGCCGAGCTGGTTGATCGCGGCCGCCACACTGTTGGTGCGACTGGCCTGTTCATCGGAATTGACCATCGACGAGTTGGAAGCAGCGAGCACGCGATGTGCCACTTCATTGACCTGCTCAGTCGCCGAAGACACTTCGCGAATCGAGCCGTGGATACGCTCGACGAAGCGGTTGAAGGCCATCGCCAATTCACCGAACTCGTCCTGCGACTGCACGGTGAGGCGGCGGGTCAGATCGCCCTCGCCTTCGGCGATGTTAGCCATGGCCCGGCCCATGTCAGTGAGCGGACGCATCAGTACCCGAATCAGCATGCCCAGCAGCAGCATGATGAATACGACGGCAATCACGGCTGCAACGAAGGCCGAAGCACGGAAGCTGGACAGCGCGGCATAGGCTTTGTCCTTGTCCACCGAGATGCCTACGTACCAAGTGACCGATGGCAGACCAGGAACCGGACTGAAGCTAACGATGCGTGCTTGGCCATCTAGCTCTGCCTCAGTGAAGCCGCTCGTCAGCGACGGAGTATTCCTCGGATAGAGGTCCGCCAGCGTCTTCATGACCTTGGTCCGGTCCGGATGGACCAGCACCTTGCCGTCGCCGCTGACCAGAAACGCATAGCCCATGTCATCAAAATTCAGCGCGTTGATGATATCCACCAGCACCCTCAGGCTGAGGTCGCCGCCGACCACACCCAGGTTTTCGCTACCGCGTTTAGCTGGGGTTGTTGCGGAAATGACCAGATCACCCGTGGCGGTATCCACATAGGGCTCGGTCAGGGTCGTGCTCCCGGCATTGATGGCGGCCTTGTACCGTGGCCGTTGCCGCGGATCGAAGTCGGCGGGCAGCCCGATTTGCGGGTGAACGATAAATTCTCCGTTGCTCCGCCCCAAGTAGGTGAAGGCAAAAGTCGAACTGAGCGCCGGCTGCTTGACCAGTGCCTCGACGGCGCTACCAGCGCTGTCGCGGCCGATGGTCTGCGCAGTACTTTCCAGCAACACCAGACGCCCGGAGAGCCAGTTATGGATGTTGTGCGCGGTCACATCGCCCATCTCGTTCAGGTAGCTCTCGAGCTTGGCCTGTATGGCGTTGCGCTGCAGATAATCGTTGAAGAGAGTGAACAAGGCGAAGGTGGCAATCACGACAAGTGATGCGGCCAACAAGATTTTGTGGCTGAACTTTAGACGACTGGGCATGGGCGCGTGTCCGAGGATTGATCTTGGTCAATGCGAAATGCCCTTTTCTGGCCGAGCGTCCTTGCGCTAAACGGCGTATCGGCTCGGTTCGAACGACCTTGAGGTTACCGCTGCACAGCTGGAATGCTGCAAGCCCCTGACGCCCCTGTTGCCTTACTCGGCCTGCAATGCAAAAACGGCACTTCCGTTTCGCGGAAGTGCCGTTCAGTCGGGCAACTATCGATCAGACGTTACGCTGACCGATTGTCGTAGGGCCGAATTTATTCGGCTAATGCCTCACCTCGCCAAGGCCGAACAAGCCCTACAGACACCACTCGGTCAGGCCCTGCGTGCAAGCGCCGGCAACACCCGCGGCCGCAAACCTTCGCCAAGAATGGTCAGCACCCCGATGGCACCCACGATCCAGTACCAGCGCACCAGCGGGTCGAAGCCCAGCCAACCGAGGGCATGCAGGAATACCATCAGGATCAGTACCGGGCAGACGTAGCGCACCATGAACAGCCACAGCGCGTAGCCCAACGGTGGCAGGTCCAACTCGTCGCGCATGATGTCGCTACGCAGCGCGTAGCCGGCAAAGACCACGATGAAAATCCCGCCCAGCGGCATCATCCAGCGGGAGGTCAGGTAGTCCAGCCAGTCGAAGAAGTTCTTGCCCAGCGGCGTCCAGCCCGACAGTAGGTTGAACGAAAGCATCGCCAGCAGGCTGATCACCAGCAAGACGGCGCCGGACGCGATGGCCGCTTTGAGGCGGCTGATGCCATGTTTTTCGTTGAGGTAGGCGACAGTGGCCTCGATCATCGAAATGGCCGAAGTCAGCGCGGCGAGGGAAACCATGGCGAAGAACAGCACGCCGAAGGCGGTGCCGAACGGCATCTGCTGGAAGGCCAGCGGCAGACTCATGAAGATCAGCCCCGGTCCGGCGGTAGGGTCCATGCCGTTGGCGAAGATGATCGGGAAAATAGCCAGGCCCGCCAGCAGTGCCACGCAGGTATCGATGATGGCAACCGTGAAAGTCGTACGGGCAATGGACTTGTCATCGGGCAGATAGGAGCCGTAAGTGAGGATCGCGCCGGACGCCAGGCTAAGCGTGAAGAAGGCGTGACCGAGGGCGGCCAGCAAGGCCTCGCCAGAAATTTTCGAGGTGTCGAAGCTGAACAGGAAAGCGAAGCCCTGATCGAAGCCGCCGCTGGTGAAGGCGTAGCCGACCAGAATCAGCAACATCACCGCAAGCCCCGGCATCATCCAGCGCACCGCATTCTCGATGCCCTTTTGCACGCCTTTGGCGACGATCCACAGTGTCAACAGCGCCACCAGCAGGCTCCAGCCGCCCAGCTGCCAGGGGTTGGCGTTGTGCGCCTCGAATACCTGCGCCATACCGTCGACTGAGGTGGCAGCCAGGGAGCCATCAAGCATCTTCAGGGTATAGGCGAACGCCCAGCCCGCGACCACCACATAGAAGCAAAGGATCAAGAAGCCGGCCGCCATGGCCATGCCGCCGACGCCCTTCCACAATGGATTGCTGCCGTTTTCACGGGCTGCGTGGCCAATCGCATCGATGGGGCTGCCGCGGCCACGCCGGCCGATGGCGACCTCGGTCATCATCACCGGAATGCCGATAGCCAGGATGCACGCCAGGTACATCAACACGAAGGCGCCACCACCGTATTCGCCAGTGATGTAAGGGAATTTCCAGATGTTGCCGAGGCCGACTGCCGAGCCGGTCGCAGCGAGAATGAAGCCCCAGCGGGACAGCCAGAGGTTCTTGGGTTTTTCACGGGTCATGCGCCACCTGTTTGTTTTTATCTGTGACGAAATCGAACCCGCCACGCTCGTAGCGCGACGGAGTGAGGGCGGATAAACCTTATTGAGCGTCGGGCTGCACCTCCGGAGCTGCTTTGGCAAAGGCTTCGAGGGTTTCGCAGCGCTCGACCATCTCGAGGATGCGCGGGTACGCAGTGAGGTCACAGGCAAAACGGCGCGCATTGTATACCTGCGGAATCAGGCATGCCTCCAGGTAACCCGGCCGCTTGCCCAATGACAGCCTGCCCTCGAACGGGGCCAGCCCCTGCTCGACGCTCATCAGCCCAGTGGTGATCCAATGACGAACCCACTCGTTCTTGACCTCGTCGTCCACGCCCAGCGTGCCACTCAGGTACTGCAGCACGCGTGTGTTGTTCAGCGGGTGCACATCGCAAGCGATATGCAACGCCAGCGAACGCACCCGCGCGCGATCGGCGGGATCGTCCGGCAGTAGCGGCGGAAGCGGGAAGATTTCTTCCAGGTATTCGAAGATCGCCAGCGACTGGCCGATGCGCTCGTCTCCATCGACCAGCAACGGAACCAGGCCTTGTGGGTTGAGGGCCCGGTAGTCAGCTGAATGCTGCTGGCCGCCATCCTTGACCAGATGCACCGGCAGATTCTCGAACGCCAGCCCCTTGAGATTCAGAGCGATGCGCACTCGATAGGCCGCGCTGGAGCGCCAGTAGCCGTAGAGCTTCAGCGTAGGGTCACCGACTGTTTGATTCGTCTCGTTGCTATTCATGGCACTCCTGGATTGTGGCTGCCTGGTCAGAGTCGTCGGGTGGGCCGGGCGTCGTTCGCTTTCGCCGTAGGGTGGGTTTCAGCCCACCATTCAGCTAAATAATTGAAGGGAGGCCCATTCGGCATCGGTGGGCTAAAGCCCCTACGTAATGCCGCTTCCGCATTGGTGGGCTGAAGCGGAGCTCCGCCCGGCCCGCCCTACAACGTTCCGACCGCTTTACTCGCCTCCGATCACGCCGCGGCGAACCTGGTCTTCCTCGATGGATTCGAACAGCGCCTTGAAGTTGCCTTCGCCGAAGCCCTGATTGCCCTTGCGCTGGATGATCTCGAAGAAGATCGGGCCGATCACCGTGTTGGTGAAGATCTGCAGCAGGATGCCGTCATCACCCGACGTACCGACGCCCGGAGCGCCATCAATCAACAGGTTCAGCTCGCGCAGCACCTCGGTGGGCTCGCCATGTCCGGTGACGCGGGTGTCGACTTTCTCGTAATAGGTATCCGGAGTGGCCATGAAATCCACACCATTGGCGCGTAGTTGGCGCACGGTGGCGTAGATGTCGTCGGTGGATAGCGCGATGTGCTGGATGCCCTCGCCGTGGTACTCGCGGATGAATTCCTCGATCTGCGACTTGTCGTCCGCCGACTCGTTGATCGGGATGCGGATCTTGCCGCACGGCGCAGTCATTGCACGGGAGAATAGGCCGGTGAGTTTGCCTTCGATGTCGAAGTAGCGAATCTCGCGGAAATTGGCGATGCGCTCGTAGAACCCGGACCAGACGTCCATCTGCCCACGCATGACGTTGTGGGTCAGGTGATCGATGCACATCAGCCCGACGGCGTTGTCGTTTGGCGCGCGGCCTTCGATGTACTCGAAGTCAACGTCGTAGATCGACTTGTCACCGTAACGGTCGACGAGATACAGCAGCGAACCGCCGATACCTTCGACACAAGGGATGTTCAGCTCGCCGAAGTTGGCGTGGCTGCCCACCAGCTTGGCGCCCTGGGATTCGACATAAGCGGCCGCCTGGGCGGCGTTCTTCACCCGGAACGCCATGGCGCAGGCACTCGGCCCGTGCTTTTCGGCGAACTCGCGTACATGGCCGCTGGGGCTGCCGTTGAGCACGATATTGATGTCGTTCTGCTGGAACAGCCAAACCTGTTTGGAACGGTGCTTGGCGGTTTCGGTGAAGCCCATCTGGTTGAACAGCTGACGCAGCTGCTCGATGCCCTCGGCATTCGGCGCGGTGAACTCGACGAACTCGAAGCCGTCGGTGCCGATGGGGTTGTGCTGCTCGATCTTGGTCACGGCGTTCATGTCGCCTCCTGTTTCTTATTATTCGGGGCCACTGCAAGGCTTGGCTGCGCCCATCACAAACCAGAGGGAGAAGCTCCACAAGCCCGCATTCAGCGCCATGCGCAGCTTTGCGAGGGCCGCGCTGGAAGCTTTTCTTTACAACCCGACGGAAGGCCCCGGGGACGAGCTTGCAAGTGTTTATCCGTAACGAAAAGCTGACAGCCGGGCTGACAGCCACCGTATTTTCTGAGTTGGCTCCGGCTGGGCTGGCGGGCTGAAGCCCACCCTACTGTCATCGGTAGAGCGGGCTTCAGCCCACCGATGGGCCGCCCGATCCCCAGCTCGTAGGGTGGGCTTTAGCCCACCGAGGCCTGCGCAAGGCGCTGCCCTGCCATGCGACAAACGTCAATGGCCGCTAGATCAGCCCGCTGAGGTTAAGGAATACCAACACGATCGCCAGCGGCGTGCCAAAGCGCAGTAGCAGCCACCAAGCGCGGAACAGCCCGGCCTGCCGAATGCCGATGGCCTCGCGCACCGTCTGCTCTTTGAGCACCCAGCCAGTGAACAGCACCGTGCCGAGCCCGCCCAATGGCATCAGCCAGTTAGTGGTCAGGTAGTCGAGGCTGTCAAAGAAGGTCTTGCCGAACAGCTGGTAGTCCGCCCACAAGTTGAAAGAGAACACGCTGCCCAGGCTGAGCAACCAGAGCACGGCACCGCTGACCAGCACCGCCTTGAGACGGCTCATGCGCAAGCGCTCAGTCATCCAGGCGATGCTGGGCTCGCTCAGGGAGATGGCGGAGGTCAGTGCGGCGATCACGAGCATGATGAAGAACAGCCCACCGACTACCTGGCCCAGCGGCATCTGGCCGAAGGCAATCGGCAAGGTCACGAAGATCAGCCCCGGCCCCGCGCCTGGCTCCAGGCCATTACCGAACACCAGCGGGAAGATTGCCATTCCGGCCAGCAGCGCAACGACGGTATCGGCCAGCGCTACCAGCACGGACGTCTTGGCAATCGAGGTGCCTTCCGGCAGGTAAGAGCCATAGACCATCATCGCCCCAGCCCCGAGGCTGAGGGTGAAGAAGGCATGGCCCAGCGCGACCAGCACGCTGGTGGCTGTCAGCTCGGAAAAGTCCGGTACGAAGAGGAATTTCAATGCCTGCATGAACTCGCCGGTCACCGCCGCATAGCCAACCAGCCCCAGCAACAGCACGAACAGACCGGGCATGAGAAAGCGCAGCGAGCGCTCCAATCCGCCGCGTACACCGAACCCGACGATCAGCATGGTCGCCGCCAGTACCAGCGTGCCGCAGATGGCCAACCGCATTGGGCTGGCCAACAAGGCGCCGAACACCTCGCCGCTGGCCTCGCCCGCCACGCCGTTGAATGCGCCGCTAAGCGTGGTAGGTACGTACGACAGCGCCCAGCCAGCCACCACCAGATAGAAACTCAGGATGAGGAAGCCTGTAAGCCCACCAATCCATCCCGCGGCGCGCCAGCGTGTGCTGGCACCGGCCTCACGAGCCAGGCGCGCAACCGCGCCATCCGGATTTTGCCGACCACGGCGACCAATCATCACTTCAGCCATCAGCAGTGGAATACCGATCAGCAAGATGCAGCCGAGATACACCAGCACGAAGGCGCCACCGCCGTTCTCGCCGGTGATGTAGGGAAATTTCCAGATATTGCCGAGGCCGACGGCCGAGCCGGTGGCCGCAAGGAAGAACACCCAGCGCGAGGACCAGAGCCCACGCGCCGCGCTTTGCTGAGTACGAACGGAGGTGCCACCGAGAGAACCGGCGGCAATGCTGCTTTTGTCAGTCATTGCGGATTCCTGCTTGTTGTTTTTGTCAGGCTGCTTTCATTTGTGATGCACACCGGAACCGTTACAGCGAGGCGCTTCGCGCGCTATGGCAAACAACGCCATGAACTAACTGGCCGTGCTCGGCTGCGTTTCGCTGAATGGTTCCGTTCATGGCTCGGCAGTACGGCACGGGCTGCCGAAACGAAACGGGCGGCACTGGGCCGCCCTTTCTACTGGCTACGCGTGTAGTCGCTGCGGCTGCACGGCGGCGGTGCCGGTCAGGCGCTCGCGCGCCAGCCGATCGGCAATGATCGAGGTGGGCTCGCCACTGACAGCGGCACGCTCGAAGATTTCTCGCAGCGTGTCGGCGATGCCTTTCACGTGCGCATCGGTCTGGGCTGCGCTGCCGCCAATGCGTTGGTAATAGACGTCAATGATGCCGCCAGCATTGATGGCATAGTCCGGCGCATAGAGGTGGTTGCGACGCTGCAGCTCGACGCCAATCTCAGGGCTCGCCAGCTGGTTGTTGGCCGCCCCGGCGATCACCGGCGCACGCAGGCTCTGCAGCGTTTCAGCATTGAGGACACCGCCCATGGCGCATGGCGCGAATACGTCCACGTCGAGCCCGTAGATGTCGTGCGGTCGAACTGCGTTGGCACCCAGTTCCTCCATCGCTCGCTGCACGTTGGCATCAAAGATGTCGCAGACCCACAGCTCGGCACCGGCCTCTTTGAGATGACGAGCCAGCCCGAGGCCGACATGCCCGACACCCTGTATTGCCACTTTGAGCCCGGTCAGGTCGTCGCGACCAAGGCGTTGGCGCACTGCTTCGCGCAGGCCGACGTATACGCCAAGCGCAGTGGACGGTGACGGGTCGCCGCTGGCGATGCTGCCGTCGAGCAGAGTGCGCGGTGTCGCGCCGATGACGTGGCGGGTGCGCTGGGCGAATGCTTGCATTTCCGGCTCACCGGTGCCCGAATCCGCCGCCGTGATATAGCGGCCGCCCAGGCTGTCGACGAAATCGCCCATGGCGTGCAGCAGTGCCGGGCTCTTGCCGGTATGTGGATCGCCGATGATCACCGCCTTGCCACCGCCGAGCTTGAGCCCGGCCAACGAGGACTTGAGCGTCATACCGCGCGAAAGGCGCAGCACATCCCGCAAAGCATCGTCATCACTGGCGTAGGGGAACATACGGCAGCCGCCCAGAGCCGGGCCGAGCGTGGTGTCGTGGACGGCGATGATGGCGCGCAGACCCGATGCCTTGTCATGGCAGAACACTACCTGTTCGTGGTGATCGAAATCGGGATGGGTGAACACGGACATTGCGGATTCCTCTGTTGTTGTTCTGTTCAGGCGCCTGCAGTCCAGGCCCCTTCGAATGTTCTGTCTGCATACGCGCTTGCGTTTGCAGGCCGGGCGACGGCCGTGGGTCCAGAAACCGGTGGGCTGAAGCCCACCCTACGGCCGCGCCGCTCGGACTGCTGTTGTAGGGTGGGCTTTAGCCCCCCAATGCGCGAAGCCCCGGCGGGCTAAAGCGGAACGCCGCGCGCCCGCCCGACTCCGTAGCGCTACGCGTCAAGCCGCCGGCTCGAACAGCCGTACGGTCTGCACCTCGTCGCCGCGGTTCAGCCCGGTAGGGTGGGCTTCAGCCCACCACGTTGCTCGGAGATTCCGCTGGCGGATTGAAGCGGAACGCTGCCCGACCCACCCTACAAATCTCGCGAAGCGCTTTCGAACCGAACTCAAGCCGCTGGCTCGAACAGCCGTACGGTCTGCACCTCGTCGCCGCGGTTCAGCTGCTCCTTGAGCACCTTCTCCTGCTGGCGAGCCTTGGCGATGGAGCGCTCCTTCACCGGGCCATAACCGCGAATCTGCTCCGGTAACGCGGCGATCGCCACGGCGGTGCGGTAGTTGCTCGGCTTGAGTTGCGCCAGCAGCGCATCGAGGTTGCGTTCGTACTCGCTGATGAGCTCGCGCTCGACACGCCGGTCATGGCCGTAGCCGAACACGTCCAGTGGCGTCCCGCGCAGGAACTTCAACTTCGCCAGCACGCCGAAGGCGTTCAGCACCCAAGGACCGAGTTCACGCTTGCGTGGCTCGCCTGTGGTGCTGTCGCGCTTGGCCAGCCAGGCCGGCGCCAGATGGAACTGCAACTTGTAGTCGCCCTCGAACTGCGCCTCGAGCTGCTGGCGGAAATCCGGCTCGCTGTACAGCCGCGCCACTTCGTATTCATCCTTGTAGGCGAGCAGCTTGAAGTAGTAGCGCGCCACGGCCTTAGACAGAGCCAGGTCATCAGCGGTATCCACCGCACGCACGCGCTCGACAATGGTGCGATAGCGTTTGGCATAGGCCGCGTTCTGATATTGGGTGAGAAAGTCCACTCGCCAATCGACGATCTCTTGCAGGGTTTGGCAGCGCGGCTCAGCCATTTCTACGGGACGCGCCAGCTTCTCGACCGCCTCGCGCTCCAGCACCGCACGGCGGCCCCAGCGGAACGCCTGCTGATTCAGTTCTGCGGCAACGCCGTTGATGCTGATGGCTTTCTCAATGGCTTCGGAAGACAGCGGCAACAACCCTTGCTGATAGGCAAAGCCGAGCAGGAACAGGTTGGTGGCGATGCTATCGCCCAACAGTCGAGTGGCCAGATGCGTCGCGTCAATGAAGTGGGTCTTGTCGGCGCCCACTGCATCCATCAACGCTTCGCGCATGGCTTTGCCAGGCACCTGAGCATCCGGGTTGCGGGTGAATTCAGCTGTGGCCGACTCGTGACTGTTGATCACTGCATGGCTGATTCGATCATTGAGGCGGGTCAGCGAATCATCACCGGCCGCCACGATGAGGTCGCAGCCCAGCAGAAGATCAGTTTCACCCGCGGCGATGCGCACGGCGTAGATGTCGTCCTGCTTGGCGGCGATGCGAATGTGTGTCACCACAGGGCCGAATTTCTGTGCGAGCCCGGCCTGGTCGAGCACGGTGCAGCCCTTGCCCTCCAGGTGCGCAGCCATGCCCAGCAGTGCGCCAAGCGTCGTAACGCCGCTGCCGCCAACTCCTGGAATCAACACATTCCATGGGCGTTCTAGCGTCGGCCGCTGCGGTTCTGGCAGTTGATCACCCGCAATGCCGCCGGCCATCGCCTCGGGCTTGCGCAGCCCGCCGCCGTGCACGGTGACGAAGCTCGGGCAGAAGCCTTCGACACAGGAGAAATCCTTGTTGCAGGCGTTCTGGTCGATCTCGCGCTTGCGCCCCAGTTCGGTTTCCAGCGGCATGACCGCCAAGCAGTTGGACTTCTCGCCACAATCGCCACAACCCTCACACACGGCAGGATTGATAAATGCACGCTTGGCCGGGTCTTCCAGCTTGCCGCGCTTGCGCCGACGGCGCTTCTCGGTGGCGCAGGTCTGGTCATAGATGATCACCGAGACACCCTTGAACTCGCGCAGCTCTCGCTGGATGGCGTCCAGGTCGCGGCGGTGGTGAAAGCTGGTGATAGGCGCGAAGGTGTCGCGGGTCGGGTATTTGTCCGGCTCGTCGCTAACCAGCGCGATGCGCTTCACGCCCTCGTCAGCGACCTGCCGGCTGAGCTGATCGACGCGCAGTTCACCATCGATGGGCTGGCCGCCGGTCATGGCCACCGCATCGTTGTAGAGGATCTTGAAGGTAATGTTCACACCGGCTGCCACCGCAGCACGTACCGCCAGGCTGCCGGAATGGAAATAGGTGCCATCGCCCAGGTTCTGGAACATGTGCGGCGTGTCGGTGAACGGCGCCTGGCCGATCCAGTTGACGCCCTCACCGCCCATTTGGGTAAAGGTCTCGGTGCGCCGGTCCATCCACTGCACCATGTAATGGCAACCGATGCCGGCCGAGGCGCGGCTGCCTTCCGGTACTTTGGTCGAGCTGTTGTGCGGGCAGCCGGAGCAGTAATGAGGCGTACGCACAGTGTCGTAGCTACGGGCGGCCAGGGCTTTTTCCTTGGCCGACAGGAATGCCAGCCGCGCCTGGATGCTGTCGCTGGTATAGATCGGCGCGAGGCGTTTGGCGATCACCCGGGCGATCATCGCCGGGGTCAACTCACTGAGGTTCGGCAACAATGAATTGCCCTGCTCGTCGAACTCGCCAACCACCCGTGGCCGCTTGTCCAGCGGCCAGTTGTAGAGTTGCCCGGTGAGCTGGTCTTCGAGGATGCTGCGCTTTTCCTCGACCACTAGAATCTCGTCCAGGCCTTGGGCGAATTCGTGCACCGAGACCGGTTCAAGCGGCCAACTCATACCGACCTTGAGCACTCGCAGGCCAACCGAGGCGCACAGCGCTTCGTCCAGGCCGAGGTCATCCAGCGCCTGACGTACGTCGAGGTAGCTCTTACCGGTGGTGATGATGCCCAGACGCGGGTTCGGTGAGTCGAGCATGACCTGATTTAGGTTGTTGGCCCGGGCGAAGGCGCGTGCGGCGTAGATCTTGTAAAGATTAAGGCGTTTTTCCTGAGCCAGTGGCGGGTCCGGCCAGCGGATGTGCACGCCATCTTCAGGCAGTTCGAAATCATCGGGGATGCGCGTCTTTACGCGTAGCGGATCAACTTCCACCACGGCGGACGAGTCGACGTTTTCAGCAATGGTCTTCAGTGCCACCCAGCAACCGGAGTAGCGCGACAGCTCCCATCCGATGATGCCGTAATCGAGAATTTCCTGGACGTTGGCCGGGTTCAGCACGGGAATCGAGGCGGCGATGAAGGCGTGCTCGCTCTGATGCGGCAAGGTCGAAGACTTACAGCCATGGTCATCACCGGCCAGTAACAGCACGCCGCCTTTTGGCGATACCCCTGCCGCATTGGCATGTTTGAACACATCTCCGGCGCGATCAACACCCGGCCCCTTGCCGTACCACATGGCGAAAACGCCGTCGTATTTGGCTCCGGGAAACAGGTTGGTCTGTTGGCTACCCCAGACCGCCGTCGCCGCCAGTTCCTCGTTGAGGCCCGGCTGGAAATGGATGGCGTGCTGCTTCAGGTAATCGCGGGCTTCCCAGAGGCTTTTGTCCAGCATGCCCAGCGGCGAGCCGCGGTAGCCGGAAATGAAACAGCCGGTGTTCAGGTTCTGAGCCTGATCGCGCTGATGCTGAAGCATGGGCAGGCGGGTGAGCGCCTGGGTGCCGGTGAGGTACAGATGCCCGGTTGCGAGCCGGTACTTGTCATCAAGGCGGATCTCGGCCAATGACATGTGGCGCTCCTGTTTGTTTTTATCGGAGTCTGGATAGCGTCTTGAGCTATCCGCCTAACAGTCGTGGGCGGCCGCACGGTAAGCCGTCCCACGCCAGCGACCGGCAGGGGATCACCCCACCGTTGCGCGTTGGATAAGAGTTTGGCCGTGACGAAGAGAGATTTTATTTCTACTTTTGCGGTGTAAGCGCTGTTGCGTGCATGATCCATCCACTAACAACAACAAAAAGAGAACAACCATGCAGACCCCGCTGAGCAGCATCGACCGTAAGATCTTGCTGCTGCTGCAACATAACGCCGACTTGTCTGCTGCAGAGATCGCGGAAAAGGTGGAGCTATCGCAATCCCCCTGCTGGCGCCGCATCAACCGCATGCAGGAGGAAGGGCTGATCGAACGCAAGGTCGCCTTGCTCAACCCCAAGAAACTCGGGTTGAACATGACAGTGTTCGTCAACATCAAGCTGTCCGCCCATGGCCGCAGCAACCTCGACGAATTCGAGCGCGCCGTAGTGGGCTATCCCGAAGTGCTGGAGTGCCACACCATGGCCGGCGAGTCGGACTATTTGCTCAAGGTGGTGGCCAAGGACATCGACAGTTACGAGCGATTTCTACGCGATCACCTGCTGCAACGCCCCCACGTGCAGGAAGCCCATTCGCACATCGCGATGAGTGAAGTGAAACGCACCACCGAGCTGCCGCTGGACTAGGGCCTGGCGACAGGCGCCTGGTTGATCAGCTGGAGCAGACGCTGAACGGTCTGCTCCAGCGGCCCGGAATTGTCCAACAGCAACGCCTCGCCCTGCTCCGCTGCCCAAAACTGCTCGTTTCGCGCCAGCCGTGCTTCGATTTCCTCAAGCGACTCGCGCCCCCGCGCCAGCAGTCGCTGGCGCAGTACCGGCAGCGCCACCGTGAGCAATACTGGCAGCAGCTCCGGATAACGTTGGTGGGCCTCAGCCAGATAGGCTCGCGAGCCGTTGACCAGCACATCCTGGCCCGCTGCCAGCCAATCGTCGATTTCACGGGAAATGCCGTAGCTCAGGCCGTTGGCGCGCCAGTGCAGGGCGAAGGCGCCGGTCGCTTGCAGCTGCTCAAACTTCATGTCCGTCACCGCCAGGGCATCCTCCCCTACCGCCTCGGCGGAGCGGGTGATGGTGCGCCGCGCGATTCGGCACCCGCGTGCCTGCAACGGCTCACTAGCCGCCTGCAGCAGGCTGTCCTTGCCCGAGCCGGAAGGTCCCATCAGATAGATCAATCGCCCATTCATCGACCACCTTCTACGTTGTCGTTCACCTGTTGCTCGCCAACAGGACGGCGAATTGTAAAGGCTGGAGTACCTGTCCAGCATGCAGCGGCCGGCCGGATGAGCCGCCACGATGCCGCCGAAAGTCGAGCCGCCGCCCCTGTTTCGTTCATCATCAGCGGCGTCTAGCTAACCGACGGTCATTCTGCCAATGGAATTCCACCCACCCGATCGCCGACGCCTGCGCCGTGCTGACGAAACCAGCCCTGATTGACCTCCAGTGCATACCGCGCCGGTTTTTCCGAACAGCGGATCGCCGTACTCAGAGGCTCCAGGTCGATGACATCGACGATGCGCCCCTGCTCGTCCATGAAGGCAGCCGAGAGCGGTAGCGGCGTGTTTTTCATCCACAGGCAATGACGGCGAAAATCATCGAAGCGAAACAGCATGCCGCGGTCGGCTGGCAGCTCGGTGCGTTCCATCAGCCCGCGGGCACGTTCGTTTGGTGAACGTGCGTACTCAGCCTGCAGCCGCGCATCGCCCACGCTCAGATCGAGCAGAGGTTCGGCGCTCACGAACGAGGGCAGCAGGATCAGCGGCAGCCAGGCGGCGCGCATATGAATGACTCCAGACATGTCCATGATTGCGTCGCTCAGTGCTCGTCCGCCGTAGCGGGCTGCGTGCCATGCAGTGAACGCACCAGCGGCCCAACCGTCAGGCCTTGAAAAAGGATTGAGACCAGCACGACGATGTAGGTGAGACTCAGCAGCAGATCACGCTCCTCTCCTTGCGGCAACGACAGCGCCAGTGCGACCGAGACGCCACCGCGCAGCCCGCCCCACGACAGGATGCGTATGGTACCTCGCGTAATCTGCCGGTCACTGATGCCACGCAATTTTCGCAGCGTGACAATCATCGGCGCCACGGTCAGCACGCGTGACAGCAGCACCGCACCGCCTAGCAGCATCGCTGCCACCATGTGCAGCCAGCCGAACGGCAGGATCAGCAGCTCTAGACCAATGAGCGCGAACAGCAGCGCATTGAGGATTTCGTCGATCAGCTCCCAGAAACCGTCGACGTAACGCCGCGTGCTGTCGCTCATTGCCTTCTTGCGGCCCTGGTTACCGATGATCAGGCCGGCCACAGCCATCACGATAGGCGCCGACACGTGCAGATGGGTCGCCAGCGCCGAGCCGCCGAACACCAGCGCCAGGGTCAGCATCACCGATGGCTGATGCTCATCGACTTTGCTCAACAAATAGAACACGCCGAAGCCCAGCACGATACCGAGCACGATGCCGCCTACCGCCTCCTTGGCGAACAACAGGCCGAAGTCGGCAAGGCTCGGCGTCTGGCCAAGGCTCAAGACACCCAGCAGGATGCTGAACAGCACCACGGCAGTGCCATCGTTGAACAGCGATTCGCCAACGATGGTGGTTTGCAGCGGTTTCGGCGCGCCGCTGGTTTTGAGAATACCCATCGCCGCGATCGGGTCGGTCGGCGAAATTAGCGCACCGAACAACAGGCAATAGATGAAACCGATATGCCAGCCGAACAGTTCGAAAATATTGAATGCGAGCCAAGCTACCACCAAGGTGGAAATCAGCACGCCACCAGTTGCCAAAATGCCGATGGGCCATTTGTAGCTGCGCAGGTCGTCAAGGTTGACGTGCAAGGCGCCGGCGAACAGCAGCGCGGGGAGGAACCAAGTCATCAACACCGTGGAAAAGTCGATGCGACTGACGATTTGCTGCATCTCGGTTTCGAGCACCGGGTATCCCAGCGCCGAGCACCCGAGCGCGATCATCGACAGCACCAACGCCGTCAGCATCACCCCAATCGTCGGCGGTAGCTTGATGAAGCGGTAGTTGATGTAGGTGAAGAAGGTGGTCAGCGCTAGGAACGCCGCCGCGAGGTCGAGCATCGGGAACTCCATTCAGATCGTTAGCAGGCTATTTTATCGATTCGCCGCCTAGATGTTGCGATCACTCGTCTGCGTCTTCCAAGGCAGGCTGCTTGACCTGCTGCATATCGTCGACGGCGCCGTAGCGCTTTTGGCAGCGTTCGCAATAAAAGCTGCGGCGTTTGCTGCGGCCTAGCGCTTTGGCCTTTACGAATGGAATCTTGCAGCGCGGGCAGGTGGTTTTGGTGTGGGCCAACCAGTGCTTCTTGAGTGTCCCTTCGCGTTTCCACTGGAGGAAATCGAAGCTGTAGGTCCGGACCTCTCGCGCCAACTCGCGCAACTTGGGCGCCGGCAGATCGCCAATCAGCGACAGCGGGTGAATGCGGGTACGAAACAGCACCTCGTTCTTGATGATATTGCCGGAGCCGGAAAACAGGGTTTGGTCCAGCAACGCATCGCAAGCCAGCAGCCGCGGTCGTACGCGCAGTTTCTTCAGCGCGGCGCGACTGTCCCAGGCGTCACTCATCACATCGGCCGTCCAGTCGTAAGCCTCATCCAACGGGCCTTCGATGAATTGCACCGAGCAGCCGTAGAAATTCAGCTCGCCGTTGGCAAAGCCCAGGCTCAGGCGCGGCGCGGACTCCTTGCGCTCGTTGATGCGATAGCTGCCGAACAGCAGCAGATGGATGCGCAGCGATACGTCGTCCAGCTCGATCAGGAAGTGCTTGCCCCAACTGCGAAAGGAACGCACCGACTGACCGACCAACCGTGATTTGTCGAGTTTGCTATTACCCTCCGCGCGCTCGATGGTCTTGCCCGTGAACGCGGCAACTTCTTCGCGAAGGATGACGATGGATGGACCTTCAGGCATGGCGGCTTTACTTCGGTTCGTAGACAGGAATATCGACTGGGACCCGCCAAGAAGGTGCCGTTAGGCAACCAAGTCCTGTAGAAGCAGGATGCCAGGTGCTTGTAGGGCACCCGGCACCTCGATGGTGAAGTTGATTGCCAGCAAGCTGGCGATCCAAGAGACGTCGGGCGCAACTGATGCGTCAGAAGAAACCTATCCGCTACCAATCAAGCTGCAGGCGACTCTCGAACCGGCGTAGCTCGCCTGTCAGCGGATCGCGGAACGCCAGCCCGCGCGCCAAGAGCTTGAGCGGCTTCGAATAGTCGTCCTGCTCACGCCGGCCGCGCTCGATCAATTCGGGATAAAAGGGATCGTTACAGATGCCGGCACCCAGCGTGGCCATCTGCAAACGCAATTGATGCTTACGACCCGTGACCGGATAGAGCGCATAACGCCAAAGCTCGCCACGACGATCGAGCACTTCGATGCGCGTCTCGCTGTTGGGCTCGCCCTCGCCGCGCTTCATCAGGAAGAACGGCTCGCCATCGATCATGTGCAACCGCTCTAAACGCGGAAATTCCAGTTCAGGCAGCGCCGGGCAGATCGCTTCATAACGCTTGTCGATACGTCGCTCCCGGAACAGTGCCTGATAACGCCCCCGACTCGCTGGATTGGTTGAAAACAGTACCAACCCGGCCGTCAGTCGATCGATGCGATGGATCGGCACCAGATCGGGATTTCCCACACGCTTGCTCAGGCGCGCCAGCAGGGTTTCGTTGACGTATTCACCGGCCGGCATTACGGGCAAGAAGTGCGGCTTGTCGGCGACCAGCAGGTGATCGTCCTGATGCAGCACTTCTTCCTTGAAAGGGATCGGCTTCTCGTCCGGCACCTCACGGAAGTAATAAACCTTCAACCCGACCTGATACGGATGATCGAGCGCCAGTGGCTGCCCGTCCGCACCCAGGACGCGGCTACGGGCGAAACGATCAAGCCAGGTGGCCCGGTCGATCGTATGAAAATGCGCGCACAGACAGTCGAGCACAGTGGTCCAGTTACCTTGCGGGAGATGCAGGGTGCTGCGGGCGTTGGGAGCGGGCATGGCGGCGATGCTGGAGGAAACGGCCGTCGATGATACCCGACTGAACAGGCTGCGCCTCAGCGGCAACTTTTCTATTCGACTCGTGCCCGGTGTCGATTTGCGCGAGGGCCAATCGACCATCTCATGAACGCATCGGAATCCTCGATGCGCGCCGCGCAACCGGAGGCCTCACGATGCAAAACCATCCGATCGTTTCCCGCCAGCAATGGCTGGCCGCCCATACCGAGCATCTTCTCAAGGAAAAGCAGGTGACCCGTCAACGCGACGCCCTCGCCGCCGCCCGTCGCGAGTTGCCCTGGACACTCGTGGATAAGGATTACCGGTTTCAGGACGCACAGGGTCCGGTGCGGCTGGACGATCTGTTCGATGGACGCAGCCAACTGATCATCAAGCACTTCATGTTCGGCCACGACTGGCAGGAAGGCTGTGTGGGTTGCTCGTTCGAGATGGATCACCTGCAGGGCACCCTGGTGCACCTGGCCAATCACGACGTGAGTGTCGTCGCCGTGTCGCGCGCGCCCTTTGCGACCCTCGACGCGTTTCGTCAGCGTATGGGATGGCCGGTCCGCTGGGTGTCGTCTGCCGGCAGTGATTTCAACCGCGACTTCCACGTCTCGTTCGATCCTGAAGACATTGTCGACGGAAAGGTATTCCACAACTTCACGTGGGAGCCGTTCGTCTGCGAGGAGCTATCGGGATTCAGCGTGTTCTATCGCGACGAAGATGGTCGCATCTTCCACACCTTTTCAGCGTACGGGCGCGGAGCGGAGGAGTTGCTGGGCAGCTATGTGCTGCTCGACATGACGCCCAATGGCCGCAACGAGAACGGCCCGCAGCACAATATGACTGATTGGGTTCGTCATCACGACCGCTACGGCAGCGGCGACACCGTCGATATCACCGGGCGTGCCAGACCAGGCGATGCCACCGCTTCTGCCGACTGTTGCCATCAGGCCGACCCTCAGTAAATCAGCAACGTGGGTAGGGCGGTGCTCCGCTTTCAGTTCGCAAAAACGGCGCTTCGGAACGATACCGGTGGGCTGAAGCCCACCCTACGACGGGTAGCCGGCGAACCCTGCCGCGATCGCCCGGTCCAGACTAGAACACTCAGCACCGAGGTCCCGCTCCGGTTGCCTGAGCACTTCGAGTCCAGACAAGGCGAGCCCCCATGGCAATGACAGTTGGCGACTACCTGATCGAACGTCTCTACCAATGGGGCGTTCGGCGCGTCTACGGCTATCCGGGCGATGGCATCAACGGCGTGTTCGGCGCGCTCAACCGCGCCAACGAAAAGATTCGCTTCATCCAGGCGCGGCACGAGGAAATGGCCGCCTTCATGGCCTCGGCTGACGCCAAGTTCGACGGCGGTCTCGGGGTTTGCATCGCCACGTCCGGCCCCGGCGCGACACACTTGCTGACCGGACTCTACGACGCGCGCATGGATCACATGCCGGTGTTGGCCATTACCGGTCAGCAGGCACGCACGGCAATGGGCGCGCACTACCAGCAGGAAATCGATCTGGCGTCGATGTTCAAGGATGTCGCTGGCGCATTCGTGCAGCAGGCCAGCGCACCCGCTCAAGTTCGGCATCTGATCGACCGGGCGATTCGCACAGCGGTAGGTCAGCGCACGGTCACTGCGATCATTCTGCCCAACGACCTGCAGGAAATGGAGTACAGCGAGCCGCCGCGCGCCCACGGCGCAGTGCATTCCGGTATCGGCTACACGCGGCCCAAAGTGGTGCCCTACGAGGCGGATCTGCAGCGAGCCGCCGAGGTGCTCAACGCCGGAGAAAAGGTGGCGATTCTCGTCGGTGCCGGCGCGCTGAATGCCACCGATGAAGTCATCGCCGTAGCGGAAAAGCTCGGGGCCGGCGTTGCCAAGGCGCTGCTGGGCAAAGCGGCAGTGCCGGACGACCTGCCCTGGGTCACCGGCTCCATCGGCCTGCTTGGCACTGAGCCGAGCTACAAGCTGATGACTGAGTGCGACACCTTGCTGATGATCGGCTCGGGCTTTCCCTATTCCGAATTTCTACCCGAAGAAGGCCAGGCGCGTGGCGTGCAGATCGACCTCAAGGCCGACATGCTCAGCACCCGCTACCCCATGGAGGTGAATTTGCAGGGCGATTCGGCGGAAACCCTGCGCGCACTGTTGCCGCTGTTACAGCAAAAGACCGAGCGCTCATGGCGAGGCGAGATCGAAAAATGGCGTGCCGACTGGGACGACACCCTGGAAAAACGCGCCTTGGTCACGGCCGACCCGATCAATCCGCAGCGAGTGGCGTTCGAGCTTTCGCCGCGCCTGCCGGACGCGGCCATCGTCACCAGCGACTCGGGCTCCTGTGCCAACTGGTATGCCCGTGATATCAAGCTGCGGCGCGGCATGATGGGTTCGTTATCCGGCGGGCTGGCGTCAATGGGCGCGGCGGTGCCCTACGCCATCGCGGCCAAGTTCTGTCATCCGGAACGCTCGGTGATCGCCATGGTAGGCGACGGTGCGATGCAGATGAACAACATGGCCGAGTTGATCACCGTCGCCAAATACTGGAAGGAATGGCGGAACCCGCAATGGATCTGCTGTGTGTTCAACAACGAAGACCTGAACCAGGTGACCTGGGAACAGCGCGCGATGGAAGGCGACCCGAAGTTCGAAGCTTCGCAGAACATCCCCAACGTGCCCTATCACCGCTTCGCCGAATCCATTGGCCTGAGGGGCATCTACGTCGACCGCGAAGACCAGGTCGCCGCCGCCTGGGATGAAGCCTTCGCCGCTGATAGGCCGGTGCTGATCGAGTTCAAGACCGACCCCGACGTGCCGCCGCTACCTCCGCACATCAAGCTGGAGCAGGCGAAGAAGTTCGCCACTACGCTGCTGCGCGGCGACCCGAACCAGGGCGGCATCATCAAGCAGTCGGTCAAACAGGTACTCAGCAAGGTAATGCCAAAGCAAGATAAGGACTGAGCCTGCGCCGCAAGCCGCACCCCTGCGCTGCGATCAGTCTTGCAAGCTTCGGCTTACCGTTCGGCAGGTAAGGCTCAAGAGAACGTCGTCCTAGCCGAAAGCCCCCTGTTCACTGCCGTCTCATTGCGGCAGACCACATAGGTTCAAGGGGCTTGCATGACCATCAAACTTCGCCTGATCGCACTAGTGTCGATCGCCTTGCTGTCACTGTTCGCCGTAGGCGCGCTGGGGCTGATCCAGCTGCGAACGCTCGACGAATCAGTCGCGCACATCACTCGCCATGAAGTACCGCGCCTGGTGGATGCGAAAACCTTTGCCGGTCGCTACCAGGAACTGCGCGGCATCATTTTCCGCCACATTGCCGATCCCGATTCCGCGCGCAAGCGAATGCTCGACGAGCAGCTACAAAGCAAGGGGCGTGAGCTGGACGAGGATCTGGCTCGGGCTATCGCCGACGCCCGCTCGGAGGAGGCCAAACGCGCACTGGAAGAATTCCGCAAGACGGTCAACGCCTACCTGATCGTCGGCGAGACGGCGCTGGCCCGCTCGCGGCAGAACCAGACCGAAGCCGCGATGGAACTGGCCTCCAGCCCGTTCATCGAGGATGCCGCCATTCTAACCGGGCAATTGGCGGATCAGCTGTCCGACGATGCCACGACCGCCCTGAACAACACGCAGCAAGCGTCCGCCGAGGCCTATCGCACATCTTTCCGACTTCTGCTGGGCATCGTACTGGCGGCGCTGGTGGTGATGATGGGCTTCGGTCTTACCCTGGGCCGCTCGATCATGTCGCCCTTGCAGGCGATGCGACGGACTGTCATGACCATCGGCGAAACGCTCGACCTCACCCGTCGTGTCGGATCCCGTTCGAACGATGAGATCGGCCAGACCGTACAGGCCTTCGACACCATGATCGAAGCCCTGCAGCGCAGCTTCAATGATCTGGCCAGGAACGCCGAGGATGTTGGCCGTGCCGCCGGCGTGCTACGGGTCAACGCCAACGAATTCTCGGGCAGCTCCGTCGCCCAGGCCGACGCGGCAACGCAGATGGCCGCCGGCGTCGAGGAAATGACCGTCAGCATCGACCACGTGGCCGAGCGCGCAGAGGACGCCGCCAAGCTCTCGACCGAGGCGGGCAACCGTGCCGCCGAAGGCGTCGCGGTAGTACAAAGCACCATCGACGACCTGGGCATGATTGCCGAAGAAGTGAACGGCACCGCCGAGAGCGTGCACAACCTGCAGCAAGAAACTACGCGCATCTCCACCGTCACCGGGGTGATCGGCGATGTTGCCGCGCAGACCAACCTGCTGGCGCTCAACGCGGCGATCGAAGCCGCGCGCGCCGGGGAGCAGGGCCGCGGCTTCGCCGTGGTAGCCGATGAAGTACGCAAATTGGCAGCCCGCACCGCCGAATCCGCCGCAGAGATCACCGGTATCGTCGCTGCCATCGAACAAGGCGCTAACGATGTGGTGAAGCGCATGCAGCAGGCCGTACATACGGTCCAGCAGAGCGCCAGCCGGGCGGAGGAAACCGGCGTTGCGGTACAGGCGATCCGTACCGCCTCGAATCAAACCGTGGAGCTGGCAGCCGAGATTTCATACGCCATTCGCGAACAAAGCGCAGCCAGCAACCTGATCGCCGTACAGGTGGAAAAGATCGCCTCGATGAGCGAGACCAACACGGGCACCGCCAACCAGACCTCCAGCCAGGCCGATGACCTGCACGGACTGGCTGAGCGAATGCTGACCGACATTTCCCGTTACCGTTACTGAGGCAGGGGCCGACCATGCATTTGAAATCAATCACAGTCCTGTTGCCGCTGTTGCTCGTCTGCCTGAACGCCTCGGCGGCCGAGCCAGGCAAGCTCCTCATCTGGATCAACGCTGACAAAGGCCACGGCGGTCTGCAACAGGTCGCGAACCGTTTCACCGAGGCGACCGGTATCCCGGCTAAGGTGGAGCACCCTGATGATCTCGCAAAGAAATTCGAAGAGGCCGCCCATAACGGCAGCGGACCGGACATCATCCTCTGGCCGCAGGACCGTCTCGGCGACTTCATCGCCAAGGGTCTGGTCGTCCCTGTCGAGCCGCCACAGGCGCTGCGCGAAGCGCTGGTTTCCGTAGGCTGGGATGCCTTTACGGTTAGCGGACGGACCTGGGGTTATCCGGTCGGCGCCGAAGCCATCATGTTGCTCTACAACAAGGCGCTGATACCCGCCCCGCCGTCCTCATTCGAAGAAATCGAGGCGCTGGATAGCGAGCTCGGCAAGCGCGGCATCGATGCCATCGGCTGGGATTACACCAATGCCTACTTCAGCTGGCCGCTCTTGGCGGCCAATGGCGGCTATGTGTTCAAGCGCCAGCCCGACGGCAGCTACGACACGGGGGACATCGGCATCGATAACGCGGGCGCTGTGGCGGGTGGTCGCCTGTTGCGCCGCTTCATCGACAGCGGCGTACTGCCGCAGGGTGGAATGCCCGGTGACGCCGCGCAGCAGGCGATGCACGCCGGCAAACAGGCCATGTGGATAACCGGGGCCTGGTCATGGGAAGGATTGCGCCGGGCCGGTGTGGACTTCGGTGTGGCGCCGTTGCCGACCATCGAGGGGCAGCCTGCTCGCCCCTTCGTCGGCGTCATGGGCGCGATGATCGCTGCGCAGAGCCCAAACGGCGCAACAGCCAAGCAATTCATCGAAGGCTATCTGCTGGACAGCGAAGGGCTGCGCACGGTGAACGCCGACAAACCCATCGGCGTACCGCTGAACAAGCGGTTGTTCTGGGATATGGTCACGGATGAGCACCTTCGGATATCGATGGATGGCGTCACCTTCGGACGTCCGATGCCTTCAGCACCGCAAATGAGTCTGTTCTGGGAAGCCGCCAACGCCGCGCTGCTGGATATCGCACAAGGCGCCGATGAAGCCACAGCGCTAGGTAATGCGGCACGGCAGATGCGGGGTGTAGAAATCTTGGCCGAGCCCTCCACTTCGTCGGTCATGGAGCCTGACGAAGCGGTTTCCGAAGACGCGCCGGATACTGATGAGGAGGCGCTGTAACCCGACCGCTTGCGATCTTATGGATAAATCGGCCCGCCTCCAGTCGCTGTGGCGGGCCGCTGCGATCAGTCTTCCTTGTCGTGGGTGATTTCCCCGGTCCTGCCGTCCATCTTGAACTCCCAGGTCTTGCCATCGGCCTTGGTGCCTTCGCCTTCCCAGGAATTGTCATCCGCATCGATCGAATGAAGCGTGGTATAGCCGGCGGCCTTGGCTTTTTCCACGGCCTGTTCGAGCGTGATCCAATCAGCGCCCGGCTTGTCCGCCAGGGCGATTCCGCTGGCGCCTCCGAGAATGGCGATGGCAAGAGCTGCGGTCAGTTTCTTGTGATACATGAGCGTGATCCTCGCGATGATTCATCGATGCGAGCCGCAACCAAACTGTGTGAAAGCTACTGCGCTTTCACACGGCTTGTAACGCGGCCCCTGTTGAATACGAGGTCTGCAGTCGGCAAAGGGTTCCTTACAACCCGTCTGCCATGGGTAACGAGACTGTGTCAGCGCTTGTCGATGGAGACAATCGCCGCCTCGTCGCCCTCGCTCTGAAAGCCGATCCGGACCGCATCGCCCACGGCCAGACCCTCAAGTTGTTCCGGTCTGACTTGAAACGCCATAGTCGAAGCCGGCCACTTCAGCGCCGGGACCGGGCCGTGGGCGATGGTCACCACGCCTCGCTCGCGATCCATGGCCTCGATCGAGCCGGTGGCGCGTATGACCGGTTCGGAGACCATTTCGGTGGCGGGCCCGGCGTCAATATCCGGCGATGGGGCCGGCGTTGCGGGCTTGAGCAGATCTTCGGCCAGCGCAGGCTGGGCAAGCAGCGCCAGACTTAGCGTGACGCAATGAAGCGCTTTCATGACAGACCTCCCGATACAGGTGGACGTACGCGCATTGGACAATCGGGCCGCATCTATTGCTGCTGGCGAATGCTTTTTCGTCGCGCGCTCGTTCAGCTTGGCGTAAGCCGCGGCTCGTAACCTGTGAATCGTCGAAACCCACACAGGAAAACGAAACATGAAAACACTGACTACGCTGATCACTGCCGCCACCCTCGCCTTCGGCGCTAACCTTGCAATGGCCCGCGACCTCGGCCCGGACGAAGCGCTCAAACTACGCGACGCCGGCACCATCCAGTCGTTCGAGAAGCTCAACGAAGCCGCACTGGCCAAGCACCCGGGCGCCACCGTCGAGGAAACCGAGCTGGAAGAAGAGTACGGTCGCCACATCTATCAGGTTGAATTGCGCGACGACAAAGGTGTGCAATGGGACATGGAACTCGACGCCAAGACCGGCGAAGTGCTCAAGGACCATCAGGACGACTAATGCGTGCCACCTTCTTCCTAGCGACTCCCTTGGCTCTGCTGCTCGCCGCCACCCCGGCGGCGAGTCGCGATCTCGATCAGGACGAAGCCCTGCGGCTGCGCCGCGAGGGGCTGATCATGCCGCTCGAAGCGCTCTTGCAGCGCGCCATGGAGCGCTATCCGGGAGCCCGGCTGCTGGAAGCCGAGCTGGAGGAAGATGACGGCATCTACGTTTATGAAATCGAATTGCTGACCACCAACGGCATCGCTCGCGAGTTGGAAATCGACGCGCGCGATGGCCGTCTGATCAAGGATGAAGAGGACTGATGCGCCTGCTACTGGTCGAAGACAGTGTGCCACTGGCAGACGAACTGATCGCCAGCCTGACCCGCCAGGGCTATGCCATCGACTGGCTGGCCGATGGCCGCGACGCCGATTACCAGGGCAGCAGCGAACCCTATGACTTGATCGTTCTGGACCTTGGCCTGCCCGGCAAGCCGGGGCTCGATGTATTGCGCGCCTGGCGCGCACGGGGTTTGGCGACGCCAGTGCTAATCCTCACCGCCCGCGACTCCTGGGCCGAACGCATCGAGGGGCTGAAAGCCGGCGCCGACGATTACCTCACCAAACCCTTCCATCCCGAAGAATTGCTGCTGCGCATCCAGGCGCTATTGCGCCGCGCCCACGGCGTGGCCAATCAGCCGCTGTTACAGGTTGGCGGGCTGGCGTTGGACGAGGCGCGCCAGCGCTGCAACAAGGACGGCGAGGACATCGACCTGACCGCTGGCGAGTTCCGCCTGTTGCGCTATTTCATGCTGCACGCCGGTCAGCTGCTGTCCAAAACCCAACTGGCCGAGCATCTCTATGACGGCGAAACCGAGCGCGACTCCAATGTCATCGAAGTGCACGTTAACCGTCTACGCGGCAAACTCGGCCGCGAGCTGATCGAAACCCGCCGCGGACAGGGCTATCGCTTCGGCGGCACGCCTTGAAGTCGATTCAGCGCAGCCTCAGCCTCGGGCTGGTTTGCGCCCTGCTGCTGGTCGGCCTGCTGCTGGTGCAAAGCAGTCTGTGGCTGTTCGAGGCAGGTTTGCGGCGCAACCTGGCGACCGATCTGCGCGAAGAAACCGAAGGACTACTGATCGCGATGGTCCAGGGCACCGATGGCTTCAAGCTGGACTCGAGTCGGCTGAACCCACGTTATCAGCGGGCGTTTTCCGGTCACTATTTCCGCATCGAGCTGCCCGAGCGCAGCTGGCGATCGCGCTCTCTATGGGACGCCGAACCGGCCTGGCCAACGCGCAACGGCTTGGCGAGCGACCTGGTGGGTGGCCCGCAGGAGCAGCGGCTACTGGCCTACCGCGCCGAATATCGCCGCGATGGCCAACGCATCGTCATCAGCGTCGCGCGTGACTACACGCCGATCCTCAAAAGCTTCGCTCAGGTTCGGCTTGGGGGGCTGGGGCTAATCGGCGTCGCGCTGCTGGCGCTCTTGCTGCTGCAACGCTATGCCGTGAAGCTCGCCATGCGCCCATTGGAACGTGCCCGCCAGCAGATCGCTCAACTACAGCAGGGCCAGCGCCAGCAGCTGGATATCCAGGCGCCAATCGAACTGCAGCCACTGGTGGAGCAAATCAATCACCTGCTGGCACACACCGACGACACCCTCAAACGTTCTCGGCACGCCCTGGGCAATCTAGGTCACGCGTTGAAAACCCCGCTGGCGGTGCTCGGCAGCCTCACGCAGCGCAAGGAGCTGGCAGCCCATCCGCGACTGCAACAGGACCTGAGGGAACAACTGGCGCAGGTCCAGCAGCGCGTCTCCCGCGAGCTGGGTCGCGCCCGTCTGGCTGGCGAGGTGTTACCCGGCGCCTATTTCAATTGCAACGAAGAACTCACGCCGCTATTCGAAACGCTGAGGATGATCCACCGTCGCGATCTCAATCTGCATTGGCAAACCCATCAGGATTGCCGCCTTCCCTGGGACCGCGAGGACATGCTCGAACTGCTCGGCAATCTCTTGGACAACGCCTGCAAATTCGCCCGTTCGGAGGTGCTACTGAGCATCGATCAGACGCCGGATGGCTATCTCATTCAGATAGAAGACGACGGACCGGGAATCCCCGCCGACCGCCGCGAAGCGGTAATGGAGCGCGGCACTCGCCTGGATGAGCGTGCCGAAGGGCATGGTCTGGGGCTTGGCATCGTGCGGGATATTCTGACGGCCTGGAACGGCCGGCTATCGCTGGAACAGAGCGATCTGGGCGGATTGCGGGCGTGCATTCATCTGCCGACGCAACAGCGTGGGCGAAGCTAAACCGGGAGGCGAAGAACAGCGGATGGAGCGGGGAATCACTGTGCGCGGGCCAGCTCGTTGCGCATGTCTTCCAGAATGGTTTCGACCAACAGGCCGTTCTGTACCTGCCGCCCTGAGACCATTCGAATGGCTTCGGTACCGTTGATGGGATAGCCGATACGGACGACCAGATATCCATCGTCCTGCGGCTCTACTCGGGTCTTATAGTCACGAGGGAAATGATCGGCAAGGTGGCGGGACAGGGTTTTCATGAATGCCTCAGGCGCTGGGTCTGACACAAAGACCCAGCAATGCACGAGGAGATTCCGACCGCTCATCGGATGACCGTCTGTCGACAAGAAACTGTAACCTACACGGCCCGCCAGGTTCGGCCCCGGTCCGTCAGTATCCCAGCAGCGGCCTCTGACGATGATGCCGAGGTTGCTTGGCTGGATTGAAGCGCGACTTGAACGCGCGCACGCCGACTAGCGATCGAACCCTACGCGAGGCTGAGAGCAGAGCAGAGCAGAAGGCATCATCGCAACCGACTACGCGATGGAGACCGGCGCGCGGTGCATCGAGACGCGTGGAGTGCTGGTTCACTATGCGCTGCAGCGTTACCAGGCCAATACGGCGGCGCAGTGGATTCAGGTGCCGAACTGCAAACATTGAAGAGGTGGTTTGTATTGATGAGCCCGCCAGACAACATCGCGCTCCGTAGAGGTGAACGTGTTCGCCCGTTGCGGATTGGCTACGGACGGCGGCATGTCCTCTGTGGAGTCTGCCAATTGGCCAAGTTGCCGCTCCGTCGTTTTTTGCAGGAGCGAGGGGGGCGTCGAGCCCTTGCTCGCGAAATGGTGCCGGCGGCGCGGGTATTTTTATATGTCGCCGCGCTTACGGTGCCCCGGACCTCAGGTTTCGCCCTGCTGGGCGCCTCACTTTTTTCAAACGCCAAAAAAGTAAGCAAAAACGCTTGCCCCTGCATCCGGGTCTCGCTGCGCTCGACTTCCCTCATTCCATCCCCGTTCCGGGGGCCGGCGTACAAGGGCCATCCCTGGCCCTTTACGCCTCTCGCGGCATCCATGCCGCTCGCTCCCCTCCACGAGGATTCCATTCGGCCTTCTGAAAGGGGCGTTCGGTGTCGTCTGGTAGATCGTGCTCAGGCAAAACGACAAACTGTTTTAAGGCAAAAATGGTCAGGTAGACGTTTCAAAGTTTTAGAAGCCGCCGCTGCACCGTGGCAGGTGCAGATGGATGGGACGCAAACGACTGTTCACTCGCTCTTTTCATACGATCTATCAGACAACACCGAATCGCCCCTTTCAGGAGGCCGAGCGCAGGTGGCGCGGAAGGGGTTGAGCGGCATGGATGCCGCGAGAGCCGCGATGGGCCATGGATGGCCCTTCGCGGCGGGCCCCTGGAGCGTCACCGGAGCGAGGGAACCCCGGCGCAGCCGGGGCCGGATGCAGGGGCAAGACCTTTTGGTTCCTTTTGGGGCGACTGCCAAAAGGGACTCGCCCAGCAGGGCGAAACCAATGCTCAAGCCACCGGCGGCAATGAGCAAAAACCAACCAGCCCAAAGCCACCTCAAGAAAACCCTAAACCCATGCGCCTGATCCACACCTCCGACTGGCACCTCGGCCAGACCCTCCACGGCCAGGACCGCGACTACGAACACGCCCAGTTCCTCGCCTGGCTGCTCGACCAGCTCGTTGCCTACACAGCAGACGCCCTGCTCATCGCCGGCGACATCTTCGACACGGTCAACCCGCCGCTCAAGGCGCAGGAACGCCTGTACGACTTTATCGTCCGCGCCCACGAGAAGCTGCCGCAACTGGACATCGTCATGATCGCCGGTAACCACGACTCCGGCGGACGCATCGAGCTCCCCGGCCCGCTGATGAAGCGCCTCAACGCCCACGCTATCGGCCGCATCAGTTGGGTCGCCGAAGGCCAGCTCGACCACGAACGACTACGGGTGCCACTGCACGATGCCAACGGCCAGATCGCCGCCTGGTGTCTCACTCTGCCCTTCCTGCGCCCCGCGGAAGTCACTGGCTTCGATACTGGCGATGACTACATGGCCGGCATCCGCCATGTCCATCAACGCCTGATCGCCGCCGCCGAGGCCGCGCGCCAGCCCGGCCAGGCGCTGATCGCCATGAGCCATGCGCACATGGCCGGCGGCGCGGTGTCGGAGGAATCCGAACGCAACATCGTCATCGGCAATGCCGAAGCGCTGCCGGCCAGCCTGTTCCCCGAATCCATCGCCTATGTCGCCCTCGGCCATCTGCACAAGCCGCAGCAGGTCGCCGGCCAGGCGCGCATCCGCTATAGCGGCTCGCCGCTGCCGCTGTCCTTCGCCGAGGTGAATTATCCGCATCAGGTGCTGCTGGTCGAACTCGATGGCGATCGCCTTGAAAACATCGAAAGCCTGCCGGTGCCGCGTGCGGTGGAGATGATCCGCATCGGTCGCGCGCCGCTGGCCGACGTGATCGCCGCGCTGGAGGCGTTGCCTCAGGTCGGCCTGTTCAGCGAGAACCTGCCCTGGCTGGAAGTCCGCGCGCTGCTCGACGAGCCTTTGCCCGACCTGCGCCAGCGCATCGAAACGGCGATCACCGGAAAGGCCTGCCGGCTGGTGCGCATCGCCAGCGAATATGCAGGCAAGCGCGGCGAGGCGGAATCTGAAGTGCTGCTCGGCCTCGACCAGATCAGCCCGCAGGAGCTGTTCGCCCGCGCCTGGGAAGTACAGTTTGGCAACCCGCCGGACGAACAAGCGCTGGACGACTTCGCCAGCCTGCTACAGACCGTGGAGTTCGGCGAAGGAGAGGACAGATGAAAATCCTCGCCATCCGCCTGAAAAATCTCGCATCGCTCGCTGGCGAGCAGATCATCGATTTCACCGCCGAGCCGCTGGCCAGCGCCGGCCTGTTCGCAATCACCGGGCCGACCGGCGCCGGCAAGAGCACCATTCTCGATGCGCTGTGCCTGGCGCTGTTCGGCAGCACGCCGCGGCTGGACAGCGTCTCGCCGCTGAACAAGGTGCCCGACGGCGACGCCGACATCGGCGGTGGTGACGAACGCAACCTGCTGCGCCGCGGTTGCGGCAGCGGTTATGCCGAGGTGGATTTCATCGGCGTGGACGGCCACCGCTACCGTGCGCGCTGGGAGGTCAAGCGCGCCCGCGAGAAGACCGACGGCCGCCTGCAGGCCAGTAGCCAAAGCCTCACCGATCTGGACAGCGGGCAACTGCTGGCCAGCGGCAAGAAGCGCGAATTCCGTGAACTGCTCGAAGCCCGCCTGGGTTTAAACCTGGCGCAGTTCACCCGCGCCGTACTGCTCGCCCAGAGCGAATTCGCCGCCTTCCTCAAGGCCGACGACAACGAGCGCGGCACACTGCTGGAAAAACTCACCGACACCGGTCTCTACAGCCGTCTCGGCCTGGCGGCCTTCGAAGCGTCCAAGCGCGCCCGCGAAGCGCTGGGCCAGCTGCAACAGCAGGCCGGCGGCATGCAGCCGCTGGAACCCGAGGCACGCCAAGCGCTGGAGGACCAGCACAACCAGCAAACAACGGAACTGAAAAGCCTGCAGCAACAGCTCAAGGCACTGGACCAGCAACGTCAGTGGCTGACTGAGCTGCGGCGCCTGGAAAACGAACACAGCGTCGCGCGCGCACAGTTGCAGGAGGCCGAAGACGAGCAGGAGCGCCTCGCCGACGCTCGGCGCATCCTCGCCCTGTTCGAGCAACTGGCACCGCAGCGCCACCGTTTCATCCGCGCGAGCGAACTCCCGCCGTTGCTGGCAAAGACCGACGAGACCCTTACCCGTCACGAGCGCGAACAGGCTGAAGTGCAGCGCCGCCTCGATGAACTGGAACAGGCCTGCCGTACCGCGACCGAGACACTTGAAGCCGCCGAACAGGCACTCAAGTCCGCCGAACCGGCGCTCGCCCAGGCGCGGCGTGAAGAAGAACGGCTGAGCCATCTCGCTAATGACCTGCGTGAAGCACGCGAGCAAGCCGAGCAGACTGACGCAGCCACTAAGGCTGGCGAACTCAAACTCACCCAACTACGCCAGCAGCAGGAACAAGCCGCCCAGCAACTCGATGCCCTCGGCGAACAGCTCGCCCGCAGCGCCGAATTGCAACCGCTGTGCGCGGCCTGGAATGGCTACCGCCCGCGCCTGCAACAAGCCGTGCAGATCGCCGCCCGTCTGCGCCAAGGCCGCGCGGAACTGCCGGCGCTGGAAACCGCCGCCCTTGCCGCCGAAACAGCCCAGGCGACCACGCGCCAGGCACTCGATGCGTTGCAGACGCAGATCGGCGGTGAGATCAGTGAGCAACTGGCGCAGCTTACGACGCAGCTTGAGGGCTGGCGCGCAGCCGAGCGCGAGTTCGAAACCCTGCAGCGTCTCTGGTCGCGCCAGCAGCAGCTCGTCGCTCAACAAAACCACCTGCAGAACGAACAAAGCCGCCAGCAGAGCGAACTCGAGGCGCTGATTCAGGCTGGCAAGGCCGCCCGCAACGAACGCGAAGATGCACAAAAAGCGCTGCAACTGGTGCAGGCCCTGCTGGAACGCCAGCGACTGGCCCGCAGCGCCAATGTCGAGGCCCTGCGCGCCGCGCTGGTGCCGGGCGAACCGTGCACCGTCTGTGGCAGCCTCGAACATCCCTGGCACGACGGCCAGGCGCTGCTCGCCGCTCTGGACCAGCAGGACGAGCGCGAAGCCGAGCAGGCCAACCGGCAACTTCAGGTCCAAGACGAGCGCCTGCAAGCGTTGCGTGACCAGCACATCGCCCTGACTGGCGAGACCAAACGGAACGCGCAGCGCCTTGCGGAAATCGCCGAGGAACTGGCCCTGCTGCAACCGCAACTGGCTGCCCTATCCGCCTACACCGAACTGCTGCCTCAAGCGCAAACGGATCAGCAGTCCTGGCTCGACAGCCGGCTGGCCACCCTCAAAGCTGACATCACCGCCGCCAACGCCCGTCAGCGCGAACTGCTCACCTTGCAGCAGCGCAGCGAAGCACTGCACCAGGCTTGGCAGAGCGCCCGGGAAACCTGCGTCCAGGCCACCCAGGCGCTGGAAGGGCAACGCGACGACATCGCCCGTGACGACGCACGGCTCGACGAAGAGCTGGCAGACTTTGCCCGCCTGTTGCCCACCGCCCTGCTCGAGCGTTGGCGCGAGGCGCCCGCCGATACCTTCATGCAGCTCGACGGCCAGGTCGAGGCCCGCCGGCGGCAGCTTGAGCAGCAAGTGCAGCTGACCGAACTACAACAGCAATGCCAAACCGCGCTGGAGCACGAGCAGCTGCAACAGCACCATCGCCTCGAACGGCATCAGGCCTGCGCCACGCGTCTGGCCGAACTGCAAACTCGTGAACAAGCCTGCAGGCAGAGCCTGCGCCAAAGTCTGGGTCAACAACCCAGCGCCCAGGCCTGGCAACAGCAACTGGAACAGGCGATCCAGAATGCTCGCCAGCGGCAGGCCGAGGCCGACCGGCAAATGAACGATGCTCGACTCGAACTTACCCGCCTGGCCAGCGAGCAGCAGAACTGCCGCCAGCGCCGCGACGAATTGCTGGCCGAACGCCGTGCACTGGACGAAGAGCTCGCCACCTGGCGCCGCGCCCACCCCGAGCTGGACGACGCGACCCTCGCCCAGCTGCTGCATATGGAGGACGCCTTGCTCGACGAAGCACGTCAGCGCCTGCGCGATAACAGCGAACAGCTCGCCCGCAGCCGCGAGCGCCTGGAGGGCTGCGAACAGCGAATCGCCGCACATCAACAGCAGCACACCGAGATGCTGGACGCCGAAAGCCTCGAGCAGCAATTCGCCACGCAACAGGCCAGCTGCGACCAGGCCGAACGCCACTGCGCCGAAACCCTCGCCGCGCTGCTCGATGACGACCGGCGGCGCAACCAGAGCCTGGCCCTGCTCGAACAGATAGAGGCGGCCACGACCGAACACCAGCGCTGGGGTCGCATCGCCGCGCTGATCGGATCGAGCGACGGCGGCGCCTTCCGCAAGATCGCCCAGGGCTACAACCTCGACCTTCTCGTACAGCACGCCAACGTCCAGCTGCGCCAGCTGGCTCGACGCTATCGCCTCAAGCGCGGCGGCAGCCCGCTGGGGCTCTTGGTGATGGATACCGAAATGGGCGATGAGCTGCGCTCGGTGCATTCGCTCTCGGGCGGCGAGACCTTCCTCGTCTCGCTGGCACTGGCGCTGGGCCTCGCCTCGATGGCGTCGAGCAAGCTCCGGATCGAGTCCCTGTTCATCGATGAAGGCTTCGGCAGCCTGGATCCCGAGTCGCTGCAGATCGCCATGGACGCGCTGGATTCATTGCAGGCCCAAGGCCGCAAGGTCGCGGTGATCAGCCACGTCGCGGAAATGCACGAGCGCATTCCGGTGCAGATTCAGGTGCAGCGACAGGGCAATGGGCAGAGCGGGCTGCGCATCGTGGACGGGGCGGGCTGAGCTAAAGAAACGGGATCGGCGGCGTGCCGATCCCGATCGGTCAACGCACCAACGGCAACATGCCCTTGAGCACGTCATCGCGGCGTATGTAGTGATGCCAGAGGGCAACGGCAGCATGGCCGAGGATCATCGCGAACAGCACGTATTGGCCGATCATATGAACGTCCTTCGCAAAGCTACGCATATCCGATGAGAACGGTAGCGGTCCGATCTCCACCAGCCAAAACAGGTTGATCGGCTTGCTGCCGAACAGCAGCCCGGAGATTGGCATCATCAACAACAGCAATAGATAGAGAAGCCCATGCCCCACCATCGCGGCGAGCTGCTGTGGGCGGGACTGCTCGGGTTCGAGCTGTTGCGGGGAAACCTTGCGGCCGCGATAGAACAAGCGCAGCAGCGTTAACGCCAATACCAGCACTCCCAGCGACTTGTGCAGAGTAAACACATTACCCTTGCCGCCGAGTAGCGATGCGAAATAGTCCGCGCCGTAAGGCAACGCAATGATTGCTAGCACCAGCAAGGCGCTGAACCAATGGAACATGATCTGTATGGGGGTGAAACGTGCGGTAGTCATCCAGGCCTCGTGAACATGCCAAGCGCATCGATGTGCAACGGGGAAAAAACGCGGCGATTCTCGCTCAAATGCCGCCGAGACCCAAGCCAGAGCGGTGTCGCGATGTGACCAGAATGTTTTCGGGCTAAAGCGAACCCGCGGACGTCGCTTGTGGCCACGCCCCGAAGTTCGCACAAGAAAGGATGTAGCCAGCGCGCCGCTTGTGGCAGCACACCTACCGCGACGACAGGTCATCGCAAGCAGGGGCCAGCATACGAACCCAAGCTTTCAGCAAACTGTCGATAGACTAAACAGCACCGAATCCATCGCCATGCCACTGACCCGCCTCGCCGCCGAACATCTGCGCGCCATGCAAACGCAAGGCTTCGTGCTGCTGCGCGGTATTTTGCAAACGCAGCAGATTGAAGATGTACGTGCCGCTATCGACAGCCTTGAACCGATCCACTGGGATTACCAGGGGCTGGTGGACGACCACTACAAATGCGTGTTCAACCGCGATCCGTTCTGGCTGAACTATCTCGATCTACCGGACGTCATCGAGCTGGCCGAAGCCTGCGTCGGCGCGGACTGCCATGTGATCGGCCAGACCGCCTGGCGCAGCCATCCGGGCTTCGTCGGTGGCGAGCTGCATGCCGATTACCTGGCGATGGAACTGCCGGAGAGCCTGCTGGCCGACCCCAGTTTCGAGCTACCGATGCAGGTATGCACGGCGCATATCTATCTCAACCGGATCGATGCTGATCTCTGCCCAACGCTGATCATTCCCGGTAGCCACCGCGCCGGCCGGTACCCACGCACGGGCGAAACCCACTGGCAGGGAAGGACGCCCGAACCGGTGCTCTGCGAAGCGGGCGACGTGCTGTTCTTTCGCAGCGATCTCTGGCACGCCGGCAGCCGCAATCGCAATCGCAATCGCACACGCGACCGCAGCCGTTATCTGGTGCAGGTGCACTATGGCCGGCGGATGGTGGCGCAGAAGTTTTCGCCCTACCTGCAATTCGCCTTCAACCCCGAGGTGCTGGCCGCCGCGACACCGCGCCAGCGACGTCTGCTGGGGGAGCATGAGGCCTCTGAATACGATTGAACCGCCCTTTCGCTCGAAAGCCGTAGGGCCGAACTTGTTCGACCTTCTCGATCTGCGGCCGAATAAATTCGGCCCTACAAATTGCGCACCCTAATAAGCCTGACGGTCATCGTGTGCGAATCTCGCCGCGCGCCAGGCTCTCCACGCTGTTGCCAAGCGGGTCTGTAGCGTCGAGATCAGCACCGCGTTCGCGCAAGGCGTCGAGCAGAGCCTTGCGCTGGAACAGAGCTGCGTACATCGCCGGCGTCTGGCCGGCGGCGTTGCGCTGGTCCGGGTTGCACTCGGTGGCCAGCAGACGCTTGGCGATGCGCAGCTCGCCCTTGAAGATCGCGCCCATCAGCGCGGTGTTGCCGCGCTTGTCCTCGGCGCAAGCATCGGCACCGGCGGCGAGCAGCTGCTCCACGGTGTCCGCGTGGCCGTTGTAGGCGGCGAGGATCAGGGCGGTGTAGCCCTTTTCGTCGGCGATGTTCAGGTCGAACCTCGCCTGGATGAACTCGTCGAGGATCGGGCTATCGCCGTGCCTCGCGGCGTCAAAGAAATAATCGCGCAGCTGGGCATGTACCTGTTTGGCGTCCGCCGCGACGGGCTCGCCCTGCGCCAGTGCATATTCACCGCCCAGCCAGAGGGCAGCCAGCAGAATCAGGTTTTTCACTGCGTTTCTCTTCATGCAAGAAGCCCGCGGCAGACGCCACGGGTTGGGAATGGCCGGCTGCGTGGGCCGGCCGGGTGCATCAGTCTTCCAGCTCGGCGGCCAGCGCCTTGACCTTCTGCAGGTCGCCCTTGGCCACCTTGGTCAGGCCTTCGCCGTACTCGGCATCAGCCTTGTAGAAGTACGACAGCAAGTGATGGCGCGCCTCCTCGTCGGTCTTGGCCAGTTCTCCACCGAGGGTAGCGATCAGGTCCTTCTGCTCCTTGGCGGTGAAGGAACGGAACAGCTCGCCGGTCTGCTTGAAGTTCTGCGTGCGGTAGATCGGTGCCTGCTGAGTCGCGCCCGACAGGGCCAGCTGGCTGTACAGACCGCGCGGTTCTTCCTCACGGTCCATGCGACGGCTCGGCTGGTAGTTAACGCTGCCAGTGGTCTTGCCACCGTTGAGTTGGCCGTCCTGGTTGCCGTTGTTGACCGGCGCCTTGGGCTGGTTGATCGGCAGGCTCATGTGGTTGGCACCGATGCGGTACATCTGGGTATCGGCATAGGCGAACAGACGGCCCTGCAGCAGTCGATCCTCGGAGGGCTCGATGCCGGGAACCAGGTTGGACGGCGCCATGGCGACCTGCTCGGTCTCTTGGAAGACGTTGTCCGGGTTCTTGTTCAGCACCATAGTGCCGATCTTCTTCGAGGGCACCAGCGCCTCGGGCCAGGTCTTGGTGGCATCCAGCGGATCGAACTCGAACTTCGCCAATTCCTCCAGCTTGACCACCTGCAGGTACAGGTCCCACTTCGGATAGTCGCCGTTGTCGATGGCGGTGATCAGGTCGCGAGTCATGTGGCTGTAGTCACGGCCCTGGGTTTCCTGCACCTGCTTGGGATCAAGGTTCTTGATGCCCTGCTGCGATTTCCAGGCAAACTTGACGTAGTGCACCTGGCCTTCGTCGTTGATCAGCTTGTAGGAATGCACGCTGCTGCCGTCCATGAAGCGGTAGCCGGCCGGCGTACCGTAGTTGGAGTACAGGCGGGTCAGGGTCTGGATGGATTCAGGGTGGTAGGACAGGAAGTCCATCCGCCGGCTGTCGTCGTCCAGGTTAGTGCGCGGGTCAGTCTTGAACGCGTGGACCATGTCCGGGAACTTGATGGCGTCGCGGATGAAGAAGGTCGGGAAGTTGTTGCCGACCAGATCCCAGTTGCCATCGGCGGTGTAGAACTTGGTGGCGAAGCCGCGCGGATCGCGCAGGGTTTCCGGGGAGTGGCTGTTGTTGGTCACGGCAGAGAAGCGCACGAACACCGGAGTGGTGGCGCCCTTGTCGAAGACCTTGGCGATGGTCAGGCCGGAAATGTCGGCGGTGGCAGTAAATTCACCGTGGGCGCCGGTGCCGCGGGCATGCACGACACGCTCCGGCACGCGTTCGCGATCGAAACGCTGCAGTTTCTGCAGCAGCTGCACATCCTGCAGTAGGGTTGGGCCGTTCGGGCCGGCGGTTTGGGAGTTCTGGTTGTTGCCGACCGGCGCGCCGTTGTCGCGGGTCAACGGAGCAGCATGGGCGGAAAGCGTCAGCAGGCTCGCGCAAAGCGCGCCCACTAGCGTGCGGGCAGGCAAGGCACCTGGCAGGTAACGATTCATCTAGTCGTCCTCTTCTCATTTTTGGATTGCGTCTGGGACGCGGCGAAGAGACTAGTGGCAGGCGCTGCGCAGCCGAAATTGAATAAGCGAAGCGGCGCTATAGGGAAATTATGGTTGTTTCGCAAGCGCAGGCGGTTCAGGCTCACAACGCAAACGGCAGACAAGTTCAGTGCACGTCCATACCCAGTAGCTGCGCATTGGCCTGTTGCTCTTGTCTTTCGCTCAGCTGCAGCTGCGTCAGATAGGCAGCCAGTGAGTCTATTTCCGCCTCGGACAGTTTGTCGGCGATGCCGATCATCACCGAACCCGCGCGGCTTGGCTCGTGGTTACAAAAATGCGTCAGCGCGGTGCGGATGTAGTCAGCAGGCTGGCCGGCCAGGCGCGGCATGGTCTCTCGACCTTCCGCATGTTCGCCATGGCAGCCGGTACAGGTGCGCTGGAAAAGTGTCGCACCCTGTTGGATCAGCGCCGCATCGCCTGCGCTCGCAGCAGGCACGACCTTCTGCTGACTAAAATAGATGGCGATGTTGACCCGGTCTTCAAGCGTCAGAGTCTTGGCCAGCTTCGACATTACGTAGTCGATACGCTCACCATTTGCGAACTTCTCGAACGACTGGAACAGGTAAACCGGGTTCTGCGAGGCCAGATTAGGAATGTGTGGCCGCCTGCTATTGCCGTCCTCACCGTGGCAGTAGCCGCAGAATAGGGCGCGCTCCTGACCGGCTGCATAAGCCTGCTGGCGCCGCTCGGTATCGGCCATCAGGTAGTTGAAGCGCTCCATCGCCGTCTCGTTGGAATGAGCAAATGAAGCGAAGCAGCTGAGCATTAGAACGGCGATAAAGCGCATGCGAAAAGTCCGGCACGATTAACGGGATGACTTGAATGCCGGGACTATAAGGAGAAAAACAGACGCGATACTGGCGCAAATCAATAAAGCACCATACTACGGGCCTAGAGCGTGAGCGCATTGAATTGCCTACAACACCAGTCGACTAAAAGAGCCTCCAGGAACTGCATCCAATGCTGCGCGCTATTGCCACATTGACCCCTCGAACAAAAACTGGAGGCAACGAAGCAAGCAATGCACACAGCCGCTTCGTATTCGACTAAAGTAGCGCCCCTTTTCGCCAGGATGAGCCGCGCACATGCTTGATGGACATGCCGAACTGACCATGACCGTATTGATGACCCCGGACAAGGCCAACTTCTCCGGCAACGTCCATGGCGGCACGCTGCTGAAGTACCTCGACGAAGTCGCCTATGCCTGCGCGAGCCGTTACGCCGGGCAGTACGTGGTAACGCTGTCAGTGGACCAGGTCAATTTCCGCCAGCCTGTACATGTCGGCGAGCTGGTGACTTTTCTCGCCTCGGTCAACTACGTCGGTACCACTTCGATGGAAATCGGCATCAAGGTCGTCACCGAAGACATCCGGCAAAAGACGGTTCGCCACACCAATAGCTGCTTCTTCACCATGGTCGCGGTCGGTGAGGATGGCCGTCCGGCCAGCGTTCCCCCTCTACAACCGCAAACGCCGGACCAAAAGCGCCGCTTCGCCCAGGCCCAGCAACGACGGCAAATCCGCCGCGAGCTGGAAGAGCGCTACCGTGCGATCAAGGACGATTACTGAGTTAAGCTCGCCTAATAGGGCCACTCCGTCGCTACTCAATGGCGGAGTCGGCACGCTTTCAAAATCCCACCCTGGCGAATCAGTGCTGCGTCCGCGCCTGATGGAATAAAACCTTATACACTTCGCGGCTTTTCCCTTTCCAGTAGAGGACTCGCCGTGAGCGCTTTACCACCCTGCCCCCAATGCAGCTCCGAATACACCTATGAAGACGGCCAGTTGCTGGTCTGTCCAGAATGCGCACACGAGTGGTCGGCCAACCCGGTGTCCGCCGCTGACGAAGACCAAAAGCTGATCAAGGATTCGGTGGGCAATCCCCTGCAGGACGGCGATACCATCACCGTCATCAAGGATCTCAAGGTCAAAGGTTCATCGCTGGTGGTGAAGGTCGGCACCAAGGTCAAGAACATCCGCCTGGTCGACGGCGATCATGATATCGACTGCAAGATCGACGGCATCGGGGCGATGAAGCTGAAGTCGGAGTTTGTTCGTAAGGTTTAGAGCAAAGCCGAAAGCTTCGCCGCAAGGGCCGGGCCTTTTAAAATCGATGCGGTATGCACTTTGGCTTTGACCCTCGGCGCGATGCCTTGGGCCTTACCGGCAGTTCTACGGCCCGCTACGCCGAAGCGGGCCCACAGCTCAAGGCGTGAGATAAGACGAGCGCGTCAGCCCCAGTCGCAGCGCATCGATGTACTGGGTACGCTCCTTGGCGCTGAGCCGGGCGCTGGAAACCTTGTCACGGTAGTAAGTCATCAGCTCTTCTGGCGACAGGTGCACGTAGCGCAGCATGTCCTCAATGGTGTCGTGGGTCTCGATGCCGGCGTGGTAATAACTCCCATCCTCGCGCTGGTAGACGTTAACCGAATCGGTATCGCCGAACAGGTTGTGCATGTCGCCGAGAATTTCCTGGTAGGCACCGACCAGAAATACGCCGAGAAAGTACTCCTCCCCCGCCTGGATCTCATGCACCGGCATACTGTTCTCGATGCTCTGCTCATCGACGTAGTGCTTGATCTTACCGTCCGAATCGCAGGTCAGGTCCTGCAGCACGGCACGGCGCACCGGCTCTTCGCTCAGACGCTGTAGCGGCACGATCGGCAGAATCTGGTCGATCGCCCAGGTATCCGGCAGGCTCTGGAACACCGAGAAGTTGCAGATATACTTGTCTGCCAGCTTGTCGTTCAGCTCGTCGAGTACAGCACGATGGGAACGCTGGCGCGCCTTCAGCTGGTTGTACAGGCGACGGCAGATAGCGAAGTAACTTTGCTCGGCCAATGCCTTCTGCGCCAACGACAGCTTGCCGGACGCATACTGCGCCGCAGCCTCGCTGATGTAGTGAGTGGCGCGCCAGTAGGTTTCGGTGACCATCTCCGGGTCGGTCGGCCCGAGCAGATCGGCCAGCGACTGGACGATATCGGGCAGTTCATCGTAGTTTTCGATGGTCGGCGCCTCATCGTTGTGGCGCTCGAAGTCGGTCACCTGCATCACCAGCACAGCGTGGTGCGCAGTCATCGCCCGGCCACTTTCGGAGAAGATATGCGGATGCGGCAGCTCCTGCCGGTCACAGAACTCCTTGAGCATGCCGACCACGGTGCCGGCGTATTCGTCGATGTCGTAGTTGATCGAGCTAGCGTTGCGCGAATGGGTGCCGTCGTAATCGACCCCCAGACCGCCGCCGACATCGATATGGTCAACCGGCAACCCCAGCGCACGCAGCTCGGCGTAATACCGAATGGCTTCCCGGAAACCTTCGCGATAATCGGCCAGGTTGGCGATCTGCGAGCCCATGTGGAAATGTAGTAACCGCACTCCCTGCTCGACGCCTGCGACGCGGAAGCGCTCGATGACGGTCAGCAGCTGAGCGGCCGACAAACCGAACTTGGACTTTTCACCGCCAGTGTCTGCCCACTTGCTTGAGGCCAGCGAGGACAACCGCACGCGCAAACCAACCTGCGGAACGAGCTTCAGCTCGGCGGCTTCTTCGATGACCAGCCCTACTTCGGACATTTTCTCGATGACGATGAAAACGTTGTGCCCCAGCTTCTGCCCCATCAGCGCCAGGCGGATGAATTCACGATCCTTGTAGCCGTTACAGACAATGGTGCCACCCTTCGGGGCGAGCGCCAGCACAGCCATCAGCTCAGGCTTGGAGCCGGCCTCCAGACCGATGGCAACGTTCTGCGTGGCGATGATGTTTTCCACCACAGCTTCCTGCTGGTTGACCTTGATCGGATACAGAGCGGTGTATTTGCTTTGATATTCGAGGCGCTCGATGTTGGCATCGAAGGCACCGGTCAAACGACGCACACGGTCCTGCAGAATATCGGGGAAGCGCACCAACAATGGCAGGGTCAATCCGGCATCACGCAACTGTTCGATCAGGCCGGTAAATTCGATGGGCTCCCCGCTGGGCCCCTGCGGGCGTACTTCGACATGGCCGTCGTCACTGATCGAAAAGTAACCGGCACCCCAGTGACGAATACCGTAAACACTACGACTATCCGCTGCGGTCCATTGGCTGCCGTCATCTTTACGTGTGCGTCGTACGGGCATCTAAGCCTCCTGAGAAATGGATTACCTGCCGAGCGTAGAACACGACAGAGAGCTATCCCGATTGGACAGCCGGTGCGCCAAGAAATAAGCACAAGACATAAATAGATGGGTATCTAACTCAGCCGCCGGATTTTTTTGCCTTGAATCCGCGCTTAGACAGTTCATCCAGTAGTAACTGAACATGATCGCCCTGAATCTCGATGATCCCGTCCTTGAGCGCGCCGCCAGTGCCACAACGACGCTTGAGCGCGCTAGCGAGCTCCTTGAGCTCCGCTTCCGCAAGGAGCACGCCGGCAATAGTCGTCACGATTTTGCCGCCGCGCCCTTTGCTCTCCCGGCGCACGCGGGCGATGCCATCACCTGCAGGAATCGCCTGTTGCTGGCAGATACAGTCACCCAGCGGCTGATTGCAGTCGGGGCAATGACGCCCTGCGTCTGTGGAAAACACCAGCCCGCCAAGACCGGAAAGCGATGTGGTTTTCTTGGCCACGCGCGAACCTCTTAAACAAAAAACGCAGCCCAACACACCGAGACCGCTAAAGTTCGTCAATTTAGCAGCAATTGCATTACTCTCGAAGAGGGATTGCTCGCGTCAAATTGCGAACAGCTTTGAGACAGTGGAATGGTTTCTCAAGCGTCACAATCCGAACAATCAGCACCTGT
>NZ_JAMOII010000024.1 GCF_024448985.1 Stutzerimonas stutzeri
TTCAGCCCACCATCTGCTGGCACCGCTGGTGACGCCTCGCCTGGCCTATGCGGCCGGCGCTGAACTCTGGTGGGCTGAAGCCCACCCTACAAATTGCGCCGAGCTCTGGCTGGCTGAGTTGGAGCGCCGCCTGGCCCGGCCCTCGACTTGCTGCCTCGATCAGACGCCTTACTAAGCAGGCTCGAAACCGTGCGTGCCACGACATGATTAATTGTCGCTGCTACCTGCCGGCAAATAATCGCCACGGCTCAAACCATGGCGCTGCATCTTTTCGTTGAGGGTGCGGCGCGGTAGCTGCAGCAGGGTCATGACTTCGCTGATGTTGCCTTTGCACTGCTGCAGGGCGTTGTGCAGGCATTGCGCCTCGAAGGCTTCCATCTGCTCGGCCAGCGAGGTGCCGGTGCTCGGGCCGCTGGGCGGCGGCGGGGTCAGGCCCAGGGCGTGGCGTTCGGCGGCGTTGATCAGTTCACGGACGTTGCCTGGCCAGTCGTGGCTCAGCAGCTGCGCCAGTTCGGCGGGGCCGACCGGCAGGGGCTTGCGGCCATGGCGCTGGGCGGCCTGGGTGACGAAGTGGTCGAACAGCAGCGGAATGTCTTCACGACGCTCGCGCAGCGGCGGGATATGCAACTCGGCAACGTTCAGCCGATACAGCAAGTCTTCGCGGAAACGTCCGCCGCGCACTTCTTCCAGCAGGTCCGGCTTGGCCGCGCTGATCACTCGCAGATCGACTTCGATGCTGCGGTTGGAGCCCAGCCGTTCCAGGGTCCTTTCCTGCAGCACGCGCAATAGCTTGACCTGCTGGGCCAGCGGCATGCTTTCGATTTCATCGAGGAACAGGGTGCCGCCGTGGGCATGCTCGATGCGACCGATGCGCTTGCCCTGGGCGCCGGTGAAGGCGCCGCTTTCATGGCCGAACAGCTCGCTCTCGAAGATGCTTTCGGGGATGGCCGCGCAGTTCAGCGCCACGAACGGATGGCGCGCGCGCGGGCTGAAGTCGTGAAGGCAGCGCGCCACCTGTTCCTTGCCGCTGCCGGTGTCGCCGCGGATCAGCACGTTGACGTCGGTGCCGGCCAGTTCCAGTACCTGGCGGCGCAGGTTATCCACGGCGCGGGATACGCCCAGCAGCATCGATTCGATACGGCCCTTACGAGTGAACTGCTCACGCAGCTGGCGGTTTTCGCAGACCAGCCGGCGTTTGTCCTGGGCGCGGCGCACGCTGTCCAGCAGACGCTCAGGCGTGAAGGGTTTTTCGATGAAATCATAGGCGCCCTGGCGCAGCGCCTGCACCGCCATCGGCACGTCGCCATGGCCGGTGACCATGATCACCGGCAGCTCCGGGTCCATCGCGACCAGCTTTTCCAGCAGGCCGAGGCCGTCCAGGTCCGGCATGCGCACATCGCTGATCAGCACGCCGGGAAAATCGCGGTCGAGCAGGCCCAGCGCTTCGCGCGCGCTAGCGCAGGTGCGCACGCTGAAGCCGGACAACTCCAGCCATTGCTGGACTGCCTGGCGGATCGCCGCTTCGTCGTCGATGAAGATGACCTGACCGCTCATGTTTCGCTCCTTTGCCTGGCGCCAGTCTACTCGGCGACGTGCTCTTCGGCTGCCGGCAGCCGAATCTCGAATACCGCCCCTCCGGCGTCATTGCGTACAGTGAGGCTGCCGCCCAGGGCACGCACGATACCGTAGGAAACCGCCAGTCCCAGCCCAAGCCCTTGGCCGACCGGCTTGGTGGTGAAGAAGGGCTCGAATACCTGATCCAGATGTTTGCTGGCGATGCCGCCACCGCTGTCGGCGACACCCAGCCGCCATTCGTTCGCGTCGCGGCGGCAGTCGATGCGCAACTGCCGAGCGGCGCTGCCCTGCATGGCATCCAGCGCATTGTTGAGCAGGTTGATCAATACCTGCTCCAGACGGATCGCATCGCCGTTGACCCAAGCATCGGCCGGCACCTGGCGCATCACCTCGACGTCTTCGCCGCGAATGCGCGGGCCGAGCAGCTGCAGGGCCTGTTCCAGCACCTCGTCCAAACGTACGCGCTGCGGCAGCCCGGCGGGATTCTTGCGGGCGAAGGTCTTCAGGTGGCTGGTCAGCGCTGCCATGCGCTCGATTAGCCCTTCGACCTGCCCAAGGCCTTCGCGAACCGCCTCGCTTTTGCCGCTGTCGAGCAGCAGCCGCTGGCTGGCCAGCTGCATGCGCAGGGCGGTCAAGGGTTGGTTGATTTCATGGGCGAGGGCGGCGGACATCTGTCCCAGGGCGGCCATCCGGGCGGCATGGACGAGGCCGTCCTGTGCGGTCTGCAGTTCGCGGGTGCGGGCTTCCACCAGCCGTTCCAGCTCGTTGCGGCTGCGCTGTTCGACCCGGCGCGTCTTGCGCCGCTGGGCCAGGTAGAGCAGCAGGAAGGCCAGCGTCATCCACACGCCCGCGGCGGCCAGGCGATAGCTGCGGACGCTCGCGGCAACCTGTTGCGGCTCGTGTAGCAGGTGCAGCGTCCAGTCTTCCTCGGGCAGCGGTAGGCGCTGCCAGAAATAGCTGTGGCGACCGTCCGGTCCGTCGACCTGGCGACGTTCGCTATCCTTGTCGATGCGTTGCAGGGGCTTGCTGTGCAGTGGCCGCAGGTTCTGTTCGGCGTAGCGGCGTGCTGTGACCAGACGGTCGCGTACCTCGTCGCTGAGCGGCTGCAGGTAGCGGAAGCGCCAGGCCGGACGGTTGCTGAGGATGACAATGTCGAGCGAGTCGGTGATCAAGAGAATGCCAGACTGGCCGACCCATTCGCGCTGCATATCTTCCAGCTCCAGCTTGACCACCAGCACGCCGAGCACTTCGCCAGAGGCGTTCTTCACCGAGCTGGAAAGGAAATAGCCGGGAATTCCGGTGGTCACGCCCACCGCAAAATAACGGCCGTTGTCCTGGGTCAGCGCATCGCGAAAGTAGGGGCGAAAGCTGTAGTTGTAGCCGACGAAGCTGCTCCATTCACGCCAATTGCTCGCGGCCAGGGTGTCGCCGTTACGGTCGATCAGATAGAGCACCGACGAGCCGGCGGCCAGGTTCTGCTGCTCCAGGCGCCGATTGAGGCGGGCGCGCAGTTGCCGGTCATCGGGATTGGCCAGCAGGCTGCGGATGTCGCTGTCCAGCGCCAGCAGGGCCGGCACCGAGCGGAAGCGCTCGACCTGGGTATGGATCGTCTGGGCATAGAGCTCCAGCTGCTCGCGGGCTTCCTGACTACGTTCGGCCCAGGCGCGCTGTTCGGCGAGCCGCCCGGCCCAGTACATGCTCAGCAGCAGGCCGGCGAAGATCAGCAGCACGATCAGGACGACACGGTAGCGGTTGGCGAGGGCGGACATGAGCGGCTCTTTTTGTAAGAACGGCTATGTTAAGCCAGAGCGGCGCATTGCCAATCACTGCCGATGGTCCGTTTTGCCGTTAGCCGCGCATAACCGGGCGGCGTCGATGGTTATGATTGCCACTGCGGTTATCCCTGCAGAGGTATTGAGTGCTCAGGAAAATCTCCACAAACCAGCTCCGGTTCGGCATGTACATTCAGGCCATCGACGGGAGCTGGTTTTCGCATCCGTTCTGGCGAACCCGCTTCGTGCTCAGCGATCCGGCGGATCTGCAAGCGCTGCGCAGTAGCGGGGTGCCGGCTGTCTGGATCGATACCGAGCAAGGTGTAGATATCGCCGATGCAGCTGCCGCGACAACCGAACCCCATCCCGCCGTCGAGGCCCCTATCGAGGAGCTACCCGCGCGGGCCGCAACCTGCAGCGCCCGCGATGAAATGCAGCGCGCCTCTCGCGTGCTCAACCGCTCGAAGCAAGCGGTGGCTTCGCTGTTCAACGAAGCGCGTCTGGGCAATGCCGTGGACACGCAGGCGTGTCTGCCGGTGGTCGAGGAAATCAGTGAATCCCTCGCGCGCAATGCCTCTGCGCTGATCGGTCTGGCCAGGCTGAAGGACCGTGACGAATACACCTACATGCACTCGGTCAGCGTCTGCGCTTTGATGGTGTCGCTTGCTCGCCAGCTTGGACTGAATGAAAGCCTCACTCGCGAAGCTGGCCTGGCTGGGCTGCTGCACGACGTCGGCAAGATGGCGATGCCAGCGCAGGTGCTCAATAAACCCGGCAAGCTGACCGATGCCGAGTTCGACATCATGCGCGCTCATCCCGAGCGTGGCCACGCGATGCTCGTGCACAGCGGCACGATGCCCGAGGCGGTGCTGGACGTGTGCCTGCACCATCATGAAAAGGTCGATGGCAGTGGTTACCCGCACGGGCTGAAGGGTGAACAGATCAGCCTGTTCGCGCGCATGGGCGCGGTGTGCGATGTATACGATGCGATCACCTCCAGGCGCCCCTACAAGGAGGCCTGGGATGCCGCCAGTTCGCTCTCGCGAATGGCGCAGTGGAAGGGGCATTTCGATACCGGCGTGTTTCACGCGTTCGTCAAATCGGTGGGCATCTACCCGCTCGGTACGCTGGTCCGGCTGGAATCCGGTCGGCTGGGCGTGGTCGTCGACCAGAACCCCGGCAAGCTGACGGAGCCGGTGCTGCGCCTGTTCTATTCGACCAGAACGAAGATGCCCATCGCCCCGGAGGAACTAGACCTGTCGCGCCGCCACGGTGAAGACCGCATCGTCAGCCGTGAAGACCCGGTTACCTGGGGCTTCGCCAATCTGGATGATTTCTGGCGCTAGCGATGCAGGCCATCAGGCGGCCATCGCCGGTTGCGGCGTGATCCGCTATCCTTCGCCGCCCTTGCAGCGACCCTCCGCCTGAGCAGCAGCTCGGCGCGATAAATCTGCATTCCCCGCGCTTCGATTAGCGCGGTTCGCCCTACATTCGAAACTGGAACGGCTCTGTCAGCCGGCGCATCGCGTCGGGTCTGCAGCTGCCGCTTTTTCCCCTGGATAGCCAATGCTCCACTCGATCAAGCAAAACTGGTTCAGCAACATTCGTGGCGACGCGCTTTCGGGCCTCGTGGTGGCCTTGGCGCTGATTCCCGAGGCCATCGCCTTTTCCATCATCGCCGGGGTCGACCCACGGGTCGGCCTCTACGCGTCCTTCTGCATCGCCGTGGTGATCGCCTTCGTCGGCGGCCGGCCGGCGATGATATCCGCCGCCACCGGTGCCATGGCGCTGCTGATGGTGACCCTGGTGCGCGAGCACGGTCTGCAGTATCTGCTGGCGGCGACGCTGCTCTGCGGCGTGCTACAGATCGTCGCCGGCTACCTGCGCCTGGGCTCGCTGATGCGCTTCGTTTCACGCTCGGTGGTGACCGGCTTCGTCAATGCGCTGGCGATCCTGATCTTCATGGCGCAGCTGCCGGAACTGACCAATGTCACCTGGCACGTCTATGCCATGACGGCGGCGGGGCTGGGCATCATCTACCTGTTTCCGTACGTGCCGAAGATCGGCCGGGTGATCCCCTCGCCGCTGGTGTGCATCCTCTCGATGACTGCGGTGGCCATCTATTTCGGCCTGGACATCCGTACCGTCGGCGACATGGGCGAGCTGCCCGATACGCTGCCGATCTTCCTCTGGCCGGAGGTGCCGCTGACCTTCGAAACCTTGCAGATCATCTTCCCGTACTCCGCCGCTCTGGCGGTGGTCGGCCTGCTGGAATCGCTGATGACCGCGACCATCGTCGATGAAATGACCGACACCGGCAGCGACAAGAACCGTGAATGCAAAGGCCAGGGCGTGGCCAATATCTTCTCCGGCCTGTTTGGCGGGATGGCCGGTTGCGCGATGATCGGCCAGTCAGTGATCAACGTGAAATCCGGCGGCCGCACGCGCCTGTCGACGCTGATCGCCGGTGGGGTGCTGCTACTGCTGGTGGTGTTCCTCAGCGACTGGGTACGGCAGATTCCGATGGCGGCGCTGGTAGCGGTGATGATCATGGTCTCCATCGGCACCTTCCGCTGGGATTCCGTCCGCAACCTCAGGCGCTATCCGCTTTCCACCAACATCGTCATGGTGGTGACCGTGGCAGTGGTGGTCTTCACACACAACCTGGCCTATGGCGTGCTGGCCGGCGTGCTGCTGGCGGCGATGTTCTTCGCCAACAAGGTCGGCCACTACTTGCATATCGACTCGGAACTGGATGCCGAAGGCGGGCAGCGGACCTACCGTGTGGTCGGACAGGTGTTCTTCAGTTCCTCTGAGAAATTCACCACGGCCTTCGACTGCAAGGAGGCCCTCGCCAGGGTCATCATCGACCTCAGCCACGCGCATTTCTGGGATATCACCGCCGTCTCGGCGCTGGACAAAGTGGTGCTCAAGTTCCGCCGCGAGGGCGCTACGGTCGAGGTGCTGGGCCTGAACGAAGCCAGCGCGACCATCGTCGATCGCTTCGGCACCCACGATAAGCCTGAAACCACCGATACGCTGATGAGCCATTGATCGCGTACGCGCCAGGCAAGTGTCTGGCGCTATCGGTACAGATCGGCCCGCGACCAGGGCACCTCATGGGAGCCATCCGGCAGCGGCTTGCTCGCCAGAATCTGGTGCAGATTGATCCAGTTGCGACGGAAACCATAGGCGCAGCCGGCGAGATAGACACGCCAGATGCGCAACGCACGCTCGGGAATCATCTGCCGGGCCTCGGCCAGATTCGCTTCCAGGCGCTGGCTCCAGAAATCCAGCGTGCGCGCGTAATGCAGGCGCAGGCTCTCCACGTCAACGATTTCCAGCCCTGATTCGCTGATGCAGGCGCCGATCTTCACCAGATGCGGCAGCTCGCCGTGGGGGAACACGTAACGGTCGATGAACTCGCCGGCGCCATGCCCCACCGGTCGCCCATCGATGTGCCGCGAAGTGATGCCATGGTTCATCACCAGGCCACCGGGGCGCACCACTTCCGACAGCTGCTGGCAGTACAGCGGTAGGTTGGCGTGGCCGACATGCTCGAACATGCCGACACTGACCACCTTGTCGAACTGGCCGTTCTTGGGCAGATCGCGGTAGTCCATTAGCTCCAGCTGCACTTGGCCCTCCAGTCCTTCCGCGGCGACACTCTCGCGCCCGAGCTTGAGCTGCTCGCGGCTGAGGGTGATACCGAGCACTTCTGCGCCAAACTCCCGCGCCGCAAAGCGCGCCAGCCCGCCCCAGCCACAGCCGACGTCCAGCAGGCGGTCACCGGGCTTCAGCCGCAGCTTGCGGCACAGATGGCGCAGCTTGGCCTGCTGGGCCTGGTCGAGGTCTTCCGTTCCGGTCTCGAAATAGGCGCATGAATAGACCATCTCCTGATCCAGCCAGAGCTGATAGAAGTCGTTGGACAGGTCGTAGTGATAGGCAATGGCCTCGGCATCGGTGGTCTTGTCATGCGATTCGCGGGTCGGCAGGACGGTGGCATCGCCACCCAGAGCGCGGGTGATTTCATCGCCGATGCGGATTACCTCTTCAAGCGGGCCGTGCAGATCGATCTTGCCCTCGACGTAAGCACCGCCCAGCAGGGCGAGGCTGGGATGAGCCAGCTGCGCGATTAGATTGGGATCCTTGATCTCCAGCGTCACGCTCGGTGCGGGACCGATGTCGATTTCGTTGCCGTCCCATAGCCGCAGGCGCAACGGTAGATCCAGGTCTCGTAATGCTGGAAGCAATGTTGCCAACATGCTCGTTCTCCTTTTCCACACGTGCTGAAAAGGCTAGACCAACAATTCGAGTTTGCAGTGGGCTATGGATAGTTTTTAGCTATCGGTCAGATAGGCAAGTGGCTCAGGGCGAACCGTCGACCAGCCAAGCTCGACGATAGGTGCCTCTGCAGGCCTGCTCGCATAAAGCCGCCCGTGAATAGGGCGAATTGAGCGAAGCGGATAATGGCGGAAGGCAGTGGGAGTCGAACCCACCCGGGAACGGCTGCCGCCCCCAACCGGGTTTGAAGCCCGGCCGCACCACCGGGTGCGATTGCCTTCCAGAGACGTGCCCGAACGGGACTGAATCTGGACGTGCTGCAGCCTACCCGACCTCAGCCTCCGAGGCCAAGGCGCTGTCGGGTCGCACCTTGCGTTCGTTGCCGAAGCGCCGGGTGAGGCCGATACGGTCGAAATGCTCGAGCAGCTGGATGCTGCGCTTGCGGCCGAGCTGAATCTGGTCGCGGAACGCGGCGGCGCGGATCACGCCGTGTTGCCGTTCCATATCCACCACCCGATTGGCCAGCTGGCGGATGGTGGAGTCGGTGTAGAACAGGTCTTTGACGACCTGTTGCAGCATTCCTATGCGGGACAGCTTGCGCAACAGATGACGAACCTTGTCCTCCTCGATGCCCAGTTCGCCGGCCAGATCGCGGACCCAGGGTGGATCGAAACGGGCGGATTCCAGCAGCGGCCATAGCCGGACTTTCAGCGCTTCTTCCTCGTCGCTCAGTCGGACGCGGTGTCCAGGCAGGTGCAGCCAAGGACCGCTGGCTTCGATCTGTCCGGCTGCCAGCGTTTGTTCCAACAGCGCAAGATAAATCGGTCGCTCCAGCTGAGGCAGCGCGTAGCGGCGCAGGCGGTCGCGATCCGGGCCCAGCTCGTCCGGTTGGGCTTCATGGAAGCGCTGCAATGCCGCCACAAGGCTCTGGCCGAGGTAATCCCAGGTGTCGCGGTCGAACAGGCGCGGGCCAAGCCGTGTGGTGATTTCCAGGGCTTCGTCCGGCAGCTTCCAGGTGTGTCGCGGACGGTTGAACTGCCGTTCCAGCAACGCCGGCTCCAGGCCGTTGATCGCGCTAGGCAGCAGCCCTGGCAGGATGTGTTCCAGTGTTTCGCCGTCCAGCGCGCGCAACACCGCCAGGCGCGCCTGGCGGTGCCGGTTGCGCGGCGGAGCGAAGGGGTCGAGTACTCGCCCGCCACCCAGAGTCCGCTGTGCGGACTGGTCGCGCAGTATCACTCGATCGCCGTGCACCGCATGAGTCGGCGCATTTAGCAACAGCTGCGCATGCACGCGGCCTCCGGGCGCCAGGTATTCGCCTTCCAACAGGGCGATCCGGCCGGTGACGTCCTGCGCACCAAGGTGAATGTGTACCGGCGTCCAGTGGCGCAGTTCGCGAACTTCGCTGGGCAACAAGGTGAATTCGATATCGATGCGCTGGGTTGCGGCCTGTAGCTCGGGTTTCAGCAGCCAGTCGCCCCGGCTGATTTGCTCTGTCGCGAGGCGTTCGCCGGCAAGGTTCAAGGCGACCCGCTGACCCGCATGGGCCTCGTCGGACGCCTGGTTCTGCGCGTGCAGTCCGCGTACCCGAACGGTTCGTCCGGCTGGGCTCAGGGTCAGTTCGTCCCCCACGCGCACCCGGCCCGCGAATGCCGTGCCGGTCACGACGACGCCGGCACCGACGACACTAAAGGCTCTGTCGATGGCCAGGCGGAAATAGCCGTTGCCGCAACCCGAGCGTACATCTGCGGCCTGCTCGATCAGCGCCGAACGGAGCGCATCGATCCCTTCGCCGCTGATACTGGACACCGCGAAGATCGGCGCGCCGGCCAGCGGACCGGCCTGTAGCAGCGCTTCGACTTCCTGGCGCGCTTGGTCAATGCGTCCCGGGTCGACCCGGTCGATCTTGGTCAGCGCCACCAGCGCCCGACGAATGCCCAGCAACTCGATGATGGCCAGATGCTCGCGTGTCTGCGGCATCACGCCGTCATCGGCAGCGACCACCAGCAGCACGCAGTCGATGCCGCAAGCACCAGCCAGCATGTTGTGCACGAAGCGTTCATGACCGGGTACGTCGATGAAACCGGTGAGGTTTTCTGAATCGCCAAGCGAGGCGTACAGGTAGCCGAGGTCGATGGTGATGCCGCGCAGGCGCTCCTCGCGACGACGATCGCCCTCTTGCCCGGTCAGAGCCTTGAGTAAAGCCGTCTTGCCATGGTCGATGTGGCCGGCGGTGCCGATGATCATGACATCAGCTCCCGCTGCAGGTGCGGCAGCTGTTCCAGCATTGCCGCCTCGTCGTCCAGTTGCCGAAGGTCGAGCCAGAGCGCGTCTTCGGCGAGCCGGCCAAGGACCGGAATCGGTAGGCAGCGCAAGGCTTCTTCCAGCTGGCGCAGACTGCGGCCGCGCAGCCGCTTGGGTTGCAGCGGGCTGATACAAACCGCGGAGCTTGGCAGTCGTGCCACCGGCTGTGCGCCGCTGCCGATCATGCCCAGTGCGTCGCGGACAGCAACCTGCCAGTTTTCGCCGAGTGCCGTGGCGATTGCCGGCGCAATTCGTTCGGCTTGTGCACGGATCTGCTCCTGCGGGCGGCTGAGCAGGCGCAGGCTGGTCAGGCGTTCGGCCAGGCGATCAGGGTCGCGATAGAGATTGAGCACTGCTTCCAGTGCGGCCAGGGTCAGTTTGTCTACCCGCAGGGCGCGTTTGAGAGGGTTCTTCTTGATCTTCTTGATCAGCTCGCGGCTGCCTACGATCAGCCCGGCCTGAGGGCCGCCGAGCAGTTTGTCGCCACTGAAGGTGACGATATCGGCGCCGTCGCGCAGGGCTTCCTGGACGGTCGGCTCCTTCGGCAGGCCCCAGCGCGACAGGTCGACTAGGCTACCGCTGCCCAGGTCCTCCAGCAGCGGCAAGCCATATGCGTGAGCGATGGACGCCAGCTCGGCCGTGGCGACGCTTGCAGTGAAGCCCTGCACGCTGTAGTTGCTGGTATGTACGCGCATCAACAGGCCGCTGCGCGGGCTGATGGCGGTTTCGTAGTCGCGCGCGTGGGTGCGATTGGTGGTGCCCACTTCATGCAGCTTCACCCCGGCTCTGGCCATGATGTCGGGGATGCGGAAGGCGCCGCCGATCTCGATCAGTTCGCCACGGGAGATGATGCCTTCCTTGCGTGCGCCGAGGCTGTTGAGTGCCAGCAGTACGGCGGCGGCATTGTTGTTGACCACGGTGACGGCTTCGGCGCCGGTCAGCTCGCGGATCAGCCCCTCGATCAGATCGTCGCGATCACCGCGCTTGCCGCTGGCCAGATCGAATTCGAGATTCAACGGGTAGCGAGCCGCAAGGGTGATCGCCTCGATGGCTTCGTCGGGAAGCAGCGCGCGGCCGAGGTTGGTATGCAGCACCGTGCCGGTAAGGTTGAATACGCGACGTACGCGGCTGCGGTGCTGGCTGGCGAGGCGCTCCCCGGCGCGCCCGGCAAGCACGGCCTCTGACAATTCCAGCGCGGCGAGCTGACCGTGGCGGGCCGGCTCGCGTAACTCATCGAGCAGATCACGTAGCGTACCGAGCAGCGCTTCGCGGCCGTAGCGCTGCTGCAGGGGTGCGCAAGCAGGCGCACGCAGCAGACGGTCCACCGAGGGCAGGCGAACGCTGCTCATGGCTGATTATCCGATCGGTGGCTCGATACGAGAAGGGTGGTGGGAGCGCTCGTCATGCTGACGGCGTAAAACCCTGTCATGAGGTTGCCTGACACGCAGGACTCCATTCTTTTTAGTATTTTCCGAGCAGCATAGACGCTTAATTCCTCACAGGGTTCAGCCGAGCTGCGCGCTTCCCGCTGCCAAAAACGAAAAAACCCGGCAAGCCGGGTTCAGAATGCTGCTAAAGGAAACAGCGCCGCTCGGAGGGCGGGTCCTACGTCGTTTCGCTGAGCTTTAGCTGATTTAAGGGCATCCCTGGATACTGACTAGTGGTTTATGAGACAGGTCAGGACGAGCCGGCAATAAAACGATTCGCCTTGAAAACGAAACCCCGCAGTTAGCGGGGTTCGTTATTGCTGAGCCCGATTAAGCCCGGACTCTGGGCGGCGCCTGCGCGTATCAGGCGTTCTGACGGATACCCGCGACCAGCCACGGCTGGTTCTCGCCCTGTGCACGCTCCATGCGCCAGCTTTCGCTGAAGGGCTCGCCCTGGTCGAAGCGCGAGTTTTTCGCGACGCCAGTGAAGGTCAGCGTGGCGGTGGTCTTCTCGGCATTGTCATCCACGCCGTCGAGCTGGATCTGCAGGTCATCGACATAGGTCGACTGGTAGGCGTCGCCAATCTCGGCACGCTCACGCTTGAGGAATTCAAGCAGCTGCGGCGTGACGAACTCGGAAATCTTGTCCATTTCGTTGGCGTCCCAGTGCTGCTGCAGCGACATGAAATGCTCGCGTGCCGCACCGACGAAGCTCTGCTCGTTGAACCAGGCCGGCGCGTTGATAACCGGTGCGTTGGCAACGGTTGCGCTGCTGCCGCCGAAGATGGACGGTTGCTGCGGCATTTCGCGCTGCATCGGCGCATGGCCGGCCACGGCTGGCTGCTGTTGGCGACGGCGGGCGGCCAGGAAGCGGAACAGCAGGAACGCGATCAGGCCGAAGATAAGGATATCCATGAACTGAATGCCTTCGAAGCCGTCGCCCATGAACATCGAGGCGAGCAGACCGCCTGCGGCGAGGCCGGCGAGCGGGCCGAGCCAGCGCGAAGCACCGCTAGCCGCGGCCGGTTGTTGGCGGCCTGCTTGCTGTGTGGCTGCGTCATTGCGTTGTTGAGGCTGCGCCTGGCGGGTCTGGTGGCTGGGCGCCGAACCAAAGCTCTTGCCGCCGCCGAAGCGCTTGGCGTGCACGTCGAGACTGAGGGTCAGACCGATACACAGCGCCATGAAAATGCTAAGCACACGTTGCATTGAGTGTTCCCGCTTTTAATTAGTGGAAGTACGCGCGTCATCCTGCCCAGTGCCGCGAAACAACGCCAGCGCTAAATGATTTCAGGCTTTTGCTTTGGAAGTGATGGCGCTTTGGTATCGCTTTTGGTCGGCTGAAGAGCAGAAATGCAAGCAGCGCACCCTCGAGGCCACGTACGCGGCGTACTGTTCAGTGGCAGTGCTGCTGCTTTTCGGCGTTGGTTAAAGGGGCGCACCGCCTTGATCGGCGCGCCTCTTTTTATGTCTGTTTCAACTTACCAATCCGAACAGCGGTGGGCTTCAGCCCACCATTCCCGTTTCACGAACCGAGCGAGCGGCTCAGCGCCAGTTATAGAGCTCTTTCTCGGATATTTCGTGCATGGGTTTGACCTGCGCCTGGAACGCCTTCATCGACGCCCAGATACGGCCGTTCAGCTCGCTTTGTGCGGCCAGCTCACCAAGCACGGCATCGGACTGCTCGCGCATGGCGGCCAGCACCTCGTCGGGGAAGCGCTTGAGTTCGGTGCCCTGCTGCTTCAACTGATCGAGCGCGAGGGCGTTGTTGTAGACATAGTCGTCGATCATGTCACGGCTTGCTGCGCCGGCGGCCTCGGTGAGAATGGCGCGCAGATCGCCCGGCAGGCTGTCGAGCGCTTTCTGATTGACCAGCAACTCCAGCACCGCCTGCGGCTCCTGCCACCCGGGGTAGTAGTAGTACTTCGCTGCCTTGTGCAGGCCGAAAGCGAGATCGTTATAAGGGCTGACCCAGTCGGTGGCATCGATCGCGCCGGTCTGCAGCGCCGTGAAGACTTCGCCGCCGGGCATGTTGACGGTGGTCGCGCCGAGCCGGCTCAACACTTCGCCACCCAGGCCGGGTGTACGGATCTTCAAGCCCTGAAGGTCCTGCAGCGAGTTGATTTCCTTGTTGAACCAGCCGCCCATCTGCATGCCGGTATTACCCACGACGAACGGCTTGACGCCGTGCGGTGCGTACGCTTCGTCCCAAAACGCCTGGCCGCCGCCGCGGGTCAGCCAGGCGTTCATTTCGCTGGTCGAGAGGCCGAAGGGTACCGAGGTGAAGAATTGAGCCGTAGGTACTTTGCCCTTCCAGTAATAGGCGGCGCCGTGGCCGACTTCGGCGGTGCCGCGCGAGACCGCATCGAATACCTCGAGGGCAGGCACCAGCTCGCCGGCGGCGTAGACCTTGATGGTCAGCCGCCCATTGCTCATGGCATTGACGCGCTCGGCCAACCGCTCGGCTGATGTGCCCAGGCCTGGATAGTTCTTCGGCCAGGCGGTGACCATCTTCCAGTTGTAGGTTTTAGGCGCTTCGCTGGTAGCTGGTTGCGACTCAGCGGTGGATTCGACTTTCTTCTCATCGTTACAGCCTGCAAGGCCGAGTGTTGCAAGCAGGGCAGCGGCGGCACCAAACAAGTGACGGCGTTTCATGAGTGAGTTTTCCTTTGACGAATTTTTATTAGGTTGACGTGCACGTCATAGCGCTTGGAGTTTGGCATAACTGAGCATCAACCACTTGCTCCCTTCGCTTTCGAAATTCACCTGAACGCGAGCTTGTGCGCCTGAGCCCTCGAAGTTCAGGATGGTGCCTTCGCCAAACAGCGAGTGCGAGACGCGTTGGCCAAGATTAAATGGCGTTTCCGGCACGTTGGCGCCGTCGAACAGAGAGCCGCCGCCCATGCCCCGGCTGTTGAAGCTACGACTAACCGTATTGCTCAGGCGCACCTCGCTGATCAGCGCGGGCGGCACTTCGCGGATAAAGCGCGAGATTTTGTTATAGGTCTCGCTGCCATATAGCCGTCGGGTTTCGGCGTAGGTGACAATCAGCTGCTGCATGGCGCGGGTGATACCGACGTAGGCCAGGCGACGTTCTTCTTCGAGACGGCCAGGTTCTTCCAGGCTCATCTTGTGCGGAAACAGCCCTTCTTCCATGCCTACCAGGAACACCAGCGGGAACTCCAGGCCCTTGGCGCTGTGCAGTGTCATCAACTGCACGCTGTCCTCGTGATCGCCTGCCTGCTGCTCGCCGGCTTCCAGCGAAGCGTGGTCGAGAAAGGCGGCAAGCGGTGTCTGCTCGTCTTCTTCCTCTTCGCTGTAGTTATCGAAGGCGCGTGCGGCGGAGACCAGCTCCTCGAGGTTTTCCACCCGCGCCTGGGCCTTTTCGCCCTTTTCGTCGCGGTGGTAGGCGAGCAGACCGGATTGTTCGATGACCAACTGCGCCATGTTGTGCAGCTGCATGCCTTCGACTTTGAGCGCGAGGGTATCGATCAGCTCGACGAAGCCGTTCAGTGCGCTGGCCGCTCGGCCCGATACCACCTTGGTGCCCACCGCCTGGTGCAGCGCCGCCCATAGCGACAAGCCTTGCGCGCGGGCCAGCTGGCGCAGCGCTTCGACAGTCTTTTCACCGATGCCGCGTGCCGGCACGTTGATCACCCGTTCCAGCGCCGCGTCGTTATCGCGGGTCTGGATCAGGCGCAGGTAGGCCATGGCGTTCTTGATCTCGGCGCGCTCGAAGAAGCGTTGGCCGCCGTAGATGCGGTAGGGGATCTTCTCGCGCAGCAGGGCTTCTTCCAGTACCCGCGATTGGGCGTTGGAGCGATAGAGAATGGCGATCTCGCTGCGCGCCAGCCCTTCTTTCTTGATCGCGCTTTCGATGCTCTCGACTACATAGCGCGCTTCGTCGTGTTCGTTGAAGGCGGCATAAAGGCTGATCGGCTCGCCTTCACAGCCTTCGGTCCAGAGCTCCTTGCCCAGCCGCCCCTGGTTGTTGGCGATCAGCGCGTTAGCGGCTTTGAGGATGCAAGCGGTGGAGCGGTAGTTCTGCTCCAGTCGGATGGTTTCGGCGTCCTGGAAGTCTTCGCTGAACTGGTGCAGGTTTTCGACCCGCGCGCCGCGCCAGCCGTAGATAGACTGGTCGTCGTCGCCCACCACCATCAGGCTCTCGCCACCCTTGGCCAGCAGGCGCAGCCAGGCGTACTGCACGGCGTTAGTGTCCTGGAACTCGTCCACCAGAATGTGGCGGAAGCGGCGCTGATAGTGGTCGAGCAGGCCCGGGTTATCGCGCCACAGATCCAGGGCGCGCAGCAGCAGCTCAGAAAAATCGATGACGCCAGCGCGCGCGCAGGCCTCTTCGTACGCCTGGTAGATGCTCAGCATCGTTGCCAGAAACAGGTCGCCGCTGGGCTGGATGTGCTGCGGGCGCAGGCCTTCATCCTTCTGCCCGTTTATCCACCATTGAGCCTGGCGCGCCGGCCAGCGCTGCTCGTCGAGGCCCAGTTCGCGGATCACCCGCTTGACCAGCCGCTGCTGATCGTCGGAGTCGAGGATCTGAAAGTTCTGCGCCAGCTTGGCTTCCTGCCAATGCGCCCGAAGCAGGCGGTGCGCCAGCCCGTGGAAGGTGCCGACCCACATGCCCTGCGGGTTGACCTGCATCAGCTGTTCGATACGCTGGCGCATCTCGGCGGCGGCCTTGTTGGTGAAGGTCACCGACAGAATCGAATGCAGCGAGGCGCGCTCGACCTGGTGCAGCCAGGCGATGCGATGCACCAATACGCGGGTCTTGCCCGAGCCGGCGCCAGCGAGGACCAATTGACGACCTAGCGGCGCGGCCACGGCCTGGCGCTGGGCGTCGTTGAGGGAGTTCAGGAGGAGAGAGAGATCGTCATGCATGGGCGCCATTCTATCCGCAAACCGGTTCGGCTCGCTCGCGCAACGGACAGGCGCGTTGACTTGAGCGTCACTGGATCAGGTTTGCCGCGCCAGACGCAACGCCCAGGATGCAAAGGCGTTCTCGTTCGTTGGTCGGAACGCACTGTTGTCTTTGGCCGGCAACATGCCATCATCCGGACCATCAGCTGCGGCGAACAATGCCTTTCAGACACCTATAACAAGAGTGCTCGATGATCGATTCCGCACAGGCAATCCAATCGGCGTTACTGACCCAGGACGAGCAGGCCGTTCTCGCCTGCGCTGATGTCGAGCAGCGAACCGAGCGTACACGGTTGCTTTATCAGAGCTCCAGGATATCGCTCGTGCTGTTGTTGGTTGCCGTTGCGGTGTTCCTCGGCCTGCTTTGGGACAAGGCCCCGCTACTAGAATTGACGTTGTGGTCGGGCTGCACCCTGTTGCTGGCGCTGTGGCGGCTGCAGCAGGCGAGCGCATTCGACAGGGCCGCTGCGCAAGATCAGCAACGACTGTATTGGCGCCGGACATTCTTGCTGGGCAGCGGTATGACAGCGTTCACGCTGTGCTATGCGATCGTGGCGCTGGTGCCTGACGATAGTTTCATCCAGCACACCATGCTCTACGGCGCGGTCGGGTCGGTGATCGTTACCGGCGCCGTGACCAGCGGCGTATCGCTTCGAGCGTTCTTCATCTTCACCATACCCAGCCTGGTGCCCTCCGCCTTCGTGCTGTTGAGCGGTGAGCAGCCGCAACAGCGTGGTTGGGGGGTGTTGACGGTCGTGGTGCTGCTGACGCTCTGCATCATCGCCTGGCAGACCAACCGCCTGCTGACTGTGAGCTTGCGCCAGCGCTATCACAACCAGCAGCTGATCGCGCGCCTGCAGCTCATGCACAGTGAGGCCACCCAGCTGAACAACGAGCTGGCAGGCGAGATCGAGCAGCGGCGGCACGCCGAAGGCCTGCTGCGTGACACTCTCGACGGGCTCGAACAGCGCGTGGCCGAGCGTACGGCGGAGCTGAGCGAAAGCGAGACTCGATTGAATCTGGCGCTCGAAGCCAGCGATCTGGGGTTGTGGGACTGGGATCTCGAGCACGACGAGGTCCACCATCTACGCATGGAGGTGGTGTTCGGCATCGGCAAGAGCGCCCGGCTACAGCTGGCCGATCCGCTACGGCCCAAGGTTCACCCTGACGATCTGCCGCAAGTACGCAAGGCCATCATCGCCCATCTCAAAGGGGAAACCGAGCTGTACACGGCCCGCTATCGTGCGGTGAAGACTGACGGCAGCTGGCTGTGGATGGAGGATTGCGGACGGGTCATCAAGCGTGATGTCCATGGCCGTGCGCAGCGGATGATCGGAACACGGCGGGATATCAGCGAGGCTCATCGGCAGACCGAGCAGCAGCGCTTGGCGGCCACCGTGTTCGACGCGGCCGGCGAAGGCATGGCGATCATGGATGCCGACTTCCGCCTGCTGGCAGTCAACGATGCCTGTTGTGCGTTGTCCGGTTACGCGCGTGAGGAGCTCATCGGGCGTAGCGTCGCGCGGCTGGCAAGTTCCGAAGACAGTCGGCAGCAGTATGCGGCGATTCGAGAATGTCTGGAGCGGGAGGGAAGCTGGCAAGGTGAGCTGATCGAAACCCGCAAGAACGGTGAAGTTTATCCTCAGTGGGCGCAGCTGCATGCGGTTCGCGACAACGAAGGCAAGCTCAGCAATGTCGTGGCGTTCGTATTCGACCTCAGTGTTCGGCGTCAGGTGGAAGAGCGTCTGCGCTATCTCACTCACTTCGACGAGCTAACCGGGCTGGCCAATCGCAGCCTGCTCAAGACCCGCCTGCACGATGCCTGCGAGCGGACGCACACCAATAGCCGCGGTCTGGCGGTGCTTTATATCGACCTCGACCGTTTCAAAATCCTCAACCAGAGCCTGGGACACGAAGCGGCCGACCAGCTGCTGCGTGAAATGTCGCGGCGGCTGTCGCATACCTTTTCCGATGCGGACACCATCGCGCGGCTGTCTGGCGACGAGTTCATGGTGGTGCTCGAAGGCTACGGCAGCCTGTCGAACCTTGCGCATAGTGGCAGCCGTCTGCTGTCGCGCATCAGCAAGCCCGTGTTGATCGGTGATCAGGAGCTGGTGATCAGCGCATCCATTGGCGTCAGCCTGATGCCCGACAATGCGCGCGATGCTACGTCCCTGCTGCTGCAGGCCAATATGGCGATGCAACATGCCAAGCACCTGGGCGGTAACACCGTGCAGTTCTTCACCGAGCGCTTGCAAAGCACCAGCCTGGAAAATCTGAAGCTTGAAAACCAGTTGCGCCAGGCACTCGAAGAGGGGCAGCTGGAAGTCTTCTATCAGCCGCGCTTGAACGTAGCGGAAGATCGCCTCGACGCAGCCGAAGCGCTGGTGCGCTGGCGTCATCCGCAGCAGGGGCTGATGGCGGCGGGTCACTTCATTCCACTGGCCGAAGAGACCGGTTTGATCGTCCAGGTGGGCGAGTTCGTCCTGCGCGAGGCCTGCCGGCAGGCCCGTCAATGGCAGCTGGATGGACTCGCGACGATCCGGGTTTCTGTGAACCTCTCGGTCAAACAGCTGCGCCAGGGCAATTTTGTCAGCCTGGTGCGGCAGGTACTGGTGGAAACAGGTCTGCCGGCAGAGTTGCTGGAACTAGAGCTGACCGAGAGCCAGCTGCTCGACGACATCGACAATGCTGTCAGCATCAGTCATCAACTGCGTGCGCTCGGCGTGAAACTCGCCATCGATGATTTCGGTACCGGCTATTCGTCGCTCAGCTACCTGAAACGTTTCCCGGTGAACTACGTCAAGATCGACCGCTCGTTCATCTCGGAGCTGGATCAGGTCAGTGAGGACTCTGCCATCGTCCGGGCCATTATCGCGATGGTCCACAGCCTGGAGTTGAAGGTGGTCGCCGAGGGCGTGGAAACCCAGGCGCAGATGGATTTCCTCAAGGAGCAGGGCTGCGACGAAATCCAGGGCTACCTGATCAGCCGCCCGGTGCCCGCCGAACAGTTTGCCGAGTTGTTGGGGTAGGGCAGGCTGAAGCGGGGCGCCGTCTGACCCGTACCACGATGTGTATTCTGATTCGAGCGACTGGCACTGCCTGGGCCGTCCGAAACGTGATTCGAGTCATGCTGCGGCCTTGCCATCGTTGAAACGGGCGTCCTCGTCGGTCAACCTCCGGCCTTCGCCTGACTCAAGGATGGAGGCCAAGGCATGCTGGATGCCAATCAAGCGCATATTACCCTCGCCATTTCCGGCGTCGAAACCGGCCTACAGGTACTGGGTTTCGAAGGCCATGAAAAGCTCAACCGGCCCTACCGCTTCGATATCGAAGTGGTCAGCGAGCGTCCCGATCTCGATCTCGAGACTCTGATCAACCGGCCCGCCTATCTCGCTTTCGGCCCCGCTGGCAGGGGCGTGCACGGCGTGATCCACAGCATCGGCCAGGGTGACTCCGGCAAGCGTCTGACCCGCTATACCCTGAATCTTCGTCCGCAACTGGCCTATCTGGGTCACAGCCATGATCAGCGCATTTTCCAGCACCTCAACGCGCCGCAGATCATCGCCCAGGTGCTGGAAGCCCACGGTATCCAGGCCGATGCCTACCGCTTTCAGCTTGGCCACGCTTATCCCGAGCGCGCCTACTGCGTGCAGTACGACGAATCCGACCTGCATTTCATTCAGCGGCTATGCGAAGAGGAAGGCATAAGCTTCCACTTCCAGCACAGCGAAGCCGGCCACGTCCTGGTGTTCGGCGACGATCAGACGGTGTTTCCAAAGCTGGCGCCAGTGGCCTACCAGCAGGATTCCGGCCTGGTTGCCGACCGGGCAGTCGTCAAGCGTTTCGGCGTGCGCCTGGAAACCCGTAGCAGCCACGCCACCTTCCGCGACTACGACTTCGAACAACCCAGGCTGCAGATGGAAGCCGGCTACGGCAGCGAGTTCGCGCCGGCGCTGGAGGTCTACGACTATCCCGGCCGCTTCACCACCCGCGTCCGTGGCAAGCATCTGGCCAAACGCAACCTGGAGCGCCTGCGCGCAGATTACGAACTGGCCGAAGGCCTCAGCGACGCTTACCTGGCGTGCGGCCATTTTCTCGCCCTCACCGACCATCCGCGCCAACAGTGGAACGACCTCTGGCTGCTCACCGAAGTGTTCCATCAGGGTAAGCAACCACAGGTGTTGGAAGAGTCGATCACTCATTCATCAGGCTCGCACTATCGAGCACCCTCTCCCCTCAGAGGAGAGGGTTGGGACGCCCGGCTTACGGGTGAGGGAAAAGACCACACCGACTTCCACCAAGGCTACCGCAACCGCTTCACCGTCACGCCCTGGGACATCGTCTACCGCCCAGCACTCCAGCACCCAAAACCCAAAATCCTGGGCAGTCAGACCGCCATCGTCACCGGCCCTGCCGACGAAGAAATCCACTGCGACCAATACGGTCGCGTGAAAGTACAGTTCCAATGGGATCGCCAGGGCCAGGCCAACGACAAGACTAGTTGCTGGCTGCGCGTCTCCAGCAGTTGGGCCGGCGATCGCTACGGCGGCATCGCCATCCCGCGAGTCGGCATGGAAGTATTGGTGACCTTCCTCGAAGGCGATCCCGACCAACCACTGGTGACCGGCTGCCTGTACCACGCCGAGCACGTCGTGCCCTACGAACTGCCAGCCAACAAGACACGCACCGTCTTCAAGACCCTCAGCTCGCCGGGTGGCGATGGCTATAACGAGCTGCGCATCGAAGATCGAAAGGGTGCCGAACAGATCTACGTTCACGCCCAGCGCGACTGGGACCAGAACATCCAGCACGACCAGAAGATCCGCGCCGGCCACGAACGCCACGATACGGTGGAAGCCAACGCCTACAGCGAATTCAAGGCCGAAGAACACCGCACCAATCACGGCGACCGCAAGACCGAAGCCAGAGCCAGCGACCACTTGACCGTGGGCAACACCCAGCACGTCAAGATCGGCAGCGGGCAGTTCGTCGAAGCCGGTAACGAGATCCACTATTACGCTCGCACTAAAGTCGTCATCGACGCCGGCATGGAACTCACCGCCTCAGGCGGCGGCAGCTTTCTAAAGCTTGATCCCAGTGGTGTCACGCTGAACGGCGCGACCGTCAAGATGAATTCAGGTGGTGCGCCGGGTGAGGGCTCGGGCAGCCATCCCATCCTGCCGGGAAAGATGCAACAAGCAGACAGCGGCAAGGCGGGTGCGCTATTGACCCGTCTTACCGCGCAAAAAAGTACGCGCTTGGCACCGCCAGCAGGCATTTGCGTGGAATGCCTGCTTAAAGCCATTCGTGAGCAAGCGGCCGTTCTCTCTGGGGAGCAACCATGAGCGAACTGAACCACAGCGAGCAGGACTGGACCCGCGCTTACGCCGAAGGATACACGCTGGTCCTGATCATCGAGCAAGCTCTACTCGACTCTGATCAACGCAAAGCCCTGGCTGAGCATGAGGGAAAGCGCTAGCCCCTCATGTCGCAGCCGGAGGTCGCCCATCTATGTGATATCGGGCCGCTGCTCCTGGATATGAGTGGCCGCCCGTTCGAAGACCTTGTCTCCCTCCACGACCTGCTCGACGTCAGCCTGCTCGGCTGGCTGGGCAGCCCGGTACCCGCACAGCACTTGGCTAATCATCTTGGCGACGCACTGGCATGCCAAGACGCGAACGGCGCTTCGTTGCTGATTCGCAGTTACATCTCACCGGCACTGCCGCTTCTGCATCAGCGTTCAGATCTGCCATTGCACGGATGGCTGTTCGGACCTGTTGACACCTGGTGGGCCAGAACCGATCCGAGCTGGCAACGTTTCGCCGGACTGTCGCAGCGCGAGATCGCTGAATACCACCCGATCCGTCTGGACGAAGCATTGATGCGGGACTTGCAGCACGATGCCCGCGCTGAGCAATTGCTTCAGCAAGTCGGCCACGTTGCACCGGAATCCTTTTCCAGCGATTGCCATGGCGAGCGACTGAAACAGGTGCAGCGGCTGCTTGTTGTCGCAGGGGAACAGAAGCTGGCCCAAGCGGATGACCAGGCGTTCTTCGTGCTGTACAGCCTCATGTCCAAAACCTCACTACACGACCGCCCTGACTGGCCCGATATCCTGAGACGGGTCCACCACGAACACGCCACGCTCGAACGACTACTGGCAGCAGAAGAAGGAATTTGATGTGAGCCGGCTACAAACCCTCAAAACCCGCTGGCGATCCCTCTCGTCACTGCACAAAGGACTGCTCCAGCTATTGCTCTGGGGATCGCTGATCGTGGCCTACGTCATCTGGCAGGCCCTGCGTATGCCGGGCGCAGCGCTTTACGGCCACAACCATACCGATAGACCAATCTTTAGCTATTTCATCAACGAAAACTGGGGCGGTAACGGCGGTATGACTTGCTGCTGGCGTATCGAGGGCGAGACGCTGAGGGTGGAGTGGATCAAGGGCAGAACTGGAGAACAAGTGAGGCAGGGAGTTCAGAAAGAAACCCTCATGCTTGAAATGCCCAACCCACCGCGTCGGCGGGGAGATCGCTATCTGCACGTACATTTCTTCCCAGGCGATCAAGTCCGGCTGCATTGGAGCCCTGATCTGGACACACCATACGAACATCTCCAGGAAGCGCCATCTCAGTCAGTACCCGAGGACACGGAGGTTGAAACTCAATGAGTGCAAGAGCATTTGATCAGGCCGCAGCAGCGGGGGCCCGCTGTATGGAATCGCACGACAATACTCATATCATGAGCTGCGAACGCACCCTGCGGATCGGTTTTTTTTTGACGGGTTTGGAAGACATCTACTCAAGGACCTGCAGACCGGGCGAGTCAGCAACGTGGGCAAACTCTACTTAGCCCACCCTGTGGACATGCCGAACCAACTACGGGACCCTTTGCTCGCTTATCGCAAAGCCTATCTCTCTGGACTGGGCGAAGACTACGACGCAGATCTAACGACCATGGCCAACGGCTCACTGGACAGCTTTGGCGGAAAAGCAGCCGACGTGCCAAAGGACGGAGTCCTGGATCAAGGGGTAGAGGCTCTCAAGGATGGGCTGAAACAACGCAACTGGTGGGAGCGCCTCAAGCGCGACCTGGGGAGTCTAGGCCAACATCCCGAAAAGGCTGCCAAAGTGCTGAAAGGCGCTGCGATTGATGCAGCAGTAGAGGCCGTGGCGCCCATACGCGACAACCCCATTGCTGCTCAGCTGCTCAAAACCGGCGCTAATACCAGGATCGATGGCGCAATCGACTACCTGAACACCGAACTAAACAAGATCGGTAAGCCAGGCGCCCCAACACTGAAGCACATTGAATTGTCAGTCTATGGTTTTGACTACGGCGCCACGCTGGCACGTGCCTTTCTGCATCGCCTCCTGGCACGCTGCCTGATCGACGGGGACAAGGTGGAGTATCAAGGCATCCGTCTGGTGGTGCTCTTTGCCGGCCTGTTCGATTCAGTGGATCGTAGCCATATCGAGGCCCCTTTACTCAATGATTTGCTCTTGGGTCCACTGAGCACCGTGTTGGGAGATTCCAACGGCCTGCCCCCGCAGGTACGCCAAGCTTTGCATCTCGTAGCGGCCCATGAACGACGTTTTTACCGTCGCGCCAGCCTGCTCGGTGACGTCAACCCTAGCTGGCGCGAAGAGCTTATGCCCGGTGTCAGCGAGGATATCGGCGGCAGCCTGCTCCCCGGCGAGCAGAAACCCAGCGCCGAACTGGCCTTGGTCAGCCTGCATCGGATGTACCAAGCGGCATTCAGGGCGGGCGTGCCCTTCGCTCATCTTGACGACTTATACGAAAAGGACGCTGATACCGCAGCTTTGTTCACCTATAACGACCACGTCTTAGGCAAGAATGCCTATGCGCTGGTCAGGCATTATCAGCGGGCGGCTGAAGTCAGCATTGCGCAACTTCGCGAGCTCCATCTGGGCAAGCAGGGCCTCTTCCTTGGCCATATGCGTCTGTACGTTCGCTGGCTGGCATCGCTTTGGCGTCCCTACGTACAGCGCTTGCGTGAGATTGGAGAAGAAGAGGATCGCCTACACGCCAGCCAATACCAAACCGGCAACACGCGTGGCCTGCTCGGGATACGCCAGGAAAGCCAGGAGCGCAGACAAGCACGCCTGGAGCGCACCCGGGAACTGCAAACGGAACGTGAGAATTTGCGCGCACAGCTAAGCTGGCTGGAAGATGTGGATAACGAGGCTCGCCAGATGCGCACCGCGCGCAAGGCGCATGGTCAATCGGCAGCCGGGGGCCAGCAGCAACTGACAATTTGGGGCGTACTGCTGGACCACGAGTGGTTCAATGAGACACCCCAGCCGCTACCGAATGAATTGAGCCAATTGTTCGGTCACTTCGTCCACGACCAGATGGTTCAAAGTACGGCTCAGCGCTCGGCGAAGTCATTGAGCGGGCAGCACTATTTCGACATCCGTGGCTTCGACATAGCGAAAACGTCTGCATGACTTAGAGCTACCCGGCAGGCAACGGATTAAGTCACCACGCGTGGACTCGGAACTTGGAAGAAGGTGTTCAGGCCCGTTTTTCGCTTTGGCTTTGCCCCTACCGGAGCCGCGAGCGGTACAGCGCTAGCAGCTGTTGCGCCTAAGTAGGTGAAGTGGTGGGAAAGGTCGCAAAAGGCTGAACGGGAGGGGCCTAGCGCTTGATTAACACCAAGTTGGCGCGCCTTCGACGGAACAAGAGAAACGGAGGCGCCCCGACAGTACCGCTTGGCTATGTAACGTGCACGTGCCGCGGTTATGGGCCGAGGAAGAAAACGGAAGCCGATGGCAGCGTCCGCCTGCGCCGCGTCTACCACCAAGACGTCGAGGATCTGCCGGCTATTCGCGGCAGCCTGACCTACCAACCCATCGAAGGGCTGTACCTGCCGCCCATGGATATCGATCTGAGCTAAGCCATGACCGTGGCCACGATTCACCCATTCGCCGAACGCCTGTTGCTATTCTGCAGCATGCTGCTACTGCCTGTTCGCACTCTGCAAAACTTTACCTACTTCATTGCCAAACGTCGCTCGCGCAGCCAATGGCTGAAATTGAGCTGGGCGGCGGAAGCGAGGCGGCCATTCTCTGGCAGCCGGTCTGTGCACTGATCGACGAGCAAACCTGCGCGCGCTACGTGGGCGAGATCGCTCTGGATGGAGACATGCCGAAACGCATTCCGCTGTGGGGACCTCATCATCTCAGCGATAGCGGCTACGCGCGTGCCGCATTGACGACGCTGCTGCGCTGGCATGACAGCGTCGAAAAACGTGACGGAGCATTGTTCACCGACAGCGAAATACGCGATATCTACGCTCAGGTGAGGAGCGTTCAACAACTTCTCGAGAGCTGGCAGCCACGTTCTTTCAACGAATTCCGTTGGGAAGTCCGGCGCAGCAGGGACATGCGTTTCTATGGCAAAAGCGATCTGGAGCTACGGGCCATCTATGCAGATGCACTCCAGAAAGGCGACCGGCTTCGTAAAGAGCAGGAACAGGCGCCTTCACGTGCACAGCAGCGGCTGCTGGCCAAAGCCGAGCGTGTCGTGACGCCGCGCAGCGTATTTGGCGAGCATGCGGAGCGGGCGGACGTGGCCGAGCTGGTTGCGCAATGGCGAGCCCTGAAAGAAAACCAAGCGGCGGAGAAGCTGGCTGGGGTCGGTGTCAAAACCTTACCCAGCTATGCCTAAAATCAAATCTCCCTGACCCGGGTTATGGGACCGTCGGGAACCCATCGTAAGTGGTTCGGTGCATTGCTGACGCAGTGCGCGACCGACCCGCTTGCTTTGGGAATACGCGGCTTGGTTCAATAGTCCGGCTGCGAAAACTTCGGCGTTCAGTCCCGCGCAGTCAGTAGCTCCTCGTCGTCCCACCCTCCAGTTCGCGCATCAGCAACGCGTACCGCAGATCTACGCTTTCCGGCACAGGCAGGTAGACGGTGTGCCCATCGCCCGGCGCGACGTCGATGGGTTCGCCGCGCTTGTTTTCCAGCTTCTCCAAGCGCAGGTTGAGATTGCCCTGCGGCGTCATCAGCTCCAGCCTGTCGCCGACGGCGAAGCGGTTCTTCACTTGCACTTCGGCCATGCCGTTACGACGCCCGCCGGTCAGTTCGCCGACGAACTGCTGGCGTTCGGAGAGCGAGAAGCCGCGTTCGTAGTTCTGGTATTCGTCATGCACGTGACGGCGTAGGAAGCCTTCGGTGTAGCCACGGTGAGCGAGGGATTCGAGGGTGTCCATCAGCGACTTATCGAACGGCTTGCCGGCCAGCGCGTCGTCGATGGCCTTGCGGTAGACCTGGGCGGTGCGCGCCACGTAATAGTGGGATTTGGTACGGCCCTCGATCTTCAGCGAATGCACGCCCGTCCGAGCGAGGCGTTCGACGTGCTGCACGGCGCGCAGGTCCTTGGAGTTCATGATGTAGGTGCCGTGTTCGTCCTCGCTGACTTCCATGAACTCGCCGGGCCGACTTGAATCCTCCAGCAGGAACAGCTCATCGGTGGGCTTGCCCACGCCGAGAGTCGGCTCGGCGCGTTGCACGGCAATCGGCTCGTACTGGTGTACCACCTCGCCGAGTTCGTTTTCCTTGGCTTCGTGGGTCTTGTATTCCCAGCGGCAGGCATTGGTGCAGGTGCCCTGGTTGGGGTCGCGCTTGTTTATGTAGCCCGACAGCAGGCAGCGGCCGGAATAGGCCATGCACAGCGCGCCGTGGACGAATACCTCCAGCTCCATATCCGGCACCTGCTGGCGGATCTCCTCGATCTCTTCCAACGACAGTTCGCGCGAAAGGATCACCCGGCTAACGCCCTGTTGGTGCCAAAACTTCACCGTCGCCCAGTTCACTGCGTTGGCCTGCACCGACAGGTGGATGGTCATCTCCGGAAAATTCTGGCGAACCAGCATGATCAGGCCGGGGTCGGACATGATCAGCGCGTCCGGCCCCATCGCCACCACGGGCGCGAGGTCCTTGATGAAGGTCTTCAGCTTGGCGTTGTGCGGCGCGATGTTGACCACCACGTAGAACTGCTTGCCCAGCGCATGCGCCTCGTCGATGCCGAGCTTGAGGTTGGCGTGGTCGAACTCGTTGTTGCGCACCCGCAGGCTGTAGCGCGGCTGCCCCGCATACACCGCGTCGGCGCCGTAGGCGAAGGCGTAGCGCATGGATTTCAGGGTGCCAGCCGGGGACAGCAGTTCAGGGCGCGAGCGGGCCATGGTGGGGTGACTCTTACCGATAAAACGTGCGGATTCTAAGGATTTGCCCGGTACTTTCACTGAGCCAGATCAAGAACGTGGCGAACTCAGCCGCCGAACCCCAGTCACTCATAAACAGGGCTTGGTCAACTGTCACACGTTCCGATGCGAGCCAAACCGCCCATATCCGGAGGCTAACGTGAGCGCCAACCTCGTCGATGCCAAGGGCAGCCTGATCGCAACGATCTTTCTCGGGATCGGCCTGATGGCAGCGGTCGATGAGATCGTCTTTCATCAGATTCTCGCCTGGCACCACTTCTTCGATCGCTCGACGCCTGCCATCTCACTGCTGTCCGATGGCCTGTTGCATGCCGCTGAGTTGCTGATGCTGGCGGCCGGTTTCTATCTGTTCGTCAAGCTCAGCCGCGATCGGGCAGTCTCGCGCGGTCATGCCTGGGCTGGATTGTTCTTTGGTGCGGGCGGCTTCCAACTGTTCGATGGCATCGTCGATCACAAGCTGCTGCGTCTGCATCAGGTGCGGTATGTCGAGAACCTCTTGCCCTACGATCTGGCCTGGAACGGCTTTGGCGTAGTCTTAGTGCTGATTGGCGTGATGATCTGGCGACGCGCCTGCGCCGGCCGGCCGATGGCTAGGCGGGGCGCCTAGCCGGTGACCCACGACGCCCATTTACTGACATTGGTGGGTGCCTTCGTACTGGTGATGCTGACGCTGAACCTGTGGTTCGCCTACGTGCTCGCAATGTATCGCCAGCGCAGACACCGCAAATTCTGGAGCTGCTGGCGCCTGGTCAGCTTCACGTTTGGCTGTGTTTTGCTGATCGTTGCACTTTCACCGCCTATGCTCGAGTGGGGGCATACCGATCTGCGCGGGCACATGGCGCAGCACCTGTTACTCGGCATGTTCGCGCCCATCGCGCTGATGCTCGGCGCGCCGGGGACCTTGCTGCTGCGCAGCGTGCCGCCCGGAGCCGCGCGGCGCATCATGGCCATTGCCGGGACCATGCCGGTGCGCTGCCTGACCCATCCCGCGACGGCATTGCTGTTGGATATCGGCGCGCTCTACGTGCTTTATCTCACGCCGCTTTACCGGTTGAGCTTCAGCGAGCCGCTGTTGCACCTGTGGTTGCATCTGCATTTCGTCCTGGCCGGCTACCTATTCAGCTGGTCGATCGCAGGACCAGACCCGGCGCCACATCGACCAGGCATGCGGGTACGACTGGCGGTGCTGTTCGTCGCCACCGCCGCCCATGCCGTGCTCGGCAAGCTGATGTATGCCTACGGTTTCCCAAGGGACGCCGGCCACGACCTGACAGAAATCGAAGCAGCCGCTCAGTTGATGTATTACGGCGGCGACTTCGCAGAGCTACTGCTGGCGCTGGTGTTTTTCGCTGCCTGGTTTCGGCGATATCGAGTACCCGACGCGGTCAGTAAATGGCAGACGGCAAACCGCCGGACCTAGCGCAAGCCGGGCCCGGCGGTTCGGTGTAGCGGAGGGCTTACGCCGCGGCGATCACGTCGCCGTGGTTTTCCGGCTCGATCAGCGCTCGGTGCAGGGCGGCGATGGCGGCGTCGTAGTCTTCCTCGTTGACCACGCACTGCATCTCTACCTGGCGAATCGACTGGTGGATAGCCTGGATGCTGATGCCGGCACCGGCCAGCGCCGCGACGGTCTTGGCCAGGATGCCTTTGACCTTGAGGTCCGAGCCGATCGCCGAGACGATTGCGACGTTGTGTACGGTCACTTCCGCCGCCGGATAGCGCTCCTCGATGAGGTTGGCTGCGCGATTGATCAGCTTGCGCGAGCCAGAGGCGTAGTAGGTGATGCTGTTGGCGTCCGAGTCCTTGTTCACCACGTAGAGCTTGAGTTGCTTGAGCAGCTTGGTGATCTCAATGTCGTAGGCCACGTCACCGAGCATGTCCTGATCGAACACCTCGATGCCGAAGACATCCTTGCGTCCGGCGATGATTTCCACGCAGGGCCGCTCGCTCTTGTAGTCCTGGCTGATGAGGGTGCCGGCGTGCTGCGGCTCGAAGGCATTCTTGATGCGCAGCTCGATGCCGGCGCGGCGCAGGGTCTTGGCCGCGCGGGGGTGGATCGCTTCCATGCCGAGGTTCGACAGCTGGTCGGCCACGTCATAGTTGGTGCGGCCGATGGTCACTACCTTGTCGGCGCCTACCAGGTTCGGGTCGGCGGAAGACAGGTGAAATTCCTTGTGGATGATCGCCTCGCGCGCGCCGGTGGCGGCGGCGATCTGGGCGAAGGTGATTTCGCTGTAGCCGCGATCGAAGGTGTTCATCAGACCTTCGCTGCAATGGGTGTAGCCGGTGGCGATCACCAGTTCGCGGCTCAGGTCGACGCCTTCGAAGCTCTCGCGCACCATCTCCTCGAAGGGCAGCGGAGAATCGCGGTGCCAGCCGGTCAGGTCGACCATGCGCCCGTTGATGCCGCGATGCTTGAGTGCCAGCACGGCGTTGAAGGCGCTGTGTGCTTCGCCCAGCGAGGCGAGCATTTCGCGCACTTTCATCAGGTGTTCGCCGAGTTGGAAGTGACCGTAGGCGCACAGGCGCTGCAGGCTGCTCATACATTCGCGGGCATCGTCGATGCGCGAGTTGATGAACTGGTCGGCGGCGTGGCGCTCGAAGTCGCCGGGGAACAGCTCAGCGTTTTTGTCCAGCATGCGCTGGCGCACACTCTGTAGCGCGTCGAGCCAGGCGCCCTCGTTCTGTGCGTCGGCGAAGCGCTGGTAGACGCCAGGCTCGCCGGTTTTCTTGTGTTCCAACAGCAGGTTGGTCATGCCGCTGTAGGCCGAGACGACGAAGACCCGCTGGTATAGCTGGGCGCCTTCGCGCTGGCCGATGAAGATATTGTCGAGTAGCTCGTCGAAGCGGCTCATGGAGGTGCCGCCGATTTTTTCTACGGTATGCATCGATTCAACGTCCCGTCTTGGGGTGAATTTCATCCCTGGGCCGCCTTCGGCAGGCCAGCAGAAACCATCGCCGCGTAGACGGCGATGGCGTGTCAAAGTCAGAGATAGTGTTGAGGCTGGATCTGCAGCGGCGTGAAATCTTCACGCTCGGCAACGAAGCCGGGGCGTGGTGCGAGCCCGCAGAACGGCGCCTGCGCGGCATTATCCACATGGTTGTAGACATAGAACAGATTGCTGCGCGCACTCGGCGTGATGTTGCTGTTGGAGCCGTGCATGGTGTTGCAGTCGAAGAACACAACGCTGCCCGCCGGACCGGTGGCGGTGTCGATGCCATGCTGCTCGGCCAGCCGGGTGAGGCTGTCGTGATCCGGTACGCCGAACTCCTGCTTGCGCAGGGACTTTTCGTAATGGTTTTCCGGCGTCGCGCCCACGCAGCGGATGAAGTGCTTGTGCGAACCGGGGACCAGCATCAGCGGGCCGTTGTGCGGCTCGTTATCAGTCAGCAGAATCGAGCAGCTGATCGTGCGCATGCGCGGCAGGCCGTCCTCGACGTGCCAGGTTTCGAAGTCCGAATGCCAGTAGAACTCCTTGCCGGTGAAGCCGGGTTTAAAGTTCATCCGCGACTGATGCACGTAGATGTCGCCGCCGAGAATGAAGCGGGCAATGGCGGCGATACGCTCGTCCGCCGCGACGCGGGCGAACAGCGCGTTGTCTTTATGGATGGCGAACACCGAGCGGATCGCGCCGCTGTCGGGTTCCTTGATGGTCTTGCCGGAGTCGGCGACGGCCGGATCCTGGCGCATGCGCTCGAGCTCTTCGCGAAACACCGCGACTTCCTCGGCGCTGAACAGGTTGGGGATGACCAGATAACCGTCACGCGCGAAGCGTTCGATCAGCTCCGGTGCGATGGGAGCGTTGGCCAAGTCGCTGCGGTAGACGACCGGGTCCAGCCGTTCCTGCCAGCTGGGTTCGTCGTGCTGGCGCGAAGGGTAATGGTCGGCTTGCACGGGATTCACTTCGCATTCTCCTTTCGGTTGCTCTGACAATGTTCTCTGCGCTTCTGACCAGCTAGTGGCCATTCGCTGCGGGGCGCGCCACCAAAGCGGTGCGGTGCGCGCTTTTGACTTGTGGGAGGGCGGACCTCGGCGCGAAGCTTTGGCTCTATTGGCAGGCTATCGCCTGCATTCGCCGCGGGGCGCGCCTCCCACAGGTCGGTGTACATCTGCTGCGTTTGCGGGCGGGGTTCCTTCGCTCAAGTTCAGGCGACGGTTTCAGCCTCTAGCGGATATACGCCGCTGTCGTCATGTACTTCCTTACCGTTGAGCGGCGGGTTGAAGACGCAGGCCATCTTCATGTCCTCACTGCCGCCGCGCAGCAGGTGTTCGTCGTGCTTGTCGAGGATGTATAGGGTGCCGGCCTCGATCTTGTAGATCTTGCCGTCGGCGACGGTCTCGATCTCGCCGTTGCCGCTGATGCAATACACCGACTCCAGATGGTTCTGGTAGTGAATGTGCGTCTCGGTGTTGGCGAAGATGGTGGTGATGTGGAAGGAGAAGCCCATCTTGTCGTCCTTGAGCAGCATGCGCGTGCTGTCCCAGGTTTCGGTGACGATCTTGCGGTTGGACTGCTCACATTCGGCGAGGGTGCGTACGATCATTTTTCAATTCCTCAAAACGTGTGGGGGCTGTGCGGCAACTGTTGCGATCGGTCAGGCAGCATCGCAACGCGCCTGCCTGACACTTCTCGTGTTGCGTCTTAGCCAGCCTGCTCGCGGGTCTGGTCGGACATCACGGCGGCGAACGCCTTGTCCAGAATGCTCATGGCCTTGTCGATCTGCTCTTCGCTGATCACAAGCGGGCAGAGGCACTTGACCACTTCGCTGTGGGCGCCGCTGGTCTCGATCACCAGACCGTTCTCGAAGGCATGGCGGCAGACCGCGGCGGCGGTGTCGCCATCCGGGCAACTGATGCCGATCATCATCCCGCGGCCTTTGACGAACAGGGAATCAGGGCCATAGCGGCGGACGATCTTGTGCATGCCATCGGCGATGCGTTTGCCCTTGGCCTGAACACTCTTAGCGAATTCGTCGTCCTGCCAGAAATGCTCAAGGGCGGCGGCAGCGGTCACGAATGCATGGTTGTTGCCACGGAACGTGCCGTTGTGCTCGCCGGGGCTCCACTGGTCCAGCTCCTTGCGCAGCAGGACCATGGCGAACGGCAGTCCGAAGCCCGACAGCGACTTGGAGAGGGTAATCATGTCCGGCTTGATGCCCATCTCTTCGAAGCTGAAGAAGCTGCCGGTACGACCGCAACCAGCCTGGATGTCGTCGATGATCAGCAGCATTTCGTGCTTGCGGCAGAGTTTTTCCAGCTTGCGCACCCACTCGGCGGACGCGGCGTTCAGGCCACCTTCGCCTTGGACCACTTCAACGATCACCGCCGCCGGCTTGTCAATGCCGCTGGATGGGTCGGCGAGCAGCTTGTCCATCATCGCGATGGTGTTGACCTTATCGCCGAAGTAGTTGGCGTAAGGCATGCGGCTGACGTCGGTCAGCGGAACGCCGGCTGCGCCACGGTGATGTTTGTTACCGGTCGCCGCCAGGGCGCCGATGCTGCAGCCGTGAAAGCCGTTGGTGAAGCTGATGACGTTGTTGCGACCGGTCACCTTGCGCGCCAGCTTCAGCGCGGCCTCCACCGCGTTGGTGCCGGTAGGGCCGGTGAACTGCATGACGTAGTCCATACCGCGCGGCTTGAGAATCAGGCGGCTGAAGGTTTCGAGGAAACGCTCCTTGGCATCGGAGTACATATCCAGACCGTGGGTGATGCCGTCGTCGCTGATGTAGTCGAGCAGCGCCTGCTTGAGCACCGGATGGTTGTGGCCGTAGTTCAGCGTGCCGGCACCGGCGAGAAAGTCGATATAGGACTTGCCTTCGCGGGTGATGAGTTCAGCGCCACGGGCCTGCTTGAAAACCACTGGGAAGGAGCGGCAGTAGCTGCGAACGCCAGATTCGTGCAGTTCGAAAGTTTTCATGCGTTTTCCTCGAGTTCTTCTTCTGAATGGGGTGCGTCGAACGGGCCGGCGCGATAGAGCACTTCGTCTTCGTGCTTGCCGGCAAAATGTTCGGCGCGGGAGAACAGGGTGCGGGTGCTGTAGTCGACGCCAAGTTTGGCGAAGGCCTTCTTGAACAGCGCCTGCGATGCCCCGTTGTCCGGCGAGATGGTGGTTTCCAGGTTACTGACGCCTTGCTCTCTGGCGACCCGTGCGATCAATGCCATCAGCATGCGCAACGCCAGACCCTGGCCGCGCATCGAAGCGTCGACCGCGACTTGCCAAACGAACAACGTGTCCGGGCGGGAAGGAGGGCAGTAACCGGAAATGAAACCTACCAATTGGCCATCCGCGTTTGTGGCGGCAATGGAGGTGTCGGCGAAATCGGAGCATTGCAGGAGGTTGCAGTACGCCGAATTGGTGTCCAGAGGTTGGCAGCGCGCTACCAGCTCATGGAGGGGATAACCGTCGCCGTCGGTTGGGCGACGGAGCGTTACGGTAGGAACACTCAAAACAAGACCTTTGGGGTTGCTGATTGAAATCCTTTTCTAGAATAAACACATCGAAAAATTAATCTCAACCCAAGTCGCCGATCATGGGCATTGATTCGCCGCTGATATCTCCGAAGTTCGTGTTTTATCGCGAAAGTTGAACTAACCGGTCTCGGCTTGAGATTCGCTGTGATCCAACTTGAATATTCTGCTGGATATTGGCGGGCCCAGCCGCGAAGAAATAGGCCAATTCAGAGGCCTGGATTCAGACTGTATTCCGAGACCATGCGTTGTTGTCTAAGGCTACTGCGAAACCCTGATGGGCGGAGGCTTTCAGCGGATTTCGGTTGTACGATTTGAGCAACGGATCGCGGCCGTTTTTCACGGCTGTTGAATTAACCGAACTTGCGCTGGCAACTAGAGTGAATAAGGTGGCAGAACTAAGGCGTCGAGCTGCCGATACCGTTGCAGGATATCGGCGATCCGTTTCCAAGGAGATGGCGACTTCATCGCATCGATGAAATTTTTGTGGTCGCCCGACTGAACCGCGATGGATGCGAACTTAATCCTTAGTTCTCGGGCGACTGATGCGTTAGTTGGTATTACTTGCGCGAACGGCTCTGTCCCAGTGGCTGGAACGAAGATCGGTGTATCGGGAATCGCGCCGTTCGGCGGCTCAGCGCCACCATTGCCGGCCCTGATGCTCGATCAGCTGACGGGCCTGCTCCGGGCCATCGGTGCCGGCCGGGTAGGGCCTCGGTTTGCGATAGTGGCTTTGCCAGCCGCGCAGGATCGGATCGACCCAGTTCCAGGCGGCTTCCACTTCGTCGCGGCGCATGAAGAGCGTCGAATCGCCTTCGATGACATCCAGCAGCAACCGCTCATAGGCCTCCCAGCGACGGGTCGTGCTGAACGCGCTCGCCAGGTTTAGATCCAGTTCCACCGGCTCCAGCTGCATGCCTTTGCCGGGCGCCTTGGCCATGAGCTGCAGGCTGATGCTCTCTTCCGGTTGCAGGCTGATCACCAGGCGATTCACTTCGCCTTTGGTGAACAACATGTGTGGCACCTGCTTGAAGGTGATGATGATCTCCGAGCGCTTGCGGGACATGCGCTTGCCGGTGCGCAGATAGAAGGGCACACCGGCCCAGCGCCAGTTGTCGATCTCGGCCTTTACCGCGACGAAGGTTTCGGTATCGCTGTCGTTGTCGACATCGTTTTCGAAGTAGTAGGCCTGCACGTCGTGGCCGCCGATGCGGCCGGCGCCGTACTGACCGCGCACAGTCTTGTCCTGCACGTCGTTGCCGGTGATGGGTTTGAGAGCTTCGAGAATCTTCACCTTTTCGCCGCGTATCGATTTGGCATCGAAACGCACCGGCGCCTCCATTGCCACCAGGCAGAGCAACTGCAGCAGATGGTTCTGCAACATGTCGCGCATGGCGCCGGAGTGATCGTAGTAGCTGCCGCGCTCTTCAACCCCGAGGGTTTCGGCCACGGTGATCTGCACATGATCGATCTGGCCCGCACGCCAGATGGGCTCGAACAGCGCATTAGCGAAGCGCAGCGCCATGAGGTTCTGCACGGTCTCCTTGCCCAGGTAGTGGTCGATCCGGTAGATCCGCGACTCGGGAAACACCGCGCCGATGGCTTCGTTGATTTCCAGCGCGGAATCCAGCGAATGGCCGATGGGCTTCTCCAGCACGATGCGCGCGTTCTCGCCGGCGAGGCCGGCGCTTTCGAGATTGGAGGCGATGGGTACGAACAGCCTCGGCGCGGTCGCCAGGTAATGCACCCGCACGCGTCCCTCGGATTGGCCGAGGTGATGTGCGAGACCGACAAATTCGCCACGCTGGGAAGCATCCATGGCGAAGTAATCGAGGCGGCGACTGAACGCTTGCCAGATGTCGACCTCGAAATCGGTGCGCGCGATTCCCGCGCGGCAATGGCGCTCGGCTAGGGTCAGGAAGGCGTTGCGGTCGATCTCCTGGCGAGCGATGGCAAGGATGCGCACGTCATCGTGCAGACGCCGCTCACGGTGCAGGTGATAAAGGGCAGGGATGAGTTTGTGTAGCGCCAGATCGCCGGTACCGCCAAATACCAGCATGTCGCAGGAAATGGACACAGCGTCACTCCTAGCTAGAAGGTGAACTCAATAGGTGGGCGATGCTGCAGGCCTTGTAGTATAACTACAAGCCCACTACAGCCAGCCGGCAGGATAGCTGCGACGCATCGCTGCGTTTGACCTTCCTTGTCCGGTATTGATCATAGCGAGTCCGGAACGTGAACCTGCTGCAACACATCGCCCAATCGAGAAGTTCGCTGCGCAAGTCGGAGCTCAAGGTGGCCGACCATGTACTGCTCGATCCGGCTGCGGTGATGCACAGCTCCATGGCGGACCTAGCCCATGCGGTAGGCGTCAGCGAGCCGACCATCGTGCGCTTCTGTCGCGCAATCGGTTGCCTTGGTTTTCAGGATCTCAAGCTCAAACTGGCGCAGAGTCTCGCCGCTGGCGCCAGCTTCGGCCAGTTCGCCATCAGCGAGAACGATTCGGTCACCGATTTTGCGCTGAAGATATTCGACACTACTTTGCATACTCTGATGGACGTGCGCGAGCGCCTCGACTCCGATGCTTTGGAGCGTGCCGTTACTGCCATGGCCAAGGCTGAGCGGGTGGAGTTTTACGGTTTCGGGGCGTCCGGCGCGGTGGCAACCGATGCCCAGCACAAGTTCTTCCGGCTATTGCTCAGTGCGGCGGCCTATTCCGACCCGCATATGCAGGCGATGTCGGCGGTCACGCTGAAACCCACCGACGTGGCGATCTGCATCTCCCAGTCGGGGCGCTCAAAGGACCTGCTGATAACCGCCAATGTGGTGCGCGAGTCCGGCGCCACGCTGATCACGCTCTGTCCGAGCCAGACGCCGCTGGCGGAGCTGGCGACCATCAACCTGGCCATCGACGTTCAGGAAGATACCGAAATCTATACTCCGCTGACCTCACGTATCGCCCACTTGGTGGTGATCGACGTGCTGGCGATGGGGGTCGCCATGGCGCGCGGGCCGAGTCTGGTCAACCATCTCAAAAGCGTAAAGCGCAGTCTGCGCAGCTTGCGCCTGTCGCCCAAGTCGGTGAAGCCGCACGAAGATTGACCGTCTTCGAAACGTCATTGACCTGACCTCATAGCGTCACCTATAGCTCCGATGCTGAACCTCCCAGTACCTTTCTCGGGAGAACCCCATGTCTCAGCACCGTGAAACCTACGTCAACCTCGATGCCCGTGCACGCCGCAAGCTGCAGGACGAGCGCCGCATGTACTTCCGTCGAGCCATTGAAAGCTACGACGAGCAGCGCCAATTGCATGCGCAGCTGATGGAGTTCCCCGATTTGTTGATGGTCAGCCCGTTGCTGGAGGCTGGGGCAGAACACCGGCAAAACGCGTCGCCAATGCGCTGATCTGCGCACGCTCTTCACGGATGAAGGCGATGAACGCTTGGGCGACCGGGCTGAGCCGCTTTGCTCTTGGGTGCACCACGCACCAGCTGCGGTACAGCGGTAGCTCCAGCACCGGAAGCTCGCACAGCAGTCCGTGCTGAAGCTCCAGATACACGGCGTGGCGTGGCATCAGTGCCACGCCAAGTCCAGCCACCACGCTCTCACGCAATGCGTCCAGCGAAGCTACCTGTACGGTTTGGGCGAAGTGTGCGCGCTTCTGGCGCAGATAGTCTTCGCCAGCCTTGCGTGTGCCCGAACCGGGTTCGCGCACCAGCAGTGGGTAGGATGTCAGGTCTTGCAGTGTCAGCTCGGTTGCCTGGCTCAATGGATGATTGGCCGGCGCGACGGCCACGATCGGGTTGTTCAGGAACGGCATGAACTCGAGGTCCATGTCGGTCGGCACCTGCGACATGATCAGCAGATCGTCGCGGCTGATCGACAGGCGCTTGACCGCCTGCGCGTGATTGACCACGACCAGTTCGAGGCTCACTTCCGGATGCTGCCGTTTGAACGCGGCAAACAGATGCGGCGTGATGTATTTGGCACTCGATTCCACCGCGAGGTTCAGTTGCCCCTGTAGCGAACCCTGCAAATCAGACAGCTGCATGTCTAGGCTGTCCAGACGCCCGAAAATATCGGTGCTGGCGCGCTGCAACGCCTCGGCCGCCACGGTGAGATAGAGTTTTTTGCCCAGGTACTCGAACAACGGTTGGCCAATCAGCTCTTCAAGCTGGCGAATCTGCAGGCTTACGGCTGGTTGGGTCAGCGCCATTTCTTCGGCCGCTCGGCTATAGGAACGGCTTTCACATACCGCCCGAAACACCTGTAGTTGGCGCAAGGTTATGCGCATCATGGTCTTCCGCATCTTTCGCCGCTCTCGCTTGTTTTTGTCAGGGTTTGGATCGAATTCATCTGCCTATGCCGCGTGAACAGGCGCCTGTAACTGATCTATAAGTAATTACTTATTCAACGGCAAACTATTATTCATTTTCAGTAATCGCACCGGCAAGCGTAGGGTTTAAATGCTTGCACGGTGCAAGCGTCACACGGCCCCAGATGGCGGCCTTTTGCTCATTGACCGAGGGAATGACAGCGTGATCAAGAAGCTGCTGATCGCTAACCGCGGTGAAATTGCCGTCCGCATCGTGCGGGCCTGTGCCGAGATGGGCGTTCGCTCGGTAGCCGTATACGCCGAGCCTGACCGCCATGCGCTGCATGTCAAACGTGCCGATGAGGCTTACTTCATTGGTGAGGACCCTCTGGCGGGTTACCTGAACCCACGCAAACTGGTGAACCTCGCGGTGGAAACCGGCTGCGATGCGTTGCACCCCGGCTATGGGTTTCTTTCCGAGAACGCAGAGCTCGCGGAGATCTGCGCCGAGCGCGGTATCCGCTTCGTTGGCCCTAGCGCTGAAGTGATTCGCCGAATGGGCGACAAGACCGAGGCCCGGCGCAGCATGATTAAGGCCGGTGTGCCGGTCACACCAGGCACCGAAGGCAACGTAGCGGATGTCGAAGAAGCATTGGCCGAGGCCGAGCGCATCGGTTATCCGGTGATGCTCAAGGCGACCTCCGGCGGTGGTGGCCGCGGTATTCGCCGGTGCAACTCCCGTGAAGAACTGGCTCAGGCCTACCCACGGGTCATCTCCGAGGCGACCAAGGCGTTTGGCTCTGCTGATGTGTTTCTCGAAAAATGCATTGTCGAACCCAAGCACATCGAGGCGCAGATTCTCGCCGACTCGTTCGGAAACACCGTACATCTGTTCGAGCGCGACTGCTCGATCCAGCGGCGTAACCAGAAGCTCATCGAGATTGCCCCCAGCCCGCAGCTGACCCCGGAACAGCGCGCCTACATCGGTGATCTGGCGGTGCGCGCGGCCAAAGCGGTGGGTTACGAGAATGCCGGCACCGTGGAGTTTCTGCTCGCCGATGGCGAGGTGTACTTCATGGAGATGAACACCCGGGTGCAGGTGGAGCACACCATTACCGAGGAAATCACCGGTATCGACATCGTGCGTGAGCAGATCCGCATCGCCTCCGGCATGCCCCTCTCGATCAAGCAAGAAGATATTCAGTATCGCGGCTTCGCCTTGCAATTCCGCATCAACGCCGAAGACCCGCGCAACAATTTCCTGCCCTGCTTCGGCAAGATCACCCGCTATTACGCGCCGGGCGGCCCGGGGGTGCGCACCGATACCGCGATTTATACCGGCTATACCATCCCGCCGTACTACGACTCCATGTGCCTGAAGCTGATCGTCTGGGCACTGACCTGGGAAGAGGCGCTGGCCAGAGGGTCGCGCGCGCTGGACGACATGCGCGTGCAGGGCGTGAAGACCACGGCTTTCTACTATCAGAAGATTCTCGAGAACCCGGATTTCCGCAGCGGGCAGTTCAACACCAGCTTCGTCGATAACCATCCGGAATTGATGACCTACTCGATCAAGCGCAAGCCGAGCGAACTGGCCCTGGCCATCGCCGCCGCTATCGCCGCCCACGCAGGCCTGTGAGGAACGAACCATGACTGCTCAGAAAAAAATCACCGTCACCGATACCATCCTTCGAGACGCCCACCAGTCGCTGATTGCGACCCGCATGCGTACCGAGGACATGCTGCCGATCTGCGAGAAGCTCGACCGCGTCGGCTACTGGTCGCTCGAAGTCTGGGGCGGCGCGACCTTCGACGCGTGCGTGCGCTTCCTCAAGGAAGATCCCTGGGAGCGCTTACGTGAGCTCAAGGCGGCACTGCCCAACACCCGTTTGCAGATGCTGCTGCGCGGGCAGAACCTGCTGGGCTATCGACACTACGCTGATGATGTGGTCGAGGCGTTCTGTGCCAAGGCGGCCGACAATGGCATCGACGTGTTCCGCATATTCGATGCGATGAACGATGTGCGTAATCTGGAAACAGCCATCCGTGCGGTGAAGAAAACCGGAAAGCACGCGCAGGGCACCATCGCCTACACCACCAGCCCTGTGCACACCGTCGAGTTGTTCGTCGAGCAAGGCCGGGCGATGCGCGACATGGGCGTCGATTCCATTGCCATCAAGGACATGGCTGGCCTGCTGACGCCGTTTGCCACTGGCGATCTGGTCCGCGCGCTGAAGGCCGAGATGGATCTGCCGGTTTTCATCCATTCTCACGACACCGCCGGCGTCGCCAGCATGTGCCAGCTCAAGGCCATCGAGAACGGCGCCGATCACATCGACACGGCGATTTCGTCCATGGCCTGGGGCACCAGCCATCCAGGGACCGAGTCGATGGTTGCCGCGCTGCGCGGCACGCCGTACGACACAGGCCTCGATCTGGAATTGATCCAGGAAATCGGCCTGTACTTCTATGCGGTGCGCAAGAAGTACCACCAGTTCGAGAGCGAATTCACCGGCGTCGACACTCGCGTGCAAGTGAATCAGGTGCCCGGCGGAATGATTTCCAACCTGGCCAACCAGCTCAAGGAGCAGGGCGCGCTCAACCGCATGGATGAAGTGCTGGCCGAGATTCCGCGCGTGCGCAAGGATCTAGGCTACCCGCCGCTGGTGACGCCGACCTCGCAGATCGTCGGTACCCAGGCCTTCTTTAACGTTCTGGCTGGCGAGCGCTACAAGACCATCACCAATGAAGTGAAGCTCTATCTTCAGGGCCGCTACGGCAAAGCGCCGGGCACCATCGACGCCAAATTGCAGCGTCAGGCCATCGGCGGCGAGGAAATCGTCGAGGTGCGTCCAGCCGACCTGATCAAGCCAGAACTGGACAAGCTACGCCAGGAGATAGGCGCGCTGGCCCACAGCGAAGAAGACGTGCTGACCTATGCCATGTTCCCCGATATCGGCCGCAAGTTCCTCGAGGAGCGTGAGGCCGGCACGCTGCAACCGGAGGTCCTGCTACCGATTCCGGACGGCAGCGCGGTGAGTGCGGCGGGCGGCGAGGGCGTGCCGACCGAATTCGTCATTGATGTGCATGGCGAGACCTACCGGGTCGACATCACGGGCGTCGGCGTCAAGGGCGAGGGCAAGCGGCATTTCTTCCTCTCCATCGACGGCATGCCGGAAGAAGTGGTGTTCGAGCCATTGAACAACTTCGTCGGCGGCGGCGCTGGTGGTCAGCGCAAGCAGGCCAGCGGTCCGGGTGATGTCAGTACCAGCATGCCGGGCAACGTAGTCGATGTATTGGTCAAGGAAGGCGACGTGGTCAAGGCCGGCCAGCCGGTGCTGATCAGCGAGGCGATGAAGATGGAAACCGAAATCCAGGCGCCAATAGCCGGCACCGTGAAGGCTGTGCATGTGGCCAAGGGTGACCGCGTGACGCCTGGCGACTTGCTGATCGAGATTGCCTGAGCCCGAGCCGTGCCTGGATGACGTCCAGGCGCGGCATAAGGTGTCTTCCTCGCCGGCGCATGCGTCTTTTGGAACGGCGTGTTTCAAGCACGGAAAAACGCTTTACCCACCCGTGCCTGCGGATGATGCTAGTAGGGTCTGTTGCCGTTTCGTCGCGGCCGCGACGGCCCGTCCCTTCGGGTGGGGCCGCCTAGGTTGCGCGGCAAATGATGCCATGCGGCGTTGCGGGACCTGGCAACGGAGCGACCATTACCTGCGTCCCGCGCCTTGCCTGGCATTATTTGTCGCGGCAACGCGGCTTGCGACGAAATGGCAACAGACCCTATGTGGCGTCCGGCTTGGGGTCGGCATGGAGGAGGTGAAACCATGAAAACGGTAGGACAGGTCGTCAGCAGCAAGTCGAACTTGAGCGTACATACCATCGCACCGACCGACACGGTACTCACGGCGCTGCAGGTGCTGGCGGAAAAGAACGTCGGCGCACTGCCGGTGGCCGAAGCTGATGGTCGCTTGGTCGGCATCGTCAGTGAGCGCGACTATGCGCGCAAATGTGTCCTCAAGGGGCGTTCGTCGTTCGCGACTCCTGTGAGCACGATCATGAGCGTCAACCTGGTGACCGTCGAGCCGCATCAGGGACTCGAGGAATGCATGCAGCTGATGACCGATCGGCACTTGCGTCACCTACCGGTACTCGAAGCGGGCAAGTTGGTCGGCATGCTCTCTATCGGCGACGTGGTCAAGGAGCTCGTCGCCGAGAAAGAAAGCCTGATCCAGCATCTCGAACAGTACATTCGCGGCGAATAACCAAACCCGTGGTCGGCATGCTCGAGCGCCGGCCCGCCCGGGTCTCGGTGCCCGCTTCGGCACGAATTGCCGGGCCGGGCTCAACCTATACAAAAGAGATGACGTACATGAGCCTCGAAGACAAGACGAGCGAAACGGCGCAGGACGCGCTCGATAACCTGGTCGCGGGCGTCATGCGCTTTCGCGAGGATGTCTATCCGCAGCAGCGCGAGCTGTTCGCCAAGCTTGCCCACGAGCAGACGCCGCGGGCGATGTTCATCACCTGCGCCGATTCGCGGATTCTCCCGGAGCTGATCACCCAGAGTTCGCCGGGCGATCTGTTCGTGACCCGCAACGTCGGCAACATCGTGCCGCCTTACGGCCAGATGAACGGCGGCGTGTCGACAGCGATCGAGTTCGCCGTGATGGCGCTGGGCGTCAAGCACATCATCGTCTGCGGGCATTCGGACTGTGGTGCGATGAAGGCGGTGCTCGATCCCTCGGGCCTGGAGCGCATGCCCACTGTCCGCAGCTGGCTGCGCCATGCCGAGGTGGCCAGGACTGTGGTGGAAGAAAACTGCGGCTGTGCCGATGACAGCACCTTGCGCATCCTCACCGAGGAAAACGTGCTGGCGCAGCTCGAACACCTGCGTACGCATCCTTCGGTCGCCGCGCGACTGGCCAGCGGTCAGCTGTTCATTCACGGCTGGCTCTACAACATCGGCACCAGTGAAATCCGTGCCTACGATGCGGCGCGTGGTGAGTTTCGCCTGATCGGCGACGGCCCGCTGCCGATGGCAACGCCCAAATCGCGTTACGTCTGAAAGGCTGCGGATTGGGCTTCGCGACGAAGCCCAACGGTGCCAAGGCTATTTGTGCAGAACGAACTGGCCGGTGAAGCGCACGGCGTCGCGACCATCGGCTGCGAGGATTCGGCTGTGCAGTGTGAGACGTGAGCGGCCGCGACGCCGGTAGATCGTCTCGAAGCGCTCCCAGGCGCCGTCGTCCGGCGCCGAGCAGATCGCCGTCGCGTCATCCACCACCGGTAGCGGATAGTCGATCTGGCCTTCGTGAATGACGATATGGCCGTCTTCGATACCGGCCTCGCGCAAGCGCAGATGCAACCAACCCCAGCCAGCCAGCACCGACGCGCAATACAGGCTGCCGCCAAACATGCTGCTCTTGTGATTGATGTTCGCTTGCAGCGGGACCTTCAAGCGCAACTCGTGGTTTTCCCATTGATCGACACGCAGGCCCATCGCCCGGGTCAGAGGGATGTCGTGATGCAGGATGGCTTCCAGATAGCGGCTATCGCGGCTCATGCCGGGTGGATTCCTAAACGTTTGCAGATACAGGCAGACGCCAAGCATGACCGCTGAGTCACGATATTGCCAGTTTCTAAAACCGCTTTTCGCCGCTTTCAGGAGACCACACGACGGTTAGCATCAGCGTGCCGCAGCTTTCTGCTGATAAGCGCAGTAACCGGGACGTGGGCCAATTCTGGGGTGGTTGCGGCAGGTGTCCGGGCGCTTGGCGTAGACCGTGCACAGGCGGGTCTTGCGGTCCAGATAGAGGCAGTCACCGTTGGCCAGCCGGGTCAGGGTGAAGATGCCTTGCTTCTGATTGAAATGCTCGACGATGCCCGCTTTGCTCAGGCGTTTGGCGACGTTCTTCAGCGGCTCGTCACGTTCGAAGGCATCGACCACTTCCAGGCGAATCAGGTCGTCGATGCGCACCTCGACCGGCAGCGTGCAGCACGTCGCATGACAGTCGCGGCACAGCCCGTTGCTGTAGCGGGCCCAGGTTTCCAGGCGGTCGGGGTCGGCGGAGGCGATCAGTCGTGTCTTCACTGTGGCGGTATCGGTAATGGCGGCGCGCGATCATAACGACCCTGGGTTGAATTTCCAGCGAATCCGACGAGTCGAACGCCGGACAGACGGTCGCGCAGATTCAACTGAAACCTGCAAACCTGTTTGCATTGCCCTTTGCCGAGGTGGCCTGTGCTGCCATGAACCCCTTTCCAGCTCCATGAGGTCTGTCGATGTCGCAAGAATCCACTGCTCCTGACGCCGATGCTGTCGCAACCTTCCGCAATTCGATCATCAGCAAGCTGACCTATTCGATCGGCAAAGACCCGGAGCATGCGTCCGACCACGACTGGTTCGAAGCGGTCGCGCTGGCCACGCGCGATCGCATGATCGATCAATGGATGGACCGTACGCGCGAGGGCTACCGGGAGGGCAAGAAGCGCGTTTATTACCTCTCGCTGGAATTTCTCATCGGGCGATTACTCACCGACAGCCTGAGTAACCTCGGCCTGCTTGACGTTGCGCGCGAAGCCTTGGCGGGTGTCGATGTGGATTTCGAGCGCATTCGTCTGACCGAACCGGATGCGGCGCTGGGCAACGGAGGCCTGGGCCGACTGGCGGCTTGCTTCATGGAAAGCATGGCGACACTGGGTATCGCTGCCCATGGTTACGGGATTCGCTACGATCACGGTCTGTTCCGCCAGGCCATCGTCGATGGCTGGCAGCACGAGCAGACCGAAACCTGGCTGAATTTCGGCAATCCCTGGGAGTTCGAGCGGCCCGAAGTGAGTTATCTGATCGGCTTTGGCGGTAGCGTCACGGCCATGCCGCACGACGCGACCGGACAGGAGCAGCCCAAGCACTTCTGGCACTGGGCCGAAGGCGTGCGCGCCATTGCCTACGACACGCCGGTGGTCGGCTGGCGCGGGGCGAGCGTCAATACGCTGCGCTTGTGGCGCGCGCGCGCCGAGGCGGATTTTCATCTGGAACGCTTCAACGCCGGCGACCATATCGGTGCCGTTGCCGAGGAGGCGCGCGCTGAAAGCATCTCCCGCGTCCTGTATCCGGCCGATAGCACCGAGGCGGGCCAGGAGCTGCGTCTGCGCCAGGAATATTTCTTCGTGGCGGCCTCACTGCAGGACCTGCTGCGGCGGCATCTGGATCAGCGAGGCACCTTGCTGAATCTGCCGGAATTTGCCGCGATCCAGCTCAACGATACCCACCCGGCGATCGCCGTCGCGGAGTTGATGCGGCTGCTGGTCGACGTGCACGACATCCCGTGGAGCAAGGCCTGGGAGCTGACCGTCAATACGCTGTCCTATACCAACCACACGCTGCTGCCGGAGGCGCTGGAAACCTGGCCGGTGGGGCTGATGGAGCGCCTGCTGCCGCGGCATATGCAGATCATCTACCTGATCAATGCCCAGCACCTCGATGCGTTGCGCGAGCGCGGTATTCATGACCTGGACCTGCTGCGTTCGGTCTCGCTGATCGAAGAAGGGCATGGCCGCCGGGTGCGCATGGGTAACCTGGCGTTCCTCGGGTCGCACTGCATCAACGGCGTATCGGCGCTGCATACCGGGCTGATGCGCGAGACCGTGTTCACCGATCTGCATTCGTTGTATCCCGAACGCATTAGCAACAAGACCAACGGCATCACCTTCCGCCGCTGGCTGTACCAGTCCAACCCGCAATTGACCAAGCTGCTGGTCGAGCATGTCGGCGAAGAACTGCTCGATGCCCCGGAAACGGTTCTGCGCCAGCTCGAACCTTATGCCGACCAGCCGGACTTCCGTGCGCGCTTCGCCGCCCAGCGGCTGAACAACAAGCAGCTGCTGGCGCGCATGATTCAGGAGCGGCTGGGCATCACCGTCGACCCGAACGCGCTGTTCGACGTGCACGTCAAACGCATCCACGAATACAAGCGGCAGCTGCTCAACCTGTTGCACACCGTGGCGCTATACCAGGCGATCCGCTCCGATCCGGGCCGCAACTGGGTACCACGGGTGAAGATTTTTGCGGGCAAGGCGGCGGCCAGTTATCACACGGCCAAACTGATCATCAAATTGACCAACGACATCGCGCGGACCATCAACGATGACCCGACGGTGCGCGGCCTGCTCAAGGTGGTGTTTCTGCCCAACTACAACGTCAGCCTGGCCGAGCGCATCATTCCGGCCGCCGACTTATCCGAGCAGATTTCCACAGCGGGACTGGAGGCTTCGGGCACCAGCAACATGAAATTCGCCCTCAACGGCGCGTTGACAATCGGCACGCTCGACGGCGCGAACGTGGAAATGTCCGAGCAGATCGGACGCGAGCACATGTTCATCTTCGGCATGACCGCGCAGGAGGTCGAGGCGCGCAAGCAGGCTAACGAGTACAACGCCGAGGCGATGATCATCGACTCTCCGCGGCTTAACGAAGTGCTCATGGCGATTCGCAACGGCGCATTCTCGGCTGACGACCCTGGTCGTTACACGGCGCTGATCGACGGTCTGAAATGGCACGACACCTTCATGGTGTGCGCCGACTTCGAAGCCTATTGGCAGGCGCAGCTGGAAGTCGAAGCGCGTTGGAGCGATGCGGACAGCTGGTGGCGTTCCGCCGTGCTCAATACGGCGCGTACGGGCTGGTTCTCCTCGGATCGGACTATTCGCGAGTATGCCGAAGACATCTGGAAGGTGCTCTGAGCGCGACTAGTGCATGGCCCTGCGGTCTCGAAGGCGATTGCAGGGCCGCCAAACCCGCGCCAGAGCGGCTGAGAGGCGGCGCCTGCAGGCACTTTGCCGTTGCGCTGAACTCTGTGGCCGCAGGGCTGGTCTGAGGCAGGGTTAGTTTCCCCTCGGCCTGCTAAACTGCGCGGGTTTTTCATCCTCTGGAGCCATTCCATGTCACGCGTAACCCTGAGTCGCTACCTGATCGAGCAGACCCGCAGCAACAACACCCCGGCGGACCTGCGCTTCCTAATCGAGGTAGTGGCCCGAGCGTGCAAGGAAATCAGCCACGCCGTATCCAAGGGCGCGCTAGGCGGCGTGCTCGGCAGCGCTGACAGCGAGAACATCCAGGGCGAAGTGCAGAAGAAGCTCGACGTGCTGTCCAACGAAATCCTGCTCGAAGCCAACGAGTGGGGCGGCCACCTGGCCGGCATGGCGTCGGAAGAAATGGACAACGCCTACCAGATTCCCGGCAAATACCCCAAGGGCGCCTACCTGTTGGTCTTCGACCCGCTGGACGGCTCCAGCAACATCGACGTCAACGTCTCGGTTGGCACCATCTTCTCAGTGCTGCGCTGCCCGGGCGAATGTTTCACCCAGAACGATGCGCTCGGTGAAGAAGCATTCCTCCAGCCCGGCACCAAGCAGGTCGCCGCCGGCTACGCGATCTACGGACCGCAGACCATGCTGATCCTGACGCTGGGCAATGGAGTCATGGGTTTTACCCTCGACCGCGAACTGGGCAGCTTCGTCCTGACCCACGAGAACCTGCGCGTACCCGAGTCAACGGCCGAGTTTGCCATCAACATGTCCAACCAGCGCCACTGGGAACCGCCGGTGCAGCGCTACGTCAGCGAGTTGCTGGCTGGCGCCGAAGGCCCACTGGGCAAGAACTACAACATGCGCTGGATCGCTTCGATGGTGGCCGACGTGCATCGCATCCTGACCCGTGGGGGCATCTTCATGTACCCGCGTGATGCCCGTGAGCCGGGCAAGGCGGGCAAGCTGCGGTTGATGTACGAAGCCAACCCGATGTCCTTTATCATCGAGCAGGCCGGCGGTGCCGCCACCACAGGCACGCAGCGCATCCTCGATGTACAGCCCGAGTCGCTGCACCAGCGCGTACCGGTCTTCCTTGGGTCTAAGGAAGAAGTCGAGCGCGCCACCGCCTACCATCAGGACTGACCGATGCAGGCGCCCTGGCTGGAGTTGCTGAACTGGTGGTTCGGTCAGGGCGTCACTGTTGGCGAGATCGCCCAGCAGAAACACGGGCTGTGGTTCGGCTATAAGCCCGAACAGGACGCCGAGGCCCGTGACCGCTTCGGCGACTTGACCGAGCAGGCGCTGGCCGGCGGGCTGGGCCACTGGACCGAATCCCCGCACGGCTGGCTCGCGTTGGTGCTGTTGCTCGATCAGCTCCCGCGCATGATTTACCGCGGGACGCCGCAAGCATTCGCCGGTGACGAGCAAGCCCTGCAGTTAGTTCGCGAGGGCATGGCGCATGGCGGCGATGTACTGCTTACGCCAATTCAGCGGGTATTCATCTATCTGGTTCTCGAACACGCGGAAAACCTGCAGACACAGGAGCAGGCCGTTGCGCAATTCCAGATGCTCCACGGACTCGTCGCACCCGAAGACCGAGAGCTGTTCGCCGACTTCCTCGATTTTGCGGAACGCCATCGCGATGTGATTGCCCGGTTCGGACGCTTTCCTCATCGCAACGATACGCTCTGTCGCCAAACCACCGAGGCCGAGCAGGCATTTCTGGCCGAGCCCGGCTCACGTTTCTAGCGGCAGCGAGGAACCTCCCCGCCTGTTCGCTTCCTAACCTCCATCAGCCGGGCGCGGCCAGGCACCGTCCCGAAAAAAGGAATCTTTCATGTCGTTGCGTCGTTTGTCGTTGCTTGCGGTAGTCGTATTGCTGACGGCCTGCAGTCCGGTCACCCAGGAGAATTTCGCCAAGTTGAAAGCCGGCATGCCCCGCGCGGAAGTCGAAGAGCTGCTTGGCAAGCCCGGTGAGTGCGCCGGCGCGCTGGGCATGTCCAGCTGCACCTGGGGGCAGAAGAACCGCTTCATCAGTATTCAGTTTGCCGGCGATAAAGTGATGATGTTCTCCGGTCAAGGCCTGCAATAAAGGAGCACCTATGCGTTTTCTCTTAGCCCTGTGTTGCGCGCTGTTGATTACCGGTTGCGCAGGTTCACGGAATGTCGAAGGGCCCGAGACGGTCGGTCAGGTCGATCTCCAGCGCTATCAGGGCACTTGGTACGAGCAGGCGCGCCTGCCGATGTTCTTCCAGCGCAACTGCGTACGTTCCGAGGCCGAATATCAGTTGCAGAATGACGCCAGCGTGGCGGTAACCAACCGCTGCGAAACCGCCAACGGCGAATGGCAACAGGTCCACGGTCAAGCGGTGCCCCAACAGGCAGGAAAGACCGACAAACTCTGGGTTCGCTTCGATAACTGGTTCAGCAACCTGTTTCCGAGCCTGACCAAAGGGCACTACTGGATTCTCTACCTCGACGAGGGCTACGACGTGGCGCTGGTGGGCAGCCCGGACCGAGATTATCTGTGGCTGCTTTCGCGTGAGAAGGAAATCGACGCGGCGACGCGCGACAGGCTGCTCGCCGAGGCCCGTGAGCGTGGCTATGACGTCGGCGAATTGATATGGCGCGGCGAGTCGTCCTGACTGTCGTGGAGTGCCGGCTCGCCTTTTACAGGTGGGCCTAAGGTCTGCTCCCTTTTCAAGTAAGTCATCTGTAGCGCCGGATTATTCGGCCGCAAATGGCAAAAGCCGAACAAGTTCGGCCCTACAAGCTTGCCGCCGACCAGCCGGAAGGACGGGCTCCGTCGCAATCGCAGCGAAACAGGAGCTGACCTCAGGCGCGGTTATTCCCAGTCCAGCCGCGCCAACAGCCACTCACCATCCTCGTGCCACCATTCGAGCCTGACGTGATAGTGCCCGATGCGTTGCGGTAGCCAGCGCTCGGCGCCGGTCAGTGCTACCTGGGCTTCGCTGTAGCCTTTGTCGGAATAGGTCGGATCAATCCAGCTCTGGGGATTCAGCGCTATCACCCGCACGTTAGCGTGCCGCAAGAACATCAGGCCGGCCGTGCGCCGCACCCAGTCCCGGTCGAGGTTCTGGTTGGCGCGAAACTCCGGATGTATCCGCGCCATCAGGTCGCCGTTGTCCTTGTTTTCGATGCTTTCCTGTAGCGATTGCGCGGCCACTTCAAGCGCCGCTTGCGGATCGTCGCGTCCACAACCGACTAGCAGCAAGGCCAGCGCCGCGATAGCGGCGGCTAATTTCCATACGGGCATGCCGAACCTCTCGAACCTCGTTATGATGCCGGAAACGTCAGGCGGGTCTAGGCCCGCGCACCGATCATGGAGTGTGCCATGCAGACCTTGTATCCGGAGATCAAACCCTACGCCCGGCACGAGCTGGCGGTCGACCAACCGCATGTGCTTTACGTGGACGAGAGTGGATCACCGGAGGGCCTGCCCGTGGTTTTCGTGCATGGCGGCCCAGGCGGTGGCTGTGATGCCCTGAGCCGACGTTTCTTCGATCCCAACCTGTACCGCATTATCACCTTCGACCAGCGTGGCTGTGGCCGATCGACCCCACACGCCAGCCTGGAAAACAACACCACCGCGCATCTTATCGCCGATATGGAGCGGATTCGTGAACATCTCGGCATCGACAAATGGGTGCTGTTCGGTGGGTCCTGGGGCTCGACCTTGTCGCTGGCCTACGCTCAGGCATTTCCCGAACATGTGCATGCGCTGATCCTGCGCGGCATTTTTCTCTGCCGACCGAAGGAGTTTCACTGGTTCTACCAGGAGGGTGCCAGCCGATTGTTTCCGGACTACTGGCAGGACTTTCTTGCGCCGATCCCGCAGGAGGAGCGGGGTGATCTGATGCAGGCTTACTACAGGCGACTGACCGGTAGCGATCAGATCGCCCAGATGCATGCCGCCAAGGCCTGGTCCTGCTGGGAAGGCCGTACCGCCACGCTGCGGCCCAACACTCAAGTCGTCGATCGTTTCTCCGACACCCATCGGGCGCTGGCGATGGCGCGCATCGAGTGCCATTACTTCGTCAACGATGCCTTCCTCGAGCCCGACCAACTACTGCGTGACATGCACAAGATTGCTCATCTGCCCGGGATCATCGTGCATGGACGCTATGACGTCATCTGCCCGCTGGAAAATGCCTGGGAGCTGCACGAAGCATGGTCGAACAGCGAGTTGCAGATCATTCGCGAAGCGGGTCATTCGGCAGCGGAGCCGGGTATCTGTGATGCTCTGGTGCGTGCCGCCGCGGACATCGCGCACCGCTTGCTCGATTTGCCACCTGAGGAAGCCTGATGAAGGCGTTGATCCAGCGCGTGCGGCAGGCGCGGGTCGAGGTGGCGGGCGAAGTGGTCGGCGCCATCGACCAAGGGCTACTGGTACTGGTCGGTGTCGAACGCGAAGATGACCGCGCTCGGGCCGACAAGCTGTTGCACAAGCTACTGCGCTATCGCGTTTTCGGCGACGAGCAGGGCCGGATGAACCGCTCGTTGACGGACATTGGTGGCGGTCTGCTGCTGGTATCCCAGTTCACCCTGGCTGCCGATACCGGTAGCGGTCTTCGACCCAGTTTTTCCAGCGCGGCACCGCCGCAGCTCGGCGAAGAGCTCTACGACTACCTGCTGGCGCAGGCACAGCATCAGCATTCGCTGGTCGCCAGCGGGCGTTTCGGCGCCGATATGCAGGTCTATCTGCTAAACGATGGGCCGGTGACCTTTCTGTTGGAGAGCTGAGTGGCGGAAAGTTGGCTCGTGGATGAGGCGGCCCTCTGTGCTTCACTTCGCTCCGTCCCTCACCCCAACCTTCCCCCCGTGGGGGAGCGAGACAAGTCGGGCGGCAAGCGCCGCCCAGGACACGCCCTATTGCAGCAATCCACTCTCCCTCTTGGGAGAGGGCTAAGGTAAGGGAGCGGCCCCTACCAACCGGTACCGAGCAAAGCTAGCGTCCCGAGGGCTCCAGTCCGTTGTCGTGCAGCCAGGTGATGGCGTATTCGCGTAGCTGAACGGCTTGGTAGTCCAGCCAGGCCTGACGCACTGCGGGAAAATCCTCCAGTTTGAAATCGAAGGTTCGCAAAGGCTTGCGGCCTGTCAATGCGTCGCTGAGCATCGCGTGCGCGATGGGGTCATGCTGGGTGAACAGAAACGCCTCGCGCATGGCGATCGACTCGGCAAGCCCGAGGGGTTCGATATGCAGAAAGCGATCCTCCTGCACCTCGTATTTTTCGTCCACGCCCGGCGTGGTTTCGCCGGGAAATACCGCGCGGATTTGGCCGGACTCCAGATCGAGGTAATGCTCGCTGGCGTCGCGGTTATCCAGCGCGTATTCCAGGCGGTGAAGATCGATGGTCAAAGGTCGCATGGCAGCTACTGCTTTTGGGGTTCAGTAGCTCTGACCCACATGCTCCGGATGCGTGCATTACGTTCATCGGTACTGCATCGCCACGCGACGTACGTGCCGGCTTTGTCAGAACAGGCGCGCCAGCAGCGCACTGACGGCGGTTTCCACCCGCAGGATGCGCTCACCCAGCTGAACAGGCTGCAGACCTGCTTCGCTAAGCTTGTCGATTTCGTAGGGTATCCAGCCGCCTTCCGGCCCGATGGCCAGCGTCACCGATTCGGTGATGGCGCGTGGACAGTCTGGATAGTCGCCCGGATGCCCGACCAGGCCGCGAGTTCCGGCGGCCAGTTGCGGCAATCGATCCTCGACGAAGGGTTTGAAGCGCTTCTCGATACTTACATCCGGGAGCACGGTATCGCGCGCTTGCTCCAGCCCGAGCAGCAGCTGCTCGCGAATGGCGGCCGGTTCAAGGAAAGGGGTTTGCCAAAAGCTCTTTTCCACGCGATAGCTGTTGAGCAGCACCAACCGCGGCACGCCCATGCAGGCGACGGTCTGCAGTACACGGCGGAGCATCTTCGGTCTTGGCAGCGCCAGCAGCAGGGTGATCGGCAGTTTGGCAGGCGGCGGTTGATTCAGCTCGACCTCGAGCTCCGCCTCATTGGCGTCCAGCCGCAGCAAGCGGCCCCGACCCATTTCGCCGCCGAGCAGGCCGACGCGCAGATGCTCACCTGCCTCGGCGCGGTGTACCTCTTGAATATGCGTGAGACGGCGATCATGCAGGACCACACGATTGGCGGCCACGAAATCGGCCGCCTCCAGCAGCAGCAGATTCATGGACGAGGCGTAGGCGATTGGTCGCTGTGGTGCGGTTGGTCGTCTTCGGCATCGCCGCGGAACTCTTCACGCTTCTTGACCATGCTGCCGCAGATCAGCCCGGCCTCGAACAGCAGCCACATCGGCACTGCAAGTAGCGCTTGGGAAAACACGTCGGGCGGCGTCAGAACCATCCCGATGGCGAAGCAGCCGACGATCACGTAAGGGCGGCTTTTGCGCAAGGTGGCCACGTCGACGATGCCGACCCAGATGAGCAGGAAGGTCGCCACCGGAATCTCGAAGGCCACGCCAAAGGCGAAGAACAGCGTCAGCACGAAATCCAGGTACTGGCCAATGTCGGTCATCATCGCCACGCCCTCGGGCGTCACGCTGGCGAAGAAGCCGAACATGATCGGAAACACCACGAAATAGGCGAACGCCATGCCGCCGTAAAACAGGAAGATGCTGGAAATCAGCAGTGGGATGGCGATGCGCTTTTCGTGTTTGTACAGGCCGGGGGCGATGAACCCCCAGATCTGATGCAAGATCACCGGCATCGAGAGAAACAACGCAACCATCAACGTCAGCTTGAAGGGCGTCAGGAACGGCGAGGCAACGCCAGTGGCGATCATCGTCGCCCCTTCCGGCAAATAAGCGCGTAAGGGTGCGGCAACCAGAGAGTAGATCTGCTGGGAAAAGTAAAATAAAGCGCCGAACAGTAACAAGATCGCCACCACGCAGTGAAGCAAGCGCTTGCGCAGTTCCGTCAGGTGGGCAACCAGCGGCATTTCCTGATCATCAATGGAAGGCTTGCTCATGGCTCGGCTGATCTGTCCGGTCGGGGTGCGGG
>NZ_JAMOII010000025.1 GCF_024448985.1 Stutzerimonas stutzeri
CTGTTAGCGGCCTCTTCGCCTCAACGACGCGTAGCCCAATAGCAGCACGCAAACGATGATCAGCGGCCACGAGCGCCACTGCAGGTATGGCGTCAGCCCCTGCATAGGCGTGACTTCGCCATAGAGCACAGCTTCTTCGAATGCCGGAATCTGCTCGACGATGCGGCCCTGCGGGTCGATCAGTACCGTGACGCCATTGTTGGTGGCGCGAATCATCCAACGTCCGGCTTCCAGTGCGCGCATCTGCGCCATCTGCAAATGCTGCAATGGGCCGATGGAATGACCGAACCAGGCGTCGTTGCTGACGGTGAGCAGAATGTCGCTCTGTGCCGCGAGGCTGGCGGCGAACTCAGGGTAGACGACCTCGTAGCAGATGAAAGGCGCGATCTGATAACCCTTCGCCTGCAGCAATGCCTGCCCTGGCGAGCCACGGGCGAAATCGGACATCGGCAGATCGAAGAAGGCGATCAGGCCGCGCAACAGATCCTGCAGGGGCACGTATTCGCCAAAGGGCACCAGTTTCTGTTTCAGATAGGTACCTTGCGCTTCGCCAGCGGTGGTCAGGCCGTTGTAGTAGCGCAGTTCGCCGTCGGCGTTGGGCTGGCGCACCGGCACCCCGGTGATCAGCGCCGACTGCCGCTGTTGGGCGAAGCGATTCATCATCGTCAGGTAGCCTTCGGCGTGTTCCTTGAGGATGGGCACCGCGGTTTCGGGCCAGACGATGAGGTCGGTAGGACGGCTGTGGAAGGTCATGTCGCGGTAGAGCAGCAGCTGCATCTCGAGTTTCTTGGGATCCCACTTGATGCTTTGGGCAACGTTGCCCTGCATCGCGGCAACCGTGAGGGGCTCGCCCTTGGTCTGCGTCCAGGCGTGCTGTCCGATGCCCATCGCGCTGCCCCAGAGTGCCGCCAGAACCACCAGCGAACCGATCAGCGCACCCTTGTGCGCAAACAGCCGAGGCAATTCGATCAGCAGCGCCGCAGTCAGCACGACGGCGAAGCTGAGCAGCCAGACCCCACCAAGCGGTGCAAGCGACGCCAAGGGGCCTTCGAGTTGGCTGTAGCCGGCATAGAGCCAGGGGAAGCCTGTCAGCACCCAGCCACGCAACGCGTCCAGCGCCAGCCACAACGCGGCGAACGCCAGGGCGCTGAGCAGGGGCGAGTCTTGTGGCCGCAGCCAGCGCGACCAGAGCCAGCCGAGCAGGGCGAAGAACAATGCCAGGCCGGCGACGAAGCCCAGCGTTAGCGCGCCCGCCAGCACAGGCGGCGCCGCACCGAAGTCATGGATACTGACGTAAACCCAGCTCACGCCCGAGGCGAACAGGCCGAAGCCGTAGCACCAGCCGCGTCCAGCCGCCTGTTTCGGTGTCAGCTCGCGCAGGCCCATGTAGATCAGTCCGATCGACAGCAGAGCCAGCGGCCAGATATCGAAGGGCGCAAGCGACAGGGTTGTCAGGGCGCCAGCGACTAGCGCCAGCAGGTTACCCGGCCAGCCGGAGCGGGTTATCCAGTGCATCGGAATCCTTTAAAGACGATAAAAGCAGCTTGAAGCCGAAAGCTTGAAGCTTGAAGGAAAAGCTTGACGGCATTGATACGACAGCCCCGATATTGACCAGCTTCCAGCTTCCAGCTTCCAGCTTCCAGCTTCCAGCTTCCAGCTTCCAGCTTCCAGCTTCAGCCGCTGATCCGGCTGACTCGCAGCATGTGCAACCGGCGGCTGTCGGCGTTCAGTACCCGGAAGCGGAACCCGTCGATCTCGGTAACCTCGTTGCGCTTGGGTAGATGACCGAATGTACTCATGACCAGTCCTGCAACGGTGTCGAATTCTTCGTCGGGAAACTCGCTCTCGAAGAATTCGTTGAAACTGTCGATCGGCGTCAGCGCCTTGACCAGGAAGTCGCCGCTGGGCAATGGGCGGATGTAGCTGTCTTCCTCGATGTCGTGCTCATCTTCGATGTCGCCGACGATCTGCTCCAGCACGTCTTCGATGGTCACCAGGCCGGCGACTCCGCCGTATTCGTCGATGACGATGGCCATGTGGCTGTGGTTGGCGCGGAATTCGCGCAGCAGCACGTTAAGGCGCTTGGACTCCGGCACGAACGTGGCGGGGCGCAGCAGGTCCTTGATGTCGAAATTCTGATGGTCGTCCTGCAGGATCAGAGGGAGCAGATCCTTGGCCAGCAGTACGCCGATCACTTCGTCGAGGCTGTCGCCGACGACCGGATAGCGCGAGTGCGCGGCGGAAATGATCGCCGGCAGGAACTCCTTAGGCGTCTGGTCGGCCCGGATGCTCATCACTTGCGAGCGCGGCACCATGATGTCGCGCACCTGCAGGTCAGCGACCTGAATGGCGCCCTCGACGATGGCCAGGGCTTCGTTATCCAGCAGTTTGTTCTGATGGGCACCGCGCAGGACGTCCAACAGCTCCTCGCGGTTTTTCGGCTCTTGGGCAAAAGCTTGGGTGATTTTCCCAAACCAGGACTTCTGCCCGTTGCTCGATTGGTCTTCGCTCATGTCTTTGACTCGATGGTCCTTGCAGTTGCCCGTACGGGCTATTCGGTGGCGTAGGGGTCGGCATGACCCAGTTCCGCCAGTAGGTGGCGCTCGATGCTTTCCATTTCTTCGGCTTCGTCGTCGTCGATGTGATCGTAGCCGAGCAGGTGCAGGCAGCCATGAATGACGAGATGCGCCCAGTGCGCCTGCGGCGTCTTGCCCTGTTCGGCCGCTTCGCGCTCGACTACCGGTACGCAGATCACCAGATCGCCCAGAAGCGGGATATCCAATAACTCGTCCGGCACATCAGCGGGAAAGGAAAGCACGTTGGTGGCGTAGTCTTTCTGCCGCCAGGTGCGATTCAGCTCGCGGCCTTCGGGTTCGTCGACCAGGCGAATGGTCAGTTCCGAATCCCCGCTGCGCTGGCGCAGCGCCAGCTCACACCAGCGGCGCAGGTCCGCTTCATCAGGCACCGCGCCATTGCTGGCGCATTGCACGTCAAGTTCAATCACTGTCGCGGTCCTGGGCGTTGCGCTTGCCCGGCTGGGGCTGCTTGTCCTCGAAGGCCTCGTACGCCTCGACGATGCGCTGCACCAGTGGGTGACGCACCACATCCTTGGGCTTGAAGTGAGTGAAGCTGATGCCGTTGACGTCCTTGAGCACCTCGATTACATGCGCCAGCCCGCTCTTGGTGCCGCGCGGCAGGTCGACCTGGGTGATGTCGCCAGTGATCACGGCGGTCGAGCCGAAGCCGATACGCGTCAGGAACATCTTCATCTGTTCCAGCGTGGTGTTCTGGCTTTCGTCGAGAATGATGAAGCTATTGTTTAACGTCCGGCCGCGCATGTACGCCAGCGGTGCGATCTCGATCACCTGTTTTTCGATCAATCGCGCCACGTGCTCGAAGCCGAGCATTTCGTACAGCGCGTCGTACAGCGGACGCAGATAGGGATCGATCTTCTGTGCCAGGTCACCCGGCAGGAAGCCTAGCTTTTCACCAGCCTCGACCGCCGGACGCACCAGAAGAATGCGGCGAATCTGCTCGCGTTCGAGGGCATCGACGGCGCAGGCGACGGCCAGATAGGTTTTGCCGGTACCGGCCGGGCCTATGCCGAAGTTGATGTCGTTGTCGAGGATGGATTGCACGTAGCGCTGCTGGTTGGCACCGCGCGGGCGAATGTTGCCCTTGCGTGTGCGCAGCGAGATGTTCGGCGTGGTGGAAGGATTGGCAAACTCCTCCATGCCCGATTCCTGCAGGAACAGATGAACCATGTCTGGCGAGAGCTCGGTGCTCTTGGTCTCGCGATACAGGCGTCGCAGGAGGTTTTCGGCGGATTTCGCCGCATCGGCTGGCCCGATCAGTTCGAACTGATTGCCACGGTTGCGGATTTCCAGCTCGAGGCGCTGCTCGATCAGGCGCAGATGCTCGTCGAACTGACCGCATAAATTGGCGAAGCGGTTGGCTTCAAAGGGCTCGAGGGTAAAACGATGAGGCTCTGTAGGGGCGTTCAAGGGCTTTTAATTGACCTGCTTTGATAAGGGGTTGGGTGAGAATAGCGCCGCGCAGCGAAAAAAGCAGCGGCCGAAAGCAGCTGTAAAAAGTCGAAAGATGACTAAAAACGCTGGAAGCTGGAGGGCTGGACGAAAAAGTCGCGGTGACGCAGGGCGGTGAAATCCGCCGAACGGAGCTGGCTTCGCGCATGCCTGGCGGGTATCGGCCCTCCGGTTTTTCCCGTAGGGCCGAAACGCAATAGCGCCGACTCGGTCCGGATTCAGCTGATCAAACTACCGCGCAACGAATGCGGCAGGGCATCGTCTATGTAAACCTCGACGAACTGACCGATCAGGCGGGGATTGTCGCAGCGGAAGTTGACGATGCGGTTGTGCTCGGTGCGGCCCTGAAGCATGCCGGGGTCTTTCTTGGAATAGTCCGTGACTAGGATGCGCTGGGTGGTACCAGCCATCCGTCGGCTGTTTTCGAAGCCCTGCTGGTTGATCCGCTGTTGCAGAATCGCCAAGCGCTGCTTCTTCACGTCTTCCGGGGTCTCGTCGACCAGATCCGCCGCCGGTGTACCGGGGCGCGAGCTGTAGACGAAGGAGTAGGAGAAGTCGAAGCCGACATCTTCGATCAGCTTCATGGTCTGCTCGAAATCTTTTTCCGTCTCGCCCGGGAAGCCAACGATGAAGTCAGAGCTGATCAGGATGTCCGGTACCGCAGCCTTGAGCTTACGGATGCGCGATTTGTATTCCAGCGCGGTGTGGTTGCGTTTCATGCCGGCGAGCACGCGGTCCGAGCCGGACTGCACGGGCAGGTGCAGATATTTCACCAGTTCCGGCACCTCGGCGTGGGCCTGGATCAGGGCATCGGAAAACTCAAGCGGATGGCTGGTGGTGTAGCGAATACGGTCGATGCCGTCGATAGCCGCCACCACACGTATCAGCTCGGCCAGATCGGCTGTTTGCCCGTCATGGGTTGCGCCACGGTATCCGTTGACGTTCTGGCCGAGCAGCGTCACCTCACGGACGCCGTTCTCGGCCAGGTGGATCACCTCGGCGATCACGTCGTCGAAGGGGCGGCTGACCTCTTCACCGCGGGTATAGGGCACTACGCAGAAGGTGCAGTATTTGCTGCAGCCTTCCATGACCGAGACGAAGGCGGTCGGACCGTCGACGCGCGGCTCGGGCAGGCGATCGAATTTCTCGATTTCGGGGAAGGAAATATCGACCTGCGGCTGTTTCGTTGTGCGTGCCGCGTCGATCATCTCCGGCAGGCGATGCAGAGTTTGCGGGCCGAAAACGACATCTACGTAGGGCGCACGGTCGCGAATCGCCGCGCCTTCCTGGCTCGCCACGCAGCCGCCGACGCCGATGACCAGTTGCGGGTTTTCCAGTTTCAGCTCACGCCAGCGACCCAGCTGAGAGAACACCTTCTCCTGCGCCTTTTCGCGAATCGAGCAGGTGTTGAGCAGAATCACGTCGGCATCCGCCGGGTTCGCAGTGATTTCGAGGGGTTGCTGCTCACCCAGCAGGTCGACCATGCGCGAGCTGTCGTACTCGTTCATCTGGCAGCCGTGGGTTTCGATATAGAGCTTGCGGGTCATGTTACGGGCCGGCGTTGTGCAAAAAATGACCGGCGATTATAGGCGCAGGACGAGGGGGAGAAAAGCGGAAGAGCAGCGGCAAGCTTCAAGCCACAAGCTTCAAGTAAAAAGCCGAAACGCTTTACGCGCATTTCGCACAGGCCACACGCTGATTTCGCTTGCAGCTTGCAGCTTGCAGCTTGCAGCTTGCAGCTTGCAGCTTGCAGCTTGCAGCTTGCAGCTTGCAGCTTGCAGCTTGCAGCTTGCAGCTTGCAGCTTGCAGCTTGCAGCTTGCTATTCCCCCGCCGTCTGCAGATCCATCAGATAGTCGCGAAATATCTGCCCCAAGACCTGAGTGGCGATTTCCAGTTCGTCGCGGCGCATCTGGGCCGAGACGCGATCAGCGGTGTCCAGCGCGTCTTCCGCGCCATTGACCGCCGACATCTTCAGCACCACGTAGGCTTGCACGTTGTTGGCCGGCACGCCTTCGCCACGAAAGAACATCACGCCGAGCCGGTGCTGGGCCAGTGCGTGCCCCTGCAGTGAAGCCTGCTCGAACCAGTGCAGCGCTTTGGCCAGGTCGCGCGGCGCGCGGCGGCCATCGTAGTGGTACTCGCCAAGCTCGTAGGCCGCTTGCAGATCGCCTTCGCCAGCGGCCCGCTCGCACGCGCGCAGGGCTTCATGCATTTCTTCCGGCACGGTATTGAGGGCGCAGCGTGAAGTTGCGGGAATCAGCAGCGAGTTGCCGCCCGCCATGGCCAGCATGGGCGAGAGGAGCAGCAGGCAGCCAAGGGCGAGGCTGCGACCGGTGCGAGTCATGGATCAAAGCGCCTCGGAGATCAGGGCGGTGATTGAAGGTACGGCGCAAAACGAGCCGACGGTCACATTATGGATAAGCCGTTGCCTGCTTACAAAGGCTTTGATCGCGCTGCCGGGCTTTTTACGCGGCCGCGCTGCCTGCCTCGCGAGGATTGCCAGGGAGATTGAGTAGCAGCCAGGCTGTGACTGGGCAGGCCAGCGCGAGCCAGAGTTGCTGAAAGGCACCGAGCGGGTTGGGTCCGATCGGCGGCCCGGTCCAGGGCAGCGCAATCAGCACCAGGGCGCCACCGATCACGCCAGCGCTGGCTTGCAGGCGCGCGGGCCATTGCAGCAGGCCGGCGTAAAGCACCAGCAGCGCACTGATCAGACCCAGAGCGAATTCATAAGGCGCGCTCCAGCCGAGCTGCCTGGCGAGTTCGAAAAAGACGCACAGTCCCAGTACGACTCGGCCCCAGTTCGGGCGGCTCCAACGCCATCTGCGACTCAGGGTCAACGCCGCCACGCCGACCAGCGGTAGCCCGAGTAGCATAGTCGCCTGCAGTAACCAGCGCTCTGCTTCGAGGGTGTCGTGGCCAAGCGCCAATCTCGCCACGGCACAGGCCCCGGTGCCGGCCGCCAGGCTGAAGGCGAGCAGGGCGCAGAACAGCGCTGGCTGCTCCGGCTCGTCATAAGCGCGGCGGGCCTTACCGATCCAGACTGCGCTGACCAGCGCGGCCAGCGTCAACAGGGTGGCTTGCAGCAGCTCGGACATCGGGCTCACTTCAATTGAGCGAAGGCGCGCTCGGCGGCATCGAGGGTTATCTGCAATTCCTTATCGCCATGGGCGATGGAGGTGAAACCGGCCTCGAACGCGCTGGGCGCCAGGTACACGCCGCCATCGAGCATGGCGTGGAAGAATTGCTTGAAGCGCTCGGCGTCGCTCGCCATCACGTCTTCGAAGGTGACGATGTCGTCTGCGTCGCTGAAGTACAGACCGAACATGCCGCCCACCTGAGTGGTGACGAGCGGGATGCCGGCCGCCACCGCGCGCTCCTTCAGGCCTTGCAGCATGCGTGTGGTGTAGTCGGTGAGCTCGGCATGGAAACCCGGGCGTTTTATCAAGTTCAGCGTGGTCAGGCCGGCAGCCATCGCCAGCGGGTTACCGGAGAGTGTGCCGGCCTGGTAGACCGGGCCCAACGGTGCGATGCGTTCCATGATGGCGCGCTTGCCGCCAAAGCAGCCGACCGGCATGCCGCCGCCGATGATCTTGCCGAAGGTGGTCAGGTCCGGCGTGACGCCGTAGTGAGCCTGGGCGCCGCCGAGCGCGACGCGAAAGCCCGTCATCACCTCGTCGAAGATCAGCACCACGCCGTGCTTGTCGCACTGCTCGCGCAGACCCTGCAGATAGCCGGGTGCCGGCGGCACGCAGTTCATGTTGCCGGCGACCGGCTCGACGATGATGCAGGCGACCTCGTTGCCGACTTCCGCGAGCATCTGCTCGACCGCGGCCAGATCGTTGAACGGCAGCGTCAGGGTGTGCTTAGCGAATGCCGCCGGCACGCCCGCGGAACTGGGTACGCCCTGGGTCAGTGCGCCGGAGCCGGCCTTGACCAGCAGGCTATCGGAATGGCCGTGGTAGCAGCCCTCGAATTTGATGATGCTGTCGCGGCCGGTATAGCCGCGAGCCAGACGGATGGCGCTCATGGTCGCCTCGGTGCCGGAGCTGACCATGCGCACCATTTCCATTGACGGCACCAAGCTGCAGACCAGCTCGGCCATCTCGGTTTCCATGGCGGTCGGCGCGCCATACGACAGGCCGTGGGCCAGTTGACGCCGTACCGCGTCGAGAACTTCTGGATGGCTGTGGCCGAGAATCATCGGCCCCCAGGAACCGACGTAATCGACATAGCGCTTGTCATCCTCGTCCGTGACGTAGGCACCTTCGGCGTGCTTGAGGAACAGTGGCGTGCCGCCGACGCTGCGGAAGGCGCGCACCGGCGAGTTGACGCCGCCCGGGATGTGGTTCTGAGCGCTGGCAAAGAGGGTTTCGGAACGGGACATAACAAGTACCTTTAGGCGATGAGCTTGTAGGTGATCGACCCCTGGTTGTTGATCACAACACCTTGTTTGGTGAGCTCATTAATTAGATCAGTGATAGCAAGCTCGCCCAGCTTTTTTTGGAAGGCTGAGGATAGAGCCGTTACTAGCGTTTTGTGTTTTGCCGGTTTGGCTTTCCCTGCTTTCTGCAGGTGTTGTCTGGCGAACTGCACGCGCTCAGCCATGGACATCTGTGCCGGCGATTTTTTGCAGGCTGCGATGGCTGGCTTGGCAGGTTGGATCGACGGCGTTGTAGCAGCGCCGCTACGGTTGGCTTTGATTCCCCTGTCGCGCATGTGCTTGAGCAGTGGGTCGTAGCCGCTGTCTTTTGATACGACCAGAAACTGGCAATCGGTTTCGCTGCTGGAAAGTTGCCCCATGTAGAAAGCGATGTGGAAGTCGAGTGCATTCTTCCCGCTGTGCTGCAACCGGATGTACTGGGCGTTATCACCGAATTGTTGGATTTCTTCTGCCAGCTCTACGTTTATCTTCGACTGGTTAGCTCCGACGAATACTCTGAGCTGATATCCCTCGGCTTTGATCTTATGCAAGGAGGAGGGCTGGACGTTTTCCAAATCAATTAGTGCGTACTTGTTGCTCACGATGGCCCGTCCTTGGGATCAAAACAGCCCGCTGAATGCCCGCGCGCGGCGTTCGACCTCGCTGGCCGAATCCGCCGCAAACAGGGCATGCACGACAGCAACCAGGCTGGCGCCGCGAGCGATCAGGTCAGGTGCGTTCTTCAGGGTCACGCCGCCGATCACGGTGATCGGTTGGCTGAAACGCTGGCGTGCCTGTTCGAGCATTTCGACGGTGGCGGCCGGGGCGCCGGGTTTGGTGTTGGAGTCGAAAAATCTGCCGAAGGCGACATAGCTCGCCCCTTCGTCGATTGCCTGTTCGGCCAGATCCAGCCGCGCATGGCAGGTCGCGCCAATGATCGCCCGGCGGCCGAGCAGGGCACGGGCAGCGGACAGCGAGCCGTCTCCCTGGCCCAGATGCAGGCCGACGTCGAGGCGTGCGGCCAGTTCGGCGTCGTCGTTGATGATCAGTTGCGCGCCATGGCGATGGCAGAGGTCGCGCAATGCTTCGGCTTCGCGTAGGCGCCGGGCCGCGTCATCGGATTTGTCGCGGTATTGCAGCAGGCGCGCGCCGCCCTTCAACGCCGCTTCGGCGTACGGCAGCAGGCGCCCATCGGCCAGCAGCGTGCTGTCGGTGATGGCGTAGAGGCCGCGCAACTCGGTGCCTTTCATGGCAACCCTCCAATCAAGCCAGATCCAACGGCAGGCGACGGGGAATGTATTGCCCGCGCCCTGGCGCTTCGGCATCGCGCAATGTACGCCATGTGTAATCCAGGGCGGACTTCACGGCGCTGACGATGTTTTCGCCAAGAGCCAGACGGCCCGCGAGCGCGCTGGCCAGGGTGCAGCCGGAACCGTGATAGCTGCCTGGCAGGCGCTGACAGCTGAAGTCGTGACGGTCGCCGTCGCGTGAGTACAGGCGGTTATGCACTTCGGTCTCATCGCCATGTCCGCCGGTGATCAGCAGGTAGCGAATGTAGGGCAGCAGTTTCTCGGAGCATTCGTCGGCGCTGCCTTCGGGCAGTCCGGCGAGAATTCGCGCTTCCGGCAGGTTTGGGGTGGCGATGGTCGATACCGGGAAAAGCCGCTCGCGCATGGCATAGCCGACTTCGTCCTTGCCCAGCGCGCCGCCACCGCCGGCACGCAGCACCGGGTCGCACACCAATGGCACGCCGGGCAGTTTCTGCATGATTTCAATGACGGTCTCGACCATTTCCACCGAGCCGAGCATGCCCAGTTTGACCGCGGCAACCGGCAGGTCGGCGATGACGGCGTGGGCCTGAGCCAACACCCAGTCGCGATCCAGTACACGGAAATCAGACACGTCGACGGTGTCCTGCACGGTCAGTGCGGTGACGGCAGGGGCAGCGTGGCAACCCTGGGCGATTAGCGCCTCGATGTCCGCCTGCAACCCGGCGCCCCCGCTCGGGTCGTGGCCGGAAAGGCAGAGAACGACAGGACGGGAGCAAGGGCCGGACATCAATGAGTTCCCCGAATAAAGAGTGTGATGGCGCTAGGCAGCCAGATTTAAGGCGTGCGAGCTTATCACCAATCGATCCGTGCGGCTTGCCAGGGCGACCGTCGCGCGTGCGGCGTGACGCCTGCAGAACTCTGCGTGCCGGTCTGCTGGATCATGCTAAAGTGCCATCCATTTCGAGTGGCGCATGTTTTAGGGGAGCCGGGTTCTCCTGGCGCGGCTCGGCGGGGCGTTCGCAGTTATGCGCCAGATATTGTTGTTCTTATTCAGTCTACTGCCAGCATTGGCCAGTGCTGTCGACTTCGACGATAAAACCCGGCGTCTTCCGCTGGGTCAGGTCATGGCCGTGCTGGAAGATTCTGAGCGGGACGCCAGCATCGAGGAGGTGCTCGCACGCGATGCGGCCGGGCACTTCGTCCGTCATGACGAGGACGTGCTCAACGCCGGTTATTCGCGTTCGGCGTTCTGGCTGCGCATCGACCTGCATTACCGAACTGACCGTTCCCGTGAGCTTAGCCGATGGTGGCTGGAGCTGGCCTATCCGCCGCTGGATCATCTGGATCTGTATCTACCCGACGGCCAGGGCGGCTACCGTCTGGCGCAAGCGAGTGGCGACGCGCTGCCTTTCGGCGAGCGGCAAATCCAGCACCGCAATCATTTGTTCGAGCTGGAGCTGCCGCCCAATCAGCCGCAGCGAATCTACCTGCGGCTGGAAAGCCAGGGTTCGATCCAGGTTCCGTTGACCCTGTGGGCACCAGCGGCTTATCTGGAAGCGCAATCGGCACACATCTATATGCTAGCGATCATTTACGGCGCGCTGCTGGTGATGCTGGTCTACAACCTGTTCATCTTCCTCAGCGTGCGTGATCGCAGTTATCTCTACTACATCTTCTATATCGCCTCGTTCGGCCTATACCAGGTCTCGGTCAATGGGCTGGGCGTCCAGTTTCTGTGGCCGGATTCGCCGTGGTGGGCCAATGTCTCGACACCGTTCCTGATCGGCGCGGCGGGCGTCTTCGGTTGCCAGTTCGCCCGTAGTTTCCTGCATACGGGCAAGCACAGCCCCTGGATCGACACTGCGTTATTGATGCTGGTGGGGTTAGGCGCGCTGACCATGGTGTTGTCGTTGACCGCCGATTATGCGCTGGCGCTGCGGTTGGCGACGTTCATGGCGCTCTGGTTCATCCTGGTCATCTTCGTCGCTGGTAGCGTTGCCTGGTACCGCGGCATGCGGGTCGCGCGCTATTTCATGATTGCCTGGACGACCTTTCTGGTCGGTGGGCAGATCAACACCCTAATGGTCCTGGGCTATCTGCCGCACAACTTCTTCACCATGTATGCCGGGCAGATCGGCTCCGCGATCGAGGTGGCGCTGCTGTCGCTGGCATTGGCCGACCGCATCAATGCGATGAAGGAAGAGCGCGCCAAGGTGCTGCAGGAGACAGGTCGCAAACTTGAGGAAATGAACCGGGAACTGGCCGAAAGCAACCGACTCAAGGATCAGTTTCTGGCCAACGTAACCCATGAGCTGCGCACGCCGATGCACGGCGTTCTTGGCAGCCTCGACTTGATGCGAACGCTGGAACTGAGTGGCGAGCTGGAACAGTACCAGCGCATCGCAACCGGCTCGGCGCGCGACATGATGCGATTGGTCAATGACATTCTTGCGCTGACCGAACTGCAGGCCGGCAAGTTGCAGCTGCGCAACGAGTCGTTCGGGGTGCGCGCTTTGATCGACGAGCTGGACGTAATTTATGGCGCCCGTGCGACGAAGCGTGGATTGACCTTCTCGGTCGAAACCAGCAACGAGCTGCCTCGTATCCTGGTGGGCGATGCCGGCAAGCTGAAACAGAGCCTTGGCTATCTGCTCGACAACGCCATCAAGTTCACCGTGACGGGCAGCGTGACGCTGGCGCTGGCCGGGCATGATGACGAGGACTCCGGGTTCGTTCTGGCGGTGGACGTGATCGATACCGGCGTGGGTTTCGAAGCGCCGGCCGATGGCTCGCTTTATCAATACTTCCGCCAGCTCGATGGCAGCATGACTCGCCCATACGGCGGCCTGGGCATTGGCCTTTCGCTATGCCGGCAGCTGGTCGAGTTGCAGGGCGGCAGTATTTCCTGCCAATCCACGCCTGGCCGCGGGACTCATTTCCAGGTGCGCGTGCCGCTACAGATTATCTGAGCGCTTCCGCCCGTCATCCGGTTACCGTGCCGTGCGGGTTTGCGCGCGTGGTTTGGCTGAAACCCCGCTTTTTCCATGCAAACATGCGTGCTTCACTTCTTCTCGTGGGCCGACCGGATGCCGGCCCGCATCGACCCGGCGAACTGTGAAGGGCGCTGAGAACGCATCTTCAATCAGGTCGTCGCCACTTCGCCTGCCGAGGAGATCGCCATGAGCCTGCACCCTTACGCTGAAACCCACGAGGTGCTGAACCAGGTGCCGTCACTCGATGGCGCCAACCTGTACCGTCTCGATCTGCCATTGCAGCAATGGGTCCATCGTTACCAGGGCAGCTGGGCCGAATCGCGGCTGGATGCCTATGGCGCGCTGGCGGGCGGGCCACTGATGGCTGCAGGCTTTCTCGCCAATGAGAACAAACCGGTCTTCAAGAGCCATGACCGCTATGGTCATCGCATCGATCTGGTGGAGTTCCATCCCGCCTACCACGAGCTGATGCACGCGGCCATCGCCCACGGCATCCCATCGCTGCCCTGGACAGACCCGCAACCCGGTGCCCATGTCGCCCGCGCGGGGCTGATGTATTTGCACAACCAGGCCGAGGCCGGCAGCAGTTGCCCGTTGACCATGACCTTCGCCAGCGTGCCGGCGCTGAGGCTACAGCCGGACATCGCCGAGCAATGGCTACCCAGCGTACTGGCGACCGAATATGACCCACGCAACCTGCCTGTGATGCAAAAGACCGGCGCGACCATCGGCATGGCCATGACCGAGAAGCAGGGCGGCACCGACGTGCGTGCCAATACCACTCGCGCTTATCCGGTCGGCGCGAGCGGCCCGGGACAGGCCTACGAGCTGGTCGGGCATAAATGGTTCTGCTCGGCGCCTATGTGCGACGCCTTTCTGACCCTGGCGCAGACCGACCAGGGCCTGTCCTGTTTTCTGCTGCCGCGCCATCGCCCCGACGGCAGCCGCAACCAGTTCTATATCCAGCGACTGAAGAACAAGCTCGGCAACTGGGCTAACGCGTCCAGTGAAGTTGAATACCGTGGCGCCCTGGCCTGGATGATCGGCGAGGAAGGGCGCGGCGTGCCGACCATCATCGAAATGGTCGGCATGACCCGCTTCGACTGCATGATCGGCTCCAGCTCGCTGATGCGTCAGGCGCTGACCCAGGCCATGCACCACTGCACGCATCGCCATGTCGGCGGCCGGGCGCTGATCGAACAGCCGCTGATGCGCAACGTGCTGGCCGATCTCGCCCTGGAAAGCGAAGCCGCGCTGGCGCTGACCATGCGCATGGGCCGCGCGCTGGATAATCTGCAGGACGAGCACGAAGCCAGGTTCGCCCGCCTGGTCACCGCGATCGGCAAATACTGGATCTGCAAGCGCGCGCCGGAAATGATCGCCGAAGCCAGCGAATGCCTCGGCGGCGCCGGCTACGTCGAAGAGACCATTCTGCCGCGGCTGTACCGCGAGGCGCCCGTCAACTCCATCTGGGAAGGCTCCGGCAACGTGCAATGCCTCGACGTGCTGCGCGCCTTGTCGAAGGAGCCCGGCGTGCTCGACACCCTGTTCGCCGAACTGGGCGACGGCCACGGCGATGCGCGACTTCAGGTGCATATCGGCCAGCTGCAAGCCGCATTCCGCGACACCGATGACATCCAATACCGCGCCCGCCAACTCACCGAAGACCTCGCCGTCACGTTGCAGGCCAAGCTGCTGCTCGAAGCCGGAAACAGCACGGTATCGGATGCCTTCATCGCCAGTCGCCTGGAGGGGCATGGGCGGGTATTCGGTACCTTGCCGAGAGGGCTGGATATCAGCGCGCTGCTGGCGCGCAGTGCGCCTTTTATTGACTAGTTCACTGGATAGCTGCGCTGTCGGCGAGCAGTGCTAAGTAATGCTGGATTTGGCTCAATCCGACCGGCGACCGCATCTCAACATTCCCAATTCTCATGCCGCACGGGCAGGCGATTCAGTGCATCTTTAAGCTGCCGCCAGTTCGGAATGAACCTGTCCATCAAGCTCAGAAAACGCGGGTTGTGAGTCGACTCGATCAGGTGCGCCAGTTCATGCACCAGTATGTATTCCAGGTACTCCGGCGGTTTTTTTGCCAGATCGGTATTCAATCGGATGCTCCCTGCAGCCGAGTTGCAGCTACCCCAGCGGGTTTTCATGCGCTGCACGAAAATGCGTCTGACCTCGACTCCCATCAACGGCTGCCATTTGGCCAGAAGAGCGGGCAGCTTCGCCCGCAGCTGTTCGCGATACCAGCTTTCAAGTAATGCCTGTCGGCGAGCATCGTCACTTCCCGGCCGGACGTACAAGATCAGCGTGGAATGCTTCAGCTCGACGGCCGGCGCAGCATCCACTTCGATCACCTTCAGCAAATATCGCCGGCCCCACACCTGATGGCTTTCTCGGTTCAGGTACTCGTGCTCCGGCTCGCGCAGTTGCGTGCGCATCTGGTGTTGTTGCGCCTTGATCCAGCTCAGTCGGGAAATGGCGAACGCACGCAGCGCATCCAGCCCCATGTGCATCGGCGCGGAAATATGCACCCGACCTTCGGGCGGATACACGTATAGATGCGCGTGCTTGTTGTTCTTTCGCTGAACCTCGACCCGGATGCCACCGAGGTCAATATGTTCGGCCATCAGTATTCCTGGTGAGTCACGACGATAGGGAACAGCCGCTCGACTTCTTCCACGCTGTTCAACACCTGATACATGGCTTGTTTGACCGTCATCTCCTTGGCCTGCACACCTCGCCAGCCATCTGGTCTCGCTTGTTTCACTGCGCTATCGAGCTTCAGCGCAAGTTCCAGCATGTTGTCCTTGGCGGGCTCACCGTATGGCGCCCTCGTTTCGGCAGTTCGATTGGACGACAGGTTGTTGTACAGCGCCAGCTTGCCCGCTGTATTCAGCGCTGGCGGTGTGTCTTCAGCCTTGCCGGCCTGCACTCGGGCCGCCAGCTCGCCGATGCGCTTGAGATACTCCTCGTATTCGATCGCCCTTTCCTTGCGCAGCTTGATGATTTCATCGAGCAAGGCTGACATGTTCTCGAAGTAGGCGGGGTCGGTAAGGTTTTCCTTGATGATCTTGCTGCGCACGTTGTTCTCGATGGTTTCGGCAACGGCGCCCGGATTGCCTTTCATCTCGCCCAATTTCTGAGCGATGGCCTCGGCGATCCCGGTGTTCACGATCAGTTCCAGCAGCCCGATGTTGTCGAAGGGGGAAATCTTGCGCGGTTCGCTGGCCTCGATATAGGTATCGATCAGATGCCGCATGTCCGCCTCGAACGGCTTGATATCGAGTGTCTCGCCGCTGGCCTTGCGGATGATTTCACGCAGCGCCAGATACCGCTCCAGCGTCCGCTTGATCTGCTCGACTTGCGCCGGGCTGTAGCCTGCCGCTTCCATTTCGTCGGCTACGTTCGCATAGGCACGCAGCAGCGCCACCACCGCTCTGTACAGCGCGACGCGCTGCGGCTCGCGGTTGCGCAGGTCGTCGGCTATTTCGGTATTGCCGCAAAAGTAATGGATATGCGCCAACTCATCCTTTGGCGGAGCCACCGGCTCGCATAGCAGCTCCAGCGCTTCGAGGGCATCGTCCAGGCGTTCCTTGCTCTGCTTCAGACGATCATGCAACAGCACGTCCGGATCGGCGCCGCCGGCGCTGAGATCGAGTTCCGATGTGTAGACCGCAATGGCGTTTTCGACGCGCTTGAACAGATCCTTGTAGTCGACGATGTAACCGAAGTCTTTGTCTTCACCATCCAGGCGGTTGGTCCGGCAGATGGCCTGGAACAGGCCGTGGTCCTGCATCGACTTGTCGATATACAAGTAGCTGCAAGGCGGTGCGTCGAAACCGGTGAGCAGCTTGTCCACCACCACCAGCAACTTCATGTTGGCCGGCTCCTTGATGAACAGCGCCTTTGCACGCTCTTCATAGGTTTCGGTTTTGGAAATGCCCGGCTTGGCTTGAAGGTTCTCCAGCAGTTCGGTGTAAGTGTTGTAGATGAACTGCTTGTCGGTTTCGGTATTGGCGCCGGTTTCCTCCAGCGTCACGTCCTTGGCCAGCGGGTTGTAGGAAGTGATGACCGCGCACTTGCCCTTGAACATCGTCTTGTTGAACAGGGTGAAGTACTTGCATGCTTCATAAATGCTGGACGCCACCAGAATCGCGTTGCCGCGTTGGCTCGAGAGGCGCCGCTTGGTGCTGAAGTCGAAAATGATGTCCGCCACCACGCGATCCATGCGCGATCTGGAACTGAGCACGTTCTGCATGGTGCCCCACTGTTTCTTCAGCTCGTCCTTCTGCCAATTGTTCAAGGCCTTGGTGCTGTTCTCGAACCATTGGTCGATCCTGTCCGAGGAACCCAGCCGGGTGTCGATGTCCCGCGCCTCATAGAGCAGGTCGAGCACCACGCCATCTTCCACCGCTTCGCTGAATTTGTAGGTGTGGATGTAGCCACCGAACACCTCCAGGCTGGTGGCCTTGTCTTTTTTCAATAAAGGCGTGCCGGTAAAGCCGATGAATACCGCGTTGGGCATCAGCGCTTTCATCACCCGGTTGAGCCGGCCGCTTTGTGTCCGGTGGCACTCGTCGACAAACACGAACACCTCGCCCACGGTCGGGCTGGGCTGGGCCTGCAACTCCTCGATAAAGGCCTCGAAGGCCTTGTCATCCTTACCTTTGGCCGAGCCGCCGAACTTGTGCACCAGCGAGCACAGCAGGCGTGGCCGGGGTTGGCTGAGCTGACGCATCAGCTCCCGTCCGCTGCCGGTGCGGCAGATGGCTTCACCGGCATCGTTGAATACCCGCTCGATCTGTTTATCCAGTTCGTCGCGGTCAGTGATGATGGCCACGCGGGCGTTCGGGTTGTTTTCCAGAATCCACTTGGCCAGCAACACCATCAGAATGCTTTTGCCGGCACCCTGGGTGTGCCAGATGATGCCGCCCTGGCGCTGCTGGACATGCGCCTGCGCCGCCTTGATGCCGAAGTATTGATGCACCCGCGGCAGCTTTTTCCAGCCGCCGTCGAACAGCACGAAATCATGAATCAGCTCGATCAGGCGGGTCTTTTCACACATCTTTAGCAGGTATTTGTCCAGCTTGTAGCGGCTGTTGTCTGCTTCGTCTTCCTTCCAGGTCAGGAAGTACTTTTCCTGCGTGCCGGTGGTGCCGTATTGCAAACCTTCGGAATCGTTGCCGGCAAAAACGAACTGCACGGTGCTGAAAAACCAGGCATTGAACTCCGGCTGCTGGTTGGACAGGCTCTGGCGAATGCCGTCGCCTAGGCTGACGCGGCTGTTCTTGAGTTCCAAGACACCGATGGCGATGCCGTTGACGTACAGCACGATATCCGGCCGCCGCTCCAACTTGCCCTCGAGGGTGACCTCCTCGGCAATAGCGAAATGGTTGTTCAGGGGTTCGGCCCAGTTGATCAGGTGCACGGTCTCGGTCACCTTTCCGGCCTCGGTCTTTACCGGCACGCCGTAGCGCAGTAATTGATAAACCGCCTGATTGTTGCCGTATGGGCTGCGCTCGGGGTGGCCTGCTTCGGTCTGTAGCTTGTACAGCGCAGCATTGATCTGCCCGGAACTGTAGCCCGCACCGCTCAGGTAATCACGCAGCAGCTGGCTTTCGATGTTGCTGTTGTTGGCCCGCTCGGCCCAGTCGCCAAGGTGCGTATAGCCCAGCTCCTCGGTAAACAGCCTGGCTACACGATCCTGCGTTACACGCTCGGCTTTGCCTATGTCGGTCATTTGAGTACTTCCCAGCGGCCTGTTTTGCGTGGGCCGACAAACCTCAAACGACCCTCCTTGACCAGTTTGGCCGCCGCGCGCTCGACCGCGCTGGTGGACTTACCGATCGCTTGTGCCACAACCTCTAGCGTCCATTCCGGGTTGGCGCCAAGTACCGCCAGAATACGTTCCGGAGTTTTGACGGGTGTTTCTACCGGCGTTTCTGCCTGCGTTTCTACCGGCGTTTCTACCAGCGCTTCCCCCAGCAAGGGCCGCGCCGCATTCCCCAACGCCTCGGCCAGCTGCGCCGGGTGGGCGTGGAAGGTCAGCATCAGCCCCGAAAGGCTGGTATCGAACAGCGGCGGCGGAATGCCGTGCTTACGGCACTCGCTCAGAATTTTCTCGATGCCCCGGCCCCAGGACTCTACATAGCCGGCACGAAAGAACGCCGAAGCCAGCAGCGGGTTGAAGGGGTGCGATGGATGCTTGGCCAGCAATTGCTGCTGCGTCCAGTGCTCCGGCAACTGGCCGGGGTTCCAGATGACGATCTGATGCTCATAGACGCTGATCTGGATCGGAATGCCGCTGGCGTAGTCCTTGTGGATCACCGCGTTGAGCAGCGCTTCGCGCAGGGCCTGCAGGGGGAACAGATAGCGCTCCACGCGCTGGATGCCTTCATAGCGGATATACGCCTTGAGGTATTTGCTATGCAGCAACTCAAGTGCCTTTTCAACCTGGGTGAACAGGTCGCCGTGGAGTTCATCCTGATAGCGCAGGTCATCATCGGTGACGAAAAAGCCCAGCTTGATATAGGCGCCGGGCACGTAACGCTCCGGCTCAGTACCGAACAATAACGCCGTAGCGCGCTTCAGATACTGGCCTTCTTCCAGTTGCAGGCTGGCCAGCAGCGCGGCATCGCTGTCTTCGAGTACCGCTTCGTCCACTCGCCCACTTCTGGCGGCGCGGTTGCGGAACCCTTGCAACGCAGCCGGTCGGCAATCTTCAAGCGTCAGGCCCGGCAGCGGCACGCCGTCCCAGTGCAAACCCTGCTTGCGCAGCAGAAAGCGCGACAGCGCCGCGCCTTTCAGTTCCTGCTTGGTACTGCCGCTGCGGTAGTGGTATTCGCCCTTGTAGCTGACCGGACTGGGGTAGGCCGGCACGACGATTTCCAGCAGCGCCTTGCCTGCTTCTTCGCGCAGGTTCACATCCAACATGATGCCCAGCACGTCGCGCACCTTGTTGGGGATTTCCTCCAGCAGCCGTGCCGCATCAGCCACGCCGACCGGTGCGCCGTCATCGCTGCGGCCGATCTCCAGCACGCCGCCTTCAGCATTGGCGAAACCGCATATCCATTTCAGATATTCGTCGCGCCATCCGGCCTTCCATTCCCGCTGCTGGTGTTCGCTCATACCAATCGAATCCTTCCTGTGAGAAGTTCCTGCATCATGCCCTGTTTGATAAGGCGGGCTTTTTGGAGTTGGGTTTCGAGGGAGGTGATTTCGTTGTCCATTGCGGAGAGAACCGAGGCGATGGCAGATTGCTCATTAAGCGCTGGAAGCTTGATTCGTATACGCCCGAGCGCACCGCGTGATATGCGCTTATGAGTAGTGCCTCCGCTTCTATCACTAACAGCTTGGAACCAGCAGGGCATCGAAAGAAGATTTACTAAGAACGCTCGATCAACAGCGCTTTGCGGTGGGCGGAAAATAGTGACATCAACTGATGTCACTATTTTCTCTTCCCCGATATTGGGAAGAAGGCAGGCGCGGCCAGCTGGCTCCGCCAATCGGCAGATGAGTAAATCGCCTTCAACTACTTCCTTGCAACGCAAGGAAGCAAATGAAGTTTCGTAAATATATTTCCTCTCGGGTTTATCGAGATATTTGCCAATGCCGATATTTCCAGTCTGAACGAGACGAATGCCGTCTGAAGTAATATGTTCAGACTCAATCCAATCGCCGTCATCAAAAAGATCCTTACGTCCGCCTGCAAGCTCAAGAAGTGAACTATCCATCCATTCCCCACTAAAGCCCGGCAGCCGACGCTCGCCCGTAAGCAGTTCCTGCATCGCACCTTGCTTGATCTGGCGCTTTTTGGTCAGCAGTTGCTCCAGCGATTCGATCAGCGCATCCGCATCGCACAGGGCTTTGGCGATGGCTCGTTGTTCTGTTGGAGAAGGAAGAGGAATATGCAGCTTTACTAAATCACGACCATATATTGCAGCAACGCTTGTTGTTCCAGTTGCAATGCCGCGCAACGTGGAGATAAAAAACGGCGTATTAAGCGCATAATTAATATAGCGCTTGGACGCGACTCGCCTCTGATCGAATTCTATCCTCGCAATATTGGAGTTGAAGTAGGCCTCGGGAAGCTCGCTCCGCCATATTGAAACCTTTCCGACCAAATCTAAAGTGTTTCTTGTATTGAAGAGAATGTCGCCTTTTTTCAATAAATCGCGCGCGGCGGGTGTTTGCGCGGAGTTAATGAACTCAACTCGATTGAGTTTAATTTCGCCTCGCCCAAGGTTGCCCATTTTAATAAGCGGCCAATCTGTCTGGCGCTCATCGTTTTTGTAATTTCCACCTAATTGCATGGAAGAAACAATATCTCCAAGGAAAGGTGTATCCCAATCCTCCGGAATTACCCCCACCCCCGTCTGCTTATATCCCGGCTTCAGCTCCATACAAACCCCATCTTCTGCAGATGCGCCGCCACCTTGGCTTCCAGCTCGCTGACACGCTGCGTCAATTGCGGTAAGGGCGTTTCGTAGCGCTCGGCCAGCTCTTTCACGCGCCGGGTCAGGGTCTGGCTGACGCGATCCATCTCACCGCTGGCGGCGGTTTGCAGAGCGGCCAGCCATTTGGCGTCCACCGCCAGGGTTTTGATTTCGTCTTCGCTCAGTTTCGGATACTGCTTATAGGCCTTGTCATCCAGTTCGGCCTCCAGCTCTCTGAGCTGTTTTTTTAACGCAGTTTCGCTGACGGCCAGCGCTTGCCATTGCTTGAGCACGGCCAGCTCCTCGGTCGCATCGGCGTCCTTACCGATTTCCTTGATGCGCGCTTTTACGGCGGCGTTGACTTTATCGAAGTCAGCGAATGCCGCATCTTCGCCGCTGTGTTCTTCCTCCAGCTCGGCCAGGGCGGCGCTGGCGGCTTCCAGGTCGGCGCTGGTCTGGTCGATGGCGGTCTGTTCGGCCGCGAAATAGCGGGCGACGATCAGGTGTTTAGGCAGCAGGTCGCAGGCCCAGCCCTTGTCCTTTTCCTTGCCCTTCTTGTCTTTTTCGATGATGCGGTAGGTTTCAGCCTTCCAGCCGTCGGCGGCAATCAGGTAAGCATCGTCCTGCATGACGTCGGCCCAGTAGTCCAGCAGATGCTGGTACACATCGTAGGCGTTGATCAGCGGCTTGCCTCGAAAGTGCTGCAGCAGGCTTTCAGCGACTTCATGGATCAGTTGCTTGGGATGAAAGCCCGGCTGCATCGCCTTGAGCTTTTCTGCTGTCAGCTGGCGCCACGTAGCGAAATGCTCGGCCATGCCGCCGATGAAACAGGCGAACTCGGGGTGCCCGTAAATGGCGGTCTTGATCGCCGCCTTGTCCACAGCCAGGTCGAAGTAACCGGGGCGGTTGGCGTTGAATAGCGCTGTTTTCAGCTGCGGGCACACCGCCCAGTAGCTATCCAGCGCCTCGATATCGGCGGCGGGAATGCCGCCCCTCAGATGGCCTTCGATATCCTGGCGGTCCTCGGCCTGGCTGCTGTCGATATAGCGCGGCAGGTTCAGGTTGAAGTCGTTCTTCTCGATTTCTTCATAGCCCACCATGCGCGCATAGGACGGCTCGCTGTCGTCCTGGCGGGTGAAGGCGTCGACGATGCGGTGAACGTCTTGCTCGCGCAGACGGTTCTTGGGGCCGTCCTTGATGAAGCCGGCGCTGGCGTCGAGCATGAAGATACCCTTGCGCCCAGCCGCGTTAGCCTTGTCGATAACGATGATGCAGGCCGGGATGCCGGTGCCGTAGAACAGGTTGGCAGGCAGGCCGATGATGCCCTTGATATAGCCGTGGCGGATCAGGTTGCGGCGAATCTCGGCCTCGGCGTTGCCGCGAAACAGCACGCCGTGGGGCAGGATGCACGCAGCGGTGCCGGTGCTTTTCAGCGAACGGATGATGTGCAGCAGGTAGGCGTAGTCACCCTGCTTGGCCGGCGGTGCGCCGAATGTCTCGAAGCGCCCGTGCGGGTCATTCTGCGGATCGAGACCGGTGCTCCAGCGCTTGTCGGAGAAGGGTGGATTGGCCACCACGTAATCGAAGGTCTTGAGCAGATCATGCCCACCCGCACTCACCGTGAACCTGGGGTCGGTCAGGGTGTTGCCTTGGGCGATCAGCGCGGTGGGGTTGTTGTGCAGGATCATGTTCATGCGCGCCAGGCTGCTGGTGGCCGAATCCTTCTCCTGGCCGTAAAGCGAGACCGGCGTACCGGCCTCATCGGCGACCTTGAGCAATAGCGAGCCAGACCCGCAGGTCGGGTCATACACGCTGGTCTCGGCGCTGGTCTGCGCGGCACCGATACCGATGATGCTGGCGACCACGCGGCTGACTTCGGACGGAGTGTAGAACTGCCCCTTGCTCTTGCCCGAATCCTTGGCGAAGTGTTGCATCAGGAACTCGTAGGCGTCGCCGAGAATGTCGTCATGCTCGGCGCGGTTCTTCGAGAAATCCAGCGCAGGGTTCTCGAAGATGGCGATCAGGTTGGTGAGGCGCTCGACCATCTCCTTGCCGGTACCGAGCTTGTTGGCATCATTGAAGTCCGGCAAATCAGCGAGTTTGTTGGCCTCGGCCAGTGGCGCAATGATCTTCTTGTTGATCTGGTCGCCGATATCGCTCTTGCCCTTGAGCGCCACCATATCGGCAAAGCTCGCACCCGCCGGGATGGTGATGGGGGCGAAAGGCTGGCCGGCGTACTTGTCGCTGATGTACTTGATGAACAGCAGTACCAGTACGTAATCCTTGTACTGGCTGGCATCCATGCCGCCACGCAGCTCGTCGCATGATGCCCAGAGGGATGAATAGAGTTCGGATTTCTTGATGGCCATGCCTGGGGGGTTCCGTCGTACCGGGTGCAGCGATGATGCATGCACAATTGCAGAATGTTTGTGCGCACATGGGCTGCGCAGCGGTCGTGCCGCCCATGTTCGGGTGCTGGACATTGTCTCTAGCTACTTAGCGTACCGCTAGGTTTCATTGGTCATGGAATCGCTTTTCTAGCCATGCCTTCGCAATCAAAACGAGGCAAGATGAGCGAAAGCAAAAAGCAAGGGCTCTGATATGAATGACATTTCCGAAGGTTTCGCCATTGCCACCAGCGCTGAAGAGGCCGTGGACCACCTTGCCGAGCTGCATCACGGCGCCACTACGGCGCTGAACCAGGCGCTGAAGCGTTACGTGGCCAGCCGCAGCGAGCCGAGTGCATCCGAGCGTGCGTCGTTTCGCTATCCCGAACTGCGCTTGACCTACGAATGCCATGGCGAAGTTCCGGCTTCGACCCGCGCCTATGCCAAGGTGCAGGCGCCGGGCGTCTACAGCGTTACGGTGACTCATCCGGCGGCGTTTCGCAGTTATCTGCTCGATCAGCTGCAGCCGTTGATGCATGACTTTGGCGTGAAGGTGGAAGTCGGGATCAGCGACCGCAACATTCCTTATCCCTATGTAATCGAGCAGGGCGACGAGCTGGCCGGCTCCGGTGTGACCGCAGCTGAGCTGGCGCGGGTGTTTCCCAGCACCGACTTGTCTGCCGCCACCGACGATATTGCCGACGGGCTCTACGACTGGGAGCACGCCGACCCCTTTCCGCTGGCCCTGTTCGACGGTGCGCGAATGGATTTCTCGCTGCGCCGGCTGGTGCATTACACCGGCAGCGACTGGCGGCATGTGCAGCCGTGGATCTTGCTGACCAACTATCACCGTTACGTCGATCAGTTCATCCGCCATGGCCTCGACATGCTGCGCGACGACACCCGTTTCGTGCGCATGGTGCTGCCGGGAAACACCATCATCGAACGTGGTATGGAGGAGGGCGAGGCCCAGGCGATCATCGGCGGCGTGCTCTGGCACCGCTATCAGATGCCGGCCTACCACCTGATCGCCGAGGATGGCGACGGCGTCACCCTGGTCAACATCGGCGTCGGGCCTTCGAACGCCAAGAACATCACCGATCACCTGGCTGTGCTGCGCCCCCATTGCTGGCTAATGATCGGTCATTGCGGCGGCCTGCGGCAGTCACAATCGATCGGTGACTACGTGCTGGCTCACGCCTATATGCGTCGCGATGGCATCCTCGACCGGGTGCTGCCGCCTCATATTCCGCTGCCGGCATTGGCCGAGGTGCAGCAGGCGTTGCAGGAGGCCGCCGCGCAGGTCACCGGCGATAAAGGCGAGGCGCTGAAGCGGCGTTTGCGCACCGGCACCGTGCTGACTTACGACGACCGCAATTGGGAGCTGCGCTGGGCGCAGGAACGGCCGCTGATCAATCTGTCGCGAGCCGTGGCGGTGGATATGGAAAGCGGCACCATCGCCGCTCAGGGCTATCGCCTGCGTGTGCCTTACGGGACGTTGCTATGCGTATCGGACAAGCCGCTGCACAGTGAAATCAAGTTGCCGGGCTCGGCCAATGCCTTCTATGAGCGCGCCGTGACCCAGCACCTGAAAATCGGCATCGCCGCGCTCGATCTGCTTCGTAATCAGCTCAACTCGCTGCACTCGCGCAAGCTGCGCAGCTTCGACGAGCCGCCGTTCCGGTAGGGGCAGCGGCAAGCTGCAAGGAAAAGCCGGAGGTTAGCCCGCAATGCTGTTCGCAGGCGCCATCAGCTCAGGCACGCCTTCGTTTCGGTAGGCCTGCGGCCTATTCGCCGCGAGGTCGCGCCTCCCACTGGAGCGGGTGTGCACCTGCTTCTTCTTAGGAGGCTCTCGGAGCAAACATGATTAAGTGACAGCGTTGCGAAGTCAGTTCGGGCTTCTTTGAAGCTTGCCGCTTCGCTCAATGCAGTGCGCGCACCATGTACACGGCCGGGATCTGGTAGCTGGCCAGATTGCTGGCCTGCGGCTGATCCAGTTCGTCATGCGCGGCGTAGCCGAGGCGCGCCCAGAACGCTTCTGAATCCTGTACCGAAACCAGCGCCGAATAACGCAGCTGCTGAGTTCGGGCCTGTTCCAAATTCTTCTGCACCAGCGCCGGGCCGATGCCACGACCGCTGGCGCGACGGGCTACGGCGAGGTCGTGCAGATAGAGGCAATCGGCTTCGGCGTGGGACTGGAATTCGCCGTCCAGCGGCGTCACCTTGCCAACCCGCGAATGATAGGCGAAGAGGTAGGCGCAGAGGCCAAGGGTATCTTCGGCGACCCAGGCCAGTTGCGGGCACGCGGCAAGGCGGGTGCGGATCACCGCTTCGTCTTCAAGGACTTCGGCAGCATAGGATTCTTCCTGAATCGACATCACGGCAGGAATATCGCGCGCCTGCATCGCTCTCAACTTGAACATCTGGGCTACTCGAACGGACTCGGGCCGGCTGTGTGGCCTGCAACGGGCCGGCGATCATACGCGATCGGCGGCGCAAGGGTGAGCCAGGCGACGAGGGGCGTGGCGGCGCGATGCCGCACCTGCCGATAGCGTTGTCGCCGCCGTCTCGAATGGCGCCAGCGCAGGCGGTCGGAGGATGCCAAGTCGCGACTGACGGCCTCGCGTTTTGCGGGCATAATGCATCGTTAGTTAGCTAGCTATCCCTCTGGTTTTTCTCCTTGAACAATTCACACCAGCCGTTGCTCGGCGTCCTGCTCATTCTCATCTCGTGCCTGGTTCTTGCCTCGCACGACGGGCTGTCCAAGCACCTGACGCTGATTTATCCGGTGTTCCTGGTCATCTGGGCGCGCTACATGGCGCAGACGGTATTGATGGCCGCGCTGTTCGCGCCGCGCATGGGGCGCCGCGTGTTCCATACGCTGCGGCCCGGATTGCAGCTATGCCGTGGCTTGAGTCTGGTGAGCGTGAGCATGCTGTTCATCAGCGGCCTGAGTTTCATCCCGCTGGCCGAGGCCACGGCGGTGATCTTTCTGACGCCGTTGCTGGTGACTGTCGCCTCTGCGTTGCTGGGCGAACACGTCAGCCGCAGCCAGTGGCTGGCGGTGGGTTGCGGGCTGATCGGGGTGATGATCATCGTGAGGCCAGGCGGGGCGCTGTTCACTCCAGCGATCCTGCTGCCGTTCGGCGCGGCGGTCAGTTTCACGCTCTACCAGCTGGTGACGCGTCGGCTCAGCGCTACCGACCACCCAGTGACCAGCAACTTCCTCACCAGTGTGGTCGGTAGTTTGGTGATGAGCGTGCTGGTGATTTTCAACTGGCAGACACCGACGCTGCACGACGCTTTGCTGATGGCGGCACTTGGCGCCATGGCGATGAGCGGCCATCTTCTACTGACCAATGCGTTCCGTTTCGCCAGCGCGGCGACCCTGGCCCCCTTTACCTATGCGCAGATCATCTTCGCCGGTGTCGTGGGCTTCTTCGCCTTCGGCCACGTGCCGGATCTCGGCGCGATCCTGGGCATGGCTATCATCATTGCCAGCGGCCTATGCATGGCCTGGGTGCAGGGGCGCGCACCGCGTCCCCGGCTCTGATTACACCGCGGATGTGCCGTCGGGCCGTCCGCGTCGCTCCAGCATCGACCAACAAGGGCGACTCGACCCTTGCGTGCTTTATTCAGGAAAAATCATGCAAAGAATTTCACATCACACCTTGCGCAACGAATTCCGCCAACTGCTGGCATCCGACCGCTGCTATCACACCGCTTCGGTGTTCGACCCGATGTCGGCGCGCATCGCTGCCGACCTCGAATTCGAAGTAGGCATTCTCGGCGGCTCGGTCGCCTCGCTGCAGGTGTTGGCGGCACCGGATTTCGCGTTGATCACCCTGAGCGAATTCGTCGAGCAGGCCACGCGTATCGGCCGCGTGTCGCGCCTGCCGATCATCGCCGATGCCGATCACGGCTACGGCAACGCGCTCAACGTGATGCGCACGGTGGTGGAACTGGAGCGCGCCGGAATCGCCGCGCTGACCATCGAAGACACCCTGCTGCCGGCCAAATTCGGCCGCAAGTCCACGGACCTGATTGGTATGTTCGAAGCGGTCGGCAAGATTAAGGCAGCGCTCGAAGCGCGTATTGACCCCGCGCTCGCCATCATTGCCCGCACCAATGCCGGCGTGATCGGCCTGGAAGAGGTGATCGCCCGGGTCCAGGCCTACGAGGCGGCGGGTGCCGATGGCATCTGCCTGGTCGGCATTGAGGATTTCGAGCAGCTCGAGCAGGTCGCCGAAAAACTTAGCGTGCCGTTGATGCTGGTGGCCTATGGCAACCCACGCCTGCGTGACAACGAGCGGCTGGCTGCGCTCGGCGTGCGCATCGTGGTCAACGGACACGCCGCCTACTTCGCCGCGATCAAAGCGACCTACGACTGCCTGCGCGAACAACGTCAGATCGACGCATCGGACCTCAACGCATCGCAGCTCTCGGTCAAATACTCGACCGCCGACGAATACATGGCCTGGGCCGAAGACTTCATGCAGGTCAAGGAATAACTGCTGCGCCGGCTCTTTCATCGATCGGGGAATCCAATGAGCCCACGCCTGCTGACCTTCATGGTGGCTTTCGCCGCGTTCCTCGGGCCGTTCACCCAGACCGTCTACGCGCCGATTCTGCCGGAGCTGGGAGCGGCGCTGGCGACCACGCCGCTGATGATCAATCTCAGCATCTCGATTTTCACCTTCGTGCTGGCGTTCATGCAGATCGTCTACGGCCCGCTGGTCGACCGTCGAGGTCGCAAGCGCACGCTGCTGGCGGGGTTGGCGATCTATGTCGGCGCTTCGCTGGGCTGCTTTCTGGCGCCGAATATCGAGACGCTGCTGGTGTTTCGAGCGCTGCAGGCGGTGGGTATCGCCGCCGGTGCGGTGGTGGCGGTCACGGTGATTGGCGATCGTTTCGAAGGGGCGGAGCGTGGCCGGGCGATGGGCTCGTTTCAGATGATGGTGGCGTTGGGGCCGGTGGTAGGGCCGGTAGTCGGCGGCTTCGTCGGCGAGCACCTGGACTTCCATTACGTGTTTCTGCTGTTGGCGATAGTCGGCGCCGCCGCATTGCTGACCAATGCCATCTGGCTTCAGGAAACGCGCCCCGCCGGGACCACGCCCAAGGCTTTCCATCCCGCCGACTATCTGGATGTGCTGCGCAACCATCAGGGGCTGGCGATCATGCTGCTGAGTTTCGTGCAGTACTATGCCTTCTATAACTACCTGGTGTTCATGCCGCGTGTGCTGGACACGAGCTACGGCCTTAGCGCCAGCGAAAAGGGCTTGGTCTTCCTGCCGCTGTCGATTGCCGTGGTGATCGGCAGCTTCGCTGGCGGTCGGCTGCTGGGACGCTGGCGGGCACGCCCGACGTTGCTGGTGACGGCCGGGTTGAATGCCCTCAGTGTGCTGCTGTTTCTCGCCGTTGCGCAGTGGTCGCTCTCGGCGCTTGTCGTGGCGGTGAGCGCCTTCGGGTTGTTTCTCGGCCTGTCGCTGCCTGTGCAGACCAGCCTGCTGATGGATCTCTACCCGAGTAATCGCGCCACCGCCGTTGGCAGCTACAATTTCTTTCGTTTCATGGGCATGGCCACCGGGCCGGTGCTGGGGTCCTGGCTGTTTCAGCATGGAAATCTAGCGCTGCTGTACGGCTTCGCGGCTGCGGTATTTCTGCTGGCGGTGCTGCATGCGCAAAGACGCTTTCGCTAGCGCAGACCGCCGGGCTCGCTCAGAACAGCTGACGCTCGGCCTTGAACATGAAATAGCTCTCGCAGTGCGCGTTCAGCCCCGAATACACGCCGCACTGCTCGCCCCGCAGGCTGGAGTCGGTGTAGGACAGATCCATATGCATGCCGAGCAGCGGGCGGGACAGGTTCAGCGACCAATCGTTGAACACCCGCACGCTGCCGCCGGGGTGATACATAGGGCTGTCCATCGAGTGGCTGGCGTATTTCAGCCGAACCCCGACATCGAACGGCCGGACCGATCCTAGCTCCAGGAATAACGTCCCGTCGGTGCGCCCTGGCGCGCTGCGTAACGCGCCTCCCAGGCGGCTGCCGGCCAGATTGATGCCCGCGTAGTACTCGTGGCGATCGTGGTTTTCAAGTTCGGGAAAGCTGTAGCGAATCACGCCGAGCTCGAAGCCGGGCGTCTCGTCGATATAGGGCTGGGCATAGCCGACATAGCTATTCAACTCCAATGGTTTGCCGTCAAGAATGCCCATGCTTGGCGCCCAATGCCCCACGTACACGCCACCGGCATGAGTAAGGTCCAGCCCGCCGCGAAAGGTACTGGCGGCGGTCGGGTTGACCAGGCCTTGCGCCATGCTCCGGGTTGGGGTCGTGCCGAGCTTGAGATCGAACTGGCCAACCTCGTGTTCGACGACGTCCGGTTGACTGGCGCATCCGCTCAGAGCGAGCGTCAGGGCCATCAGGGTATTTTTGTTCATACACCGTTTCGCTGGTGGATAGTTGTGCCAGCCGTACGTACATAAAGCGCATTAGCAGAGCAGCTGCGGGGTTCGGCTTGGCCGTCGATCGGCTGGAAAGGTTAGTGCATATGCTCGTGGCTCAAGCCCCGCTCGTCGTTTTGACGCCAAGCAAACGACAGGCGGTGCCGAGGAAATGGCGGACAATGACACAGCTTGTGTGGGCTGAACCGCTGACGCTGCGGCGGTTCAAACTTGAACAGTGATTGCTCTGCTCGAACAGGCAGGAGGTTGCGATGGCCACCGGTTGGGCGAACGAAGGCGCGGTGCAGGACCAGATCGACAGCACGATCGAGGACGCCGTTCAGCGCGCACGCAGCAAATTGGGGCGGGGCGAAAGCCTGACGCATTGTGAAGAGTGCGACGCCAAGATTCCCGAGGCGCGGCGGCAAGCGGTCCCTGGCGTACGGTTGTGCGTGAAGTGCCAGTCCGAACAGGACAAGCGAGAAGCCGCATACACCGGCTATAACCGCCGCGGCAGTAAAGACAGCCAGCTGCGTTGAGGCAGTGGAAGCGTCTGCAGATACTGACAGGCCGGCGGAATGCCGCGGGTTCGAGGGGGAAAGCTTTGGCGTTCCGCTCTACCTAGTCGTAGGGTTTATTCGAGCCGGGTGACATTGAGCCCGAAGTCACTCGCCTGACCTTGAGTATCACGGGTTGGCTGCCCTGTGCAGCGTCAGCTGCATGACCGTCAGATCCAACCAGCGGCCGAACTTGCAACCGACCTGTCGCATCTGCCCGACGTGGATGAAGCCCAGTTGCTGGTGCATATGAATCGAGGCGCGGTTCTCGCTCTCGATGGCCGCGACCATTACATGCTTGTCCAACTGCCGGGCGCGCTGGATCAGCGCCTGCATCAGGCTGCGCCCGATGCCGCTACCACGCTGACCGGGACCCACGTAGACCGAATTTTCCACCGTGTGGCGGAAACCATCGTGCGGGCGCCAAGGGCCGAAAGATGCGTAACCTGCGACCCGCTGCTCGTCGTCGACGGCAACCAATACCGGATAGCGCTGTTCATGGCGTTCGGCCAGCCAGGCGCGGCGATTGGCGAGGTCGACGGTCCGGTCGTTCCAGATCGCTGTGCTGTTCTGCACCGCGTCGTTGTATATCTGCAGGATGCCGTCGAGGTCGGCGTCCAGGGCGTCACGTATCTGCACGTTGAAATCCTTCAAAGCAGTTCTGAGTGATGGCGGCGATGGCCGCAACAGTCATTGACTCGTTCTCGCGGGATTGGTTGATGCTGGGCAGCCGCTCGGGTGCCATCTCGGCCCTTTCGATCGAACCAAAACGCCTATCGTTTTTCCGATCGAGCACGGTTCGATCGTGCTGCCGCTCGTCGTTTCCAGCCATGGGGCGCTCAATGTGCGGGGCGGGCGGCCGTAATGCTACATAACCCAGTTCCATGGTGACGCAGTCCCTTGGTGATGGAGTTTGTAGCATGTCTCTCCTGCCTACCCGGATCGCGCCACGCATGACGCTGGGCGTTCTGGTTCTTCTGGTGCTTACCGCTCTGGCTATCTTCGGGGTCATGACCCTGGGTGGCAAACCGAGGCTGGTGGCCACGGGAACCGCCGCCGCTGAGCAGTCGGCCAGCGCATTGGCCCGTCAGCTTGCGCTGCAGCTCAGCCGCATCGAAGGCACCACCGCCGCCATGGCGCATCTGGCTGAAAGGATGCCCAATGACGAAGCGTTAGTGCTGTCGACCCTGCCCAACCTGATCGATAGCCAGGGCGACGCCGCTATCGCTGGCGGCGGGCTGTGGCCGGAACCGAATGCATTCACGCCTGGCATCGAGCGGCGCAGCTTCTTCTGGGCGCGCAACGCCAGCGGCGGGCTGGATTATTCGGAGGAATACAACGCGGCGCAGACGTCCGCCTACCATGCCGAATCCTGGTACAGCGGGGCTCGCGCGGCGGCGCCGGGACGTTGCGTCTGGTCGGACGGCTATCAGGACGCGGTCAGCGGCGTGGCGATGACTACCTGCAGCGTGCCCTACACTCGTGACGGCGCGTTTGCCGGCGTTGCGACCCTCGATCTCAAGCTCGATGGCTTGGCCCGCTTCCTCGAGGCGAACGGCGGCGTGACCGGCGGCTACGCCTTTGTGGTCGATCAGGCTGGTAATCTGCTGTTTTTTCCGGGCGCCAAGGGCAACGGTGGGTTGCCGGCCATGGCCGATCTGGTGCGTGAGCAATCCTGGCTCAAACCAGTCGCCGACGCCGTTGCCGCTCGCGGCGCGGAAGATGCCGTGCTGTTCCTGGAGCACGACGGCCTGGTCGACGGCGCGGCTTACGTGACGCTGGAAACCATGGACGGCACGGGGTGGCGCGTTGGCTTGGTTACGCCGGAGGCGAACGTGACCGGCCTTGCCGACGAGCTGACGCAACAAATCCTGCTGCTTCTGTTGCCGCTGCTGGCGTTGCTGCTTGGCATCGCCTGGCTGGCAGGCAAGCGTCTGTTGGCACAGCTCGAGGAAACCACCGGACAGATCGAGCGGCTGGGGCAGGGCGGTGGGCATGACGGTGCTCAGCTGGAGATTCACCGCGCCGACGAACTCGGGGCGCTGCGCGGCGCCGTCAATCATTACGCCGGTTCGCTGCGTGACATGCTGCGCCGCATCGGCGAGGAATCGGCAAGCCTGGAGCGGCAGGCCGACGAACTGGCCCGTCTTTCCGTTGGGCTGGCCGATCGTGCCGAAGCCCAGCGACAGGACAACACTTTGCTGGCGACCGCGATAACCGAGATGTCAGCCAGCGCGGCCGAGGTTGCGCAGAACACAACCGACTGTTCCGACACCGCTCGCCAGTCACTTGCCGAAGCCGAGCAGGGGCAGGGTCAAGTGCAGCGCAACAGCGAAGTGATCGTCGGGCTGGCTGGCGATATATCCGATGCCGCCTCGGCCATCACCCAGCTCGGCGAGGATATCGAGCGCGTTGGCGGGGTGCTGGACGTCATTAAATCCATTTCGGAACAGACCAATCTGCTGGCGCTCAATGCGGCGATCGAGGCGGCGCGTGCCGGCGAGCAGGGACGCGGATTCGCGGTCGTGGCCGACGAGGTGCGGACCCTGGCGGGACGCGCGCAGAGTTCACCGATGAAATTCAACAGATGATCACCCAGTTGCGTCAGGCCTCGGCCCAGGCGGTTTCGACCATGCAGGCCGGCGCCCAACGCACCGATGAAGCGGTACGGCAGGCTGACGGTGTGGCCGGTACGCTGGGCAACACGGTGAGCAGCTTCGATGGCATCGTCCAGCGGGCGCAGCAGATTGCCGTGGCGGCGCAGGAGCAGAGTCATGTCGCCCAGGAAATCAACGAGCTGGCTGTGCGCATTCACACCGCAAGCGAAGAAGGGGCCCGTGATGCGGCGACGCTGCGCGAACTCGGCCAGGGCATGCAGGCGATATCGCAGCGGCTGGCCGGTATGAGCCGCTGACCGATAGACGCTGGGCTGGCTTTCGTCATGGCGCGCCGCGAGCTACTGGACGATAGCTTGCGAGGTCGGGATCGCCGCCCTAGCATGGCCGCCCCGACCTGGAGCCACTTGTCATGCCCCGCCCTTCCACTCCGCGCCCGCAGCGCCCGGCCGGCAAGCCCCGCCGCGTGGCCAAGGTGCCGCCGGCCGAGCCGCGCCTGTTGCTACTGAACAAACCCTTCGACGTGCTTACCCAGTTCAACGATTCCGATGGACGCGCCACGCTTAAGGATTTCGTGCCAGTAGCGGGCGTCTATCCCGCCGGCCGCCTGGATCGGGACAGTGAGGGCCTGTTGCTGCTGACCAATGACGGGCAATTGCAGGCGCGGATCGCCGATCCCAGGCACAAACTGGCAAAAACCTACTGGGTGCAGGTCGAAGGCGAGGTGACGGACGAGCAATTGCAGCGCCTGTGCGCAGGGGTCGAACTCAACGACGGCATGACGCTGCCAGCTGAAGCCCGCGCCATTGATGAGCCATCGCTGTGGCCGCGCAATCCGCCGGTGCGCTTTCGCAAAAGCGTGCCGACTTGCTGGCTGGAATTGGTAATTCGTGAGGGACGCAATCGTCAGGTTAGGCGAATGACCGCAGCGGTGGGGCTGCCAACGCTTCGGCTGGTGCGGGTCAGGGTTGGTCACTGGACTTTGGATGGGCTGCAGCCAGGCGAATGGCGTGAGGTGCCCGCTCAGCTGAACTGAACGGGCTTATCACTCAATCGATCGCGAAAACCAGATTGGCGCTTGCTTCGTAGCGGGCGCTGCGCGCGTCTGCTTCGTCACTGTGGTGGCTGCTGCGCACGACCCAGACGCCGGCGGTCGGCAATTCCAGACTGGCGATACCCTCGGCATCGGTATTAGCGACGATGCGCTCGCGGCCTGGGCTCAGCGCTTGCACTTTGCCCGCCAGCGGCTCGCCGTCGAAAAGCACCTGAACGCGCAATGCCTTGCCGGTACTTAGGCTGTTGGGATTGTCCAGCGCGATCAGCTCCAGGCGATCACCGCTGCGCGCGCGAAAGGCGTCACCGTCACCGTTCGGATTGACCAATGCCTTGGAGAAACTTTCGATTCGCAACATTTTCGCCGGGTCGTCAGTCTTTTCCTTCTTGTCGATTGGGCGATAGCGGGGCGCGGCTCGCGCCACAAGCAGTGCATTATCTTTCGGCGCGGCGGCTTCACCACGCAGAGCCTTGGCGGCCTCGTCGGCTTCAAGTTTCAGCGGCGTCGTTTTACCGTCCTGCAGCAGCTGCACCTCCACCTGCCGAGGATCAAGCAGGCGCTCGCCCTGAAAGAGTTTTTCGGTCATCAGCACCGAGAATTGCAGCGGCTCGCCGGGATTGGCTGTAACGCTGTCTGGCTTGACCAGGAAGGTATGGGCCTGGGTGAACAACGGAACCAGCAATAGCGCCAGCGCAACGGGTTTGAACATGATCGACTCCATTTTTAGAACAGCAGCAGGGGAAGCGTGAGCGACGGCGCGCCGAACGCCAGCGGAACGATAAGGCGCGGTGCGTAAGTGAGCAGCAGCACTTGGGCGAGGGCGGCGACGCTGAGCAGAGCGGTCCATAGCGCCAGACCGACCGAGACACCGAATGGGTTGATGCAGGGCGCGGCAGCCGCCGCCAGAGCCAGCCAGCCGGCGGCACGCAGGAGCTGGCGTACCGCCGCGGGCGGGCGCTTGCCCAGAATCTGCTCATGATGTCGATCGACGCTCAGGCACAGCGCGACGAAGCCGCTGAAGCACAGCGCCAGGCTCAGCCAGATCATGCTGCGAGCTCCTTCACATCTGTACACGCAACGCTCCGCCGTGGCGCTCGCACGGTGGGGCGATGGGTGGCGACCTTCCAGGCTGCGCCGGCAAACACCGCAGCGAACGCCCAGAGCGTCAAGTCGACACCGGCAACCAACCATTGCCCACGGCCGAGCGTGTTCAGTACATGGCTGTTTGGCAACAGCAGGGCGAACAGCGGCAACGCGGCGAACAGCACCGCGTTGGCACCCAGTTGCTCAACCCAGGCGCGACGGTGCGGGCGGGACAGCGCATGCAGCAGGCTGACTAGCCAAATTGCGAAGAAGCAGCGTATTTCCCATTCGACGCGCCCGTTCAGCGCGGCCGGCAACAGTCGATTGGCCCAGAAATAAGCGGCGATCGCCAAGGGCAAGCCGGCAAGCGTGGCGACGTTGAGAATTTCCACCAATCGATGGCCGAAAGGCGTGCGGCCAAGCTTCTGCCGCTCGGGCAGGCGTTTGTTCACCCATAGCACCATTCCAGTGACGATCATCGCTGTGCCAAGCAGGCCGCTTACGAAAAAAGCCCAGCGCAGCGGTGCACCGGCGAAGCGCAGCAGGTGCAGGCTGGTCAGTACGTTATAGGTTGCGTTAGCCCCGCTGATTGGAGCGCTTACGGGGCCGTTCAGCTGTTCGCCCGTGACACCGTTGAAGCGCAGGCGCTCGCTGCTGCCTCGGTCGATCAGGCTGTCACCACCATGCTCGCGCAGCTCTATGACTGCGTCGGCGGTGCCTGGCTGGCTGACTTGTACGCTGCCGGTACCGCGTGGCCAGTGTTGCTCAGCGATTTCCAGCAGGGGGCGCAGGTCGGTCAGTGGCGCGACTTGGACATCGCTGCCGGGCGCGGCCTCACTGCCGGCGTTGCGCCCGCCACCGCCGCGTCCGCCGCTCTCGGCGAAAAACGCCTGGGCGTCGCCGCGGTAGGCGCTCTCGATGCCCCACGGCATCAGCATGAACATCAATAACAGCAGGCCGCTGTAGGTGATCATCAGGTGGAATGGCAGCGCCAGCACCGCCGTTACGTTGTGCGCATCCAGCCAGGAACGCTGCCCCTTACGCGGGCGAAAGGTGAAGAAGTCCTTGAAGATTTTCTTGTGGGTGATCACGCCACTGACGATCGCCACCAGCATGACCAGCGTGGCGATGCCGACAATCCAGCGCGCAACGATGCGCGGCATGCCGTACAGCTCGAAATGGAAGCGGTAGAGAAAGCCGCCGCCGCGGGTTTCGCGCACATTGATCGGCTCGGCACTGGTGGCGTCGAGGACACGGCGCTGGCCGCCCCCTTTGCCTTGGCGCTCGCCTTGTTCGAACCATTGCACGCGTACCGCGCTGTTGCGTTCCGACGGTAGATTGATGTTCCACACGGCGGCGTTGGGTGCCAGCGTCTGCATCTGTTCGATCACCCGAACAGCGGTATCGGGCTGCGCCATCGAGGCGTGCTGTTCGGGCTGCATCCAGAAGCTGATCTCGTCCTGAAAGAAGCTCAGTGTGCCGGTGAGAAAGATTGCGTAGAGCAGCCAGCCGAGCAGCAGGCCGACCCAGGTGTGCAGCCAGGCGTTGGCCTGACGGAAACCGAGCGCTTTCATGGCTGAACTCCGATCAGCAGCAGATGTGCTGCCGGTAGGCTGCACAGCGCGACGGTCACCCACCACGCGCGACCTGCGCTGGCGGCTGCAAACGCCCAGATCACCACGGCGCAGTACAGGACGAACGACAGCAAGGTGGCGGTGAGGACCGCCTGTGGTCTAGGCAACGGCAGTGCAAGTGCCAGGCTCGCGGTGGCCAGCGCGGCGAACGCATAGCCACCAAAAATGGCCAGGATCGCCCGCGATGCGATGACCAAACGATGACGTGCGCTAGCAGAGGCCGTCCAGGCGAGGTGCTTGGTTACCGGCGGCATGATGCGTGCTGCCTGGTCGCCAAAGGAAAATATGTCTGATGAGTATTAGAACATTGCGCGGTAATCATAATATATTTCAATTGAGGTTGATTCTTATCTACTATCTCAGGCTTGGCTGACCGTAGCCTGACGCCAGCCTGTCGCGGTGAAACTCATGAAGTTGCTTGTCGTTGAAGATCATTCAGTACTGCGTGGGTTGCTGGTGAAGCATCTGGAGCGGGCCGGTTTTGTTGTTGATGCCGCCGAACATGGCCGTGAGGCACAGGCGATGCTGGGGCTGAGCCGCTACGATGCGATGATTCTCGACCTCGGTTTGCCTGACATGGACGGTCTGTCATTGCTCGCCGCCCGCGCTGCGACACTCAACGGCGACCTGCCGTGCATCATCCTCACCGCCTGTGATGCATTGGAAAGCCGAGTCGCAGGGCTCGATGCCGGTGCCGATGATTATTTGCTCAAGCCCTTCGAAATGGCTGAGTTGGAGGCGCGTTTGCGCGCGGTGCTGCGGCGTCCAGGTACGCGGAGTGCTCGGAGCCTGCAGCTGGGCAACCTCAGCCTCTGCTTGGACTCCCGTTGCGTGCAGGTCGCGCAGTGCCCGCTGATCCTTTCCAAGCGAGAAATGGCGCTGCTCGGCGAGCTGTTGCGCAGCGCGCCGAGGGTAGTCATCAAGGATCATCTCGAAGAACGCCTGTATTCGCTTGACGCGGCTGTTACGCCGAACGCCATCGAGGCGCTGGTCTCGAGACTGCGACGCAAGCTGATGGCGGCCGGAGCCGACAGCAGCATCGAGACCTTGCGCGGGCTGGGTTACCGGCTGACGCCGAACGCTTCGTAAACACCGCTTTAGAAATTCAGCGCTACGCCGACGTTGAGCCGACGGCCATCCAGCGTCTTACCGTAGTCGGAGTTGGAAATTTCCTTGTCGAACACGTTGTACAGGCCGGCATAGACATCCATGTTTTCGCTAACCCGGTACAGGCCGCCGAGGTCGACCATGGTGTAAGCCGGGCGCTGCTCCAGATCTTCATCCGATACGGTTTCGCTCTTGTAACGTGCTTTCGCCCAGAGTTTCAGGGTCTCTGTGGTGCGCCAGTCCAGGCCAACGTTGAGCATGTGCTTGGGCAGGTTGTTGAACGGTTTACCGACGTCTTCCGGGGAAGCCTCCGACTCGGTGATCTCACTGTCGGAGTAGGTGTAGTTAGTCTTCAGATCCAGCGATGCGGTGAGCGGTACGTTGAAGAAGGTTTCCACGCCCTGCAGTTCGGCAGCGTCCTGGTTGATGTACTGGTTGATTGTCTGGCGCGGTGCGATGCCATTGACGGTACAGGCAGGTGCCGAAGCGGGGCTGGTACAGAACAGGCGTTTGCCGATCTTGTCTTCGAATTCGGTATAGAACACCGTCACGCCCGAACGGATACCGTTGGCTGCATCCCACATCAGACCCATTTCATAGTTGACGCTGTTTTCCGGTTTCAAAGCCGAGTTGCCCATGTCATAGGATCTTCCGCGACCGGCATTTTCGACGATGCTGGTATCGGCCTGTTTCAGGGTCGGCGTTTTGTAGCCACCGCTGACGCCACCCTTCAATACCAATTCGTCGGTGAGGCGATAGACGCCATACAGACGCGGGGTGAGCTCTTCGCCGTAGTGCTCGTTTTCGTCATAACGCAGCCCTGCGGTTACCGACAGCGCATCGGTGACGTAAAACTCGTCTTCGACAAACAGTGCGCGCTGCCAGCGTTCAAGTTCCATGTCGGCACCGTAAAAGCGGCCGACATCGTGGTCGGTGGTTTCCCATTTGTACTCGCCGCCCAGAGTCATGGTGTGGCGATCGAACGGAAGCACGGTCTTGCTGTTGAGGATGGTGGCCGAATACTCCGAATAGGCGGTGCCGTTCTCAATCTCAACTTTTTCGTTGGTGAGGAAGGTGTCGGTTCTGAAGCTGTTGCCCCAGTTCAGCGCGTGGCTGACGCCGTAATGAGTGCGGACGTTGTCCATTTCGCCGGTAGCGCCACTCTTTTCAGTGCGTTCGTTGTCGCTTTCGCCACGGCCGGCTTCGAACTGGAAGCTGTGCATGTCGTTGAGCACGATGTCGAGCAGCGCGGTGTTGTCAATGCTGGTCTTTTCCGCGTAGCCACCCTCGATTTCATCTTCGTCACGATGGTTGCGCGAGCCATACAAGCTCAACGCCAGATGATCCTGTATCAGCGGTCCGCTTAGGTAGTAGCGGGCCTGATTGGCAGGACCAGCGTCGCTATTCTCGTGGAACAGTCGGTCGTAGCTAACGGTGCCTGACCATTCGCGGGCAGTGGCTTTCTTTGTGATGATGTTGATCACGCCGGCCAGCGCGCTGGAACCATACAGAGAAGACATCGGGCCGCGGATCACCTCGATGCGTTCGATGGCCGACATCGGTGGCAGCCAGCCGAACCGGGTGGCGCTGCCGAAACCGTTGTAGTAGGCCTCGCTAGAGCTGCCCAGCGGCCTGCCATTGACCAGGAACAGGGTGTAATCCTCGCCCAAACCACGAATGTTGATCGAGGTGGATTCCAGCTTGCCACCGGCGCCACCCTCGATGGACACACCAGGAATGTCCTGCAGCGCATCTGTTACGTCGCGGTAGTATTTGCCCTCCAGTTGTTCCTTGCTAATGACCGTTATCGAAGCTGGCGCGTCGATCAATTGCTGTTCGTAGCCCGCCGCGGTGACAACGATGTCCTTGAGACCGACTGCCTTGGAATCATCAGCTGGCGCGTACGGAGCTACGACCCCGGCGATGGCCATGGCAAGTGTGGTCTGGAGAAAATAGTGGCGGCGCATACGCAATGCAGACATGAAAAAGCAAGCTCCCTGTGAATAACTCTCAAACGTTAATAAATCTCATTAAGGACAACTATGTCATTAAGACCTGACACGAACCTGACGATGCCGAAACGGCGCAGCCTGCATCGGCGGGTGCTGATCGCACTGTTAGTCGTGTTCGTGCTGGGCTTCGGCAATGTTGCCGTGCACCTGTACGGCACTCGCGACGAGTTGCGCCGCGTGGTGCTGTCAATCCAGGCGCGGGCTATCAGCGAGGGAATGCGCAGCGATAGCGACTTCACCGCGCTGCCGCGAAACTCCGGCGGCGCTGAGCTGGGCTACACCCTGTACTCAGCCGAAGGACAATTGCTGTGGTTTTCAGAAAACCTGGAGCGGCCACGGCGGCTGCGCACCGCGTTGTTGGAGCGTGAGCCGGGCTGGTGGCGCTGGAGCCCTTATGGTGGGGCCGTGATCAATGTCCCGGTACGTCTGGAGGACGGCGCGATTCTGATGGTTTCGCGCAATGACGCTGCCGAGCGTGGAATGCTTGACGACCTGTTAAAGGATCGGCTGCGCCAGAGCATGGTGATCATGCTGCCGCTGGGGCTGGTGTCGGTAGCGCTGATCCTCCTGCTTCTTAACTGGACGCTGCGCCCGGTGCGCCGCGCCGCTGTGCTTGCACGTGAGATTGGTCCGGATGAGCCCCAGCGGCGCATTGCGCTGGACGATTTACCGCAGGAAATCCATCCGCTGGCCGAAGCGGCGAATAATGCGCTCGACCGGCTCGCTTCGGCCTATGCCGCCGAGCGACGTTTCGTCGCCGATGCTGCTCACGAATTGCGCACACCGCTGACGGTGCTTGATTTGCGCCTTCAGGATGCCCACCAAAGTGGTCAGCCCGATTGGCCCGCGCTGGGTATGGAAATGCGTCAGATGCGCAGGTTGGTAGCGCAATTGCTGGAGCTTGCGCGGCAGGATGGCGCAGCTGTGGAATGCTGCAACGGATCGGCACAGCGGGCGAATATTTCACGTGTAGTGCGTGAATCCTCGGCGGCTCTGCTGCCACTATTCGAAGCACAGCAGCGTGTTATCGAAGTTGATATTACCGATGATCTGGAATGCCGCGGCAACGCCGACCAGTTGCGTGAGGCTCTGACCAACCTGCTGGAAAACGCACTGGTGCACGGGATCGGCGAGGTACGGGTGACGTTAAGCGCGGAGGGTGCGGTCCTGCACTTGGATGTTGTCGATCAGGGCGATGGCGTACCGCCGGAGGAACAAGAGGCGATGTTTCAGCGCTTTCGTAAAGGACGCCAGGGCAGCGAGGGGACCGGGCTGGGCCTGGCCATCGTCCGACGAATCGTCGAGAACGCTGGCGGACGGGTGGGGTTCGTCATTGGGCGGCCAAGCCTGGTGCGCGTCGTGTTGCAGAGAGTCGGTGTGTAGGGCTGCGCAGACGCTTAGTGCGGAATACCCTGCGTCACTTCGATGATGTAGCCGATGATCGGTTTGGCGATGAATGCGAACAGGCACAGGCCCAGCCCCAGAAACAGAATGGTCGTACCGAGTCGGCCGGCTTTGGATTTCTTGGCCAGGTCCCAGATGATGAACGCCATGAAGGCGATCAGGCCGCCAACCAGGACGATCATCATCCACTTTTCGAAAACTTCGGGCTCCATCGATTACTCCGCTTGGTTAGGCCTGTATGAAAACGTAGCGAGCGCAGTGCTTTCACATGGCCTGAGTCGATACAGCTATGACAGCCGGCGAACGTTTATCGACGAGCGAGACGCTATTTCTATAAGTGGTGCGCGCGGGGGCATAGCAAGGCGGCGGCGATTATACGCCAAGTCCGGCAGCGTCGATGCCCGGCGCGGCAATGGGTCTCAGGCGCGCAGGTGATCCAGCGGCAGTTCAGTACTGGACGACACCTGACGCAGCACGAAACTCGAACGCACGCTGGAGACGCCTTCGATGCGGGTCAGCGTGCCGAGCAGAAAGGCCTGATAGTGCTCCATGTCGGGCACCACGACCTTGAGCTGGTAATCGGCGTCCATCCCGGTGACCAGGCTGCATTCCAGCACTTGCGCGCATTTGCCGATCACCCCTTCGAAATGTTCGAAGCGCTCCGGCGTGTGCCGATCCATGCCGATCAATACGTACGCAGTCAGGGTCAGGCCGAGCTTTTTGCGATCCAGTAGCGCCACTTGGCGAGCGATGTACCCGTCGTCCTCGAGCTGTTTGACCCGCCGCGAGCAGGGTGACGGCGACAAGCCGATACGCTCGGCCAGGTCCTGATTGGAGATGCGTGCGTCGTGCTGCAATTCGGCAAGAATCCGCAGGTCATGGCGGTCGAGTTTGCTCATTTCGAATAGCTCGCGTGGTTTGATTGCGTGGAACTATGCTCTTCTCCGTAAGAATTGCGCAACACATATGGATTTGAGCAATCTTCGCAAACATCTGCCGGCATGCGGGGCGTAAGCTTTATCCAACTTCAGCCCCCGGCAGAACTGACGCGGTACTTATCCCGCCGCGCCAACCGCCGACCTTATCGAGGTCATCGGTCCGGGCCAGCACCGCCCATAAGGCGCTGCCGAAGATCCCGCCACACGCGGTCAGCGAATTCAGCAGTATTGAAAAAAGACCACGTCTCGCCACGTGGTCTTTTTTTATGGGTGGCCGGCAGGTTCCGACGCTGGGCGCGGTCTTACTACTTCAAGCGGGTCGGCATGGACCAGCACTTCGGCACGCGGGTAGCGGTCCTGAATAGCCCACTCGACCGCTTCGCAAAGTGTATGGGCCTCAATCAACGGCAGCTGTCCCGGCAATTCCAGGTGCAGCTGCACGAACCAGCGGGTGCCCGAAACACGGGTCCGCAGGTCATGACAGCCAACCACGCCAGGCACAGCACAGGCCAGTCGATGCATATCCTCGCTGACGTCCGGCGGCAGTTCGGTGTCCATCAGCACCGCGCCGGCTTCGCGCACGATGCTCAGCGCGCTCCAGAAGATGTACACCGCGATGGCGATGCCGAAGACCGCATCCAGGCGATCCCAGCCATACCCGGCGAGGATCAGTGCCACGAGAATGCTGCTGTTGAGCAAAAGGTCGGATCGGTAGTGCAGCGAGTCGGCGCGGATCGCCGTGGAGCCGGTTTCGCGCACCACATGACGCTGGTAAGCCAGCAGCGCCACAGTCAGCACCAATGACAACACCATCACGGCGATGCCGAGGGTCGGCGCGCCCAACGGCTGTGGATGCAGCATGCGGTCGACACCCTGAACGCAGACCAGGATCGCGCTCACCGAAATGAATGCACCCTGGCCAAGCCCGGCCAGCGCTTCGGCCTTGCCGTGCCCGTAGCGATGATCGTCATCGGCGGGGCGCAGCGAGTAGTGCACCGCCAAGAGGTTGAGCAGCGAGGCAGCGCCGTCCAGCAGCGAATCGGTAAGACCGGCCAGCAGGCTGACCGAACCGCTCATCCACCAGGCCAGCGCCTTGCTTGCCGCCAACGTCAGCGCCACGGCCAACGCCAGACGCGTGGCGCGGCGCATCAGCCTCGCGTGCTCGGCGCTGACGCCCTTGCGCCGTTCGCTGGTGTGCTGCATCAGGCTGCGGGACGCAATCCAAAGGCGGCCAGTTGCTCGATGCTGCCGTTGTGCTGAATCAGCCGTGGATCGTCCAACGGCAGGCTGCGGCCGGTTTCCGCTTCGATGATGGCCTTGAGTCTGGCCTGGTCGATAACGCCGTCGGCGCCGATGGCTTCCTGAAGCTTTTCCGGGGCCATCGAATATTCGTTGTCGGGCAGGTAGATCGCGCCGGTGGCGAAGTCGATGCCGAAGGCGATCAGGCCGGGAATCACATAGAACAGCAGGCCGACGGCATTGGCGATCGCGATGGCCGGGTCGATCTTGCCGTCGATCTGCCCGCGCCGGTCGGGGTAGAACAGCGTGCCGCAGGCGGTCAGCTGGGTGAACAGGGAGACGGCCAGCACGCCGCCGATAACACGGGAACGAGTACGCATAAGGACCTCCGGAAAAGTGGGCGCAACTATACAAGGGCCGTGTGATGTTTTCTCGACATCAGACTGTCTTGCCTGGGTGACCGTTCGCCACGTCCTGCATTGGAGGCGGGAGCTGAGGGAAAAGGCGACCGAGTTGCCTTGTCGTCTAGCTTTCCAGTCTCCAGCGCTTTTCCCTTCTTTACCTTTACAATCTTCGCCCTCACGCGGAGTGCCCATGATTTCCCTGCCGATCGATCAAGCCCTGCCGGCGCTGCGCCAGGCCCTACGAATCCGTAACGAAGCGGTGCTCGAAGCACCACCTGGCGCGGGCAAGACCACCCGCGTTCCGCTGGCGTTGTTGGACGAGCCGTGGCTGGCCGGGCAAACCATCCTGATGCTGGAGCCACGGCGGCTGGCCGCTCGTGCCGCGGCCGAACGGTTGGCCAGTGAGCTGGGCGAGAAGGTCGGCGAGACTGTCGGTTATCGCATCCGTCTGGACAGCAAGGTCGGGCCGAATACCCGTATCGAAGTGGTTACCGAAGGTATTCTGGCGCGCCGACTGCAGGACGATCCGGCGCTCGAAGGCGTGGGGTTGGTGATCTTCGATGAATTCCACGAGCGCAGCCTGGACGCCGATCTGGCGCTGGCGCTGACCCTCAATGCGCGCGTGCTGCTGCGCGATGAGCCGCTCAAACTGCTGCTGATGTCCGCCACACTGGAAGGCGCGCGGCTGTCGAGCCTGCTCGACGATGCGCCGGTGGTGCGCAGCGAGGGGCGCATGTATCCGGTCGCTCAGCGTTGGGGACGGCCGTTCCAGCCCGGCGAGCGCATCGAGCCAAGAGTGGTGCAAACGGTCCTGCAAGCGCTGGATGAGGAACCCGGCAGCGTGCTGGTCTTCTTGCCGGGACAGGCCGAAATCCGCCGCGTGAACGATATTCTGGCCGAGCAACTGGCGGAGCGGGACGAGGTAATGCTGTGCCCGCTGCACGGCGAACTGGAGCTGAGCGCCCAGCGTGCGGCCATCGAACCGGCGCCGGACGGCAAGCGCAAGGTGGTGCTGGCGACTAACATCGCCGAAACCAGCCTGACCATCGAAGGCGTGCGGGTGGTGGTCGATGCCGGCTTGGCGCGGGTGCCGCGGTTCGATCCCGGCAGCGGCATGACCCGTCTGGAAACCCGTCGCATCTCCCGCGCCTCGGCGACTCAGCGGGCCGGTCGCGCCGGGCGTCTGGAGCCAGGGACCTGCTATCGGCTGTGGTCCGAAGATCAGCACGCGCAACTGGCGGCCTATGGCGAAGCGGAAATCCTCCAGGCCGATCTGGCCGGGGTGGCGCTGCAACTGGCGCGATGGGGCGTCGAGCCGGATGAGCTGAGCTGGTTGGACGCGCCGCCTGTGGCCGCTTATGCGCAGGCGCAGGATCTGCTGCAGCGCCTCGGCGCGCTCAGCCGTAACGCCCGCGGCGGTTGGCAGCTGACCGCTCACGGCCAGGCCATGGCCGAACTGCCGGCGCATCCGCGCATCGCCCATATGTTGCTGCGCGGCCAGGCGCTGGGGCTTGGTCCGCTGGCGGCCGATCTCGCTGCATTGCTGGTAGAGCGCGACATTCAGCGCGGCGGCAGCGATATCTTCACCCGCCTCGGAATGCTCGCCGGCAGCGCGGGTCGGCATGCCGGCGCGCAGCGGGTACGTCAGCTGGCCCGGCAGTTTCGCGGTCTGTTGCGCGGCCCGGCGGGCGATGCTCCGACTGATGTAGATGATCAGCGCTGGCATGGCGCGCTGCTGGCCTTCGCTTATCCCGACCGAATCGCCCGGCAGCGCCGCGAGGGCGGTGGCGAGTACCGTCTGGCCAATGGGCGGGGCGCGGTGTTCGGCGAGCCGGATGCGCTGATGAAGGAGCCTTGGTTGGTGATCGCCGAACTGGGCAGCCGTCAAGGTCAGCGCGAAGAGCGCATCTATCGTGCCGCAGCACTGGACCCGACGCTGTTCGACGAGGTGCTGGCCGAGCAGGCGAGCCAACACGACGCGCTGGAATGGGACGAACGCGAAGGCGTGCTGCGCGCCGAACGGCAGCGGCGGGTCGGCGAACTAGTACTCAGCCGTGAACCCTTGCCGGGGCTGGATGAAGAGGGGCGTGGTCGAGCCCTGCTCGGGCTGGTGCAGCGCAAGGGGCTGGAATTGCTGCCCTGGACGCCAGAGATTCGCCAATGGCAGGCGCGCATCGCCCTGCTTCGGCAGATCGATCGGGATGCGGGCGGCGCCAGCGAATGGCCGGATGTCAGCGACACGGCGTTGCTCGACCGTCTCGAAGATTGGCTGCTGCCTTATCTGGGCAAGGTTTCACGGCTAGCCCACTTCGCTCAGCTGGACCTGAAAAGCATGCTGGCAACATTGCTGCCCTGGCCGTTGCCGCAGCGGCTCGACGAGCTGGCCCCGGTCGCCATCACCGTGCCTTCTGGTTCGCGGGTACGGCTGGATTACAGCGAGTCGCCGCCGGTGCTGGCGGTACGTCTGCAAGAACTGTTCGGATTGGCCGACACGCCGCGCATTGCCGGCGGGAGGCAGGCGGTGAAGCTGCACCTGCTTTCCCCGGCGCGCCGTCCGGTGCAGGTGACGCAGGATCTCGCAAGCTTCTGGGCCAACACCTACAGCGAGGTGAAAAAGGATCTGAAGGGCCGCTACCCCAAGCTATTCCATAAGTTGGACCCATGGGTGGAGTCGCTTAACAAGAAGTGATTGACAGTTTTCGCAGAGACCTCCCTCTGTAACATGGATCGTTGACAGATCACCTCTGAAAATCCGAGTGAGCGGGGATACAGCCTGAGAAGTGATCGCCCGGATAGGGCTTTGCTGCTCGTCATCTCAAGCTCTTTGTGCATAGCCGCGCTACCGGCTGCTTTGAGGTAGAAGGCGTCTACTGCGGCTTCAGTTGCAATGCTGCCTTAAACTCCACTGCGGCGGGGTGAGAAAGTGCAGCGACTTGAGATGCATCGTAAACGCCTAATCGCTAGTGTCGACTCATCTAAGTTAAGGGTGAGTCATGTCCTATCGAAATCCTCTGCACGAAGCGCGCCTGGTTCTTCTTCCGGCCCTTCGAAACGCCTTCTCAGGTCTGCGCATCAGTGAAGTGCCAGGCGCAAAAAAATTATGCTGGAAGGGAGCGCCTCTGAAATTGTGTATCAGGTTGGTGAAGTTGGCGGAGATAACTACCCTGATTTATATAATTTCCCGTTTCTGTTTCACTCAAATGGAGATCCGTGGAAAGAGACTAACGATTATCTGCTGAGCCTAATGCGTGACAAGGCTCCGATCAATCGGCGCACTGACGATGTTCGGCGGCGAGCCAGCAAACTGATTGATTACCTGTTGTTCTGTGAGGATAACAACCTTGATTGGCTCGACTTCTCCGGTGCTCGGCCTCCGCTTCGTCCGACATACAAATACTTCTACCACCTGATTAACGAAGGCACTCGCAGTAATCAGGTAATCAATCAATACACCGGAGTTGTCTATCACTTTTACAAGTACGTTTCCGAGCATTGGCATGATCTCGACATGAAGCGTGTCGATACGATCAAGCAGGTACGGTTCATCGTGAAGGGATATAAAGGCGTCAAGGTCGTAGAAGCAGAAAAGCGCAGTCAAACGCAGCGCACACCGCCGGTTAGTTCAGTGCCGCTGGGGTTCGTGCGGGAAGACGGCGAGGATCTTAGGCCGCTTTCTAATCGTGAGTTGGGTGCGTTTCTTTCCGCCGTTCGCAATGAAAAAGAATGGTCTGCGGTTGAGCGATTGATCCTGATGGCCTCGCTAATGACGGGTGCCCGAAAGCAAACCGTTCTGACCATGCGCTTGAAGCATTTGAAGGGTTTTACAGATGACAAGCTGGAGCGGGAGGGCGCCTATAAATTACATGCCGGCCCCCGGACAGGCATTGATACGAAATACGACAAACCGCAAGTCCTGTACGTTCCGAAGCAACTTGCCGAAGAGCTGGTCACGCTTGCCAAAAGCCCGATGATGAAGAAGCGGCGGGAGAAGTTCAGTGCTCAGTTAGAGTCCAGTCATCCCGGCCTGTCGGTCGCCGAAGACAATATGTATTTGTTTCTCTCCGATCAAGGCAACTGCTATTACATGGCCAAAAGCGATCCGCGCTATACGATTGTGAAGTCCCCGCAGGCAGGACAGGTAACGGAAACGATTAAGCGCAAGTTGATCCTAAAAGCCTCTAGCCCATTCCCGAAAGACTTTTCATATCACTGGCTGCGAGCGACCTTTGCCTATCAACTCTACCAGCGCTTGCAGGTATTGGTTCAGGAAGGGGCGTTGAAACCGGGCGAAGACATTGACTTTATTCAGAAGCGGATGCACCACGAGTCCAGGGAAACGACAGAGAACTACCTAAAATTGTTCAAGATGACTCACGAAAAGGTCATGGCCCAAGAGATTTGGGAGGGCAAGTTGTTCAATGGCGGTTACGCGGTGCTGAAGGTGGCTGCGCACGATGAATAGTCGTCAGCACTTCGAGCATCGTGGCAATACGCAAATTATTACGCTGAGTGAAGTCACCCGTGAGTTTGCCGAGCCTGAGCTCTTGCGTTTGAAACTGTCTCCGAAGGTGATAAAGAAGCCGTTGGATATTGGCAGTTTTGCATACTTGCTGCGTGGTAAGAATGAAAAAACTCAGGATGATCGCGGCACGCCGGTAGGGATTGAGTCTTTTGTTGAAAGCCGTCGTGAACTGATTGTGAGGCTTCTGGAGTCCTTTGCCGGTCTGCGTGATAAGACAGTCCTATTGCGAATGGTACTTACTGAATACTTTATCGACTGGCTGAACGCGCAAGGTTACAGGGAAATTTTTGCCAGTGCAGCGCAAGCCCAGCAAGCCTATCGAGACTATACCGCGCACCTGAATCATCAAATAGCCCATCAGGTATTGAGGCCCATCAGTGCGAGAAATAGTCAGTTTAATGTTTCTAGGATTATTGAACTGCTTTACCCAGAAGACAGGCACCATATTCTAGCGGGTGCGCCCCTGATCATTGCCGAAAAAGGCTCTGAGGCAGCCAGCGCTGTCCATGTTGAGGTGTGCCGGGACGTTTATTTGGCGATTGCCCAGCAATGCAGCGTTTTCGTCCTAAGG
>NZ_JAMOII010000026.1 GCF_024448985.1 Stutzerimonas stutzeri
GGTTGGTTAGAATTGGGACAGATTTATTTAACTGGCCGACCCGTCAGTAGGAAAAATAATCTGTTCCCCTTTTCCCCATGCCCTGTAGACGCCGCATCGGCCAACTATACCCTGGCGCGCTCGACCTGCTGAGCGCGTAGAGCGTCGAACGTGTCCTGAACGGTGCCCGGGCTCGGGCGGCTTCGATCCGCCGAGCGACCACCCTGCAAAAGCAGATCCGTTCCATACTTCGCCTTAAGCGACGCCAGCGTTTCCTTGGAAGCCTTTTCTCCGATCCACCAAATCGCTGCAGTCTCGCTGGATGGGGTCGGAGTTTTTTTGATGTATGCGCGTCTTCACCGGCTCGCCACCTGACCTTCTTCATAGGATCTGAAGCGCAGCGCCATACTTTGCTGGACATCGGCTTGCGCCAGTTCTGAATTGCTTTCTACAGTGATCACACAGCTCTGCGCAGAAGTCTGCTTTCATGCTCGTCGACGCCCTCGCCCGCTTCCCTCGTCTTGAACTGATAAACGCCGCCACGCCGCTGGAGCATCTTTCGCGCCTATCACGTCACCTGGGTCGGGATATCTGGATCAAGCGCGACGACCTCACCCCGCTGGCCCTCGGTGGCAACAAGGCGCGCAAGCTTGAGTATCTTGGCGCCGACGCCCTCGCCCAGGGCGCCGAGGTATTGGTCACCGCCGGAGCCATCCAGTCCAACCATGTACGCCAGACCGCAGCATTGGCGGCCAAGCTCGGCCTGGGCTGCCTGGCGCTACTGGAAAATCCACTGGGTACTACCGAGGGTAACTACCTGGGCAATGGCAACCGCCTGCTGCTCGATCTGTTCGGCTGCGAGGCTGAAGCGGTCGCCAACCTGGATAACGCCGACGAGTTGCTGCAGACCGCCGCGGAGCGCCTACGCTGTGCGGGGCGCAAGCCCTACGTGGTGCCAATCGGCGGCTCCAATGCGCTCGGCGCGTTGGGCTACGTGCGCGCCGGCCTTGAGCTGGCCGAGCAGATGCACGGCACCGGCGAGGATTTTGCCGCCGTGCTGCTCGCGTCCGGAAGCGCCGGAACCCACAGTGGTCTGGCTCTTGCACTGGAATATGCCCGGCCTGGTAGCCGGGTGGTCGGGGTCACCGTGTCGCGCCCTGAGACGACCCAGCGGCCTAAGGTCGAAGGCCTACTGCAACGCACCGGCGAGCTGCTCGGAGTCGAAGCGCCGGCGGGGCTTCGGATCGAGCTGTGGGACCAGTATTTCGCCCCACGCTATGGTGAGCCTAATGCCAGCACCCTAGCCGCGATCCGCCTGCTCGCCGAACAGGAAGGCGTGCTGCTCGATCCGGTCTACACCGGCAAGGCCTTTGCCGGCCTGCTCGACAGCATTGCCCGGGGCGCGTTCCCCGGCCAGGGCCCGCTGCTGTTCCTGCACACTGGTGGTGCCCCGGCATTGTTCGCCTATTATCCATGGGCGTTGGATCAATAACGCCATATTCCTTTTGTGCTGGTCCTGATGCCTTCTAATTATTTTCTCGAATAAATCTTCGCCCTTAGAGTTGTATGACCTTCCCGTCCACCTAGAGGCCTGTCATGAAAATTGCCACTCTGCGTCGTCATTTCCTGCTCTGCAGCCTGAGCGTACTGCTCGGCTCAAGCCTGTTCGCACCGGCGTTCGCGGCCGATCTCCTGGAAGAGGTCAAGGCCAACGGCACGCTCGAGGTGGGCCTGGAAGGCACCTACCCGCCTTTCAACTTCCAGGATGAAAGTGGTGAGTTGACTGGCTTCGAGGTGGACTTCGCCAATGCCGTGGCAGAGGAACTGGGGGTCAAGGCCGCGTTCCAGCCGACCAAGTGGGACGGCATCCTCGCCGCCTTGGAATCCAAACGTCTGGACGTGGTCATCAACCAGGTGACCATCTCCGAGGAGCGCAAGCAGAAGTACGACTTCTCCACGCCCTACACCGTCTCAGGCATCCAGGCGCTCACCCGCAAGGCCGATGCCGACAGCATCAAAGGTCCGGCTGACCTAGCCGGCAAGAAGGTCGGGGTGGGCCTGGGTACCAACTACGAGCAATGGCTGAAGGAGAACGTGCCACAAGCCGATATCCGCACCTACGACGATGACCCTACCAAGTTCCAGGATCTCGCCGTTGGCCGCATCGATGTGATCCTGGTCGACCGTCTGGCCGCCTTCGAGATGGTCGAGAAAACCGGCGATCGCCTGGCGGTGGCCGGTGATGCCTTCTCCCGCCAAGAGTCCGGCGTCGCCCTGCGCAAGGGCAACCCGCAGCTGCTCGCCGCCATCAATGAAGCCATAGCCAAGCTGCGCGCCGACGGCACCCTCAAAGAGCTTTCCGAGAAGTGGTTCGGGGCTGACGTCACGCAATGATCGACAGCAGCCTGCAGCTGGCGCTGGACTCGCTGCCCTTCCTGCTCAAGGGTGCGTGGTGGACCGTGGTGCTGAGCCTGGGTGGGATGTTCTTTGGCCTGCTGCTGGGCTTCGGCCTGGCCCTGCTGCGGCTGTACGGGTATTGGCCGCTACAGTGGCTGGCGCGGGTCTATGTGTCATTTTTTCGCGGAACCCCGCTGCTGGTGCAGCTGTTCATGATCTATTACGGCCTGCCGCAACTGGGCATCCAGCTCGACCCGCTGCCGGCGGCGCTGATCGGTTTCTCGCTGAACATGGCGGCCTATACTGCCGAGATCCTGCGCGCCGCCATCGCCTCCATCGACCGTGGCCAGTGGGAGGCGGCCGCCAGCATCAGCATGAGTCGCGCGCAGACCCTGTACCGGGCCATCCTGCCGCAGGCCGCGCGCACCGCTTTGCCGCCGCTGGGCAATAGCTTCATCTCGCTGGTCAAGGACACCGCCCTGGCTGCCACTATCCAGGTGCCGGAGCTGTTCCGCCAGGCGCAGCTGATCACCGCGCGTACCTTCGAGATCTTCACCATGTACCTGGCCGCCGCCCTGATCTACTGGTTGCTGGCCAGCGTGCTGGCCTACTTCCAGGGGCGCCTGGAGCAACGGGTCAACCGTCACGAGCAGGACGCCTGATGATCTCCGTGCGCAACCTGAGAAAATCTTTCAATGGCCAGGAGGTGCTCAAGGGCATCGACCTGGACATCGCCCCCGGCGAGGTGCTGGCCATCATCGGCCCCAGCGGTTCGGGCAAGACCACCCTGCTGCGCTGCCTCAACCTGCTGGAGCAACCCAGCGGTGGACAGATCAGCGTGGGTGAGATCCACATCGACGCGGACAGGCCGCTCAAGGCCCAGCAGGGCCTGATCCGCGAGCTGCGCCAGCACGTCGGTTTCGTGTTCCAGAACTTCAACCTGTTTCCGCATCGGACCGCCCTCGAGAATGTCATCGAAGGTCCGGTGCAGGTGAAGAAGGAGCCGCGCAGCGAGGCCATCGAGCGCGGCCGCGCGCTGCTGGCCAAGGTCGGTCTGGGCGGCAAGGAGGACGCCTATCCCAGGCGCCTCTCCGGCGGCCAGCAACAGCGTGTGGCGATCGCCCGCGCACTGGCCATGCAGCCGGACGTGATTCTGTTCGACGAACCGACCTCGGCGCTGGATCCGGAGCTGGTCGGCGAAGTGCTCGCCACCATCCGCGGCCTGGCCGAAGAAAGGCGCACCATGGTCATCGTCACCCACGAGATGAGCTTTGCCCGCGATGTGGCCGACAGGGCGATCTTCATCGACGAAGGGGTCATTGTCGAACAGGGTGATGCCAGGCAACTGCTCAGCGCACCGCAGCACGAACGCACCCGGCAGTTTCTGGGCAAGTTCATTGGCGACCACTACGGGCACTGAAGCGCCCGCTCGCGGCTGCCTCGGCCCTAGGCGCTTGTCGGGCGCTGGTTTGGCTGCGGCCTTTCGCTGAATCGCTGCCCCGATTAGCCCCGCAATGCCGCTTCGATCGTGGCGATATCGATCTTGCGCATGCCCATCATTGCTTCAAAAGCGCGCTTGGCCGCCGCCCGATCAGGGCTGGTATAGGCGGCCGTCAATACGCGCGGCGTGATCTGCCACGACAAGCCCCACTTGTCCTTGCACCAGCCGCATTCGCTTTCCTGGCCGCCGTTATCGACGATTGCACTCCACAAGCGGTCCGTTTCGGCCTGGTCGTCGGTAGCAACCTGGAACGAGAACGCCTCGGTATGCTGGAAGGCCGGACCCCCGTTTAGCCCGAGGCAAGGGATCCCCATCACCGTGAATTCGACCGTCAGGACGTCGCCCTGCTTGCCTGAGGGATAGTCACCTGGCGCACGATGAATCGCGTCTACTGCGCTGTCCGGGAAGGTTTCGGCATAGAAGGTAGCCGCCTCGAGCGCGGTACCGTCGTACCAGAGGCAGATGGTGTTCTTGCTGGTCATCGTAGATCTCCGTGTTGCTTAACGAGATGGCGCCGAGCATGCGGTGAAGCGCTCGCCAACCTTGGCGCCCCTTGGATATGGCCGCGGCCATGGCGGTTTTGGCGCCGACCGGGCGATCACCTCAAATAGTCGTACGAGCGCCTGCGAAATCGACACCTCGCTCAGATTGTTCGGGTTCGGAAATTTACCTCCGCTGAAAGGCGGCCATCTGTTGCCCCTGCGCAAGCGCGGCGCTCGAAACCATGCGGCTGCTCTAGTTAGGTGGCTGCGCCCGCGCCTGCTGCAGCCGGGCCTTCGCCTAGGATGGTGAAGGACTCATGCACACCGTCCCGTCGCCATCACGAAGCCGGCCTTGCCGGTGACCGACGGGCAATAGAGGATCAGCACCAGCGTCCTGGCGTTCGCCTTGAGCACACCGATGATTCGCTCTTCGCTCGCGACCTCCAGGTACGCCCCTCAACCAAGGCCTGCTTCGTGACGCGGCCACATCGCCGTCTCGGCCGGCGGCCACTGCCCATCAGGAATCGTCGCCCGGAGTTTCGTTGGGTCGACTTGCCGCGTAGTACAAAGGCCCAGCGCCCCAGGTAGGCGGCAGGTCGAGATCCGGCTGCCCCCACAAGGTCAGTTTTCCCTGCCTGTACGCATCGCTTTCGACCAGCGCAATGTGCACTTTCTTCATCGCGAGCATGAGCGCCTGGATACCATCTTCACCACAGGCGTAGCCGCTGTCCTCATGATCTGGCCAGTCCAAGGTGTAGTGGCATTTGAATTCGCCACCAACTGCCTTCGTCGGCGTGCAAAAACGGGCGATTAGCTGCATGTCACCCAACTCGAACCTCCGCTCTACGAAGATGGTCATGGCGGTTCTCCCGAGAGTTTTTGGGTTGGCGGACCGCAGCCAAGATAGCTTGTCCGATGCAACAGTAGTTTTGGATGAAATGCGCCAATGCGCTCGCCGGCAAGAGCGTGAGCCGCTTCGACTTTGAGCCATGCAGGTCCTGTCCCACCTTGCTAGTGGCTAGAGCGCAGCCCTTGTGATGACCGTTTCAAGGACGAATGCGATGGACAAGCTCCGAATACTAGCCTTGTTTATAGGGTTCGCTGCGGCGATATCCTGCAGGGCGGCGGGCCTTCCCGAAAGCCAGAAACTCTTCCCTTCGAAGGTCACCGAGATAGCCTCCCGCATCGAGGCCCAGCAGATGGTGAGATTCTGTATGCCGCTGCCGATTAGGCCCTGCATCGCTTCGCCTGGTGCGAGAGCAGCCTTGTAAAGCTGTCAGATGGCACCAAAGGCCTGCTCTTCATGCCCAGGATGGGTCGATACTCGACGTCATGCAACGTCTCGCAGACCAGCACGATCAGATCCCAAACCTTCTCCAAGTCAACGACGGTTCCGAAGCCGCCACCAGCCCCCAAGATCGAAGACCGAAGACCAGGCTGGCTTTGCAATGAAGGGAGAACTGGCCAAGGCCAGACCTTTGCTGGTCTTGATGCCGGCCTCGACACTAGCACCCGCGAAACAGGACAACTCCAGACTGCCATTCTAGGCGGAAGCTACCGAACGGATGCCGGACCGGATGGCCGAGGGCATTTCGGTAGCTGATCTGCAGCGTGCTGCCCGCGCGTGACGGGAAGAAGGTGGTTGTCGTGACCTTGCCTTCGGCTAAAGAGAGGGCGGCCTCGCATTTGACGCCAACATCGATCTCGCCCTTTTTCGGATTGAAGCTCCTGATGCCGGCACTGGCGCTGGCAGCAAAGAGAAGCTGATAATCGACAGATACAAAAAAGCCCCAATTACGGGGCTTTCAGCGATTCACGAGCCCTCTAGAGAGGCCTCAGAATTATGTAATGGTGCGGACGGAGAGACTCGAACTCTCACACCTTGCGGCGCCAGAACCTAAATCTGGTGTGTCTACCAATTTCACCACGTCCGCAAACTTTTAACGAAAACGCCAGGCTATGCCTGGCGTTCCGGAATATGGGGTGGACGATGGGGTTCGAACCCACGACCGCAGGAGCCACAATCCTGTGCTCTACCAACTGAGCTACGCCCACCATATTGCATTGCTTGTGCCAGAGCCCAGAAACTGGCGCACCCGGCAGGACTCGAACCTGCGACCATCCGCTTAGAAGGCGGATGCTCTATCCAACTGAGCTACGGGCGCTTTTATCTGCAATCTATTCGGAGCGCAGACTTCAAGCTCCGGCTAATGAAGGACTTACCTCCAAAAGCCGTCTTACCCAGCAGCAAGCTGTGCTCGACAAGCGGGGCGAATCTTAATGGCCTGCCTGCAGGCCGTCAACAGCTAAACCGAAAAAATTTCAGGCAGGTAAAGGAGTTACGGACAGGGAACACCGCATCGCCTTTGCCGGACGGTGTCACCGTGAGAGAATGCGCATCCTTTTTCAATCCTTCTCGATGGTTAACCACGCGTCATGACCGCAAAACTGATCGACGGTAAACAGATTGCTGCCAATATCCGCCTGCAGATCGCCGGCCGAGTGGCCGAGCGCTCCCAGCAGGGCCTCAGAGCTCCGGGGCTGGCAGTGATCCTTGTGGGTTCGGACCCGGCCTCGCAGGTATATGTCGCGCACAAGCGCAAGGACTGCGAGGAAGTGGGATTCAAGTCCACTGCTCATGATTTACCAGCGACGACCAGCCAGGGCGAACTTCTGAAGCTCATCGATCAGCTCAATGACGACCCGCTTATCGACGGGATTCTCGTGCAGTTGCCGTTGCCCAAGCACCTGGATGCCTCGCAGCTGCTCGAACGCATTCGACCTGACAAGGATGTGGATGGCTTCCATCCCTACAACATTGGCCGTCTTGCGCAGCGCATGCCCCTGCTCCGCCCCTGCACGCCGAAAGGCATCATGGCCCTGCTCGAGAGCACTGGCGTCGATCTGCATGGGCTCAACGCCGTGGTTGTCGGCGCGTCCAATATTGTAGGCCGCCCCATGGCGCTGGAATTGTTGCTGGCCGGCTGCACCACGACCGTCACCCATCGCTTCACCAATGACCTCGCAGAGCACGTCAAGCGAGCCGATTTGATCGTGGTCGCCACGGGTATCACGGGTCTGGTGAAAGGCGAATGGATTAAGGAAGGCGCTATCGTCATCGATGTCGGAATCAACCGGCAGGCCGATGGAAAACTGGTTGGTGACGTCGAGTTCGAGGTGGCTGTACAGCGAGCCAGCTGGATTACACCGGTGCCCGGCGGAGTTGGTCCGATGACTCGCGCTTGCCTGTTGGAGAACACCCTGCATGCAGCAGAACACCTGCATGATTGATACACCTCATTTCACACTCGGCGCCTGCTGAGCCTGAAAATCGAAAACGGCACCCTTGGGTGCCGTTTTCTTTTTCCGTTAGAACCCGATCAACAGCTCAACGCTCTTGCTCCCAAGACTTGATCAGCTCGTCATAGCTGACGGTCTGGCCTTGAGGTTTTTCGTTCTCCAGTTTGGGTTTGGGCGAGCCAGGCTGGCTAAGCCAGTACTCTGGATCACGCGGTTCGTTGAGCTTGGGTCCGCACTTCGTCTGTACATTGGCACGTTCCAGCCGAGCCATCATGGTGTCCTGTGCTTCGGCAAGACCATCCAACGCTTCCTGGGGCGTCTTGTCACCGCTCGCCGCTTCGGCGATGTATTGCCACCAGAGTTGCGCCAGACGTGGGTAATCCGGCACGTTGGTTCCGGTTGGTGTCCACTGCACTCGCGCAGGGCTGCGGTAGAACTCGACGAGGCCGCCCAGCTTTGGCGCCGCTTCGGTCATGGCTTCGGAGTTGATGTCCGACTCACGAATCGGCGTCAGCCCCACCAGCGTTTTCTTCAGCGACACGGTTTTCGCGACGGTGAATTGCGCATATAGCCATGCCGCCAGACGGCGCTTCTCAGGAGTGGAGTCAAGGAAGGTCCAGGAACCAGCATCCTGATACCCGAGCTTCATGCCCTCCTCCCAATACGGGCCTTTAGGTGACGGAGCCATCCGCCACTTGGGCGTGCCATCCTCGTTAACTACGGGCAGACCCGGTTTGGTCATGTCAGCCGTGAAGGCCGTGTACCAGAAAATCTGCTGGGCGATGGCGCCTTGTGCCGGCACAGGGCCGGACTCGGAGAACGTCATACCCTGCGCTTCTCGCGGTGCATATTCGCGCATCCAATCGACATATTTTTGCGTGGCATAAACTGCGGCAGGGCCATTGGTGGCGCCACCTCGCGCGACGCTCGAGCCGACCGGATGGCAATCCTCGACACGGATGCCCCACTCGTCCACTGGCAGACCGTTTGGGAGCCCCTTGTCGCCCGCGCCAGCCATGGAGAACCAGGCATCGGTGAAGCGCCAGCCAAGCGATGGATCTTTCTTGCCGTAGTCCATGTGGCCATAGACGCGCTGCCCATCGATCTCTTTGACGTGTTTGCTGAAGAATTCGGCGATGTCTTCATAAGCGGACCAGTTCACTGGCACGCCGAGCTCGTATCCGTAGCGTTCCTTGAATTGCTGCTTGAGATCATCACGCTCGAACCAGTCGGCACGGAACCAGTAGAGGTTGGCGAACTGCTGAACCGGCAACTGGTAGATTTTGCCGTCCGGCCCGGTGGTGAAGGAAATGCCGATGAAGTCATCCAGGTCAAGCGTGGGCAGCGTGTAATCCTTGGCTTCACCTTCGATCATGTCGCTGATGGCGACTGCCTTTCCGTAACGGAAATGCGTGCCGATCAGATCCGAGTCGTTGATGTAGCCGTCATAGATGTTCTTGCCGGATTGCATCTGCGTCTGCAGTTTCTCGACGACATCGCCCTCTTGCATCAGGTCATGCCGCAGCTTGATACCGGTAATTTCACTGAACGCCCTCGCCAGGGTTTTCGACTCATATTCATGGGTGGTGATGGTTTCCGACGCTACGTTGATTTCCATTCCTCGGAAAGGCTCGGCGGCCTTGATGAACCAGCGCAACTCCTCCATCTGCTGTTCCGGCGAAAGGGTCGAAGGGTTGAATTCCGACTCGATCCATTTTTTCGCCGCATCTTCATAGGCATCGGCCCATGCCGTTCCTGCCATGCCGGACAACGTCAGCAAGGCCGTGAGCGCCATGCCATGTCGGGTGTTGTTTTTATTCTCGAACATACACACCTCCTTTGGGTTTTTCGGAGGGGACGAACCACGCGGTTCAACCCCAGCGCATCACTGCAAACAACCAGACGAGAGACAGCGCGGACGCTATCCAGATGCTCCAGTCGGTCAGCCCTATCAGCAGAAGATGCCAATAGGCACTGCCCAAAAGTCCAATGAACAATCGATCGCCACGCGTAGTGACGATAGGCAGAAAACCCTTGCGTGGCATGCAAGGCCTTCTAAGTTCCCACACACTCATCAGCGCAAGCATCAGGCCGATTGCGGTGAAAAAGGCTGCTGTTGGTGTGGTCCAGGCCATCCAGCTCATGTGTGATCTCCTATACCCGACCGAGGGCGAAGCCCTTGGCCACGTGATTGCGGACGAACCAGATCACCAGCATGCCTGGCAGAATTGTCAGCACGCCGGCAGCTGCCAGCACGCCCCAGTCGATCCCTGACGCCGAAACGGTACGGGTCATTACCGAGACGATGGGTTTGGCATCCACCGACGTCAGCGTGCGCGCCAGCAATAGCTCGACCCAGGAAAACATGAAGCAGAAGAAGGCCGTCACGCCGATCCCCGAGCCGATCAGCGGAATGAAAATTTTCACGAAGAATCTGGGAAAACTGTAGCCGTCGATGTAAGCGGTTTCGTCAATTTCCTTCGGTACGCCGGACATGAAGCCTTCGAGGATCCAAACCGCGAGCGGCACATTGAACAGGCAGTGCGCCAGGGCCACCGCAATGTGCGTATCGAACAGCCCGATCGAAGAATAGAGCTGGAAGAACGGCAACAAGAACACTGCAGGCGGTGCCATGCGGTTGGTCAGCAGCCAAAAGAACAGGTGCTTATCGCCCAGGAAGCGAAAGCGGGAAAAGGCATAGGCAGCTGGCAAGGCCACGGTCAGCGAGATGATCGTGTTGAGGCACACGTAGTACAGCGAGTTGATATAGCCGCTATACCAGCTGCGATCGGTGAAGATCACCCTGTAGTTGTCCAGCGTGAGATCACGCGGCCAGAGCGTAAGTCCACCAAGGATCTCGGTGTTGCTCTTGAACGACATGTTGACCAGCCAGTAGATCGGCACCATCAGAAAGGCGATATAGAGGATCAGTACCAGTCGCTTGCGCAGGTTCATCAGCGGCTCCTCCTCATTTCTGGTCGCCATGGGTCATGGCTGTATAGAACAGCCAGGACACCAGCAAGATGATCAGGAAATAGATCAGCGAAAACGCCGCCGCAGGGCCCAGATCGAACTGCCCAACCGCCATCTTCGTCAGCGTCTGACTGAGGAACGTCGTGGCGTTGCCCGGTCCGCCGCCGGTGAGCACGAACGGCTCGGTATAGATCATGAAACTGTCCATGAAACGCAGCATCACCGCGATCAGCAATACGCTTTTAAGCTTGGGCAACTGGATGTAGCGGAACACCGCCCAGGATGACGCCCTGTCGATACGCGCCGCTTGATAGTAGGCATCAGGAATGGCTCGTAGACCTGAATAGCACAGCAGCGCGACCAAAGAGGTCCAGTGCCAGACGTCCATGACGAGCACCGTCACCCAGGCGTCCCGAGTGTTGGACGCATAGTTATAGTCAATGCCCAGTTCACGAAGGCCGTAGCCCAACAGGCCAATGTCGGCGCGGCCGAAGATCTGCCAGATGGTGCCAACCACGTTCCAGGGAATCAGCAGTGGAATCGCCATCACGATCAAGCACAGCGAAGCCCAGCGGCCGCGGGTTGGCATGGTCAGCGCGACCGCGATACCTAGCGGTATTTCGATCAACAGCACACAGCCGGAGAAGATGAACTGCCGCAGCAATGAATCATGCAGGCGGGGGTCGTGAAGAATCTGGCGATACCAGTCCGCACCGACGAAGAACCGCGTCGAGGAATCGAAGATGTCCTGAACTGAGTAGTTCACCACGGTCATCATCGGCAGGATGGCGCTGAAGGCAACCAGCAGAAATACCGGCAGCACCAGCCACCAGGCACGATTGTTATGAATTTTGGTCATGCCTGCTCCTCCACCAGCCGATCATCGGCATAGAGCATCAGCCACTGCGCGGGAAAGCCCACCCAGGCCTGCCCTCTAGGTACCGGCTGGTCCTCAGGCAGGCGCGCTTTGATCAGCTGCGCTTTCAGGCGGAGCGTGAGAATCTTGTAGGTGCCCAGATCCTCTACCCGGATGATCTCGGCCTGCATTCCGCCGATTGGTCGCTCTTCGGTTACCTGAACGAACTCCGGGCGGATACCTATCTGCAGACGAGCCGAGCCAATGTGATGCAGCCTTGCTGCCAGCGCGTCGTTCAGCGGAACGTGCAGATCATCGAAGCCGACCCCGCCCTCCTCGGCATGCACTTCGATCAGGTTCATCCCTGGGCTGCCGACAAAGAAGCCGACAAATGTGTGCTGCGGCCGCTCAAACAGCTCGCGCGGCGTGCCGAACTGAACGATCTGTCCGCCATGCATCACAGCGATCTTGTCGGCGAAGGTCGAAGCCTCCAGCTGATCGTGGGTGACATAGATCATGGTGATATTGAACTGCTCGTGGATCTGCTTGAGCTTGCGCCGCAGTTTCCATTTCAGGTGAGGGTCAATCACCGTGAGCGGCTCGTCGAAAAGAATTGCGGACACGTCGTCGCGCACCAACCCTCGGCCCATCGATACCTTTTGTTTTTCGTCCGCGGTCAGGTTGCTGGCTCTACGCTTGAGCAAGGGATGTAAATCGAGCACCTCCGCAATCTCATGGACCTTGCTGGTGACTCGCGACTCCGGGACACCCTGGTTGCGTAACGGGAAGGCCAGGTTGTCGAACACCGTCATGGTGTCGTAAACGACCGGAAACTGGAAAACCTGGGCGATATTGCGCTGTTCGGGCGTCAGCTTGTTCACTTCACGGGCATCGAACAGCACCTGGCCTTCAGAGGGGCTGAGCAACCCGGAAATGATGTTGAGCAGAGTGGACTTGCCACAGCCGGAGGGGCCCAGCAGCGCATAAGCCCCACCCTGCTCCCATACATGGTCCATTTCGCGAATGGCATAGTCCGACGCGCCATGCGGATGCGAGCTGTAACTATGGGCAAGGTTCTGCAAACGAATCTCCGCCATGTTAACTCCTCAGATGCGTCGGGCCGGCGCCTGTGCCAACTGGCCGGCCGCATCGAACACGAACAGCTTGTGGGTCGGGATGTACACGCGGATTGGAGAATCCACGGCATAGTCGTGCACGCCCTGGAGATGCAGCACCAGGCTGAAATGCTCGTTGCGTACGTGCAGGAACGTTTCCGAACCGCTGATTTCCGCGAGCTCGACCGCACCGGAAACTTCGAGGTCATCATCATTGGATGGCACCAGGCCAATGTGACTGGGCCGGATACCGAAACGATATTGCCCTTCGCCCAGATCTCGCAGATCGGCGTTGAGGGGGAAATGCATGCAGTCCTGAAAGCTGACTTCATTGGCAGCAATCTGCCCTGATAACAGATTGATCGGCGGCTCTGAGAACAGCTCGGCGCTAAGCATCTGACTCGGACGGTGATAAACGTCGGACGTCGGGCCGCTCTGAATTACCCGCCCTTCATGCAGCACCGTTGCGGTACCACCTAGCGCCAACGCCTCGTTAGGCTCGGTAGTGGCGTAGACGGCAATGCTGCGTCGAGTCTTGAACAGCTCACGCATCTCCTGACGGAGTTCCTCACGCAGCTTGTAGTCGAGGTTGACCAGAGGCTCGTCGAACAAAACCAGATCGGCATCTTTCACCAGTGCTCGAGCCATCGCAGTACGTTGCTGCTGACCGCCTGAAAGCTCTAAAGGATGGCGCTTTAGAAAACCTTCGATGTGCAGCATCTCGGCGGTTTCGCGTACCTTGCGCTCGATCTCCGCTTTGCTCACGCCTGCCTGCCGTAACGGTGAAGCAATATTCTCGAACACGGTGAGCGTCGGGTAGTTGATGAACTGCTGATACACCATCGACACGTTGCGCTTGCGCACCGGAACACCGGTTACGTCGGCGCCGTTCATCAGCACTCGCCCCTGGCTCGGCTTGTCGAGTCCTGCCATCAGACGCATCAGCGAGGTCTTGCCTGACAGGGTTCGCCCGATCAGTACGTTGAACGAACCGGGTTCGAAAACCAGGCTGGCATCGTCGATGTGTAGTTGCCCATCGACGGTTTTAGTGACGTGTTCCAGAGTGAGGGACATGCCGCAACCTTCTAGTTGTTATGCCAGGATGCGGAGCGAGATTCGTGCCAGCATTCCCCGGCCGCTCTAAATAGGCGCTCGTTGCGAAAAGCACTGTCAACACGTGTTCAAAATGAACAATTCTGAACATTGACAGTGCGCAGAATTGAACAAGACTGTTCAAATCGCCGCGCGATACATCCAATAACAACAAGAATTGCACCTTCAGAGAGACCTCATGGCCGACCCCGTCCAGCCCATCTCACACCAGGCTCTGGTAGAAGATTCATGGAGCCGCTGCGAACGCTATGGACTGAATCCGCTCAGTGTTCCCAGCTTCGGCCAACCAGCCGAGCAAGACGTCAACGCCCTGTTGGAAAGTCAGCGCAGCCTGGTCCAGACCACCCAGCGCGAAGTGCTTCCGTACTACGAAAACATCCTTTCGAATTCGAGCTGCCTGATTCTGCTGGCGGACAGCGGCGGGCAGCTGCTCGAATCCTGGGGCGACCGACGCTTCGTCGAACCGGCGCAGCAACGCGGCTTCAAGCCGGGAGCAAGCTGGATGGAGCGCGACACCGGTACCAATGCTATCGGCACTGCATTGGCCAGCGGACAGGCCGTGCACATTCAGCGCGACGAACACTTCCTCAAGGCCAATCGTTATCTTTCCGGCGCGGCCTCTCCGATTTTCGATGCGCAGCGCCAGCTGATCGCGGTACTCGACGTGTCTAGCGATAGCTACCTTCCTCCGTCGCACACGCTCGGCATGGTGAAGATGATGAGCCAGTCGGTGGAAAATCGGCTCATCCTCAACCTGTTCCATGACGACTACTTCCAGCTGACCTTCAATACGGGACAGGACAATCTGGACAGCCAGTGGGCGGGGCTGCTGGTGTTCGATGAGTCCGGGCTGATCGTGTCTGCAAACCGGCGTGCCGACAGCCTGCTCGGCGTTGCGCTGACGCGCACACGCATCGACATGTTGTTCGACGTTCCGCTGTTGCAGCTGCTCAACCAGCCGGAAGATCAACCCTTGATGCTACGAGCCCTGGGACGGCATCGCTTTCATGGTGTTGTGCGGCGTCCACAGAAACCATGCATTCAGCCGCGTGATTTTCGCCCCACCGTCAGATCAAAGAGCACCATTGATCTAGCCAGCATTGATCAAGGCGACCCACAGGTCCACAAAGCGATACGCCAAGCCCAGATCATGCTGGAGAAGGACGTTCCAATCCTCGTGCATGGCGAAACCGGCGTCGGCAAAGAAGTGCTGGTCAAAGCGTTACACGCCGCTAGCTCGCGAGCAAACGCCCCGCTGATCGCCGTCAACTGCGCTGCAATTCCCAGCGAGCTGATCGAATCAGAACTGTTCGGTTACGAAAAAGGCGCTTTCACCGGAGCTAACCAGAAAGGCAATTTGGGCCTTATTCGCAAAGCAGACGGTGGCGTGCTGTTTCTTGACGAAATTGGTGATATGCCGCTGAGTCTGCAAGCGCGTTTGCTCCGCGTGTTGCAGGATCGCAGCGTCCAGCCGCTTGGCGGAGGTGAGTCTCTGCCGGTCGACTTTCGCCTTGTCTGTGCAACGAACCGCTCGCTGCGCCAGGAAGTCGAAAGCGGTCGTTTCCGCCAGGACCTGTTCTACCGTGTGAGCGGCCTGAGCGTGGAGCTGCCGCCGCTACGCGCCCGCAGCGACAAGCAGGCACTGATTCAGCGAATCTGGGAACAACATCGAGAACCCCGGCAATGGGCCGGATTGAGCAGTGAAGTACAGCATTTGTTCGATCGCCATCCCTGGCCAGGAAACATTCGCCAATTGAGCAGCGTGATCCAGGTTGCGCTGGCGCTGGCCGACGATCAGCCGATCCGCCCGGAGCATTTGCCTGACGACTTCTTCGTAGATCTTAACGAAAGCGCCGAAAGTCGCGGAAGAACAGAGCCAACCCATTCTATCGGCGTGGCGCCTTCGCTTTCGTTATCCACGAACCAGCCGCTGCGCTCACAGTTCGAAGCCTGTCGCGGCAACGTTTCGCACCTCGCCCGGCATTTAGGCGTCAGCCGCAACACCCTCTACAAGCGCCTGCGGGCCGAAGGTCTTTATCCAGGTTAAGTTCGCGGCATAGCGCTGTAGCGTTCCAACGAACCGAATAGCGCCTGCCTTACGGGACCGGTAAAACGGTACGGCAGATGTGGGGTGGGCTTTAGCCCACCGGCACACCTGATCGATTGTGGAGTGCTGACGGTTCGCGAGGCTGAAGCGGACGCTGCTTGGCCCCACCGGTCGAACAGGGACCGGTATAGCAGCCCTGTTTATCCGTATTGAGGGAAGCTTCCGTTCGCTTACCGGAAAACAAAAGAGACCGCACGCGGCGGCCTCGATAGAGTGTGCAACTTATTCACTTAGACGCCAGGTCGTGCCGCCCTTGCCGTCTTCCAACACCACGCCCATGGCCGTCAACTGATCGCGAATACGGTCCGATTCGGCCCAGTTCTTCTCGGCGCGGGCGTTCAATCGTGCGGCGATCAGGGCATCCACCTCGGCCGCGTCGACCTTGCCGGCGGCACCAGCCTGCAGGAAAGCCTCAGGCTCGAGTTGCAGCACACCGAGTACGGAGGCCAGTTCCCGAAGGCGCGCTGCCAGAGAAGCGGCGGATTGCAAATCCGTGTCACGCAGGCGGTTGACCTCACGAATCATCTCGAACAGCACAGAGCAGGCTTCCGGTGAGTTGAAGTCATCGTCCATCGCAGCGCCGAAGCGCTCGACGAACGCCTCGCCACCCGCGGGTGTTGCCTCGGGCAAGCCTTTCAGGCCGTTATAAAACCGCTCCAGCGCGCCCTTGGCTTCCTTAAGGCTGTCTTCTGAATAGTTGATTGGGCTGCGGTAGTGGCTGGAAACCAACAAATAGCGCACCACTTCCGGCTGATACTTCTCCAGCACTTCGCGAATGGTGAAAAAGTTACCCAGAGACTTGGACATTTTCTCGCCATCGACGCGCACCGCACCGGCATGCATCCAGGCGTTGGCGTACGGCTTGCCGGTTGCCGCTTCGCTCTGGGCGATCTCATTTTCGTGATGCGGGAACACCAGATCGGGGCCGCCACCGTGGATGTCGAAGGTTTCGCCCAGGCAACAGGTGGACATGACCGAGCACTCGATATGCCAGCCCGGACGCCCTGCTCCCCAAGGCGATTCCCAGCTCGGCTCGCCCGGCTTGGCGGCCTTCCAGAGCACGAAGTCCAGCGGATCTTCCTTGGCCTCGTCGACCTCGATGCGTGCACCGATCTTGAGATCTTCGATCCTGCGTCGCGACAGCTTGCCGTAACCGACGAACTTACCGACCCGATAGTAGACATCGCCATTACCTGGCGCGTAGGCGAAGCCCTTGTCGATTAGGGTCTGGATCATGCCGTGCATGCCGGCGATGTGCTCGGTGGCGCGCGGCTCAAGATCGGGGCGCAGCACATTGAGCCGAGCCTCGTCCTCATGCATCGCGGCGATCATACGACCGGTCAGCGCCTCGAAGCTTTCACCATTTTCCTGAGCGCGACGGATGATCTTGTCGTCGATATCGGTGATGTTGCGCACGTAGGTCAGCTCGTAACCGCGCTGGCGTAACCAACGCGAGACCACGTCGAAGGCCACCATTACCCGCGCATGGCCGATGTGACAGAAGTCATAGACCGTCATACCACAGACGTACATGCGCACCTGGTTATCGATCAGCGGTTTGAGCGGTTCCTTGGCCTTTGTCAGCGTGTTGTAGATCGACAGCCCCATCATTGCCCCCAGGAATCACGCAGGGTGACGGTTCGATTGAACACCGGCTTGCCGGGCTGCGAATCTTTGAGGTCGGCGACGAAGTAGCCTTCGCGCTCGAACTGGAAGCGCTCCTCTGGTTGTGCGTTGGCCAGGGACGGCTCGGCGCGGCAGCCGGTGAGCACCACCAGCGACTCGGGGTTGATGTTGTCGAGAAAGCTGCCGCCCTCGTTCGACTTCTCTGGATTGGCGGAGCGGAACAGGCGGTCGTACAGCCGCACCTCGCACTCGACGCTCTCGGCAGCCGGGACCCAGTGAATCACGCCCTTGACCTTGCGGCCTTCCGGATTCTTGCCGAGGGTGTTTTCGTCGTACGAGCAACGCAGCTCGACGATATTGCCCTGCTCATCCTTCACCGCCTCATCGGCACGAATTACGTAACTGCCGCGCAGACGCACCTCGCCACCAGGAATCAGGCGCTTGAAGCCGGCCGGCGGGACTTCTTCGAAGTCGCCGGCATCGATATAGATTTCGCGGGAGAACGGCAGCACGCGCACGCCCATGTCCTGCTTGGGATGGCGCGGCAGTTCCAGGTTCTCGACCTGGCCTTCTGGATAGTTAGTGATCACTACCTTGAGCGGCTTGAGCACACACATCGCACGCGCCGCGTTGGCATCGAGGTCTTCACGGATGGCGAATTCCAGCATACCGATGTCCACCACGCCGCCAGCGCGATTCACGCCGATCATGTCGCAGAAGTTACGGATCGAGGCCGGCGTATAGCCGCGGCGACGAAAGCCCGACAGGGTCGACATACGCGGATCGTCCCAGCCACTCACGTGCTTCTCGTCGACCAACTGCTTGAGCTTGCGCTTGCTGGTGATGGTGTAGTTCAGGTTGAGACGGGCAAATTCGTACTGACGCGGCTTGGCCGGCACCGGCAGTTGTTCCAGGAACCATTCGTAGAGCGGACGATGGTCCTCGAACTCCAGGGTGCAGATCGAATGAGTGATGCCCTCGATGGCATCCGACTGGCCATGGGTGAAGTCATAGCTGGGGTAGATGCACCATTTATCACCGGTCTGGTGATGATGGGCGTGACGGATGCGATAGAGAATCGGGTCACGCAGGTTCATGTTCGGCGAAGCCATATCAATCTTGGCACGCAGCGCCTTGGCACCGTCTGGGAACTCACCAGCTTTCATTCGAGCGAACAGATCGAGGTTCTCTTCGACGCTGCGCTCACGGAACGGGCTGTTCTTACCCGGTTCGGTCAGGCTGCCGCGGTATTCGCGCGCCTCTTCGGGCGACAAGTCGCAGACGTAGGCCTTGCCCGCCTCGATCAGGTGAATGGCCCAGGCGTGCAGCTGGTCGAAGTATTCGGAGGCATAGCGCTCTTCGCCGGCCCACTGGAAGCCCAGCCACTGCACGTCGCTCTTGATCGCGTCGATGTATTCCTGGTCTTCCTTGGCCGGGTTGGTGTCGTCGAAACGCAAGTTGCAGACGCCACCGAATTCCTGAGCCAGACCGAAGTTCAGGCAGATCGACTTGGCATGGCCAATGTGCAAATAGCCGTTGGGCTCGGGCGGAAAGCGCGTGACGATGCGGGCGTGCTTGCCCGAGTCCAGGTCGGCCTGGACGATCGGGCGGAGAAAATTGGTGGCGGCGGTAGTCTCAGGCTTGCTCATGGTGTCCTTAACGATCTGCGAGTGCGCGGCTCAGGGTAGGCCGGCCAAATCAAAGCGCTTATCATAGCGGACCCGTCAACCCCCTGACAGAGCAAAGCGCCCGCCGTATTGCTCTGCAGCAGCGGTTCATTTCCATTGCCGCGCCGCCCTGCTATCGCGACGCGGTTTTCCTCTCCATAAGGATTGCTCCGATGATCAAGCTCCACACCAACCACGGCGTCATCACCGTCAAGCTGTACGAAGATAAAGCCCCGGAAACCACAGCCAACTTCAAGGAATACGTGAAGAGCGGTCACTACGACGGCACCATTTTCCATCGGGTCATTAGCAACTTCATGATCCAGGGCGGCGGCTTCGAGCCGGGTATGAAGCAGAAAGCTACCCGCGCGCAGATCAAGAACGAAGCCAACAACGGGCTCTCCAACAAGGTCGGCACATTGGCCATGGCGCGCACCATGGAGCCGCATTCGGCGTCCGCGCAGTTCTTCATCAACGTCAAGGACAACGACTTCCTGGATCACACCGCACCGACCGTGCAGGGCTGGGGCTACGCGGTGTTTGGCGAAGTGGTCGAAGGCATGGACGTGGTTGAAAAGATCAAGGGAGTTTCCACCACCATGAAGTCGGGCCATCAGGACGTTCCGGTAGAAGACGTGGTCATCGAGAAAGCCGAGATCGTCGAGTAAGCCTCGTTGATTCTGCTGATTTCCGATCTGCACCTTGAAGAACAACGCCCGGACATTACCCGGGCGTTTCTTCGTTTTCTAGAGACTCGTGCCGTCCATGCCGAGGCGCTCTATATCCTCGGAGATTTCTTCGAAGTCTGGGTCGGCGACGACGGCATGACGTCCTTCCAGCATGAAATCGCCGCTGCCCTACGCGTCCTGAGCGAAAGCGGGACGCGCATCTATCTCATGCACGGCAACCGTGATTTCATGATTGGCAAGGCGTTCTGTCGCGAGGCGGGCTGCACATTGCTACCTGATCCGCACATTGCTGAGCTCAGCGGCCAACGGGTCTTGCTGATGCACGGTGACACGCTCTGTACGCGCGATGAGGGCTACATGCGTCTACGGCGGTGGCTGCGTAACCCCGTCAGTCTGTTCGTCCTTCACCACTTGCCGCTCGCCAAACGCCAGAAACTGGCGCAGAAACTGCGATCAAGCAGCAAGGAAGAGACGCGCATGAAAGCCAGCGACATCGTCGACGTCACGCCTGACGCTGTCGTCGATGTCATGCAGCGTCATCACGTCCGGACCTTGATCCATGGCCATACTCACCGCCCTTCCAGCCACACGCTGCAGGTCGCCGGTCAGCCTGCGCAGCGCATCGTACTGGGCGATTGGGATCGCCAAGGGTGGGCCCTGCAGATCGATGAATCAGGCTTTCATCAGGCGCCGTTCGAATTGAGCTGAGCGGCTCAGGCAGCCGCCGGAACGCCGCTATGGAAGCGAAATTCGCTGTCGGGGCTTTCAATCAATTCCCGCTCACGCGCCCGCACCCGCACGATGGTCGCGTCGATATCGGCAGCGTCTCCGTACAGATAAGCCAGCTTTAGATAATCCTGAAAATGCCGCGCTTCGGACTTGAGCAAGCCGTGATAGAACTTGCCGAGCTCCTCATCGAGATGCGGCACCAGCATTGCGAAACGCTCGCAGGAGCGGGCTTCGATGAACGCCCCGATCACCAGCGTATCGGTTAGTCGATAGGGCTCGTGATTGCGCACCAACTCCCGCAGACCCGCCGCATAGCGTGACGAGCCGATATTTCGCAGGGCGATGTCACGCTTGCGAATGATCGAAAGCACCTGCTCGAAGTGCCGCAGCTCTTCCCTGGCCAGACGCGACATCTTGTTCTGCAGATCCGGCTTGTCGACGTACCGGAACATAAGCTGGAAAGCGGCACCGGCAGCCTTCTTCTCGCAGTTGCCGTGATCGATCAGCATCACGTCCTGGTTCTGCAGCGCAACCTCGACCCAGGCAGCGGGCGTGGCACAACCAAGAAATTCATTCAATTCGGGGAGCATGGGGAGGTCTTGGTATTCGCGAAGTAATGGAATGCAGCGATCGACGTCAGCGCCGCCATCAGCGGCGCATTATACGAGGCCCACGCCGGACAGCCAGCGTCGCTTGATGTGGATCAGTAGCTGGCACGCTTGCATTGTCTATAGTGAATTCATTTGTTATTGGAAACGGAGCCGATCATGCAAGCCATACGCCGTATCCTCGTAATAATTGACCCGAAACTTCCTGGAAACCTGGCTTTGAAACGGGCTCGCCTCATTTCCAGCGTCACTCAATCGGAGCTGCATCTGCTCGTTTGCGACACCCGGCAGGATCACAGCGCCTACCTCGCCGAAATCCGCGCAGAACTGGAGGAGCAAGGGCACACCGTCACCACGCAGCAAGCCTGGCATGACAACCTGCATCACACGATCGTCACGGTTCAACAAGCCGAGGGCTGCGGCCTGGTGATCAAGCAGCACGTGGCCGACAACCCGTTGAAGCGCGCCTTGATGACGCCCGATGATTGGAAGCTGCTGCGCTATTGCCCCTGCCCCGTACTGATGGTCAAAACCGAGGCGCCCTGGACTGGCGGCAACATTCTCGCCGCGGTGGACGTCGGTAACGCCGACATCGAACACCGCACGTTGCACTCAAGCATCATCAATCATGGTTACCAGATCGCCGCGCTTGCCGACGGTAATTTGCATGTCATCAGCGCCCATCCTTCGCCGATGCTGTCGGCAGCCGATCCGGCATTTCAACTGAAAGAAACTATCGAGGCGCGCTATCGCAGCGCTTGCAAGCAATTCCAGGCCGACTACGGCATCCCCGATGGGCAGCTGCATATCGAGGAAGGCCCTGCGGATGCGCTGATCCCACGCGTCTGCCATCAACTTCAGGCCGTCGTGACGGTCATCGGCACGGTAGCCCGCACCGGTTTTTCCGGCGCGTTGATGGGCAATACCGCCGAGGTGGTACTCGATACGTTGGAAAGCGACGTACTGGTTCTCAAGCCGGAAGACATCATTGGCCACCTCGAGGAGCTGGTAGCCCGCCGCTAGTTCAAACTCGTCGGCCGCCTTTGGATGAAGGCAGAATCTCACTCACCCGTATCGCTGAGGAACCGAGGCGCGATATAGCGCTGGTAATGCGCCTCGGAGAGCAGAAAAAACTCCCGATCGATGGCGTCGCGAAGCTCCGGAAGAGACCACTCGCGAAACTCCGGCAATAACACGACGCCATAAGCATCGAGCTGCTGAATAACCCGCGCGCCTCGAGCAATCAGCTGATAAGCCCAACAATACGGTGACTGCTCCGCGACGAAGCGGATCTGCCGGCTTTCCAGCTGGCGGCGCAGTAAATCGGCATCGAAGATTTCAAGCTTGGCGGCCATCACTTGCGCCAGGAGCAGCTCCAAACGCCGCCAGACGGAGCGCTTGCTCTCCTCGTCATAGGCATTCCAACTCACCACCTCATGGTGGAAGCGCTTGCAGCCACGGCAGACGAGATCCCCATAAACAGTGGAACAGAGGCCCACACAAGGGGTTTTAATGCGCTGGTTGGACATAGCGAGGGTGAGTCGATGAACAGCGCCGCATCTTAGACTTTTGTCCAAGCCAGGTCACGAATGAATCCACTGCAGCGCCTCTTTTCTGGCCGCGCACCCCGCGCCGCCCGGCGTTCCAGCAGGCTTTCGCGAACGCTCGACAGAACCCTCGATATCCGGGCGCCATGGCGTTTCACTTAACTTTACGGGCCCTTTCCAGTAGAATCGCTCCGCCGTTTTCGGCGCCACAATCCGTACGAAGCTGTTTTCAAAGCGTCACGAGCACAGTTGAACCGGTCATCCGCCGGGTGCGCAGATCCCTCTCTCCTGCGCACCCGTCACGCCGCCGGCGTAAAACTTTGAAAACAGCTTCCGGATGCGCGTCCCGAGACACCCAAGGGACCAATGATGAGGGTATATAACTGTGCTTGAAGCCTATCGCAAACACGTAGAAGAGCGTGCCGCCCAGGGCGTCGTGCCCCAGCCGCTGAACGCCGAGCAGACCGCAGGCCTGGTCGAACTTCTGAAAAACCCGCCAGCCGGCGAAGAACAATTCCTCCTCGATCTGATCACCAACCGCGTCCCCGCGGGCGTAGACGAAGCCGCCTACGTCAAGGCCGGCTTTCTCGCTGCCATCGCCAAGGGCGAAGCCACCTCTCCGTTGATCAGCAAGCAGCACGCCGTCGAGCTGCTGGGCACCATGCAGGGCGGCTACAACATCGTCACGCTGGTCGACCTACTGGACAACCCAGAACTGTCCGACACCACCGCCGCGCAACTGAAGCACACCCTGCTGATGTTCGATGCCTTCCATGACGTGGCCGAGAAAGCCAAGGCCGGCAATGCCAACGCCAAAGCCGTCATGCAGTCTTGGGCCGAGGGCGAGTGGTTCAAGAACCGCGCCCCGCTTGCCGAAAAGATTTCCCTCACCGTATTCAAGGTGACTGGCGAAACCAACACCGATGACCTGTCCCCTGCGCCTGACGCCTGGTCGCGCCCGGATATTCCGCTGCACGCGCTGGCCATGCTGAAAATGGCTCGCGACGGAATCAACCCCGACGTTCCTGGTTCGGTTGGCCCGCTCAAGCAGATGGAAGAGCTGAAGACCAAAGGCTTCCCGGTCGCCTATGTCGGCGACGTAGTGGGCACCGGCTCCTCGCGCAAATCGGCCACCAACTCGGTGCTATGGTTCTTCGGCGACGACATTCCGAACGTACCGAACAAGCGTGCCGGTGGTTTCTGTTTCGGCACCAAGATCGCGCCCATCTTCTACAACACGATGGAAGACGCCGGCGCCCTGCCGATCGAGTTCGATTGCTCCGACCTGGCCATGGGCGACGTGATCGACGTCTATCCGTACAAAGGTGAAGTTCGCCGCCACGATAGCGATGAGCTGGTCACCACATTCGAGCTGAAAACCGACGTCCTGCTCGACGAAGTTCGTGCTGGCGGTCGTATTCCGCTGATCATCGGCCGTGGCCTGACCGAAAAAGCCCGCGCCGAACTGGGCATGGGTCCATCGGATCTGTTCAAGAAGCCGGAAGCCCCCGCCGAGAGCAGCAAGGGTTTCACCCTCGCGCAGAAGATGGTTGGCCGCGCCTGCGGTCTGCCGGAAGGCAAAGGCGTCCGTCCGGGCACCTACTGCGAACCGAAGATGACTACCGTCGGCTCTCAGGACACCACCGGCCCGATGACTCGCGACGAGCTGAAAGACCTGGCTTGCCTGGGCTTCTCGGCCGATCTGGTGATGCAGTCCTTCTGCCACACTGCCGCTTATCCAAAGCCGATCGACGTCACCACCCATCACACCCTGCCGGACTTCATCATGACCCGCGGCGGTGTTTCCCTGCGTCCGGGTGACGGCATCATCCACAGCTGGCTGAACCGCATGCTGCTGCCGGATACCGTAGGTACCGGTGGTGACTCGCACACCCGCTTCCCGATGGGCATTTCCTTCCCGGCCGGCTCCGGCCTGGTCGCGTTCGCCGCTGCCACCGGCGTCATGCCGCTGGATATGCCGGAATCGGTCCTGGTTCGCTTCAAGGGCAAGATGCAGCCTGGCATCACCCTGCGCGATCTGGTTCACGCCATCCCCTACTACGCGATTCAGAAAGGCCTGCTGACCGTCGAGAAGAAGGGCAAGAAGAACATTTTCTCTGGCCGCATCCTCGAAATCGAAGGCCTGAACGATCTGACCGTCGAGCAAGCGTTCGAGCTGTCCGACGCCTCCGCCGAGCGCTCCGCCGCTGGTTGCACCATCAAGCTGCCGGAAGCCGCGATCGCTGAGTACCTGCAGTCCAACATCACCCTGCTGCGCTGGATGATCAGCGAAGGTTACGGCGATGCGCGTACTCTGGAGCGCCGCGCTCAGGCAATGGAAGCCTGGCTGGCCAAGCCGGAGCTGTTGGCTGCCGATGCTGACGCTGAATACGCTGAAGTTATCGAAATCGATCTGTCCGAAGTCACCGAGCCGGTTCTCTGCGCTCCGAACGACCCGGACGATGCCCGCCTGCTCTCCAGCGTACAGGGCGAGAAGATCGATGAAGTGTTCATCGGTTCGTGCATGACCAACATCGGCCACTTCCGCGCTGCCGGCAAGCTGCTGGACAAGGTCGAAGGCTCGCTGCCGACTCGTCTGTGGCTGTCGCCGCCGACCAAGATGGACCAGCATCAGCTGACCGAGGAAGGCTACTACGGCATCTACGGCCGCGCCGGTGCGCGTCTGGAAATGCCGGGCTGCTCGCTGTGCATGGGCAACCAGGCACGGGTAGAAACCGGCTCGACGGTGGTCTCCACCTCGACTCGTAACTTCCCCAACCGTCTGGGCGATGCGACCAACGTGTACCTGGCCTCTGCCGAACTGGCAGCGGTCGCATCGATTCTCGGTCGCCTGCCGTCTGTCGAGGAGTACATGGTCTACGCGGCGCAGATCGACACCATGGCAGCGGACGTCTATCGCTACCTGAGCTTCGATCAGATCGCTGAGTTCCGCGAGTCTGCGGCCAAGGCGAAGATCGACGTGGTCGCCGTCTAACGCTGTAGGTAACCAAGAAAAGCCCGCCTCGGCCAAATGCTGTTTCACTCACGCATTAGCCTAGCCGGGCTCTCCGGAAGATCCGATGCCAAGCGTTTGGCATCGGATTTTTTTATGCCTCCCAAACGGCAACTGCCCGTTGCCCGATCTGGAAAAATCGAATGCTTTAGCTGGGGGTGCTGGTGCTGGGCATGGCTTCGCTTTTTAGCGGACCTGTTCAGGTAGCGACGCGCTTGAATATATATGCGGAGAATGGCATCGGGATCATTTGCCAGCTAAAAGTGGCATTTCTAAAGACCGCAAGCGTCTTGCGTCACGATCGCCGGGATGGCTCTGCACTTAGAGAGTATGACGGCGATGTCTGCTAGGGTACGCAGGCCTTCCTGCATCGCAGACTGGCTACTGAGCCTGACTAGCGCAGGCGAGACCGGCACGGCCTGATTCCGGCTCGACGAAACCTTGTCAGCGAGAGGGGATTCGCTACGGCTAGCGGTTTGCTGACGAGAATTGGAAGGCTGTTTGGTTTCGCCGCCCACGATCCTCAAGACCGGAACGGTGAGTTCTCAAGACCTGTCCGCTGAGCCGTAACGCCGCTCCACTTAAGCGAACGACATTACGACCGGACGCTCAGCTCAGCCTGGCATCTTCAGCGCTTCAGGCGAGACCACAATGCCGTTGTTGTCGGCATAGAGGTATTCACCAGGACGAAAGGTCACGCCACAGAAAGTCACCGGGATATTCAACTCACCGACGCCACGCTTGTTGCTCTTCAAAGGGTGACTGGCCAGGGCCTGCACACCGAGATCAGTTTGCGCGACGATATCCACGTCGCGAATGCAACCGTAGACGATCAAGCCCTGCCAGCCGTTACGCGACGCCTTCTCGGCAAGCATGTCGCCCAGCAAGGCGCAACGCAGCGAGCCACCACCATCGACCACCATCACCTTGCCGGTGCCGTCGAGCTCAACCTGCTCCTTGACCAACGAGTTGTCTTCGAAGCACTTGACCGTGACGATCTCGCCGCCAAAGGAGTCGCGACCACCGAAGTTGCTGAAGATCGGCTCCACCACCTGAATGAGGTCAGGGTAGGCGTCGCAAAGATCAGGGGTGACGTATTGCATAGCAAATCTCCTTCAAGAAGCGCCCCGAGTACGCCGGACACCCATTCGCCTCGAATCGACGAGGCGAACACCAGACGCGGCTCATAACGCTGCGGAAAACAGGGCTCATAGCAAAAAAGGGCGGAAAGCCCGCCCTTCTTTTCGATCTCCGATCAGCCGATTTCCTGGTCGGCCAGGAAGAACCAGGTATCCAGCACCGAATCAGGGTTCAGGGAAACACTTTCGATACCCTGCTCCATCAGCCACTTGGCGAGGTCCGGATGATCGGACGGCCCCTGACCACAGATACCGATGTACTTACCAGCCTTGTTGCACGCCTCGATGGCGCTGGCCAGCAGCTTCTTGACCGCCGGATTACGCTCATCGAACAGGTGCGCGATGATGCCCGAGTCACGGTCAAGACCCAGCGCCAGTTGGGTCATGTCATTGGAGCCGATGGAGAAACCATCGAAGAACTCCAGGAACTCGTCGGCCAACAGCGCGTTGGAAGGCAGTTCGCACATCATGATGATGCGCAGGCCATTCTCACCGCGCTTGAGGCCGAACTGGCCGAGAATGTCGATGACCTGCGAGGCCTCGCCAAGCGTGCGCACGAAAGGCACCATCAGCTCGACATTGGTCAGCCCCATGACGTCGCGGACCTTCTTCATCGCCCGGCATTCGAGCTCGAAGCAGTCGCGGAAGGATTCGCTGATGTAGCGCGAGGCACCACGGAAGCCGAGCATCGGGTTCTCTTCTTCCGGCTCGTAAAGCTTGCCGCCGATCAGGTTGGCGTATTCGTTGGACTTGAAGTCCGACAGCCGCACGATGACTTTCTTCGGCCAGAACGCCGCAGCCAGCGTACTCACGCCTTCGACCAACTTCTCCACATAGAAATCGACCGGATCGCCATAACCGGCGATGCGCTTCTCGACGCTACTCTTCACATCCGCCGGCAGGCCGTCGAAATTCAGCAGCGCCTTGGGATGCACACCGATCATGCGGTTGATGATGAACTCCAGGCGAGCCAGGCCCACGCCCTCGTTCGGCAGCTGGGCGAAGTCAAATGCACGGTCCGGGTTGCCGACGTTCATCATGATCTTGAACGGCAGTTCAGGCATGGCGTCGATGGAGTTCTGACGGATATCGAAGCCCAGCTCGCCCTCGAAGATCAGACCAGTGTCGCCTTCGGCGCAAGTGACGGTGACGCGCTGACCATCCTTCAACAACTCAGTAGCGTTACCACAACCCACAACGGCCGGAATACCCAGCTCACGCGCAATGATCGCCGCGTGGCAGGTACGGCCACCACGGTTGGTGACGATGGCACTGGCGCGCTTCATTACTGGCTCCCAGTCCGGATCGGTCATATCCGACACCAGCACGTCGCCCGGCTGGACCTTGTCCATTTCCGAGACGTCGCGAATGATCTTCACCGGGCCTGCGCCAATACGCTGGCCGATGGCGCGACCTTCGACCAGTACAGTACCTTTTTCCTTGAGCAGGTAACGCTCCATGACGTTGGCGCTGGTGCGGCTTTTAACGGTTTCAGGGCGCGCCTGGACGATGTACAGCTGACCATCATCGCCGTCTTTGGCCCACTCGATATCCATCGGGCGGCCGTAGTGTTTCTCGATGATCATCGCCTGCCGGGCCAGATTGCTGACTTCTTCATCGGTGAGGCAGAAACGCATGCGTTCGGCCTGATCGACATCGACCGTCTTAACCGATTTGCCGGCGCTGGCTTCTTCGCCGTAGATCATCTTGATCGCCTTGCTGCCCAGGTTGCGGCGCAAGATTGCGGGGCGGCCCGCTTCAAGGGTGTGCTTGTGTACGTAGAACTCGTCGGGGTTGACCGCGCCCTGCACGACGGTCTCGCCCAAGCCATAGGCGCCAGTGATGAAGACCACATCGCGGAAGCCGGACTCCGTGTCCAGCGTGAACATCACGCCAGCAGTGCCGGTTTCGGAGCGCACCATGCGCTGCACGCCGGCGGACAGGGCGACCAGCTTGTGATCAAAGCCCTGGTGCACGCGATAGGCAATGGCACGGTCGTTGAACAGGGAGGCGAACACTTCCTTGGCAGCGCGGATCACGTTATCCACGCCACGAATATTGAGGAAGGTTTCCTGCTGACCGGCAAAGGACGCATCCGGCAAGTCTTCGGCGGTGGCCGAAGAACGCACCGCAACCGCCAGATTGTCGTTACCGGCGGACATCTCGGCGAAGGCTGCGCGGATATCGGCATCCAGCTGCTGAGGGAATTCAGCCTCCATGACCCAGCCGCGAATTTGCGCACCAGCCTTGGCCAATGCATTCACGTCGTCCACGTCCAGCGCATCGAGCAGCGCATGGATCTGCTCGTTCAGGCCGCTGAGTTCCATGAAGTCACGATAGGCCTGTGCCGTAGTGGCGAAACCACCAGGTACCGAAACGCCCGCGCCAGCAAGGTTGCTGATCATCTCGCCCAGGGAGGCGTTCTTGCCCCCTACACGCTCAACGTCATGATTGCCGAGCTTATCGAGGGAAACTACGTACTCTACCAAGGTGCTCTCTCCACATTGTGTTGGAAACTCGGTCGGCTCCATCCGCGATCCGGTGGCCTGCCCCTGCAAAATGGGTGACAATGCCCGCCACTTGTGGCTCGGCGAAGGGGGCTACTATAGCTGAGAACCGTTCTTGACTTAAGGCCCCAGGTGCAATGAAACGAACTGCATTTTTCATATCCGACGGTACCGGCATCACGGCCGAGACACTTGGCCAGAGCCTGTTGGCACAGTTCGAAAACATCAGCTTCACCAAGCTGACTCGGCCATACATAGATACCGCCGACAAAGCGCGGCTGATGGTACAGCAAATCAATAAAGCGGCGGAAAGCGACGGCGCGCGCCCGATCATATTCGATACGCTGGTGAACCAGGAGATTCGCGACATCCTGGCCGAGTCCAATGGCTTCATGATCGACATCTTTTCGTCTTTCCTTGCTCCGCTGGAACATGAACTGATGTCACGTTCCTCCTATTCGGTCGGCAAATCCCATTCGATCAGCCATAACGCCAACTACATGGAGCGAATCGACGCGGTCAATTTCGCTCTGGATAACGATGACGGCGCCCGCACCCATTACTACGACAAAGCGGACCTGATTCTGGTCGGTGTCTCCAGGTGCGGCAAAACGCCCACCTGCCTGTACATGGCGATGCAGTACGGCATTCGTGCGGCCAACTATCCACTGACCGAAGACGACATGGAACGTCTGCAACTACCGACCGCTTTGAAAACTCACCGGGACAAGCTTTTCGGCCTGACCATCGACCCGGACCGCCTCACCGCTATTCGCAACGAGCGCAAACCCAACAGCCGCTATGCGAGTTTCGCTCAGTGCGAATTCGAAGTTCGCGAAGTGGAAAACTTGTTCCGCCGCGAGAACATCAATTACATCAACTCCACGCATTTCTCCGTCGAAGAAATATCCGCCAAGATCCTCGTGGAAAAAGGTGTTGAGCGCAGACTGAAGTAAGCACCGCTTCGCTAGACAACAAAAAGCCCGATAGGTGCAACCGATAGCGGTTTTTGAGCGACTTTCTAGAAAACAGGATTGGTGGAGAACGCGAAGTTCGCCCCCCTCTTTCATCCCGCCGAGGCTCGCGCGGACAGCCTGCCTCGGCGATGTACTTTCGGCTTTCTCGCCAAAGTGGCTCGGCTCAGAAGCAGTCGCCCGGTACGCGTACCCAACCCTCCATCAGGATGCGAGCGCTGCGGCTCATGATTGCTTTGGTCACGGTCCATTGACCATCTACCTGCTTCGCCTCAGCGCCGACCTTCAGGGTGCCGGACGGATGGCCGAAGCGCACCGCCTGGCGCTCACCGCCCCCCGCCGCCATGTTGACCAAGGTGCCTGGTACCGCTGCCGCCGTGCCGATCGCGACCGCGCAGGTGCCCATCATCGCGTGGTGCAGCTTGCCCATGGACAACGCACGGACCAGCAGATCCACTTCGCCGGCCTCAATGGTCTTGCCGCTGGACGCCGCGTAGGTTTTCGGCGTGGAAACGAAGGCGACCTTCGGCGTGTGCTGGCGGGTCAGGGCTTCCTCCGCCGTCTTGATTAGTCCCATGCGCAACGCACCTGCCACACGGATGGCCTCTAGACGCGCCAGCGCCTCGGGATTGGCGTTGATGTCTTCACGCAGTTCGGTGCCCCGGTAGCCGATTTCCTCGGCATTGACGAACACGGTGGAAATGCCGGCGCTAATCATGGTCGCCTTCAACGCGCCGATGCCTGGCACCTCTAGATCGTCGACCAGGTTGCCGGTGGGGAACATCGAGCTGCCCTCCTCGCCATCATCGGACGGGTCGAGGAATTCGAGCACGATTTCAGCCGCCGGGAAGGTCACCCCGTCCAGCTCGAAATCGCCGGTTTCCTGCACTTGGCCATTGCTGACCGGCACATGGGCGATGATGGTCTTCTGGATATTGGCCTGCCAGATGCGAACCACGCAGGTGCCATTCTCGGGAATGCGCGTCGGATCAATCAGTCCTGCATGAATGGCGAAGGCGCCGGCACCGGTAGACAGATTGCCGCAGTTACCACTCCAATCGACGAACGCCTTGTCGATGGAAACCTGGCCGTAGAGGTAATCCACGTCGTGATCGGGCTGGTTGCTCTTCGAGAGGATCACGCACTTGCTGGTGCTGGAGGTGGCGCCGCCCATGCCGTCGATATGCGCGGCATAAGGGTCTGGGCCGCCGATCACGCGCATGAACAGCTTGTCTCGGGCTGCGCCTGGAACCTGGCAGCGCTCGGGAAGGTCCTGCAGGCGGAAGAACACGCCCTTGCTGGTGCCGCCACGCATATAGGTAGCGGGAATCTTGATTTGGGGTGCATGAGCCATAAAGAGTCCTCATGAAACGTTGCCGCCAGACGGCGGCAACGGGAATGGAGTGCAGATACGGGTGGATGTTGCTTCTGATACCTATCCCGACACTGCTCGGTGGGTCGCCACCCGGTGGATCGGTAAAGCGTGACCCACCTTACGAGTCATATCCTCAGGCCTGTCCGAGGAAGTCCTTGGCAAAGCGCTGCAGCACGCCGCCCGCATCGTAGACCGACACTTCGTCGGCGGTATCCAGACGGCAGGTCACCGGTACTTCGACGCTCTCGCCGTTACGACGATGAATGACCAGCGTCAGCGTTGCACGCGGCGTACGCTCGCCGATCACGTCGAAGGTCTCGGTGCCGTCTATCCCTAAGGTCTTGCGGTCGGTGCCCGGCTTAAACTCCAGCGGCAACACACCCATGCCCACCAGGTTGGTGCGGTGAATACGCTCGAAGCCTTCGGCGACGATGGCTTCCACACCCGCCAGGCGCACGCCCTTGGCCGCCCAGTCACGGGACGAACCCTGACCGTAATCGGCGCCAGCAATGATGATCAGCGGCTGCTTGCGGTTCATGTAGGTTTCGATGGCTTCCCACATGCGCATGACGGTGCCTTCCGGCTCGACGCGCGCCAGCGATCCCTTCTTCACCTGTCCATCGACGACGGCCATTTCGTTGACCAGCTGCGGATTGGCGAAGGTGGCGCGCTGCGCCGTGAGGTGGTCGCCCCGGTGAGTCGCGTAGGAATTGAAGTCCTCTTCCGGCAGGCCCATCTTGTGCAGGTACTCACCAGCGGCGCTGTCCAGCAGGATGGCGTTGGACGGCGACAGGTGGTCGGTGGTGATGTTGTCCGGTAATACTGCCAGCGGACGCATGCCCTTGAGGCTGCGCTCGCCGGCCAACGCGCCCTCCCAGTACGGCGGGCGGCGAATATAGGTGGACATCGGACGCCAGTCGTACAGCGGACTTTCAGCTTCTTCCACCGCGCCCAGATCGAACATCGGGATGTAGATCTGGCGGAACTGTTCAGGCTTCACCGAGGAGGCAACGATGGCGTCGATTTCCTCGTCGCTCGGCCACAAGTCCTTCAGGGTGACGGGGTTGCCCTGGGCATCATGGCCCAGCACGTCCTGCTCGATGTCGAAACGCACGGTGCCGGCAATGGCGTAGGCCACCACTAATGGTGGTGAGGCCAGGAAGGCCTGCTTGGCGTAGGGGTGGATGCGCCCGTCGAAGTTGCGGTTGCCGGAAAGCACTGCCGTGGCATACAGGTCGCGGTCGATGATTTCCTGCTGGATTTTCGGGTCCAGCGCGCCAGACATGCCGTTGCAGGTGGTGCAGGCATAGGCAACGATGCCGAAACCGAGCTTTTCCAGCTCCGTCAACAGGCCGGCTTCTTCCAGATACAGCTTGGCAACTTTCGAGCCCGGCGCGAAGGAGGTCTTCACCCAAGGCTTGCGCACCAGCCCCAGTTCGTTGGCCTTCTTCGCCACCAGACCGGCGGCAACCACGTTGCGCGGGTTGGAGGTGTTGGTGCAGCTGGTGATGGCGGCGATGATCACCGCACCGTCCGGCATCAGGCCTTCCTTCTCTTCGGCCTGCGCCTTGTCCAGATGCACCGCGATGCCGCGCTCGGCCAGCGCCGAGGTCGGCAGGCGGCGGTGCGGATTGCTCGGGCCGGCCAGGTTGCGCACCACGGTCGACAGATCGAACTCCAGCACGCGCTCATATTCGGCACTGACCAGCGCATCGGCCCAAAGGCCGGTTGTTTTCGCGTAATTCTCGACCAACGCCACCTGCTCCGGCTCGCGCCCGGTGAGCTTGAGGTAATCAATGGTCTGCTGATCGATATAGAACATCGCCGCCGTAGCGCCATACTCGGGGCACATGTTGGAGATGGTGGCGCGGTCGCCGATGGACAGGCTGTCGGCACCTTCGCCAAAGAACTCCACCCAGGCCCCGACCACGTGCTCGTTGCGCAGGAACTCGGTCAGCGCCAGGACGATATCGGTGGCGGTGATGCCCGGCTGGCGCTTGCCAGTCAGCCGCACGCCGACGATATCGGGCAGGCGCATCATGGAGGGGCGGCCGAGCATGACAGTTTCGGCTTCCAGCCCACCGACGCCGACGGCGATCACACCCAGGGCATCGACGTGAGGGGTGTGGGAATCGGTGCCGACGCAGGTGTCCGGGAAGGCGACGCCGCCGCGCGCTTGGATCACCGGCGACATTTTTTCCAGGTTGATCTGGTGCATGATGCCGTTACCGGCCGGGATCACGTCGACGTTCTTGAATGCAGTCTTGGTCCACTCGATGAAGTGGAAGCGGTCTTCATTGCGGCGCTCTTCCACCGCACGGTTCTTCTCGAAGGCATCCGGGTCGAAGCCGGCATGTTCCACCGCCAGCGAGTGATCGACGATCAGCTGGGTCGGCACTACCGGGTTGACCTTGGCCGGGTCGCCGCCCTGCTCGGCGATCGCATCGCGCAGGCCGGCCAGGTCCACCAGCGCGGTCTGGCCGAGAATGTCGTGGCAGACCACGCGCGCCGGATACCAAGGGAAATCCAGGTCCTGCTTGCGTTCGATGATCTGTTTCAGCGAGTCGGTCAGCATCGCCGGCTCGCAGCGACGCACCAGCTGTTCGGCCAGCACGCGGGAGGTATAGGGCAGCGTGTCGTAGGCGCCCGGCTGGATCGCTTCGATTGCCTCGCGGGTATCGAAGTAGTCAAGCAGGGTGCCAGGCAGGGGTTTGCGGTGTTCTGTATTCATGCCGGAAGAACTCAATCAGGAATGTTCCGTAAAGCAAGGAAGGGAAGCCCTGCGGGCCTCCCCTCTTCCGATCAGCGCTCGGCGATCGGTACGACCTTGCGCTGTTCCGGACCGATGTAATCGGCGCTCGGCCGAATGATCCGGTTGTTGCTGCGTTGTTCGAACACATGGGACGCCCAGCCGGTCACACGCGAGCAGACGAAGATCGGCGTGAATAGCTTGGTAGGGATGCCCATGAAGTGATAGGCCGAAGCGTGGTAGAAGTCGGCGTTGGGGAAGAGCTTCTTCTGCTCCCACATGGTCTCGTCGACAGCTACCGATACCGGATGCAGCACGGTATCGCCGACTTCCTCGGCCAATTTTTTAGCCCAGACCTTGATGACTTCGTTGCGCGGATCGGAAACGCTATAGATAGCGTGACCGAAGCCCATGATCTTTTCCTTGCGCTCGAGCATGCCCAACAGGCCTTCGCGGGCCTCTTCGGGAGTATTGAAGCGCTCGATCAGCTCCATGGCCGCCTCGTTGGCGCCGCCATGCAGCGGGCCACGCAGCGAACCGATGGCGCCAGTCACGCAGGAGTACAGGTCGGACAGGGTCGAAGCACAAACCCGTGCGGTGAACGTCGAGGCGTTGAACTCGTGCTCGGCATAGAGGATCAGCGAGACGTTCATCACCCGAACGTGCAGGTCGCTCGGCTTCTTGCCGTGCAGCAGCGCGAGGAAATGCCCGCCCAGGGTGTCTTCGTCGCTGGTGCACTCAATGCGTAAGCCGTCGTGGGTGAAGCGATACCAGTAGCACATGATCGCCGGGAATGCGGCCATCAGGCGCTCGGCGACGTCACGCTGCTGCTCGAAGCTGACTTCCGGCTCCAGAGTGCCGAGCACCGAAGCGCCGGTACGCATGACGTCCATCGGATGGGCGCTGGCCGGTATGCGCTCCAGCACTTCCTTCAGCGCCTGCGGCAGATCGCGTAGCGTCTTCAGGCGGTTCTTGTAAGCCGCCAGTTGCTCGACATTGGGCAGCTCCCCATGGAATAGCAGGTAGGCCACTTCCTCGAAATCGGCCACGGCAGCCAGATCGCGAACGTCATAACCGCGATAGGTCAGGCCGGCGCCTTCCTTGCCGACGGTACATAAAGCGGTCTGTCCAGCGATCTGACCGCGCAGGCCCGCCCCGCTCAATACTTTTGCTTCAGCCATGGTTATCTCCTTATTGGATTTATTCTGGATATCGCACATCGGTGGAAGGCTCCGACGGTTCTGCCGGGACCGGACGCGCTCAGCTCTTCTTCTGAGCGAACAACGCATCGAGGCTCTGCTCGAAAACGTGATAGTTGATGCGGTCGTACAGCTCCATGCGGGTCTGCATGGTATCGATCACGTTCTTCTGCGTGCCATCACGACGCAGCGCGGTATAGACGTTTTCGGCCGCCTTGTTCATGGCGCGGAAGGCCGACAGCGGATAGAGCACCAGAGAGACGTCGACGCTGGCCAGCTCTTCGGTGGTATACAGCGGCGTTGCTCCGAATTCGGTGATATTGGCCAGGATCGGCGCATTCACGCGATCGGCGAACGTTTTGTACATCGACAGCTCGGTGATGGCCTCGGGGAAAATCATGTCAGCGCCCGCCTCGATGCAGGCTTGGGCACGCTCGAGGGCGGACTCCAGCCCCTCCACTGCCAGCGCATCGGTGCGCGCCATGATCACGAAGCTGTCATCGGTGCGCGCATCCACCGCCGCCTTGATGCGGTCAACCATCTCCTGCTGGGAGACGATCTCTTTGTTCGGACGATGACCGCAGCGCTTGGCGCCGACTTGGTCCTCGATATGGATCGCCGCCGCGCCGAACTTGATCATCGACTTGACGGTACGCGCCACGTTGAAGGCCGAGGAGCCGAAACCGGTGTCGACATCCACCAGCAGCGGCAGATCGCAGACATCAGTGATGCGACGTACATCGGTCAGCACGTCGTCGAGCCCGGTGATGCCGAGATCCGGCAGCCCCAACGAACCGGCTGCGACACCGCCACCGGACAGGTAAATAGCCTTGAAGCCGGCTCGCTTGGCCAGCAACGCATGGTTGGCATTGATCGCGCCGACGACCTGCAGTGGGTGCTCACTGGCCACGGCGTCACGGAAACGCTGACCGGCAGTAGGAAGAGTCATGCATTGCCCCTTTCATATGGTGTTTGTTCGAGAACGCCCTGGAAGTGGCGCTCGACGTTGCGCTTGGAAGCCGCGATATGACGGCGCATCAGCAGCTCCGCCAGTTCGCCATCGCGCTCGGCGATGGCATCGAGGATTCGGTGATGTTCGGCGAAGGCCTGATGTGGCCGATTCGGCGTGGTAGAAAACTGGATTCGATACATGCGAACCAGCTGATAGAGCTCGTCGCACAACAACTTGGCCAGGGTGCGATTGCCACTGCCCTGAATGATCCGGTAGTGAAAATCGAAATCGCCTTCCTGCTGGTAGTAACCGACGCCCGCCTGGAAGGCCTCGTCGCGCTCATGCGTGCTCAGCACGCGCCGTAGCTCTTCGATCTCAGCGTCGCTCATGCGCTCGGCGGCCAGCCGACAGGCCATGCCTTCCAAAGATTCGCGGATCTCGTAGAGCTCGATCAGCTCGGCATGACTGAGGGAAACCACCCGTGCGCCCACATGGGGAATGCGCACCAGCAGCTTCTGCCCTTCTAGGCGGTGGATCGCCTCGCGCAACGGCCCACGACTGATGCCATAGGTACGCGCCAGCTCCGGCTCGGAAATCTTGCTGCCGGGTGCGATATCGCCCTTGACGATGGCCGCCTGAATCAGCCGGAACACGTGTTCGGACAGGGTTCCGCTATCTAATTGATCAGAACGGAGGTTTTCGACGGTATCGAGCATATTGTTGACACCACGGATAGCAATGCCGATAACTTACGCTCAGAATCACCAAATGGTCAATGGACGAAAGTAGATTGTCGACAATACGGCCTATGATGCGCGAGTGGCATCGATGACATGACGCAGCCGAGCTCAAGGCATAACCTAGTCGGCGGAACGAACGGCCATGTAGAATGCGCCGGTACTGGGCGCCTGGCGCCCGCCTCGCCATGCCCTCCAAGCTCACGGGCTGCCGTTCCGCCCATGCTTTCCGACTCGACTAATCCTGGACCTATGAGCGCCAAACCCTTTCTTCTGTCGCTGTGCCTTCTGGCCTCCCCGCTCTTCGCCCAGGCGGATAGCAAAACCATCTATGGCCTGAACGAACATGTCGCTCTACCCGACTTTGGTATCGAGCTAGCTGCGAAACTCGATACGGGCGCGCAAACTGCCTCGCTCAGCGCGCGCGATATCGAAAACTTCAAGCGCAAAGGGAAGGATTGGGTTCGCTTCTACCTCGCCGTCGACGAGGCTCATGACCACCCAATCGAGCTCCCGCTGCAGCGCATCAGCAAGATCAAACGTCGCGCTGGAGACTTCGATCCAGAAGAAGAAAAAACCTATACACCGCGCCCCGTCGTGGAGCTCGAGCTGTGCATGGGTAAGGCCAAACGCAGCATTGAAGTGAACCTCACGGACAGAAGTGCATTCCAATATCCACTTTTAATAGGTTCCGATGCGCTTACTCGCTTCGGTGCCCTGGTCGATCCAAGCCTTAAGTACGCTGCTGGCAAACCCGGCTGCATTATCGAATCCGACGCTGACGAGTAATTCCATGCGCGCCCTTACCCTGCATCTCAAAGTTCTGATTTTCCTGCTCGTCACGCTGGGCATCGCGATCACCGCGTACCAGATCTTCGTCCTCGGAATCCCAATCACCGAAGACGAAACCGATGACCTGTGGAATATCGACGCCAAAATCGAATTTCAGGCCAGCCCGCGCGAGCCGGTGAAGCTGCAGATGTACGTACCTCCGCTGAACCAGGAGTTCGTCAGCCTCAACGAAAGCTTCATTTCCAACAATTACGGCGTGAGCATCAACCGCGCCGACGGCAACCGTCGCGTCACCTGGTCGGCGCGTCGTGCCAGTGGCAATCAAACGCTTTACTACCGCCTGGTGCTCACCAGACGCTACAGCGGCGAACAAACCGCAGCCACCGGCCCGATCTTTCGCGACAGCATCCCGGTCGAAGGTGCCGAAAAAATTGCCGCCGAAGCCCTGCTCTCACCGATCCGCCAGCATTCGGCCGATGTTGAGACATTCATCAGCGAAGCCATCAAGCGTGTAAACAATGCCGATGATGACAACGTCAAACTACTGCTCGGTGGCGATTCGGCGACTCCAAACAAAGCCCGCGTAATCGATTTGCTGCTGTCCATCGCCCATGTTCCGATGGAGCGCGTGCATACCGTTCGACTGCTCGCCGATATGGCGCAAACGCCCGAACTTTGGCTGCGCAGCTTCAACGGCGACAAGTGGCTGTATTTCAATCCGGAAACCGGCGAGCAAGGTCTGCCAAAAGATCGTTTGGTCTGGTGGACCGGTGACGAGCCGCTGCTAACGCTCGAAGGTGGGCGTAATGCACAGGTGACGTTCACGCTCAACAGCAGCGAGATGAACGCCATCCGCCTGGCGAAGCTGACGGACGAGAACACCGACGCAGATTTCCTCGAGTACTCACTTTATGGCCTGCCGCTTCAGACTCAACAGACCTATCAGATCATGATCATGATCCCGATCGGGGTACTGGTGATTCTGATTCTGCGCAACCTCGGCGGCTTGCAGACGCTGGGTACCTTCACCCCGGTACTGATCGCACTGGCGTTCCGCGAGACCCAGATTGGCTTCGGCATCATCCTGTTTACCGTCATTACGGCACTCGGTTTGTCCCTGCGCTCCTACCTTGAACATCTGAAGTTGCAGATGCTGCCGCGTCTCTCGGTCGTGCTCACGTTCGTCGTCGTGCTGATTGCGGTGATCAGCCTGTTGAGTCACAAGCTCGGGCTCGAGCGCGGGCTTTCCGTCTCGCTGTTCCCGATGGTGATCCTGACCATGACCATCGAGCGCCTGTCGATCACTTGGGAAGAACGCGGCGGCGGTCATGCCTTCAAGGTGGCGGTCGGCACCCTGATCGCGGCAAGCCTGGCGTTCATGCTGATGAACATCCCGGAACTGACTTACTTCATCTTCACCTTCCCGGCAGTGCTGCTGATCATGGTGGGCTTCATGCTGGCCATGGGTCGCTATCGTGGCTACCGCCTGACCGAGCTGTTCCGTTTCAAAGCCTTTCTGAAGGATTGAGCCATGTTCGGTCTGATCAAGACGTGGAAGGCCCTGGAAGCCAAGGGCATCATGGGCATCAACCGCCGCAACGCGGACTATGTGCTCAAGTACAACAAGCGCAACCTGTACCCGATCGTCGATGACAAGATCATCACCAAGGAACGGGCCATCGAAGCCGGTATCGATGTGCCGGAAATGTACGGCATCATCGAGACCGAGAAGGATATAGAGAAGCTCCAGGACATCGTGAAGGGGCGCCCCGATTTCGTCGTCAAGCCGGCGCAGGGCGCTGGCGGCGACGGCATTCTGGTAATCGCCGATCGATTCGAGGGCCGCTACCGGACGGTTTCGGGCAAGATCATCACGCATGAGGAGATCGAGCATCAGATTTCCAACATCCTCACCGGGCTCTACTCTCTGGGCGGACACCGCGATCGGGCGCTGATCGAATACCGCGTTACGCCGGACCCAATCTTCAAGAGCATCAGCTACGAAGGCGTGCCGGATATCCGCATCATCGTGCTTATGGGCTACCCGGTCATGGCCATGCTGCGCCTGCCGACCCGCCAGTCCGGCGGCAAGGCCAACCTGCACCAGGGCGCCATCGGCGTCGGTGTGGATCTGGCCACCGGCATCACGCTGCGCGGCACTTGGCTGAACAACAAGATCACCAAGCACCCCGACACCACCAATGCGGTGGATGGCGTGCAGCTACCCAACTGGGACGGTTTCATGAAGCTCGCCGCCGGCTGTTATGAGCTGTGCGGGCTGGGCTACATCGGCGTAGACATGGTGCTCGACCAGGACAAGGGTCCGCTGATTCTTGAGCTCAACGCCCGCCCTGGCCTGAATATTCAGATTGCCAATGACTGTGGCCTGACCCATCGCGCGCACGCTGTTGAGAACCGGATCGAGGAACTCAAGGAAAAGGGTATTCAGGAAACGCCCGAAGAGCGGGTGCGATTCGCCCAGGATCTTTTCGGCCACATCCCGACCCACTCCTGACGCTGAGGCCCGAGCCGATAGTCGGGCCTCTCTAGACCAAAACCTGTATGCCTCTCTGTACGGTACACGCCCTTCCCTATCAACCTGATCCGGCGCAGTGGTTCGAGCGCATCCGGCACGCGCCCGGTGCCGTATTGCTCGACTCCGGACGACCGGTCGCCGAGCGCGGACGGTACGACCTGCTAAGCGCATGGCCGATCGAAATACTGGAGCCGCTCATAACAGAGACGGGCAACGCCTTTTTTGCACGACTGCGTAACGCGCTAGAAGCACTTGGCGATGCGGATGCTCCGGCGGATATCGAGCTGCCATTTACTGGCGGGCTGCTGGGTTTTCTTGCCTACGATTTCGGCTCACGACTCGAACGACTCCCCACCAACGCCGCGCAAGACCTCCAGCTTCCGCATGCCCAACTCGGCCTGTATGCCTGGGCATTGATCAACGATCATCACAGCCAGACGACGCATTTGGTGTTTCACCCCAAGCTGCCCGATGCAGAGCGGATTCAGCTGATCGAACGGTTCGAGTCGGTGTGGTCACCCGCGCACACGTCGTTCTGTCTCGGCTCGCGGTTCAAAGCCGATCTGGAGCGCGCCGAGTACCAGGATGCCATTGCGCGTATTCAGCAATACATCCAGGCTGGCGATTGCTATCAGGTGAATTTCGCACATCGTTTTCGAGCGCCCTGCAACGGAGATCCTTGGCAGGCATACCAGGCGTTGCGCGCCGCATGCCCAACGCCTTACTCGGGTTATATCAATGTTAAAGGCGGCGCGATCCTCAGCCTATCCCCCGAGCGTTTTTTGCGATTGACTGAAGGCGTTGTAGACACGCGCCCGATCAAGGGCACCCGCCCCCGCCGACTCGATCCCGAAGCCGACCAAAGAGAGGCTCAAATACTGCTGAGTAGCGATAAGGATCGAGCGGAAAACCTGATGATCGTCGATTTGCTGCGCAACGATTTAGGACGCAGCTGCGAGATCGGCACCGTAAGGGTTCCCGAACTATTCTCGCTGGAAAGTTATCCGAACGTGCACCATCTGGTGAGCGGGGTCAGCGGCACCCTGGCCGCCGACAAGGATGCGTTGGACCTGCTGGCAGGCAGCTTTCCGGGAGGGTCGATTACCGGCGCGCCCAAAATTCGCGCCATGCAGGTGATCGATGAGCTTGAACCCAGCCAGCGTTCGATCTATTGCGGCTCGTTGTTATATCTCGATGTACGGGGCGAGATGGACAGTTCGATCGCCATCCGCACGCTACTGGTTCAGAACGACCAGGCCGTTTGCTGGGGCGGCGGAGGAATAGTGGCCGACTCCGACTGGCAGGCCGAGTACCAGGAAACCCTGGACAAGGTGAAGGTACTGATGGAGACGTTGGAACGGCTATAGGCTGCAAGCTGCAAGCTGCAAGCTGCAAGCTGCAAGCTAATACTGTGCGGGCTGGCGTCCAGAGCCTGTCAAACTAACGTAGGGTGGGCTTCAGCCCACCAAGGCCTGGCCCTGTCGGTGAACTGAAGCGGAACGCCGCCCGGCCCACCCTACGGTTGCCGCTGCTTTTCCGCGTTTACTTGAAGCTTATGGCTTGCGCCTTGCCGCTATTTAGAGCGCCAGCTTGCGATTCGATGCCTTGATGAATTCCTGCTTGAGTTCCTCGAAGGTATGCACAGCCGGAAACTGTGGAAACTCGCGGATGACGTTGTCCGGTGCGTGGAACAGGATGCCGGCGTGGGCCTCGGACAGCATGGTCGTGTCATTGTAGGAATCGCCCGCCGCGATGACGCGGTAATACAGGCTCTTCAGCGCGATCACTGACTGGCGCTTGGGGTCTTTCTGGCGCAGCTCGTAATTTACGACACGCCCTGATTCGTCAGTGATCAGGCGATGGCAAAGCAGCGTCGGGAAGCCCAGCTGGCGCATCAGCGGCTGCGAAAACTCATAGAAGGTGTCCGACAGGATCACAACCTGGAAGCGCTCGCGTAGCCAGTCGACGAACTCGACGGCGCCATCGAGCGGTTTCAGGGTCGCGATGACGGCTTGGATATCCGCCAGTTTCAGGCCGTGCTCGTCGAGGATGCGCAGCCGCTGCTTCATCAGCACGTCATAGTCAGGAATGTCCCGCGTGGTCGCCCGGAGGGATTCGATTCCAGTGGCCTCGGCAAAGGCGATCCAGATTTCCGGAACCAGCACACCTTCCAGGTCAAGACAGGCTATTTCCACGGGCCACTCCTTAAAGCAGAAAAATGAAGCGGCACTCTAACGACAAGGGCGGAGCGACGCAACGCAGCAGCTTATTCACTAAAGTTTGGCGTAACCGCTGCAAACGTTATTTAGCGTCATAAAGCCTATTTGCTAACATCCGCGGCCAGCAGAGCGCCCCAAGCGCCAATCAAGGAAGCCGCCTGATGACTCACCAAACTATTGATATCTCCGACCTGGCCGCAGCCTATGCTGGCAAATCACCACAAGAGATTCTCAAGCTCGCCTTCGACCTCTTCGGAGACGATCTATGGATCTCTTTCAGCGGCGCCGAAGACGTCGTGCTGGTGGACATGGCCTGGAAGCTGAACAAAAACGTAAAAGTGTTCAGCCTCGATACCGGTCGTTTACACAGTGAGACCTACCGCTTCATCGAGCAGGTTCGCGAGCACTACGGCATTCCGATCGAGATCATGACGCCCAACCCTGCCCTGCTCCAACCGATGGTCAACGAAAAAGGGTTGTTCAGTTTCTATCGCGACGGCCATGGTGAATGCTGCGGAATACGTAAGATCGAGCCGCTTCGGCGCAAGCTGTCCGGCGTTCGCGCCTGGGCCACTGGCCAGCGTCGCGACCAGAGCCCTGGTACCCGCAGTCAGGTTTCGGTACTGGAAATCGACAGTGCTTTTTCGACGCCGGAGCACACGTTGTACAAGTTCAACCCCCTGGCGCAGATGTCCAGCGAAGAAGTCTGGGGCTATATCCGCATGCTAGAGGTGCCTTACAACACTCTGCATGAACGTGGATTCATCAGCATTGGCTGCGAGCCTTGCACTCGCCCGGTACTGCCGAACCAGCACGAGCGTGAAGGACGCTGGTGGTGGGAGGAGTCCACGCAGAAGGAATGTGGGCTGCATGCCGGCAATCTGATAGCGAAGCAGTGAGAACAACCAAAGCACTGGACGAAGCTGCTGCCTTGACTTGAGGCTTACCGCTACTGCTAAAAGGTTGGTAACTCGACGTTTTGGAACAATTCGTCCAGTTCGCCCTTGTTTCGGCACTGCACGGCTTTCTCGAGCATTTCCCGATCAAGATGCGGTGCGAAGGTTTCGATGAAATCTGCCATGAAGCCACGCAGAAAGGTACCGCGGCGGAAGCCGATCTTAGTGACGCTGGCTTCGAACAGCTCGCTGGCATCGAGCACCACCAGGTCCGGATCAAGCTTGGCATCGACCGCCATCCGCGCCACGATGCCGACGCCCAATCCAAGTCGAACATAGGTCTTGATGACGTCTGCATCCGCTGCCGTGAATACTACCTTGGGCGATAAACCCCGGTGGCTGAATGCCTCGTCCAGCTTTGAGCGCCCGGTAAAACCGAACACGTAGGTCACGATTGGATGCTCCGCCAGTGCTTCCAGGGTGAGTTTTTCCAGTTCGGTCAGGGGGTGCCCCTGCGGCACGACTACACAACGGTTCCAGCGATAGCACGGCATCATCACCAGATCGCCGAACTGCTCCAGTCCTTCCGTGGCGATGGCAAAATCCACAGTCCCGTCAGCGGCCATTTCAGCAATTTGCATGGGCGTGCCTTGATGCATGTGCAATGAAACGTCGGGGTACTGTTTGATGAACGTACGGATCACCGGCGGCAAGGCATAACGAGCCTGCGTGTGAGTAGTTGCGATGCTCAGCGTGCCGCGCTTTTCGTTGGAAAATTCCTGGGCGATCTGTTTGATGCTTTCGCATTTGCGCAGGATTTCGCCGGCCGTGGTGATGATTCGCTCGCCAGCCGGAGTGACTCTGGTCAGATGCTTTCCACTGCGGGCAAAGACTTCGACGCCCAGTTCATCCTCAAGCAACCGTATCTGCTTGCTGATGCCAGGTTGAGAGGTATACAGGCTCTGCGCCGTTGCGGAGACATTGAGGTCATGATGCGCCACTTCCCAGATGTAACGCAGTTGCTGAAGCTTCATAGAGATCCCTCAAAATGCCAATGGCGCCTGAACGCCACCATTTTTATAACTTCTGCGCCAGAAATCGGAATTCTAGGTCATTTCCGTATGTATCGCTCGTAGCATCCAGGCGACGTCACGTTACTGCAACTCTTGCAAAGTAAAACTGCGAGCATACCTGCGTATACGCTGCCCGATCTGCCAGACTGATCGCATCCGTAGGCGCCGAGGCCGAGAACACCAAATGGATATCGCGGCCTCGTTTGAGCTTAGCAGCCCGAAGGAAAACCACTACCGCGCTGAACACCCGCCCGACTGCGATTGACGTCATCCAAGGTGAGTGGATTAGCGGTCTGCGCGCCCAGTAATAAAGCACAAGGCCTGATACAGAGCCTCGGTCTTGGGCATCGCAAATCCGGCATTCGCAGCTGCGGCCAGCGGAGCGGCATAGATCGCATCGAGCTCCAACGGGCGACCGTGCGCATGATCGTGGTACATGCTCGGAAGGTAATCAGGCATATGATCGGTGGCCATCATCATCCGATCCACTAGTACTTCTGGTAACGGTTGACCACAAGCCGCTGCGGCTCCGCAGGCTTCCAGCATGATTGACCTGACCAGAGCGCGACTGTCCGGATTGGACATCAAGGGTGCCGTACCGGCATCCAGAAGCACGGAAAGGCCGTTATAGGGTAAGTTCCACACCAGCTTCTGCCAGCGCGCCTGAGCCAGATTGTCGGCCGCGTTGGAATCGACTCCCGCCGCGCGGAACATCGCCACGCCTTCTTCGACCAGCGCCCGCTGTTGCTCCGGGGTTGCTGCCGACCCTGAGTGATAGCCAAGATTGACCCCGCCAAGCGCTTGATGCTCGACGACACCTAATGCCGAGCGGTGCGCGCAGATGAAACAGAGGCCACCAAGCAGATGAACATTGTTCGGTAGAACCTGACGCAGCTCCTCCTCGACTCCCAGACCGTTCTGCAAGACCACAACCTTGGCATCCTCTCCAGACGCCTCCTCGATCAACGGGGCCAGCTCCAGATTACTGGTGCTTTTGGCACCAACCAGCAGCCAATCGCACTTGGGCATATCCGCCGCGCTGCGATAGGCCTGTACCGCACCCAGATGCAACGAGCCATGCACCGTGCTGTTTATCCGCAGCCCACCTTGTAGAACCGCTTCGTACTCGCTGCGCAGCAGAAAGTGCACGTCATAGCCGGCGCGAGCGAGCATCACTCCGTAAAAACCGCCGATAGCTCCAGTGCCGATGATTCCTATTCGAGGGTTGGGTGCAGTCATGCGGAAAACTCCAGCTTCAGTTCAGTGGGACGCCTCTAATGGCGCGCTTGCAGTCGCCACCTTATCAACGTCCCAAGGCAGCGCCCAGCCGCCGCGAACGGTCCGTTTTCCGGCGCGAACTTACATTGAGCACGCCAAGGCGGCAGTACGCCTTCAAGATTATTGTCGAGGCGATGCAATACGCGATAAGGTTCCGCTCCCCGCTGCGCCCCAACGTTCCGTTCCGCCGCACCGGGATGGCTGGCGGACGACTCACGTGACCCTGAAGAGTGACAGATGGCTGATCTACCAATCGACGACCTAAACGTTGCATCCAACGTGACGCTTATCACGCCGGAGCAATTGAAGCGTGAACTCCCGCTGACCGCCACGGCATTGCAGACCGTTTCCCACGGACGCCAGGTTGTTCGCGACATTCTCGACGGCAAAGACCACCGCCTGTTTCTGGTAATCGGCCCCTGTTCCATCCACGACCTCAAGGCCGCGCATGAATATGCAGAACGCCTCAAGGTTCTGGCGGAAAAAGTGTCCGACAGTCTGTTTCTCGTCATGCGGGTGTACTTTGAGAAACCACGCACTACAGTCGGCTGGAAAGGCCTGATCAACGATCCCTACATGGACGACTCGTTCAAGATTCAGGATGGACTGCATATCGGTCGCAAGCTGCTGCTGGACCTCGCCGAGAAGGGCCTGCCAACCGCCACCGAAGCCCTGGATCCCATCTCACCGCAGTATCTGCAGGACCTGATCAGCTGGTCGGCAATCGGCGCGCGCACCACCGAATCCCAGACACACCGCGAGATGGCCTCAGGTCTATCCTCTGCAGTGGGCTTCAAGAATGGTACGGACGGCAGTCTGACCGTCGCGATCAATGCGCTGCAATCCGTTTCAAGCCCGCACCGCTTCCTCGGCATCAACCAGTCCGGTGGTGTATCGATCGTGACCACCAAGGGCAACGCGTACGGGCATGTGGTTCTGCGCGGGGGCAATGGCAAGCCGAACTACGACTCTGTCAGCGTGGCGGTATGCGAACAGGAATTGAACAAGGCTGGCGTTACCCCCAACATCATGGTCGATTGCAGCCATGCGAACTCCAACAAGGATCCGGCCCTGCAGCCATTAGTCATGGAAAACGTGGCCAACCAGATCCTCGAAGGAAACAACTCGATCGTCGGGTTGATGGTGGAAAGCCATTTGGGCTGGGGTAATCAGCCTATACCAAAAGACCTCTCGGACCTGAAGTACGGCGTATCCGTTACCGATGCTTGCATCGATTGGGAAGCCACCGAGAAAGCCATTCTCGGCATGCATGCAAAGTTGAAGGATGTATTGCCCAAGCGCGCCCGCGGCTAACGGCTACTCCTGGTCCGGGAAAAACGCCGCTTGCCGGCGTTTTTCCTTACTCGCTTTCGATAGTATCCGTTGAGTTGCCCTGCCGCTCGATATACCGCTCCACGTACGAACAGGATGGAATGACCGTATAGCCCTCGCGCTTGGCGTAGTCCAGCGCGTGCTGCGCCAGTACGGCGGCAACGCCACGACCGCGAAGCGCATCAGGTACGAAAGTCCGGTAGATATCCAGGGTCTGTTTACCCAAGTCTACATAAGCCAGATAGGCGCGATAGCCGTCCACGGTAGTTTCGAACTGGTGGCTTGTCCGGTCATGGTGGATGGTTAGCTTGTCGGTCATCTGGCCTCCTCAGCAGGCTTGCTGCCTTCAACTTAAGAGGTGCATGCGGAGCCCGCACATTCCCCATTTTCTTGTTTGTTTGACGACGCATGCTACCGCTATGTAAGACGTCGCTTCAATTGCTTAAAACCGGCTATGCCCCTACGTCTGAGTGATTGATACTTTTCATTCGCCGTAGCGCCGCGAAGTGCAACTTTTCAGCATCCCGACCGGTCCATGTAACGAGTGCAACGGCTGACTCTGATTGTTTTTCAGCCAATCTGGCTAGCATATGCCGTGAAAGAATGAGCTTGCAGAAAAATTATGGTGACCGCTGCTTGCCTCAGTTTACTTAGCGCAACTAATCGGTAGTATGTGCGCGCCAACTTTCCATAACGGAAGTTGCCATGGATTTCATCCTTAAGGGGAACACGATGAACAACGTTCTGAAATTTTCTGCTCTGGCTTTCGCCGCAGTTCTGGCTACTGGGTGCAGCAACAGCATGACTCAGGAAGGCGAAGCCCGTCTGACCGCGACCGAAGACGCCGCTGCTCGTGCCCAGGCCCGTGCCGACGAAGCGTACAGCAAGGCCGACGAGGCTCTGCAGGCTGCTCAGAAGGCTCAGCAGACTGCTGATGAAGCCAATGAGCGTGCACTGCGTATGCTGGAACGTGCCAGCCGCAAGTAAGCTTCAGGCGATAAAAAAAGCCGACCTGCTCCAGGTCGGCTTTTTTATGGATGACAAATTAACGTCTCGATTCGGTGGCCGCTGTCAGAAGATCGGATCGTCCTGACTGGCCAACGCCTGCCCCTGCTCGGCAATCTGAATCGGCAAGCCGTCTTCACCAGCAATGATCTCCCGCACCATCTCCCAATCCAGTTGCAGCACACCGGCGGCCTCATCACGCTGAAGCAACGTATTGACTACCACTGCGTGCTTATCCATAAGCGTCATATGCTTTTCTTCGTCCTGCAGCGGCGTATGCGCCTCTAGATAGATCTTGCCTTGGCTCACACCGAACTTGTAGGGCTCGTCGATGATTCGCACCGCAGTGCCGACCTTGACCAGCCCGGCCAGCTCCAGCACGTTGTGATTGAGCATGCGGAAGCAACCGTGACTGACACGCATGCCGATACCGAACTTCTTGTTCGAACCGTGGATAAGGTAGCCGGGCATTGCCAGGGTCATCTTGTACGGGCCAAGCGGGTTATCCGGCCCCGGCGGTACGACCTTCGGCAGCGGATCGCCCTCGGCGGCGTGTTCATCTCGAATCGACTGCGGCGGATACCAGGCAGGATTACTGGTCATCGCTGAAATGCGGGTATTGCC
>NZ_JAMOII010000027.1 GCF_024448985.1 Stutzerimonas stutzeri
GGCTGTGAATTTTCAGATCTGCCATGTTCGATTCCTCTGTTGTTCTTCTCTGTTCAATCGCGACGCTTATTTCACTGCGCCGAACGACAGGCCACGGACCAGCTGTTTCTGGCTGATCCAGCCGAATATCAGAATGGGTGCGCAGGCCAGGGTGGATACGGCCGAAAGCTTGGCCCAGAACAGGCCCTCGGGGCTGGAGTAGGAGGCGATCAGCGCCGTCAGCGGCGCGGCATTGGAGGAGGTGAGGTTGAGCGACCAGAAGGCCTCGTTCCAGCACAGGATCAGCGACAGCAGCATGGTGGACGCCAGCCCGCCCTTGCTGATGGGCAGCAGCACGCGAAGCATTTCCTGCGACAGGGTGGCGCCATCCATGCGCGCCGCTTCGAGGATGTCGCGGGGGATGTCCTTGAAGTAGGTGTAGGTCATCCAGACCAGGATCGGCAGGTTGATCAGCGTGTAGATGACGATCAGCACCGTGCGGCTGTCGAGCAGGCCGAACTGCTTGGCCAGCAGGTAGATCGGCACCAGCACGCCGACCGCCGGCAGCATCTTGGTAGAGAGCATCCACAGCAGCGTGCCCTTGGTCCGTTTGGTCTCGAAGAAGGCCATGGAGTAGGCCGCCGGGATGGCGATCAGCATGCCCAGGATGGTGGCGCCGAAGGAGATGGTCACCGAGTTCCAGGCGTACTTGAAGTAACCGCTGCGCTCCTGGATGTGCACGTAGTTGTCCAACGTCGGCGTGAAAATGAATTGCGGCGGCGTGGCGAAGGCGTCGATCTCGGTCTTGAAGCTGGTCATCAGCATCCAGAAGATCGGGAAGAACAGCAGCAGCGCCACCGCCCAGGCGAGCACGCCAACCAGCAGGGTGTTGAGGCGGCGACTTTGTTTCAGCGTCAGCATCGGTCTGTCCTCAGTATTTCTCGGTGAGATTCTTGCCGAGCATCCGCACCAGGATGATCGCCGCGATATTGGCGATGACCACTGCTATCAACCCGCCCGCCGACGCCATGCCGACATCGAACTGCAACAGCGCCTGGTTGTAGATCAGGTAGGCGAGGTTGGTGGAGGCGTAACCGGGGCCGCCGCTGGTAGTGGTGAAGATTTCGGCAAATATCGAGAGCAGGAAGATGGTTTCGATCATTACCACTACCGCTATCGGCCGGGCCAGGTGCGGCAGCGTCAGGTGCCAGAAGATGGCGATGGGACCGGCGCCGTCGAGGCGCGCCGCCTCCTTCTGCTCCTGGTCCAGCGACTGCATGGCGGTCATCAGGATCAGGATGGCGAAGGGCAGCCATTGCCAGGAGACGATGATCACGATGGAGGCCAGCGGATGCTGCGCCAGCCAGTCCACGGGCTGCGCGCCGAAGAATTTCCAGACGGCGGCGAGAATGCCCGAGACCGGGTGGTAGATCAGGTTCTTCCAGACCAGGGCACTGACGGTCGGCATGATGAAGAACGGCGAAATCAACAGCACGCGGACGATGCCACGCCCGGCGAAGTCCGCGGCTTCCAGCAGTGCCGAGATCAACACGCCGAGCACCACACTGATTAGCAGCACGCTGCCGACCAGGATCAGGGTATTGGTCATGCCGGGCATGAAACCGGCATCGGTCAGGAAGTAATGAAAGTTCTCCAGCCCGACGAAATCTTTCTCGCCTGGATAGAGCAGGTTGTAGCGGATGACGGAGAAATAGACGGTCATCGACAGCGGCACCAGCATCCACAACAGCAGTAACGCGACGGACGGGCTGACGAGGAACCAGCTAGGACCGAGTCGCCGGCGAGCGCGCTCGGTCTGTTCGCTGTCCGTGAGAGTGTCGGGAGCCTTGGGCAAGGCAGTGGTTGTGGTAGCCATGGTCGTGCTCCGGATGAAGGAGGGCCGATGAGGGCTCAGCGAGCCCTCAATGGGAGGTAACGGCTGCCTACTTGGGATAGCCCGCGCGCTTCATCTCGCGCGTGGTCGACTGCTGCACGGCGGTGAGCATCTGTTCCACTGGCATCTGCCCGGTGAGGGCGGCGGCGAACATCTTGCCGACCTGGGTGCCGATGGCCTGGAACTCGGGAATGGTCACCAGCTGGATGCCGACATATGGAACCGGCTTGGCCGACGGCGAAGCGGGGTCGGCCTGCTTCAGCGACTCCAAGGTGATTTCGGCGAAGGGCGCGGCGGCCATGTATTCGGCGCTGTAGGTCGATTCGCGAGTACCCGGCGGCACGTTGGCGACGCCATCGGTCTCGGCGACCAGCTTGGCGTAATCCTTGGAAGTCGCCCAGGCGGCGAAGGTCTTGGCCGCATCCTGCTTCTTCGAACTGCTGGGAATGGCCAGTGCCCAGGAATACAACCAGGCCGAGCCCTTATCGGTGTCTTCCTGCGGCGCGAAGGTGAAGCCGACTTTGTCGGCGACCCTGCTCTGCGAGGTGTCGGTTACGAAGGAGCCGGCCACCGTGGCATCGACCCACATGGCGCACTTGCCGGTGTTGAACAGCGCAAGGTTTTCGTTGAAGCCATTGCTGGACGCGCCCGGTGGCCCGTAGTTACTCAGCAAGTCCACATAGAAGGCAGCGGCCTTGGTCCATTCGGGACCGTTGAATTCAGGCTGCCATTGCTCGTCGAACCAGCGCGCGCCAAAGGCGTTGGCGACGGTGGTGACCAATGCCATGTTCTCGCCCCAGCCGGCCTTGCCGCGCAGGCACATACCGTACTGGTCCTGATCCGGCTTGTGCAGCTTCTCGGCGAATTCCGCCATCTGGGTCCAGGTTGGACGTTCCGGCATCTGCAGGCCGGCCTGCTCGAACAGGTCGGTGCGGTAGTAGGTCATCGAGCTTTCGGCGTAGAAGGGCAGCGCATAGAGCGTGCCGTCGACCGACAGGCCTTCGCGGACCGAGGGGAATACATCGTCGAGATCGTAATCGGCGGGCAGGTCGGTCATCGGTGCCAGCCAGCCCTTGTCGCCCCACAGCGAGGCTTCGTACATGCCGATGGTCAGCACGTCGAACTGCCCGCCCTGGGTGGCGATGTCGGTGGTCAGGCGCTGGCGCAGTACGTTTTCTTCAAGTACGACCCAGTTGAGATCGATCTCGGGATTCTGTTGTTCGAAGGTCTGGGAGAGGCGCTGCATGCGAATCATGTCCGCATTGTTGACGGTGGCGACCGTGAGGGTTTCGGCCGCGTGGGTCGCGCCGATCATCGCAATACAGGTGGTGCCGAGCAGCAGTTTGACGATTTTCATCCTGGACTCCTCTTCCACGGCCAGGGCGGTGGAAGCGCTTGTTGTTTTTGTTGTTGCTCGTGTACTGCGTACGAGCGTCTCGCGAGCATTACAACGCTCGCATCGAGGTGGTTACAAAGCCCTGACCGCACTTCGTTCGATACTTTTTTGTACTTTCATCTGATCGTGCTGGGTGTAGTGATATGCGGCTCGACAACGGTGAAGAGCACGGCGCAGCGGGGTTACCTATACAGAAAGGCAGCGCAAGCGGCGCCTCGGCAGTCGGGAAGCGACACCGCGAAGCGATGACGATGCGTATCAGCCGGCCAGGTTCTGCGCCGTCAGCCGCTGTTCGACCAGCCGGCGATAACACGACGGCGTCATGCCTTTGAGTTGCTGGAAGCGGCGGTTGAAATTGGAGAGGTTGTTGAAACCGGACTCGAAACAGACGTCGGTGACCGGCTTTTCGTTGTCCAGCAAAAGCTCGCAGGATTTGCTGATGCGCAGGCTGTTGACGAACTCGACATAGCAACGTCCGGTGGCGCGCTTGAAAAAGCGCGAGAAGTAGGTGGGCTTCATGCCCAGATGGCCGGCGACTTCTTCGAGCGGCAGTTCGCGCATGTAGTTATCGAAGATGTAGTTGACCGCCATGTTGGTGCGGTCGGCATGGTTCTCATCTCCAAGCTGCACCGAGGTGGTGCCGGAGAGCAGCTGGTAGTCGTCACAGCTCGCAAGTAGCTCGAGCATGATCAGGAAATATCCGAGACGGGTGGCGCCGCGGCTGTCAGCCACTCTCTGCATCAACCGACCGGCCTCAGTAATGGTGCGTCGGCAGCGGAACTCGATGCCATGGCGCGAGCGTTCGAGCATCGGCGCCAGGCTGCGCAGCTCTGAAAAGACGCTGTGGCCCGCTTCGAACAACTCATCGGTGAAATTGACCAGCATGTCTCGCTTGGCGACGATTTCGCCTTCATCGACTTGGCTGATCCAGTTGTGCGGCAGATGCGGGCCGGTGAGAAACAGACTGTCCGGGCCGAAGTTGCCTACGTAGTCGCCAACGAAGACCTTGCCGGTACTGGCGACGATCAGGTGCAGCTCGTACTCCTTGTGGTTATGCCAACGCACCAGATGGCAGGGGAAGCCGTGCTCCCGGTAGATCAGCGAGTTGCCGTGGTGGTCGTCCATCAGCTCGTAGGAGGGGTCGGAGATCTTCAACGCTCTCATGTAGGTTCCGTCGTCCTGAAGTCGTCGAGGATGTTATAGACGCTACCGATGCAACGGCCAAACGGCGATTAGTCGAGCTCGTATCGGTAGGGCAGGTCGGGGCCACGCCTCGAGCAGGTGATGGCGGCCGCCTTGGTAGCGAAGCGCAGCAACGTTTCGAGCTGGCTTGCCTCGACCCTTACCAGGTCAGTCGCAGAATCCAGACCAGACGCAGATAAATAACTGAGAAGCGCGGCTTGGAAGGTATCGCCAGCGCCGACCGTATCGCTCACCGTGACAGCTTCAGCCGGGGCTTGGAATCGACCATGGCGGCGGCTAAATAGCTGCGCACCTTCTGCGCCGCGAGTCAGCAACACCAGCTCACAGCCGCCTTGTAGCCAGCGCTGCGCGATGTCTTCGGGCGTGTGAGCGGGGTAGAGCAGCGTCAGATCCTCATTGCTGACCTTGATCAAATGCGCAAGCGCGGCGAATGCTTCGACGCGTTCGCGCCAGCGCATCAGGTCCGGTTCGACGTTGAGACGGATGTTGGGGTCGAGCGAGATCAGCCGATGCGCGCGTTCACGGCGCACCAGCGCGAGCAGAGTGTCGGCCATCGGTGTGGTAACGAGGGAATAGGACCCGACGTGAATGCCGCGAATCGCCTCGTCAAGCGGGGCGAGGTGCTCGTCGCGTGGCAGCCGGTCGGCGCAGCCTTCACCTCGGAAGCTATAGACCGGCGAGCCGTCCGCACCAAGCGCGACCATGGCGAGCGTAGTCGGCGCATCGAAGTCGACAAGGAAGCGCAGGTCAACGCCCTCGTCCTCAAGTATCTGCCGCAACTGTCGGCCCAGGTAATCGCGGGAGATACCGGTGAACAAGGCAGAGGGCGTGCCCAACCTTGCGAGGCCGACCGCCACGTTGAACGGGGAACCGCCGGCAATGGCTTCGAGATTCAGACGATTACGCTGAGTACTTGCCGGCGCCGCGAAGACGTCGAACAAGGCTTCGCCACAAACCAGATACATGATGGTGCCCCCGTCACAGGTGATCCATTGAGATTAACGGCGGCATGGATGGCTGGACAGTACGCGGCAGGCAAATGACCGATACGATTTTGCTGGCGCAGGGGGCCATTCAATAGACCCAAACCTCTACGCGCCTGTTCTTGACGCGACCTGAAGGTGTATCAGGGGCCACTGGAAGTTGATCACCTAACCCATTGATATCTTTCACCAAGATTCCGCCGCGCGCTAATTCGCGACGCACCGCCATCGCGCGGAGTTTGGATAGAAGCTCGGTACGTGCCGAGTCCCCTCGTGCATCGCCGAAACCCACCAGCACTGCGGCGTTCATCTGCTTGTCAGCACGCTGGAGATAATCGATCAGGCGCCCGATATCGCGTTGAGCCTTGTTATCCAGCCGCGCGCTGCCCTCGTCGAAACGAAAGTTGACGGTCAGCCGCCGGGCATCGTTGGCCAGGTCTTGGTAAAGCTGTGGCATGTCGGGTTGGGCCGGCAGCTTTATCGCAGTGATTGCCTGTGCGACGTAGCCGGCCTTTTCGACGATGGTCTGCCCGGCGGCGCTATGGGCAAAGTCAAGATAGGCCCGTGTCCAGTCCGACTGGGCGGCAGGCTTGGCGTAGAGGAACAGACGACGCGACAGCGGATAGTCTTCTGTCGCGACCAACGCGGTGGACGGAGGCATGGGTTGTGAGTTGCCGTCGGCAATTGCCAGCGCCTTGGCGCTTCCCACCGAGGCGAGGCCCACGAAGCCGATAGCACCAGGGCGGCCGATAACCGTTTGGGAAAGCTGGTCATTGGATTCATAACGCAAGGCACTGCTGGCGAGCTTCTTGTCCTGCGTGCCGAGTACCAGTTCCTTGAAGGTGTCATAGGTGCCGGACTGATCGTCGCGTGCGTGCAGTTCGACAGCCAGATCATCGCCGCCCAGCTCGCGCCAGTTGCGAATCTCGCCAGCGAACAGGCCCGCGACTTGCGCGACGCTGAGTGAGGCGATTCGGTTGTTTGGATGGACGATGATCGCCAAACCGTCGATGGCGATGATCTGCTCGGACTGTGCGCTGCGCAGGTCACCGAGGCTGGCCAGGCTGTCGTATTCGCTGTCCTTGATGGGGCGCGATGCGGCGGCAAGATCGGCGGAACCGTCTCCGAGTCCGGCAAAGCCAGTGCCTGTGCCGTGAGCGGCAACCAGGGCGTACAGCGTGCGCCCGGTTTTGCTGTCGACTGCGTTTATCCGCTGCTCGTTTTTTCTGGTGGAAGCGATCTTTATCGACTGCAACCCCTGCGCCTCGAACAGACCGGCGATCAACATGGGCGCCAGTTTGGCGCCGACGGTGTTCGATCCATGGATGCTCAGTACCGGCTGATCCTTTGCAGGTAACGCCGGCACGGCTCCGTTTACTGAGAGGGGAGATGCACAGAACAGGGCGAAAAACGCCAGGCATAACACCTGTTTCCGTGTGGTGCGTGCGGACGTAAAAGGTGCCATGCAGCGAATCTCCCTTTCAAAGAAGCGGGGAGATTAAGACGCTTTGTTTACCGTTATGTGACGGCAAACCTGGGCGATGTCGATCTGTGTCTCAGTAGACATATCTTTGCGCAACGCGATCGCTGTACTTGGAAGATGCGAGCCGAACCGTCGGCTCAGTTCAGCTCAATCCAGACCGGGCAGTGATCGGAGGGCTTTTCCATGCTGCGGATATCGTAGTCGACACCACAGTCGATGACGCGCTGATGCAGGGCGGCTGTGGTCAGGATCAGGTCGATGCGCAGCCCTCGACGCGGGTCGTCTTCGAAACCACGGCTGCGGTAGTCGAACCAACTGAAGCGATCAACGACTTCTGGGTTGAGCGTACGGAAGCTGTCCTGCAAACCCCAGCTCTTCAGTCGTGCCAACCATTCGCGTTCTTCCGGCAAAAAGCTGCACTTGCCTGTACGCAGCCAGCGCTTGGCGTTCACGTCGCCGATGCCGATGTCGCAATCTTCAGGCGAGATGTTGAAGTCGCCCATGACCGCTACCGACTGATCGGGAGTGAAACGCTCTTCCAGCAAGGCTTGCAGATCCGCGTAGAACTTCGTCTTGGCGGGAAACTTGGTCGGATGGATGCGGCTTTCACCCTGTGGGAAATAGCCATTCATGACGGTCACCGGCTGGCCATTAGCATCGGCGAAGCGGCCCCAGATGAAGCGCTTCTGCGATTCTTCCCCATCGCCAGGAAAGCCTTTGTGGATTTCCAGCGGCGCCTGTCGCGACAGCAGGGCGACACCGTAATGGCCTTTCTGACCATGGAAATGCACGTGATAGCCGAGGGCTTCGATCTCAGCCTGAGGGAACTGCTCGTCCGCTACCTTGGTTTCCTGCAGACCGATAACGTCCGGCTGATGTTTGTCGATAAGTGCAGAAACTTGATGAGGCCGTGCGCGTAAGCCGTTGATATTAAAGGAAACGAGCTTCATGGGTGCGGGCTCCGGAAAAACCGCGATTCTAATCGGTTCGGGCTTTGCGGTGCGAGTCGTATCAGCCGGTCGCCAATAAGCGGCACGACCGCGACGCGGGTGCTAACGTGAACTCAGCGCTCTACAACATATAGAAGAAAGAGAACCGTCATGCCGATGCCTACTGAAATACGAATGCTGGACAGTGGTTATGCCAGGGAGGCGCGCTCGCTTCTGTACAACGCTTACCGTCACGAACCCACCTATGCCTACCTGTTCGAATCCGACCGGCCGGGGTACGACCAGCGTGTACGCGCCACCGTCCGTGAGCTGGTCAATCAACATTTTCTGCAGGACCAGCCCGCGCTGGGGTTGCTGGGGGATGATCGGCTGATCGCCGTGGCGTTGATCGCGCCGCCGCAGCGTCGCCTGGATGTCACCGAGAGTTGGGTCTGGCGCATGCGCATGCTGATGACCGCGGGCTTTCGCTGCACCCGGCGGTATCTCGATTACCACGCGGCAGTGCTCGGCTGCCTGCCGCCGGGCGCTTTTCATGTGTTGCCATTGATGGCTGTTCATCCGCAGTTTCAAGGGCAGCACTACGGTGAGCAGTTGCTTGAGGCGCTGCATAACTGGTGTGCCGTGGACACGGCCTCGCAGGGGCTGGTGGTCGACACCGGCAATCCACGCTACCTGAACTTCTATGAGCGGCAGGGCTATGAGGAAATCGGTCAGGTCGCGATCGGGCCGGTGGTCGAACACGTGTTCTTCCATCCCTCGCCGCGCCAGGTCGAAGCCAGTCGAGGATAACGGCGAATTTTTGCGCGTTGCGCATAGTCCAAACCGGTGGTTTTCCAACGAAGTTTTCCGATGTTCAACCTAACGCTGTATGTGCCGTGCTACACGCATCCACGCCGAGTCGAGCATCGGTGTCTATCGTGCTAGCATCGCTCGCCATGCGTATGTCCTCCATTGGCCGGCTCGTTGCCGTCGGCCTAGTCTCGTTTTTGTCCATTGGCGTTCATTCAGCGGAGCTCGATGTCAGGGTCGAGCCATCCAACCGTGCGTTACGTGAAAACGTCGAAAACTACATCGGCGACCTGGGCGACCGTAACGAGCGTGAATTGCTGCGCTACAGCCGTATCGCCCAGGAACAGGCGGAAAAGGCATTGCAGGCGCTGGGGTATTACAACGGCGAAATCGAATCCGAAGTCAGTGGTGGCGAAAATCCTCAGCTGATGCTGCGGATAGAACCCGGCGAGCCGGTTCGACTGCGCAACATCACCCTGCGCGTGGATGGGCCAGCAAGCGAGCTGCGTACCTTCCGTGTGCCCCGTAACACGCTCAGGACCGGCAACGTGCTCAACCATGGGCAGTATGAGGAGGCCAAGCAGCAGATCCTCAATCAGGCCTCGCGCTACGGATATTTCGACGGTCGCTTCACGAGCCAACGCCTGACCATCGATCCTGCGGTGAATGCCGCGGATGTCGAGTTGGTGTTCGAAAGCGGCCCGCGTTATGTGCTGGGGAATGTCAGTTTCGAAGGCGATTCACCGTTCGACCCGGATCTTCTGGCGCGGATGGTGCCGTTCCAGGCGGGCACGCCCTATGACTCGGAGCTGGTGGCCGAACTTAACCAGGCGATGCAGTCCAGTGGGTATTTCGAAGGGGTACGGGTCGATGCCAACCCGGCTAATGCCCAACAGCAGCGCATTCCTGTCGCGGTGCAGTTGACCACGCGCGATCCCAGAACCCTCGGGCTGGGGTTGGGATTTTCCACCGACGTGGGACCGCGCATGCGTCTGGATTTCCTCCGTCACTGGGTCAACCCCCAGGGCCACAGTTACGGCGTCGAGACCGAACTCTCGGCTCCGCGTCAGAATGTAGGGCTCTGGTACGACGTGCCGCTGGACCCGCCGCTGACCGACAAGCTGCGCTATGCGGCCGGCTACCAGTACGAGGAATTGGGTGACAACGACAGCCTGAGTGAGCTGCTGACAGTTGGCCCCGAGTGGCATCGGAAGCTGCCCAGTGGCTGGCAGCGGGTCTGGTCGCTCAAATGGCGCCATGAACAGTATGAGCTGGGCGATGATACGGGCGTCAGCACGCTGTTGATGCCGGGCATCTCCTACAGCTACCTGCGCAGCGACAACCGTATCGACCCAAGCCGTGGCTACCGCTTGGAGTTCGAGCTGGCTGCGGCGAAGGAAGGCCTGCTGTCCGACGCGGATCTGATCCATGCAAACACCACTGTGAAAGGCCTGATCACCCTCGCGGACCGCCATCGCTTCCTTGGTCGTGTGCAGGTCGGTGGCAACTGGACCAACGAATACACTAACGTGCCGCCGTCACTGCGCTATTTCGCTGGCGGCGATCAAAGCGTGCGCGGTTACGACTATCAAAGTCTGTCGCCGACCAACTCGGACGGCGACCGCATCGGCGGCCGTTATCAGCTGGCCGTCAGCGCTGAGTATCAATATTCGCTCACTGACAAGTGGCGCGTTGCGACCTTCATCGATCAAGGGAATGCGTTCAACTCGCTAGAGCTTCCGTCGCTGAAAAGCAGCGTAGGTCTGGGCGTGCGCTGGGTTTCGCCGGTCGGGCCGATTCGTGTCGATCTGGCCAATCCGTTGGACAGTGACGGCGGCGTGCGGCTGCATTTCTCCATGGGGCCGGAGCTTTGAGGCGTACCGCGAAAATTGTCGGCTGGGTAATGCTCGGCCTAGTGACTTTACTGCTGCTGATTCTGCTGACCGTAGGTGCGGTGCTGGGTACCCACACGGGCAGTCGCTGGGTCCTGGGCAAGATTCCCGGAGTGGAAGTGGAGCAATTTCACGGACGTCTGGGTGGTGAATGGCAGGCGGAACGGCTGACATGGCAACAGGGCGCCAATCGTGCAGTGGTGGATGCGCCGCGAATGGCGTGGTCACCGCTGTGCCTGTTGCGCATGACGCTGTGCATCGAGGAGCTGGTCGTCGGCGACATCGATCTGCAATTTCCGCCAGCGCCTGAGCACGACGCGCCAAGCGAGCCGTTCAGCCTGCCGGACATCAAACTGCCGCTGGAGCTGCGGATCGAGCGCATAGAAATCGGCGAGCTTCGGCTGAATGATGTCGAACAGCTGCGAAGTCTGCAGCTGCGCGCCGATTGGCGAAAGGAAGGACTGGACATCAATGCCCTGCAGGTACGCCGCGATGACCTTTCGCTGGATCTGACCGGCCGCTTGCAACCGAACGGTGAGTGGCCGCTGGAGTTGAGCGGCACGGCTGCAATCCGTTCACCTGACTCGCAACCCTGGGCGTTGATGCTTGCGATGAACGGCGAGCTGCGCGACCAGTTGCATTTGAATGTCGAAAGCCAGGGTTACCTCGATGCCAGGCTCAGCGGCCAGTTAAGCCCGCTGGCGTCTGAGCTGCCGGCGCAGCTACGGGTGGTGGTGGAGCGCTTCAAGGCGAGCCCTGAACTGCCCGATGCACTGCGGCTGGACACCCTTGAGCTCAGCGCCGAGGGGGATCTGGAGCAAGGCTATCGGCTGGTTGGTGACGGACGCTTGCAAGGCGAGGGCGGTGCGGTGGGCATTGTGCTGAACGCGCTGGTCGACGCCAAACATGCCGAGGTCGAAGCGCTTCAGCTGAATGCCGGTGAAGGACAGCGGATCAGCTTGAGTGGGCAGGCCGATTGGCAGGAGGGTATGACGGGCGAAGCCGAGCTGGCGTGGCGCGATTTCCCCTGGCGCAGGCTTTATCCGGACGTCGAAGAGCCGCCCGTGGCGTTGCGCACTCTCGATGCGCAAATCCAGTACGACGACAGCAACTACCTGGGCAATTTCGATGCGGCGCTGACCGGGCCATCCGGTGACTTCACGTTGCGAAGCCCTGTCAGCGGCGACCTCGAAGTCGTGCATCTACCGCAGCTGGAATTGCAGGCCGGGCAGGGCAGAGCTGCCGGTAATCTCAGCGTGGGTTTCGCGGACGGCATCGACTGGAACACTCGCCTGGATATGAGCGAGCTCGATCCGTCCTACTGGGTGGCCGAGTTGCCGGGCCAGCTGGCCGGCACGTTGAGCAGCCGTGGCACTATGCGCGATGAGCAGCTGCAGGCGGAAGCGCGTCTGGATCTCGCTGGCGCGTTGCGTCAGCAACCCTTGAAACTACAGCTGGAGGCGAGTGGGCAGGGCGTCGCCTGGGATGTTCCGCTCGTCGACCTGCGCCTCGGCGACAATCGAATCCAGGGCAGCGGGCGCTGGGCCGAAACGCTGCAGGCGAATCTTGAACTCAACCTGACCCGACTGGCGCAACTCTGGCCTGATCTGCAGGGGCAGTTGGCCGGCGACCTCAAGCTGGCCGGTACGCCGCAAATGCCCGAGGGCACGTTGACCCTTGAGGGCAGTCAGGTGGCATTCCAGCAAAACCGCATAGAACGTTTGGAGCTGGCTGCCCGTCTTGAACAAGGCGAACGTGGCCAACTGCGACTTGTCGCCGATGGGTTGCGGGCAGGCGATACCGAACTGGGCCAGCTACAGGTGGCAGGCGAAGGCTCTCAACAGGCGCACCAGGCCGATCTGCAACTACAGGGACCATTGCTGGACCTGTCTCTGAGGTTGGATGGCGGGCTGAACGGCGAAGACTGGCGAGGGCGCTTGCTGAGGGCTGAGCTGGATGCTCAAGGCCAGCAGTGGTCGCTTCAGCGACCCGCATCGCTGGAGCGGCTGGCCAACGGTCGGATCACCTTTGGCGAGCACTGCTTCGGTTCAGGTCCCGCCACGCTGTGCGCCGAAGATCAGCGGCTTCTGCCCGACCCGCGACTGCGGTATCGGCTACGCGACTTTCCGCTCGAATCGCTTGCCGAGCACATGCCGCACAACCTTAACTGGCAGGGCGAGGTCAACGCTGACCTGTCGCTGGACCTGCCCGCCGCCGGCCCTAGCGGCACCATTCGCATCGACGCCGGCCCTGGCACGTTGCGCATGCGTGATGGCGACCGATGGCTTGATTTCCCTTACGCGACCCTGGCTTTGAACAGCGAACTGACGCCCAAACGTGTCAATAGCCGCTTGCGCTTCGAGGGTGGCGAGCTCGGCGAACTCGATGTGAGCCTGCAGGTCGACCCGAGTACCGCAGAGAAAGCCATCTCGGGAAGCTTCCTTCTGAGCGAATTCGATCTATCCGTAGCCAGGCCCTTCGTCGCTCAGGTCGAACGGTTGAACGGGCAACTGAACGGGCGTGGAGAGTTGTCCGGCAGCTTGCAAGCGCCGCAGGTCAACGGCGAGCTGAGCTTGAGTGACGCCGAGATTGCCGGCAGTGAGTTGCCAGTCAGTTTCGAGCAGCTGCAGATTCACGCGCTCATCGAGGGTGAGCGCGTACGAGTCGACGGTGACTGGCGCAGCGGTGAGCAGGGAAGAGGGGAGATCGCCGGCACCCTGAATTGGACGGATGCGCTGGATCTGGACATGCGCATCAGCGGCAGCCGGCTTCCGGTTATCGTCGAACCCTATGCCGAACTGGAAGTCGAGCCGGATCTACGGTTGGAGCTGGCCGGTGACCAATTGGCGGTAAGTGGAAAGGTCTTGGTGCCCCGTGGCGATATCCAGGTTCGTGACCTGCCTCCTTCGACGGTCAGGGTGTCCGAGGACGCCGTAATCGTCGGCACGGAAGCCGAGGACGCGCAGACGCCGTTGGCCATTCGCATGGATATCGATGTCGAGGTGGGCCAGGATCGTCTGCGATTCTCCGGCTTTGGTCTCACCGCGGACCTGGCGGGTTATCTGCACATCGGCGACAACCTCGACGCGCGTGGCGAGCTCAATCTCAACAACGGGCGTTATCGAGCCTATGGTCAACGTCTGACCATTCGCCGCGCGCAGCTGCTGTTCACCGGCGTCCTGTCCCAGCCATTCCTGAATATCGAGGCGATACGGCGGATCGACTCGGACAATGTCATCGCCGGTCTGCGCATCACCGGCAGCGCCGAGCAGCCAAGGGTCGATGTGTTCGCTGAACCGGCGATGAGCCAGGAACAGGCGTTGTCCTATTTGGTGCTGGGAAGGCCGCTGGGAACTGATGCCGGTGAAAACAATATGTTGGCGCAGGCTGCCCTTGGGCTTGGCCTGGCTGGCAGTGCATCGATCACCGGAAACGTTGCGCAACGTCTGGGCATTCAGGATTTCCAGCTCGACACCGAAGGAAGCGGCACGGAGACCAGTGTTGTCGCCAGCGGGCGCCTGACCGATCGCCTGACGCTTCGCTATGGTGTGGGCGTATTCGAGTCGGCCAACACCGTTGCCCTGCGCTATCAACTGACCAAACGCATTTTTCTCGAAGCCGCAAGCGGGTTGGCCAGCTCCCTTGACGTTTTCTACCGACGTAATTTCTAACGTCACGGTGCGGTATCCGCTTCTTGAAAAATATATTGAGTGGACTGGCGGCGGTGCCGCCTTAGGCTACTCTGGTGGGCTTATGTAACCGGCAAGTCGGCGTGACTCAACGGTCGATCTACAAGCCCTCCAGCGTCTTTTCGATGCTGCGCGAATCGCGTGCAATCGACGTCGCGCCAAGCGCTTGTGGTGGTGGTAGGATCGCTCGGTCGCTCCTTGTGTCGCAGCTATTACAGAGGCCTTGGCATGGGCCCTGCAAGTTGTCGGTAGTCACCCAGCACATGAAGTTCAGGGTCATTACCGGGTCGTTTCGGTTAGTGGTAGAAGACGGCAGTGATGCCTTCTGGCGTTGTGCTTCTACTGCGCTCCAATGCGGGCCGCTCGGGCAAGGATGTCTAACATAATCAATAAGGGTGCTTTGAATGGAATTTCTGCAAAACCTAGTCAATAGCGTCAACGGTCTCGTCTGGGGACCGCCCATGCTGGTGCTGATTCTAGGCACTGGTTTCTTCCTCATGGTCATGCTCAAGTTCATGCCTCTGGTGCGTATCGGCACCGGTTTCGCCCTGATCTGGCGCGGACGCGTCAAGGGCGATGAAGACACGGGCGAGATCAGTCCATTTCAGGCACTCATGACCTGTCTGGCGGCCACCGTCGGTACCGGTAATATTGCTGGTGTCGCCACCGCCATCTTCCTCGGTGGGCCGGGTGCGCTGTTCTGGATGTGGTGTACGGCGCTGGTGGGCATGGCGACCAAGTACTGTGAAGTGGTGCTGGCCGTGCATTACCGCGAGAAGGATGACCGCGGCGAGCATGTCGGTGGCCCGATGTATGCCATCAAGAATGGTCTGGGCAAGAAGTGGCTGTGGCTCGGTGGGGCATTCGCGATCTTTGGTGGGCTGGCTGGCTTCGGCATCGGCAACATGGTGCAGGTGAACAGCATGGCGCTTGCGCTCGAAACCACCTTCTCGGTGCCGCTGTGGGTCACCGGTCTGGTCACTATGGTGGTTGTTGGTCTGGTGATTCTCGGCGGTATCAAGCGCATTGGCGCCGTGGCCGCTGCACTGGTGCCTTTCATGTGCGTTGCCTACATCATTGCCGGTATCGTCGTGTTGGTGGTCCATGCCTCCGATATCCCGGCGGCCTTCGATCTGATCTTCACCCACGCCTTTACACCCATCGCAGCCACTGGCGGGTTCGCCGGTGCGGCGGTTATGGCCGCTATTCGCTTCGGTGTAGCGCGCGGTATCTTTTCCAATGAGGCAGGCCTGGGGACAGCAGGTATTGCCCAAGCGGCCGGCACTACTAAAAGCTCTGTGCGCTCCGGAATGATCGGCATGATGGGTACCTTCATCGATACCATCATCATCTGCTCCATTACCGGTCTCGCGATCATCTGTTCCGGCGTCTGGACCAGCGGCGAAAGCGGCGCGGCATTGTCTGCCGCAGCCTTTGAATCGGCCATGCCTGGATTTGGCGGCGCCTTACTGACGATCGCTCTGGTGGTCTTCGCCTTTACCACCATTCTGGGCTGGAGCTACTTCGGCGAAAAATGCTGGGAATTCATGATGGGCACCAAAGCGATCTGGCCATTCCGCGTCGTCTGGGTATTGGCAGTGCCCTTCGGCGCGATCGCACAGCTCGACTTCGCCTGGCTGCTGGCAGATACCCTTAACGGTTTGATGGCGATTCCCAACCTGATCTCGCTGATTCTGCTTAGCCCTGTCGTGGTCAAGTTGACCAAGGAATACTTCGCCCGCAAGCAGACGATTTAAGCAAACTGGACCGCAGGGCAGTCTTGCGGCCCATGACTGAGAGGAGTTCACATGACTGAAGTAACCCTGAAAGGCGCCCCGATCCAGGTCGCTGGCACATTCCCACAGGGCGGCCAGAAAGCGAGGCCATTTAGCCTGGTAAGCGGTGATCTGTCAGATATCACGCTGGAGAGCTTTGCCGGTAAGCGCAAGGTTTTGAACATTTTCCCGAGTATCGATACGCCGACTTGCGCCACATCGGTACGCAAGTTCAATGCTCAGGCCAACGAACTGGCCAACACCGTGGTGCTATGCATCTCCGCGGATTTGCCATTCGCGCAGAAGCGTTTCTGCGGTGCTGAAGGTTTGGAAAATGTAGTGAATCTGTCGACCATGCGTGGCCGCGAGTTCCTCGAAGACTACGGCGTGTTGATCGCCAGCGGCCCGCTCGCCGGGATATCCGCACGCGCGGTCGTGATCCTGGATGAGCAGGATCAGGTGCTTTATAGCGAATTGGTGCCGGAAATCGGTAGCGAGCCGAATTACGACGCAGCTATCGCCGCACTCAAATAAAAGGTCATTAGAGAGGCGGTGCAACGCCGTCTCTCTAGCAACTGATTACTGGCGACAATAAACCCCACTCATCTCTTATTACTCTGCGCCAATGTCAATTGGCTGCTAGCTGTTCCTCCCCTTATTTTCCTCATGCTGATGTGCCCGCATTGTTATCGCGATGGCGATAGGCCAGATTTTGTTTGCTTCCCTCAAAATCTTTCTATGCCGTTGTGGTCTTAGTTTTCATTGCCAAACTGAATGGATTCGCTCATGCCACTTTCTCCTCCTAAAAAGATCGGTATTTCGGGCACAGGAATGATCGCCCACTGCCTCATCCGCCTACTCGACCGGCACTATCAGGACATGCATGTCTCTCGCGTGCTGACGCGGCGGCCGTTGAGTTCGTTCACCGACTTTCCGCTTACTGAGCGGCTCACCAATTCCATCGATCAGCTTATCGACGAGGCTGACCTGATCATCGAATGCAGCGGTGATGTTTTCCACGGTACGGAAGTCATCGAGCGTGCGTTCGAAGCAGGGTTGCCAGTCGTTACGGTAAACGCCGAGCTACAGGTGACGACAGGTTCTTATCTGGCTGGGAAGGGCTTGCTCACAGAGGCAGAAGGCGACCAGCCGGGCTCGCTGGCGGCGTTGCATGAAGAAGCCTTGATGATGGGTTTCAAGCCGCTGGTATACGGCAACATGAAGGGCTATCTGAATCACAATCCGACACTGGAAGACATGATGTTCTGGTCGAAGCGCCAAGGCATCAGCATCGACCAGACGACGTCCTTTACCGATGGCACCAAGGTACAGATCGAACAGGTGATCGTCGGGAACGGCTTGGGCGCAAGCATTACCAAACAGGGCCTGGGCGGGATGGCTTCGACCAACCTGACCGAAACCGGCAACGTGCTGGGCATGATGGCTGATCGTCTCGGCCAACCCTTCGTTGACTACGTGATTCCTTCCGGATACTCGGCCGGGGGTGTGTTTCTGGTCTGCCGACATGACGATAACCAACAGGCTGCCCTCGAATACTTCAAGCTCGGGCCGGGTCCTTATTACACCTTGGTGCGCCCGTTCCACCTGTGCTCACTCGAGGTTGGCAAAACCGTACGCCGTGTGCTCAATGGCGGTGGCGCGCTGCTGAACAATTCAACTACACCGACGCTCGGTGTGGCTGCAATTGCCAAGCGCACGATGCGCCCGGGTGAGCTGATCGAGCGCGGCATTGGCGGTTTCCAGTTCCGTGGCGAGGCGGTGAAGCTCGACGAGAATCCCCATCACGTGCCGATTGGACTATTGCGCAAGACAGTGCTCAAGCGTGCAATCGAGCCGGGCCAGTTGATCACGTTCGATGATGTCGACATTCTGCCGAGCCGTGCGCTGGATATCGTCATGCGGCAGCGTGCAGAACGCATCGCCAGGACCAAGCAAACATCAGGAGCGAGCCGGGAACCAGGCGGGATGGTAGCGACAGGCAGCTGAACGCTGCAGTAAGAAGAGAAGGCCGCGAATGCGGCCTTCTTTATATAAAAGAAAAGGGATTATTGCTGGATCAATCCTTGCGGTAAGTCAGCATGACGATGCCGAAGATGACGATGGCGCCACCGAGAATCTGACCCGCCGCGAGCATCTGATCGAGCACCAGCCAGCCCATGATCAAGGTCGCCAAGGGTTCGATGTTCATCACCGGTGCGTTGCGCGACATGTTGAGTCTTGGCACGGAAACGAACAGCGTAATGAATGCCGCGCCATAGAGCCCGACCAGCACTGCCAGCGCTGTCCAGCCGGTGCCACTCTGCGGCAACGACAGCCCGCCAGGCAGCAGGCCGCTGGCCCCGGCAAGGTTGGCGCTGCTGAATACGATCAGCATGGTCAACAGGCTGCGCACCGATCCGCGTACCTGCGACAGCTTGTGGTCGGTGATCCAGAGCGCTAGAGCGAAAACGCTGGCGGCACAGAATGCGAGCGCGACCCCGAGAATCCATTCTGGTCCTGCGTCTTCGCTGGAAGAGAGGCGTGCCGGCACTTCCAGGACGAATATCAGGCCGACCAGTATCAAGCCCATCAGCAACGCAGTGCGCGCTGTGGGGCGCGCCCCTCCCAAGGCCCATGTCAGCAAGGCCAGCAGGATCGGGAACACATTGGCCACCAGTAGCGCCAATGCCACAGGAACCCGCGCCACGGCTGAATACAGACAGATGCTTTGAGTGGCGATCAACAAGCCCAACAGCAACTGCCAGCGCCAGGCACCGGGCGCCAGGCGGATGCTCTGTCGCTGCCAGAAAACCAGCCCGGCCAGAACAATGAGCGTACCGCCCGAACGCAACAGGATTGCCAACAACACGCCCGCGCCGTCATCGAAGGCAACCCGCGCCGCGACATGGTTACCGGCGAACCCGCAGCCGAGGCAGACGAGTATCAACACTGCGATATGGCGCGGAAAAGTTACGGGTACGTCGGGAGTAGCTATAGCAGTCATGTCGAGTTCCGATCCTAATAATCAAACGCCAGCCCTATAGGCTGGCGTAGGTGAACATTGAGCGGTGAGACCGCCCGGCCCTGCGAACAGGGCGGGCGGCGTCGCGTTACAGCACTACACTCGGCAGCCACAGGGAGATTGCCGGAATGTAGGTGACGGCCATCAGCACCAGGAACAGCGCGGCATAGAAGGGTAACAGCGCCTTGATGGTGTTTTCGATGGTGACCTTGCCAATGGCGGCACCGACGAACAGCACCGCTCCCACCGGCGGGGTGATCAGCCCGATACCGAGGTTGACCAGCATGATCATGCCGAAATGCACCGGATCGACCCCGATATCGGTGATCACGGGCATCAGGATCGGTGTGAGGATGAGAATAAGCGGAGCCATATCCATCAGCGTACCGAGTGCCAGCAGCATGAAGTTGATGCACATGAGGATCACGTAGCGGTTGTCCGACAGGGTCAGGAACATCGATGTGATTTTCGAGGGGATCTGCATCAACGTCATGATGTAGCCGAAGGCACCTGCGAAGGCGATCAGGATCATCACTATCGACAAGGTCCGCACTGTGCGATGCAACAGCTTGGGCAGTTCGCGCCATTTGTAATCGCGGTAGATGAACATGGTCACGAAGAATGCCCAGAGCACTGCGATCGCCGCGGACTCGGTCGCGGTGAAAACACCGCTGAGAATGCCGCCCAGGATGATCACCATGGTGAACAGTCCCCAGAGCGCATCGACGCAGATTTTCAGTGCCTGGCGTAGTGGAATGACTTCGCCCTTGGGGTAGTTACGCTTTTTGGCGAATATCAGGCAAAGCCCCATCATCACCGCGCTGAGCAGCAAGCCTGGGCCGATACCGGCGATGAACAGTGAGGCGATGGAAACGGTGCCACCAGCGGCCAGCGAGTAGAGCACCGAGTTGTGACTTGGTGGCGTCAACAGCGCCTGGACCGAACCGCTCACGGTCACGGCGGTGGAAAACTCACGGGGATAGCCCTTGCGTTCCATTTCTGGAATGAGGACAGAGCCGACCGAGGCCGTATCGGCCAGCGAAGAGCCCGAGATAGCGCCGAAGAAGGTCGAGGCCATGATATTGACCAGCGACAACCCGCCTCGGACAAAGCCAACCAGCACGCTGGCGAAGGCCACCAGGCGCCGAGACATGCCGCCTTCGGCCATGATGGCGCCAGCAAGCACAAAGAACGGAATAGCCAGCAAGGAGAATTTGTTGATGCCGCCAGCAATCTGAATCATCACTGCGTGCAAGGGAATATCGATCCACCAGGCGCCTGCCAGCGCAGCCAGGCCCAGCGAATAAGCGACCGGGACGCGCAGGAAAATCAAGACGATGAAGCTGCCTACCAGTATGAGCGCATCCATTTAGAGTGTTTCCTTGCTGTCTTCGAAAAGCTCGAAATTGACCGAGCGACGATGGCGTTGATCGCCGAAGCAGAGCTTCTCAACGATGAAGATCAGACTCAGGAAGCCGCCGATGGCAATGGGTGAGTAAGCGATGCCCACGCGTAGCGTTGGCAAGGTGCTCATATATTGATTCCAGGTGGCGACGCACAGTTTGATGCCCCAGATCAGCATGAACAGGCAGATTGCGGCCATCAGGAACTGAACCAGAAGATCAATGTAACGCTGCCAGGAAGCGGGCATGCGATCCGTCAAAGTGGTGACCGCCATGTGCGCACCGGCACGATAGCTGGCCGCCGCGCCGACGAAGGTAAAGATGGCCATTAGCAGTATCGCCACTGGTTCGGGCCAGCCGGCACCAGTGCGCAGTACATAGCGGGCAAAAATGCCCCATGGAATGATCAGGGCCATGGCCATAATGGACAAACCGGCAACCCAGATACAGCTGAGGTAGATCACGTCATTGACGCGTAGTAAGGAATTTTTCATGAGGCTTCACCGCGAGCACGACGCCGGCTGCGGGCCGGCGTCGCGAGGTTCTTCTGAACGACCTATTACTGGACGGCTTCGATACGCTTGATCAGATCGGTGTAGGCGGCGCCGTACTTTTCGCGTACCGGGGCGGTGGCATCGTAGAAGGGCTTCTTATCGACTTCGATGAATTCCACGCCTGCGGCTTTGAGCTTTTCTTCGCTGCTGGCGGATTTTTCATCCCAGAGCTTGCGCTCTTCCTGCTGCGCTTCCTTAGCGTACGTCTTCACCAGTTCCTGTTGCTCCGGGGTGAGCTTGTTCCAGGCCGTCTTGGACATGACGATAGGCTCGGGAAGAATCAGGTGACCGGTCAGGGTGTAATGCTTGGCTGTGCGGTAATGGTTGTGCTCGAGCAGCGTCGGCGGGTTGTTTTCGGCACCGTCGACGACGCCGGTCTGCAGTGCGCTGAAGATTTCCGCGGTATCCATCGCCACGCCCTGAGCGCCCATGGCATTCAGCGTATCGATGAACAGCGGGTTGCCAATCACCCGGATCTTCATGCCCTTGAGATCTTCGATGCTGCGTACCGGCTCCTTGGTGTAGATGTTGCGGACGCCGCCATCCATCCATGCCAGACCGACCATGTTGAATTCGGATTCAGTGATCTTGTCGAGAAGCTCCTGCCCGATTTCGCCATCAATGACCTTTCGCATGTGTTCGTGATCGCGGAACACGAACGGCATGTTGAAGGCGTTGACGTCGGACACCACCGGACCGAGCGTGCCGAGGCTGACGCGCGTCATCTGGACGGCGCCGATTTGGAGCTGTTCGACCACTTCTTTTTCCGAGCCCAGTACGCCGCCGGAGAACATCCGGTATTTCAGCTCGCCATCGGTGGCGTCTTCGAGTTTCTTGCCCAGATTCTCCATGGCCACGACGGTCGGATAGCCTGCTGGATGGACCTCGGCCATTTTCAAGGTGGTCGCGGCTTGTGCGAGGCCCGGCAGACACAGGGCGAAGGGAAGCGCGGCGATGAGCAACTTGCGTTTGAAGTTCATTTGAATCTCCATCTTGTTGTTGTTGATGTTGCAGCGTTGCGAGCGACAAGGTCGGGCGACTGCGGCCTGTCCTTGGTGGGTGAAGCGTTAGCGGAAGCGGGGTTCCTCCAGTCCGGCGACGCCGGGTTGCAGCGCGAATACGCCGCCAGCCAGTGGCTGGTCGGAGAGGTCACCGTTTGGGCGAATGGATGTGACGAACAGGGTGTCCAGGCCAGGACCGCCAAAGGCGCACATGGCAGGTTTCTTCACCGGCACTTCGAGCGAGCGGTCGAGACGACCGTCCGGTGTGAAGCGATGAACCAGGCCTGCGTCGTTGCCGCAGATCCAGTAGCAACCGTCGATGTCGACGGCTGCGCCATCCGGACGGCCGGGATACTGATTCATGTCCACGAACAGCCGGCGGTTGCTCGGCGTACCGCTTTCGATGTCGTAATCGAAAGCCCAGATGCTCTGAACGCTGAGGTGAGAATCCGACAGATACATGGTGCAGCCATCCGGACTGAAGCCGAGTCCGTTGGGTACGATGAAATCGTTCAGACGTGCACTGAGCGGATCACTGTCGACGGCACCGTCGAGCCGATACAGCGCGCCGGCGGAAATGCCGGCGGCCATATCCATGACCATGGTTCCCGCCCAGAAGCGCCCCTGGCGGTCGCAGCGGCCATCATTGAAACGCATATTGCCGTGACCATGCTGCACTCCGGCCAGGCGCGTGGCGTGAAGGGAGCCGTCGTCCTGCGGAGTAACATCGAAGTAGCCGTTCTCCATGCCGGCGACCCAGCGATTGCCTTCACCCTCACGGCGAGCGATACAGGCGATCATCTGGTCGGCTGTCCAACGGGTTACCTTGGCATCCGCCGCCTTCCAGCGCAGCAGTTGGCGGTTAGGAATATCGACCCAGTAGAGCGCTTGTTCATGCGGGACCCAGACCGGACTTTCCCCGGTGGCGTTCTGCGCATCGACTATCAGTTCTGCTTGGTTTGCCATGGCGATTCTCTTGTCGTTGTTCTCGGCGTGGCGGGAAGAATCAATCGTCGAACGGGCCTGCTTCGCAGAAGGCGCCGCCCTGGTAAATCAAGGCAGGATCATTGGCAGCGTAGGGTGGTTGCGCTTCGATCTTTTCGCGGAACACCTCGGACGTGTCCTTGGGCTCGAAGCCCAGATGCGCCGCCATGTGGTTGTCCCACCAGACGTCACGGTTCGCCGATGCGCCGTAGACCACGGTGTGCCCTACGTTCGGGGTGAACAGCGAACGCTCGATCAGGTCGGTCAGATCGCGGTAGCTCAGATAGGTGGCCATCATTCGGCGGTTGAGTGGCTCGGGGAAGGAAGACCCGATGCGGATGCTGACGGTCTCGATGCCGTAGCGATCGAAATAGAAACTGGCCATGTCTTCGCCGTAGGATTTCGACAAGCCGTAATAGCTGTCCGGACGGCGCGCCACGCTAGCGTCGATCTTCTCGGTCTGCTTGTAGAATCCGATCACATGGTTGGAGCTGGCAAAGACGACACGCTTGATGCCGTGCTTGCGTGCGGCTTCGTAGATATGAAACACGCCTCGGATGTTGCCTTCGAGAACTTCCTCGAAAGGCCGCTCGACCGATACCCCACCAAAATGCGCAATGGCGTCGACGCCTTCGCAGAGAGCATGTACGGCGGCTTTGTCGGCGAGGTTACAGGTCACCACCTCTTCGTGAGGTCCGGCAGCGGGTTCCATCGAGGCGATATCGGAGAGGCGAATGATATTGGCGTAAGGGCGAAGCGTTTCGCGTAACACCTTGCCTAAACCTCCTGCCGCTCCCGTTAGCAGGAGGCGATTGAAGGGTGTGGCAGTAGTTGTCTTGCTTGTCATGATGGTCTGCCTGTCGCTTATTGTTTTGATGTCATCGGTTGTCAGATGACTTGTGCTCGATTATTTGCGGCGCCGTAGGCGTTTGTCAACCCGCTGTGCCAATAACGCCTCTGCAAACGATCTATGAAATATTCTTCCGACGATTTAGTGCCGAAGCTCGCGAAATATCCATTCTGTGCGCACTTGCGAGCAATCCGCCTATGGCGCCGGCCACCACGCTAACTATCCGTACGGCGTTTTCACATCCCACCAAAGTCGTGTTAGCCAGCCCATCGGTGTGCAGCGGAAAAGTTCCGACACGCCACTTAAGTTGTATGACGACGAGAGCTGCTCACTTGACGTGCCCACCTGACCGAGCATCGGCAAATCATAGTCGGCAGTCACCAAACGAAAGACCGCGCCAGAGGGCGCGGTCGGTGGTCGAGCCCTGTGTCTCGGCAGCACCAGGAGTTTGTTTTCAGGCGCTCTGCAACTTTGTTACGGCACTAGTTTGGCGGCGCAGTGCGGTCACCAGATGCCATAGCACCGACGCAAGCGCCAACAACAGAAAACTGGCTGAAACCGGATTCGTTAAAAAGCCCATGAAGTCGCCATCCGACAGCATCAGCCCACGGCGCAGATTGGTCTCGGCTCGCGTTGGGGTCATGAACGGCCCAGGCTGGGTCGCTTGGGATCGTATTTCCAGCCTGGCGCCAGATACTGCATAGCCATGGCGTCGTCACGGGCGCCAGTGGCGACCTTGTTGTAAAGCTCGTGCGCGGCCATGATCCGATCCATGTCCGGCTCGATGCCAAGGCCCGGCTTGTCCGGCACTTGCACTTCGCCACCGACGATTTGCAGGGGCTCGCGAGTCAGACGCTCCTGGCCTTCCTGCCAAATCCAATGGGTGTCGATCGCAGTGATCTTTCCGGGAGCGGCTGCGGCGGCGTGGGTGAACATCGCCAGGGAAACATCGAAGTGATTGTTGGAGTGCGAACCCCAGGTCAGGCCGAACTGCTCGCATAGCTGAGCGAGGCGAACCGAACCTTGCATGGTCCAGAAGTGCGGATCGGCCAGCGGAATGTCGACGGCATCCAGGCGGAACGAATGCCCCATCTGTCGCCAATCGGTCGCCACCATATTGGTGGCGGTCGGAATACCGGTCGCACGCTTGAATTCCGCCATGATTTCACGACCGGAATAACCATTTTCCGGGCCGCAAGGGTCTTCGGCATACGCGAGGATATGGGCCTGGCCCTTGCACAGTTCGATGGCCTCAGCCAGGGACCATGCGCCATTGGGGTCCAACGTGACACGTGCGTCGGGGAAGCGCGTCTTGATGCCGGCGATTGCCTGCATTTCCTCGCTGCCGCGCATCACTCCGCCCTTGAGTTTAAAATCCTTGAAGCCGTAACGCGCCGCGGCGGCCTCGGCCAGCCGAACGATGGACTCGGGAGTGACTGCCTCTTGATGACGGATGTGATACCAGTCATCGGCCGAACCGGTGCCAGCGAGATAGGGCAAATCGGTGCGATTACGGTCACCTATATAGAAGAGGTACGCCAGCATCGGCACTCTGTCGCGTTGCTGCCCACTGCCGAGCAAGTCTGCCACAGGCACTTCGAGGTGTTGGCCGAGCAGGTCGAGGAGGGCGGCTTCGACCGCAGTGATGACGTTGTCCAGCCGCAAATTAATCTCGTGTGGCTGCTTCAAAACGGCGGCTTCCGCCTCAGAGGACACCTGATGCTGAGTGGTCTGCGGGCCACCCGCCGAGCCGCCGGCGATGGCATGGCGCAACATATTCAGCACCCGGTTGTAGCGACCGATCTGCTGACCAATCACCATCGCTTTGGTACGTTCGAGCGCCTGTCGGATACCTTCGCCTCCCGGCACTTCACCGATACCGGTGCGGCCGGCGCTGTCTTTGAGGATCACCAGATTGCGGGTGAAGTACGGAGAGTGCGCGCCGCAGAGGTTGAGCAGCATGCTGTCGTAACCTGCCACCGGAATGACCTGCATTTCAGTGACAGCTGGGGTCGCCGTCTTTGCGTCTAGCATCTGCTGCATAGCTCCTTGATTGTTGTTGTGAGCGAGGGTTGATCAGTTGTGTATCGCGAGGGCCGAGCGTCTCCGTGCCAGCTTTGCAGCAGCGGGGCAGCACGGACTGACAGTGAGGTCGATTTGATCTGTAACGTGAGAAGCGAACAGTGCAGAGCTCATCGATCCCGCAAACGGAACTCGACGCGTAAGAGACAGCTTGATCGCTAGAGGAGGGTGGGAGTGATTCATGGCTCTTGAGCTCAGTTTTTGTTATACGTTGTCGTATGACTTGATTGGTTTTTTAGCAGCGCTCTGGGTGGATGTCAAACAATTGAAACGTCCCAAACAGGATCTTTGCGATTCATCGGTTAAGCAGCCTTTATTGCGTTTTGGTACTGCTTTGCCATCGAAGCATCATCGGACGTGTACCGGTCGCTCCATGTCGTTCAGAGGCGCTGCCATGAGCCGCTCGAGAAACTTTCTATAAACGGCTAGCATTCATAATAGTTGTACGATAACCTATCTCCAAGGCTGCGGCCCCACTCATACCGATTAGTTTCATTAGGATGCTCGAACAATGAATCCACAAGAACTGAAGGCCATCCTCTCTTCTGGTCTGCTGTCCTTCCCGCTCACCGATTTCGACCAGCAGGGCGACTTCAACCGTGCCGGTTATATCAAGCGCCTGGAATGGCTGGCGCCTTATGGTGCGACGGCGCTTTTCGCTGCGGGTGGCACTGGCGAATTCTTCTCGCTGACACCTCAGGAATATCCGGACATCATCAAGACCGCTGTCGATACTTGCGCCGGGCAGGTGCCGATCCTCGCTGGTGTCGGCGGCCCGACTCGTCAGGCCATCGCCTATGCCCAGGAAGCGGAGCGTCTGGGGGCGAAAGGTCTGCTGTTGCTGCCTCACTACTTGACTGAAGCCAGCCAGGAAGGTGTCGCCAGACACGTCGAGGAGGTGTGCAAGTCGGTCAATATCGGTGTGGTGGTCTACAACCGCAACGTTTGCCGGCTGACTGCGCCGCTGCTCGAGCAACTGGCCGACCGCTGCCCCAACCTGATCGGTTACAAGGACGGCCTGGGCGATATCGAGCTGATGGTGTCCATCCGTCGTCGTCTCGGCGAGCGTCTGACCTATCTGGGTGGCCTGCCGACTGCCGAAGTCTATGCCGCGGCATACAAGGCGCTCGGCGTTCCGGTCTATTCATCTGCGGTGTTCAACTTCGTTCCGAAGATGGCGATGGAGTTCTACCATGCCGTCGCCCGCGAGGATCACGAAACCGTCGGTAAGCTGATCGATGATTTCTTCCTGCCGTATCTCGACATCCGCAACCGTTGCAAGGGCTACGCGGTCAGCATCGTCAAGGCCGGCGCGCGTATATCTGGTTACGATGCCGGCCCGGTTCGCGCACCCTTGACCGAGCTGCGACCTGAAGAATACGAAGCGCTCGCCGCTTTGGTCGAAAAGCAGGGCGCTCAATAACGGTCCAGCCCGATCTATCACTCGCCCCACCCGCCGCCGGCGCCCGCCATCCATTGGCATGGCGCGGTCGGCGGACCTCACGCAGGAGAGAGCTCCGTGGCAGACGTAAAACGTTACGACAACTACATCGATGGCCAGTGGGTAACCGGCAAGAACTATCAGGCCAACATCAATCCATCCGATCTCTCGGACGTCATCGGCGAATACGCCCAGGCGGACGCTACACAGGTCGAGGCCGCCGTCACAGCAGCACGCAAGGCATTCCCGGCGTGGTCTACGTCGGGCATCCAGGCACGCGCTGATGCGCTTGAGAAAGTCGGTCTGGAAATCCTTGCCCGCCGCGAAGAGCTGGGCGCGCTCCTGGCCCGCGAAGAGGGCAAGACATTGCCCGAAGCCATCGGCGAAGTGGCTCGCGCCGGTAACATCTTCAAGTTCTTCGCTGGCGAATGCCTGCGTCAGGCCGGCGAAACCCTGCAATCGGTCCGTCCGGGCGTGAGCGTCGAGGTGACCCGTGAGCCACTGGGCGTGATCGGCCTGATCACCCCTTGGAACTTCCCCATCGCCATTCCGGCCTGGAAGATCGCTCCGGCGCTGGCTTACGGCAACTGCGTGGTCATCAAGCCGGCTGATCTGGTCCCTGGCTGCGCCTGGGCCATCGCCGAAATCATTTCCCGCGCAGGCTTTCCGGCAGGCGTGTTCAATCTGGTGATGGGCAAGGGCCGTGAAGTCGGCGAAGCCATCGTCAACGACAAACGCGTCGATGGCGTCAGCTTCACCGGCTCGGTTGGTGTCGGACGTGGCATCGCCGCGACCTGTGTAGGCCGTCATGCCAAGGTTCAGCTGGAGATGGGCGGCAAGAATCCGCAGATCATCCTCGATGACGCCGACCTCAACACCGCCGTCGAGCTGGCCACCCAGAGCGCCTTCTATTCGACCGGCCAGCGCTGCACCGCGTCCAGCCGCATTATCGTCACCGAAGGCATCTACGACCGTTTCGTCGAAGCCATGATCGAGCGCATCAAGAAGATCAAGGTCGGCTCGGCCCTGGAGCAGGGCGTGGACGTCGGTCCGGTGGTTTCCGAGGCCCAGCTGGAACAAGACCTGCGGTACATCGAAATCGGCAAGGAAGAGGGCGCACGCCTGGCCTGTGGTGGAGAACGCGTCAAGTGCGGCACCGAAGGTTACTTCCTCGCGCCGACACTGTTCGTCGACAGCACCGCCGACATGCGCATCAGCCGTGAAGAGATCTTCGGACCGGTGGCCAACGTGGTCCGCGTGAAGGATTACGACGAAGCCCTGGCGATGGCCAACGACACCGAGTTCGGGCTGTCTGCCGGTATCTGCACCACCTCGCTGAAGTACGCCAATCACTTCAAGCGTCATTCCCAGGCCGGGATGGTGATGATCAACCTGCCGACTGCCGGCGTGGATTACCACGTGCCGTTCGGTGGCCGCAAAGGCTCGTCCTACGGCCCGCGTGAGCAAGGGCGCTATGCCCAGGAGTTCTACACGACGGTGAAGACCACCTACATCGGCTGATCAGCCGTGCCGCTTCATGTGATGCAACTTGGCGAGTTGCATCCATGGCGGCAGATTCGTTTTCGCGCAGCGGACCATAAGAACAATAGAGAGAAGCGTATGAACAACTCTGCGAATCGAGGCGCTCCGGTCGTCACCGAACTTCAGGTGGTTCCGGTCGCCGGTCAGGACAGCATGCTGCTCAATCTGAGCGGCGCACATGGTCCGTATTTCACCCGCAACATCCTCATTCTCAAAGACAGCGCCGGCAACACCGGAGTCGGTGAAGTCCCCGGTGGCGAGGCGATTCGCCAGACCCTGGAAGATGCACGTGCCATCCTTGTCGGTCAGTCGGTCGGCAATTTCAATGGTCTGCTCAATCAGGCCCGTAAGGCGTTCGCCGACCGCGACGTCGCGGGCCGCGGCCTGCAGACTTTCGATCTGCGTATCGCCATTCATGCCATTACCGCAATCGAGTCGGCATTGCTGGACCTGCTCGGCCAGCATCTCAACGTGCCGGTTGCGGCCTTGCTCGGTGATGGGCAACAGCGCGACGAAGTCGAGATGCTCGGTTATTTGTTCTTCATTGCCGATCGCAACAAGACTGACCTCGGCTACCGCGACGAATCGGATGCCAGCGACGCCTGGTTCCGGGTGCGCAATGAAGAAGCATTGACCCCCGAGACGGTCGTACGTCAGGCCGAAGCGGCCTACGAGCGTTACGGCTTCAAGGATTTCAAACTCAAGGGCGGCGTGCTGCCGGGCAGCGAAGAGGTCAAGGCGATCCGTGCGCTGGCTGAGCGTTTCCCCGATGCCCGCATTACGCTGGACCCCAACGGGGCCTGGTCGCTGGCCGAGGCCATCGATTTGTGCAAAGACCTGCACGGCGTGCTGGCATATGCCGAAGACCCGAGTGGCGCCGAGAACGGTTATTCCGGTCGTGAAGTCATGGCTGAATTCCGTCGTGCCACTGGCCTGCCAACCGCGACCAATATGATCGCGACCGATTGGCGACAGATGGGTCACACCGTTCAGCTGCAATCGGTGGACATCCCGCTGGCAGATCCGCACTTCTGGACCATGAGCGGTTCGGTGCGTGTGGCGCAGATGTGTAATGACTGGGGCCTGACCTGGGGCTCGCATTCCAACAATCATTTCGACATTTCGCTGGCGATGTTCACCCACGTGGCCGCTGCGGCGCCGGGCAAGATCACCGCGATCGACACCCATTGGATCTGGCAGGACGGCCAATACCTGACCCGTGAACCGTTGCAGATCGTTGGTGGCAAGGTCGCCGTGCCGGCCAAGGCAGGGCTGGGGATCGAGCTGGACATGGATGCGCTGCAGAAAGCCCATGAGCTGTATCTGGAGAAAGGACTTGGCGCACGCGACGATGCCATCGCCATGCAGTTCCTGATTTCGGATTGGACCTTCAACAACAAGCGACCGTGCATGGTGCGCTGATTCGAGCCCATGCAGGCCGCTTCGCGAGCAAGCTCGCTCCTACAAGAACGGCACTGCAACCGTAGGAGCGAGCTTGCTCGCGAACGCCTCCGCAACGCGACCGAAAACAATAACCGGGGCCATACCGGAGACTTAAATGAACGAAACCGCCGAACTAATTCAACACCAAGATTCACCTCGTTATATTCGTCTGAACGAGGCGGATAACGTGGCCGTGGTGGTCAACGATGGTGGCGTACCGACCGGAGCTCGCTTCTCAGATGGGTTGGTCACGGTCGAATCGGTGCCGCAAAGCCACAAGGTCGCGCTGGTGGACATCGCCCCTGACCAGCCGGTATGCCGTTACGGGCAGATCATCGGTTACGCGCTCGAACCTATCGCCTGCGGATCATGGGTCAAGGAAACCCAGCTGCGCATGCCCTCGGCGCCGCCCCTCGACAGCTTGCCAATGTCAGACGCCGTGCCACAACGGCTCGAGCCGCTCGAAGGCTTCACCTTCGAGGGTTACCGTAACGCCGATGGCACCGTAGGCACGCGCAACGTGCTCGGCATTACCACCACTGTGCAATGCGTGACCGGCGTGCTCGATCATGCGGTCGCGCGCATCCGCAAGGAGCTGCTGCCCAAATACCCCAACGTCGACGACGTCGTCGCGCTGACGCACAGCTATGGTTGTGGCGTGGCGATCAACGCCAAGGACGCCTACATCCCGATCCGCACCGTGCGCAATCTGGCGCGCAATCCGAATCTTGGCGGCGAAGCCCTGGTTATCAGCCTCGGCTGCGAGAAGCTGCAGGCCGAGCAGGTGATGCACGAGGGCGACGCCTCGGTCGATCTCAGCGAGCCCTGGCTCTACCGCCTGCAGGAGTCCACCACCGGCTTTGGGGAGATGATCGAACAGATCATGGCCCTGGCCGAAACGCGGCTGCAAAAGCTGAATCGCCGCCAGCGCGAAACCGTACCGGCCTCCGAGCTGATCCTCGGCATGCAATGCGGTGGCAGCGACGCCTTTTCCGGTATCACCGCCAATCCGGCGCTGGGCTACGCCTCGGATCTGCTGATCCGCGCGGGCGCCACGGTGATGTTTTCCGAAGTGACCGAAGTGCGCGACGCCATCTACATGCTCACCTCACGCGCCGAAACGCCGGAAGTGGCCGAAGCGCTGGTGCGTGAAATGGACTGGTACGACCAATATCTGGAGCGCGGCGCGGCGGATCGCAGCGCCAACACCACGCCGGGCAACAAGAAGGGCGGCCTGTCCAATATCGTTGAGAAATCTCTGGGCTCCATCGTCAAGTCCGGCAGCAGCGCCATTAATGGCGTACTCGGCCCAGGCGAACGCTTCAGCGGTAAGGGCCTGATCTATTGCGCGACACCGGCCAGTGACTTCGTCTGCGGCACGCTTCAGTTGGCAGCTGGGATGAATCTGCACGTGTTCACCACCGGGCGCGGTACGCCTTATGGCTTGGCCATGGCGCCGGTGGTCAAGGTCTCGACCCGTACCGAGCTGGCCGAGCGCTGGCCAGACCTGATCGACGTGGACGCTGGGCGCATCGCCACTGGGCGTTCCAGCATCGAGGAGCTGGGCTGGGAGCTGTTCCACTACTATCTGGATGTCGCCAGCGGCCGGAAGAAGACCTGGGCCGAGCGGCACAGGATTCACAACGACATCACCTTGTTCAACCCGGCACCAATCACCTGACTCCCGCACTTAGCATACGTTGATGTAGGGCCGAACTCGTTCGGCCAAGAGCTTCGCGGAGGGAGCGAGGCTCGCCCCTACAGGCAACATTTGCACGGCCTATGTAGGGTTGAACTTGTTCAACCAAAGCTCGGCACTGGATCAGGGCGAATAAATTCGCCCCTACGGTGACCTAGGCGGAAGATACGTACACTGCCGAATGCTCTTATTTCGCAAGATCGAAGCGGCCATAGGTGTCGCAGATATCGTGCGAGCCACCGCTCACTATCGAGGTAGCCCGTGACCTGCATTCTCCAGCTTGGCCCCCTTACCGAACGTTTCAACCGCAGCCTGGCTGCCGAGCATGAGGTACTGCGCATCTGGGAGCAGGACGCTGATGCGTTGCTCGATCGTCAGGGTCACCGCATCGAGGTCGTGGTGACCTCCGCGTTTCGGGTGCTCGGCGGCTCTGATCGAACGCTTGCCCAACCTGCAGGCGATCATCAGCTTCGGGGTCGGCTATGACTCCATCGACGTGGCGGCGGCGCGGGTACGCGGCATTCCTGTGAGCAATACGCCGGACGTGCTCAACGATTGCGTGGCGGATCTGGCGTTCGGGCTAATCATCGACTGTGCGCGGCAGATGTCGCGTGCCGACCGCTTTGTCCGCGCAAGCGAATGGCTTTCCGGCGGTTTGCCGCTGGCGACCAGTGTCAGCGGCAAACGGCTCGGTATCGTCGGCCTTGGCCGCATCGGCGAGGCGGTAGCCAAGCGTTCCAGTGGTTTCGACATGCAGGTGCGTTACCACAATCGTCGACCGGTCGATGGCAGCGCTTACGGTTATGAGCCGAGTCTGAACGAGCTGGCGCGCTGGAGTGATTTTCTCGTGCTGACTTGCCCGGGCGGGGCGAGCACACGCAACCTGATCGATCGGGACGTATTGGACGCGCTTGGCCCGAACGGCATCCTGATCAACGTGTCCCGCGGCTCGGTCGTGGACGAACCGGCGCTGGTCGAGGCGCTAGTTGAGGGACGGCTCGGCGGCGCGGGGCTCGATGTTTACGCTGAAGAGCCCAAGGTGCCGCCGGTTTTGTTCGAGCTACCCAATGTCGTCCTGCTCCCGCATATCGGTAGTGCCACTGCGGAAACGCGATTAGCGATGGAAGAACTGTTATTCGCTAATCTGCATGCGTTTATCGAACGTGGAGAGTTGGTAACGGCTGTGTGAGCGCGCGCAACCGGTGCGTTCGGATCTTCGTCGCGACGGGGTTGAAGGACGGGATTCGGGAATCTGTAGGGCCGAACTTGTTCGGCCTTTGCACCTCTGCGGCCGAATGAATTCGGCCCTACGGACCTGGGCCGTTCCATAATTATTTGTCTTTTATATTAATGGCTTAGTCTTAATAAGAAATTCGGAAGTGCAGGGCCGAACTTGTTCGGCCCTGCACCTCTGCGGCCGAATGAATTCGGCCCTGCAGACTTGAACCGTTCCATGACAAATCCCAGGAGCCTCAGCATGCAAAGCCCGCCGCCCGATCTGTTCGAAACGCACCTGCAACGAGGGCCGCTACGATTGTCGATCTGCCCGCCGCTGGGCGGGGCGATTACGCGCCTGGCCTACGACGGGATCGATCTGCTGCGCCCCTGGGACGGTACCAATAACGTGCGCCGCACCGGCTGCTTCGTGCTGGCACCTTTTTCCAATCGGATCGGTGACGCTGCCTTCGAGCACGAAGGCCAACGCTATCCACTGCGCAGCCTGTCTGCCGAACACCCATTGCCGATTCATGGCGTTGCCTGGAAGCGCGCCTGGAGCGTGACCGAACAGGGCGGCGCCAACCTGAACCTGCATTTCACCCATCGACCCGACGGCGAAGCGGCGCTGGACTGGCCGTTCGCCTTTGAGCTCGAACATGAGCTGCGCCTGGACGAGCAGGGCGTCGATTTACGCCTGAGCCTGCGCAACATCGACACGCGATCGATGCCGGCTGGCCTCGGCTGGCACCCGTATTTCGCCCGCCATGACACGTGCATGCTGCAATTCTCCGCGCAGTCGGTTTGGCTGAGCGATGAGCGAAACTTGCCAGCTGAGTTGAAGGAAGTGCCGGCCCAGTGGGATTTTCAGCAGCCACGGCGCCTGGAGTCACAGAACCTGGACAACTGCTTCGTCGGTTGGAATGGGCCGGCGCGGATCGGTTGGCCGGGCAAAGGTATCGAGCTAACAATGACGAGCGAAATGAGGCATCTGGTGGTGTTCACCCCGCCTGCGGAAATGGGTTTTTTCGCGATGGAACCGGTTTCCCACGCCAACAACGCGCTCGGCATGAGCGATCCGATGGCGAACGGAATGCGCACCCTGGCACCCGGCGAAGTCATGCGAATCGGTTGCCGGATCAGCGTCGAAAGGACGAGCCGCTCGCGATAGTAGAAGCGGGCTGCTTATCGTCTCGGCCGAAGCGTAAGCCCTGCGCCATATGCAGGCGGCAAAGATCATCGGCGGGATTCAGCCGCCCGGCGCCACGCCTCAGCGAAAGGTGCAGCCGCTCCAACAAGACTTCCCACCCGTTTCTCCGTCCACCTGGACGAAAAAAGCCCGTCACAAGGACGGGCAAAGTTTCCGCAACAGGAGCGAGGAGTGTTGCGTCCAGCGTGGTGAATGCTGCTTACAGGATCGAAATCGGATAGTTGAAGATCAGACGATTCTCGTCGAACTCGTTGGTGCTGAACGAGCTGTCCCGACGCATGCTGGAGTTACGCCACTTGATGTTCAGGTTCTTGAGCGCACCACTCTGCACGGTGTAAGCCAGTTCGGACTCGCGACCCCATTCCTTGCCTTCGTCACCGCTTGTGGTAGTGATGTTGTCGCCGCTGATGTAGCGGTTCATCAGAGTTAGCCCAGGAATGCCAACACCTGCGAAGTTGTAGTCATGGCGCAGCTGCCAGGAACGCTCATCGGCAGCGTCGTAGGCGGAGTTGAAGCTGTCGTTGGCCAGCGAAGCGCCGCTGGTACCGTTGACGCGCATCCACTGATCACCGCTGACTTTCTGCAGGCCGACGTAGAAGGTATGGGCACCGGTTTGCAGGCCGAACAGACCGGAATAGGTCTTGTTGTCCAGGTCACCGGCCAGCGCGCTACCTTCATCCTTGCCGGTGAAGTAGCCGAGATTCGCCGTGAAGGCGAGGTTGTCACCGATGGGCTGGGTGTGCAGCAGCTGGACGTAGCTCTGCTGGTAGATGTCTTCGAGGCGGGCATGCCACAGGCCGACCTTGGTCTGATCGGTGAAGGCGTATTCGCCACCAGCGAAGTTGAAGCGATCCGACTCTGCAGTGATGCCGTTCAGTCCGTCGCGATATGTCATGTCGTCCATGCTGCCATTATCACGGGTGCTGTTCTGGCGCATCTGGCCGCCGTACAGCGTCAGGTTGCTGATCTCCTTGGAAGTGATCATGCCGCCCTCGAAAGTCTGCGGCAGCGAACGCCCGTCATCTGCGCGCAATACCGGTACGACTACCTGCCATTCACCGACACGGATTTCGGTTTCCGAGAGTTTGGCTTTCGCAGCTACGGCGATGCGGCCGAAATCATCGGCGGGGTGACGATCATCGCCTGTGCCGTGCGTCGGGAGCAGTGCGGTTCCGTAAGTGCCACCACCACCGTCCAACTTCACCGACAGCATGGCCAGCGCATCGACGCCAAAGCCGATCGGACCGGGCGTATAACCGGATTGAACGTTGAGAATGAAGCTCTGCGTCCATTCTTCGGCCTTATTCTGACCACCGTTATAGGCCGGATCGACGAAGTTGCGGTTGATGTAGAAATTACGTGCGTTCAAGGTGACTTTGCTGCCTTCGACAAAGCCTTCCGCTGCGTGAGCAGCAGCGGGTATGCCAAGTGCCAGCGACAGCGTGCCCGCGAAGACGGCGGCGGACAGTGGATTGCGTGGGGTCATTGTTGTTGTGCTCCCTTTTTTGATGTATCCGCCCCGCTTAGCCGTACGGCGATAGGCGAGACGGGATGTAGCGCGACCGCACGCAGGCGGCGCATGTCTTGACGCATATCTGTTATCAGTCGTCATATGACATTTCGGATTATGGCGACAGCCGAATGCTTGTCAATGCAATCTGTAAAGAAATGTAAGGCGTGAGACTTTTGTCTAACGGAGGTTTTTTAAGCTGCAAGGGCGGGCGCAGCGCTGTCCTTGCGGCCCAGACGCGCTGTGAAGGGATCTAAATCTAAAGGGCATCAAGAAATAGCGTTCCACCAAGCGGGCAGAAGTTGTCTGACGTTTGGACGTGCAAAGCGGTCATCAATTAGATGGACGACGCCCTGGTCATCGGTAGTACGGATGACTCGGCCCGCAGCTTGTACGACCTTTTGCAAGCCGGGGTAGAGGTAGGTGTAGTCGTAGCCGGCGCCAAACAGTTCATTCATTCGAGCCTTCATCTGCTCATTCACCGGATTGATCTGCGGCAGACCTAGCGTCGCGATGAAGGCGCCAATCAACCTGCTCCCAGGCAGATCAATGCCCTCGGCGAAGGCGCCGCCCAGAACCGCAAAACCGATCCCGCAACTCTCCTCGGTGAAGCGCTCAAGAAAGGCGCTGCGAGCCGTTTCGGGCATGCCGCGCGTCTGCTCCCAGAACGGCAGATCCGGATGCTGCGCCGCGAGCAGCCTGGTCACCTGTTGCAGGTAATCGAAACTGCTGAAGAACGCCAGGTAGTTGCCGGGGCGCTGGTGATACTGCTGCGCGAGCAGATCGACGATGGCCTGCAGCGAGGCGGCGCGGTCCAGAAAGCGAGTGGAGATATGGCGCGCCAGACGCACCTCTAGCTGCTCGGCTCGAAAGGGCGATTCGACATCGATCCAGACATGATTCGGCGGCAGCCCCAGGGTGTCGGAATAGAACGGCCTCGGGTTGAGCGTGGCCGAAAACAGCACGCAGGATCGTGCCTCTCGAAAACGCGGGCCGAGAAAAGGCGCCGGTAATAGGTTGCGAATACAGAGAATCGAGCTACGACCGCCATGAACGCTGCGTTGTGGCAGCAACGTGCAGTCGAAAAGCGAATGTGGCCCGAACGACTCGGCTAAACGACAGAAGTGCATCGCGTCGAAATACGCGCTTTGCAAGGCGGGATCGATGCCGGCCGGCTGTTCCCCGAGGTAATCCGTGATTGTACTGATAGCCTGTTGCAGCGCGCCGATGAGTTTTTGCGGCAGTTCCGGCTGAACCTCGTAAGTAGCGATTTGCGGGCGATGTAGGTCGCCCCAGCTGCGTAGGATTCGCTCGATCGGTGTCTTGAGCACGGCAGGCGCTGTTTTTTTCAAGCCCTTGAAGTGCCTGATATCGAGCTCTGCGGTGTACATGCTCCGGCCGCGCTCCAACAGATTGTGAGCCTCGTCCACCAGCACGCTGATGCGCCATTGATTGACCAGCGTCAGGCTGTGGAGCAGGGCGCTCATGTCGAAGTAATAGTTGTAATCGCCCACCACCACATCGGCCCAGCGGGCCAACTCCTGGCTGAGGTAGTAAGGGCAGACTTGGTGGCGCAGCGCTGTCTCGCGCAGTGCGTTCTGATCGAGCATCGGACGCGTCACCGCCTCGGCACGCGCCGCCGGGAGACGGTCATAGAATTCGCGAGCGAGCGGGCAGGACTCGCCGTGACAAGCCTTGTCCGGGTGCTCGCAGGCCTTATCGCGTGCGATCAGTTCCAATACACGCAGCGATGACGCATCTTTCGTCAGGCTGCTCAGCGCATCCAGCGCCAATTGCCGTCCTGAAGTCTTCGCCGCAAGAAAGAACAGCTTGTCCAACTGCTGACCGGGGAACGCCTTGAGTTGCGGAAACAGCGTGGCGAGCGTCTTGCCGATGCCCGTCGGCGCCTGCGCCATGAGATGCGTGCCGGTGCACGCCGCCTTGTATACCGCTTCGGCCAGTTGCCGTTGACCGCTGCGAAACTCGATATATGGGAACTTCAGTTCGCTCAGTACCTGGTCCCGTTCATGCCGATGAGCCAGCTCCTGTTCGGCCCAGGCGATGAAGCTATGGCACTGGGATTCGAAGAACGTCTGGAGCTGCGTCGCGCTGTAGGTTTCGACCAGCAGCGTTTCCTTCTGGCTCACCACATCGAAGTACACCAGCGCTACATTCAGCGAGGTCAGCTCCCGTGATACACACAACAACCAGCCGTAGATTTTGGCCTGAGCCCAGTGCAACTGGCGATGGTTGGCGGGCTGGCGCGAGAGGTCGCCGCGGTAGGTCTTGATTTCCTCGAGCTGATTCTTCACCGGGTCGTATCCATCGGCGCGGCCTCGAACCAGCAAATCCAGGTACGTCCCTTCCAACGCCACCTCGCGCTCGTATCCTTCTGCTCGGCGAGCGGTGACCGTGGCGTGCCCGGCCATCCCTTCCAGCGCAGTGGGAGAGGGCGTGAAGCGTAGGTCCAGATCGCCCGTCTTGGCGGTGAATTCACACAGCGCGCGGACCGCGACTCGATAGCTCAACGGTCGCCCTCGGCCCATTGCACATAGCAGACGGCAATCGGCACGGCGTGACGCAACGCAAAATCGATCCAGCGTTTCTGGTTGTCCTGCAGGCGATCGCCGGGACCTTTTACTTCTATCAGCCGGTAGCGTCGCTCGCTGGGCCAGAACTGAACGAGATCCGGCAGCCCGCTGCGGTGATTGGGCACGTCCTGCAGGATGCGCTGGAAAAAGGCGCGCAAATGCTCGGCGGGGATGCAATCGAGTGCCACGTCCAGCAGCGTGTCGTCGAACAGCCCCCAGCTGACGAATTGCGACTGCAGGCCGAACTTCTGCTGATACACCCGGCGTATGCAGTCGCGGTATTCGTCCGTGCCGAGCTTACTCAAGCATTCACTGAACAACTCGGCGCGGCGGGCATGAAAATCGGGCCGAGCGAGGTCTGCCGGCCCGGCGTGGAAGGGGTGAAAGAAAGCCCCGGGCACGGGCGCGAAAATCGCTTCCCAGCAGAGCAGGCCCAGCAGCGAATTGATCAGCGCGTTTTCCACGTAGTAGACGGGTGCATCGTCGTGTGTCAGGTGTTCGCGCACCGCGTGCTCGACACTCATTCCGTCTGGCCTGGGCAAGATCAGGTCTATTCGCTCCGGCTGGGCAATGCTGGCGCGGCGCGCAGCGGGTTCACCCAGGGTCCGCCGCAGGCGCGGCAGAATGCGTTGCAGTTGCTGGGCTTCGTGCTCGCTTTCAGGCGCGGCCTGAGCGGCCAGAGCCAGTTGCAACGCGGCTTCCGGCTGATCGCAGCGTTCCAGCACGCGGATCGTTCGCTCGCGTGCTCCGGGGTAACGGTTGGCGGCGTGCAGCTGTAACGCCAGGGACAAATCACCGTTGCGCTCGCATTGCCGGGCCAGGCTCAGCAGCAGCTTGCCGCGGCGGTTTTCCAGCCAGTCGTTGGCGTATGGCGTCGCCGGGATATCCAGCAGCACGGTTTCGACCGCTTCACCTGAATCGAAACGTTCGCGGCAACGGTGCAGATGCAAGTAGGCATCTACGTCGGCGCGCGCGTGGAACGCACGAGAAGCGGGGGAGAAGGCGACCTGCTCATAACGGAAGATCCCCAGATCGGCAAGCACGAACTCGGACCAGTCCTGATGAATATTGCCGAAGAACATCAGTCGCAACCGGTCGCACAGGTCACTGATGGTCAGACCGAAAGCGGCATCACCGAGCATGTCGCACCAGCTGGCGAAGGGTTTTGCCTGCTCATGTTCAGCCAGCAAGGCTTGGAGCAAATCGCTCTTGCGCTGTCCGTTGACGGTGCCGCCGAACACGCGAAGCAGCTCGTCTTTCTTCAGCAGACCGAACAGCTGGACGAGATCCAGCACTGGGTCGACCTCGATCCAGCCGTGTTCGATCAAGACGGTCGAAGCTTGCAACGGACAACCGATCTCCTCATAGCGCAACTTGCTGGCACGAAACAGCGTGCCTTTACGCATCACCATGCGCACCAGCAGGGCTTGCGAGGTCTGAGGTATCTGTGGGAAACGATCGAGGAACGCGCGTTCGTCGTCGTCCAGCAGGTCGCCGTGACGCTCGCCGACCCAGGCGAGTACCTGGCAGAAGTTGTCGAGGTAATAGAAGGGGTTTTCCAGGGCCTGGCGCATCGAACGTCCGGTTCGGTAAGCGCGGGCAACATCGCCCGTCGAGCTGGGTATTTATACAGTTGCCGCCGAATTTGGCAACGCCGGGACGATCAGTGGTTCGATCATGGTGAGCATGGACAGCGCGAGGGGTTCGCGCGGGTGGGCGCGCCTCCTGACGCAGGAGGCGCAGGCAGGATTCGTCAGACGGTACGCGAGAATCGTCCCCGCTGTTCGCCGCCTAGGTAGGCATCGAAGGCCATGGCGACGTTGCGCATCATCAGCTGGCCCTGGGGCAACAGCACCACGGCATCGTCACGGATTTCGACCAGACCGTCGGCGACGTGCTCAGCGAGTTTGGCCAGCGAGTCGGCGAAATAATCGTGGAAGACAATGCCGTAGCGCTTTTCCATTTCGGCGAAGTCGATATGGCCGTGACACATCAGCGAGATGATCACGTCGCGGCGCAGACGGTCGTCTTCGCTCAGTTTGTAGCCGCGATGCACCGGGAGCAGCCCTTCGTTCAAACGTGCGTAGTACTGCGACAGCTCTTTCACGTTCTGGCTGTAGCTGTCGCCGACCTTGCCAATGGACGAAATGCCGAGGCCGATCAGGTCGCAATCGGCATGAGTCGAGTAACCCTGAAAGTTGCGCTGTAGCGTGCCGTTGGCACGGGCGAGGGTCAGCTCGTCTTCTGGCAGTGAGAAATGATCCATGCCGATGTAGACGTACCCGGCATCGGTCAGACGCTTGATGGTCAGCTCCAGCAACTCCAGCTTGCGTTCCGGCGGCGGCATATCTTCAGGGCGAATGAGCTTCTGTGCGCGAACCAGATCAGGCAAATGCGCGTAGCTGTATGCGGCGATCCGGTCGGGGCGGATGTCGATGATCTTGTTCAGGGTGGTGTTGAAGCTGTCCACGGTCTGCAACGGCAGGCCGTAGATCAGGTCGACGCTGATCGACTTGAAATTCGCGTCACGGGCAGCCTGGACCAACTCGCGGGTCTGCTCTTCGGTCTGGATACGGTTGACGGCGATCTGCACCTGCTCATCGAAGTCCTGCACGCCGAAGCTGAGGCGGTTGAAGCCCAGCGCGCGCAGCTGATGGATCTGCGCTGGCGTGACGGTGCGCGGATCAACTTCCAGCGAAAACTCATGATCGTCGCTGTCGTCCATGTTGAAAGCGTCGTGCAGCGCGGCCATCAGGTCGGCCAGCTGTTCGCTGGTGAGGTAGGTCGGCGTGCCACCGCCCAGATGCAGCTGGGTCAGTTTGCGCGAGCGATCGAACAGCGCGGCCTGCATCTTTATTTCACGCTTGAGGTATTCCAGATACTCGACCGCGCGATCGGTCTTGTGGGTGATGATTTTATTGCAGGCGCAGTAGTAGCAAAGACTCTTGCAGAACGGGATATGGATATACACCGACAACGGCTTGGGCGTCGCGGCCTCGTTGGTTGCCTTCGCGGCGCTGCGATAGTCGTCCATGGCGAAAGCCTGATGAAACTGCGGCGCGGTGGGGTAGGAGGTATAGCGAGGACCCGGACGGTCATACTTCTCGACCAGGGCGCGGTTAAAGCTCGGCGTTTGGTCCATGTCTGGTTTCACCTTGCGGTTGATAGGGGGAGATAGCCGGTGGGGCGTCGTCAACGGCTGCGACCTCATGGCGCGATTATCCCGATTCTAGTCCGCGAGCAGGCTGTCCTAGATCAAGAAGGCAGCACGGCGTGCCGAGGTACGGTTCAACCAGGTGACGTCACGGACGATTTCCATGACGGCGTCGCATTGGCTTCATCAAGTTGTGCAACAACTCGAACGTGAAACGCGGTTAATACCGGTCTCGTTCGCCTACTTGGCAAGCGACTCGTCACCGATCAAGCTATGGCGGTGCGCAAGTCAATAACCGCTGGTCGTTTGGTTGCAGACCTTGGGCTCGAACTGGCCCAGTAAAAACGTGCGAACCCCTCGCCGTTTCGGTGGTCGTAGCCTCTAGTCAGCCGCTGGCGGCAGGACGTGCAGGGTATGGCTGTTGACCGATCCAGGCGCAGTGCATCAACCGGAACAATCTTCTCAAGGACTCACATGATCAAGAAATGCCTTTTTCCTGCGGCCGGATATGGCACGCGCTTCCTTCCTGCGACCAAAGCCATGCCCAAGGAGATGTTGCCGGTAGTGAACAAACCCCTGATTCAGTACGGGGTAGAAGAGGCACTGGCAGCCGGGCTCAGCCAGATCGCGATCGTTACCGGCCGTGGCAAACGCTCCCTGGAAGATCACTTCGATATCAGCTACGAACTCGAGCATCAGATCCGCAACACCGACAAGGAAAAATACCTGGTCGGCATTCGTAAACTGATCGACGAATGCAGCTTTTCATACACCCGTCAGGTGGAAATGAAGGGGCTTGGCCACGCCATTCTCAGCGGTCGCCCGCTGATCGGCGACGAGCCCTTCGCAGTGGTCCTCGCGGACGACCTGTGCATCAACCTCGATGGCGATCCGGTGCTGGCGCAGATGGTTAAGCTGTACAACCAGTTCCGCTGCTCGATCGTTGCCATTCAGGAAGTGCCGCCGGAAGAAACCAGCAAGTACGGCGTGATCGCCGGCGAGATGATCCGCGACGACATCTACCGTGTCAGCCACATGGTCGAGAAACCCAAGCCGGAAGACGCGCCGTCTAATCTGGCGATCATCGGCCGTTACATCCTGACGCCGGACATCTTCAACCTGATCGAGCAGACCGAGCCGGGCAAGGGCGGAGAAATCCAGATCACCGACGCCTTGATGCGTCAGGCTCAGGATGGCTGCGTGCTGGCATACAAGTTCAAGGGTCAGCGTTTCGATTGCGGTAGCGCCGAAGGCTATATTGCCGCGACCAACTTCTGTTACGAGAACTTCTACCTCACTGGCAAGGCGTTCTGATCTACGCCATGCCAAAAGGCCACCTTCGGGTGGCCTTTGCGTTTTACGGTGCTGGCATATCCTCGGCGCCCGGACCCAACGGCTGGCCGTAGCTGAATTCGACGTAGTTGCCAGCCGGATCACGAACACCGCAGTAATAACCGACCGGATAGGGCTCGTCACGTGGCTCCCAGATCAGGCAGCCGGCCTGCCTGGCGCATGCCGCAATCGCATCGACGTCGGCGCGACTCGCCAGTGCAAAGCCAAAATGGTTGTAATCATTTTCAGCCAGCTTACGGTTCTGGCCTCCCGGCATGATTACGAAGATGAATTCGCGCTCCTTTCCAGGCTCAGCCATCCAGACGATGCGCGACCCTTTTCCGGCGCGCTCGTGAAACACATGCATTCCGCAGAACTGCTCATAAAAAGCGATGCAGGAATCCAGATCGGGAACGTGCAGTGCGAGATGGGTCAGGGTAGGGGGCATGCGGCAGTCCTCCGGTGAATCAGGCCAACGGCCTGGGTTATGCTGTCCGTTCTACAAGGGAGACAACAGTTCATGGCTTACGACTTCGATCTTTTCGTCATCGGCGCAGGGTCCGGCGGCGTCCGCGCGGCACGTTTCGCTGCCAGCTACGGTGCCCGCGTCGCGGTCGCCGAAAGCCGTTATCTGGGCGGCACCTGCGTAAACGTCGGCTGCGTACCGAAGAAATTGCTGGTCTACGGAGCCCACTATGCCGAAGACATCGGCCAGGCCCAAGGCTATGGCTGGACGATCGATGGTGCGACCTTCGACTGGAAAACCCTGATCGCCAACAAGGACCATGAAATCCAGCGACTCAATGGCATTTACAAGAACCTGCTGACCGACAGTGGCGTCACCTTGCTGCAAGCGCACGCACGCTTGATCGACGCCCATACGGTTGAAGTCGAAGGCCGGCACTACAGCGCCGAACATATCCTCGTCGCGACTGGCGGCTGGCCCTTCGTGCCGGAGATTCCAGGTCGCGAGCACGCCATCACCTCCAACGAAGCCTTCTACCTCGACGCACTGCCGCGCCGCGCGCTGGTGGTAGGCGGCGGCTACATTGCCGTCGAGTTCGCATCGATCTTCCATGGCTGTGGTGCCGATACCAAGTTGCTGTACCGGGGCGAGCTGTTCCTGCGTGGTTTCGATGGCTCGCTGCGTGATCACCTGAAGGACGAGATGATCAAGAAGGACATCGACCTGCAGTTCAACGCCGACATCGCGCGCATCGAGAAACAGGCCGATGGCAGCCTGCTCGCCACGCTGAAAGATGGGCGCACTCTTGAGGCGGACTGCATCCTGTACGCCACGGGACGGCGGCCGATGCTCGAAGGACTGGGGTTGGAGAACGTCGACGTCGCGCTTGATGAGCGGGGGTTCATCGCGGTTGACGAGCAGTTCCGAACGTCCACGCCTTCGATCCTGGCGATTGGCGATGTAATCGGGCGAATCCAACTGACCCCCGTCGCGCTGGCCGAAGGCATGGCGGTGGCGCGTCAACTGTTCAAGCCCGATGAATACCGGCCGGTCAACTACAACACCATCGCCACGGCGGTCTTCAGCCTGCCGAACATGGCAACGGTCGGGCTGACAGAAGAAGAGGCCCGCGAACAGGGCCATAAGGTCGTGTTATTCGAAAGTCGCTTCCGTCCAATGAAGCTGACGATGACCGGCAGCCTCGAGCGCAGCTTGATGAAGCTGGTGGTCGATGCCGACACCGACAAGGTACTGGGCTGCCACATGGCCGGGCCGGACGCGGGCGAAATCATGCAAGGCATGGCTGTAGCGCTGAAGGCGGGCGCCACCAAGCGCATCTTTGACGATACCGTCGGCATTCACCCGACGGCAGCCGAAGAGTTCGTCACCATGCGTACGCCAACGGGTTTCTGATCGGGATGCTGCGTCGTCCGCAATCAACTTCAGCCGATTTCTAACGGACAAAGAGAAGAGGGTGGTTCTATCGACGGACGCGGCAGGACCGAAACCCGCCGCGCCGATTCGCCAAGGCTTTAGTGATGCATGTGCCCGTTGTCGTTCGACTCCGGGGCCTGGTGCTGAATGCTAACCTCGACGGCCACCTCACCAGCGTTTTCGAATATCAGCGTAAGAGGAAACTGCTCGCCAGCTACCAGCGGTTCGCTCAGCTTGAACAGCATGACGTGATTGCCGCCCGGCTTGAACTCAACTTCGCCGTCGGCAGGTACGTCTACCGCGTCGATACGCTCCATACGCATGACCTCGCCTTTATGGACATGGGTATGCAATTCGGCTTTCTCCGCACGGGGGGTCTGCACGCCGATGAGCCGATCCGGCTTATCGCCCGGATTGCGCAACGTGAAATACACGGCGCCAGTTGGCGCGCTCGGCGGCATGGCGCGGGACCATGCTTGCGTAACGGCAGGCGCACCGGTCATTGCATGGTGGGTGTGGGCATGGTCGTTTGCCATGGCGGGCAGGGCGGCGGTGCCGAGTACGAAAGCGGTGACCAGACGAAGCAGCATGAATCTCTCCAAGGCGGTTTTCGATGGCGCACAGTAGCATGAGAACTCGCGCCTTCGCTGTGACTGGATGTGGCTGGCACGTTGTTCAAATCACCACAATTGAACCTGCAGGGCGGTAACGTTTCTGTTTGAATGAGCCTGGTCCAAATCCCATGGGAGACACATCACTTGACGGAACGAAGTCGCTGGAGCCACCGGTTGCTATCTGGCGGAAGGGAGCCCGATCCCCGGTTCACCCTGGCAAACGAGCGAACCTTTCTCGCCTGGATCCGCACATCGCTGGCGCTACTGGCTGGCGGTGTGGCAGTCGAGGCCTTTACCGGCGACGTCTTTTCCCTTGAGATACGCAAGCTCCTGTCGATCTCGCTGTTGCTGCTGGCCATGTTCATCAGCTCAACGGCTTGCATCCGCTGGCTGAGCATCGAGCGCGCCATGCGCCACAACAAGCCTTTGCCGTTTCCGCTGCTGATTCCGATACTGTCGATTGGCGGCACGCTCGTCACGTTGACGCTGATCAGTTTCATCGCGCTTCGCGGCTGAACATGTACATATCCGTTCGTCGACGCCTGAAGCCCAAACTGCCACGTCCGCCACTGCACGAAGACCCCGGCCTGCAGCCGGAACGCACATCGTTGGCATGGGGGCGGACCTTGCTCACCATGCTCGCCGTCAGCGCGCTTTTCTTGCGCTGGATGCCCTATCACGGAGCCTTCGTCGGCATGCTGTTAGCGGTATCGCTGATTACGGCACTGTACATCTGGGCCACTCAGCAACGTCGCTACACACGTAGTGCCAGCGGGCTGAAGAGTGGGCGCATTCATGCCGATGCGGCCTCGATTCTGTGGCTGGGCGCTTCGGTTTTTATGCTTGGCGTTCTGGGGCTTTACACCATTATTTTCTTGCCGATCACTCGCTGAGGCAGCAACCCAAAAGAGGCTTAAATGACCACCGCCAATCAGCAATTCGCCAGCGACAACTATTCGGGGATCTGTCCTGAGGCTTGGGATGCCATGGCCCGGGCGAACCAAGGGCACGACCGGGCTTACGGCGATGATCAGTGGACGGCGCGTGCCGCTGATCATTTCCGCCAGCTGTTCGAAACCGATTGCGAAGTGTTCTTCGCATTCAACGGCACGGCGGCTAATTCCCTGGCGCTGTCATCCTTGTGCCAGAGCTATCACAGCGTTATCTGCGGGGACATTGCACACATCGAAACCGACGAATGCGGCGCGCCGGAGTTCTTCTCCAACGGCTCCAAATTGCTGGTGGCGCGGACCGAGGAGGGCAAGCTGACCCCGGCGGCGATTCGAGAAGTCGCACTCAAGCGAAAGGACATCCATTACCCCAAGCCGCGTGTGGTCAGCATTACGCAAGCCACCGAAATCGGCACCGTTTACCGGCCCGACGAACTCCGTGCGATCAGCGATACCTGCAAAGAGCTTGGGCTGCATCTGCATATCGATGGTGCACGGTTCGCTAATGCCTGTGCGTTTCTCGGCCTGTCGCCGGCCGACTTGAGCTGGAAATCGGGCGTAGACGTGCTCTGTTTCGGTGGTACCAAGAATGGTATGGCCGTGGGCGAAGCGATCCTGTTCTTCAACCGGGACCTGGCCGAAGACTTCGAATACCGTTGCAAGCAAGCCGGCCAGCTGGCGTCCAAGATGCGCTTTCTGTCCGCACCATGGGTTGGGTTATTGGAGAGCAACGCCTGGATCAAATATGCCGAGCACGCCAATCACAGCGCGCAACTGCTCGCAAAACTGATCAGCGACGTGCCGGGCGTAGAACTGATGTTTCCCGTTGAAGCGAACGGCGTCTTCGTAAGCATTCCGCCCTTGGCGCTAGAAGCGTTGAGGAACCGCGGCTGGATGTTCTACACATTCATCGGTGTCGGCGGCGCACGCTTCATGTGCTCTTGGGATACCAGCGAAGAGCGGGTACGCCAGCTGGCCGTCGACATCCGTAGTGTGGTGCTACAAAACAAATAGCCAGCGGAAAAGAAGCCGCGTTGTCGAGATAGACAGCGCGGCGGAGGAGCAGCATGAAATCAGCAAACCTCAAGGCTAGGCTTCTTTCCAGATAATTGATTTAACATAATATAGATTATGCGAA
>NZ_JAMOII010000028.1 GCF_024448985.1 Stutzerimonas stutzeri
GGACTTATGAACAGCTTGCTGCGGTTACTCTGTGACGGGCGTTTAGCGAGGTTGGGGGGCGTCGGCTGGTGAGATGATGGCCGTGCATATTGGGGGCCGCTAAAGCTTTCCCTTAGATGCGTATCAACGCTTCATGGATGACAGACTGCGATAACCACTCCCTTTGGCTGTATGGAACGGTCAGCTCGGCGCCTCGGGGATATATCAAGAACAGCATATCCAGGAATAAGCGTGCAGCAGAAAATGGCTCAGCTTTTAAGTCTCACAAACTTCTTCATGCCGGGAATAAAGTTCGCTCCGCTTTAGGCGCGGTTACGGCAATAGTTCCTGAAGAATAGAAGCCGCGACAGTGCCATGTGCAGAATGGCCGTTGGGAAGCGACAGAGCGGGCTGTCGAAACCTGGGCGAGCGGCATTTTAAAAAAATGATGTGAAGGCTGTCAGCTGCAGGGAGCTCACTACGGCGCCCCGCTTGCGAGCCTAAGAGCAAGGCTGCATTGATCGGTACCATAGTCTGGGTTGTATAACGCAATTTGTTCCGCTCCTCTATTCGGCACAGTCGTAACGGTTCTGCTTGAGCCGTGGGCGCTGAGTAAAGCGTTTATGGACGTGACGGAGCGCCTCGTATAGTTAGCGAATGCAATACAGCTACCGACACAGCTGAGCATTGATAAGACGCAGCTTCTTTCAGTAACGCACATGCACAGCGATAAACCTCCCATACGTTGAACCGATACTCACAAGCCGCTGCTTGACGTTTATTGTCACCAGATACACTCATCAGTTGCGTTCAGCAATGCCGACAGAGTTTTCTGATCTACACGGCGTCTCAGTAGCCAGTTGCCTAAGCAGTGCCGCTTACTAACCTTTTCGCTTTTCAGTAAGCGGACATGAGGTGGCAGTCGAGGAATCATAGAAACTTGCTGGCATGTCAGCTGTACAAAGCCATATCCGAAGCCACGCGGTCACGTAACCAGTCTTAGAGACGTGACGATGGGAGGCGGTGTCGCACCGCGGACAGGTGGGTAAAAGCGCCTCAACCGATGCATTAGGATATTCCTCAGGCCAAAGGTATGGCCTGGATTTCCGTCGCACCTTCTATGAAGGCAAGCTAGGTGCGACGGGCCCACGAGAGCGGTCAGCTTACCGGCTCTACCTTTGCAGTTTCCGCAACAGGGCGTTCAGTCTTTGTTTGCTCCCGTCGCTTGATGAATTTCCAATCCGCTTCATCGATGTAAATCCCGCTCGGGCCGCTTCCTCCCTCCAGGTCGATGGCTACATGTGCTGAGACCTGTGGCTTGACCGAAGCCAGGATCGGCACGAAGCCCAACTGCAGACTGGTTTCGATCAGTGCGTGTTGATTACGTTCATCAATATCGGCCGCCTCGTCCAGGTAGTAGGGAAGACGGATGCGGCCTGCCTGTTCCCGGTCAATCAGGTGCAGCAACAGATACATGTTGGTCAGTGCCTTGATGGTCATGGTCGTACCGTTGGAAGCAGCGCCGTCGATGTCTGTATGGATCACAGGCTGGCCGCCCACCTTGGTAATTTCGAACGCGAGTTCGAACAGGTCTTTCAGGCCCAGCTGATTATTGTTGGCGGCAACCAGGCGCGCGAGGTATTCCTTGGCCTCTTCGTTCTTGCTGTCTTGCTCGCTGCTCTGCTGTAGATCGAATACCGATAGCGTCTCGCCTTGCTCGTATTGCCCGGCGCTGTGGATGATCTGGTCGATATGCTTGAGCGCATCCTTGTTCGGTGCCAGGACGATGCGAAAGCTTTCGAGGTTCGAAACCTGGCGCTTGTTGATCTCGCGGTTGAACAACGCCAGCTGATGCTCAAGGCTGTCGTAGTCGCTGCGAATGTTGCGCAGGGTCCGGGCGATATCGGTGACTGCCGCCCTGCGTGCCTTGGCCAGCGTCAGGGCTTCGTCCTGGCGATGCGCATAGGCGTTCACCAGTAGCTGCAGACGACGCTCGGGATCTTCTTCGCTATCGAACTTGGCGACGCCCTTGAGGCGAACCTGTGCATACAGCGCTTCGATTTGACCGTCGACGCGCTGCAGCGCCTGCCAGCTATCCTGATAGTCGTTGAGCAGCGGTTGGAGATTTTCCAGGGAGTCGTCCACCGGGTCCATGAACGGCGTGCCGAACGGTAGATCTGCCGGAAGCAGCTGACGGCGACGTAGTGCGTCTTCTAGTGTGCGCTCTTTGGCCTCGAGATCAGCCAGCTGGCGGCCGACCAGCTGCAGTTTCGCCGAGAGGTGTTGCACCCGCTCGGTAAACGCGTCGCTGGTCCGCTTGAGTTCGTCTTGCGCCGCTTCGGCCTGGGCCAACTGCTCGAGCTTGCTGTCCTCCTCGGATGAGAGCGTCTGGCAACGACGGAAGTCCTCTAGCGCTTTCTGGGCGTCCAATACCTGCTGATAAAGCTGCTCGGCCTGCGCCTTGCTCGCCGCGCGATCGACCGCCACCGAATGCTGAGCTTTGAGTTGTTTCAGCTCGCGCTCCAGTCTATCTCTCTGGTCACGCAGCGCGGCTCGATCGGTCAGCGCTTGCAGTGCGGGCGGCTCAATGTGCGAAAGGTCGATGGACAGCCCGGGCGCCTCGAAGCGTTCTCCCTTGAAGCCATCGAGCACCGCTTCAAGCGATTTGACCCAAATACCCCCGTCGTCTACGGCAATGCCTTTTTCACCCAATGGCAGACTGAACAGCTGGCCGTTGAAAAGCCTCATCAGGCGATCAACGTCAGGCTGCGAAAATTCCTCACGTAGACGGGAATAGCTGTTGTTGTCCGCATGGTCTAATTGCTGCCGGACCGACTTGAGTCGCTTTTCCAAGTCGCGTAGGCGCTCGTCGAGGTCCTCGCTTGAGAACTGGCGCGACTGTGATAGCGCGCCAGCCAACTCGTCATGGGCGTCCTTGGCTGCGAGCAACTGCTGCTCGAGCACATGAGCATCGTCGACTAGTGCAAAGCGGTTCTTCAACGCAGACAGTTCGCCCAGCCAGCGTTGAATTTCGCTGATATCACGCTCCAGACGCATCAGTTCCGCAGTGCCGCCACGCTGTTCGTTCTGCAGACCGTCCTGCTCGCGGCGATAGTGTTCGGCCTGGATCACCAGCTCTTCCTTGCGTGCGCCTGCATAGTCCTGCCAGGTGCCGAGCAGTGAATCGAGCAAGGGGGAAAGGCGGTGCAGCTTGCCGCGCAGAAATTCACGCTGCGCTACGCCAGCGGCCAGGGCTTCGACCAGCGGGCCGGCAGCGACAAGCGCTTGGTAATCATGCTCCATGCGGCGGACGTCGCGGAAGGCTTCTTCGGTGGCGGCAATATAGTCGACGCTGCCGGAACGCAGGCTGTGCTCAAACGCATCGAGGAACAGCTGCTTGAGCTTGGCAGCGGTGATCTCGCGCATGTGCAGAAGATTGATGAACAGAGCGCGGAAGGTCTTGAGGCTCTGCTCGCTGGTCGAGCGCAACGGGATTAGCGTCATGTCCAGCGGAATTGCAGTATGGCCACCCACCAGCAGACGGCGAAGCTCATCCGGCTTGGCCTCATATGCCTTGATGCCGGCGCGCTCCAAGTTGGCGAACAATTCACGTTGACGCAGGCAGGTGCCGTTCTGCTGGTAGTGATCGAGGTCCAACGAGCCCTGATAGACGAAGAACTGGTGCCCGAAACCGCCGCCCGGTCCCCGCCCGGCAACGCCGATCACGTGCGGCCCATGGGGCAGGGCGACCTCGACGAGGATGTAGCTGGTATCGCTGGCAAAGTAGAACTTGCGCGACTGTTCCAGGCTGTACTTGCCGAAGCTCATGTCCGACATGCGTGCCAGGATCGGGAACTGTAGCGCGTTGATCGAGGCCGACTTGCCCAGGTTGTTGGCGCCGTAGACTGACAGCGGGTTTTCCAGTGGGAAGATGCCGAGGCTATAGCCGGCGGTGTTCAGCAGGGCGAAGCGGCGAATACCGTAGCGTTCCTGGCTCATGCTCCAAGCTCCTTTTCTTCGGCAATGGCCCGCGCTAGGGCATCTTCTTCGCTTTCGTCCGGTTCGCGGTCGAGGAGGATGATCTCGTCCTCTTCTTCTTCGGCGATCAGTTCTGGAGCGGGTAAGGGCAGGTCGCTGCTGTGCAGGTTCGCCGCCAGGTCACGGTCCTGCTGTACTGACAGGCAGACGTCAAGGAAGCGGTGCATGGGCGGCAGAAAGCGGTAAATGCCATTGCTGTCTTCGGCGAAACCCAGCTGTGTCAGGCGCCGAATGATTTTTTCCTCCAGCTCGTCCTGAGTCGTCACCTCGGCCTGCAGGAACAGGTCACGGTACTTGTCCAGCAGCGCAGGCAGTTCGTCACGGCCCAGGCTGCCGCCGTCGAGTACCGCGAGCGGGTCGCGGCCTTGATCGGCGAGATGCTCGACCAGAATGAAGGTGAACAACGCCAGGCGTTGGGCGGTCTTGTTGACCTGCGCACCCATCTGCTCGGGGACGAAGTAGTAAAAGCCGCGCGGATCGCAGACGAGTTCGAAGCCGAGCGCCTTGAACAGCGCGCGGTAGTGGTCCTGCATGTTGGACAGCTGGGCGTAGCATTCCGGCTCGCTGCGGGACAGGTGATACCCCTTGAACAGCTCGCGGAAGATTGGTGCCAGCTGGGTCATTTCTTTCAGATCGATGTTCATAGGCAACTCAGGGCAATCGGCGGGTGAAAACCGCGAAGCGCTTTTCACAAAATGGGTTCGAGACAGGGCGCGCAATACCCGGTCCAGCTCGCAAGCGCTCAGGCATCGGCGTTGGCCAGCAGCGCAAAGGAGCTAAGGCTGACCTGATGCTCACGGGTCAGATACTCACGCCGCTCTAAGCGGTCGCGCTGAAAGCGCGGATCGCGGGACAGCCGTGAAAACCAGTAGAGCAGCTCGTCAGTCGCGCCCTCCGGCTCCTGTTCCAATAGCCACTGCATCAGGTCAGGCAGCGGCAGCGCCTGTTCACAGCGATCGAGCATTTCACGCGCCGTCAGCGGCGAGCGCGGTGCGTCGGTCTTGCGCTTGCTGCCGGCTCGGGGAAATTGCGCCGGCTTCGGTTCGAAACGGGCCAAGGCGTAGACGTAGGCTTCGACCTGGCTGGCCGTGCCGAGAAAGGTGCTCTGCGGCCGGGTGAACAGTGGCAGCGAGGCCTGAGGCACCGCATCCAATCCTTTCTTGCGGATCGCTGATAAGGCCAGCGCGGCGCCGCGTGTAACCGCATTGTGCCGGCGTGCCTCCTCGCGCAGCGGCAGCAATAGTTCACGGGCATGACGCAGGGTCAGCTGGGCAGTGCTCTGCATTTCGAGGATGCGCGCATGGGTGCGTAACAGCAGGTCGTCGTCGACCAGTTGGCCGAGTCGCTGCTGCTCGCCGAGCAGCTTCATCAGTACCTGCACGACGCGGTAGACGCCTTGTTCGAACGCGCCGTCTGCCGCGACTAGCTGAATCATCGGCTCGACGTACTCGTCCCAGGTGGCCAGTACTTCGGCGTAACGTTGACGCAGCGGAATCTGCCGATCGCTGGTCTTGGCCCGGTCAGCCACACCGATCAGCGCCTGCTCGTCGTTGGCGAGCTTTTTCAGCACGTCGCGCACGCGCATGTCGAGCAGGCGCAGCTGACGCGCAAGGTCTTGGCCGTCGCGGATCTCGAAGGCGTCCTGGATGTGTCCTGCTAGACGCTCCAGATGGCGCAAGTAGGCTTCGATCTCCAAGCACAGGCCGAGCCGATGCTCGCGGCGCAAATACGCCAGGAAGTCATGGATCTGCGCGTTGAGCTCGAAGCGATTCGGGCTTTTCGCCACCGGGACCAGTATGTCCAGCCGGATCCACTGATCGAGCAGGGCGGTGATATCGGTGGGCGTGCCTTCCGGCAGTTGTGCGGCGAGCTGATGACGAAGTTCGACCAGGCTCAGGGTGCCGGCATCGAAGCGCTCGCACAGCGGCTCTAGCAACGTCCAGTGTTCGGCAAGGGCTCGCAGTACGCGCTTGGGTTCGATCATCTGAATCGGTTCTGTCAGCTGCAAAATAGTCGGCAATTGTACTGCCTGGCCCCGGTGCAAATCAGCCCAAACCGATCGTTGGATTCGTGCAATGAGGTGCTCGGCCTTCCCGCGTTGTGGGTTTCCGGCCACAATTCACACTTGAGGCGCCACCTGAGTCCGCACGGCTGGCCAAGAGGAGTTCGATATGAGCAGCAACGACCGCGTCATCATCTTCGACACCACCCTGCGAGACGGCGAACAGAGCCCCGGCGCTTCCATGACCGGTGAAGAAAAACTGCGCATCGCCAAGGCTCTCGAGCGGCTGAAGGTCGATGTGATCGAAGCCGGCTTCGCCATTGCTAGCCCGGGAGATTTCGCCGCGGTCAAAGCGGTAGCCGACCACATCAAGGACAGCACCGTATGCAGCCTGGCCCGCGCCGTCGATGCGGACATCGAGCGCGCGGCCGAAGCGCTGGCTGGCGCTAGCTCCGGACGGATTCATACTTTCATCGCAACCAGCCCGATCCACATGCAATACAAGCTGCGCATGCAGCCGGATCAGGTCATCGAGCAGGCCGTACGCGCCGTGACCAAAGCACGTAACCTCTGCGCCGATGTGGAGTTTTCTTGCGAGGACGCCGGGCGTTCGGAAATCGATTTCCTCTGCCGCATCATCGAAGCGGCGATCAATGCCGGTGCGCGGACCATCAATATTCCGGACACCGTCGGCTACGCCATTCCGCATCAATACGCCGATACCATCCGCCAACTGCTCGAGCGCATCCCCAACGCCGACAAGGCCGTGTTTTCCGTGCATTGCCACAATGACCTCGGCCTGGCCGTCGCCAACTCGCTGGCAGCCGTCGTAGCGGGCGCGCGCCAGGTCGAATGCACTATTAATGGCCTCGGCGAACGCGCCGGCAACGCCGCGCTGGAAGAAATTGTGATGGCGATCAAGACCCGCCAGGACTTGCTCAACGTGCACACCCGCATCGAGACCGAACATATCCTCAGCGCCTCGCGCTTGGTCTCCGGCATCACCGGCTTTCCGGTGCAGCCAAACAAAGCCATCGTCGGCGCCAATGCATTCGCCCACGAGTCGGGCATTCATCAGGACGGCGTGCTCAAGCACCGCGAAACCTACGAGATCATGTCCGCGCAATCGGTAGGCTGGAATGCCAACAAGATGGTCATGGGCAAGCACTCTGGGCGTGCTGCTTTCCGCTCGCGGCTGGATGAATTGGGCATCGTCCTGTCCGGCGAAGGCGAGCTGAATGCTGCGTTTGCGCGCTTCAAGGAGTTGGCGGACAAGAAGCACGAAATCTTCGACGAAGACTTGCAGGCGCTCGTCTCCGATGCCCTGACCGAAGACGTCCAAGAGCATTTCAAACTGGTGACGTTGGAAGTGGCGAGCAAGACCGGTGAGATCCCCGATGCCAAGCTGGTGATCAGCGTAAACGGCAGCGAACAGAGCGCCGCAGGCCAAGGTTCCGGTCCGGTGGACGCGACCTTCAAGGCCATCGAATCGGTGGCCAATTCCGGCGCCACGTTGCAGCTGTATTCGGTCAACGCCATCACCAAAGGCACCGATTCGCAGGGCGAGGTCACGGTGCGGCTGGAGAAGGGTGGGCGCATCGTCAATGGCAACGGTGCCGACACCGACATTGTCGTGGCCTCCGCCAAGGCTTACCTGAATGCGTTGAACTTGATGCAGGTGGGTGCGAAGGCCCATCCGCAGGTGGCCGAGGTTTGATCGCCGAACATCGGCGTCGGGCCTTTCTCGACGCCATGCAGATCACCACTTGGCTGCCACGGACCGAGCTGCCTTTCGCCGCGCCTTCGCGCCCGGAGCTGCTGCAGTGCGCCGAGCCTGATCCGGCGCCAGCCATCGAACTCGAACAGCCAATCGCGCCGCCGGCCCCGCCGACGCCCAAACCAGTAACCTCTACACCGGCTGCTGCGGCGAGCCCGGCGGCAGATGCGGTTCGCTCGGTTATGCCGCGTATCGCCATGCCCGAGCCTAAAAAGCCGGCCCTGAAACCCGACGAGCCGCAAGCGTCCGCCGTCGAGCAGAAAGCCGTAGTGCCGCCGCCGCGTTTCGCCTTGCAGTTGCTGCGTGCGGGCAACGTGCTGCTGTTAGTGGAGCTGCCGACAGGTGAGTCCTTCCAGAGTCGCGACCCAGCTTACATCCTGCTCAAGGACTTGCTGCGCGCCGCCAGGCTGCCGGACAAGCCCCAGCAGGTCGGTGATGGCGAGCCGATCCGCTGGCCGCTGTTGCATCGCGGCAGCCTCGATCAGGGGATCGAGGCCGCACGCGATTACGTGCAGGGCGTGGTCGCTGCTGAACTGGAGGGAATGGGTTGTGCCTGCCTCTGGTTGATCGGCTCACCGGCCCTTCGTTTCGCTGGCGAAGTCGAGGCGGATGCCTGCTATCGCGAGCTCACCATCGAAGGTTTGGGACTCGCGCTGACCATGCCAGGCCTCGAACAACTGATGGAGCAGCCTGAAAGCAAGGCGCAGCTGTGGAAGGCCATGCGTCGTAGCATGCCGCGTTGGGTAACCGGTTTATGAGTGGCTCCCTTGAGTAGTGTTGAATGAGTGATGCAGTCAGCTTTCGCCCGATGACCGTGGCGGATATCGAAACCGTCCTGAAAATCGAATACGCCGCTTTCAGCCATCCCTGGACCCGAGGCATCTTCACCGATGCGCTGACGGCTTACGAGTGCTGGGTCATGTTCGAAGGTGACCAGCAGGTCGGGCACGGTGTGATCAACGTCATCCTCGACGAGGCGCACCTGTTGAACATTACCGTCAAACCGCAGAGCCAGGGCCGTGGCCTTGGTTTGCGTCTGCTCGAGCACCTGATGCAGCGGGCTCACGAGCGTGGCGGGCGAGAATGCTTTCTGGAGGTGCGCGCCAGCAATGCACCGGCTTACCGACTGTACGAACGCTATGGTTTTAACGAAGTGGGGCGCCGCCGGGGCTATTACCCGTCCGCTGACGGACGCGAAGATGCCTTGGTGATGGCCTGCACCCTGATCGACTGATCAGCGAAAGGGCATGCACGAAAAGGCCGGGCTCGAAAGAGTCCGGCCTTTTCGTTTTGCTCGACGAACCTTTCTGCCTGAGCCCGATGAGCGGCCCTGACGAGATTACCGCCCCGGCGCCTTGTCCCGCCCCGAATCCAGCGGGGCGTCGCCGCCCAGTTCGTTGTCATCCATCACATCATCGTTCTCGTGCAGTACGGCGTCGCCACCACCGAGGCCAGTATCCGGATCGCCATCGGCAGGACCATTCCAGGCCTTCCCATCCAACGGGTCATAACGGGCCTCTTCGGCCTCGTCCAGATCCATGCCGGCTCCGATGCGGTGCTCGGAAACTTCACTCAGTTCCTGATCGGCTGGGCCGCCATGGCCGCGCTCGTGGGGCGAACGTGCACCGTCTTCCTTGATCAATGTTTCCGGTGCCAGGTCATCCATGGTTGCGCCGTCATCCGGCACTTCGCCGGCAGACATGCCGGCTTCGGCTACACGCTCCGGCGGAAACTCATCCTCTATTTCTTGCGCAGGGGCCTCGTCACCGATACGGCCCTTGCGCTCGTCCCGACGCTGGTCGAAATCGAGCTGCTCAATCGAACCCATGCGGTCCTCGGTATCGTCGATTTCAGTGGGTGTGTAGGGCTTGCGATCATTCATGACAACCTCCTGCGAAATTGCGGTCTTGCAGATTGTGACCCGGTGTCGGGGTGAAGATTCAGGCTGGCCGCTGGCCGGCTCGGGCTTTATGAACCAAGCTGCAAGAGTCTTTCGCGTAACGCTTCCGGGGCTGTCGCGTTGCAAACCGCGCGAACCACTGACGAGGATCGAGAGTCTCAGAAGCATGAACGAATCCCATGATCTATCCGGGCTGGACGTCCGCCACTGCGCTTTTTTCTTCGATGTCGATGGCACGCTGGCTGAGATACAGCCTCGTCCCGAACTCGTTTTCATCCCGCCTGGCTCGTTGACGGCGCTCGAACATCTGCATGTCAGCGAGATCCCCATAGCCGTCATTTCGGGACGCCCGCTCAGCCAGCTCGACGATCTGCTTTCGCCACTGCGCCTGCCAGCTGCCGGCGTGCACGGTGCCGAAAGGCGCACCGCCGAAGGCCAGTTACGGAATCTGGCGCTGGACAACGTTCTGTTCGACCGCATCCACCAAGAGCTGGCTCGAGCGTGCGCCGAGCTTCCCGGCCTATCGCTGGAAAACAAGGATGTCGCCTTCGCGCTGCATTTTCGGTTGGCTCCAGAGCTGGAAGAGGCCGCTCGTGCTCTGGCTGAAGACTTCATTGGCCGCTACGGCGACGTGCTGGCCCTGCAACCAGGCAAATGCGTGTTCGAACTCAAGCCGCGTGGTGCCAGCAAGGGCGAGGTGATTCGCACCTTTATGCAGGAAGCGCCTTTCAAGGGGCGAACGCCTGTCTTCATCGGTGACGATCTGACCGACGAGGCGGGCTTCAAGGCTGTCAATGAGTTGGGCGGGTTGAGCATCAAGGTCGGCACCGGTGCGACCGAAGCCACGCAGCGTCTGGATTCGGTAGAAGCCGTCGGCGCCTGGCTCGAAAGCCTACTTAGCGCCCTGTCCGAACAGCCGGTAAATCCAATAAAACCAGACTGAAGCGAGAACCATCATGAGCCGACTAGTAGTGGTTTCCAACCGCGTAGCGCCTATCAAGGCGGGGAAGGTCGCTGCTGGCGGACTTGCAGTGGGCGTCTATGACGCGTTGCGCCAGGCCGGAGGCATCTGGTTTGGCTGGAGCGGTGAGGTAAGCAGCTCCCCGCAAACCAATAGCGAGACCATCGGTAACATCACCTACGTGACCCTCGGGCTGACCAAGCAAGACTATGATCAGTATTACCGCGGCTTTTCTAACGCCACGCTTTGGCCGATCTTCCATTACCGCATCGACCTGGCTCGCTACAACCGTCAGGAATATGATGGTTACAGACGGGTCAACGCCATGCTGGCGGAGAAACTCAAGCCGCTGCTCAAACCCGACGACATTATTTGGATCCATGACTACCACCTGATTCCCTTCGCCGAATGCTGCCGCCAGTTGGGCATTCGTAACCGCATCGGCTTTTTTCTGCATATCCCGTTTCCACCGCCGGAAATTCTCACCGTTATCCCGCCGCACAATGAGCTGCTCAAGACGCTCTGCTTCTATGACCTCATCGGGTTTCAGACCGAAACCGATCGTCTCGCCTTTCAGGACTACATGACTCGTGAAGTGCGCGGCATTCTGGAATCCGATGGCAGTCTGACCGCCTATGGGCAGAACTTCCGTGCGGGGGTCTATCCGATCGGGGTGGTCCCGGATGAAATCCACGACCTCGCCGAGTCTTACAAAGGTCGACGCAAGCCGATGCGGCGCACCACGGACATCGCCCGCAAGAAAATCATCAGCGTCGACCGTCTCGACTATTCAAAAGGTCTGTTGGAGCGTTTCAAGGCCTACGAGGCGTTTCTCGAGCGTTACCCAGAGCACCGCCGCTCGGTCGAGTTCATCCAGATCGCACCCACTTCCCGTTCCGATGTAAAGACCTACCAGCACATCCGTCAGCAACTGGAAAGCGCGGCGGGGCACATCAACGGTTGGCTGTCGGACCTGGACTGGACGCCGCTGCACTACCTCAACAAGAGCCATGATCGGCGCGTGCTGATGGGCCTGTTCCGCAATGCCGACATTGGCTTCGTCACGCCGCTGCGCGACGGCATGAACCTCGTCGCCAAAGAATACGTCGCCTCGCAAGACCCTGAAGACCCCGGCGTGCTCGTGCTGTCGCGCTTTGCCGGCGCCGCTCGCGAGTTGACCTCGGCATTGATCGTCAATCCGTACGACTGCATCGGCATGGCCGAAGCGCTGGATCGAGCCCTGCGGATGTCGCTCTCAGAACGCAAAGATCGTTACGAGCACATGATGCGCGCCATTCGCGCCGCCGATCTCGATGCCTGGCGTGACAACTTTTTACGCGACCTGCGCGCCTTTTCGTCCCGACCGCGAGCCGAAGTCCCTTCCAATCCGCTCTTCACTGTCTAGTCTGTGACGTCCCGGCCTGCATGCTTGTCAAAACGTGGTCCGGTTCGTAACGTGCGTATCGGAGCACAAAGGGACAATCGATGAGCAACGATCTTCAACAGTTATTCGAAAACAATGCGCGTTGGGCTGAAGCCATCAACGAGGAAGACCCGACGTTTTTCGCCAAACTGGCCAAGCAGCAGACGCCGGAATATCTCTGGATCGGCTGCTCGGATGCCCGCGTGCCGGCCAACGAGATCGTCGGCATGCTGCCGGGCGATCTGTTCGTTCACCGCAACGTCGCCAATGTCGTGTTGCATACCGACCTCAACTGCCTGTCCGTCATTCAGTACGCCGTCGACGTACTCAAGGTGAAGCACATTCTGGTCACCGGCCATTACGGCTGTGGTGGCGTTCGCGCTTCCATGCGTGACGACCAGCTGGGTCTAATCGATGGCTGGCTACGCACCATCCGCGACCTTTATTACGAGCACCGTGACCATATCTCCACCTTTGCGACAGAAGAGGAGCAGGTGGACCGCATGTGCGAGCTCAACGTCATTCAGCAGGTCGCCAACGTCAGCCACACCAGCATCGTCCAGAACGCTTGGCATCGCGGCCAGGCACTGTCCGTGCACGGCTGCATCTACGGGATCAAGGACGGCATCTGGAAGGACCTCAACGTCACCATCAGCGGCCCCGAGCAAGTGCCACCGCAATACCGTCTGCGCCCGCAACGGTCAGTCTGATGGCGAGTCGCCAAGGATGGGCCTTCGCTGGTCTGCTGCTCGCTGTGCTCTGCTGGAGCGGTAATGCGTTGGTCGCGAGGGCCTTCCACGACGCAATCCCTCCGTTGACTTTGTCTTTCTGGCGTTGGGTGCTGGCGACCTGTCTGCTGCTCCCTTTCGTCGCGCGATCGATCTGGGCTCACCGCACAGTGCTACGCGCGGCAAGCTGGCGTCTGCCTGTCATCGCTGCGCTGGGCATCAGCAGCTATAACTCGCTGCTGTACACGGCAGCGCAAAGCACCGAAGCCATCAACCTCACATTGGTGAATACCTGCCTGCCGCTTTTCACCTTCATCGGTGGTGGACTGCTGCTGAATGAATGGCCGGCGCGGCGCGCTTGGTTCGGTATGGCCATTGCGGCTGGAGGGCTGGTTTATCTCATCAGCCGGGGCAGCTGGGAGGTGTTCAGTGGGCTGTCGTTTCAAGCAGGTGACCTGATTATGCTGGTGGCGGTTCTGGTCTGGGCGCTATACACCTTGCTGTTGCGGCGCTGGTCAGGCTTTCTCCAGCTTCCGCCGTTGACGCTGCTCGGCGTGCTGATGCTGTTCGGCGTGCCGATGATCCTGCCGTTCTACCTGTTCGAACTGGCCCAAGTGGGTGGCTTCACGCCCACCCCAACCAACCTCGCCGCAATCGGCTACACCGCCATCTTCGCCTCGCTGGTGGCTTATCTATCCTGGAACCACGGCGTCAAAACCGTTGGCGCGGCGAAGGCCGCCATGACGACCTACCTGATGCCGGTTTTCACCGCGATTCTCGCCTGGCTGGTGCTGGGGGAAGGGGTGCAGCTGTTCCATCTGGTTGGTGGTGGGCTGATCTTCGCCGGTCTGCTGTTGGCGACCCAGACCACCATGCGCAAGGCGGCTCGCTGACGTCGAGCCCGGATAGCTTCAAATAGCCCTGCTTCGGCGCAATGCTGTTCGTTCGTAAGTTCGCCTCGAGGTCGGACCTCTCACGTTAAACGGCAGGTGCACACCAGCTCCTGTGGGAGGCGCAACCTCGCGGCGAATACAGGCCGCAGGCCTGTCCGAAACGCAGCGTGCCTAGAGTCGATAGTGTTCAAGTGAACAGCATTCACGCTCTAAGGCGGGGCTTATCCTCGTCCGGTTACTTCTATCGTCGTGCCCTTCAACGTTTGCTGTTACCGCTGACCATGCGACCCTTCATGGCCTCTTGCTTGACGATGTACTCGCCTACCAGCGGACGGCTTTGCAGGTAGTGCTCGGTGGTCTTGTGATAAGTGAAGGCCAATTCGTCGCGGTACAGCTCGTAGAGATACACCAGATCAGGGTCATTCAGATCCTGCACGACATCGAACACAAGGCAATCCGGCTCGTTCTGCACCGAAGCGGCGGCGTTGACGCGCATGGCCTCCATGAACTGAGCGAACGAGCCAGGCTTGAGCTGCGTTTTCAAAATGAGACAGTACATAAGCATCCTGTTTTGTTTTATGGTTACGGCCTGATTGTATACAAAAAAGGATCAAGCCATGCCAACCCGTCCCGGTCGCCTGAATGGCCTGCGCCACCTGGCGCTGACCGCCCCGAATCTTGAAGAGTGCGAACGTTTCTATGTCGACGTGCTGGGCATGGAAGTGCTCAACCGCGCCAGCAAGGACCTCGTCTACCTGACCTGCGGCAACGACAACCTCTCCCTGGGCCGCGCACGGGAAAAAAGCAGCGGCGTTCAGGCGATGGATCACTACGGCTTTATCGTCGATAGCCTGGACGAGCTACATGCCTGGTACGAATACTTGCAAACCCAAGGCGTGACTCTGTTGGATCGGCCCTTCGCCCATAGCGACGGCGCTTATAGCTTTCATATGCTCGACCCAGCTGGTAATACGGTTCAGCCGCTTTATCATCCGGCGATATCGGGGCAGCGGTTTAGCCGAGACAGCTGAGCGCGGTGCGCCTGCTGTTAAGGCACCGTGAACGGCAGACCGTTGAGTAAGAACTTCGTCGCAACCATCCAGACCACCGCACTTATCAACCCCAACGACAGATGCCCAACAACGATCCCTATAGCGATCTGTTTCCAGAGCCCGGCGTATTGTTGGGCGACGTAGCGGCGGCGCGGTAGGGCGTCTCGCGTTCGGCGCGGATGTTGTCGAAGCAACTCTCATGGCGGGTACTCGATGCTGTTTGGCTAAACGGCAGGCACAAAAAAAGGGTTCAGCTTTCGCTGAACCCTTTCTTGAATATGTTGGCTACGCAGGCATATGAACTCGCATGCTTAAGCCTTGAGTTACCGGGGTTCTACATTGAAAGCTAGTTAGGCCTACAGGAAGGCATACGCCGTGCCGGTTGCTACTGCGTTCTGGTCGTCGGGCCGGGCCTGTTCTGCTGCTAATTCTTCCTGATAGTATCCATCGCCTCATCACCCCATCGCAAGGAAGCAACCGTGGCTACCTCGTCCTCACTCGTAAGGAAAGCGAGCACATTACTCTCCGTGTACAGCCTGGCACCGATGCCAATGATCTCCTCGCACAGCTGCTGCTGGATGGGATCACGATCCGCGTTGGGCAGATGGGTGGCGGGCAGGTAAAGATTGGCATTGAAGCGCCGATAGATCTTCAGATACTGCGGGGCGAGCTTGAAGAGGCATAGAAACCATCGTGTCGGCCCGAGATAAAGGTAGGGATGCGCTGTTGTATGAACTGCGCAGAGGTTCCAACGGCGCCTGCAGGCAAGCCTTACAATATTATCCTAGGATGCGAATGCATTAGGACGGATCCATGACCAAAGACGCAACATCTGGCGATAGTCTTTCATCACGCTCTGGCAGCGCGCAGGCGCTTCCGATCGAGGCTAGGTATCAGAAAACTCTGATACCCATCGAGGCCATCACGACTTTCAACAGCAACATGGGAAGTGCTGACCTAAAACAGATCGTTGAGGCCCGCGATGGAAAGCACTACGCAGTCAAGACCACGCGGGACGGTGCGGGCAAAGTGCCTGCGTCGGAATTCTTCTGTTATGAGCTTGCCTGCCGAGTGGTTATTCCAACCCCGGCGTTCGCGATCATCTCTATGCCACAAGGCGACTTGGCCTTCGGCTCTTTGTGGGAAGGCGGGGTTGTCAATGGCAATAAAAGGGTCGACTACCAAGCTTTCGTTATGGCTGTGCTCCAGGGAAAGACTAAGGTACCTAATCTCAAAGCATTTTTAAGCCGACTCTACGCGTTCGACTTGTTTGTTAATAACGTAGATCGCCATTGGGGGAACTACCTGTGGCGGTCCAGCTTTGGTGATTCTTTTATAGCTCTTGCATTCGATTTTAGCAGGGCGTGTTTCGAAGTCGGCCACCTGGGGTTTGAGGCAGTGCACCCGGCATCCAATACGCAAATCGCTTTCAGGATGATAAACCTGACCAAAAATTACATAAGAGCCGAGGCTTTGGGATGTCTTGAGGCCATTGAAGCCATAGATTCTAACGAAATAGCGACAATTCTTGAAAACTTCCCTGCCAGCTGGATGTCCAAAGCCGACCGTAAAGCGTACATTGACTGGTGGGATTCTCAAGCGCGGCTGGACAGAATCAGCTCTTTGAAGAATACAATTTAGGAGGTAATAAATGATTACCTTTGAATATTCGATTATTAAATACATGCCTGACCCAAAGCGTGGCGAGATAGTAAATGTTGGGTTAGTAGTATTTAATGCCGGAAGGGCCGATGTCAGGGTTCTTAATGCCTCTGCCAAGGTCCGCATAATCGATGGGACTACCAGGATTGAAGATCTTGAGTCGTTAAAGGAAGGGATCACTTCAGTCGCAGCATTGGCGGATAATCCCAAACAAGCAATAGAATTGTTAAAATCGTTCCACGCATCTAGCTCTTTTCTGAGCGAGCCTTCGTGCTTTGTTTTAGACGACATCAACCAATATGAAAAGAGAGTGTCAGCTCTTTTTAACGAACTAGTAAAGCCATATAGCTCGAAAGAAAAAGTCATAAAAAGCTCTAGAATTCACACTTATGTGAAAAATATATTTCAAGGCATGGAAATATTAGGAAAGGATGTAGATGATCTTAGCAGGCATAAGGTTATTTACAATTATCCGCTTAATGAAAACTCTGGATTTTCCGCAGACTTCTTGTTAAAGAACGGGAAATTCCATATGACCGAAGCCATTGATTTTAATTTAAATGACCCGAGCGCTAAATTCAAAGAAACAACCATGAAAGTAATGACTTTCATGGAGGGGCGTAAATTCCTCGGCGATGACTCGGCTCGTTACTTCGTTTATTTTGCGAGCGCAGCGAAGGAAAAAGAAGTCATACCGCATATAAATCTTGCAGAAGAGTATAGTGACAAGATATTTAACTTAGAATCTAAGGAAGAACACACCGAATACTTCGGATTGATGTCATCACTTGTTGGTCGCGATCTATTAAGGGTTCATTAAGTCGTTGCAGGCGACGCCTAAGCCCCCGCACTTGGCGGGGCTTTTGTAAGTGTTTCGGCTGTAGGCCAAAGCGCACAAATCTTGCCGGTATTCAGTCATTCTCAAGCCTACGATTAAGACGATAGTTCGCTCGCGATGACGCAGGAAGCGCACCGAGCCTGGATGGCCTGACGCTATGGGAGAAGATATGCGGAACCCGCCAAGTAAACTTTGATACTTATTCGGGCCCGCTTTACGAGTGAAGTGTCGAATCCAAATGCCATGCATGGTCGCGTCTGAAGTGACGTTCTGGCGTAGCAGCCGAGAACTCCATGAGCCATGCAATAGCCCACCTGGAAGCTATCGCCGCGTCTATTGAGGATAGGCGACCCGTAACGCTCCACCTCATCGCTATGTAGATTTAGCAGATCGATTTCCAAAGGGATCGACACTAGCCGCCCATTCAGGTCTATGAACCCAAAATCGACAACACGAATAGGGTGGTCACTTTTACTAACCACATTCATCATCGTTTCTGGGATGGCCTCGGGCGACAATGTTCCGAGAGAAACTAATATTTCATCCCGGACTCCTCGGAGCTGAATTATAAGTGCCCACACACCAGAGACGGCTGCAACGACCGCGCCGATGAGCGTCACCCACTTGGTCCAAATATCTACGTCCATGCGGGTTAACTGGCAGTAAGCTGCAGGTCAGTGTAGTACTCCAAGTAAGATTTCGGCTGCCTCGTTATAAATGGCGCCGACAGCACTGTGTTGTCTGACTGGATGTAGTCATCGACATACACGGCCAAGACTTCTTGGGACCGTAAAAATACACCGGCGAAGATGAACTCATATCTCCCTATTTTTCGAATGACGCCGATCATGTGATCGAAAGCTGGATCAAGATGACGATTTTTCTTTTGGTGACACTGCTGTGCCATTCGTCGTGCTTCTGTGATTCGCGAGCTTCTGATGGTTGGTAGTTCGATCGGCTGAATGGTAGGAGGCGCTTCTTCGATCTCCTGCGAATAGCGCAGCCTATACCGGTTTTTGAGAACGATTAGAGGTAAACCATAGGCGTCAGATGCGCCAGAGAGCGCTTCATCTGCCGTCATGCCGTTTCTGCGATCCAGTCGCAGCAGTTCGACTGCCTCCGCGATATTTTTTTCGTCCATGAATATTCACCTTGTTGTCACTAGATATTAGATTAGCCGTTGCACATCACGGGCTTGTCCTCAAGTTGAACATTAAACAACGTGACAGGGCGTGGCAATTAGCAGGCTCAGCGGCAGATAGCCTCACACGGAATACCGTCGTTGTCGCCGACGATGCGCGGGTTCCGACACTGGTTGAGCTGGAAACGAGCCTCCGCGCAACCGCTCATTTTGGGCGCATGACTTGATAGTGCTGCAGCTGAAACCGTCTTGCTGCTTCGGCGCGAAAGTGAGTGAGACAGTCTTTTGCGGGGCATTACCGGTCCGGCGTTCCTTGCGTCAATCCCACGGCGCTTGCTGCTCAGCTTGCGAAAAGGGGACAAAATCATTTTCCGACCCTAACTGTCCCTTGCGAAGCACAGAAAATAATCACCCCGGCTGCTGGCCAGCCCACGGCATCACAATCTGCAAATCCCCAACAGGCAGTTGCGCCGCTACCATCCAGACCACCGCACCAATCAACCCCAACGACAGATGCCCAACCACGATGCCGATGGCGATCTGTTTCCAGAGGCCGGCATGCTGGTTGGCTTGGGTAGCGGCGGTGCGATAGGGCGTTTCGCGCTCGGCGCGGATGTTGTCGAAGTCGTCTCTCATGGTGCGCTCTCGGTGATGCTGGGCTAAACGGCGGGCACAAAAAAAGGGTTCAGCTTTCGCTGAACCCTTTTTGAATTTGGTGGCTACGCAGGGACTTGAACCCCGGACCCCAGCATTATGAATGCTATGCTCTAACCAACTGAGCTACGTAGCCAAGTGGCGCGCATTATTCTCGTCGCGCCTGTGGCTGTCAACCCTCCTTCCGTGATTTTTCGTCCGTCTATCAAATGCTTATGCCGCGCCGCCGGTGGGCGCTTGAAGCCGCCGCGGCGGCGCGTCTGTTTGCGTGTCGATCAGTCCCATTTTGGTGCGAAGCCGGGGTTGGCCAGGCGTTCGTTGCGGTCCAGCGTGGCGATCTGCTGCATCTCTTCATCGGTCAAGCGCAGCTCCTGAGCAGCCAGATTAGCGGCGAGGTTTTCGCGTTTGGTGGAGGAGGGGATAACGGCAAGGCTCTGTTGCAGTAGCCAGGCGAGGGCGACATGCGCGGGGCTGGCGTTGTGGCTTTCGCCGATGCGTTGCAGTACCTCGTCCTGCATCACCTTGCCGTAGGCCAACGGCATATAAGCGGTGATGTGCATGCCATGGCTGCGGGCGAAGTCGATCACCTTTAGGTTCTGCAGAAAGGGATGCACCTCGACCTGATTGGTGGCGATGTTCTCGGCGCCGATGGCGTCGATGGCTTGCTGCATATGGGCAATGGTGAAGTTGGAGATGCCGATGGCACGGGTCAGGCCGCGCTCTTTGGCTTCCATCATGCGGGCCAGATAGTCGGCGACTGCCAGTTCGTCGTTCGGTGATGGCCAATGCACCAGGGTGAGGTCGACTTGCTGCAGGCGCAGCTTGGTCAGGCTTTCCTCGAGGCTGGGAATCAGCCGGTCAGAGCCGAGGTTGCTGGTCCAGACCTTGGTGGTCACGAACAGCTCTTCGCGAGGCACATCGCTCTCGGCAATGGCCTGGCCGACTTCCGCTTCGTTCTCGTAGATCTGCGCGGTGTCGACGTGGCGATAGCCGAGCTCAAGGCCCATCTTCACCGAATCGATGACTTGCTGGCCCTTGAGGCGGAAGGTGCCGAGGCCGAAAGCGGGAATGCTCATAGGGGTCTCCTGTGTGATCAATGCGAGGCGGCGAGGGCCGACTGCGTGTCGTTGCCGGGGCTCGTGCCCAAGCTATCCAGCCGGCCGCTCCAATACGTGAGGGCCAGGGCGATCAGCACGACCAGCGCGCCAATCCAGGCGGTATGGATCAGACCCATGGATGCGACTATGTGTCCGCCGAGCCATGCGCCACCGGCGATGCCAAGGTTGAATGCGGCAATGTTCAGGCCGGAGGCGACGTCCACGGCGCTCGGCGTGTAGTGCTCGGCCTGGCGTACCACGTAGACCTGCAGGCCGGGCACGTTGCCGAACGCCACCGCACCCCAGAGCAAAACCGTCGCCAGTGCCAACCAAGGGTTGGCCGCGGTAAAGGTGAGCGTGAAGAGCACGGCGGACAGCAGTGCGAAGATCAACTTCAACGCGCTGATTGGCCCGCGACGGTCGGCCAGTTTGCCGCCCCAGATATTGCCCACCGCCACCGAGACGCCGTAAACCAGCAACACCAGGCTCACCGCGCCTTCGCCGAAGCCGCTGATCTCCTGCAGGATCGGCGCAAGAAAGGTGAAGGCGATAAAGGTGCCGCCGTAGCCGACCGCAGTCATCGCGTAGACCAACAGCAGGCGCGGCTGTTTCAGTACAGCCAGTTGCTGGACGATGGAGGCGGGCTTGCTGTGCTGGATGGTACGTGGCACGAAGATCAGGCTGCCGATAAAGGCGATCACACCGAGCAGCGACACCGCGAGAAAGGTTTCGCGCCAGCCAAACTGCTGGCCGATAAAGGTGCCCAGCGGCACGCCCGTGACCAAAGCAACCGTCAATCCGGTGAACATGATCGCAATGGCGCTCGCGGCCTTTTCTTTCGAAACCAGGCTGGTGGCGATGGTCGAGCCGATGGAGAAGAACACGCCGTGGGCGAGGCCGGTGACGATGCGCGCCAGAATCAATGACTCATAATCCGGCGACTGCCAGGCGAGCAGGTTGCCGGCAGTGAACAGGACCATGAGCGACAGCAGTAGCAGCTTGCGCGGCACCTTGCCGGTCAGGGCGGTGAGCAATGGCGCGCCGACCGCGACGCCGAGTGCGTAAAGGCTGACCAGCAGCCCGGCCGAAGGCAGGCTGACGCTGAGGTCGTTGGCGATGGTGGGGATCAGGCCGACGATGACGAACTCGGTCGTGCCGATGGCGAATGCGCTGAGCGTCAGCGCGAGCAGAGCGATGGGCATGGATTGGAACTCCGGTTTGATTGCATGGCGCGTAGTGTCTGCCGCAGACTCATGCGGAAAAACCGGGTTTCAGGCCAAACATAATTGACTGCGAGTCACAGATGAAAACCACGCTCGACGAGTTGCAAGCCTTCACGGCTGTCATCGATACCGGCTCGATATCCAGCGCTGCGGTGCAGCTGGGGCAGACGGCTTCGGGTGTCAGTCGTGCGTTGAGCCGGCTCGAAGCCAAGTTGGCCACCACGCTGCTGCGCCGCACGACCCGACGTCTGGAGCTGACGGAGGAGGGCGCGACCTTCCTGATCCAGGCAAGGCGGATTCTCGAGGCCGTAGAGGAAGCCGAGGAGCAGATGTCGCGCCGCTTGCAACACCCTGCCGGGCGGTTACGGGTAAACGCCTCGGCGCCGTTCATGCTGCACGTGCTGGTGCCGCTGATAGATGGGTTTCGCGAGCGCTATCCGGACATCGAACTGGAGCTGAACAGCAGCGACCTAATCATTGACTTGCTTGAACATCGCACCGATCTGGCACTGCGCCACGGCCCGCTGCGCGATTCCACCCTGCATGCGCGGCCGCTGGGTCGCAGCCGAATCCGTGTAGTGGCCAGCCCCGAGTATCTGGCGCGACGCGGTATGCCTCAGCAGGTAACCGAGCTGGCGACGCACAGCCTGATCGGCTTCACCCAGCCGGAAAGCCTCAATCAATGGCCGCTGCGTCACCCCCTTGGCGAAACCTGGCCCATCGTGCCGAGCGTATGGGCATCGAGCGGTGAAACGGTGAGGCATCTGGCGCTGGCCGGGCAGGGCATCGCCTGCTTGTCGGACTTCATGACCGCGCGGGACCGCGTCGAGGGCACCCTGGTCGAAGTGCTGGCTGAGGCAAACGTCCGGGTGCTGCAGCCGATCAATGCGGTGTACTACCGCAACACCGTACTGGCAACGCGCATTACCTGCTTTCTCGATTATCTGAGTGAATGCCTGGCGGAGCAGGCGTGGACGCATCACGGATGACCGGTCCGAACGATGTGAGGGTGTGCCTGCCTAATATCGCAGGTACACCTGCGAGGAGACTTTCATGCTCAGCATTGCCTTCCCAAGCGATCAGCCGCAGCCCCCTTGGCTGGCGGACGAATCGCCTCTGAACGATCTCGATGACGCCGAGAGTGACACCGAGCTGGACGACGGCGACACGCTGCCGGACGAAGTGCTCGAACAGCTGGAGAAAGAGCCGCCGCCGCCGGACCCGATGCCTGACACTGGGGTGATGTAGCTGCGGTTGTTTCCGGCGATGCGACCGGCCGCAGGCGGCCAGCGCATCGGTCTGATGCCTTACGACCGGTCGAATAAATTCGACCCTACGGACAGGGACGCAGGACCCGATGCGTTCGGTCCGGCTGCGTAGCGCCCATTTCCTGATGAATGCTGTCGGACGTGCCCATGTCCCGCGTGGGTACGCTACCTTTCGTGCACCGAAACGCAGCCAGCTCAGCACGCTGCGCATGCCAAACGTATCCATCCCTTCTGTAGAGACGAAGCATGAACAGGCGGTTGTTGATAGGAATATTGCTGATTGGCCTGCATGTGTTCGTTGGTGTCACGCTGATTCCAGATCTCCCGCTCGGGCCGCTCGGTAGCGCTCTCGCTTGGCTGTACCTCGCGCTTTCAGCCGTGCTGATGCGCTACGGCGTGCTGGTGCGAGGGGCTGGCAACCCGTTGCTGGCGTGGTCCGGACTGTTGGCGATGGGGATATTTTCCAGCCTGTCGATATTTTCACTGCTGCGTGCTTTCGTGTTGGCGCTGGGATCGCTGCTGGGCTGGGAATCGGCGGGCTTCGCGCGTGGCTCGGCGCTTGTCGTCATCGTTGCGGTGATGGCGGTGACGCTGTTCGGGGTGCTCAACGCCCGGCGGACGGCGCGGGTAATCGAGCGCGACATCGCTTTGCGGAACCTGCCCGCCGCGCTGGAAGGTTTCAGCATCGTGCAGCTCAGCGACATCCATGTGGGGCCGACGATCAAGCAGGGCTATATCGATGCGATCGTGAAGCGAGTCAACGAGCTCTCGCCTGACCTCGTCGTCATCACTGGCGACTTGGTAGATGGCAGCGTTGCCGATCTGACCGGGGATATAGCGCCGCTGGCACAGCTAAGCGCTCGGCACGGTGTCTACGTGGTGACAGGCAACCACGAGTATTACTCCGGCGCGGACAGCTGGATCGCTGAATTCGAGCGGCTGGGCATGAAGGTGCTGCTCAACCGCCACGTCCAACTCGAACACAGTGGCGCTCGGTTAGTGCTGGCGGGTATCGCCGACTATTCGGCCGAACTGTTCAGACCCAGTCATCGCAGTGACCCGGTTGCGGCATTCGCTGGCGCACCGAATGATGTGCCGCGCATTCTGCTGGCGCATCAGCCGCGTTCGGCGAAGGCCGCGCTGGAGGTGGGTTGCGATTTGCAGCTGTCGGGTCATACGCACGGCGGGCAGTTCTGGCCCTGGATGCATTTCGTGCGCTGGCAGCAGCCGTGGGTGGCGGGGCTGCAGCGTGTCGGCGAGATGCGAATCTACATCAGCCGCGGCACCGGCTATTGGGGGCCGCCGCTGCGCTTCGGTGCCCCTTCGGAAATAACCCGGATTCGTCTGGTGAAAGCCGGCGAGTGAGCGCTGTACTGCTAACTCGCCAGCAGTTCGCGGCGCAGCATGACGTAGTCCTGGCCTTCCAGTTGCCCACGGCGCAGCGGATTGCGCGTGCAGTGCGCGGCGAAGCCCGCATCGACGAAACGGTACGGTAAATGCTCGTCGCGACCGGCCGGGATGCCCAGGCGCGTGGTCTGAACGATGTCGGGACGCGCGCCGATGTCGTCTACGCGCAGCCGAGCGGGGTCCATGCGCTGAGCGTTCCACTCCGTGACGGTCAATCCCAATGCTTTGCACAGCAGGGTCTGGCCGGAGCATAGGCGAGTCAATGGACGGGGACCGCCAGCCGCTGCGGGGCTGTTGTTGCGCATGCGGGCGATGGATTCTTCGCACGACAGCGAGTCGACCCAGGGGTAGCCGGCCTTGATGCACACTGCGTTGCCGTCACCCTGCACGCTGAAGTTCAGCGAATCCCCGCCACGCGAGTAATACAGATAGAGATGGCCGGCCGGCATGAACATCGCGCGCCGTGACGGGCTGTAGCCGAGCGAGGAGTGGCTGGCCTTTTCGTCGACGTAATAGGCTTCGGTCTCGATGATGCGAGCCGACAACCACAGTCCATCGACGCAATGGCGAATCACGGTTCCCAACAGATCCTGGGCGACTAGCTGCGCGTCCCGGTCGAAAAAAGCGTCGTCGAGAAACTGTGATGGCGGTTCGGTAAGGCTGTTCATCTGCGCTCCGGCTTCGGCAAGTCTGCCTGTTCCGACCGCATAAGCAGGGCGAATATTCCGCATTTGATGAATGGATTCCGTGCCGGTCGTCAGACAGATGTCCGGGGCAGAGCCATTTTTCGGTGTTTCAGAGCGGGTGGTTCGGCCCTCAGAATTGCAAAAAAGCCCCGCTTTAGCGAGGCTTTCGGGTAGTGCAATCAGCGAGTGCCAATCTGGCAGATTCGCTTAGAGGTAACGTACTGAGTCTAAAGCCAGCCCGGCAGCACGGCGACTGCCGGCGGCAATAAGCTTTAGCGCTGCACTACGCGCGCCGAGTTGGTCGAGCCACTCTGGAGGACGCTGGCACTGTCGCTGGCGCCATACTGCGAAACGTCTGCAAAGTTTGCAGTGCCGGCTTGGCTGACAAGCGCGTAGTTGCCCTCGTTGAATTGCGAGGCCTGGATGATGTGGCTCTCACCGTTCTGCTCCAGATCCAGTTCGTTTACCTCACCCACTCCAACCTGAACGGTCACGATGCTGTTGTCGTTTCCTGTCGTCACGGCACGCAATACGTTGCCGACCGCGTTCTGCGAGAGGCTGGCCGTGTTGCGATTGCCGGTCTGCACGATGGCGATGCTGCTGTCTCTGCCGGCTTGTGCAAGTTCGATCGCGTTGTCATTGCCGGTCTGGGAAGAAACGGATGTGTTCTGCCGGCCACCTTGGCTCGCTACGACCTCGTTGCGGTCGCCATTCTGCTCGCTCGAGAAACTCATCAAGATGTCGGATTGGGTGACCGTCGCGCTGTTGTAGCTGCCAGTGCCTTCAATCTCGGCTTTCGAGGCGATCGCAGAGGACTGAACCACGGTCGCCGAATTGCCGACGCCAAAGGACAAAATCGTGACATCAGAAACACTGCCGAAGTCCTGCCTCACACTGGCAATGTTCGCAGTACCATCCTGCCAAACATAGGCCGTGTCGCCTAAGGCATCGTTCTGGAGGGTATTGCTGACGTTGTCGTTACCGTGCTGTTGGCTGGTGGATTTCGCTTCGGCGAACGATTGGTTCGCGGTAGCAGAATTCCCGTTGCCTACTTGCAGCTGGTAGAGCTCTGCTCCGACGGAATCCGACTGGGTACCCTCCGCAGAGTTCGAGCTGCCATGTTGGCCTTGTGAAATGACACTGCCGGTGGAGTTGGTCTCAGTGGCGTTTGCAACATTCTCAGAACCAACTGCCTGGTGCTGCAGGATCATGTTGCCTGAGGCAAGGCCCGCTACGGTGTAGTCCGATTGACGCGCTTCGCTGTAGTTGGCGCTGCCTTGCTGGTATTGATTGATCGAGTCGCCTATGCCGGCTTGCTGGAAGGAAATCGCTTCGTTGGACGCGCCGCCCTGGGTGATTGAGGTTGTGTTATCAATACCACCAGTCTGTGTGACAGTGGCTTGCAGCGAGACGCCGGACTGATCAACGTTGGCGGAGTTTTGAGCTGCGAATGCCGGTGAGGACATTGCAGCAATCACAGCAAGGGCAAGCGGCTTCAGGGTGCGCATGATGTAGCTCCGATTAGGTGTGTTCCTGCTTACGGAAATCAGTCCTGAATGATCACGACTGTACAAGCTGTCGGGCTTTGAAGAACCACAGCCCTATTTCCCGTCCCCACCTGATCGACCTCGATGGCCCATAGGAGCCGCCCTGATCCAGTGTTGTGGTGTTCTTTGACCCAAATTGGGTAATGACAGCACCGTTACGCTTAATGCGGTTACGAACAGTAGTGACGCGCGTCTTGAGTGCGGCTGACATGACAGACCCCTAAGTTCCATTGCCTGACGGAGGCCGGCACAGGCCCAGCCATAGCCGGGGCTGGTCTGTCTCAGCATTGAAAGCCATCTGAGGCAAATGCTGCGGGCGACAGGCAGGATCGCAAGAAGGGCGGTGAAAAGCCCGGTTCATTCCTCGTCCAATCTGTCCTGGGCGCACCTTTGTTTATCTCTGTCGTGTCGCACCATCATGCTCGCGCATACGCAGCCAGGCGTATCCCCTATTCGATTGAAAAAGAGGGACTAACGCCGTGGGAGCATCGGGACGAGCGCGCCTCGCTGGTCGTGCTCCGGCAACGAGGGCAAATGCACATTCCATTTCGTGAGTAAGTGATTCGGGTAGTTCTTGAAACAAAAAAGGCCGCGCTAATGCGCGGCCTTTTTATTGTTTCGTTACTTTCAGGAGGTTTTTTCACGCAAAACGCGCTGAAGTTACTGCTTCGACTTAAACGTTAAAGCGGAAGTGCATCACGTCACCATCCTTGATGATGTACTCCTTGCCTTCCAGGCGCCATTTGCCAGCTTCCTTGGCGCCGGCTTCGCCCTTGTATTGGATGAAGTCGTTATAGGCGACTACTTCAGCACGGATGAAGCCCTTTTCGAAATCGGTGTGAATCACGCCGGCGCCCTGGGGCGCGGTAGCGCCGACCTTTACGGTCCAGGCGCGGACTTCCTTCACGCCGGCGGTGAAGTAGGTCTGCAGGTTGAGCAGTTCGTAGCCGGCGCGGATCACGCGATTCAAGCCCGGCTCTTCGAGGCCGAGGGATTCGAGGAACATGTCCTTTTCCTCGCCATCGTCCAGTTCGGCGATCTCCGCTTCGATCTTGTTGCACACCGGCACTACGACGGCGCCTTCTTCGGCGGCGATGGCGTTGACCACGTCCAGGTGCGGATTGTTCTCGAAGCCGTCTTCGGCAACGTTGGCGATGTACATCACCGGCTTGCTGGTCAGCAGGTGGAAGCCCTTGGCCAGCTGGATTTCATCGTCACCCAGCTTCTTCAGCAGTGTGCGAGCCGGCTTGCCTTCGGTGAAGTGGGGAATGAGTTTTTCCAACAATGCCTTTTGCGCCACGGCTTCCTTGTCGCCGCCCTTGGCGTTGCGGGTGACGCGCTGCAGTTGCTTTTCGCAGCTGTCGAGGTCGGCGAAGATCAGCTCGAGTTCGATGATTTCGATGTCGCGCTTGGGATCGACCGAATTGGAAACATGAATGACGTTGTCGTCTTCGAAGCAACGCACCACGTGGGCGATGGCATCGGTCTCACGGATGTTGGCTAGGAACTTGTTGCCCAGGCCCTCACCCTTGGACGCGCCTTCGACGAGGCCGGCAATGTCGACGAACTCCATGGTGGTCGGCAGTATCCGTTCAGGCTTGACGATGTCAGCCAGTGCCTGGAGACGCGGATCGGGCATCGGTACGATGCCGCTGTTCGGCTCGATGGTGCAGAAGGGGAAGTTTTCCGCAGCGATACCGGATTTGGTCAGTGCGTTGAACAGGGTGGACTTGCCGACGTTGGGCAGGCCGACGATGCCGCAATTGAATCCCATGGTGTCTTTGCCTCGGTGTGGCTGGCAGCTGGAAAGCTACCGGCGTTGCCAAACTGCGTTAACGGCGTCGGGGTGCGCTGTGATGCAAGCGTCCTGTCCAGCCGTCGCCTAGTAGTGTGTGCTTGTGCCTCAGGCTTTCTGGCTATGCAGCTTATGCATCGCCCGCGTCCAGTCGCCCCCCAGGATCTCGGGCAGCACGTCGAAACTGAAATCGATACTGGCGTCCAGCTTTTCGCGCTCGGCCTGAGGCGCTCGCCCCAATACGTAGCCCGTCACCAGGCTACTGTGCCCGGGATGGCCGATGCCCAGACGCAGGCGATAGAAATTGTTCTGGTTGCCGAGCTTGGCGATGATGTCGCGAAGCCCATTGTGCCCGCCGTGGCCGCCGCCCTGTTTGAGCTTGGCGACGCCGGGAGGCATGTCGAGTTCATCATGGGCGACCAGGATGGACTCAGGGGGAATTCGGAAAAATCCGGCCAGTGCCGCCACCGCCTGACCGCTGCGGTTCATATAGGTGGTGGGAATCAACAGGCGGATGTCTTCGTCCTGATGGCGAAACTTGCCGACCAGCCCGAAGTATTTACGATCTACGCTGAGGTTGACGCCCTTGTGGGCGGCCAGACGCTCAACGAAAAGGGCCCCTGCGTTATGCCGGGTCTGGTCGTACTCAGGGCCTGGATTACCCAGGCCAACGATCAGTTTAACGGCGGTCACGGCAGAGGCCCTTCCTCAGGTGATGACGAGTGGATTACTCGGCAGCGCCTTCTTCTTTCGGTGCGTCTTCCTTGCTCACGCGCGGAGCGTGAACGTTGGCAACCGGCAGGTCGCTGCCATGTGCCAGGGAAACCAGCTCAACACCTTTCGGCAGCTTGATGTCAGTCATGTGCAGTACCTGACCGACTTCAACGTTGGCCATATCGACCTCGATGAACTCAGGCAGATCCTGCGGCATGCAGGAGACTTCAACTTCGTTGATGTTGTGCAGGATTTCGCCGCCCTGCTGCTTCACGCCAACCGAGGTTTCCTGGTTGATGAAGTGCAGAGGAACGATAGCGGTCAGCTTCTGGCCAGCGACGACGCGAACGAAGTCAGCGTGCAGAACGAAGCCCTTGGCCGGATGACGCTGCAGCGCCTTGATCAGAACGGATTCGTTCTGACCATCGACGTCCAGGGTCAGCACGTGGCTGAAGGAAGCTTCGTTTTCCAGCATCTTGGCCAGATCTTTGGCCAGCAGGCTGATGGACTGCGGAGCCTTGTCGCCACCGTAGATTACGGCTGGGACGAGGTTGGCGTTACGACGCAGGCGGCGGCTCGCACCTTTCCCCAGGTCGGAACGCACTTGGGCATTCAGAGTGAAGTCAGTCATTGTGTTTCTCCAGGATAACAACGCGCCCGAAACACTCGCGACCAGTGCTATCGGGCGGTTGGGCAAAAAGCCCCGCACGCGGCGGGGCACATTTTTCGTTCGGCGCGAAGAGCTAAGCTTTCGGCTTAGCGGAACATCGCGCTGATCGATTCAGCATTGCTGATGCGGCGAACCGCCTCAGCCACCATTGGCGCGATGTCCAATTGGCGAATACGGGTGCAGGCTTGTGCCGCTGCGGACAGCGGAATGGTATTGGTCACTACCAGTTCGTCGAGCACCGAGCCGTCGATGTTCTCGATGGCGCGACCAGACAGAATCGGATGCGTGCAATACGCGTAGACTTTCGAAGCACCATGATTTTTCAACGCGGTCGCAGCGTGGCACAGGGTACCGGCAGTATCGACCATGTCGTCGACGAGGATGCACGTACGGCCTTCGATATCACCGATGATGTGCATCACTTCGGACTGGTTGGCTTTCGGGCGACGCTTGTCGATGATAGCCAGATCCACGCCCAGCGACTTGGCAACGGCGCGAGCACGCACCACACCGCCGATGTCGGGGGAAACGATCATCAGGTTCTCGAAACGCTGAGCCTGGATATCATCGACCAGGACCGGCGAGCCGTAGATGTTGTCTACCGGCATGTCGAAGAAGCCCTGGATCTGATCGGCGTGCAGGTCGACGGTTAGGACGCGGTTGACTCCAACCACATCGAGCATGTCGGCCACGACCTTGGCGCTAATCGGTACGCGAGCGGAGCGCGGGCGGCGATCCTGGCGGGCGTAACCGAAGTAGGGAATGACTGCCGTGATGCGAGTAGCGGAGGAGCGGCGGAAGGCGTCTGCCATCACCACCAGTTCCATCAGGTTGTCATTGGTAGGCGCGCAGGTCGGCTGAATCAGAAAGACGTCCTTACCGCGAACGTTCTCGTTGATCTCGACACTGATCTCGCCGTCGGAGAATTTTCCGACGTAGGCGTCACCGAGGGGGATATGCAGCTGACGTACAACACGCCGGGCCAGGTCGGGGTTGGCGTTCCCCGTGAAGACCATCATCTTGGACACGCGCAGTACCTGCCTGAGGGTGGATCCGATGAAACAAAAAGCTGTTCAAAAGGCCAGGCGTTTTGAACAGCTCTCGTGAGATATGGCAGGGGCGGCTGGATTCGAACCAACGCATGCCAGGATCAAAACCTGGTGCCTTACCGCTTGGCGACGCCCCTGTGGATATAACTTTGAAGTGTTTCAGCTGTACTAACCTTGAAAGGTTATGGCAGGGGCGGCTGGATTCGAACCAACGCATGCCAGGATCAAAACCTGGTGCCTTACCGCTTGGCGACGCCCCTGTAACGTACAACCTCTAACCACTCACTCCCTGCGCCAGTTGCGCGAGCCTTCGGTGCAGCATCGAAATGTTGCGTCCTTGAGCTACGAAAGCTGGTAAATCGGCTGGAAGTTGGCGGCAAACTCTATCAGCCTCGCCTTTGTTTGGGAAGCTCCCAAACACACAAGCTCCAGTGCCGGTCATTCTTGCTGGAACAAATTTGTTCAACAAGCTCAAAGCGTTACGCACTTCTGGATAACGCTTCTCGACCACCGGCTGACAGTCGTTATGACCGCCCCCTGCAAGAAGGCTGCGAACTGTAATGGCGGGGGTATTGCGTGTCAACTCCGGGTCGGAAAATATTTCCGCTGTACTAACAGAGACTTGCGGGGCGATCACGAGGAACCACGGCTCGCTCAATTTGACCGGTTGCAGGCGCTCGCCAACCCCTTCGGCAATGGCCGCACTACCCCGTACGAAGACCGGCACATCGGCCCCGAGCGACAGGCCGATCTCCGCCAGCCGGTCCTCGCCCAGCTCTGTCTGCCAGAGATGATCGAGACCGACGAGCGTGGTTGCCGCATCGGAGCTGCCGCCGCCTATGCCGCCGCCCATGGGCAGGCGCTTGGTTAGCTCGATATCAGCGCCCTGGCGGCATCCGCCGTGGCGCTGCAGCAGACGGGCGGCGCGCACGATCAGGTTGTTTTCATGATCGACGCCGGGCAGTTCGGTGTGCAGTTGGATCTGGCCATCGGCACGAGGCGTGAAGCTCAGCTCGTCGCCATAGTCGAGAAACTGAAACAGCGTCTGCAGCTCATGGTAGCCATCGGCGCGACGACCGAGAATGTGCAACATCAGATTGAGCTTGGCCGGGGCCGGCAGGGTCAGCCTATGCATCATTGGCCGAGCTGGCGCGGCTGCCAGTCCTTGACCACCAAGGTGATCTGCAGGTCGCGGCCTGCCAGCTTGATGCGCGACGGCAGCTCGTAGCCGGCTTCTTCGCTATAGCCGAGATACTGGATGTCCCAGCCGTCTTGCTGCAGGTTGGCGAGACGCCCGTTGCCATCCAGTGCGATACGGCTGCGGCTGTCCGGCGCGGGAAGTCCGCGCACCCACCAGAGCAGATTCGATACTGGCAATTGCCAGCCGAGCTGACTTTCCACCAGCGCTTCTGGGGATTCGGCTTCGAAACGTCCCTGGCCCGCGACTTCTAGCGCGACGGCGTCTGGCCGACCAGTCAGGCGAGTGGCGCCACGCCCCAGCGGGCCGGAGAGGCGAATATCGAAATAGTCCTGACGCTGCAGCCAGAACAGCGTGCCGCTGCCCGAGTCCTGCGGCGCGCGAATGCCGATCTTCCCGCTGATCTGCCAGCCATCTATTTCACTGACCCGCGCCTTGTGAGTCGTCCAGTCTTCCTTGTTGCCGGGGCCTTCGATCGATTCCTGCGGGCCGAGACCGGCGCAGCCGGCGAGCAACAGCACGAGAGCGGGGATCAGCAGGTTGCGCATCAGCTTCATGGGTCAGGGATTCTCCGAGCCTGTCAGGCGTTTGATAGTTTCGCGCAGGATCTGGCTGTCCGGCTGTTGCTTTAGCGCTTCGGTCCAGACGGCCCGCGCTTCACGTTGTTCGCCAGACACCCAGAGCACCTCTCCGAGATGGGCGGCGACTTCGTGGTCTGGAAAGCGCTCGAGGGCTTTGCGCAACTGGGTTTCCGCTTCCTTCAGGTTGCCCAGGCGATAATTGACCCAGCCGAGGCTGTCGAGAATAGCGGCGTCATCGGGGCTGAGCCGGTAGGCCTGCTCGATGAGGGCGAGGGCTTCCTCGTATCGATCGGTGCGATCGGCAAGGGTGTAGCCCAGCGCGTTGATGGCCATGGCGTTGTCGGGTTCGCGCTCGATGATGAAGCGTAAGTCCTGCTCGAGTTGCGCCAGGTCGCCACGCTTTTCGGCGATCATCGCGCGGGTATAGAGCAGGTTGAGGTCTTCTGGAAACTGCTGCAGCGCTTGCTCGGTGAGTTGCCAGGCCGCGTCGAGGCGCTGTTGCCCAGAGAGTGCTTCGATCTCGATCAGATACAGCTGGATGGCATAGTCGGGCTGTTCGTCGCGGGCGCTGGCCAGCAACCGCGAGGCTTCTTCGTTGCGATCGAGGGTGAACAGCAGCTCCGCCTGCATCAGCTTTGCTGGTAGATATTCGTTGCCGGGACCGACCTTGGCAAATGCGCTCAACGCCTGCTCGGGCTGATTCAGCTCGCGATAGGCGCGGCCGAGGTTGAAGTGGGCCGCATCGCGATGGCTGCCGCGCGCGATCAGCTCTTCCAGATATACGATCGCTTCCCGCCAAGCCTCTGCTTCAAGGCATACCAGCGCCATGGAAAAACGCAGGTCGTCATCGCCGGGATACTGCTGGACCAGGGTGGCGAACTCGCCCATCGCCTCGTCGAGGCGATCCTGCTCGACTAGCAGGCGCGCATAGGTCAAGCGAAGGCGTTTGTCTTCGGGATGCCGGCGCAGGCTCTTCTCCAGCAGCGGCAATGCTTCCTTGCCGCGCTCGAGGATCTGCAGCAGCCGAGCCTGGAGCAGGATCGACGGGATCTCTTGCTCACTGGTGCCCTGCGCTTCGAGCAGAGCGAGCGCTTCTTCCGGACGACCGTCCTGCTGCAGCAGCACCGCCTTGCCAAATTGGAGCTGGGGGTTGTCCGGGTGTTTGATCAGCAACTGGTCGAAGCTTTTCAGCAGGCCGGTCCGGGTATCCGGGTCGGTTTCGGCGGCGGACAAGGCGAGGAAGTCGAAGTGGGTATCACCCTGACCCTGCAGCACCTTTTCCATGTATTCCATCGATTGCTCGTACCGCCCGGCACGCGCCAGCTGCACTGCCGCGGCGCGCTGGGCGTCGAGGTTGGACGGCGCGTTGCTCGCCCAGATCATCGCTGTGTCCAGCGCGGCCTGTTCGGCGCCGAGGTATTCGGCGATGCGGAATCCGCGCTCGGCAACGCCCGCGTCCTGGGTCGCATTGGCCTGCTGGAGGTAATTGCCCAGGGCGATATCGAAGCGATTGCGTTGGCCTGCCAGTTCGGCCACCAGCAGGGCATAAAGCGTGTCGCTGCTGAACGATCCATATGTGCCGGTATCTGGCTCAACGGCTTGCGGAGTGGCCTCCTCGACCGGCGGGCTGCTTTCGGGCGTGCTCTGCATGATGCTTTGGCAGCCACCGAGAAACAGAAGGGCGCTGAGGGCGAGGAGTTTTTTCATAGGGGATTACAAGGCTGGTCTGGGGTCGCGGCATCATGACACAAGCCGTCAGGCAAGCGCACGGGCTGGCATGCGAGGCGAGTAGGAAGGCTCGATAGGTACAGACAATGAAGGGCAATGGTTGTTCTGAGACAGGCGAAGTAGGAGAATCGCGCGCTCCGTTTTCGATCAGCGACCCTGCATGGCTTTCATCGCGCTTGGCATTAATCACAAGACCGCATCGGTGGACGTGCGCGAGCGTGTTGCATTCACGCCTGAACAAACGGTCGAGGCGCTTCAGCAGCTGTGCCGTGTCACGCCGACGCGAGAGGCTGCGATCCTTTCGACCTGTAACCGCAGCGAACTTTACCTCGAGCAGGACCAGGTCGAGGCCGAGGCGGTACTCGCCTGGCTGGCCAATTACCATCGGCTGAAACTTGAAGACGTCCGGGCCTGTGCCTACGTTCATACCGACGATCAGGCGGTGCGGCACATGATGCGCGTCGCGTCCGGGCTGGACTCAATGGTGCTCGGCGAGCCACAGATTCTCGGGCAGATGAAGTCGGCCTATGCCGTCGCGCGTGAGGCCGGCAGCGTTGGTCCGCTGCTGGGGCGTCTGTTCCAGGCGACGTTCAGCACCGCCAAGACCGTACGGACCGATACCGCCATTGGCGAGAGTCCTGTCTCGGTAGCCTTCGCAGCGGTCAGTCTGGCCAAGCAGATCTTCGCCAACCTTCATCGCAGCCAGGCCCTGCTGATCGGTGCTGGAGAGACCATTACGCTGGTCGCTCGTCATCTGCACGAGCAGGGCGTCAAGCGCATCGTGGTTGCCAACCGTACCCTCGAACGCGCCAGCGCGCTGGCGGAGCAGTTCGGTGCCCATGCGATCCTGCTCGCTGATATTCCGCAAGAGCTCTATAACAGCGACATCGTCATCAGCTCCACTGCCAGCCAATTGCCGATTCTGGGCAAGGGCGCCGTGGAGCAGGCGCTGAAGAAGCGCAAGCACAAGCCGATGTTCATGGTTGATATTGCCGTGCCCCGCGACATAGAGGCGCAGGTTGGCGAGCTGGACGACGTCTACCTCTATACCGTCGATGACCTGCATGAGGTGGTGGCGGAGAATCTCAAGAGTCGCCAGGGTGCCGCCCAAGCTGCTGAAGAGCTGGTTGCCGCCGGAACCGATGAATTCATGGGGCGGCTGCGGGAACTGGCTGCGGTAGACGTGCTCAAGTCCTATCGGCAGCACGCGGAGCGCATTCGAGATGAAGAGTTATTCAAGGCCCAGCGGCTGCTGGCCAATGGCGTTACGCCCGAGGATGCACTGGCCCAGCTGGCGCGAGGGCTCACCAACAAGCTGCTGCACGCACCCAGCGTTCAGCTGAAAAAACTTTCCGCCGAGGGGCGAGTGGAGGCACTGAGCGTCGTTCAGGAACTCTTCGCCCTGCCGGACAGCACGGACAAACCATGAAAGCGTCGCTGCTCAACAAACTCGACATTCTGCAGGACCGCTTTGAAGAGCTGACGGCGTTGCTTGGCGACGCCGAGGTGATCAGCGATCAGACGCGGTTTCGTGCCTATTCGCGCGAGTACGCCGAGGTCGAACCGGTCATCGCCACCTATCGTGAGTTTCTCAAGCTGCAGTCCGACCTCGAGGGCGCTCAGGCGCTGCTCAAGGACAACGATCCGGACGTGCGCGAGATGGCCGAAGAGGAAGTAGCCGACGCGCGCGCGAAGCTGGAGGAAATTGAAGCCCGCCTGCAGCGCATGCTGCTGCCGAAGGATCCCAAGGACGGGCGTAATGTCTTTCTCGAAATTCGCGCCGGCACCGGTGGCGACGAGGCGGCGATCTTCTCCGGCGATCTGTTTCGCATGTATTCCCGCTACGCCGAGCGGCAAGGATGGCGTGTCGAGATTCTCTCCGAAAGCCCGGGTGAACACGGCGGTTATAAGGAGGTCATCTCGCGCGTCGAGGGCGACAACGTCTACGCTAAGCTGAAATTCGAGTCTGGCGCCCACCGCGTCCAGCGCGTCCCGGAAACCGAGTCCCAAGGCCGTATTCACACTTCGGCCTGTACCGTCGCGGTGCTGCCGGAGCCGGATGAGCAGATCGCAATTGAGATCAACCCGGCCGACCTGCGCGTCGATACCTATCGTGCATCCGGCGCCGGTGGGCAGCACATCAACAAGACCGATTCGGCGGTGCGTATCACCCATATGCCCAGCGGCATCGTCGTCGAATGCCAGGAAGAGCGCTCGCAGCACAAGAACCGCGCCCGTGCCATGTCGTGGCTGGCGGCCAAGCTGCAGGACGTGCAGGACAGCGCCGCGCACAAGGAAATCTCCGATACGCGCAAGCTGCTGGTGGGCTCCGGTGACCGCTCCGAGCGTATCCGCACCTACAATTTCCCGCAGGGGCGCGTGACCGACCACCGCATCAACCTGACCCTGTATTCGCTCGGCGAAGTCATCGGCGGCGCGGTTGAGCAAGTTATCGAACCGCTATTGCAGGAATATCAGGCGGATCAGCTGGCTGCGTTGGGAGATTAAAGACGGCGGCAGCCTCAAGCCACAAGTTGAGTATGTGGTGTGTTGTCGTTTGAGGCTTTCGCTTGAGGCTTAACCTTATGGCAACCATTGAATCCCTGCTTAACGACAGCAACTTGCCCGATTCACCGAGCGCCAGGCTCGACGCGGAGCTATTGCTCGCGCATGTGCTGGGCAAGTCGCGCAGCTATTTGCACACATGGCCGGAGAAGGAACTCGACGCCGAGCAGTGCGGCGTCTTTACCGAATGCCTGGAGCGCCGCCGCCGTGGCGAGCCGGTGGCCTATATTCTTGGCAGGCAAGGGTTCTGGAGTCTGGATCTCGAAGTCGCGCCGCATACGCTAATTCCGCGACCGGACACCGAACTGCTGGTGGAAACCGCGCTGCAACTGATTCCGACAACAGCGGCGCAGATTCTCGACCTCGGCACCGGCACGGGTGCGATTGCCTTGGCATTGGCCAGCGAGCGTCCGGCCTGGCAGGTGACGGGTGTAGACCGCGTCGCTGAGGCGGTTGCCCTGGCGGCCCGTAACGCCCAACAGCTGCGCCTGAATAACGTGCGCTTCCATGAAAGCCATTGGTTTTCCAGGGTGGAGGGGCAGCGCTATCGGCTGATTGTCAGCAATCCGCCTTACATCCCTGCCGGCGATCCGCATCTGGCGCAGGGTGACGTGCGTTTCGAGCCGGGCAGCGCGCTGATTGCCGGTGTGGATGGCCTCGATGACATTCGCCAGATCATCGCGCAGGCACGGGCGTATCTGCAGGAAGACGGCTGGTTACTGCTGGAGCATGGCTACGATCAGGCCGCGGCGGTGCGCGAGCTGCTCGTCGAGAGCGGATTCGTCGACGTCGAAAGCCGCCGGGATTTCGGCGGGCACGAGCGCATCAGTTTAGGCCATCGACCATAATTTCATCATCCAGGAGAGCAACATGCTGAGCGATGACGAGCTGCTGCGTTACAGCAGGCAGATATTGCTGAAACAGGTCGACATCGAGGGCCAGCTGAAACTCAAACAGAGCCGGGTGCTGATCGTCGGGCTGGGCG
>NZ_JAMOII010000029.1 GCF_024448985.1 Stutzerimonas stutzeri
TAGGTTTGCTTGGAATGCGACCTCAAGTGAAGGGTGCCGTCAATTGGCATGCTCAATTGAGTCCGTCTCACAGGCAATGCAAAAACTGTCGAGCGGCAAAGGGAATTACGGATTCAGTTCCGAGTATCTGATGCAGTCTATGCGCATTCGCTCTGAGGAGGTGCGGAAGCGCTTCCAGGCCCAGTATGTCAGCGAGCTACATCAATGGACTTCAAAAGGGCGCAGCCGGAATAGCTTTGTGAATCGCCCCTGATTTTCTGGCCGCAATCAACTGGCTCCACATTTCGACTGCCCTACACGGACTTCGAGACTTACTGGGCCATGAAAACTTGTCGGATATCCCAAACTGGACTGCCTACACGTAGGGCGTCAAAAGCTTTTCTCAGCTCGCTGGATTCAAGCCGAGCAAAATCACCGGCAGCTGACTTATCGGGAGCACACCATTCAGGAGTCGCTGCCAGTGAGTGATGTCGACGACAAACGAATGGCCTAGCTAAATAGATACTGCAGGAGTTTTCCTTGAGGAAAGGACAAGCTTGCCCATGGAAGTCTTTACTAGGCAGCATCTGCTTCAATCGTTTGTGCTTTGTGCGTGCCTCTATGTACTGGACTTCAACCTCAGAGATAGTGACCCCGTAGTGGCAGCAGGATGAGCAACCTTTCTTGCAGGGCGTTGAAGGCGCTATGTGTGCACCTATCTCACCAAGAAGCCCATAGACGGCCTCCAGCTTCTTCAAGGGCGATAGTTTCACCTGGCTGAGGCGATCTGCGATTGCGGACTCTTTCTTGATGAGCTTGGCAGGAAACCCCATGATTAAGCGCTCACAGGCCGTGCGGGAAAATTCTTGATCTTCTTTGAGTGCCATATCCTTTTCCCGATTAGCTGTTCTTCCTGATCGTACTGACCATTAGCCCAGGCTGGCTATAAGTGCTTACACACGTTTTTGGGCGATCGAGAGGCGTGTTTGAGGTACGTCTCAATGTCTGCTTTGAGCATGCAACTGGTGGCGACCGGCTGCAATCGGCCAAAAGCGGTCATCAGGGCTGGCTTGAATCGGGGCCGAAGGATTACGCTCTCAGCCCCATAATTGCTGGTCAGACAGTTACCACGATCTTGCCGATCTGCTGATTGGCTTCAAGGAAACGATGGGCATCCTGGATGTCGCTAAGTGCGAATGTCTTTGCGATGATCGGGCGCAACGCACCGGACTTCAACCCTTGCAGAATAAAAGCCTTCGCTCTCTCCAGGGCTTCAGGGTCGGCCACAATCTCTGCGTAGAGATAACCCTTCAAAGTCAGGCTTTTGCCCAGCACGGTAAACAGTGGGAATGGTGTCGGTTCAGAGCTGAGTGCGCCGTACACCAGCAAAATTCCGCCCCACGCCATGCTCTGCGTGAGAGGTTCAAAGGACGGCCCGCCTACAGGATCGAATACAACGCGAGCGCCTTGACCGGCAGTTATCGTCATAACACGCTCGACGATATCCTCTTCATCGCTGACGATGACATGCGCAGCGCCTGCATCAAGCAGGGCCTGCTTCTTCGCGTGAGTTCGAGTGATCGCAATCGATGTGGCGCCGACCATACGAGCCATTTGGAAGGCGGCCAAGCCAACACTGCTTGACGCGGCGGTAACGATGACAAAATCGCCCTGCAGTAGCTTCGCCTGTTCAATCAATGCCCCCCAGGCGGTGACGTACTGCATCCAAGACGCCGCAGCCTCTTCAAAGGACAAGTTCTCAGGGCTCTTTACCACCAGGTGGGCCGGTACATTGGCCAACTCGCCGTAGGTGCCCCAGCGAGCAATATCCAGAGGTGGGATCAGAGCGACCGAGTCACCAATCGTGATCTCGGTTACGTCGCTCCCAACTGCCGTTACGATGCCTGCGGCCTCGTAGCCTAAGCGGCTGGGGAACTCCGCTTCTTGTAGGTATGCGTGATTGCGGAACATCACTTCGGCTCGGTTCAAGCCAAAAGCTTTAACACTAATTTGCACCTCGTTTGCTGCTGGTGCCGATACTTCCAGATCTTCCAGCTTCAGAACGCTGGCGTCACCGTATTCATGAATTCTGACAATGCGTGCCATCATAAATACCTCGTTTATCAATGGGCCTCGACGTACATCCGGAAGGTATCCGGGCACTCGAAAGGTGACAAAAATTTAGTCATTGGTTGGCGCTAGATAAATGCCTACGATGGCGTATTACTAGAAACAGAGTGTTTATAATGGATCGCCTGACCCAGATGGCCACGTTCGTCAAAACAGTTGAGCTGGGTTCATTCAGCGCCGCTGCGGACGACCTGAATCTGTCCCCTCAATTGGTAGGGAAACAGGTGAAAATGCTCGAACAACATCTGGGTGTTTCCCTGCTGCACCGGACTACGCGCAGGCAAAGCCTCACCGACTTCGGCAGGGCGTTCTACCCGCGAGCAAAACTGATCCTTGCAGACATGCAGTCTGCCGAGAGCCTGGCTGCCCTCACTCGGGGCACACCAAGCGGCCGCCTTCGCATCAACGCGCCGGTCACGTTCGGAATCCGCACGCTTTCGCCACGCCTGCTGGAATACATGGTTCGGTATCCTCAGGTGTCTGTTGACCTAACGTTATCGAACGAACTGGTCGATATCGTTGATGATGGTTACGACGTGGTATTTCGCATCGGCGAGCTGGCGAGCAGTGGGTTGAAGGCATTGCCACTGGAGCCCTATCAGATGGTTTTATGCGCTGCGCCGTCCTATCTTGCACGTCGCCCTCCCATCATCAATCCGTGGGATCTACAGCAGCAGGAATGTCTGGGGTTTACCTATTCTGATGGCCGCTCACACTGGAGCTTCGACAGCCCGGAGGGGCGTATAGATGTTCCTATTACAAGCAAATTAACGATCAATCAAGGTGATCCACTGCTGGCAGCGGCTGTAGCTGGTCTAGGCGTGGTTCTACAGCCGATAGAGTTGGTTAGCGATGCACTGCGCGATGGGACACTGGTGCGTCTGTTGCCGCAGTACCCGGTGCCGAATACCGCAATGCACATCCTCTATGCCCCTGACCGAAGAATGACTCCAAAGCTGCGCAGCTTCTTGGAGTTTGCGCGTGAGGCTTTTGGGCAGCGAGGCCCTCTCTAACGCACGAAAATCAATGTCTGCGCTATCCGGTATTCGTAAAGGACGACGATTACCGTGGCTCACCGGATATGACCAAGCACCCCTTGCTGAGGAAGTACCTGCTGTAGCACTTCGCGGCGGAAGTCGAAGAACTGAAAGATGCCATGTTCGTTGGCTTGGGGCCGTAGGTCCAGAGCGTGCTGGACCGCCTGATCCAGGAGCGGGTTCTGAATCCCGACCGGGTGATTGCCGGCATGCTGCACCCCTCCGGAAACTGCACCTACCGGATCAACTACCTCATCGGCGACAGAAGCGCGCTGGTCCCGCACGCCACCAGCCCTGTGCCTTACGACCAGGTCCGGCGAGCATTTCGGGAGCGGTTCGTCACCGCCTGATCGAACGTCGGATGAGTGGATGCTGACGCGGGTTCAATTCCCAAACGGGAATAGAACTGGCGCCCTGTCTGATGCGCTCGGTTGGTGACCCGACCAGGGCAGAACTGGTAGGATTGCGGGCATCAAGGTCCGGATTCCGCACCTTTCCGCAGGAGTTTGCAGCGGTCGCAAGGCGCTGAGTTACATAGGTTTGGCGCAGGGTTCCACCCCACCGAGCCCCTGCAGGAGTTCGAATCGTTACGCCCCCCCAGAAACCCTCACTAGCCCGAACGGCCCGAACGGCCCGATGCTAGGTCGTTGATTTTCAACAAATCGCTCGATCGATCCGCGCTTGCGGACTGCGGACTTCCAATGGGCCGGAAATCTGGCTCGCCCAGACGGCTCTCGGTACCGACACGTTGCAAACAGTCGGTACTTCTCGATAACTACCCGACGAATCGGAACATCACAGCCAGCCCTGATGTTGCCCCTGCTTGCTGACGCAGCTTGGAAGTTCTGGCTGCAATATTGCCCCCCGTCGCTGTGGAAGGTAGCTCCCTGGGCAAGTGCAATCGAGGGGGGGATCGCTGCGTAGAGCTTGTGCCCCCCATCCTGCAGCGTGACCTGATTGGGTCAAGGCCGGGTTGTCATGCAGGCAGTTTGGCTGCAAGCAGTTCGACCTTCTCGATATTGGGCGGAGAACTGAGCAAGGTCGCGGCGTTGGCCATCAAGGCCGCGGCGATCTGGCCGTTCAGATGTGCTTGGCGACCTGCCTCATCGGCAAAGGCATCGAACACACCGAACGTCGAAGGGCCAAACTTCAATGCGAACCAGGCAGTGGTGCCGGACTCTGCGTTGGCGAGTGGCAGTGCGCTGGCCAGGAAGTCGGCAAGCGCAGCCTCCTGGCCGGGTTTGGCTTCGAGGCGAACAAACAGGGCGAGCTTGGTCATGCTGTAATCCTTGGGGTAAATGGAAAAGTGGGTGAAGGGATCGACGAGACAGCAGCCTAAGTCTTCATGATAGACATCTCTATAGGCAGTAATGACAACATTGATATCATTGTTGCCATGAAAATCCACATCCTTGTTTGTGATGGCGTGTTTGATCTGGGGCTTGCGGCCCTGACTGACACCCTTGGCTTGGCCAACGCAATGGCGGGCTCGCTGCCACAGGCTCCCGCGCCCATCGAGATCACGCTGGTGGCCGTGCGGCGTCGCATCCGGACTGCGCAAGGCTTGACGGTCCCCGTGGTCACTGCGCGTGGTGTGCCGGAACCAGACGTCGTGCTCGTGCCCGCGTTTGGTGACAAGATGCCCGACACGCTCTCGGCTCGGCTCACACGCCCCGACGTGCCCGATGCGGTCGCCGTGCTACAGCAGTGGTCCACCGCTGGCGCGCACCTTGGTGCCGCCTGCTCCGGTAGTTTCTTGCTTGCAGAGAGTGGCCTGCTTGATGGGCATCGTGCGACGACGTCATGGTGGCTGGGGCCGATGTTTCGGCAGCGCTATCCGAACGTCACGCTGGACGAGTCACGCATGATCGTGAACTCGACACACTTCACTACCGCGGGTGCCGCTTTGGCCCACGTCGACTTGGCCTTGCGCATCATCCGGGGGCGCAGTCCGGCGCTGGCGGCCCTAGTGGCACGCTATCTGCTGGTCGAGGCACGCAGTTCGCAAGCCGAGTTCGTGATTCCCGACCACCTTGCGCATGCCGACCCGATGGTGGAGCGCTTCGAGTGCTGGGCCAGAAGTCGACTCGCGCAGGGGTTCTCGCTGGCCGAGGCGGCCAGCGCCGCGGGCACAAGCGAGCGTACCTTGGCGCGGCAGCTGCAAAGCGTTTTGGGCAAGACACCGTTGTCGTATTTCCAGGACCTGCGCGTGGAGCATGCCGTCCATCTCTTGCGCACCGGAAACGCGAGCGTCGACCAAGTCGCCGCACAGGTCGGGTACTCGGATGGGGTGACCCTGCGGGCCCTGTTGCGCCGCAAGCTGGGCCGGGGTGTCAGGGAGTTGCGACGCGGTGGATGACCAGAGGCGTTTGGTGTATGTACAGCTGGAGACCGCCGGGAAACTGACGCAGGCCAAACGGCGCATTTGGACCTGATAAAACTACTGCGCCACGTTATTTGAACTGGTTTGCTAGGGTCTGTTGCCATTTCGCGCTAACCCATTGATCTATAAGAGCAAGCCCGTATCGTTGAAGCTCTGACCCAACATCGATACGAGCTTGCAATGCCCCGATTACTGCTCAGCGATGAGCATTGGTCGAAGCTGCGGGAAATTCTGCTGCACAAGGCCATCTACAACAAGCGTGATCTACGAATGACCGTGGAGGGCATGCTGTACCGCATGCGCACGGGATGTCCCTGGAGAGACCTGCCCAAGGCGTTTGGCTACTGGAATAAGGTCTACAAACGCTTCAATGCAGGCCGCAGCGGTACAAGAGGATTCACCGAAAGAATTGCTTGGCATGTTGTTCTCCTCTGTTCAAACGGACGGCGCAGCTATCGCGCGCCAGGACGGCAGCTCGTCAGGAAGATTTCTCTTCCGCCGCCGTGTCGCTGTGGGCGTGTCTTATCCTGCGGACGATCCACCAGATCGTCAGCATCACCGCAGGTACCAGAACCGCCATCACCGGCGCCACGCTGTCGTGAACGATCGGAATGCCCTTGAGCAGGTAGCCGAGAAGACTCACGACGTAATAAGAAATTGCCGCGACCGACAGGCCTTCGACGGTTTGCTGAAGGCGCAATTGCAACTTGGCCCGGTTGTTCATCGAAGCCAGCAGATCGCGGTTCTGGCGTTCAAGTTCGACGTCGATCCACGAACGCAGCAACGCGATGGCTCGGGTCAGTTTGTCGGAGAGCTTGGCCTGGCGCTCCTTTACGGATTGGCACGTCCGCATGGCTGGAGCGATGCGACGCTGCAGGAAGTCCGCCCAGGTGCTGTATCCGGATACGGCCACTTCTGAAAGCGCAGCCAGCCTTTCCTCGACGATCTCGTAGTAGGCACGGCTGGCGCCGAAGCGATAGAGATTTGCCGCGACGCCAGCTTCCAGTTCGGCGGCCAGACCGGTCAATTCGGAAAGCAGCACGTCGCTATCGCGGCGTTCTACCAAACTCGTACACATCTCGTCAGTGATCGCTGCAAGGCGCGACTCCATGCGTCGCAGCTCCGACGTCATCGATCGCGTCAACGGCAGAGACAGCAACGCCAAGGTACGGTACGTCTCGATCTCCAATAGACGTTGAGCCAGCGCACCTGCCCGCGCCGGGGTCAAATCACGAGCAAGGATGAGGATCTGCGTCAGGCCATCCTCATCCTGTCGGAAGTCGGTCAAGATGGCGGCAGAGCCGTTCTCTACCAGCGAGTAGCACAGGCTGGCAGGATCGAAGCGATCAGCCTCCTTCTCCGTTTCTGGCATCCACGGAAGAAGTCTCAAGCGGATGCCGGATACGACCGGGCCCGGAGGAACAAATCCATGTTTGAAGGGATTTTCTCCGCAAGGCTCTCCCGTCTTGGAATCCAGCGAAGCGCACCAGAGATACGTAGAGAACTCGGTGTGCTTTTCACAGTGAAGGTCTCCCTCATCCCATGTCACGCCGTGTAGCGGCGTAGCGTGGTCGGGCTCGGCAACGCCGAAGCGATGAGATAACTCGCTCATCGCCATCTGATCCCTGGCCTAGTCGCCTTCGGTCATGAAAGAGAGCTGCAATATACCGCGGGGGGCCTGAAGCAACAGATGCGGGCGCGCATGCACTTCACCCACGGCTGCAGCACGATCGGCATAGGCCGGCATGCCGTACACGGTGGCGGTCGGGGTGGGTTGTACGGTCGTCGTATTGATATTGGCCGGCTCTTTCATAACGACCTCATTTCTCATTGGTTGAAAAGCACGCTTCAAAACAAATGCCCGCAGCCATGCGTTTCACACATGGCTGCGGGCCGATCTTCATGAGCAGGCACCGCGTTACACAGTCCGTCTAACAGGCTCGCCGTATAATAGAGGCTTGTGCTGACCCTGTCAGAACGCTCTCAGCTTCCTTGCTTTCAGACGAAGGTGTACGAGCAGACCTTGTTGCCCGCCGGATCACGCAGGTAGGCTGCATAGGCACCCGGCAGGTGACCACGTGCGCCAGGTTGGCCCTCGTCAGTGCCGCCTGCGGCAAGGCCGGCGGCGTGGAAGGCATGCACTTCAGCGGGAGTGGCGACCGCAAAGCCGATCGTCACGCCGTTGCTGGAAGGCGCTTCACCATTGCCCGGGCGGGCGATGATGAAAGCCGGCTTTTCGCGACCGAAAAGTACCCATCCGTTGTTGAAAGGACCGAGGTTCTTGATGCCAAGAGCACCCAGAGCGGCGTCGTAGAACGCGACCGACTTCTGAAGGTCGGCAGCGCCGATAAAAATGTGCGAAAAGATGCCATCGCCAGAAATGACAGGAGTGGACATGATTAATTTCCTTGGTGGTTGGTGTTGAATGGGTAGTGGGCGGTCAGTAGTGGATCACCGTGCGAATCGACTTGCCTTCATGCATCAGGTCGAAGGCCTTGTTGATGTCGTCGAGGCCCATGGTGTGGGTGACGAACGGGGCGAGATCGATCTCGCCTTTCATTGCGTCCTCCACCATGCCGGGAAGTTGAGTGCGGCCCTTGACCCCGCCGAAAGCCGAGCCCTTCCAGGTGCGACCGGTGATCAACTGGAACGGGCGCGTCGAAATTTCCTTGCCTGCACCAGCCACGCCGATGACGATCGACTGGCCCCAGCCACGATGTGCTGCTTCCAGTGCCGAGCGCATCACGTTGACGTTGCCGATGCACTCGAAGGTGTGATCGACACCCCAACCGGTCATCTCGATGAGAACCTCGTGAATCGGCTTGTCGAAGTCCTTCGGGTTGAGGCATTCGGTCGCGCCGAAGGTACGAGCCAGCTCGAACTTCGCTGGATTGGTGTCGATGGCGATGATGCGACCTGCCTTGGCCTGGCGTGCCCCCTGAATCGCAGCGAGCCCGATGCCGCCGAGGCCGAAGATGGCCACAGAGTCACCCGGCTGAACCTTGGCCGTGTTGTGAACAGCGCCGATGCCGGTGGTCACACCGCAACCCAGCAGGCAGACATGCTCGGGATTGGCGTCCGGGTTGATCTTGGCCAGCGAGACTTCGGCCACCACCGTGTATTCGCTGAAGGTCGAGCAGCCCATGTAGTGGTAGATCGGCTGGCCGTTGTAGCTGAAGCGGGTGGTGCCATCGGGCATCACGCCCTTGCCCTGGGTGGCGCGCACCGCCACGCACAGGTTGGTCTTGCCGCTCTTGCAGAACAGGCACTCACCGCACTCGGCGGTGTACAGCGGGATCACGTGGTCACCCGGCTTGACCGAGGTCACGCCCTCGCCGACCTCGACCACGATGCCGGCGCCCTCATGGCCCAGCACCGCCGGGAACACGCCTTCCGGGTCCTCGCCCGACAGGGTGAAGGCGTCGGTATGGCAAACGCCGGTATTCGTGATCCTGACAAGCACCTCGCCCTTGCGCGGCGGCTCGACGTCGATCTCGACGATTTCCAGTGGCTTTCCAGGCCCGAAGGCAACTGCTGCACGTGATTTCATGATGTCGCTTCCTTTACTAGCTAACTAAATTTTCCCTCACCGAGGGCACCCTGGTGCCTCTACCGCAGGTAGGAGCGGACGATGGAGATGGTCTCGTCAATGGACTTGTTCTGCGAATCGCTCCTGATTTCGCTACTGGGAAACTCTTCCCGTAGATAGCTCTCCATAACCGTTGCCATCAATCCGTTGTCAGCCCCACGAACAGCTGCAAGCTGCTGAAGAATTGCAGGGCATTCAGCACCTGCATCGAGCGCTTGCTTCTTTTCTTCCGGGCCATGTGGCACTCACCGCTTTTCACTCCAGATAAGCGGGGCCTGACGCCGAAGAGACAGGCCCTCAACTCATTAGAATTCCTGCACGGTTGGGCGCAGAACGATCTCGTTAATATCCACGTCAGCAGGCTGCTCAATTGCGAAGGCGATAGCTCGAGCGACCGATTCGGCGGGAATTGCATGCTTGTAGAAGTCCACCACGAAATCGCGGCTCTGTTGGTGGGTGCTGCCGAATTTCAGTTCGGAGTCCACGGCGCCCGGTTCGATAGTCGTGGTGCGGATGCTGCCACCGACTTCGTGACGCAGTCCTTCGGAGATAGCCCGCACAGCAAACTTGGTGCCGCTGTACACGGTGCCACCTGGGCTGAACACCTTCAGGCCTGCAACCGATGCGATGTTGATGAAGTGACCACTGTTTTGTTTCTGGAAGACTGGCAATGCAGCCGCGACTCCGTACAGCAGACCCTTGATGTTGATATCGATCATGCGATCCCACTCGTCAGTGCGAGCATCGCTGAGCGGTGCAATCGCCATCAGTCCGGCATTGTTGACCAGTACATCAATGCGACCGTAGGTGTCCACGGCACCTTGAATGAGCGTTTTGACCTCTTCCTGAGAGGTAACATCGGTCTGATACGCGATTGCCTGACCACCTGCATTGATCAGCTCAGCCACCAATGCGTCGAGTTTATCTTTGCGACGTGCAGCCAGCACTACGCGAGCGCCAAGCGCAGCAAGGTGGCGCGCAGTAACCTCACCCAGGCCGCTACTGGCACCGGTGATAACGACAACTTTTCCAGAAATGTTATTGCTCATGCTGAGAACCTCATCGGCGGGTTTGTACTTCGCCATGGCTGGTTAACCTGGCAGTGCGCAAACTTTAGACCCATGATTGATCTCAATAAATGGAAATGATTAGATTATGCTATTCCTGAAAATGGAATAAATGAGAGGGGCAACATGCTTAACCGCATGGAGATGGTTAGGATTTTTTGCACAGCAGCAGAGGCAGGTAGCTTCCGCCAAGCGGCAACTCGATTAGGCATCTCCCCACAAGGGGTGACTCGAGCCATTCAAGCCCTGGAAACTGAGCTTGGCGAATCACTGTTCCACCGCAATACCCGCCAGGTGAGCATCACTGCTTTCGGTCAGGATTACGCCAAAGATGCCAGGTCAGCTCTGGATCATTTCGATACGCTATTCCGGTCGCACAGGACGGAGCCTGAGCTGTCAGGTAGGGTGGGGATTACGGCTCCACATGCTATTGGCAGGCGCTTCCTGATACCGTTTCTTCAGCCCCTGGCCGCTGCACATCCTGACCTGCAATTCGATCTCCGCTTGGAAGATCAGATGACTGATGCTGTTGAGGCGCATATCGATATTGGTATCAGGGTGGGGGTTATTCGCGACCGGCGCTACGTTGCACGTGCCTTAGCTCCCGTGCCGTTTTACGTTGTCGCGTGCCCGTCTCTCATAGGCCAAAAGACACCACCTAAATCTTTGGATGCCTTAGCTAAGCTGCCACTTTCAGTCCTGATCGACCGGAAAAATGGCCGCCCTTGGCCTTGGCTATTTGCCGACGGGCAAACGTTCACGCCCAGGCAGCCAGCTCTTATCTGTGATGATCCAGATACGGAATTGGAAGCCACCCTGGCAGGCATGTGTTTTGGCCAAATTCCTGCCTATCTGGCTGAGCCTCATCTGCGGTCAGGAAAGCTGGTTGCTGTTTTGGCTGATCTCGCTCCAGCGCCATGGGATCTGTTCATATACCGCCCGCAGCAGGGTCCTGTATCGAAGCGGGTGCGATTGGTGTACGACCACCTTAAGCAGGCTTTCTCAAACCCCAAGCTATTTCCCCAGGGCCTGGGGACATAGCTTGAATACCTGCCAGCAATCGTCCGCTTTTGGCCCAGAGTGTGTAAAAACACTTTCACATCTTGTATGCCCCAGCCCACTGCGCCTGGGCGTAGTGATTTCCCGAGCATTTGCCACGATCAGCGCCGGTGGCGCGTCAGAGCGCTTATAAAGCACTGTGGTACCTCTTGGGACAGTAAAAACCGGGGCTTTTACGCCGTCATCGCCTTCAATAAGCCTTCGGTACCCATGATTTTCATCACCCGCTTCAAATTATAGGCAAGCACATTCAAGCTCATTTCTGCACTCACCCCGTTCAGCTTTCGGGTCAGGAAGTGCGTTGCGCCCATCCACTGCTTGAGCGTCCCGAAGGGATGCTCAACAGTCCGTTTTCGAACCTTCATCATCTCTGGTGCTTGGTTTAACCGGCGCTGCATTTCCTCCAGCACAGCCTCATTTTCCCAGCGCCTTACGCGACGATTTGTGCTTAGCGTGCACTGGGTTTTCAGCGCGCAACTCTGGCACTTTGAACTCCGCTGCCGCGCGTCATCATCGAACGGGCATCTGGGTCGGTCAGCGAAACCTGTTTGTCAGGGGAATCGTTGAGCTGAGTTTCGATCCCCTGAAGCTCTTTCATCTGCGCTTTGAGCTTGGCGATTTTGTCTTCCAGGCTGGCAGTGTCTGGCGCGGAGGCGCTAGGATTCTGTCGATCAGCCGCATCGAGCGATGCCAAGTAACGGCTGATGCTCGTCTCTATTTCTTCCATGCGCCGCTTCAGTTCGGCGCTGGTGAAATTCCGGTCGCGGTTGTTCACCGCCTTGAATTTACTGCCGTCGATGGCAACTAGGTTTTCGCTAAAAAGTCCCAGCTGCTGGCAGAGCAAAACGAACTGGCGGCAGGCGCCGCGAATGGCTTTGCTGTTGTCTTTTCGGAAGTTGGCGATGGTCTTGAAGTCGGGCATCAATCGCCCGGTTAACGACATGAGTTCGACGTTGCGCTGAGCTTCTCGCTCAAGACGCCGGCTCGATTGAATGCGGTTTAGATAGCCGTAGATATAGATCTTCAGCAGGATCGCAGGGTGGTAAGCCGGTCTTCCGGTTTCAGCTGGAATGACGCCATCAAAACCTAGCGTGCCTAGGTCGAGCTCGTCGACGAAGACATCGACCACACGTACCGGATGGTATCACTGACGTAGTCGTCGAGGCTTTCGGGAAGTAAGGTGCTTTGACCTCGGTGTTCACCCTGGATAAACCGTTTCATGGGCGTCCCTTGCGCTGAGATTCTCGGACATAGCAAGGCTTTGCCGGTGCGTTTTTACACACTCTGGGCCGAAAAAAGCCTCTGACGACTGACAGCATGTGCCAAATGCCTTGAGCCCAGGCTTCGGGCAGAACCCGGCCTGTGACTCGCGGCTGGAGTATGGCTTATCAGCGCCTCCCTACTTCAACGCCGCTACGATAGCGTCGTTGAACACGGGGATGTCGTTGGGGTTACGCGAAGTGATCAAAGTCCATCCATTGGCTTGGCATTGCTTTACTTCAACATCTATCCAACCAGCAGCACCGGCATTTTCCAGATCGAGCCTGACGCTGGGGTAAGACGTGAGGGTCTTGCCAGCTATGACCCCAGCGTTGATTAGCAACCACGGCCCATGGCAAATCGCAGCGATTACTTTGCCTGATTCGGCGAACTCCTTGGCCAGGCGCTGGGCATTTTCATCCAGTCGAAGCGTGTCGGCGTTGACCGTTCCGCCTGGAATCACAAGCGCATCAAAGTCCGAAGCGTCGAGCCCAGCCAGCGCAACCTGAGACTCGACAGTGCGATCTTTCTCAGTGTCCTGAACGAACGTCTGGGTAGTGCCGCCGTCACTTGAGCCATGGGCGACCAGGGCGCCATGCGCCTTAAGCGTTTCAAGCGGTTTCACCAGCTCATCGCGCTCGATACCCGTATTCGAGGTGATGAATAGTACTTTTTTGCCTGCCAGTTGATTACTCATGGTGGTCACTCAGTCCTCTCATCAAGGTAAAAAAGGAGGCGTGCGGGTGACACTTCATCCGACGCGTTGAAGATGGGAGGTCAGAGCGGTTTTGAAAGTTCATCCGCATTCGTCTTGAGCAGAATGCAATGGATGAAGCCAGGAACGTCGGGGGATTTCACATTCGAGCCTGCAAAAATTGAGCAGGTTATAAACATCATTTGCGTGACTCTGGGCCACGAGTAGTAGGGTTTTCTTCGCCCTGACCCTGGGACGGCACACGGTTCTCGGATTGCTGAAAGTGCGCGAGCAGGAGCGCAAATGAGTGACTTGGCAGTCGAGTATCCGGTGTGAGACGGGGCAATTGAACTATGGCTAGTTCTGGCTTTTGCCGCCCTTTGCAACGGGATGCCTGAATACCTTCACTGACCGCATAGGCCACTCTGTCGCGGGCATCTTACTCAGGGCTAATGGGTTCGGATTCACTGGTACAGAACAACGCCATCTTGTTGCCATCCGGATCTCGCAGTTTGCGAATGCTTGAATCTTAGCGGTCTCCATTGGGCATCTCGATTTGTCTGCAAAAACGGAAAGTTTAGTCCAGTGTCGAGCAACGGCGACGTGCGCTTCAATAGAGGAAAATGGTCGTTTTAGAGCTGTTGCATCAGCCTCGAACGCGGTACCGCCCGTCAGGCTTTGACCAGTTTTCCTGAACAACGAGCGTTGCATGGGAGACGAACCAAGGTAGGAGCGAAAGCGCAATCGGCGCTCCTTTGAACTGACTTGGAGAACCCAGATGAAAGCAATCGTCTACAACGGCCCGCGTGACGTCAGCGTCCAGAACGTCCCAGATGCGAAGATCGAGAGACCAACGGATGCTCTCGTTCGAGTCACATCCACGAATCTTTGTGGTTCCGATCTGCACATGTACGAAGGCAGAACCACCTTCGAGACGGGTCGAGTCTTCGGTCACGAGAACCTCGGTGAGGTGGTCGAGGTAGGTGCAGGAGTTGAGCGCGTTAAGGTTGGAGACATGGTCTGCTTGCCCTTCAACATCGGCTGTGGTTTTTGTGAAAACTGCGAGAAAGGACTTACCGGCTATTGCTTGACCGCCAATCCAGGCAGCGCTGGTGCCGCCTACGGCTTTGCAGAGATGGGCACTTATGACGGTGGCCAGGCCGAGCTGCTGCGAGTTCCCTTCGCGGACTTCAACTGTCTCGTGCTGCCTGAGGATGCGAAGGAGCGCGAGGACGACTACGTCATGCTCTCCGACATTTTCCCCACGGGATGGCACGCAACAAGGCTGGCGGGGCTGCAACCAGGCGAGTCCATTGCCATCTACGGCGCAGGCCCGGTCGGCTTGATGGCGGCGCACTCCGCGCTTATCCAAGGCGCTTCGCAGGTCTTCGTAATAGACGATCAACCAGACCGCTTGAAACTGGCTGCCCAGATGGGGGCCACGCCAATCAATTCCGTCGAGCAGAAGGCTGTCGATGAAATCCTGAATTACACCGATGGTAAAGGCACGGATCGTGGGTGCGAATGCGTGGGCTACCAGTGCTGCGACAAACATGGCCACGAGGTGAATCACCTGACCATGAACAACCTCGTCGCCTCGACCAAGGCAACCGGTGGTATCGGAGTAGTCGGGGTATTCGTTCCCCAAGATCCGGGTGCCAAGAACGAGTTAGCCAAAGAAGGGAAGATGGCTTTCGACTTCGGTTCCTTCTGGTTCAAAGGGCAGAAAATCGGCACCGGGCAAGCCAACGTCAAGGCGTACAACCGCCAGTTGGCTGAGCTAATTCATCACGGGCGTGCCGCACCCTCGCAGATCGTTTCCCATCGATTGAAGCTGGATGATGGCCCAAGTGCTTATAAGCACTTCGATGCACGAGACAAGGGGTGGACGAAGGTTGTGATGAAGCCTGCGGCTTAGTGTTTTGAGTAGCCGTCTCCTGCTCGGGGCGGCTACCCGGATGCTGTATCGTTCGAATCCATGCGAGCATCAATGATGCTCAGGCAGGATCCAAGTTTCGCCGGTCATGAAACGTCGTTCTGAGCGACTCATGGCGACTTTGGAAATCTGCCAATCGCCATGCTGTTCCTAAGCTTGAGTACCGACGGCTTGTGATCCTGATGAGAGAACGAATCGAATCTGCCAACCAGCAGCATCTTGTATTAGTCAGTTAGCAATGGATCTAAGGATTATTGCTGCGTGAGCTCCAGTCGCTGCCTTATGGTGAATCATCTCTATGGTATCGCGACTGACCGCTATTGGCCCAGAGTGTGTAAAAACGCTTCGTCAAAATTGAAGTACTCGCGTCTACGTGAAATCTGGAGTTTATCGGCACGTCAGCAAATGTGGATTTCTCCCAGATGCACGATTTCTAGCTTGTGTTTGAGTACCTGCCGCACTTGAAAACGTTTTTACACAGTCTCGGCCGGTACCTGCCTAACGCGACAGGCAGATACCGGCCGGGAGTCGCCAGTAGCATCGGGCTGGAGTTGGCCACTTTCACCTGCTGATACCGTCAGCTTCTGCGCCAGTTGATCCTCGGCACCGCAACACGGACAATCCTGTACAAGAATACAGTGATCGCTACCATGTCCGTCTCGTTAGCCCCTGAGCTTTACTACCTCAGCAATTTCCGTACGGCACTCGCCTGGGTGGCTGAGCGCTATGCAGATCTACTGGCGGATGAAGAACGTGCCTTTCTCGACACCTTCAATACCCTGCCCTGGCCATCCCAGGCCTTGCTGGTGCGCATGATTAGCGCAAGGGCTGTCATTTTCGTCTGAGCAAGCTCGTTTACCCCGAGATCGGCGACTGCCTGGCTGCTGCCGATCCACTGCTTGAACAGGGATGGATCACCGAGCAGGCGCTGCTCACAGCCGATGAGATTGCCGAGCTGCTGCGCAAGGATGAGGTGCTGACTCATATGCCGCTCACAGACCGCCGCGCGGCGCAGAAAAAGGCCGAGCTCGAACAACTGCGCGCAATGGAGCTACCTGCCCAGACCTTCACGGACTGGTGCCCTATGTTGGATGATCAGTTACTCAGCCTGATGGTGGGCGAGTTGTGTGATCGTTTGCGCCTGATGTTCTTTGGCAATCTGGCTCAGGACTGGTCCGAGTTCGTGCTGACGGATCTGGGCATCTACCGTTACGAATCGGTGGACATAGGCCCGGAGTCACGTGGTTTTCAGTGCCGCCAGGATCTTGAAGATTACCTGCACCTGCGCCAGTTACGCGTCAGCGTTGAGCAAGGCGCAGACCTGGCGGACATTGTGCCGCCGTTGCTGGCGTTCAGTTCAAGCAACCCATACCTTTGCAGTCGCCAATCGCGCCTGCTGTTTCAGATCGCCCAGCAACTGGAGAAGAGCGGTGAGCTGGAGCAGGCCCTGCTGCTTTATCAGCAAAGCGCGCATGGCGAAGCCCGCTGGCGACAGATTCGCGTACTGGAACAACTGGGGCGCGATGCCGAGGCCTATGATCAGGCCCTGGCCTTTAGCCAAACCCCAGGCAGCGATGAAGAAAGCCAGCGCCTGGAACGAGCCCTCACCCGCCTGCAGCGCAAGCTCGGCCTGCAGATGGTGAAAAAGCCCAAGGCTGCGAGCGAAACCCGCATCGACTTGGTATTGCCGGCGCCGACACATGGCAGTGTGGAGATAGCTGTGCGTGATCACCTGCAGCAGGATGATGCTCCGGTGCACTATGTGGAAAATACCCTGCTCTGCAGCCTGTTCGGCTTGCTGTGCTGGGAGGCGATCTTCGCACCGCTGCCGGGGTCATTTTTTCACCCGTTCCACAGTGGCCCGGTGGACCTGCACAGCCCGGACTTTTATGCGCGCCGCCAACACCTGTTCAAACGCTGTCTACTGCAACTTGAACAACCCGACTACAGGCAATTGGTCAAGGCCCGGTATCAGGAAAAGTTCGGCCTGCAATCACCCTTCGTCTTTTGGGGCATGCTCGATGAGGCGCGCCTGGAACTAGCCCTGCAGTGCATTCCCGCTGCACACCTGCACGCCTGTTTTACCCGCCTGCTGCGAGATCTGAAAGCCAACCGCGCCGGCATGCCCGATCTGATCCAGTTTTATCCGCAGGAACATCGCTACCGGATGATTGAGGTCAAAGGCCCCGGCGACCGCCTGCAGGACAACCAGAAACGCTGGCTCAGTTTCGCGGCTGAGCACGGTATCGCCGTTGTAGTTTGCTACGTGCGCTGGGCTGAGGCATGAGCTATCGGGTAGCGGTGCGGGCACTGTGCGAGTTCACCGCCAAGGAAGGTGACCTGGATCTGCGCTTCACCCCTTCCCCCACCGCTCAGGAAGGCATGGCTGGGCACCAGACAGTGGTTGATCGGCGGGGAGACGGCTATATCGCCGAGTTACCTCTAAGTGGCAGCTACCCCGGCCTGCTGGTCAGCGGCAGGGCCGACGGGTACGATCCGCAAGAGCGGCGCCTAGAAGAGATCAAAACCCACCGTGGCGATATCAGCCGCATTCCGGCCAACCACCGGCTGCTGCATTGGGCGCAGGTCAAGGTCTACGGCTGGCTGCTCTGCCAGCAGCTTGAGCTGGAAGAGTTGGAATTGGCTGTGATGTATTTCGACGTGATGAGTCACGCCGAGCATGCCTTCAGCGACCACTTCACAGCCGCTGAACTGGAAGACTTCTTCAATCAGCAGTGCCAATTGTTTCTGAGCTGGGCTGAACAGGAAGAAGCACACCGCATCAAGCGTGACGAGCATCTGCAGAGCATCAGTTTTCCCTACCACTCAGGAAGTCCCGTCCTGAGCGGGGCGAACTACAGGATAAGAACATGCCAAACAATTCTTTCGGTGAATCCTCTTGTACCGCTGCGGCCAGCGGCCTCGTGCAGGTGCGTGGCGCGCGCGAGAACAACCTCAAAGAGGTGGACGTCTCCATCCCGCGGAATGCGCTGGTGGTGTTCTCGGGTGTCTCCGGCTCCGGGAAGTCCTCGCTGGCCTTCGGCACCATCTATGCCGAGGCGCAGCGACGCTACTTTGAGTCGGTGGCCCCCTATGCACGGCGCCTGATCGACCAGGCGGGCGTGCCGGATGTAGATGCGATCGACGGCCTGCCACCAGCGGTGGCGCTGCAGCAGCAGCGGGGGTCCAGCAATGCGCGTTCCTCCGTGGGCAGTGTGACCACCCTGTCCAGCCTGGTGCGGATGATGTATTCGCGCGCCGGCGCCTATCCCGCCAACCAGCCGATGCTGTACGCCGAGGATTTTTCGCCGAACACGCCGCAGGGGGCGTGCCCGACCTGCCACGGCTTGGGTCATGTGTACGAGGTGTCCGAGGCGATCATGGTGCCCGACCCCTCCCTGAGCATCCGTGAGCGGGCGATTGCTTCCTGGCCACCCGCCTGGCAGGGCCAGAACCTGCGCGACATCCTGGTCAGCATGGGCTACGACGTTGACCGGCCGTGGAAGGACCTGCCGAAAAAGGATCGCGAGTGGATTCTGTTCACCGAGGAAACACCAACGGTGCCGGTGTACGCCGGTTTCACGCCTGCCGAAACCCGCACCGCGCTCAAACGCAAGATGGAGCCGAGCTACATGGGCACCTTCACCGGCGCCCGGCGGTATGTGTTGCACACCTTCGCCAATACCCAGAGCGCGCTGATGAGAAAGCGCGTATCCCGGTTCATGGAGGGCAAGCCGTGCCCCACCTGCCACGGCAAGAGGCTCAAGCCCGAAGCGCTGTCGGTCACCTTCGCTGGGGTGGACATCGGCGCGTTTATGCAGATGCCGCTGGACCACTTGGCGGCATTGCTCGAACCCATCGCACAGGGCGATTTCCGCGCCCATGCAGCGGGTGCGGCTACGGACAAGGAAGCGACCCGGCGCGAGCGTGCCGAACGCGCTGCCACCGGCCGTGCGGTCCATGCGGTATCGCCCGACGTGCGCCGTACCTCCGCGCTGTCGGAAGAAAAGCGCCTCGCCGCACAGCGCCTGGCTGGAGGCGTGATGGCGCGCCTGCGCCAACTGCGCGGGCTAGGCCTGGGCTACCTGACGCTGGACCGGGCCACGCCGACGCTTTCGGCCGGCGAGTTGCAACGCTTGCGGTTGGCCACGCAATTAAGTTCCCTGCTGTTCGGCGTCGTGTACGTACTCGACGAACCCTCGGTGGGCCTGCATCCCTCCGACAGCCAGGCCCTGTACGATGCACTCGACCGGCTGCGCGACGCGGGCAACTCGGTGTTTGTGGTGGAGCACGACCTGGACCTGATGCGCCGCGCGCAATGGCTCGTGGATGTCGGGCCGGATGCCGGGGAGCGTGGCGGCCGCGTGCTCTACAGCGGCGAGCCGGATGGCCTGCGCAAGATTGCCGAATCGCGTACTGCACGTTACCTGTTCGACGAAATTCCCGCACCCGGAAGCCGAGCACGCGAAGCGACCGGCTGGTTGGAGCTGCAGGGCATCCACCGCCATAACCTGCATGGCGTGGATGCGCGCATTCCGCTGGGCGTGCTGACAGCCGTTACCGGCATCTCTGGCTCCGGCAAATCCAGCCTCGTCGCGCAGGCCCTGCCGGAATTGGTGCTGCTGCACCTGGGCCACGAGCCTGAAGACGATGCCGCCGAAAGCGCCACCAGCGAAGGGCCGGCAGTGGTCGAAGCGACCGGCGGCCATCTGGCGGGCGACGTGGACGCCATACAGCGCCTGGTGCAGGTGGACCAGAAGCCGATCGGGCGCACGCCGCGGTCGAACCTGGCTACCTACACGGGTCTGTTCGACCATGTGCGCAAGCTGTTCGCCGCCACGCCCGATGCTCGACGCCGCCGCTATGATGCCGGACGGTTCTCGTTCAACGTCGCCAAGGGGCGCTGCGAGACTTGCGAGGGCGAGGGTTTCGTTAGCGTGGAACTGCTGTTCATGCCCAGCGTGTACGCGCCGTGCCCGACCTGCCATGGCGCGCGCTACAACGAGGCCACGCTGAAGGTGCAGTGGAACGGGCGCAACATCGCCGAGGTGCTGCAGATGACCGTGGACGATGCCAGCGAATTCTTCGCGGGTGAAGACGCGGTGGCAAGGCCCCTGCAACTGCTGCGCGACATCGGACTGGGCTATCTGCGCCTGGGGCAACCGGCCACTGAGCTTTCCGGTGGCGAGGCGCAGCGCATCAAGCTGGCGACCGAGCTTCAGCGCAGCCAGCGCGGCCGAAGCCTGTACGTGCTCGACGAGCCGACCACCGGGCTGCACGCGTCGGATGCCGACCGGCTGCTGGTGCAGTTGCAGCGCCTGGTCGATGCCAGCAATACCGTAGTGATGATCGAGCACGACATGCGTGCGGTGGCCCAAGCCGACTGGGTGATCGACGTAGGGCCAGGCGCGGGCGCTGCCGGCGGCAGCATCGTGGTGGCGGGTTCCCCTCAGCAGGTGGCCCGAAAGTCTGGCAGCCGAACCGCTCCGTTCCTTGCACGGGAGTTGGCGCGGGTCGAGTAGCTTAGTTCGCCAAATGTTGCCAGCTTCGCGGGGCATTGATCGTCGCCACACGGTGGTGACGGTCGCTGCCCGAGTCGCGTCATCCTTCCTGAGTCAGAGCAAGATAGGGATTGTTGGGCGGTATTTCGGCGAATACCAAGGACCCATTTTCGAGGAGGTAGCCATGCAGTCGGCGGGACTTCCTCGGGCCCGTGACTTCACAGGTCCAAATGTTCAGGCCATTTGGGTGCTTGCGGTATAGCTGCAGTTTCTAAAAGCGCTTTTGCACCCACTGCCAATCCGGTTGCTTGTCCTGCCTGACCAGCGCATCCACCTGGGGATGTTCCTACGCATAGCGCTGGAACACGCTGGGACTGACCAGGTAGGCGGTGTCGCTCACCGTATGCACGAGCGCCTTGGCGTCGTTGATGATGAGTCGCCGCGCGGCGACTCCCTGTTGCAGCCACGTCATGAAATGCTCCCCGGATGGTATCGCGACTATTGGAGTTGATGCAGGTCCAGGCGCAGGGGTAAGTGGCAAGGGAGACGCTGCGGCTGTGGTTGGGGCAGGGACTTTCTCCACTGGATCTTCACCCTTCCCCATGTCGGCCGTGCGATCCAATCCAACCATCGCCAGCATGTCCTCCATGACGTCAGGCACGGGCGGGGCCGCAGTCGGCAAGGCGGTATCGCTGCGAGGGCATTCCCAAGGGGGAGTCTCCAGACCTTCGGGGGTTGGCTGCCCCACGACCGCGGGCGGTGTGCCTGGTGCACTGCCGTTGGTTTCCGCTGGCGTCGTGTCGATCGCCACCGTGCCTGCGAAAAGCGCTGGCCGCTCGCCGGATTCCCAGATCAGCGCGGGCGCGAGGCGCAACAGGGTGAACGAGTAGGACCAGCCGGTCGCACTGGTCACGGTCGCGCGCCAGACCGCCTTGCCGTCTGAGGTGGGCTGGAGCATGCCGTGGTTCTGCAGCACGTTGAAGACGGCGGTGTTGTTCACAGGAATGCCGTCGATCCCCTGAGACAGCAGGTGCGCGCGCAGCTTGTCCGAGACAGTCTTGCTCACCAGCCACAGCCCATCCTCAGTGAGCCAGCCATCGGAGGCTTCCGGCTGATTCAGCTTCAACGGTTCCTTGAGCAGGAAGCGCAGCCCGTCCAGCAGCTTGCGTTGCAGCGCGTGCCTGGGCGCGGCCATGGCGCGCGCGGGATCGCCGCCCAGTTCCTGTGCCACAGAAGCGCGATCAGCCTGCACGACCAGTTCACTCAGCACGCCGGCGTGCTCGTACTGCCCGGCCAAGACGTAGAGCAATGGTGCCCACAGAGACGGATAGCCGCTGAGCCAGTCTAGGAGCGGACCATCGAGCAATTGGCGGTAGAGCAGCCCTGTTGCGGCGCTGTGCAACCGGTACTCGCGGTCTTCGCGGTAGCGGAAGCGGTACGACTGGTGCAGCGGGCCGTGCCAGGGATGCCACAGCGAGCCGTCTGCCAGCTCGACCAGCAGATCGACGGCCACCTTGCCGATGTCGTGCAGCAGCGCGGCGTAAGCAACGGCGGCGGTCCAGGCTTCCGACTGCGCCGCCTGGTCTTCGGGGCTGGCGCCGATGGGCAACAGATGGGACTGCCGCAGCTTGAGCGCATAGGCGACGATCTCCAACCCGTGATCCAGCATGCCGCCGGGGTAAGCGTGATGATGGCTCTCGGAAGCGGGGAATTGCTGGACCAGCTCGGCGTAGCGCTCCAGCGGCGTGCGGTACAGCGTGGCGAACTGCCGGCGCGACAGCGACGTGCGCTGCCAGATGTGTTCCAGCAGCTTCTGTCGGCGCGGTGTCGCCAGCAGCGATGCGGCCGATTCGGGCCGTAGCAGCCCTTTGGGGAGGTCGGTGGCGGGCGCTGGTGATGGTGCAGTGACCGGAGGCCGTTTTCGCTGGAACAGGGAGAGCATGTGGGTGTCCTCTGGGGGGGCGGCCGGGATGCCTTTTCGCCTTTTCGAGGTAGGGCCTTTCCCCTTGCACCCCCATTCCCTTGCCGTTTCGGCCCTTTGGCCTTTAACCGCTTCGGTATAGCGGGAAATGGGATGCGGCTCCAGCGTCAATGGGGAACCCGCTGGAATGGAATGGTCAGCGTCCTTCAGGTCACGCTCGATGCCGTAGAGCTTGTTGATCAGGCTCAGCGCCACGTCGGCACGCCCAGTCTTGCCCTTGGGCTGCACCTTTTGGGCTTCGACGAACTTGCGTCGCGCATGCGCCCAGCAGCCCAGGCGTTCGATGCCGTCGCGTGCAGCCACGGCGTTGTAACCGGCGTAGTCGTCGGTCATCAGGTAGCCGCGGTAGCCATCGAGCAGGCGTAGCGGCACCTCCTGCGCGCGGCTGGCTGTGTAGTCGAAAAGGATCACCGGCTTGTCCGGCGGCCCACCGCTTTGCACCCACATCCAGGATTGTGCCGAGGGGTCGCGTCCCGGTTCATGCAGCACCTGCAAGCGCGTTTCGTCGCAGTGCAACACGGGGTAGTCCAGCAGCTTGTCGCGCATCAGGTTGAGCAACGGTTGCAGTTGCTCGCCACTTTGGATCACCCAACGCGCCAGGGGCTGGCGTGGGATGTCGACGCCGTGGCGGCTGCCCCCTAAAGAAGGTTGGCCGTAGAAGAGCACTTGAAGGGCTTCGCGTCCCTCTCTGGAGTGTGCTGTCTTTTGCGTGTACAGCCCCTGGTTTCAGCGTTGTCAAGTGGCAGTTTTGCTATAGGAGCGTTTTTTCCGCGCACCGCATCACTGGTAATGCTGTTCGATCACTCGAAGCTTCGGATGATCTGATCGTTATTTGGTCACATTGCTGTTTTTGACATCGGCAAAGACTGAAATCAGTCAGAAATACAAGGGTGTGCAGCCCTAGATTCTTTCTTGCAGCGCCTTGAAGAAGGCATCGATATTCTCATCGTGGCGTTTGTAGTAGGTCCAGGGGCCGATCCGCTGCGATGTCACCAATTGCGCGCGCTGTAGAGCTGCGAGATAAAGCGATGTCGTTGACTGCGAGAGGCCCGTGCGCTCTTGGATGATACTGACGCACACGCCTACCGTTTCTGGGTCGACTTCCTGCTCGGGAAAGACTGTCCTGGGATCCTTGAGCCAATTGAGGATGGCAAGGCGCGTCGGGTTCGCCAATGCTTTCAGGGCTTCGTTGACGTCAATAATCATGAATTTTTTGAGACCTGTTTTTTTCGATATCTAGATATCTTCCTGATTCGCGCATCAAATTGGAAGGCTTCGCCATGATCTCTGCGCGCCAGCCCGTCGCAATGACGGGCTGGTTTGGACTGGAATCCTATTGTCCTGTCAGGTAGGACTATCGGGCACCTGTGCGCCGAATTGCGGGACGATATGTTTGCCAAGTTCCTCGATAACCTCTGCTGCGGGGCGTTTACCATACTTGAGGTTCAGGATGACGTGATCTACACCGATTTCCTGAAGTGTATCCAGCAAGGCCCGCAGGTGGTTACGTCCCAGTCGGAATCCTAGATGGATAGGCGAGGGCGGCGTGGATGGGTGTTCGTCCAGGTCGATATACAGCGATTGCAAGAACGGCTTGTAGATAGTGCCACATTGTTTAGCCGTTTCCTGTCGCCAATCTTCCACGATGAGTTGCTGCATTTTTGGCGGACGTGGATAGTTGATCCATCCATGGCTTTCACGCGCGATCCAATCGAGCGGCTGGCGGCTGTGTCCGGTTACGAATAGCGGTATTTCCCGAGTCGTAGGTTTGGGAACGAGATCGGCCCCCAGTAACTCGCCGTGACTCCAGCGAATGGGCTCGAAGTGTGTTCGATGGGCTTGGCGTATCACATTGAGGTTTTCTTGAAAGGTCTCGCCACGCTGTTCTGGATCAACGCTGAATGCGGGAAACTCCACGGGACGATCGCCAGAGGCTACTCCCAGGAGCAAGCGACCTCCGCTCAACTGATCAATGCTCGCTGCGGCCTTTGCCGTGTGCAAGGGATTACGCAAAGTAAGGGCGATGGAGGCGGTGCCTAGTGCGATTTTTGTTGTATGGGCTGCCATGTAGCCCAGATACACCCAAGGGTCGAAAACCTGGCCGACATCGCCGAAGCTTGGGTCCCTGAGCGGCACGTCGCGAAACCAGAGCGCCGAAAAACCAAGTGCCTCTGCACGTTTGGCCAGCGCGACCTGATCTAACATGCTCGGTGTATCACCTTCGAAAGCCTCCAGGGGAAAGAACAGCCCAAGGCTTAGATGACCCTGCCTGAAGGTTCGTTTGAATCCCCTATGCTCTTGGTAGGGGATCGTGCTCGGTTGGTACATGCTTAACTTCCTCGGTCAGCAAACGCAAAGCCACGCCCCTGAGTTATGGGGCGTGGCTCTGAGCGTTTAGGATTTGTAAGTCGGGTAGTCGGTGTAGCCCTTATCGGTACCGCCGTACATGCTGCTTGGATCAACTGGGTTAAGCGGCCAGTTGTTGGCGATACGAGCGGGCAGGTCGGGGTTCGCAATGAAGGGGCGGCCAAAAGCGATCAGGTCGCCCCAGCCAGCTTTTATCACGCGATTTCCTCGTTCAGCGGTGTACTTGCCGGCATAGATAATCTTGCCGCTGAAGGTCTTACGAACAGCTTCCCGGAACGTCTCAGGCAGCTCGGGTGCGTTTTCCCAATCGGCTTCGGCGAGCGACAGGTAGGCAATGCCTACTTCCTCGAGGATCTTCACTGCCTCGATGTAGGTTTGGTGAGGATCTTCTTCGACCAGGCCAAGGTAGACGCGGTCTTCGTCTGTGGTCGCGAACAGCGGGGCGAAGCGAACGCCAACGCGCTCCTTGCCGACGACACCAGCAACGGCGAGGGTGATTTCGCGCAGGAAGCGAAGACGGTTCTGCAGCGAACCGCCATATTCATCATCACGCTGGTTGGTATGCGCCGAAATGAACTGGTTTACCAGGTACCCATTCGCGCAGTGAAGCTCCACCCCGTCAAAACCTGCGTCCAAAGCATTTCGGGCTGCTTGGGCGTAGAGCTCAACCAGTTCCTTTACCTCCTTGGTGGACAGGGCTCGTGGGGTCGAAGGGTCGGCCAGTGTACCCGTGCCGGGGCCAGTTTCGATGAACACCTTGACGTTGTCCGCGCGGATGGCTGATGGCGCGACGGGCGCTTCACCACCGGGTTGCAGCGACGTGTGCGACACGCGGCCCACATGCCAAAGTTGAGCAAAGATCACCCCCCCTTCGGCGTGAACAGCGTCGGTGACCTTACGCCAGCCTTGTATCTGTTCCGGGCTATGAATGCCAGGTGTCCAGGCATAACCCTGTCCTCGGGGTTCGATCTGTGTGCCCTCGGTCACCATGAAGCCAGCACCGCTGCGCTGACGGTAATATGTGGCCATTAGGTCGTTCGCAATATTGCAGGGTTGGGAGCTGCGTGAACGCGTCAGTGGCGGCAGAACGATACGGTTCTTGAGGGTGTATGGGCCCAGCTGAGTGGTTTTGAAAAGTTCTGTTTGTGCCATTTTGTTTACCTGCATATCTAAAATAGCCGATGTCCTGGGTCAAGAAATATGGATCAACGAGGTCGGAAGAGTCCGAGCGGTCCAGGTCACGAAGGCGCGCTGTGCGCCCTGCACCGCGCGGGCGACGTCGGCAGCTGTGGCGTTGATAATGGCGAGGGCTTCACCGTATTCGTCCGAAACTCACTGGTTGTCAATAAACAGGCCGTAGCTGCTGTCGGGAAGGTGATTCGGATGGGTATCGCTGGAATCTTTCATGGGACTACCTTCTGGGGTTTCTAGCGCGGTTATGGGTAGACTATTCCCGATATTCATATATGTCAATATATTAATATTGCTTCCGGCACGTACGCATGGTTCCACGCCCTTGCAGCTCACTTCTGGATCAGCTGGGAGCGCGCCGTGCTTCGCGCCAGGGTTGCCTATGCAGCCAGCTCCCTTGATTTTTTCATTAAGGAGGCTGGTTGCATCAGGTATTGATGTTTGCGTTGATGTGCAGATGAAGTTAGAACGGCGCGTCAATATCGATGACGCTAATCAGCTTGTGATTGACGAATTCCTTGATGCCCAAAGCCTGCAAGCGATGCTGACTTTTCAAAGCTGAGAGATACAGTGCCTGCTCGAATGCGTGCGGACGCCGTGGCCCTTAATGATCAGCGAGACTTGGATCGTAGGTCTGAGGTCGCTGACGGCTGAGGTGATGTGGTCATTTCAGCGGACAATCAGAGGAATTCCTCAGGCCATAGAGCGTTTGTATCTA
>NZ_JAMOII010000030.1 GCF_024448985.1 Stutzerimonas stutzeri
CCCTAAATGCTGCATGTCTAGCTGAGCATTTAATTCCTCCTTGGTTACCCCCATAATCGAGATGGCAAGCAAAGGCTCGCGCAGGCGATCTCCCACCTGCATGCTGCATGGGTGAGAAAAAGCCACGCACTCAAAATTTTCGTCACCAATTGTCAATATTGCCTCTTGCGCATCTTTCGAAATCCATTCACACCGCTTAACTATCATTTAGAAAACCTTAAACTAGGTGCTTTTCTTGCCAATTCACTTACAGACTTGACATGGAATGTAGTTATATTTCCTGTCGCCCTATCCAAGCCTACAAACCCTTATTTAGCACTTCCTTCGCCACCAATCAGCCTTACATAACCATTCATCTCAGGAACAAATGTTCCGTTTTTAATTACATGATTTGCATCATGTAGATAGCTCTTAAGATTATAAGAACTCCGACCAAATGCATCCATCAATTCCGAACCATGCTTTCCAAAGTGCTGAACCGCTTCATCACCTTTGAAAAACTTCGTTGCCGTGGAATGAGTCAGGAGCTTAGGACGTAGCCGCGGTCGATATAGAACTGGGTGATCGCTTTCAGCAGCGCGTTGAGCTGGTTGGCGCCCAGGCATTTACCTTGATAAGGCTGCACCAGTGTCGCTTGCTGCTGCGCTGAAACAAGGGTGGCGCCCTTGAGGCTGATGGTGTGGATGTCGAAGCAGCGCTGGTCATCCTGTACCTGTTCGGGTTCGACGGCATCGCGCCCAGGCAGTTGCTGCAAGTCTTCCAGGCGTTGGCGTTGCAGATCTAACAGTCGCTCCTGGCGATCACGAATGAGGTCGCGTTCGCCGGGAAGCGGCGTGCCAGAGGGTGGAACCTGGGCTGACGCGGAGCCCGCGAAGAACAAAAAGACTGAGACAAAAGCGACGAACAACAGCGGGAGCATCGCAACCATCCTTGGTTCGGTAAAGCGGAGGGCGGCGATACTGAGGCGATGTGCCGCTACGCACAACTACCGCCAGTCCAAAGGCGGCTGCAGAAGCGCAACGGGCTCACATTTCAGGACAATTTAGTTTTCCGAGGACGGAACCAAACGCAAAGCAGATGAGATGTCAGCGTATTGCGCGCAGCAAAAAGGCGCCATAAGGCGCCTTTTTGCTGCAGCTAAGCGGGAATCAAGCCTTGTTGGCTTTCTTCGCAGCGCGGCTACGCTCGCCTTCGTCGAGGATCTTCTTGCGAAGACGGATCGACTTCGGCGTGACTTCGCAGAGCTCGTCGTCCTGGATGAATTCCAGTGCTTGCTCAAGGGTGAAGCGGACCGGCGGGACCAGGGCGATGGTTTCGTCCTTGCCCGAAGCGCGCATGTTGTCGAGCTTCTTGCCCTTGGTGGGGTTTACGCCAAGGTCGTTATCACGGCTGTTCAGGCCAACGATCTGACCGTTGTAGATTTCCTGGCCGTGCTCGACGAACAGCTTGCCGCGCGCCTGCAGGGTTTCCAGCGAGTAGGTCAGCGCCTTACCAGTATCGATCGAAACCAGTACGCCGTTCTGACGGCCGGACATGTGGCCGGACTTCATTACGTCGTAACGGTCGAAGATCGAGGTCAGGATGCCTGCGCCGTTGGTCAGGGTCAGGAACTGGTTACGGAAACCGATCAGACCACGGGCCGGAATGTTGTACTCCAGGCGAACACGGCCCTTGCCATCCGGGACCATGTTGCTCAGGTCGCCCTTACGCAGGCCCATCTCTTCCATGACCTTGCCCTGGCTTTCCTCAGGGATGTCGATGGTGACGTTCTCGAACGGCTCGTGCTTGGCGCCATTGACTTCGCGGATGATCACTTCTGGACGACCCACGGCCATCTCGAAGCCTTCACGACGCATGGTTTCGATCAGTACCGACAGGTGCAGCTCGCCGCGACCGGAGACTTTGAACTTGTCCGCCGAATCGCCTTCTTCGACGCGCAGGGCCACGTTATAGAGCAGCTCCTTGTCCAGGCGCTCCTTGATGTTACGGCTGGTGACGAACTTGCCTTCCTTGCCGCAGAACGGAGAATCGTTGACCTGGAAGGTCATGGAAACGGTCGGCTCATCGACGGTCAGCGGCTTCATGGCCTCGACGTTGTTGATGTCGCAGAGGGTGTCGGAGATGAACAGCTGATCCATGCCGCTGACGCAGACGATGTCACCGGCCGTGGCTTCTTCAACGTCGACGCGGTGCAGGCCGTGGTGGCCCATCAGCTTGAGGATACGACCGTTGCGGCGCTTGCCGTCGACGTCGATGGCCACCACCGGGGTGTTCGGCTTGACCCTGCCACGGGCGATGCGGCCCACGCCGATGATGCCGAGGAAGCTGTTGTAATCCAGCGCCGAAATCTGCATCTGGAACGGGCCGTCAATATCGACCTGCGGGGCCGGTACGTGGTCAATGATGGCCTGGTACAGCGGGGTCAGGTCTTCGGCCATGTCGCTGTGGTCGAGACCAGCAATGCCATTCAGGGCACTGGCGTAGACGACCTGGAAATCCAGTTGCTCTTCGGTGGCGCCGAGATTGTCGAACAGGTCGAAGATCTGGTCCATGACCCAGTCCGGACGTGCGCCCGGACGGTCGACCTTGTTGATCACCACGATCGGACGCAGGCCGGCTTCGAATGCCTTCTTGGTCACGAAACGAGTCTGCGGCATCGGGCCGTCTTGGGCGTCCACCACCAGCAGCACGGAGTCGACCATCGACATCACGCGCTCCACTTCACCACCGAAGTCGGCGTGGCCGGGGGTGTCGACGATGTTGATGTTGTAGCCGCTCCATTTGATGGCGGTGTTTTTCGCCAGGATAGTGATGCCACGCTCTTTTTCCTGGTCGTTGCTGTCCATCACGCGCTCGTCGTTGAGCTCGCTGCGCTCCAGGGTGCCTGACTGACGCAGCAGGGCGTCGACCAGGGTGGTCTTGCCATGGTCAACGTGGGCGATGATGGCGATGTTGCGTAGATTCTCGATCACAGTAGTGGTCTCGTAGTTGGGTCGGGCTGCTCTGCAAATGCATCGAGCGGCCAACGCGAAAAATCAGATGAAAGAAGTACAGATCGTTAACGACATGTCGCGGCAATACAGCCACGAAGCGGGTCGGGAGGGCGGTGACGGATACTGCCGCCCAGCAGGCCGGGCTGTTTAGCTCGGACGATAAACGCGCACATTGACATGCCCCTCGCTCAGCAGGTGATGAGCATGCAGGCGACTCATGACACCTTTATCGCAATACAGCAGGTACTGGCGATTGGCATCCAGTTCCTTGAAACGGTTATTCAGCGCATAGAAGGGTAGCGTTTGCACTTCGATGCCAGGAAGTTGCAGAGGTTCGTCCTCGGCCGCATCGGGGTGACGGATGTCGAGGATGACCTGACTGGCTGTCGCCTCGACTACTTCCTCGACCTGAATATCTTCGCCCAGCTCGTCGATCACTCGGTCGATGGCGACCTGGCGGGTATTTTCCAGAGCGCGCTCGAGCACCTGCATGTCGAACTGCTTTTCTTCGTGCTCGACGCGGTAGCGCTTGGCGCGGGTGGTCGGATTCTTCGAGATCACGCCGCAATATTCAGGCATGTTCTTGGCGAACTCGGCGGTGCCGATCTCGAACGCGGTATCGATGATGTCTTGCTTGTGCGCGGCGATCAGCGGGCGCAGCACCAGCATGTCGGTGGCCGAGTCGATGACCGAAAGATTAGGCAGCGTCTGGCTGGAGACTTGGGAAATCGCCTCGCCGGTGACCAGCGCATCGATGTGCAGGCGCTCGGCGATCTGCGTGGACGCTCGCAGCATCATGCGCTTGAGCACCACGCCCATCTGACTGTTGTCGACTTTCTCGAGGATCTCGCCGACCACTTCCTCGAACGGCACGCTGATGAACAGCACACGGTGCGAGCTGCCGTATCTCTTCCATAAATAGTGGGCGACTTCCATTACGCCCAGCTCATGGGCGCGGCCACCGAGGTTGAAAAAGCAGAAATGCGTCATCAACCCGCGGCGCATCATCTGATAAGCCGCGACGGTGGAGTCGAAACCACCAGACATCAACACCAGGGACTGCTCCAACGCACCCAGCGGATAGCCGCCGATGCCGTCATGCTGGGCATGGATGACGAACAGACGCTGGTCGCGAATTTCCATCCGCACTTCGATTTCCGGCGCTTTCAGCGAAATTCCCGCAGCGCCGCACTCCTCACGCAAACGACTGCCGACATGGCGCTCGACATCCATCGAACTGAACGGATGTTTGCCGCCGCGTTTGCAGCGAACGGCGAATATCTTGCCGGCCAGCCGGTCGGCGAAGTGCGCTTTGCACTTCTCGACGATATCGTCCAGATCGCCCAGCGGGTACTCATGGACTTCCAGGCAATGAGCGATGCCCGGCGTGCAGCGCAGGCGCTCGATCATCTCGCGCAGCAGCTTTGGCTCGCTGCGCACGGTTTCCACCTCAACGTTGTCCCACACGCCTTCCACCCGCAGTTCGGGATCGAGGTCGCGCAGCACGGCGCGGATGTTCTTCGCCAGTTGACGAATGAAGCCCTTGCGCACCGGCGGGCTCTTGATGGTGATTTCGGGGAAAACCTTGACGATCAGCTTCATGTAACAGCGCGCGCCGATATGGCGTAAAAAGAGGGGGGCGGAGTATAGCGGAACTGATCAAGCTTTAGTCAGTTTTCTCCAGACCTGCAATTGCACTTAAATTGAACAAAGCCAGAAAGCGACGCACCAATTAAGTGCACAAAGCGGACAGCACGCATCACCGAGACACCGACGTTTACAACAGCCCTTCAATTTCAGGCGCCCGGACCCAAGACGGAGCACTGGCATGCAATTTGCTCTCTTGTGAGGCAGGTTGCCTTGGCGGAACATCGCCGCCCGGCTTCACCCTGCTTCGGAAGCATCCCCTGTCAGCGCTTCCACTATTTGGAGAACACCATGTCGAAGTCGCTTCAACTGATCAAAGATTACGATGTGAAGTGGATTGATCTGCGCTTCACTGACACCAAGGGCAAGCAGCACCACGTCACCATTCCGGCTCGTGATGCTCACGATGAAGACTTCTTCGAACATGGCAAGATGTTCGACGGCTCTTCCATCCATGGCTGGAAGGGTATTGAAGCTTCCGACATGATCCTGATGCCGGTCGATGAAACCGCCGTGCTGGATCCTTTCACCGAAGAGCCGACCCTGATCCTGGTCTGCGATATCGTCGAGCCGAGCACCATGCAGGGCTACGACCGCGACCCGCGCTCCATCGCCAAGCGCGCCGAAGAATTCCTCAAGTCCACCGGCATCGGCGACACCGTGTTCGTCGGCCCGGAGCCGGAGTTCTTCATCTTCGACGAAGTGAAGTTCAAGTCCGACATTTCCGGCTCCATGTTCAAGATCTACTCTGAGCAAGGCTCCTGGATGACCGACCAGGACGTCGAAGGTGGCAACAAGGGGCACCGCCCAGCCGTCAAAGGTGGCTACTTCCCGGTTCCGCCGTGCGACCACGACCATGAAATCCGTACCGCCATGTGCAACGCCATGGAAGAAATGGGTCTGGTCGTTGAAGTGCACCATCACGAAGTGGCCACCGCTGGTCAGAACGAAATCGGTGTGAAATTCAACACCTTGGTCGCCAAGGCTGACGAAGTTCAGACCCTGAAGTACTGCGTGCATAACGTCGCCGATGCCTACGGCAAGACCGCGACCTTCATGCCCAAGCCACTGTACGGCGACAACGGCTCGGGTATGCACGTGCACATGTCCATCTCCAAGGATGGCAAGAACACCTTCTCCGGCGAAGGCTATGCCGGCCTGTCCGAGACCGCTCTGTACTTCATCGGCGGCATCATCAAGCACGGCAAGGCGCTGAACGGCTTCACCAACCCGTCGACCAACTCTTACAAGCGTCTGGTTCCGGGCTTCGAAGCACCAGTGATGCTGGCCTACTCGGCCCGTAACCGTTCCGCCTCGATCCGTATCCCGTACGTGTCCAGCCCGAAAGCCCGCCGTATCGAAGCGCGCTTCCCGGATCCGGCTGCCAACCCCTACCTGTGCTTCGCCGCACTGCTGATGGCTGGCCTGGACGGCATCCAGAACAAGATTCACCCTGGCGATGCAGCTGACAAGAACCTGTACGATCTGCCGCCGGAAGAAGGCAAGCTGATCCCGCAGGTGTGCGGCAGCCTGAAGGAAGCCCTGGAAGAACTCGACAAGGGCCGCGCGTTCCTGACCAAGGGCGGTGTGTTCAGCGATGACTTCATCGATGCCTACCTCGAGCTCAAGAGCGAGGAAGAAATCAAGGTCCGCACCTTCGTGCATCCGCTGGAATACGACCTGTACTACAGCGTCTGATCCAGGCTCCGGCATGACGACAAGGCCTCCTTCGGGAGGCCTTGTTCGTTTCGGCAGCTTTAAGCCGGCGTTCGCAAATCCCACCAAACAGACTTGCCTGGAAACCTGGGCGATGTAGGCTTGCCGCATCCCACCCTGCGGAGCTCCCCCATGCGCATCGCATTGTTCAGCCTGCTCATACTCGTCACGGCCCCCGCCTTGGCGCAGATCTACAAATACACCGATGACAAGGGCAACACCGTCTTCACCAACCAGCCGCCGGACGGCGTTGCGGCGGACGCGGTGAAGTTGCCTCCAGCCAATACCGTGAATATCAAGACGCCCGAGCCACCGCCGCCACTGCCTGATGACCAACAGGGCGAACAGCAGCAGCCTTACCGAAGCCTGACGATCGGCGGGATTCCCGATGAGCAGGCGCTGCGCGCCAACAATGGCACTTTCGTCGTCACGGCCCAGCTCAACCCTCCACTGCGCCGGGAACACCGAATACGCTTTCTGCTCGATGGCATCCCCCAGGCGGCGCCGAGTAGCAATACATCGCTACAGCTAAGCAATGTCGATCGCGGCACCCACCTGCTGGAAGTCGAGGTGCTAAATGGTGATCAGGTAGTACAGCGCAGCGCTGAAGAATTCACCGTGCAACGGGTCAACACATCCAGCCCGGCGCTGCGCCCGGCACCTGCGCCGAAACCAACACCGAAGCCAGCATCTTGAAGATTGTTCAGCCGTTACTGGCCGTCCTGCTCTTGACTGCTGCCATGCCTGCTACTGCTGGCGTGTATACGTACATCGACGAGCATGGCAAACGCGTATTCACCGACCGCCCCGGTGGTCGGGCAGCCGAACCGGTCGAGACTAGACCAATCAACAGCATGCCCGCTCAGCCGACGGCGCCACCGGCTAGGCCAAGCAAGGCGCCGCGCGAAATTAAGTTCACTTACCAGCTGCTCGAAATCGTTCAGCCTGAACACGACACTACGCTGCGCAACAATGCCGGCGAACTAACCGTCCACGTCACCAGCGATCCCGCCTTGCAGCCCGGCCATTTCTACCGCCTCCTGCTCGATGGCATCCCGGCCGCGTCGCCTAGCAGCGAGCCCGTTTTCGCGTTAGGGAACCTCGACCGCGGCAGCCACCAGCTGATCGTGGAGGTAATCGACGGCGAGGGGCAGACACTGCAAAGCAGCCCACCTCGCACCTTTCATCTCCTGCGCACCTCTCTTGTGCAGCGGCGCATGGCCAACCCCTGCAAAAAGGCCGAATACGGCGTGCGGCCCGAATGTCCGCTGAAGGACAAACCCAAGGAAAAGAAAGATATTCCCTTCGTGCCCTTTCTGTGACCATTCTATGCACTGCAATGGTGCATAGACGGCATTAGCCTACCTCGCTCCACCGCCTCGCTGCCATGCTCTGCTTTGGAGCGTCGGGGTAGACGGCGCCCGCATGAAAAAAAGGGCGCCTTGCGGCCCGTGTGAAAATGTAGCGAGCAAAGGTTAGGCAAGAACTAGGCGTCCCCACAAAAACAGGCGAGGAAGCGGGCTGGGCTCGCACGCGAGTTTACGAGCTGTAAATGAGCATTCCGACTGGGCTCGCATCCGAGCCTGTTTTTAACGCGGCATAACCGAGCGCTGTATTTTTCACACAGTCTGATTGGTTTGCTTCTTGCATTTGCCGTAAGACCTAACGGATGCAGAAAGCCATGATCAACGAAGCCATACAGCGCCTGCTGATCGAGAACCTGACCACCGCGACCCTGCTGCTCGACTCGCGCTTGCGCCTGGAGTACATGAATCCAGCAGCGGAGATGCTCCTGGCGGTCAGTGGCCAACGTAGCCACGGCCAGTTCATCAGCGAACTTTTCACCGAATCGCCCGAAGCGCTGGCGGCTCTGCGCCAAGCCGTCGAACAGGCACACCCCTTTACCAAGCGCGAGGCAACGCTGACCTCTACCAACGGCCAGACGCTGACCGTGGATTACGCGGTCACGCCGATGCTGACCCGCCAGGAAACCATGCTGCTGCTGGAGGTGCTGCCGCGTGATCGACTGCTGCGCATAACCAAGGAGGAGGCGCAGCTGTCCACACACGAGACCACAAGAATGTTGGTCCGGGGCCTGGCCCACGAAATCAAGAATCCACTCGGCGGTATCCGTGGCGCGGCGCAACTGCTTGCGCGGGAGCTGCCCGAGGAACACTTGAAGGACTACACAGAGGTAATCATCGAGGAAGCCGACCGCCTGCGGAACCTGGTCGACCGGATGCTCGGCTCGAACAAGTTGCCATCCCTGACGATGACTAACATTCACGAAGTGCTCGAACATGTCGCCAGCCTGATCCAGGCAGAAAGCCAGGGTCGCCTCATTTTGGTGCGCGATTATGACCCGAGCATTCCCGAGGTGCTGCTAGATCGCGAGCAGGTGATCCAGGCCGTGCTCAACATCATGCGCAACGCCATGCAGGCACTTGCCGGCCAGACGGAACTGGGGTTGGGCCGCCTGACATTGCGTACCCGCACACTGCGTCAGTTCACCATCGGGCACGTCCGCCACCGCCTGGTGACGCGCATCGAGTTCATCGACAACGGTCCTGGGATCCCGGCCGAATTGCAGAACACGCTTTTCTACCCCATGGTCAGCGGGCGTCCCGACGGCACCGGCCTGGGGCTTGCTATCACCCAGAACATTATCAGTCAGCACCAGGGCCTGATCGAATGCGAGAGCCATCCGGGGCACACCGCGTTCTCGATCTTCCTGCCGCTGGAACAAGGAGCCCATCAGCATGAGCCAAAGTGAAAACGTCTGGATCGTCGACGATGATCGCTCCATCCGCTGGGTACTGGAAAAGGCCCTGCAGCAGGAAGGCATGGCCACGCAGAGCTTCGACAGCGCCGACGGCATGCTGAGCCGACTGGCGCGGCAGCAACCAGATGTGATCATCTCCGACATCCGCATGCCGGGCATCAGCGGCCTGGACCTGCTATCGCAGATCCGTGAGCACTATCCGCGTCTGCCGGTGATCATCATGACCGCCCATTCGGATCTGGACAGCGCAGTGGCGTCCTACCAGGGCGGCGCATTCGAGTACCTGCCCAAGCCATTCGATGTCGACGATGCGGTGTCGCTGGTCAAGCGCGCCCATCAGCACGCGCAAGAACAGGAGCAGCTCAAGGAGCCCGTCAGCCGCCACCACACGCCGGAAATCATCGGCGAGGCGCCTGCCATGCAAGAAGTCTTTCGTGCCATCGGCCGCCTTTCGCATTCCAACATCACCGTGCTAATCAACGGTGAGTCAGGCACCGGCAAGGAACTGGTCGCCCATGCCCTGCACCGCCACAGCCCGCGCGCCGCTTCGCCATTCATCGCCCTGAACATGGCGGCGATTCCCAAGGACCTGATGGAGTCGGAGCTATTCGGCCACGAAAAAGGCTCCTTTACCGGCGCCGCCAACCAGCGCCGTGGGCGTTTCGAGCAGGCCGATGGCGGCACCCTGTTTCTCGACGAGATCGGCGACATGCCGGCCGACACCCAGACCCGCCTGCTGCGCGTGCTCGCCGACGGCGAGTTCTACCGCGTCGGCGGTCACACGCCGGTTCGGGTCGATGTTCGCATCATTGCCGCGACGCACCAGGACCTGGAAACGCTGGTACAGGCCGGTAAGTTTCGCGAAGACCTGTTCCACCGCCTGAACGTCATTCGCATTCACATCCCGCGCTTGGCCGATCGACGCCAAGACATTCCGACGCTCGCGCAGCACTTCCTAGCCAGGGCCGCGCAGGAGCTGGCCGTCGAGACCAAGCTGCTCAAGAGTGAGACCGAGGAATATCTGCAGAACCTGCCATGGCCCGGCAACGTGCGTCAGTTGGAGAACACCTGCCGCTGGATCACGGTTATGGCCTCTGGGCGCGAAGTGCATGTGAGCGACCTGCCACCGGAGCTGCTCAATCAGCCTGCCGACGCCCTACCGGCGCATAACTGGGAACAGGCGCTGCATCAATGGGCCGATCTTGCACTGGCACGCGGCCAATCAGGTTTGCTCGACGAAGCGGTGCCGGCATTCGAGCGGATCATGATCGAAACAGCCCTGCGACACACCGCCGGACGGCGACGCGACGCCGCTCTGCTGTTGGGTTGGGGGCGCAACACCCTGACGCGCAAGATCAAGGAGCTGGGGATGGGCGTGGACGGTAGCGAAGACGACGAAGGCGAAGACAACTGACCGACCGATACATACCGGGTTGCGCCATCAGCGCGGTGCGACCCGCACGTCCAACCGCCAGTCACCGTCGACTTCCTGGCCATCCGACTCGGCCACCAAGGGCCTGGTTGCCACGAAGTGCAGCAACAATCCGTTCTCCGTCGTTTGCAGGCGCCAACCCACATTGGTGCCGCCGATATCAAGCCGTCCGTCCTCGGCGCTGCCCTGCGCCTGGAACAACATGCCCACCGCCCCATCCACGTCCTGGCTGTAGAGCTCCGGCTCGCGATCGAACCACAGCTGCAGCCCACCGGCGATCGGCTCGGCACGCAGCAACTGCACCGGCCCCGGCGCCGTGACCCGCCCGATCATAGCGCCTACCAGCAGCCCGATCAGCACCAGCGAGGCGAAAAAGCGCCGACGCAGACGAGGTCGCGGATCGTGCGGCGCAGGGTCGCCTGCCGCAGTAGAATGCCGGTCGTTTTCAGAGTCGGTGACGCGCATGTTCCATGTGATCCTTTTCCAGCCGGAAATTCCGCCGAATACCGGCAACATTATCAGGCTCTGCGCCAATGCCGGCTGCAGCCTGCACCTGATCGAACCGCTGGGCTTCGAGCTCGACGACAAACGCTTGCGCCGGGCGGGCCTGGATTATCACGAGTACGCGCCGCTGCAACGCCACGCCGATCTGAGCAGTTGCCTAGCTAGCATCGGCCAGACGCGCCTGTTCGCGTTCACCACCAAAGGCTCGCAGCCTTTTCATCAAGTGCAGTTCCAGCGCGGCGATGCCTTTTTGTTCGGCCCGGAAAGCCGCGGACTGCCACCGGAAATCCGCGACGCACAACCCAACGAACGGCGACTGCGCCTACCGATGCGGCCCGACAGCCGCAGCCTGAACCTTTCCAACACGGTGGCAGTGGCCGTCTACGAAGCCTGGCGCCAGCTGGATTTCGCATTGCAATAAGGCTTGTAACAAGCCGTATAACCCTAGTACCGATAAGGGTGAACGATCACTTAGTCCCCACGTCGTAACTTCATGCGCCTCCATAACAAGAGCACAGGAGATCGACGTGAGCCAGCCAACCTTCAAGCCCTACCACGCACCTGCCGGCGGCTGGGGTTCGGCCTATTCGGTCGCCAATATCCTGATCCGCGAGAAGATACCGCTGGCCGGCGCCTCGCTGTTGCTCAAGCAGAACAAACCCATCGATGGTTTCGCCTGCGTCAGTTGCGCCTGGGCCAAGCCGCACCCGTCGCGGCCCCTGTCGTTCTGCGAGAACGGCGCCAAGGCCACAGCCTGGGAAAACACCAGCCGCCGCTGCGGCCCGGAATTCTTTGCTGCCCACCGCGTCGCCGAGCTGCTCAACTGGACCGACTTCGATCTGGAACAGCAGGGCCGCCTGACCCACCCCATGCGTTACGACGCCGCCAGCGACACATACAAGCCGGTCAGCTGGGATGCGGCCTTCGCCGAGATCGGCCAGGAACTGAAAGCCATGGCGGACCCCAACCAGGTGGTCTTTTACATGTCCGGCCGGGCCTCGCTGGAAACCGCCTACATGTATGGCGTGCTGGCGCGGATGTACGGCACCAACAACCTGCCGGACAGCTCCAACATGTGCCACGAGAGCACCTCGGTGGCGCTGCCAGAGAGCATCGGCGTGCCGGTGGCGACCGTCACCCTGAACGACATGGAGAAGACCGATGGGTTGTTCTTCTTCGGCCAGAACACCGGCACCAGCAGCCCGCGTATGCTCCACGAGCTGCAAGCTGCCCGCGAGCGCGGCGCCGAGATCGTCACCTTCAATCCGATCCGCGAGCGCGGCCTTGAGCGCTTCGTCAATCCGCAATCACCCAGGGAAATGCTCACGCCGGACAGCACGGTGATCAGCACCCAATATCACCAGCTGGCGATTGGCGGAGATATCGCTGCTGTCACTGGAGTCTGCAAAGCCCTGCTCGCCATGGACGACGAGGCGCAAGCGGCTGGCAGGCCACGGGTACTCGACGTCGATTTCATCGCGCAGCACACCCACGGTTACGAGGCTTTCGAGCAGCGCGTGCGCAGCTACGCCTGGCCGGTGCTGGAGCGCCGTGCAGGCCTCAGTCGCACGGCGATGGAAGCCGCCGCGGCTGCCTACGCCAGCTGCCAGCGGGTGATCGTCGCGTATGGCATGGGCATCACCCAGCACCGCCATGGGGTGGAGGCGGTGCAGATGTTGGTCAACCTGCTATTGCTGCGCGGCAACATGGGCAAGGAAGGCGCCGGCATTTTGCCCGTGCGCGGCCACTCTAACGTACAGGGGCAGCGCACCGTGGGCATCACCGAAAAGGCAGCGAAGGTGCCGGCCGACAACCTACGCCGGCAATTCGGCTTCGAACCGCCGAGCGAGGATGGCGTGAATACGGTCGAAGCCTGCGAAGGTATTCTCGACGGCAGTATCAAGGGCTTCGTCGCCATGGGCGGCAACTTCGTGCGCGCAGTGCCGGACTCTTCGCAGATCGAACCGGCCTGGCGCAAGCTGCGCCTTTCGGTGCAGGTGTCCACTAAGCTCAATCGCAATCATCTGGTTACCGGCGAGGTGTCATACATTCTGCCGTGCCTGGGCCGTACCGAGGTCGATCGCCAGGCCACCGGCGAGCAGCGCAACACCACCGAAGACAGCACCGGCTGCATTCGGGCCTGGCGCGGGGCAGCCGAGCCCGCCGGTGAGTTGCTGCTGTCCGAGCCGGCCATCGTCGCGCGGCTGGCCAAGGCGACGCTGGTGGACAATCCGAATCTCGATTGGGACGCCTGGGTTGGCGATTACAACCTGATCCGCGCTGCCATCGCCGAGAGTTATCCGGAAATCTTCCATGACTTCAACGTACGGATGATGGAGCCGGGCGGCTTCCATCGCCCCCTGGGCGCCAGCCAGCGCAAGTGGGATACCGATACCGGCAAGGCCAACTTCATCAGCCCGCCTGAGCTCGCGGCGGACCCAGACACCGAAGAAGGCGGCCACGAGCGACACAACGTGCTGCAACTGATGACGCTGCGCAGCAACGATCAGTTCAACACCACCGTCTACGGCTACAACGACCGCTTCCGCGGTATCCACGGCACCCGCGCCGTGATCATGATGAACCGCAACGACATCGTCCGCCTGGGCCTGGCCGAGGGCGACCAGATCGAGGCGGTGACCGAAGTTGACGATGGCGTGCATCGCGCGGTCGGGCCGCTGCGCGTGACGCCCTACGACATTCCCGAAGGCTGCTGCGCCGGCTACTACCCCGAGTGCAACGTGCTACTGCCGGTCTGGCACCACGCCAAGCGCAGCAAGGTACCGGCGGCGAAATCGATTCCGGTGCGTTTGCGCAAGGTAATCGCCGCGGCCTGAAGCCGGGCACGAACTCCGCCGCACCTCGCCCGAGGCCGAATTCATTTCGGCCCCACAGGTTTGGCATGGGCCGAACAAGTTCGGCCCTACGAGATCGTGCGCGGCATCCGACACGCAGCATCCGGAGCGAACTCGTCCCGGTGCTCGAGATCGCCAGCAAGCGGGCCCCTACGCTGCGGATAGCGGACCGCGCAAATCTGGCCTGTTGAAAAGCTTCGCCGCCTCCCCCATATCAACCGCATTCGGGCATTCATCGCCCCGCCGCGTGGAGAATTTTCCTTGACCACCATCGTTTCAGTGCGCCGCAACGGCAAAGTCGTCATGGGCGGCGACGGCCAGGTTTCCCTGGGCAACACCGTCATGAAAGGCAATGCCAAGAAGGTCCGTCGCCTCTATCACGGTCAGGTGCTGGCCGGTTTCGCCGGGGCCACCGCCGACGCTTTCACCCTCTTCGAGCGCTTCGAAGGCCAGCTGGAAAAACACCAGGGCCACCTGGTGCGCGCCGCCGTCGAACTGGCCAAGGACTGGCGCACCGACCGTTCTCTGAGCCGGCTGGAAGCCATGCTCGCCGTGGCCAACAAGGACGCCTCGCTGATCATCACCGGCAACGGCGACGTGGTGCAGCCCGAAGACGACCTGATCGCCATGGGTTCCGGCGGCGGTTTCGCCCAGGCCGCGGCCATGGCGCTACTGCGCAAGGGTGGCGACGATATGTCCGCCCAGGATATTGCTGAGACCGCGCTGAACATCGCCGGCAGCATCTGCGTCTTCACCAATCAGAACCTGACCATTGAGGAACTGGACAGCGCCGTCTGAGCGCGTCCGCTTTCGGAGTACCGAATATGTCCATGACGCCCCGCGAGATCGTCCACGAACTCAACCGCCACATCATCGGCCAGGACGACGCCAAGCGCGCCGTGGCCATCGCCCTGCGCAACCGCTGGCGGCGCATGCAGCTGTCCGCCGAACTGCGTCCGGAAGTCACACCGAAAAACATCCTGATGATCGGCCCCACCGGCGTCGGCAAGACCGAGATCGCCCGTCGTCTGGCCAAGCTGGCCAACGCGCCCTTCATCAAGGTGGAAGCGACCAAGTTCACCGAAGTCGGCTATGTAGGCCGTGATGTCGAATCCATCATCCGCGATTTGGCCGATGCCGCATTGAAAATGCTGCGCGAGCAGGAAGTGCAGAAGATGCAGCACCGCGCCGAAGACGCCGCCGAAGAGCGCATCCTCGACGCCCTGCTACCCCAGGCGCGCCCGGTCGGTTTCAGTGAGGAGCCGGTGCAGAGCAGCGATTCCAACACCCGCCAGCTGTTCCGCAAGCGCTTGCGCGAGGGCCAGCTGGACGACAAAGAAATCGATATCGAGGTCGCCGACAGCCCTGCTGGCGTCGAAATCATGGCCCCGCCCGGCATGGAGGAAATGACCAGTCAGTTGCAGAATCTCTTCGCCAACATGGGCAAGGGCAAGAAGAAGAGCCGCAAGCTGAAAATCAAGGACGCGTTCAAGCTGGTGCGGGACGAGGAAGCGGCGCGCCTGGTCAACGAGGAAGAGCTCAAGGCCCGCGCCCTGGAAGCGGTTGAGCAGAACGGCATCGTCTTCATCGACGAGATCGACAAGGTGGCCAAGCGCGGTAACACCAGCGGCGCCGATGTCTCTCGCGAAGGCGTGCAGCGCGATCTGTTGCCGCTGATCGAGGGGAGCACGGTCAACACCAAATTGGGCATGGTCAAGACCGATCACATCCTGTTCATCGCCAGCGGCGCCTTCCACCTCTCCAAACCCAGCGATTTGGTGCCCGAGCTGCAGGGCCGTCTGCCGATTCGCGTCGAGCTCAAGGCGCTGTCGCCGGAAGACTTCGAGCGCATCCTCACCGAACCGCACGCCTCGCTCACCGAGCAGTACCGTGAGCTGCTGAAGACCGAAGGGCTGCATATCGAATTCGCCGAGGACGGCATCAAGCGTCTGGCCGAGATCGCGTGGCAGGTCAATGAGAAGACCGAGAACATCGGCGCCCGCCGCCTGCACACCCTGCTCGAACGCTTGCTGGAAGAAGTCTCCTTCAGCGCCGGCGACTTGGCCGGGCAGCAGAACGGCGAGCCGATCCGCATTGATACCGCCTACGTCAACGAGCATCTCGGCGAGCTGGCGGAAGACGAAGATCTGTCGCGGTATATCCTTTAAAAGCAGCAGGGAGTTGGGAGCCAGAAGCTGGAAGAAGGGAGCGGCACGACCCGTTCAGCAGCAGACAGGCTTCCGGCTTTGGCTTAAGGCTTCAAGCTCATACGGAGTATTCCCATGCGCATCCCCACTCAGATCAAACTCCGCAAGGCTTCGAAAACCCTGGAGCTGGAATACGGCGCCGACGAGCGCTACAGCCTGCCGGCCGAATTTCTACGGGTGCATTCGCCATCCGCTGAGGTCCAGGGCCACGGTAATCCGATTCTGCAGACCGGCAAGATCAACGTTGCGCTGGAAGGCGTGGAACCTGCCGGACAGTACGCGCTGAAGCTGACCTTTAGCGACGGCCACGACAGCGGCCTCTACACCTGGGACTACCTCGATCACCTGTCGCGAAATCAGCAGTCGCTATGGGATGAATACCTCCAAGCTCTGGCCAGCGCCGGCAAATCCCGCGACCCGGATATCTCGCCGGTCAAATTGATGCTCTAAAACGTAAATTAGGCTGCGTTGCGCTGCAGCCAACTGCCGAAGTGATACTCGCTCGTCGGGTTTGCGCACCCGCTTCTCCAGCCGCGCCCCCCACGGCAATCACTCAGCCGTGCCCGTGGCCACCCTAACCTTCCTGCCCAATGGCAGCACAACCGATGAGCGCGCCGACGCGCGCGCGGTCAAAGCTCAGGTTCGAACGTAGTCAACAGACCCGCCACATACGACTACCGGGAGCCTTCGCCATGCCTGCCAAGCGCGTTACCCACCACCGTCTCGAACTTGACGGTATCGACGTCTTTTACCGAGCCGCCGGTCCGCAGAACGCACCTGTGGTTCTACTGCCTCATGGTTACCCTTGCTCGTCCTACGAATTCAGGGCCTATATGCCTCTGCTTGCCGACCGCTGGCGGTTGCTTGCACCGGATTTCCCAGGCTGCGGATACAGCGCGACGCCGGACGATTTCTCCTACGATTTCGACGGCTACGCCGACTTCCTTGATCGTTTCACCCGACGTCTGGGCGTCGGGCGCTTTGCGCTCTACCTGCACGACTTCGGCTCGCAGATCGGCCTGCGCCTGGCCATCGCCCAGCCGCAGCGCATTGCCGCGCTGATCCTGCAGAATGGCGATATCTACGAGGATGAACTGGGACCCAAGTACGCCGCGCTGCAACGCTTCTTCGCCAACCCGACCCCACAGGCGCGCGCCGGACTGACCGACGCCGTCAGCCTCGAAGGCTTCAAGGAAGAATTTCTCAACGAGGTGGAGCCGGAGCTAGCCAAGCGCATCCCGCCAGATCTGTGGCATCTGCATTGGGCACTGATGACACCGCGTCGCAAAGAAATTGCGGTGCAGGTGATCGCAGGACTCAAGGATAACCTGGCCTGGTTCCCCCGCTATCAGAGTTACTTGCGCGACCATCAGCCCCCTACCCTTATCGTTTGGGGTCCTCGCGACGGCTATATGCCCGAAGGTTCGGCAAAAGCCTACCTGCGCGACCTACCGAACGCCGAGCTGCACCTGCTCGAGGATGGCGGTCATTGGCTGCTGGAAACCCACCTCGATGAAGTGGCGCGCCTGTCGCGGGAATTCCTGGAGCGGAGTCACCACTGACCGCAGGAAGACATCGTCTGCGAGGCCGGCAAGCTGCACGGCGACCGAGCCCATCGGACAAATCTTCTTGAGGCTTGCCGCTTGAAGCTCACTGCTGCCTTTTAGGTTTAGAATGCCCCGCACATTCTTCCGGTGACAGTGACATGACCGATCCCCGCAAAGAGCATGACGCAGAGCCCATCACCCACTTCGGCTACAAGAACGTGCCGGAGAGCGAGAAAGCACACAAGGTGGCCGAGGTATTCCATTCCGTAGCCGCCAAATACGACCTGATGAACGACCTGATGTCCGGCGGCGTGCACCGCCTCTGGAAGCGCTTCACCATCGAGTTGTCCGGCGTACGCCCCGGCAATCGCGTGCTGGACATCGCTGGCGGCACCGGCGACCTGACCCGGCAGTTCTCGCGCCTCGTCGGCCCCACCGGTGAAGTGGTGCTGGCCGACATCAACGCCTCGATGCTCAAGGTCGGGCGTGACAAGCTGCTGGACAAGGGCGTGGCTGGCAACGTCAAGTTCGTCCAGGCCGACGCCGAGAAGCTGCCCTTCCCGGACAACCACTTCGACGTGGTCACCATCGCCTTCGGCCTGCGCAACGTCACCCACAAGGAAGACGCCATCGCCTCCATGCTGCGAGTGCTCAAGCCCGGCGGGCGGCTGCTGGTGCTGGAGTTCTCCAAACCCACCAACCAGCTGTTCTCCAAGGCCTACGACGCCTACTCGTTCAGCCTGCTGCCGATGATGGGCAAGCTGATCACCAATGACTCGGAGAGCTACCGCTACCTGGCCGAATCCATCCGCATGCACCCGGACCAGGAAACCCTCAAGGGCATGATGGCCACAGCCGGCTTCGAGCGCGTGACCTATCACAACATGACCGGCGGCATCGTCGCCCTGCATCGCGGCATCAAGCCCTGATGTTGCGCGCAGCCCTGCTGGCCGCGGCCGAGCGCGGCATCAACCGCGTCCTGCGCCTGGACCCTACCGCTTTGCCGCGGCTGGCCCGACTGAGCGGTCGCGTCATCGAAATCGACTGCGCGACGCCCGCCTGGCGCCTGTTCGTGCTGGCCGATAGCGAAGGACTGCGGCTGGCTGGCGACTGGGGCAGCGAGGCTGATTGCCGTCTGCGCGCGCCCGCCGCAAGCCTGTTGCGTCTGGCGACCAGTCGTAACAAGACCGCGATCCTGCACGGCCCGGACGTTGAGATCGAGGGCGACAGTGCGCTGCTGATAAGCCTTGCCGAAGTGCTGCAGGATCTCGAACTGGACTGGGAATACGAAGTCTCGCGCTGGCTCGGTCCGGTCGGCGCTCAGCTGCTTGGCTCCGGCGTGCGCGGCCAGACCGCCTGGGCACGTCAAAGCGCCGAAAGCCTGCGCCAGAATCTCGCCGACTACCTCAGCGAAGAGTCCCGAACGCTGGTCGGCATGGCCGAGGCCGAAGCCCGCTTCGCTGAACTCGACCGCCTCAAACTCGACCTCGACCGACTCGAAGCCCGAGTCGAGCGACTCAACCAATCTCTGAAACCAGACCAAGCCGAATGAAGCTGTTCGCCGCCACCCGCCGCCTGTTCCGCATCCTGCTGGTGGTGATCCGCTACCGCCTGGACGACATCATCCTCGACCTGCCGATGCCCTGGTGGCTACGCACCTCCAGCTATCTGCTGCCCTGGCGCTGGCTGCCACGGCGCCGCAGCGTGCTGTCTCGCGGTGCGCGCCTGCGCCTGGCGCTGGAAGGTCTGGGGCCGATCTTCATCAAGTTCGGCCAGATTCTCTCGACTCGCCGCGACCTGTTGCCGCTGGATATCGCCGAAGAGCTGGCGATGCTGCAGGACCGCGTACCGCCTTTCGATTCGGCCGTTGCCACCGCCCTGATCGAGCGGCAGCTGGGCGCATCGGTGGGCGAGATATTCGCGCGATTCGATAGCAAACCGCTGGCCTCCGCCTCGGTCGCCCAGGTACACGCCGCCAAGCTGCGCAGCGGCGAAGAAGTGGTGGTCAAGGTGGTCCGGCCGAATCTGCGGCCAATCATCAGCCAAGACATCGCCTGGCTGTTCCTGCTGGCCAAGACTGCCGAACGCGCGTCTACCGAGGCTCGCCGCCTGCACTTGGTGGAGGTGGTCGACGACTACGCCAAAACCATCTACGACGAACTCGACCTGCTGCGCGAAGCGGCCAATGCCAGCCAGCTCAAGCGCAACTTCCAGGGCTCACCGCTGCTTTACATCCCACAGGTCTACTGGGACCTGTGCCGCCCGCAGGTGCTGGTCATGGAGCGCATCTACGGTGTGCCGGTGACCGATATGAAGCGCCTGGCCGAACAGCGCACGGACATGAAACAGCTGGCCGAGCGCGGCGTGGAAATCTTCTTCACCCAAGTCTTTCGTGACAGCTTCTTCCACGCCGACATGCACCCCGGCAACATCTTCGTCAGCACTCATCAGCCGTGGAACCCGCAGTACATCGCGGTGGACTTCGGCATCGTCGGCAGCCTGACGCCTGAAGACCAGGATTACCTGGCGCGCAACCTGATGGCTTTCTTCAAGCGCGACTATCGCAAGGTCGCGCAGCTGCACATCGATTCGGGCTGGGTGCCGGCGGAAACCAAGGTCAACGAGTTCGAAGCGGCGATCCGTACCGTCTGCGAGCCGATTTTCGAAAAGCCGCTGAAGGACATCTCCTTCGGTCAGTTGCTGGTGCGCCTGTTCCAGGTGGCGCGGCGCTTCAATATGGAGGTCCAGCCGCAGCTGGTGCTGTTGCAGAAAACCCTACTGAACATCGAAGGACTGGGCCGCGAGCTGTATCCCGAACTGGACCTGTGGTCCACCGGCCAGCCTTACCTTGAGCGCTGGATGCGCGAACGCATGAGTCCCATGCAGTTGCTGAAGAATGCCCACGCGCAGATCGAACAATTGCCGCATCTGGCCGGCATGACCCGCGAGCTGCTCGAGCACATGTCACAGCCCCATGCCAACAATCCCGCACCGCCCTGGCGCGAACGTCACCACGGCTGGCCGCTGCGACTGATTGGCGCATCGCTGCTGGCTGGCGGCGCGGTTCTGGCAGCCGGAGCCGAAACTTTCACAGCAACCGCCGCTTGGCCGGCCTGGCTGATGCTGGCGGCCGGCCTGTTCATCGTCGTACGCCGATAGCCAGCGGTCGGCGAGGCTGGCAAACTTGGCGCATTGCACGGAGAAGCCGATGAACTGGCTGGACGAAATCAATTGGAATACCGATGGCCTGGTCCCGGCGATTGCGCAGGACTACAGGACCGGGCGCGTCCTGATGATGGCCTGGATGAATCGCGAAGCCCTGACGCTGACCGCGACGGAGAACCGTGCCATCTACTGGTCACGTTCGCGTGGCAAGCTGTGGCGCAAGGGCGAGGAGTCCGGTCATGTGCAGAAACTGCATGAACTGCGCCTGGACTGCGATGCCGACGTCATCGTGCTGATGGTCGAGCAGATCGGTGGCATCGCCTGCCATACCGGACGTGAAAGCTGCTTTTACCGGGTCTTCGAGAACGGCGACTGGAAAACCGTCGAACCGGTCCTCAAGGATCCCCACGCGATCTATGCGGAGCACCGACATGAGTGACACCCTTGCCCGCCTGGCCGAGGTGCTGGAGGCCCGCAAGGGTGCGGCGGCGGACAGCTCCTACGTGGCCAGCCTCTACCACAAGGGACTGAACAAGATTCTCGAGAAAGTCGGCGAAGAGTCGGTGGAAACTATCCTGGCCGCCAAGGATGCCGCCATCAGCGGTGATGCCAGCGAGCTGATCTATGAAACCGCTGATCTGTGGTTTCACAGTCTGGTGATGCTGGCTGCGCTAGACCAACATCCACAGGCGGTACTGGACGAACTCGACCGGCGATTCGGTCTCTCCGGGCATGCGGAAAAAGCCGCACGCCCACAATCCTGATAGTCAACTTCGGAGTAATGCAGCATGGGTTTTGGTGGAATCAGCATCTGGCAACTCCTGATCGTTCTGCTCATCGTGGTCATGCTCTTCGGCACCAAGCGCCTCAAGGGCCTGGGCTCGGATCTGGGTGACGCCATCAAGGGTTTCCGCAAATCGATGGGCACCGATGAGGAAAAGCCCAGCGTCGAGGAAAAGCAGAGCCACACCATCGATGCCGAGGCCCGCAAAGTCGAAGACCCGACGAAGAAGAGCTGAGGCATGTTCGATATCGGCTTCACCGAACTGCTGCTGGTCGGCCTGGTAGCGCTGTTCGTCCTGGGTCCAGAGCGTCTGCCCGGCGCGGTGCGCACCGCAGGCCTCTGGATCGGTCGGGCCAAGCGCAGCTTTGCCAACATCAAGGCCGAGGTCGAGCGCGAAATCGGCGCCGACGAGATTCGCCGTCAGTTGCACAACGAGCGCATTCTCGACCTCGAACGCGAGATGAAGCAGAGCATCATGC
>NZ_JAMOII010000031.1 GCF_024448985.1 Stutzerimonas stutzeri
CGACAGTAAACCTCTTACTTAAAGGGCTGAATCAACCTTGTTTTTTAACGATCGCTTCGACGATGTTCGCCGGAGCCTCGGAGTACTTCGAGAATTCCATGGAGTAGCTGGCGCGACCCTGAGACATGGAGCGAACATCGGTCGCGTAACCGAACATTTCGCCCAGCGGTACTTCGGCACGGATAACCTTGCCGGACACCGAGTCTTCCATACCTTGGATCAAACCGCGACGACGATTCAGGTCTCCCATCACGTCACCCATGTAGTCCTCTGGCGTTACAACTTCGACCTTCATGATCGGCTCAAGCACTACAGCGCCACCCTTTTGGGATAGCTGCTTGGTTGCCATGGAGGCCGCCACCTTGAACGCCATCTCGTTGGAGTCGACGTCGTGGTAGGAACCATCGAAAACTGTCGCTTTCAGGCCGATCAGCGGATAGCCGGCAACGACGCCGTTTTTCATCTGCTCTTCGATGCCCTTCTGGATCGCCGGAATGTATTCCTTTGGAATCACGCCACCAACCACTTCGTTGACGAACTGCAGACCTTCCTGACCCTCATCGGCAGGCGCAAAGCGCACCCAGCAATGACCGAACTGGCCACGACCACCAGACTGACGAACGAACTTGCCTTCGATCTCGCAAGACTTGGTAATCTTCTCGCGGTAGGAAACCTGCGGCTTGCCAATGTTGGCGTCGACGTTGAACTCGCGACGCATACGGTCCACCAGGATGTCCAGGTGCAGCTCGCCCATACCGGAGATAATGGTCTGACCAGTTTCTTCGTCGGTCTTGACGCGGAACGAGGGGTCTTCTTGAGCAAGCTTGCCCAGTGCAATACCCATCTTCTCTTGGTCAGCCTTAGTCTTCGGCTCGACCGCAACCGAAATTACCGGCTCCGGGAAGTCCATCCGCTCAAGAATGATCGGCTTCTCGATTGAGCACAGGGTGTCACCAGTGGTGACGTCCTTCATGCCAATCAACGCAGCGATATCACCCGCACGGCACTCCTTGATCTCTTCACGCTGGTTGGCATGCATCTGCACCATCCGCCCAACGCGTTCTTTCTTGCCTTTGACAGAGTTCATTACCGAGTCGCCCGACGACAGAACACCGGAGTAAACGCGAGCAAAGGTCAGAGTACCGACGAAGGGGTCAGTCGCGATCTTGAAGGCCAGTGCCGAGAACGGCTCGGAATCATCAGCATGACGCTCGTCAGTCTCTTCCTCGTTATCAGGATTGACACCCTGAATGGCAGGAATCTCGGTTGGCGCAGGCAGGTAGTCGATCACAGCATCCAGAACGAGCGGTACACCCTTATTCTTGAAGGACGAACCACAGACGGCCGGAACGATTTCACAAGCGATGGTACGCTGACGCAAGCCTTCTTTGATCTCTTCGATCGAAAGCTCGCCACCTTCCAGGTACTTGTTCATCAGCTCTTCGTTGGCCTCGGCAGCAGCCTCAACCATGTTCGAGCGATACTCTTCCGCTAACTCAAGCAGCTCGGCTGGGATATCTTCCTCACGATAGGAAGTACCCTTATCTTCCTCGTTCCAGTAGATCGCCTTCATCTTGACCAGATCGATCTGGCCCTCGAAGTTATCCTCCGAACCGATCGCAAGCTGCACCGGGACCGGGGTATGGCCGAGGCGCTGCTTGATCTGACCAACAACGCGCAGGAAATTGGCACCGGCACGGTCCATCTTGTTGACGTACACGATACGCGGAACGCCATACTTGTTGGCCTGACGCCAAACGGTCTCTGACTGCGGCTCGACGCCAGAGGTGCCACAGAACACAACAACCGCACCATCAAGCACACGCAGAGAGCGCTCGACCTCAATGGTGAAGTCAACGTGACCAGGGGTATCGATAACGTTTACGCGGTACTTATCGAACTGACCGCGGGAACCCTGCCAAAAAGTGGTGACAGCAGCGGAAGTAATGGTGATACCGCGCTCCTGCTCCTGGACCATCCAGTCAGTGGTCGCAGCACCATCGTGCACTTCGCCCATCTTGTGACTGAGGCCTGTGTAGAACAGAATCCGCTCCGTCGTTGTCGTTTTACCTGCGTCGACGTGCGCACAGATACCGATGTTACGGTAGCGGTTAATCGGAGTATTACGAGCCATAAAGCCCTCGCGAGTTGTTGACGCTGAAAATTAAAAGCGGTAGTGCGAGAAGGCCTTGTTGGCTTCGGCCATACGGTGCACATCTTCACGCTTCTTGACAGCAGCGCCTTTACCTTCGAACGCATCCGCCAGTTCACCTGCAAGACGCAGAGCCATGGACTTCTCACCACGCTTACGCGCTGCATCTACCAACCAGCGCATAGCCAACGCGTTACGGCGGGAAGGACGAACTTCGACCGGAACCTGATAAGTCGCACCACCTACGCGGCGGGACTTCACTTCGACCAGCGGAGCGATGGCGTCGAGTGCTTTTTCGAAGATTTCCAGGGGGTCGCTGTTCTTACGTTCTTTGACCTTGTCCAGAGCACCATAAACGATACGCTCGGCAACGGCTTTCTTGCCGCTCTCCATTACGTGGTTCATGAACTTGGCAAGAATCAGACTTCCGTACTTCGGATCGTCAAGGATCTCGCGCTTGGCTGCTACACGACGTCTTGGCATTGATAAGCCCTCAAACGGTCTTCAGGTTAGCTCAGGACTGTAACGACGAGGTTACGCCCGACCTTACTCTTATCGACTCAAATAAATAGAAATTGCTGATTATTTCGGACGCTTGGCGCCGTACTTGGAACGGCCCTGCTTACGATCCTTGACACCGGAGGTATCCAGCGAACCGCGCACGGTGTGGTAGCGAACACCCGGAAGGTCCTTTACACGACCGCCACGGATCAGCACTACGCTGTGCTCTTGCAGGTTGTGACCTTCACCACCAATGTAGGAGGCGACTTCAAAACCGTTGGTCAGACGAACACGGCACACTTTACGCAGTGCAGAGTTCGGTTTTTTCGGGGTGGTGGTGTACACGCGAGTGCACACGCCACGGCGTTGCGGGCAGTTCTGCAGCGCAGGCACGTCGCTCTTCTCGACGACGCGCTTGCGCGGCTGACGTACCAGCTGGTTAATCGTTGCCATCTACTAGCTCCACTGTTGTCTTTCGACACAAACGAAAAATGGCAGGGCGAAAAGCCCCGCCAAATTAGGGGTACAAGAGTCTAAAGAGCTTCTCGCACACCGTCAAGGCGCGCCCCGACGCGTGTCGGTGCGAACCTCAAGTCAGTTGCCGCTGAAATTCAGCGCCTCGGTCAGCGCCGCTTCTACTTCATCAGCACTCACACGAACCGGCTTTTCAGCATCGCGCTTGCGCTTGCGCTCACTGTGATACTGCAGACCGGTACCAGCCGGGATAAGGCGACCCACGACCACGTTTTCCTTCAAGCCGCGCAGGTAGTCGCGCTTGCCGGTAACCGCAGCTTCCGTCAGCACGCGAGTAGTCTCCTGGAACGACGCCGCGGAGATGAACGACTCGGTGGACAACGACGCTTTAGTGATACCCAGCAGCACCCGTACGTACTTGGCGACGAACTTATCCTCTTCGCTCAGACGTTCGTTTTCTTCCAGGACTTGAGTCAGCTCCATCTGGTCGCCCTTGATGAAGCTAGAATCGCCGGACTCGCTGATCTCGACCTTACGCAACATCTGCCGAAGGATCGTCTCGATGTGCTTGTCGTTGATCTTCACGCCCTGCAGACGATAAACGTCCTGGATCTCATTGACGATATAGCGGGCCAGCGCACTGACGCCCAGCAGACGCAGGATGTCGTGCGGGTTGCTTGGACCGTCAGAGATCACTTCGCCCTTGTTTACCTGCTCGCCTTCGAAGACGTTGAGGTGACGCCACTTCGGGATCAGCTCCTCGTAAGGATCGGTACCATCGGTTGGCGTGATGACCAGGCGGCGCTTGCCCTTGGTTTCCTTGCCGAACGAAATAGTGCCGCTGATTTCAGCCAGGATCGATGGCTCCTTCGGACGCCGCGCCTCGAACAGGTCGGCAACGCGCGGCAGACCACCGGTAATGTCACGGGTCTTAGAGGTTTCCTGCGGGATACGCGCGATAACGTCACCGACGTTGATCTCAGCACCATCCGCCACCCCGACCAGCGCGTTGGCGGGAAGGAAGTACTGGGCTGGCACGTCGGTACCCGGCAGCAACAACTCCTTGCCACTGGCGTCGACCATCTTAATAGCTGGACGAATGTCCTTGCCTGAGGCCGGGCGATCCTTCGGATCCATCACCTCGATGTTAGTCAAACCGGTAAGCTCGTCGGTTTGACGCTTGATGGTGATGTTTTCTTCCATTCCAACGAAGGTCACGACACCTTTCATCTCTGTGACGATCGGGTGCGTGTGCGGATCCCATTTCGCGACCACGGCACCGGCATCCACCTTGTCGCCTTCCTTGATGGAAATTACCGCACCGTAGGGCAGCTTGTAACGCTCGCGTTCGCGCCCATAGTCGTCCGCCACAGCCAGCTCACCGGAGCGGGAAACGGCAACCAGAGCGCCATCAGCACGCTCTACATATTTGAGGTTATGCAGGCGAATGGTACCGCCGTTCTTCACCATTACGTTGTCGACGGCCGAGGTCCGGCTCGCCGCACCACCGATGTGGAAGGTACGCATGGTGAGCTGAGTACCCGGCTCGCCGATGGACTGCGCGGCAATAACACCTACCGCCTCACCGATGTTCACCTGGTGACCACGGGCCAGATCGCGACCGTAGCACTTGGCACAGATGCCGTAACGGGTTTCACAAGCAATCGGCGAACGCACAATCACTTCGTCGATGCTGTTCAGCTCGATGAAATCGACCCATTGCTCGTCGATCAAGGTGCCCGCCGGCACCAGCACGTCGTCAGTGCCCGGCTTGAGCACGTCACGCGCAATCACACGCCCCAGCACACGTTCGCCCAGCGGCTCGACCACGTCGCCGCCTTCGATGTGCGGAGTCATGTGCAGGCCTTGCTCGGTTCCGCAGTCGATCTCGGTCACTACCAGATCCTGCGCCACGTCGACCAGACGACGGGTCAGATAACCGGAGTTCGCGGTTTTCAAAGCGGTATCGGCCAGACCCTTACGAGCACCGTGGGTGGAGATGAAGTACTGGAGTACGTTCAGACCCTCACGGAAGTTCGCGGTAATCGGCGTCTCGATGATGGAACCGTCCGGCTTGGCCATCAGTCCGCGCATACCGGCCAGCTGGCGGATCTGTGCAGCAGAGCCCCGAGCACCGGAGTCGGCCATCATGTACATCGAGTTGAACGAATCCTGCTCGGCTTCGTTGCCGTCGCGATCGATGACCTTCTCTTTCGAGAGGTTGGCCATCATCGCCTTGGACACTTCGTCGTTGGCCTTGGACCAGAGGTCGATCACCTTGTTGTACTTCTCGCCCTGAGTCACCAGGCCCGACGCGTACTGGCTTTCGATCTCCTTCACTTCTTCGGTCGCCGCGTCGATGATGTGCGCCTTCTCATCGGGGATGACGAAGTCGTTCACACCGATCGACACACCGGAGATAGTCGAGTAGGCGAAACCGGTATACATCAGCTGGTCGGCGAAGATGACGGTGTCCTTCAAACCTACCGTGCGATAGCACAAGTTGATCAGTTTGGAGATCGCCTTTTTCTTCATCGGCTGGTTGACCACATCGAACGCCATGCCGGCCGGAACGATCTGGAACAGCAGAGCACGGCCGACAGTGGTGTCGACGATGCGAGTGTTCCGGGTAATGGAGCCGTCACGATCCTTGATGGTCTCGTTGATGCGCACCTTGACCCGCGCGTGCAGAGAAGCCTCACCGGCGCGGAACACGCGGTCGACCTCCTGCAGATCGGCAAACACCCGGCCTTCGCCTTTGGCATTGATGGCTTCGCGGGTCATGTAATACAGACCCAGTACCACGTCCTGCGACGGCACGATGATTGGCTCGCCGTTAGCAGGCGAAAGGATGTTGTTGGTCGACATCATCAGCGCGCGCGCTTCCAGCTGGGCTTCCAGCGTCAGCGGCACGTGAACGGCCATCTGGTCACCGTCGAAGTCGGCGTTGTACGCCGCACACACCAGTGGGTGCAGCTGGATCGCTTTGCCTTCGATCAGCACCGGCTCGAACGCCTGGATACCCAGACGGTGCAGGGTCGGCGCACGGTTGAGCAGCACGGGATGTTCGCGAATGACTTCGGCGAGAACGTCCCAAACTTCAGGCAGCTCGCGCTCGACCATCTTCTTGGCGGCCTTGATGGTGGTCGCCATGCCGCGCATTTCCAGCTTGCCGAAAATAAACGGCTTGAACAGCTCGAGGGCCATCTTCTTCGGCAGACCGCACTGGTGCAGACGCAGGGTCGGGCCGACGGTGATAACCGAACGACCGGAATAGTCCACGCGCTTGCCCAGCAGGTTCTGACGGAAACGCCCCTGCTTGCCCTTGATCATGTCGGCCAGGGATTTCAGCGGGCGCTTGTTCGAACCGGTAATGGCACGGCCGCGACGGCCGTTGTCCAGCAGCGCGTCGACCGCTTCCTGCAGCATGCGCTTTTCGTTGCGCACGATGATGTCCGGCGCGGACAGATCGAGCAGGCGCTTGAGGCGGTTGTTACGGTTGATGACGCGACGATACAGATCATTCAGATCGGATGTCGCGAAGCGGCCGCCATCCAGCGGTACCAGCGGACGCAGGTCCGGCGGCAGCACCGGCAGAACGGTCAGCACCATCCACTCAGGCAGGTTGCCCGAGCCATGGAAGGCTTCCATCAGTTTGAGACGCTTGGACAGCTTCTTGATCTTGGTTTCCGAGTTGGTCTGCGGAATCTCTTCACGCAGGCGGCCGATCTCGTGCTCCAGGTCGATTTCATGCAGCAGTTCGCGCACGGCCTCGGCACCCATGCGGGCATCGAAGTCGTCACCGAACTCTTCGAGGGCTTCGAAGTACTGCTCGTCGTTCAACAGCTGGCCTTTTTCGAGCGTGGTCATGCCCGGATCGATCACCACGTAGCTCTCGAAATAAAGCACGCGCTCGATGTCACGCAGAGTCATGTCCAGCAGCAGACCGATACGGCTCGGCAGCGACTTCAGGAACCAGATGTGGGCGACCGGGGAAGCCAGCTCGATGTGCGCCATGCGCTCACGGCGGACCTTGGCCAGCGCAACTTCAACGCCGCACTTCTCGCAGATCACACCGCGGTGCTTGAGACGCTTGTACTTGCCGCACAGGCACTCGTAGTCCTTGACCGGACCAAAGATCTTGGCGCAGAACAGGCCGTCGCGCTCGGGCTTGAACGTACGGTAGTTGATGGTCTCCGGTTTCTTCACTTCACCGAAGGACCAGGAACGGATCATCTCGGGCGACGCCAACGCGATCTTGATGGCATCGAACTCTTCGATTTGACCCTGGTTTTTCAATAGATTCAGCAGGTCTTTCAAGGCCTTTCCTCCCAGCGGAGCAGGGAGCGAACCAACGTTCGCTCCCGATATGCGTCGCGTGTTATTCGGTTTCCAGATCGATGTCGATACCCAACGAACGGATCTCTTTGATCAGTACGTTGAAGGACTCCGGCATACCCGGCTCCATGCGGTGATCGCCGTCCACGATGTTCTTGTACATCTTGGTCCGACCGTTCACGTCGTCCGACTTGACAGTCAGCATTTCCTGCAGGGTGTAGGCCGCGCCATAGGCTTCCAGCGCCCAGACCTCCATCTCCCCGAAACGCTGACCACCGAACTGTGCCTTACCACCCAGCGGCTGCTGGGTAACCAGGCTGTAGGAACCGGTAGAACGCGCATGCATCTTGTCGTCGACCAGGTGGTTGAGCTTGAGCATGTACATGTAGCCGACGGTAGTGGTGCGCTCGAACTTGTTGCCGGTACGTCCATCGAACAGCTGCATCTGGCCGCTTTCCGGCAGATCGGCCAGTTTCAGCATGGCCTTAATCTCGCGCTCCTTGGCACCATCGAACACAGGAGTGGCCATAGGCACACCCTTGCGCAGATTGCTGGCCAGGTCGAGCACTTCCTGATCGTTCAGATCGTCCAGGCTTTCCTGACGACCGCCGATCTCGTTGTAGATCTCGTGCAGGAACTTGCGCAGCTCGGCAACCTTGCGCTGCTCTTCGAGCATCAGGTTGATCTTCTCGCCCAAGCCCTTGGCCGCGAGGCCCAGGTGGGTTTCAAGGATCTGACCGACGTTCATCCGCGAAGGTACGCCCAGCGGGTTCAGTACGATATCCACCGGTGTACCGTTGGCATCGTGCGGCATGTCTTCCACCGGCATGATCACCGAGACTACACCCTTGTTACCGTGGCGACCCGCCATCTTGTCGCCCGGCTGGATGCGACGCTTGATAGCCAGGTAGACCTTGACGATCTTCAGCACGCCCGGCGCTAGGTCATCGCCCTGCTGCAGCTTACGCTTCTTGTCTTCGAACTTGTCGTCGAGCAGCACGCGACGGTCGGAAATGTAGGCCTGGGCCTTTTCCAACTGCTCGTTGAGCGCGTCGTCGGCCATGCGCAACTTGAACCACTGACCATGCTCGAGACCGTCAAGGATCTCGTCGGTAATCACGGCGCCCTTCTTCAGGCCTGCGCCGCCTTCGGCGGTCGCGCCGACCAGGGCCGAACGCAGACGCTCGAAGGTGGCGCCCTCGACGATGCGGAACTCCTCGTTGAGGTCCTTGCGGATCTCGTCGAGCTGCATCTTCTCGATGGCCAGCGCGCGCGAGTCGCGCTCCACGCCGTCACGGATGAACACCTGCACGTCGATGACAGTACCCTTGGTGCCGGTCGGCACACGCAGGGAGGTATCCTTCACGTCGGATGCCTTCTCACCGAAGATCGCACGTAGCAGTTTCTCTTCCGGCGTCAGCTGGGTTTCGCCCTTCGGCGTGACCTTGCCCACCAGGATGTCACCCGGGCCAACTTCAGCGCCCACGTAAACGATGCCCGCCTCGTCCAGCTTGTTCAGCGCAGCCTCACCCACGTTGGGGATATCCGCGGTGATTTCCTCTGGGCCGAGTTTGGTATCACGCGATACGCAGGTCAGCTCCTGAATGTGAATAGTGGTGAAGCGGTCTTCCTGAACCACGCGCTCCGACAGGAGGATGGAGTCCTCGAAGTTGTAGCCGTTCCAGGGCATGAACGCGACGCGCATGTTCTGACCCAGGGCCAGCTCACCCATATCGGTAGACGGACCATCGGCCATGATGTCCCCGCGCTGAACCACGTCACCCTTGTTCACCAGCGGACGCTGGTTGATGCAGGTGTTTTGGTTGGAACGGGTGTATTTGGTCAGGTTGTAGATATCGACACCGGCTTCGCCCGTCTCGACCTCATCATCATGAACGCGCACAACCACGCGGCTGGCATCGACCGAATCGATGACACCGCCACGGCGAGCAACGACGCAGACGCCGGAGTCGCGCGCTACGTTGCGCTCCATCCCGGTACCTACCAATGGCTTGTCCGAACGCAGGGTCGGCACGGCCTGACGCTGCATGTTTGAGCCCATGAGTGCGCGGTTGGCGTCGTCGTGCTCAAGGAACGGGATCAGCGAGGCCGCGACGGAAACCACCTGCTTCGGCGATACGTCCATCAGCGTCACGTCTTCCGGCGCTTTGACGGTGAATTCGTTCAAGTGACGCACGGCGACCAGCTCGTCGACCAGCTTGCGGCCTTCCAGCTTTGCGCTCGCCTGGGCAATCACATGGTCAGCCTCTTCGATGGCTGACAGGAACACGATCTCGTCGGTGACTTCGCCTTCCTTGACCACACGGTACGGGCTTTCCAGAAAGCCGTACTGGTTGGTGCGCGCATAGGCGGCCAGCGAGTTGATCAGACCAATGTTCGGACCTTCCGGTGTTTCGATGGGGCATACACGACCGTAATGGGTCGGGTGTACGTCACGCACTTCGAAGCCGGCACGCTCACGGGTCAGACCGCCTGGGCCGAGCGCGGAAACGCGGCGCTTGTGGGTGATTTCGGAAAGCGGATTGTTCTGGTCCATGAACTGTGAAAGCTGGCTAGAACCGAAGAACTCCTTCACCGCCGCCGCTACCGGCTTGGCGTTGATCAGATCCTGCGGCATCAGGCCTTCGCTTTCAGCCATGGATAGACGTTCCTTGACCGCACGCTCCACGCGCACCAGGCCAACACGGAACTGATTCTCTGCCATTTCGCCGACGCAACGTACGCGGCGGTTACCCAAGTGGTCGATGTCGTCGACGATGCCCTTGCCGTTACGGATATCGACCAGGGTCTTGAGTACGGCAACGATGTCCTCGCGGCTCAGCACGCCGGAACCTTCGATCTCGGCGCGACCGATACGGCGGTTAAACTTCATCCGGCCGACAGCTGACAGATCGTAACGCTCGGAGGCGAAGAACAGGTTGTTGAACAGCGTCTCAGCGGCGTCCTTGGTTGGCGGCTCGCCAGGACGCATCATCCGATAAATTTCGACCAGCGCTTCGAGCTGATTGGTGGTCGAATCGATCTTCAAGGTGTCGGAGATGAACGGACCACAATCGATGTCGTTGGTATACAGGGTCTCGAAGCGGACCACCTGCGCCTTGACGATCTTGGCCAGCACTTCGACGGTCAGCTCGGTGTTGCACTCGGCGATGATCTCGCCAGTCGCCGGATGCACGATCGCCTTGGCCACAGTGCGGCCCAGCACGTAGTCCATCGGCATCTCGAGTTCCTTGATGCCGGACTTGTCGAGCTGATTGATATGGCGAGCAGTGATACGACGACCTTGTTCGACGATGACCTTGCCGCTTCCGTCGGTGATGTCGAACGACGCGATCTCTCCGCGCAAACGCTGCGCGACTAGCTCAAGCGATAGCAATTCACCCTTCACGTGGAAAACATTGGTGTCGTAGAAGGCGTCAAGGATTTCTTCGGTGCTGTAGTTCAGCGCACGCAGCAATACCGAGGCCGGCAGCTTGCGGCGGCGGTCGATACGCACGAACACGGCATCCTTCGGATCGAACTCGAAGTCTAGCCAGGAACCGCGGTAAGGAATGATGCGCGCGGAATACAGCAGCTTGCCAGAGCTATGAGTCTTGCCACGGTCGTGGTCGAAGAAGACACCCGGCGAACGATGCAACTGGGAGACGATGACGCGCTCGGTACCGTTGATGATGAAGGTACCGTTCTCTGTCATCAGGGGGATTTCCCCCATGTAGACTTCCTGTTCCTTGATGTCCTTAATTGCCTTGCTCGACGATTCCTTGTCGAAAATGATCAGGCGCACCTTGACTCGCAGCGGAACCGCAAAAGTCACGCCGCGCAGTACGCATTCCTTGACGTCGAATGCCGGCTCGCCGAGTCGGTAGCCAACGTATTCCAGCGCTGCATTGCCGGAATAGCTGATAATCGGAAAAACAGATTTGAAGGCTGCGTGCAAGCCAATATCGCGGAACTGATCCTTTGTCGCTCCCGCCTGCAGGAATTCGCGATACGAATCCAGCTGGATGGCCAAAAGATACGGCACGTCCATCACGTGCGGTAACTTGCTAAAGTCCTTGCGGATTCGTTTTTTCTCAGTGTATGAGTAAGCCATCAGCGTTCCCCAGCTTGGTCACCTGCTTGTTTGGCTTCTCCCGACGGGAGCAGCCAGAAAATCTTGCGAATCCCATGATTCGCGCCGCCCATCGGAGCGGCTTTTCCAGTCCAGCTGCTCGACAAACATCGCGCAGCTATAACGGAAAAAGGCCGGTGGCAAAAGCCACCAGCCGTCAGCCTTACGCGAGTCGCTTCGGCTGTAGACGCAAGGTCGGCGCTTACTTGAGCTCGACTTTAGCGCCAGCCTCTTCCAGAGCCTTCTTGGCTGCTTCCGCTTCGTCCTTGGAGACACCTTCCTTGACCACGCCAGGGGCGCCGTCAACGACGGCCTTGGCTTCTTTCAGGCCCAGGCCGGTCAGCTCGCGAACGGCTTTGATCACGTTCACTTTCTTGTCGCCAGCTTCAAGCAGCATAACGTTGAACTCGGTCTGCTCTTCAGCAGCTGCGGCAGCCGGGCCAGCGGCAGCCACGGTGGCGGCAGCGGCAGTAACACCGAACTTTTCTTCCATTGCCTTGATCAGTTCAACAACCTGCATCACGGACATTTCGGAAACGGCGTTGATGATATCTTCGTTGGTCAGAGCCATGACTCTAGTTCCTGTATATAGGTGACGGCCTGCGGCCATCTAATTCAAAAGAGATTGGAAGAACCACGCACGCCTTAAGCGGCAGCGGCTTCCTTCTGGTCGCGAACGGCCGCCAGAGTACGAGCCAGCTTGCTGGTAGCGCCTTGAATCACGCTCATCAGCTGCGAAATGGCTTCGTCGTAGGTCGGCAGGGTTGCCAGCACGTCGATCTGATTGGCTGCGAGGAACTGACCCTCGAACGCAGCGGCCTTGATCTCGAACTTGTCCTGACCCTTGGCAAATTCCTTGAAGATACGGGCAGCAGCGCCCGGATGCTCATTGGAAAATGCGATAAGGGTCGGGCCTTTGAACACGTCGTTGAGCACGTCGAACTGAGTGCCTTCAACGGCGCGCTTGAGCAGGGTGTTACGTACGACACGTACGTAAACGCCGGCTTCGCGGGCCTCTTTACGGAGTCCGGTCATGGCCCCTACGGTCACGCCACGGGCATCAGCCACGACAGCGGACAGGGCAGCACTGGCAGCCTCGTTGACTTCAGCGACGATGGCCTTCTTGTCTTCGAGTTTGATTGCCACGGGTTTTACTCCTGGATGTTACCGGTTCATCCGGTCGAAACCGGACGGGTTTTGGTGTCTGATTCGGTACGAATCGGGAGCACCTCTGCGTAGGCTTGAAGAAGCGAGCTTCAACGGTTTAAGGCTTGCGCCGCCTACGGTCTTGGATAGCCCCCGCCAGGCAGGGACCCCAATTTGCACCGCCCCGATTACCGGAGCGGATCGTCTTACGCGTCGAGGGAAGCCTGGTCGATGACCAGTCCCGGACCCATGGTGGTGCTCAGGGTCACGCGCTTGACGTAAATACCTTTGGAAGTGGACGGCTTCAGACGCTTGAGGTCGGACAGCAGCGCCTCAACGTTCTGCTTGAGCTGGCCGGCTTCAAAGCCAACCTTACCCACGGAGCTGTGGATGATGCCGTTCTTGTCGGTACGGAAACGAACCTGACCAGCCTTGGCATTCTTGACCGCAGTCGCAACGTCCGGAGTCACGGTGCCGACCTTCGGGTTCGGCATCAGGCCGCGCGGACCAAGGATCTGGCCCAGCTGACCGACAACGCGCATCGCGTCCGGAGAAGCGATGACCACGTCATAATTCAGGTCGCCGCCTTTCATTTCAGCAGCCAGCTCGTCCATGCCAACGCGATCAGCACCGGCAGCCAGAGCAGCTTCCGCGCCCGGACCTTGGGTGAATACGGCTACGCGAACGCTCTTGCCGGTACCGTTCGGCAGAACGGTTGCACCACGAACGACCTGGTCGGATTTACGTGGATCCACACCCAAGTTGATGGCGATGTCGAAGGACTCGGTGAACTTGACGGCCGACAGTTCGGACAGCAATGTTGCAGCCTCTTCAAAACCGTACTGCTTGCCCGCTTCGATCTTCTGGGCAATTGTCTTCTGACGCTTGGTCAACTTAGCCATTACACGCCCTCCACGTTCAGGCCCATGCTGCGAGCCGAACCAGCGATGGTCCGTACGGCAGCTTCCATTTCGGCAGCGGTCAGATCAGCCTGCTTGGTCTTGGCTATCTCCTCCAGCTGGGCACGGGTAACAGTGCCGACCTTTTGAGTGTTGGGACGAGCCGAACCGCTGGTGATGCCAGCAGCCTTCTTCAGCAGCACAGCTGCCGGAGTGCTCTTGGTTTCAAACGTGAAGCTGCGGTCGCTGTAAACAGTGATGATCACGGGAGTCGGCAGACCAGGCTCCTGGCCTTGGGTACGGGCATTGAACGCCTTGCAGAATTCCATGATGTTCACACCATGCTGACCCAATGCAGGGCCGACCGGCGGCGACGGGTTGGCCTGACCGGCCTTTACCTGAAGCTTGATATAAGCTTGAATCTTCTTAGCCATAGCTACTCCGTTACGGGTTCTAGCGCCTTTCGGCTCCCCTAGTTACTTGTTTATCCCAGTGACGACAAAACCCCGCAGCTGCTAGCTGCGGGGTGGGATACTGTCTTCAGTTAGACCTTCTCGACCTGACTGAACTCCAACTCTACCGGCGTAGAGCGACCGAAGATAAGAACAGCCACCTGAATACGACTCTTCTCGTAGTTAACTTCTTCGACCACACCATTGAAATCTGCGAACGGACCATCCGCGACACGCACTACCTCGCCAGGCTCGAACAAGGTTTTCGGCTTGGGCTTGTCACTGCCATCAGCAACACGACGCAGAATGGCCTCAGCCTCCTTGTCGGTAATAGGTGCAGGCTTGTCCGCAGTACCACCGATGAAACCCATCACTCGCGGCGTGTCCTTGACCAAGTGCCACGCACCCTCGGCCATATCCATCTGCACCAGCACATACCCAGGGAAGAACTTGCGCTCACTTTTGCGCTTCTGCCCGTTACGCATCTCCACGACTTCTTCGGTGGGGACCAGAATCTCGCCGAAATGCTCTTCCATACCGGCAAGCTTGACGCGCTCGATCAGCGAGCGCATGACATGCTTCTCGTAACCCGAGTAAGCATGAACCACATACCAACGCTTAGCCACGGGACACCCTTAACCTACGACCATAGAAACCAGCCAACCGAGCAGGGAATCCAACCCCCACAACAGCAGCGCCATAACCAGCACAACCGCCAATACAATCAACGTGGTCTGAGTGGTTTCTTGACGGGTCGGCCAAACGACTTTGCGAATTTCGACGCGCGCCTCCTTCAGCAGAACGAAGAAAGCACGACCTTTTGATGTCTGCAGCGCAACCGAAGCAGCGACGAGCGCAACCACAAGGAGGGCAATAACCCTATACAGAATCGGCTCCGCAGCGTAGTACTGATTGCCCACGACAGCCACGACCACCAAAGCAGCAACAACAAACCACTTCACCAAATCGAAGCGCGTGTCTTTGGCTTCTGCTTTGACATTCATCTGCGAGAACCCTGTAAAAAACTGCCAAATTCGATATTGAAGTTGGCAGGCCAGGAGGGAATCGAACCCCCAACCTGCGGTTTTGGAGACCGCCGCTCTGCCAATTGAGCTACTGGCCTAACAAGAGTCAGGCCGACTATTATGCCGGCCCGATTGAAACAGATCAAACGATTATT
>NZ_JAMOII010000032.1 GCF_024448985.1 Stutzerimonas stutzeri
CCCACAAAAGCAGCCGCGGAGAACTATATTCGCCGCAAGGGCGCAGCTCCCGCAGGGGTGGTGTGCACCTGCTGCTTTCGTGGTCTACCTCGGGATCTCGCGACAAATTACTTGAGGGACAGCATTGCGCTTCGGGGCGGAGTTCTGTTTTGGCAGGCCCGTTGTGCGCATTCATGGGGGCCTTTTCTCCAGTTATCGGCGCATCGGCACTATTCCTACCCGCATTCCGAAGCGATTGAATACCCCGTTGAGCGTTTGCAGGGTGGGGTTGCCGTCGTCCTGCTCCAGTTGCCTCAGGGTACGCAGCGAGATTTTGCACATGCGCGCGAACTGTTCTTGCCGCAGCCCGGTGACGTCGCGGCGTAGGCGCTTGGCGGCATTGCCTATGCTGAGGCTCCCAGCGAGCAGCTGTTCTTGAATCTCACTGAGTATCGCCTGGCGCTGCTCGATTTCATCGCTCATACCAGCCCCCAAGCGCGAAGCCGACGGTCCAGGTCTTTCAGTGGAATGCGCGGGTGATTCATCGTCTGCTCGGGTAGGCCAAGCTCTTGTAGCAGGTCGGGCAGGGCACGCAGTTGCTGTGCGCATTGTTTGAGCTCATGGTGCAGCTGTTGTGGGTCGATCCATTCCGCGAGCGTATTGCAGGCAGCCAGCCAATCGACATTGCCGGCTAGTTCGATCTCTCTGGGCCATTTGGTTGTGCGAGTGATGCCTTCATCATCCATGACCATGGGGGCCAAATCGTAGATGGGAGCGAGTCGCAAACCTCTCTCGTCTCGCAGTACCGCGGTGTTGCGGCCATGGTTGTCGTTATTACCAACGATGTGATTGAGCAGGTCGCGGCGCAGGTATTCGCTCAATAAGCGGGGGATCTCCTCCTGCTGACCGGCGGCAATCCAGATCTTGGTTAGAGTACCAATCGCATCAGTGTGCAGCATGAAACTGCCAGGACGGGTTATGCCCGCAAGGGAATAAATGGATTCCACCGCCAGGCGATTCACCCCTTCGCTAGTAACCTGTCGATCAAAGCGTTGCATCCATAAGCTCGGTTTTCCCGCTTCCTCCAGGGCGAGGCCCTGGTGGGCTACGGTTTCGATGCCGAGCCGGTTGAGCGCCTGGTAATAGCAGTATTCGCTACGCAGGATGTTTCGGTCGGTTTCACTCCCTCTGTTGCGTGGGAATTTTACGAACCAGTGTTGTTGGACCTCCTCATCTCTCAGGCTGGCATCTGGATAGAGCAATCCTTGAGTGTTTTCGGCCAGCAGCAGTTTGGGTGCTTCACCTCCAGCGCCTGTCGCCCCCCCGATAGCAGCTCCCTGCTCGTAGGCGTACTCCAGAAAACGGGTATTCCGGGAGACTACCTCTTCTCTGGAAAAGCCGATGGCAGGCGCCCCTTCCATGGCTTCTACCGCTTCCTTGATACGCAGGTGGCCAATGGGGGCCGGGGTGCAACGGGCGAGCAAAAGCAAATCGGCCTGCATGGTTTCGCCGGCAGGTATTGCCAGGCGCTAAGCAAAAAGCGCCGCGCCGCGCCGGCTGGGAGCAAGTCGTGAAGAAAGGCCGGGATTTGAGGCGCGCGATACGCATCCCAGGCCAGCGGCAGGGTGGCGCTAACGGCCTGCGATGTATGGCAGCCCAGGTTATCGAGATGGCTCGCCAGGTATTCGGTCAGATACCCGAAGCTGCAGGGGCTGGCTAGACCCGCCTCAGGGGTATCGAAGCTCAATTGCATCGCGTCGTGCCAGTTTCCGTGCAGATAGATCTGGAGCGTCAGTTTTTGCATTAACTCGGAACCGGTATTTTAATGCCGTTAATCTAGCGGATGTATAGGTAGAAGGCAATTTAATGCCGTTATTGCGTGTATTGTTCTTTAAATAGGTATTTTATTGTCGATGCGTGAGGGCGAGAAATTATGGCGAGGTGGTATCCTTGAGACGAGAAATTTAGGCGCGACTCGGGCGATGTGATCGATCAGCTGTTCCGGCGGGCCTGGGCTGCTTTCTGCGGGTTCCGCTTCGCTTGGTGGCGCCTGGCTGTCGCCTGCACTCGCCGTGGGCTAATCGACTTGGCGTCTTTCGCAGCGTAACGGGCGATTCCTGTACACACGCCAGGCTTGAGTCCAGCCGTCTGCATGAGAAGCGTCAGCGATGACTTCGCTTTCGATGCAAACAGGCTGTTCCAGGCTTCTGACATAGCTGCGCAACAATAAGGGCGGGACTACTTTGTCCTTGCCACCTGCCAGATGTCTCTGAGGAATTCGCGCCAATGCTGCGCGGTGATCATCCGGATTAAGGGAGCCCGACAGAGGGCTGAGTTGATGCAGTTGCACCCATCGGTTAGGGCTGAGATTACCTGCGAGGGTCTGGATTTGTGCGATATCGTCGCGTCGAGCCGCAAGCAGCATGGCAAGGGCAGCGCCTCCCGAATAGCCAATCAGCTCGTAGTCACGATTGCCATAGCGCAACTTGATTTGGTCGAGTGCGTGCTCAAGGCTGATAACGACCTCATCGGAAAAGCGGCGGTTGGTCCATAGATCCGGACGGCAGCCCGCTGCCATTACAAACTGGCATGGCCGCGCAAGGTAGAGACTCGGGGTTGGGTCATCGAAAGCAAGACCTGCAACCAGCAGGTTACGCGGCGTAGGATCCAGGCTCGGTTGTGAGCGCGTCGCCCAAGCGTGACCATCACCTTCGATGTACAAGCGGATTCGGGATGTGGCGATTGGCTTGGGCGGGGTGCTCAATGCCAGGGGAAAGGGCCGGGTGGAAATGATTTCCAACCGATGGTTATGGTGAGCCGCCAGGCTACGCAGGGCCTCCTGCGAAGACTGGCAACCACCGAGCATGGCGCCGATAAGCAGCGCCAGGCCCTGTTTCCAACCGGCGGCTCGCGAATGCGAGCCGAGGTTTTTCGTTTTCATCAGAAGTCGTAACGTACCTTCGCGGTGAAGGTATCGGCGTTGAAGTCTGACTTACCGACATAGTCGTAGCCCAGTCCGATGGTGAACTGGCCCAGTCGGTAATCGGCTCCGATACCCGCCTCGTAGCTATTGCGGGCTGGTTTGGCGCCGCTGGTCACGAATGGGGTTCCGCCGAGAACGAAGGCCGACGTGCTGCTGGCTTGATCGGCTGCGAAGTCATGATAGGCCATCAGCTTAGCTTGAGGCTCCAACGTTCCACGACCCAGAGGATATTGCGCAGCGACACGGAGGCCCGCCCCAAGCTCGATCACTTCGTAGCGTTGATCTTCGATCGCCAATGCCAGAGTGGCGTTTTTCTCGCGGTAGCTATCGATATCGATCCGGCTGTAGCGGGCAGCCAGGCGCGGTTCCAGGACGAGGTTGTCGTTGATGGAATAGCTGTAGCCGCCCGTGACGTTGAGTCCGAGTACCGAGCTGTCGTAGTCGGACTTAGCCTTTTCACCCAGGACGTAGCGCGTGCCTTCGTTGCTATTGATGCCATAAGTCAGGCTTGCGTCTACGAAATAGCGTCCCAGCTCGTAACCGCTGTAGAGCGTAAAGGCATGACCGTCTACTTCAGTTTCGTTGCCGTTTTCGCTATTTACGTCGGTGTTGAGGAAGCTGTAAGCCACACCAAGGGTTAGTTGATCGTTCAGCTTGCCATCCGCGCCGATGGCGATGCCGCGACTGTAGGCGTTGTAACCGGCTACGCCATCACGCAGATCCTGGTTGGCATCGCTGTACAGTGCCTGAACCCAGACACCGGTTTCCTGGAGAGCATCACCGGAAGACATACCGCGAATGCTGCTCGTCCGGTTGCCCGTAACGTTGCTAACCAGTGTCTGGCCGGACGTTGCGGCTTGGGTCGCACCGCCGTTGGCTTCTGGTGTGGTTTGTTCGACGAGTTGAGCTGCCTGGGTTTCGGTGATGCCATCGAATGCATTGAGCAGACGAGTAGGCAGTTTGCTGGCGATCTTGCTGAATGCGATACCGGCCGCCTGGGCATTCTGCGAACCGCCGCCGGTCGCGATGGTTTCCTTGAATTCCTCTGGCGTCTTGATGATCACGTCAATCACACCGGTTTCCCCTCCATCGGCAGGGGGCGTAGTCGGCTCTCCTCCGCCATCGGTCGGCGGGTTTTGCGTATCGTCACCGCCATCGACCGGAGGGGGGCTCGAGCCATCATCGGCGGGAATCAATCCCCCACCGATCTCGGTCGATGTGATCTTCAGGTCGCTGACTTTAAGCAACTGGTTGCTACTGACGACCTGCAAGCCTTTATCGATAATTTCTTGTGCCGTTACTAAGCGGTAAGACGAACCGTTAGCAGCGAAATCTGCACCGTTGGCCTGAAGGATCAGCCTGGAGCCCTGTCCAAACTCGGCGGTTTTGGTGACATTGAGCACCGGTTTCGTCGCGTCGGTCGCATTGCTCAGGTTCAGGCCGATAGACGAATCTTTCGCAACGACCAGATCGCCATCGATCGAAGTATGGGTGCCGAGCAGTTCGATGTGACCTAGTGCCGCTTCGTGGCCTTCATCGGGATTGGCATTCACACCTACGCGTACGGTCTCATCGTCGCCAACTTCAATACGCGAACCGTCAAAAATTACGGAGTCGGTAATCTGGACATAGCCATCCAGGCCAAGGATATCGCCTTGGATTTTGCCGCCGCTCCATTCCAGATCGACCTTGTTACCCTCAGCATTGATAGCGGCGTCTTGCCCGCTAATCAGGCCGCCTTCATGGTAAATCTTGAGGTAGTACTCTTGCTCCTGTTTGCGAGCGTCAGATACTTCGAAGTCACCAATCACAATCGCGGTGGAATCGGCCTCGATGGTGCCGGTGTTCACGATGCTGTCGATAACGCCGCCATCGATCTGGATACCGTCGGCATCGACACCATTGGCGATGATAGAGCCATGGTTCTCGATAGCGGAAACAGATGCGCGCTTGCTCCAGTTCCACTCTGGCTGCTCGTTAGTGGTGACATCGATGGCGTCTGCGCCAATCCCAGTCACTTGAATCAAGCCGTTGTTGATCAAGCGTCCATCGATTTCGCTGCCCATGAGTTGAATCGCGGTTGCATTGGCGCCCTCAGCGATGATTTTACCGTCCGCTGTATTCACCACATCTTTGTGAATTTCCGAATCACCTGAAATTTCGATTGCGCGAACGCCGTCGCCTTCCAGCACGTTACCGGAAACATGCACAGTTCCTTCGTTGATCAGGCTGCCGTGTACGATGGCGGGATCGACGAGGATTCCTGAGGCGCCCGCACCGGCCACCTGAATGGTGCCCTTGTTGACCAGATCGCCGTAGATCTGAGTGGCCGGTCCCATGGAAGCCCAGTCTTCATCGTCACCGGACATGCTCAGATCGACACCGTCAGCGTTGTCGCCCTTGGCGTTGACAGCGGCCTCCAGCAGCAGGTCTTTTTTGAAGATGACGCTGTTGAATTCGATAGCGTCAACGTCACTATTGGCGCTGGTGAAAGATCCTCGAACCTCTACTGTGTCTTGGAAGGTCGTGTTTTCCTTCACAAGGCCAGCATTATCCAAAGTCAGTGTTTGCGCATAGATGGGGAGCGCGGCACCAGCGACGGCGATCGCCAGTAGAGTCTTACGAAAAGCAACAGCGTTCACGATGAATTCCTTTCTGATTTTTCGTTCTGCTTCCATGCATCAGCGTATGCGCCGCCATGAAAGCAGCGCCATTATGATGGCATTAATAGCTTTGTGCTATCACCCCGACTTGATTCGGCGATAGGGTGCTGGACGTGCTGGCAAAGCGGCTCAAGGCCGCGAAAGGGGGCATATCACTGGTTTGGTACTGCTGCGTGAGGTAGCGAGCAGCGAAGATAGCCGTCTGAGTAAGGGATGGCTCTGTTGGGTGGAGCCGGGCTTGGCTGTGGCTTTCAGGGCCGAAGACAGCTGGCCTTAAAGCGGGTCTCTCGCATCAAAGCGCTGGGACCCGAGGTAGGCAGTGGGAGGCGGCATTCTAAGCAACCGTTGCGTACGCTATTGGGTTTACTGAACAGCTTCCTCCTGCATCCACTTCGGCTTCGGATAACGACGGTCCCGATTTCCCAGCTTTGAGGGCGGCTCCCGGTACGTCATGGCCGACCAGTTCCGGCAGGCCAGCGGTGCACGGCAGCAGTTTGTCCAGATCGACTCCGGTATCCTGCCCATGCGCTGGAACATGTGCACCAGATCCTCGGTGCTGATATTGCCGCTGGCGCCGGGTGCGTAGGTGCAGCCACCGAGGCCGCCGAGCGAGACGTCGAAGCGGTCAATACCTGCGCGCATCGCAGCCAGGGCGTTGGCCAGGCCCATGCCGCGTGTGTTGTGGAAGTGCGCGGTGAACGCTGCTTCCGGCCAGTTGCTCGAGTTTTTACGGCAGATGCGCCCCATTGGCATTCCTACGCAGAGCGTGGGAGCCATAAGATGCCCGTTGAGCAGCGAGTGGCTGGTGGGCTAAAGCCCACCCTACGATTGCTTCGTGCCGAGGGCGGGCCTTGTACAACATTCAAAGCCTACGCCGCACCGCTTTTTGTGGGAGGCGCGCCCGCGCGGCGAATGCAGGCGATAGGCTGCTAACAAAGTAAAAAAGCTTCGCCCGCGGCGAACTGGTTCGAGGGCTGCTCAGATAACTCCGCGTTCACGCAATCCCTGGCGCTGTGCCTCGGTAAGGCCAAGCCCGGCCAGTACGTCTTCGGTGTGTTCACCCAGCTGAGGGCCTCCGGTGCCGATGCGGCCCGGGGTGCGGCTGAGTTTGGGCAGCACGCCTGGCACCTTGAGCGGGCCGGCGAAGGTTTGTACTTGCTCGATCATCTGCCGCGCCAGGTAGTGCGGATCCTTGACGATATCGGCAGCGGTGTACGGATAGCCGGCTGGGACGCGCGCGCCTATGAGCGCCTCGATGACTTCGTCGCGACTGTGCTGTGCGGTCCACTCGCCGATGGCGGCATCGATCAGTTCGGCGTGCTGGGCGCGGCCGTCGTTGTGGGCGAAACGCGGGTCGTCGGCCAGGTCCTGGCGCCCCATCAACGTCATCAACCGCTTGTAAATGCTGTCGCCATTGCCGGCGATCAGCACGTAGGCGCCGTCATTGCACAGGTAGGAGTTTGACGGCGTGATACCGGGCAGGGCGCTGCCGGCTGGCTCGCGGATATAACCGAAGGCGTCGTACTCGGGCACCAGGCTTTCCATCATGGCGAATACCGATTCGTACAACGCAACATCGATTTCCTGACCCTTGCCGCTGCGGTTGCGTTCCTGCAGGGCAAGCAGGACGCCGATCACACCGTAGAGCGAGGACAGCGAATCACCAATGCTCACGCCTACACGCACCGGCGGTTGGCCCGGATAGCCGGACAGATGCCGTAGTCCGCCCATGGCCTCGCCGATTACGCCAAAGCCGAGGCAGGTCGCGGTACGGGCCGGTTTGGCCGTAGCCGGAGATGCGCAGCATGATGAGACGCGGGTTGAGTTTGGCCAGTTCGTCCCAGCCAAGGCCCCAGCCTTCGAGGGTGCCGGGGCGAAAGTTTTCCACCATCACGTCGGCCTCGGATACCAGCTGGCGGACAATCTGCTGCCCTTCGGCGGCTTTCAAATCGAGGGTTATAGATCGCTTGTTGCGTGACTGCACATGCCACCAGAGCGAGGTGCCATCCTTGAGCTTGCGCCATCTGCGCAAAGGATCGCCGACGCCTGGCGGCTCGATCTTGACCACATCGGCACCGAACTCGCCGAGCATTTTGCTGGCGAAGGGGCCGGCGATCAGCTGGCCCATCTCGATGACCTTGAGGCCTTGCAACGGCAAGCTGTTTTCATTCTTTTCGTTCATTACAACACCTGTGCCGGGTCGATTCATGTGAGGAGGATGACCGAGAGCCGCCACCGGGACAATTACCAAGCATGGTTTCGCGGAGTGCCCAGGCTATCGGTTGATGTCTTTTAAAACGGGGCGGTTTACCGCAGGGGTAGCGCAGGCCTCGGTCTGGGCGGGTGTGGTTATCGCGGGGAGCGATCCAGGCCTCGGTTTGCATACGAGGCCCGCCCACGGGGCGAGGTGTTTTCTGCTCCGCCGATGAGCTACCGAACGCCACCGTTTTTCAATGGTTTCAGGCGCGCGGCGATCTTGAGCCAATTCGCCGCGAGGGCGCGCTTCCTACAGGATTTGTGCAGGTTTCGGCGTTAGTGGCGGGCGTCGTTGTTGCAAGAGTGGCGCAGGCTTAGATTT
>NZ_JAMOII010000033.1 GCF_024448985.1 Stutzerimonas stutzeri
CCTTAGATGGCAGATTGATAGCTCGGTAAGGCGGACCGAGATTCAGGCACGGCGAAGTAGCCCAAGGGGCTGACCCGCCGATTCGCATCGGATCACGCGGCCTCAGCGCACCTGATTCAGGCTATCGACGGTGAGTTCCAACGCCTTGCGCATGTCGAGGCGGGCCGAGCGTCCGATGTCTTGATTGTTCATCTGATAGTTGCGTTCGGAAGGCAGAATCGGCGCGGTCAGGTCGTCGGCTTCGACCGGCTCGAAATCGTTGTCGCGGCCGATGGTCAGTGCGCTGCGGCGTAGCAGTTCACGTACCTGCTCCGGCGCCAGCTGCGGGTTGATCGAGAGCATCGTCGCGATGATGCCTGTAACCATCGGGGTGGCGTATGAAGTGCCGCAATGCACCTCGCCGCGCTTGCCCGGCTCCAGTGTTGCGGCGCGCGTGCAGGCAGAGGCGGTGATATCGACGCGCATGTCGACGTTCGATGAAGGCCGTTTGGTGACATATTCCGGATGCTCCACCGGTACGTCGCGCTTGTCGTTGCGCTGGTGGCCGCCGACGACCAACAGTTGCTCGGTGATGAATGAGGACGGCAGACGGTAATCGTCCAGACTGGAGCGCGCCGAGCCGTTGCCGGCGGAATTCACCACCAGTACGTCGGGATGCTCACGGCGCAACCAGAGGAAGAACTCTTCGAGCAACTCCTCGTAGCCGCTCATGGCGATGCCTGAACGAATCAGCGAGTCGACTTCCTCGCCCGCCACATCCCGTGTGCCGATGCGGTGGATGCCCCAGCTCCAGTTCAATACGCGCACGCCATCTTCGACCAGGTTGACCGATGCGGCCACATTGGCGGTGATGCCGGCATCGGAATTGCGTTCGACGATCACCTCGAAGCCGGCGCTGGCCGGCTCCAGCGCACTTAGAAAACCGCTGTCGCTCGGCTCGATGCTGCGCGCGGCAAGGATGCCGGTGACGGTAGTGCCGTGTTCGTCCGGCGCCTCGGCGTCCCTGGCATAGACGCATGTGCGCGGCTCTCGTGGATCGCAATCGCCTAGATAAGGAGCGAACTCGGGGGCGTCGAAGTCGACGTTGCGCTCGATGATGCCGATCCGTACCGGGTGCGTCTCGACAGGGGCTTGTTTGGACGGCACGCGGTGCTGGTAATAGTCGACGGCGTCCAGGAATCGATTGGCGACCCATTCACTGTGGCGCGGCTTGGGCTCCTTGTCCTGCTCCAGCGGCTCCTCGGCGCCGGATTCCTCGATCACCACTGCGTCCACGCCCACCTCGTTACCCAGACGCAGCACCATGGCGTCTCGCTCGGTCAGGTTCTTTACCGGCAGGCGCAACTGATAGATGTTGAGCGGCGCGATGGCGCCGACCACTTCGGCACCGTATTTCTTGGCCAGTTGCTGCGACTTCTTCAGGCCGTCGAGGTTTTCCTCGATGATCAGGCTGATCAGATCGACATAGGTATTCAGCCCGTCCATGTTTTTGGTCACTTCGTCAGGGCCGGCCGCCAGCACATGGCTCCCGTTCATCGTCAACCACACCGGGTTGCTGCGGCGTTCGCCCTGTTCCAGCCACAGTGGTCCGCTCTCGTGCTCGGATTTGCGCAATGACAGCCGCAGCTTGCCGTCATCCGAGCGGGTGGCTTCGACCGGTTTGCCGCGCAGCATCAGCCTGACGTCGCCCTTACCCTCACCGTCGCCGAGCCCGGTCGCGCCCAGACAGAAGGTCAGCTGATCGTCCGAGAAGAGGTCGCCGCAACGCTGCATTTCCTTGAGGCGCAGCGGAGTCGATTCAGCCATTGCCAGGCTCGGGTTCAGCAGGCCCAGCGCAAGCCCGATCGATACGCAAAGGTTGGCTGTTTTCATTGCCGACGCTGCAGATAGTGGACGCTGAACAGCTCGCCGGAATCGGTCCATTGACCGCTGCAATCGAAGCCGGCGCTGTTGGCGAGATTGGCGAAGGACTCCAGCGTGTACTTGTAGGAGTTCTCGGTATGCAGGCTTTCGCCGGCATCGAAGTGAAATCGCTGGCCTTCGACGGTCACGTCCTGCGCTTCGCGGCTGATCAGATGCATTTCGATGCGCGAGTCGTTTTCGTTGAAGAAGGCGCGGTGAGCGAAACGTGACGGGTCGATATCGCTGTTCAGTTCTTCGCGAATGCGCCGCAGCAGGTTGAGGTTGAACGCCGCCGTGACATGCGCCTGGTCGTTGTAAGCCGCTTCGAGCACGTCGCGGTCCTTGACCAGGTCGACACCAATCAGCACGCCGCCTCCGGGCGGAAGGATATCGTGCAGATGCCCGAGCAGTTTGTGCGCTTGCAACGGCGTGAAGTTACCGATGCTGGAGCCGGGGAAAAACACCAGCGGGTGATGGATGGTGAAGTCGTCCGGCAGGGTCAGCTCATCGGAGAAGTCAGCGCAGGCGGCGTGCACTTCCAGCCACGGATAGTCGGCTGCCAGCCGCTGAGTGCTGGTCAGCAGGAACTGCTCCGAGATGTCGATGCCCAGATAACTGACCGGCCGCAACCCTTCGAGCAGCAGGCGCACCTTGCGGCTGGCGCCGCTGCCCAGCTCGATCAGGTCGGTCTGCGGTCCGGCGATTTCACGGATGTCGTTCGCCGCGTCGGCGAGAATCCGCTCCTCGGTACGAGTCAGGTAGTACTCAGGCTGCAGGCATATCTGCTCGAAGAGTTCCGACCCGCGGCGGTCGTAGAAAAACTTCGGCGAGATATGTTTTGGCGAAGCCGCGAAACCCGCCAGCGTTTCATCGCGTAGCGAAGACTCATGAGGTTGCTGGGTCTGATCATGGAAATGCACGGCTAACGCCATCGTCATAGCTCCCTGGCCAGGCGCAGCCCGGCGAATTGCCAGCGCATGGCCGGCTGGAAAAAGTTGCGGTAGGTGGCGCGGATATGGGCCTGCGGCGTGGCGCAGCAACCGCCGCGCAGGACCATTTGGCCGGACATGAATTTGCCGTTGTACTCGCCCAGGCTGCCTTCCAGCGGGCGGAAGCCGGGGTAGGGGTGGTAAGCGCTGGCCGTCCATTCCCAGACATCACCGAACAACTGCGCCGGCCCGTCATGAGGCGCGCTCGCCGCAACCGGTTGCAGATGATCGTTCTCCAGAAAGTTGCCGCTCAGTGGCTGATCCACAGCGGCGATCTCCCACTCGGCTTCGCTGGGCAGCCGGGCACCGGCCCAACGTGCGTAGGCATCCGCCTCATAGAAACTGACGTGGCAGACCGGCGCCTCCAGATCCAGCGGCCGCAGCCCGCCAAGAGTCATTTCGTACCAGGCGCCGTCGTCGCGGTACCAATACAGCGGGGCGTTCCAGCTGTGCTGCTGGATGTGCGCCCAGCCGTCGGACAGCCAGAGCTCACTGCGCGCGTAACCGCCGTCAGCGATGAACGACAGGTACTCGCGATTGCTCACCAATCGATCGGCCAGCTGGAAATCTTCGATGAACTGCCGATGCCGCGGCGTCTCGCAATCGAAGGCGAAGCCGTTGCCGTCGTGGCCGATATGGCGCACCCCGCCGCCATAGTCGTGCCAGCGCAGGCGGTCGTTGTGCAGCTTCGGTGCTGGCTTCAGGTCGTTCCGATAGGCCGGATGCAAGGGGTTCTGCGCCAGGATGTGCTTGATGTCCATCAGCAGCAATTCCTGATGCTGCTGTTCATGCTCCAGGCCCAGCTCGACCCGACGCAGAATCTCGGCGGCATGCTGCCGGGGTGGGTTGGTCAGAAGCTCGCCCATGGCCTGGTCGACGTAATGGCGAAAACGGTAGACGTCGTCCACGCCGGGCCGCGAAATCAGCCCGCGCTGGGCCCGTGGGAATGGTGTGCCGTGGGTTTCGTAATAGGAATTGAACAGGTGGTCATAGACCGCATCGAGCGGCGTGTAGCCCGTCATATAAGGCTTGAGCAAGAACGCCTCGAAGAACCAGCTGACGTGCGCCAGATGCCATTTCGGCGGGCTGACGTCGGGCATGCTCTGGATGACGTAATCCTCGATCTGCAAGGGTGCGCAGATCGCTTCGCTGGTGGCGCGTACCTGCCGGAAGCGTTGCAGCAGGTGATCCAGCTCGGCGTGCGCCGGATGCTGGTTTGCATGTTCTGCCAGGTTGCCCATCGGCGTCTCCCTTGTTCGATGCCTGGATGTTCGATGCCTGGAGCGGCCGATAGAACCGCTTCTATAGCGACCCGAAGCGAGGCGCAAAAGTTTCTACGATGCGGGTGCGCTGCCGCGCGCCAGCGCTAGCCGTAGGGCCGAACTTGTTCGGCCTCCGCAAATATTTTTCGCCTTTGCACATCCGCGGCCGAATGAATCCGGCCCTACGAAACTGCGCGTTCGGCATTGGGTACAGGCCTAGCACTGGGGCCGCCGTTCGATCGTACGAACGGGTTCCGGCGGGCACTGGTCCTGTTTTGCTGCGCGCCCGCCGTAGGGCCGAACTTGTTCGGCCTTCGCTGCTTGCCCGGCCTCCGCAAACTGCGGCCGAATGAATTCGGTCCTACGGCGGCGCGTTCGGTAGTTTGGAGCGGGCCCTAGCCTTCTTTGACCGGCGGAGTAGGGCGGATGAGGATCTCGTTGACGTCCACGTGCGCCGGCTGCGACAGCGCATAGACCACGGCCCGGCCGATGTCCTCCGGTTGCATCGCGTACGCTGGCGGTTCGTCGAACAGTGGCGTGTCGACCATGCCCGGCTCGATCAACGTGACCCGCACACCAGTGCCGCGTAATTCCTCACGCACGCTGAGGCCCATGCCGGTCACAGCCCATTTACTGGCGCTGTACATCGAGCCGGGAATGACGAAGCGCCCGGCGGCCGAGCCCGTCAACAGCAGGTGACCGCGGCTGGCCTTGAGCGCTTCGAGGCTGCAGCGCAGAGTAAGGCCAACGCCGTAGACATTGGTCAGCAACATATCGCGCCAGACCTCCGGATCGGCGCCGCTGAAGCCGCCTTCACTGCCTGGAACACCTGCATTGGCATAGACCGCATCGAGCTGGCCGAAATGGTCCAGTACCTGCCGCACCATGGCTTGCTGTTCGGCGTATTGCTTCACGTCACAGCGGATCGCCAGGGCGCGTTCCGGGCCACCAAGTTCGCTCACCAAGTTTGCAAGCTTGTGTTCGGAGCGGGCTGCCAACGCAACGCGGTAACCGGCTTCGGCGGCGAGCCGCGCGGTGGCCGCGCCGATTCCAGAGGAAGCACCGGTGATCAGTAGAACCGGATCGCTCATGGTCACCTCCGGCCCTATTAATAATTCGGTGGGGTTTCCGGAATGCCGGTGTCGTCGGTCAGTGCCGGCATGGTCCAGGGTTCGAGGCGCTGGTCCTTGTCTTCGACGTCGAGCCGCGCCTGCTCGATGACGCTGCCGAGTCGCTGCGCGCTGCTGTATTCCTCACGCGGCACGCTGGGCACGCGCAGCATCTCGGCACCGCTGCTCGACATCACGGTAAAGCCGAAACTGTCGTCGTCCGGGTTGGCACTGGTCACGCAGCCGCACGGCAAGAAGGCTTCGGTGACCAGCTGCATCGCATCGTCGAGTGTCAGGGGTTGAGTGTTCATGGTGCTCTCCATTGGCGGGCTGTCTCCAAGTTGACCGCTAGGGTCTGGTGACGTTTCGTCGCGAGCCGCGTTGCTGCGCCAAATGGCGCCAGGCCGGGCGGCGTTCCGCCAGGCGCGGGACATAGGTAATGGCCTGGCCGGCCGCGTCGTTCCCTAGCCAAGTCCCGCAACGCCGCATGGCGCCATTTGCCGCGCAACCCTTTGGGCCGGGCCTGTTTTTGCGCTGCGATCTCCACGGATGGTGGTGAGTGCCGTAAGCCCGCCGGGAGCGGGTGCGGCCTTGCCTTGCGCAAAAAAAACAGGCTCCGGTGCGGCCGCGTACGAAACGTCAACAGACCCTATGGCGAGCGGCTGTTTCCGAGTAAACGACGGGTTGCGAGCGTCTGCCCTTGTGGCTGCGCCACCGCGGCAGCATATTCGTGCGTATGAAACCGACTCCCGTGCACGACGCACTCGCCGCGTTCCATCCAGCGGTAGCTGGCTGGTTCGGCCGCAGCTTCCCTTCGCCGACGCCGGCTCAAATTGCCGCCTGGCCCCTGATCCGTTCCGGTCAATCGACGTTGATCGCCGCTCCCACCGGGTCGGGCAAGACGTTGACGGCCTTTCTCGCCGCGATCGATCAACTGGTGCGGCAGAGCGTGGCCGAGGGCGGCTTGGCGGACGAAACGGCCGTGCTTTACGTCTCGCCGCTCAAGGCGCTGTCCAACGATATCCGGGTGAACCTCGAGCAACCGCTGTTGGGTATCTCCGCCGAACTGGAGCGTCTCGGTTTGCCGACACTGCAGATCCGCACCGCCGTGCGCACCGGCGATACGCCGCAGGCCGAGCGGGCGGCGATGCGCAAGCGGGTGCCGCACATTCTGGTGACGACGCCGGAGTCGCTCTATGTGCTGCTGGGTTCCGAATCCGGTCGGCAGATGCTGACGGGCGTGCGCAGCGTGATTGTCGACGAGATCCACGCCATCGCCGGCAACAAGCGTGGCAGTCATCTGGCGTTGTCGCTGGAGCGGTTGGAAGCGCTGTGCCAGCGCCCTCTGGTGCGCGTTGGGCTGTCGGCTACGCAGAAACCCATCGCAGCGGTAGCGGACTTTCTGGTCGGCATCGGGCGGCGCTGCGAAATCGTCGATATCGGCCATGGTCGCGCGCGTGACCTGACGCTTGAGGTGCCGCAGGTGCCGTTGGAAGCGGTGATGAGCAACGCGGTATGGGAGTTGGTGTATGACCGACTTGCGGCGCTGGCCGGCGAACATCGCACGACGCTGGTCTTCGTCAACACGCGGCGAATGGCTGAACGCGCCGCGCGACATCTGAGCGAGCGTCTCGGCACTGCCCTGGTCGCCGCCCATCACGGCAGTCTGGCGCGCGAGCAGCGGCTGGACGCCGAGCAGAAGCTCAAACGCGGCGAATTGCGGGTGTTGGTGGCTACCGCCTCGCTGGAGCTGGGGATCGATATCGGTGATGTGGAACTGGTCTGCCAGTTGGGTTCGCCGCGCTCGATATCGGCCTTCCTGCAACGTGTCGGCCGTGCCGGACATCAAGTTGGCGGCGTATCCAAGGGTCGTCTGTTCCCCAGCTCGCGCGACGACCTGATCGAATGCGCCGCCTTGCTCGACAGCGTACGCCGTGGCGAGCTGGATACGCTGACGATTCCCGTAGCGCCGCTGGACGTGCTGGCACAACAGATCGTCGCGGAGGTGTCGTGCCGCGAGTGGCAGGAGGACGCGCTGCTGGCGCTGATTCGCCGAGCCATGCCCTACGCCGATTTGAGCGAGGCCAGCTATCAGGCATTGCTGGCAATGCTTGCCGAGGGCTACACCACCCGCCACGGCGCACGCGGCGCCTATCTGCATCGCGACCTGGTCAGCCGCAGTCTGCGAGGCCGGCGCGGCGGGCGCCTGACTGCGTTGACGTCGGGCGGCACCATTGCTGACAACGCCGACTATGCGGTGCTGCTCGAACCCCAGGGCTTCAACATCGGCACGGTGAACGAAGACTTCGCGGTGGAAAGCCTGGCTGGCGACGTCTTCCAGCTGGGCAACACGTCCTATCGCATTCTCAAGATCGAGCCTGGCCGGGTGCGGGTCGAGGACGCTCAAGGGCAACCGCCTAACATCCCGTTTTGGCTGGGCGAGGCGCCAGGGCGTAGTGATGAGTTGTCGTTTGCGGTGGCTCGCCTTCGCGGTGAAATCGACGAGCGCTTGGCTGACGTCAGACCTTGTAGAAGCGAGCTTGCTCGCGAACCTGACGCAGCCGAGGCCTCGATATTCGCGAGCAAGCTCGCTCCTACAAAAGCGGAGGGCAGCGAGGCGGTTGCGAGTTCGGTGGCCGCAGGCTTGTCTCCCTCTCCCCATGGGGGAGAGGGCTGGGG
>NZ_JAMOII010000034.1 GCF_024448985.1 Stutzerimonas stutzeri
GCGCCTAATCAAAGCTTGTACCCCAGGTAGAACAAAACGCTCAGGGTAATGACCGGGCCGATCATGAGGCCCAGGCAGAGACCAGGGAGAAATCCAGCGCCGAGGCTGGAGGTTTTGCGCTTGTGACGGACCGGTGGTTGGCGATCGTGAAACCAGTCGCGGTCTATGAGTGACATGAATCAAAGCCTCCTGATGGTTAGCGGGTCCCTCCCGCAAGCGGGAGCCCTCCCGCTAACCATCATTCTGCTTTGCTGGGAGATTGCCTGCTAGCGAAATGGTTGGCAGACCGGAAACAACGTATCCCAAGTCGTAACCCTTGAACTCTAGCGCTATGACTGTCGGCGACTGATAGCTGACCGTATAGCCGGTTTCTTGGAGATCACGAAACGACACCTGTCGGATCGGCTGGCCATTCTGGCTGATGGTCACATAGCCATTCAGGTAGTGCGTCGAGTCTTCTCGCTGGCCACGCATGAGCGCGGTGAGATGAAAGGTAAAACCTTGGTACGGGTGAATCTGCTTGTCTGGCCCCCGCGGTGCTGGTGGAGTCGAGGGCTCTGACTGCTCTGGTTGGTCTGACTGCGGAGCAGTCGCGACGGGGGCGATCGGCGCAGGCTGTGCGTAGATTGGGTCAATCTGAGCGACGGGATCAGGATCTTTCTTGCCCATGAAGCCAGTGATGTAAACGACCATGCCGATAAACAGCGCAAGGCAGATAACAGCACCCTTGAATGGCCAGCGCTTCCAAAGCGGAACGATATCGTTCGCCAATGCTTCGGTGGCAAAACCGGTGGACTTGGTGTGCGATTTCCAGAGCGGGAAGAACTTGCCCTCGTATTCGCGGACGGTGGTGTTGACTACCTCGCCGCGAATACCGTCCTGAACCTTCCTGATGTATCTGTCATTGGAACCAAACGCCGTGGCCTTCTTGCAGCGATAAACCAGCTGCACAGCGTCACGGATAGCCTGGTTGATTTTGCCGTATGACTGAGTGATTAGCAGGACATCCGCAACCTCATGGCGATGCTCTGCGAACCACTCCTCGACCACGACTGGCGTTCCGATGCGCGGCAGCGACTTATGACACTCGTCGATGATGTACAGCGGGCCGACGCCGGTTTCTGGATGCCTCCACGGATCGCCATAGTCCGAGAGCTGAGAGAAGGCGTGAATGGTTTTGCCTTCGATAACCCGAGGCCGGCGAATCTCGATGTGACGACTGCAGCCAGGGAAATAGTGCTCCCACATATCGAGCCGCAGCGGGAGGTTTGTGATGACCTTCCTGCCCTGCTCCACCACCGCTGGGATTACGTGGAAAGCGACAGACTCATATGACTTGCCACCGCCTGGTTGGCCAAGCATCAGATTGATCATTAGGAACCCCAGCGTACAAAGGGAATGGTTTGAAGGATAAATCGAACAACGAGCGCCGCAACGATCATGGATATCGCTTGAGGCACACCGATGTAGCCCATTAGCTGTGCCGTTTCTTGCGGAATCATCGCGTAGTACATCTGCGGATCGAACGGAATTGATATCGCTGCAAGCGCGCCGGAGGCTATGCCCAAGAGCGAGTCAAACACCCAAACAAAGGCATCGGTGATGAGGTTCCAAATGTCTTTGAATATCTGGAGAAACACATCGAGAAACCATTTTGCGAACCCGGCAATCTTCGCTAATAGCGTGGTGAAGAAACTAAATATTCCGCTCATGTCAGCCTCCAAACATCAGGGCACGGCAAAGAAACGCCGCCGAAACCAGCAGTACCACCTTGATGAAATCAAAGACCCAGCAAAGTGTTTGAAAATGGTGGATACCGAAGTTCGCCCAAGATGCGATGTTCATGTTCATTGACCATGCAGGACAACTACCGGAAAAGGAAGGAACGAAGGAGCCAAGGAAATCCATAAATGCGCTGTCTTGAAACTCAGCGGAACGAGTGTTCCAAACACCCTCTAGTCCATCCGGATATTTTTGCTCATAGAACGGTTCAACCTCAGGGAATGGGGAATCGTTAAATGTGCCGTCCTCTAGTTCATCCTTTGGTTCAGCGCCGACAACGGGGCCGGTATCTTCGGTTATGTCTGTTGATTGCGAACCATCGGGATTGGTAGTGGTGGTCGTTGTTTTATCTCGCGATATGACTCCGTCCGGATTGGAGTAGTCGAGGTCAGTTTGTGTTGTCTTAGTGGTGGTAGTTGTTCCAGCAGGACCTGTGCTGGTCGTTGTAGTTTGGGTGCTAGGAAGACTAGCCGGACCATCTAGAGTCGGAGAGCCAAGATAAGGCGCCATACAAGAACCCTCCCCGCCGCACAGATCAAACCAGAGATCACGCACATCATCGGGCGAGGGGTCCGAAGCCGGTATTGCGCCTTCCAGGGCGTCCCAGTTTGCATCCGTAAACGGAACACTGGGACCAGGACCCAAACAAACACCCACTGTCTTGGAGAACGCTGACCCACTAGGGCAAGTAGAGCCTACACGCACACCCTGAACGGAAGACCAATGATTACCGCGATCATCAATCAGGCGACATGTAACCGCAGCACCATTGGGGTAAATGTAAGTCTCAGTACTGCGCCCATAAACACTACATAGGTCTTTCGGAGATGAATATTTTTTTGTGCCATCCGATGGGTCAATTATCCACCGATAGTCTGTCGATGATACTGGAGGATATGGCTGGTCCTCGCCCTTTAAAATCAACTCGCCCTCATGAACAACAGCGCCCGGAATCGCTGCGATGGCGGTTCCAATTACAGCACTCGCTATAATTTTAGGAGGGCTGGAGTTTTTGAGCACTGTAACTGCTGTTTTAGCTATGGAGGAAACAGACATTGACGCACCACGCGTCACCGCAATAGATGTTCCGCCCATGGCTAGCTGAACTTGGGACTTGAGCAACATTGTACCGAGTTGCTGAGAGCGGTGAACAGTTAAGCCAGACGGCATAACGCCACTGGGGCCCGCTGCAAGAGCTTTGGCGATACTTGGGACGGGGTGGAGAGTTGCGGATATTGCGGAGGGAGAAGCGATTGTTGCGAGGATTATTAGAAACGCTGTTGTGTACCTAGAATAAATGCCCATCCGCCTATAACTCCACCAAGAAACACCAACGAATAAGCAAGCATCGCTAGATCGGTGGCGGTTAATGCTATTACTTGCTCTTCCATATTAAATGAAGGGGAGTTGCCTCCCCTCCCCCTAGGCGCTTAGGCCTTCTTGACGCCGCGCTTGCCGAGGTCGATGCCTTTGAAAGCCATGGTGATTCCGATAATCAGAATACCAGTAGCAACAACCCAAGCGGTTACGGTGGTCAGGTCTACAGCAGCGAAGATGTCAGCCATGTTTGAAGCTCCTTTAGATTTTACGAATGACGCCAATAGCGACGCCGAGGGTTAGCCCCATCGTCCAAAGTCCGACGGTGACAAGAAAGCCAGCGGAAAACACCGTTGTTACGCATTCAGCAGTTAGTGCAGCGGTGCATTCCACTGTTTGTTACTCCATTACTTCTGAGTTGCAGAAAGCGCACAGCGTGCCGCCTTCTGGATCATCAACACAGGCGAACTCCGATCCATCTGAATCTTCGTCGAAATCTTCGCCGCATTCGTCGCAAACAAAAATATCCATGTTCAGTCACCGAACTTGTCGTTGTAGCAAGATGGGCAAAGTGCTTCGCCGTCTATCTCGAAATAGACGTCGTATTCGTCCTCACCACAATCGTCGCAAGGACCATCGCACTCGATGTCAGTCGAGTCGACGTCGATCATTAGTTAGCGCCTGCTGCTTTAGCGGCTGGCTGGCCAGCGGGTGCGGATTGAACCGGGCGTGCTTCCTGCAGGCGAAGCGGGACGCCCTGGAGCTGGTAACGAATTCGGCTTTTGCCATTGAAGCTATCAAGCTCATCTGAATATGGAGCGTAAACTTCAGCGCCGGTATGTTGGCGATAGGCGTTTTGCAATCCGTCCTTGAACTGCTGACCAGCAACCATAAATTCGACGAGTTCTGTTTGATCGAACCCGTTGCGATTTTTTGAAACATCATTAATTGCAACAACAGCGTACTTTTTGCCATCCTGGCCTTTTTCAATAACGCCCTGGACAAAGCCTTGTAGGATTTTCATGCGGATAACTCCTGATGATAGCCAAAGGCACTACCAACAAACGGAGTGCCTGTTTTTTGAAGTTCGATATAACCATATCGCTTAAAGTTAGAGACCAACTTCCAATACCAGTCATCTTTAACGTCTTCTGGAATAACTACCGGGGCCTTAGGGCCAACAAATTCGCGGGACTTGATAGTTTCGCGCAGAGCATCCCAATCAACAGTTGCATATGGCTTCTGAGCAGCAAGACGCGCGCGCTGATTTGGCGTTAGGGCGGTGCCCTGAAAACTTACAGTTCGCATTGAAACCTCTGGTCGATGCGGTCAAACGCAATGCCGTAAACATGAAGATGCTGAGCGTTAAAAACGGTCAGAGTAGACTCAGAGATAGCGCCCGAAACAAAGAGCCCTCTAGAAAAGCCATCGAGTTCGGCGCTGGCGAAAGCAAGCTCATAGTGGTCGGTAGCTTTCTTGATAGCGCAAAGAAGACGAATGCGTTCTTGCTCAGTGGGCGGCATCGGAGAGCGATCGAACGTCATCGCATGAGACGGACGGACAGCAACAGCGGTAATCATTCGTCACCCCGAAAAACAGCCCAGCAAACAAGGATGGTCGGGATACCCACAACCATTATAAGAAAGAGCATCATGCGGCCACCAATTGCAGATGACGTGGAACTTGAGCATGACGGTAAAACGCTGGAACTTGCGCTTCGAAGCTAACGGCAACTTCGCGGACATTGCGTGTGAACGTGAACACAGTTCCATGCCTGGTCTGGTCATATGGAACTTTAATGTCGATGTTCAAGCGACGAAGACGAGCGCGATGCTCTTTAACCGCCGACTTATTGAAATCGAAGGTCTGGCCGAGACGCCAAAGACTAACGTATTGCGATGTAGTCATTGCGGCTTTTGTATGCTTGCAAATGCCTTCGGCAACCAATTGTTGCGCGATGGTTAGTTCGTCGTAGTTAGTTACTTCGAGTCGGTTACCTACCATAAGGAACCCCTTGTGGATTTCCACTAGCTTCTGCTCATCAAATAAGCCCCAGAACTGGAGGGCTTCTCGCTTCAAAAACTCAGAACGGCACTTCAGTTCTGAGCGGACCATGCCGACCGATGCGCACCAATCGCGCAGATCACGGACATAACGGTATTCATCGGAATCTTCACCAAACGAGCGCTTCACCTTGGGCAATAGGTGAGCATCGAGCTCGGCGGCTTTCGCGTAGTTGCCCGGGTAAACCAAACGGCCAGCTTTCTCGCCGCCCTTTGGGGTCCAGACGCACGTATTGCCGTCCGGATAGAGATACGCAATCGAGTTGCGGTAGCGCTGACTGGAAATGGCCCGCATATAAGCGCGCTCGTTCCCCTGCCCTACATAAAAATTCGATGTCAGATCGAGGCGCTGTAGAACTGAGCCGTTAGCGATAGCGGAGCCATCCTGCAAACGCTGAATGACAGTGCAGCGGGTCATCGCTGGCAAACCGTACTCGGCAAGCAATGCGTTGATAACGCGAAAACACTCGTCAAGGGTGGCGAGGCCGAACACGTTATCGAGGCGATTAATGCGAGACGGGTTGCCGTCTACCGTGATTTTTCGACCGCAAACATGGATACGGAAAGAGGTGCAGTAACTACCCTCGGCAAAGAAGGCAGGAACAGAGGTAGAGAGGATTTGATCGGTTTCAGCGTCATGACGGCGCACAACGATGTCACCGATCTGCGGCAGATCGTAGTCGTACTCCTGAAACGCCTTGATCCAATCGAAGAACATCCCTGAACCCTGTCAATACCAGTAAACTGGTGTGAAAGGTACAAGCGGACTGGTAGCCAAGTCAACCAGATTATTGGTACTGAAATAACCTTTTTCCAATACTGTACAGACAAACAGGAAATATGATCGATGAACCAGATTTCCACACCAGGAAGACCAATGAGCATCGGCGAGAATCTGAAAGCCAAGCGGAAGGTCGCGGGGCTATCGCAACCCGCAATGGCGGAGATCGCGGGCGTGTCTAAAAATACCTACATATCGTGGGAGAAAGACGAGACAACACCGAAGGCAACAGAGGTTGCCGAGATGGCAAAGTATTTCGGGTGCTCAACGGACGAACTAATTTTCGAAAAAGAAGAAAGGTCTATAAAACAAGAGCTTAGAGCGATATTCAGGCGCTTTGACAGCCTGCCGGAAGAGCTGAAACCACAGGCGAGAACAATGCTCAGGTCAGTGCTACTTAGCCTCGAAGAAGAGGCATCGAGACGCGAAGAGCAGCTCACTGCATAACCGAGAAAAGTATGGGATTCCATACCAAAGTGGGGGTGTTACAGCACCCCCACCCCACCGGCGCCAAATCGAGAGCGCTAAAAGCATGTCTCCGACGGCCAAGGTTGCACCTTGGATGCAATTCAAGAGCGAAAGCGTAGAAGCGTCTCCGACGGCCCTTCGGGAACTCTCGGCGAGGCCAGGGGTGCGGGGGGATAAAGCACTCCCCCTCACCCCAGGCAGAGAGTGATAGGGACGGAGGTGAGGTCAAGGGTGCGGCTGCGCCCATGATCCTCACCCGTTCGTTTTTTCGCGGTGGAGCGATGCGAAAAAGCCGCTGCGGCTTGCGGTCATGCCCTTGACTGGCGACAGATGGGAGGAGTGGTCAGAGGTCTAGAAAAGCCTTAGAAGCGGCTTGCAGGGCTTCCAGGCGAGCATCGAAATCGGCTTCCTCGCGGTCGATCTGATCAACTCGCTTGCGCAGTTCGCGCACCTCAGCAACCAGTCGCGGATAGTCATCGAGCAGCCACGTAACGGCATCAGCACCCTTCCGACCAGGTGCGAAAAGCTCGGCGGTTTTGACGGCGTATGTTTCGATTTCGAGAGCGCAGCGCATAACCCAACGTTACATTAAATTTGGCTCGGAGGAGCCATTATCCTCGCCGAAATTCAACGTAACGTCGTCGATTATGCGAA
>NZ_JAMOII010000035.1 GCF_024448985.1 Stutzerimonas stutzeri
TAGGCAGCTAAGCACCAACCTAGTAGAAGGCAAATCCATAACTAGAACCTGCCATACCAAGCAATTAAGGATGAAAATACAATCGCGCTGGTCTGAGGCACTCGATACCGAGCTCTCGCTTATTAGTCACTACAAGCTCTACCCATCCCTCCTTCCTTGGGTAGGACAACGTTACGACACACAACAGGTTCGCCTTCTAGTAGTGGGTGAAAGCCACTACCTTAAAAAAGAAAGTCGATATCACCATAATGACGAAGCGTGGTATACCGGCTTGGACACTTCAAAATACGATGACCACCACTGGTTCTTTACTCGAAACATAATAAACAATGGCTTACAGAGTCACTGGAAAGAAAAATCAAAGCTCATATATAAGAATATTGAAAAAGCTCTGTTGAATTCTCGTTTTGGCGATAGCGTCGAACTTTCCCCATTCGATCAAATTGCATATATGAATTACTTCCAGCGTCCAGCACAAATAACTGGAAAATCACTCGTGCATACCCCCCTTGACCGAGAGAGAAGCGCGGAAGTTTTTCTAAGTGTTGTGACAGCACTCAAACCGGACGTGGTTATCTTTTGCAGCAAATTGGCTTGGAGAGCTATGCGATCATCGGATTGCGCCAATGCCATGGGGAACACCCGTTTCGCTGTAACCCCACATCCCGCAACACGCTGGTGGCATACAGAGATGAAGAAGCACAACGGAAAATCTGGAAAAGATTTATTTATAGAGGCAATCAGATGGCCGCAAAGCACGGCTATTAGCTAGCGGTTATAACTGGTCAACCCAACCACCTCACACAACCCACCCGGCACCGCCATCACCCAATCCCTGACCGCCAGAACCGTCGGATCATCCCGCCGAATTTCCGGATAAACCAGATGAAACGGCTTCCCTTCCATCTCCGGACCAAACGGCTGCACCAACCGCCCTTCCCTCAGCTCATCCTCTATCAGCTGACGACTCATCAAGGCCACGCCTTGCGCGCCGATGGCGGCTGAAATGGCGTGAGTCTCGTCGGAGAAGACCAGCCCGGCGCTGACGTCCAAACCCGGCACGTTGGCAAGCTTCTGCCATGAAGCCCAATGAATCGGGGCGGATGAAGCGCCCTGAGCGCGGAAGTGAATCAATGAGTGTTTGGGTAGATCTGCGACATCCTGCAAGCCAAGCAATGGGCTGCAGGCCGGGACGAAGGTGTTATCGAACAGCTTCTCGGATACCAGCCCCGGCCAGCGGCCATCGCCGTAGCGGATGGCGACATCGGCCGTGACGCCGTCCAGCGCGACCGGTTCATGGGAGGTGTGGAAGCGCAGATCGATGTTGGGATGTGAATCGCGCAGCATGCAGACCCAGGGCACCAGCCAGCGCACCGCTATGGCCGGAGTAGTACTAAGCGTGATCGCCTGACGGCATGGCCCCGTACTGAGGCGTTCGACCGTAATGCTGATGGTGTCGAACGCGGTTTCCAGCACCTGTTGCAGCTCACGCCCCTGTTCAGTCAGCTCCAGCTTTCGCGGCTTTCGCAGAAACAGCGAGACGCCGAGCGATTCTTCCAGCAGCCGAATCTGGTGGCTGATTGCCGTAGCGGTGACGGACAACTCCTCTGCGGCCTGCTTCGCGCTCTCATGCCGGGCAGCGGCTTCGAAGGCCCGCAATGCGGACAGCGAGGGTAACCGGCGATACGCCATAACTGAGTTTTCCTCATCTGTAGCTAGAAATATTGATCGTTTGTCGCCCATAGAGCCTAGCCCTAGCCTGGGTCTACCGCGAATGACAGATGAATTCAGTCACAGAGGAGACCCGCCATGACGCACCTTCTACACCTCGACGCCAGCGCCCGTCCCGGCCTTGCCGGCAAGGACGAACACGGTTCCCACAGCCGCAACCTCACCCAGCGTTTCGTCAGCCAGTGGCTGGCCCGCCGCGCGCAGGACAGCATTACCTATCGGGATATCGGCCAGAACCCGCCCTCTTTCCTCGACCATGACTGGATCGCGTCGGCCTTTACGCCGCCAGAACGTCAGCAGCCGTGGATGAAGGACACGCTGGCCGAAAGCGACTTACTGGTCGATGAGTTGATCGCAGCCGATGTGTTGGTCATCGGGACGCCGTTGTACAACTTCGGGATGCCCGCGCCACTCAAGGCCTGGATCGACCAAGTGGTGCGCCTGGGCCGCACGGTTGGCATAGACGAAACCAGACTCCCCGACGATCCCTACCTGCCCATGTTGGAAGATCGGCCACGTCATGCAGTCATTCTCACCGCCCGTGGCGGCATTGGCTTTGGTCCTGGCGGCGAGATGGCCCACATGAACCACCTGGAGCCGAATCTGGTGACGGCGCTTAACTTCATTGGGATTACCCGCATCCATCAGATCGCGATTGAGGGTCAGGAAAGCGGTGGCGATGTGTTGGCGGCCTCAGTGGATCAGGCGTTACGTCAGGTTGATGTCTTGGTGGCCGAGCTTCAGGCAGCGCTTGATGCCAAGCCCCTCGTCACCGAACACGCCCCTCGTGCCACTCCGGCACACGCTTCGTGAACGAGCGCTGATCGGCCGCCGTCATGAACAGATAGACTGCGGCCCGATTCAGCAACACAAGGAGATTTTCATGGGAAGGGACAACCTTAAAGACGCGGCTTACACGTTCGATCAGAACTGGCACCCGTTGGGGCATACAACGCTAGCAACCGCAACTCGGGTTGTTGCCTGATCGTGGCTGGGGCCGCCAGGCGGAACAGTCTAAGACCAGGCCAGGTTATGGCGGCGCCTCCTTTGCTGTCTGGAAGCCGGGAAGCGGCGACTGCTCAGCCAGTGCTATACACACAGAAGGAGTTGACCATTGATTAGCGAAATTCACCTCTCTGCCGCCTACACAAGGCTTTTCGTTTTTCTTTGTCTGCTGCTTGGGCTGCAGGGTTGCGCGACACCACCGACTCCGTTCAACGAAGCCGGCCTGTGGGGTTTGAAGGACACACGGGAGAACGTAATCGTGCCGCCCAGCTACGAGCTCGAACCAAGGTTTTCCAATGGACTGGGTCTTGTACGAACCAATAAAAAATGGGGTTTCATCGACCATGAGGGCACGCTTGTCATTCCGGCCATCTACGACAAGATAGAACTCCCGAGCATGGGACTCATCGGCGCCTGCCGCGGCGATTATGGGAACCGACAATGTGGCTACATCGATACATCCGGCCAGACAATCATCGCTTTTGAATATTCGTCCGCCGAATCCTTCACCAAGGAGCAGGACGGCCTGGCCCAAGTCACGAAGGGCAGGAAGCACGGTGCGATTCGCAGGGATGGCAGCGTGGTAATTCCTATCATTTATGATGAACGCTTCATTATTCAGGACGGCTATGTCTTGGCGACGCTTGGAGGGCGCAGCCTTGTACTCACGACTTCCGGCGAGGAAGTCCTCAAGCCGTACGATGTGATTGCTTACGACGTGTGGGGAGGAAAAATTGCCAACAAGGGCCTGTTTACAGTGGCATCCGAGGGCAAATGGGGATTTGTAAATACCAAGGGAGAGATAGTCATTCCATTCAAATATGACAAGCGGGCCTTTTTCGGCCGTCGCTACGCAATTGTCAGCCGAGACGGCGAACGCTTTCGCATTGACAGACACGGAGTGGAAGAGCCGCTCAATCTGGAGACGCTACCGATCCCGTACTGACCGCATGTAACGTGCACGCCGCCCCCTCTGGAGGCATACTTGGCGGCGCAAGGCACATCCTCTTCCCCCGCGCCAATGAGCGAACCGACATTGCAATGGCGGCCCGGCGCCCCTCGGACAACACCCGGGATCCGGCAGGCCTGAATTCACTCAGCAAATCCTGTGGCGCCCCGCAACTTGCGGGAATGGCAAGTTGCGGGTAAACGATTATTCCCACGCTCCACCTGGGAATCCGCTCTTGACGCTCCGGCGTTACCCGCAAGTAAATCGCGCACCGCCAACCATGCAGTGAGGCAGAGCGTCAGGTGATTTGCTCCCACGCACTACACATTCAGCCAGGTGCGACAGCGCCTAGATACTAGAGTTGAGCAGAATGCGGCATTTCGTGGACAGGTTCCCCAGCCCAGTGCTGGCAGACCGTTATCATGCGCCGCTTATTTGCTGACCTAAGGAGAGGTCAATGATTGTTCGTCGCATCCTGCTACTCGGGTCCATGGTGCTACTTAGCGCGTGTAAGGAAGAGCGCCTACCCCTACACTTCGAACAAACAGTCGCCAGTGGCTGGAGCGTCGAGCCGGTATATAAGCAGGCGATCCTCGAAGGTCTGGACGACGCTGGCGTTGACGGCAGTCAGGCTACGCTCAGCGTGCGGGACAACGGCCTGGTGGTGGCCGTGTCCTTCCCCGATAACGCGCTGGATCAGGATCAACAGGAACGTCTGGCCGCCTATTTCGATGACCTACTCAAGGCCCGCACCGAGGCGGAGAAGGTGCGGTTGCGCATTAAGCATGAGGATCCGAACCAGACCGAGCAAAACGCGCTTTCCGCCAGCAGTTGTACCGCCAGCTCGACAACCAACTCAAAGCAACCTTCCTCAGCAAACAGCTGGGCCTTGGCAGCTACCCAACGTTGCGCCAAGACCTCGGCATTTCCACCCGCAGCCTGGTGCATCACTGGAGCCGAGGCGGCGCATCGGGCCAAATCCCCGGATACGCCACTCATATGGATCAGATTGCCAAGGCAGCTAAGTACCTGAGATATGGAAGCTATATCGGAATCGCCCTGGGCGGTGCCGCCTCTGCATTGAAAGTCCAAGAGGTTTGTCAGGCAGGCGAAACTCAGGCATGTCAGAAGATTCGATTTACCGAGACGGGAAGCTTTGCTGGGGCACTGGGAGGTGGAAGTGCCGCTGTGTCAATTACTAGCCGTTTGGCAGCAGGGCCTATTTGCGCTGCCATTGGTTTGGGGTCAGGCGGTATAGGCGGCGTTGTATGCGTCTTGGTAGTCGCCGGCGGCGCTTCTGTTGCGGGTGGAGCTGGCGGTGGATGGGCTGGCGAACTGGCGGGGGAAAAAATTTATGAGAGGAGCCAGCATTGAACTTCAATACTTGGTTTGAAACTTGGCACATGGATCTACAGATTGCCTTCCTCCTGGCTCCCTTTGTGATCGGTGCGATAGGACAAGTCGTCACCATCTACATGGTTTATCACGATTTAGATGAAATGAAAGCGGCGTTCCCTCACAGCAACCATATCCGCAACCAGTTGAATATATGGTCTGGCTCAGGATTCGTTGCGCGCTATATGCAAGTGAACGCCATAACTGGCGCGGTGCTCCTTGCCAGCTTCTACCTGCGCCGTGGCGAACTTGAGCCTGATGAAGTGGGGAACTTTCCAAAGCATTTGAAACCTCGAATGCTTTGGTCGACGTGGCTATTGGGGATTAGTCTTGCGTGGTTATTTTTGGCAGTTGGCCTACTCAAATTCAGTAAGGGCTGACACATCGATAGCTTGATTCAGTCGGCTTCGGGTGGCCTGGGTAGCGTTGTTTGCGGACTGGTTGTGGTCGGCGGGGCTTCGGTTGCCGGTGGCGCAGCAGGTGGCGAGTGGATGGGAGAATTCTCGTACGAGCAGACGAAGCCATGACTGAATTCTAGAACTCTTGGTGGGCGTTCGCTTTTATGCTGGCCCCGTTCGTGATTGGTTTTTCGGGCATGCTCATGATTCTTGTCATGGCATACGGAAATCTCGATCTGATTCTCCACACATTCCCCAACAGCCAGTATGTGCTAAGACAGAAAATGCTTTGGGGTAAGAAAGGTCTTTACTCCCGTTTTATTCTAACCAGCAGTTTGGCAGCTATAGCGTTGTTCCCCAAAGGTCACCTAAAACGCGGGGACCTTTTAGGGAGCGAAGTTCGAAGCTTGCCCCGTTTCATTAAACACCGCATGGTCATAGCTTGGTGGCTATGCTTCGCCGGTATGGCTTGGCTGCTTCTGGCAGTCGGCCTGCTCAAGCTAACAGGTTGAATGCGGCACACCAGGATAGCCAGTGTACTCAGTCGGTCGCTCCGCAACTAGGCTTACCAAAGCTGCGCTTATTCTCGGTTGTTAATTTCACTAATGTTATACAAGGACGTTCACATGACATCAGAAAATAAAGTATCAACTATTAAGTATGTAGGATTGTTTGCCTTACTTTATACAACATTAATGACCTTCTTTAATTTTATTGCGCATGGCTTCGACATTGACCTCGGCTCCGGCACAAATATAGCAATGCTAATGGGCGCATCCATGGTTACGTCCAATCAATTTGTAACAATCAATAAGAGAGCACCAAAGCAGCCAGAGAAAAATAAAATAGTACTAGGCTGTTTGTTATCATCTTTTGCAATATCAGTCGTTGGAGCTCTGTTATTAATCATAATTGCGCTAGGCCCTCATGGGCTTGCTGAAATAACGAGGATTCTTCCCAAGCTCTCTACACTGACGTGGTTGGTTATTATGGCAGCAGTAACTTTGTTCCATTATTTAATGCTCAACCTGTCATTTGGATGGCATGCGAATAGATACGCCAAGAAGATTCAATTAAAAAGCGTTGCGTAAGAGTTACTGGACCCGCTCGTTCATTCGACCTGATGGTTAA
>NZ_JAMOII010000036.1 GCF_024448985.1 Stutzerimonas stutzeri
GCTTTATCTCGCCGCCGCAGGGGTGGGAGAGCTACATCTGGCGGACTTCGATAGTGTCGATCTGACCAATCTGCAGCGGCAGATCATTCATGATTCGTCTTCGGTAGGGGTGCAGAAGGTGGACTCGGCGATTGCGCGTTTGTCGGGGCTCAATCCCTTGGTGAAGCTGGTGCCGCACCGCGCCGCAATGGATGTCGATACCCTACGTGCGGCTGTGGCTGCGGTGGATCTGGTACTCGATTGCACCGACAACTTCGCCGTGAGGGAAGCCGTGAATGCCGCTTGTGTCAGCGCGAACAAACCTCTGGTGAGCGGTGCGGCGATTCGCCTTGAGGGACAGCTGTCAGTGTTCGATCCGCGAGTAATGACAAGTCCGTGCTACCACTGCCTCTACGGCCATGGCAGCGAAGCCGAACTGACCTGTAGCGAGGCCGGCGTAGTGGGCCCGCTGGTGGGGATGGTGGGCAGCCTGCAGGCGCTCGAGGCGCTGAAGCTGCTCGCCGGCTTCGGTGAGCCTTTGGTAGGCCGGCTGCTGTTGATAGACGCGCTGTCCGGTCGCTTTCGCGAACTGAAGGTCAAGCGCGACCCGGCCTGTGCGGTTTGCGGCGACCGCCATGGCTGATAACGCCCCGATTGGCGTCTTCGATTCCGGCGTGGGCGGGCTGTCGGTGCTGCGGGAGATTCGCGCGCGCTTACCGCAGGAGTCGTTGTTGTACCTGGCCGACAGCGGTCATGTGCCCTATGGCGAAAAAAGCCCGGAATTCATTCGCCAGCGGTGCCGATCGATCGCTGACTTCTTGCTGGGGCAGGGCGCCAAGGCTTTGGTGCTGGCTTGCAATACCGCAACTGCCGCGGGAGTGGCCGAGCTTCGCGAGCTGTATCCGAATGTTCCGTTGGTGGGGATGGAGCCGGCGGTAAAGCCTGCCGCACAGGCGACTCGCAGTGGTGTCGTGGGGGTGCTGGCAACTACCGGCACGCTGAAAAGCGCGAAATTCGCCGCATTGCTCGACCGCTTTGCCAGCGATGTACGGGTCATCACCCAGCCCTGTCCCGGTCTGGTCGAGTGCATCGAGGCCGGCGAACTTGAAGCGGGCGCGACGCGCTCGTTGCTGCAGGGTTTCGTTCAGCCCTTGATCGAGCAGGGCTGCGACACGCTGATACTGGGATGCACTCACTATCCGTTCATCAAGCCGCTTCTAACCGAGCTGCTACCGTCTAACGTGACTCTGGTGGACACCGGGGCCGCGGTGGCGCGGCATCTCGAAGTGGTACTGGCGGCGCGGGACCTGCTGGGGCATGGCGAACCGGTGACACGGTTCTGGAGCAGTGGCGATCCCCGCCAATTAGCCGGCGTACTCCCGCTACTTTGGGGCGAAAACGGCACGGTAGCCGACTACTCTGATTAGGAACTCCCCGCTGCGCCTGCTTTCTGTATGCGAGTTAATGCTCGAAAAAACAACAAGCGACGCCAACTTTTCGATAAGGAAATTCCGATGAAAAAACTGATCTCCCTCGCTGCGATTGCCGCCGTTTCGCTGGGTCAGGTGGCTGCTGTTCATGCGCTGGACCTGACCGCTGCCGTCGGACAGACCGGTGAGTCGACAATGACTTATCGCCTAGGTGCGCAATTCGACTTCAACCGCAGCTGGTTCCAGACGAGCGTGGGGCGGCTCACCGGATATTGGGATGCTGGGTACACCTATTGGGAAGGTGACGAAACCTCAAGCAACCATAGCGTGTCGCTGGCACCGGTATTCGTCTACGAATTCGCCGGAGATGCGGTGAAGCCTTATCTGGAAGTAGGCATCGGTGTTGCGGCGTTCGAGAACACCAAAGTGGAGGATAAGGATCTGGGATCTTCATTCCAGTTCGAAGATCGTTTCGGCGCAGGGCTGCGATTCGCTGGCGGGCACGAAGTTGGTATTCGGGCAATCCACTATTCCAATGCCGGGATCAAGAATCCGAACGATGGCATCGAAAGTTACGCAGTGCATTATCGGGCGTCGTTCTAAGCGCCATAGGCAACGCCCGTAGCATGGTGCGGGCCGCGCAGCTTAAACCCATCGGCTATTTAAGGTCGATGGGTCTTACTTAAAGTTGTGCTCACCCGTTCACTTCGCTCATTCCTGATAAGCCCGTTCAGAGCCCTTTCGCTCCTCCAGGCAATCTTCCGAGCCGAGCTCGAACTCCCTGCAGATCAGCGGTCGCTTCTCATAGATGGTGCAACGCATACTGTCGCGGTCGAGCGCCGCGCACCAGCCATCATCGAGACGGCGCATGATCTGGCCACCCCAGGCGTCCTCATCGATAAAGCGCTCCGGTACGCCGGTATCGGTGATAAGAAGAACCTCGAGTCGACAGCAACAGGCGGCGCAAGTGGAGCAGCTCACAGCAGCTCCGCTCAGTTGTCGATGGGGAATGTTGGGCAAGCTCATCGCGGCAGTCTACCGTTCCTGTCCAGCAATAGCTGTAACGGTCATGACATGTTGCGCGATACGGAGCAGTGACGAAGGCCAGCTCGCAAAAATGCGGCTGGCCAGATATCGCGTCAGCTATTTTCTTCGAGCTGCTTGTTTTTCCAACCTTCTCCGCCCGGTAGCAGCAGGTTGAGGAGCAGCGCGATGATCGCGCAAAGGGAAATGCCCGATAGAGTGAATTCGCCATAGCCGATCGCCATGCCGCCAATGCCGAACACCAGCGTCACCGAAACGATGATCAGATTACGCGCTTCCGCCAGATCCACCTGATGGCGGATCAGAGTGCTCAGGCCGACTACGGCAATCGAACCGAACAGCAGGCAAAGGATGCCACCCATCACCGGCACTGGAATGCTCAGCAAGCCCGCTCCGAACTTGCCGATGAAGGCCAGGACGATGGCGAAGACCGCTGCCCAGGTCATGATTTTCGGGTTGTAGTTCTTGGTCAGCATCACCGCGCCGGTGACTTCCGCGTAGGTAGTATTGGGCGGGCCGCCGAACAGGCCAGCGGCTGAGGTGGCCAGACCGTCACCTAGCAATGTGCGGTGCAGCCCCGGCTTTTTGATGAAGTTGTTGCCAGTGACCCCGCCGATGGCCACCACGCCACCGATGTGTTCGATCGCAGGGGCCAACGCCACCGGAACCATGAACAGAATCGCGCCCCAATGAAATTCGGGAGCGACGAAGTTCGGAACTGCCAGCCAGGGCGCCGCGGCGATGCCGGTGGTATCCACGACGCCGAACGCGAACGACAGACCATAGCCCATCGCGACGCCAGCAAGTATTGGCACCAGTCGGAACAACCCTTTGCCGAGTACGGCCACCAGCAGCGTCGTCAACAGCGCTGGCATCGAGATCAGCATGGCGGTCTCGTACGGCACCAGTTGGGCGCTGCCGTCGCCGGCCTTACCCATGGCCATGTTTACCGCGACAGGCGAAAGCGCGAGACCGATGGAGATGATGACCGGAGCGATTACAACGGGTGGCAGCAGCCGGTCGATAAAGCCCGGGCCTTTGAGGCGAACCGCAAAGCCGAGAATTATATAGACGATGCCCGCCGCGACTACGCCGCCGAGTACCGCGGGCAGGCCGAAGTCACCTTTGGCCGCGATGATCGGTGCGATGAAGGCGAAGCTCGATGCCAGAAACACGGGCACCTGACGCTTGGTGACCAGTTGAAACAGAAGGGTGCCGATACCAGCAGTGAACAGCGCAACGTTAGGGTCCATGCCGGTGATCAACGGCATCAGCACCAGTGCGCCGAACGCCACGAACAGCATCTGCGCGCCGGCGAGAACCTGGCGGCCGAGCGCTTCTTCCATGGGTTGCGACATCTCAGATGTCCTTCTGCTTGGTGCCGAAGATCTTGTCCCCCGCATCGCCCAAGCCGGGCACGATATAACCATGCTCGTCCAGGCGCTCATCAATGGAGGCGGTATAGATGATGACGTCCGGGTGAGCCTTCTCCACGACATCGATGCCCTCCGGCGCGGCGACCAGCACCAGCGCACGGATCTCCTTGCAGCCCGCTTTTTTAAGCATGTCGATGGCCGCAACCATGGAGCCGCCGGTTGCCAACATTGGATCGATGATCATCGCCAGACGCTGATCGAGGTCGTCCACCAAACGTTCCAGATAAGTGTGTGCCTGCAGAGTTTCCTCGTTACGGGCGATGCCTACCGCGCTGACCTTGGCGCCGGGAATCAAATTGAGCACACCGTCGAGCATCCCGATGCCGGCTCGAAGAATCGGTACTACGGTGATTTTCTTGCCGGAGATCTTTTCCACCTGGACCGGGCCGCACCAGCCCTCGATGCTGTAGTTCTCGAGCGGCAGGTCGCGAGTCGCTTCGTACGTCAGGATCGACCCGACCTCCTGCGCCAGTTCGCGAAAGTTCTTGGTGCTGATATCGGCGCGACGCATCAACCCAAGTTTGTGGCGAATAAGCGGGTGGCGGATCTCTCGAATGGTCATGGTGGCTCCGGCGGTCGAATAAACCGGCGTAGATTAATGCATCGGGGTGTTAGCGGCTATTGATGTATCAATCAGGGCTTGCCCTTGCCGCAACTGCATCGGTATCGTCGCGCCCCTTATTTTTGTGCGCAGCCGGCTGAGCTGCTTCCTTCTCTTATTGCCTTGGAGCATCGCCATGTCCGTCGATCTCGCACATATCCGCCAGATCATGGCTGAAGCCGATTGTCTTTATGCCGAAGCCGAAGTTGAGGCGGCAATCGATGCGGTGGCCGCAAAAATCAATGGTGAGCTGGCCGACCGTAATCCGGTAGTGTTTTGCGTCATGAACGGAGGACTGATCTTCTCCGGCAAGCTGGTTCCGAAGCTCAACTTTCCGCTGGAGCTCTCCTATTTGCATGCCACGCGTTACCGTAACGAAACGAGCGGTGGCGACTTGTTCTGGAAGGCCAAGCCGGAGATTTCCTTCATCGACCGCGATGTGTTGATCATCGACGACATTCTGGATGAGGGGCATACCCTCGGCGCGATCATCGATTTCTGTCGTCATGCCGGTGCCACTGCCGTGCATACCGCGGTGCTGGTCGACAAGGAGCACCAGCGCAAAGCCCGTCCAGACCTGAAAGCAGATTACGTCGGGCTCACCTGTGCCGATCGCTACGTGTTCGGTTACGGCATGGACTACAAGGGTTATTGGCGTAATGCCCCTGGTATCTACGCCGTTAAAGGAATGTAAGGCGGCTAGCCTTGATATACCGTTAGGGCCGAATGCTCGGCCCTGGTTTCTGACTAAGTGGCTATCTCGTCACGTTTCCTGTTCCGGTTGGGCTATCCCTAGCGCCGAGCGACTGCCTTTGCTCGCTTCTCCTCCCTGCCTGTAGACCGACGCGAATGCGCTACCGGCGGCTATTCGGCCTTCCAGTTGTTTCGTTTCGCCCCAGGGCGCTGTGCTTGGGTAACGCTCCGACTCGCCGATGGCGTTTTGCCTTCCTTACTGCCTGTGAGTTGCGATGCAGATTACGGGCGCTTCAGTTCAAATCGCCTGGGGTTGATTGAGCGTAGTTCCGGAGATTTTCCGCAAACGGCGTCGCAGCTGCTCTATTTCGGGGCTTGCACCAATTTGCCTTGCGGCTAAGCTCTTCGATAGCTTCGCTGGGGGCGGCATTTCCGATAGGGTGATGCTCCTTTGCAAGCCAGTAACGGGAAGGTCGTTCATACTTTAGGATTACAAAACAAATCAAACCTTAGTGCGCTTAACCCTCCGCTGCCGTGTGGTTAGGGTGAGCCTACTTCGAACCAACCAGGAGCGCCTCATGACAAAAACAACAAGGCAAGGAATCTTCCAGCCCAAGGCATTGGCTCTCGCCGTTGCGCTGGGCACTGCCGCACCGGCTTATGCCCTTAATTTCAATATTGGGGAAATCGAGGGGCAATTCGACTCGGCAATGTCGGTCGGGGCTAGCTGGTCGACGGCTGACCGGGATATGGATCTGGTGGGTATCAACAATGGCGGCACTGGTTATACCCAAACCGGCGATGATGGCCGGCTGAATTTCAAAAAGGGCGAAACCTTTTCGAAGATTTTCAAAGGTGTGCATGACCTTGAGCTGCGCTACCGGGACAGCGGTGCGTTCATTCGAGGCAAATACTGGTACGACTTTGAGCTGAAAGACGAGAGCCGCCTGTTCAAAGACATCAGCGACAGCAACCGTAAAGAGGCTGCGCAGTCATCTGGTGCCCAGATTCTCGATGCCTTCCTCTACCACAATTATTACGTAGGCGATCTGCCTGGCACGGTACGTGTCGGCAGGCAGGTCGTGAGCTGGGGTGAAAGTACCTTTATCGGTAACTCTATTAACTCCATCAACCCGCTCGACGCTGCAGCCTTCCGTCGCCCTGGTGCGGAAATCAAGGAAGGTCTGATTCCGGTAAATATGCTCTATGTGTCGCAAAGTCTTAGCGATCGCTTGAGTATGGAGGCGTTCTATCAACTGGAATG
>NZ_JAMOII010000037.1 GCF_024448985.1 Stutzerimonas stutzeri
CCTTAGGCAACCAAGTCGCCAGCGGCTCGAAGAAGAACACCAGCGCCAGGCCGAGCAGCTGGATCAGGATGTACGGCAATACACCGAGATAGACGTCGCGGGTGGTAACTTCTGGCGGACAGACGCCTTTGATATAGAACAGGGCGAAGCCTACTGGTGGTGTCAGGAACGAGGTCTGCAGGCACAGCGCGAAAAGAATCGCGAACCACAGCGGATCGATGCCCATGGAGAACAGTACCGGTGCTACCAGTGGCAGAACGATCAAGGTGATCTCCACCCAGTCCAGGAAGAACCCCAGCAGGAAGGTGATGAATAGCACCGTGAGCAATACGCCAGTCTGGCCGAACGGTAGTCCAGTGAGCGCATCGCGGATCACATCGTCGCCACCCAGGCCGCGCAGCACGGCGGCGAACACCGTGGCGCCGATGAAGATGCCGAAGATGAAGGCCGAGGTACGGCTGGTCTGGTAGAGCGCATCCTTCAATACGGTGAGATTCAGCCTGCGGCTGCAAGCGGCCATCAGCACTGCGCCGAACGCGCCGACAGCGGAGGCTTCGGTGGTCGTGGCGATGCCGAAGAAGATTGAGCCAAGCACCGCCAGGATCAGCACGAAAGGCGGCACCACAGCCAGGAAGACGTCGAGCAGCGCGCGCGCGTCGAGCTTTGGGCGGTTGGCCGGAGCAGGCGCGAAGTCTTTTTTCACCCAGGAAACGATCACGATGTAGAGGATGTACATCGCGGCCAACATCATGCCGGGGATCAGTGCACCCATGAACAGTTTGCCCACCGAAGCCTCGGAGGTGCCGAGACGATCTGCCATCAGCACCAGCATGATACTTGGCGGAATCAGGATGCCCAGCGTGCCGACCGAGCAGGCAGTACCGACGGCCAGGCTCTTGTTGTATTTGGCCTGCAGCATGGGGCCGATCGAAAGCATGCCGAGCAGGGCCACCGAAGCGCCGACTATGCCGGTAGAAGCGGCGAGCAGAATGCCCACCAGCACCACCGTCACGGCATAACCGCCGCGCAACGGCCCGAGCACACGGACCAGGCTGTGCATCAAGCGCTCGGCGATGCCGGAACGGTCGAGCATGATGCCCATGAAGATGAATAGCGGCAGCGCGACCATCAGTTCGTTGGCGACGATGCCGTAGATGCGGGCGTCCAGCACGCCGATGGTGCCTTCCCAAGTGAACCAGAGATCGGCATCGAAGTGCTCGACCATGACATAGCCGAGAACGGCGAACAGCAGCCCGATGCCGGCCAGTGACCAGGCGACGGGGAAACCAAGCAGCAAGAGCACCATGAAGCTGGCGAACATGCCGATGACGAGTATTTGTTCCAGACCCATGATTACGGCTACTCCATCAGGGCTGCGAATGGCCGCGGTCGCGGTCATTCGGAGAGGCCGTAATGGCCCGTGGGAATTTGAACAACAGCGTGCTGCAGCGCGTGGCTTTGGAGAACAGCGCCAGCGCCAGGAGCATCAAGCCCAGCGGCAATGTGCTCTTGAAGATGAAGCGATGCGGCAGGCCGCTTGGCGCTTGCGAACGCTCGCTGTAGATGAACGCCTGGTAGGCGAAGGGAATCAGCGCATCGACCATCAGCACAACGACAGGCAAGGCAAGGAACGCGATGGCCAGCAACTCGATGATGGCCCGGCTGCGCAGGGTGAATTTCTCGCTCAACACATCGACCCGCACGTGGTCGTCGCGTACGACGGCGTAGGCCAGGGAAAGCAACACAGCGGCACCAAACAGATGCCAAGACAACTCCTCCAGCGCAATGGAGCCGCGCGCCAGGACGAAACGGCTGAACACGTTGGTCAGTACGACGGCCAGAACCAACAGCCAGATCCAGGCGCTGAGTTCGCCAATGGCGACCGAGGCCCTATCTAGCCAGTACGACAGCCGGTTATGCGGTAGCGCAGCCGCAGGAAGGTTCGGCGCTGCGGCGTCGGAGGAAACGGGATGAACGGACATGACGACCTCGGCAATCCAGCACGGGCATGCGTCGCAGATACACAGTTCAGCAACGGCCCGCTTGAAATAAGGGCGCAGCTAAGCTGCGCCCTCGACTCGCGCGGTTACTCGTACTTGTAGTAATCGCGTGGCAGGTAGCCCTTGCCGTGCCAGATTGAGTGGTGCTCCATGAACTCTCGTTGGCTGGTCAGGACGCGGTTGAACATTTCGTTCTCCGCTGCCATCTCATCGAGCACTTCGTTGGTGACGCGTTCCAGCTCGCGCAATACTTCTTCAGGCAGCACCTGAGCCTTCACACCTTGCTTCTCGTAATCACGCAGGGCAGTCGGCTGAGCCCACTCGCTTTCGGCAAAGCCCTTCAGCGTTGCGGATTCGCAGCCCATTTCGATCAGCGCGCGGCTTTGCGGCTCCAGCTTGTCCCAGACGCCCTTGTTCACCAGCAGGTGCGAGGTGGTTAGCGTCTGGTGCCAGCCCGGCATGATGTAGTTCTTGATGATCTGGTCCAGGCCCAGCATCTTGTCCACGGCCGGCTGCGAGAACTCTGTGGCGTCGATGGTTTTGCGCTCCAGTGCCTGGTAAATCTCGCCGCCCGGAACCATGGTCACCGAGGCGCCGAGCTTTTCGAGCACCTTGCCGCCGATACCGGCGAAGCGGATGCGCAGCCCGTCGATGTCCTCCAGCTTCTCGATGGGCTTGGCGAACCAGCCAGCACCTTCCGGCCGATGATGCTGCACAGCATCGGGTGGATGTTGCGCTCGGCATAGATTTCCTCGAGCAGCTTCTTACCGTCACCCTCGTAGTACCAGGCAATGTAGGCCGGCGGCTCCATGTTGAACGGCGCACCGGAATACAGCGGCAGCGCTGGGATGGTGCCCTGGTCGTAACCGATCCAGGTGTAGCCGGCCGGATACTTGCCGTTGCTCACCGCATCCATGATTTCGAATGGCGGTACCAGCTCGCCGGGTTCGTAGTAGCGCAGTTGGATGTCGCCGCCCGAAATCGCCTTGAGCGATTCGGAAAGGTATTTGACCGGCGTTGTCAGGCCGATCAGATGGGACGGGAACGCCAGCGGTACCTGCCAGCGAATTTTCTCGATGGCCATTGCGTTGCCGCTGAGCAGGCTGACGCTGAGAAGGGTGGCGGCACCGATGGCACAGGCGAGACGGGACAGTTTTTTCTTTGCTGACATGTGCGTTTTCCTTGTTTTTTTTGTTTTGGAACCAAAAGGTCGTGGCGCGGCAGCTGGCTGCGCAGCCAGAGCGGAGGGGCGACTCCCGTCATCCCTCCGCCAGCGTTCTGGTGTGAAGCCTTGTTGTCTTAGCAGGTTCTGTGCCTGACTTTCCTGAAGCGCTGAAAATGCCGTCCTAGAGCGTTCGATGGAGAGGCGCTGGGAGGTCTGTGTCCAGCTGGCTAGACATGCGAAGCGAAGGACTGATCGAGTGTCCATGATGCTGGACTTGTGTCTGATTAGCTGGACTTAGGATCAGCGGATGTGCCATCAGGCCGTTGAAAAACTATTTACGGATCGCTCGAGTCCGTAGGGCCGAATTTATTCGGCCGCAGATTTGTGAAAGCCGAACAAGTTCGGCCCTACGGTACTTTGAACCCTTCCGCCAGCCGGAAAGCCGGGTTCCGTCAAGAGTGCAGCGCAGGGAAAAAACACCTAGGCGCACACCACCTCGGCAGTCGTGAGAGGCGCTGGATCGTTGAGAGCATTTCACGCCAGGCAGGGGCGTAAAGCTCGGCACAGAGGTTCAGATCGCTTCTTTACCGAGGGTCGCTTTCAAAGCACTGAGGCAGCGCTCTTCGGCCGTATCGAGCTCCAGCTGCATCTGCTGGATGTCGAGCAGTTGCTGTTCGAGCTGCTGCCGGCGTTCGGTGATCATGCCGAGCATGATGTTCAGCTGCTTCTGGTTGCCGGCCTTGGGATCGTAGAGCTCGATCAGCGTTTTGCATTCGGCCAGCGAGAAGCCGATGCGTTTGCCGCGCAGGATCAGCTTCAGGGCAACGCGATCCTTGGGGCTGTAGATACGCTCCTGGCCACGGCGAGTGGGCGAGAGCATGCCCTGTTCTTCGTAGAAGCGAATGGCGCGGGTGGTGATATCCAGCTCATTGGCCAGGTCGGAAATGCTGTAGGTCTGCTTTGCCATTAAGGTGTCCAATCTTGCGTGTCATCGGCTCGAGATGAACCGGCGTATCGTTCTTCAGGTGCCGGCAAGGCTACACGCGGGCGCCAGCGATGCACAGTGGCGCTTGGCTATTGCGCGTTCAGCTCAGCGATGGATCGTGCAGCCGGTCGCGTCCTGCATCTGCTCGAAGCTCACCCCATCGGCCAGCTCTACCAGCTTTAAGCCCAGCTCGGTCACGTCCAGCACGCCCAGGTCGGTGATGATCCGGTCGACCACGCCGACACCGGTCAGCGGCAGGTCGCATTGTTCGATGATCTTGTGCGCGCCCTTGGCCGTGTGCTCCATCAGCACCACCACGCGCTTGACGCCGGCCACCAGGTCCATCGCGCCGCCCATGCCTTTGACCATTTTGCCGGGGATCATCCAGTTGGCCAGATCGCCTTTCTCCGAGACTTGCATGGCACCAAGAATCGCGAGATTGATGTGACCGCCGCGGATCATGCCGAAACTCATGGCGTTGTCGAAAAAGGCGCTGCCGGGCAGGGCGGTCACGGTCTGCTTGCCGGCGTTGATCAGATCGGGATCGATTTCTTCCTCGGTTGGGAAGGGGCCGATGCCGAGCAGGCCGTTCTCGCTCTGCAGCCAGACGTCCATGCCGTCTGGAATGTAGTTGGCGACCAGGGTCGGCAGGCCGATGCCGAGGTTGACGTAGAAGCCGTCCTGCAATTCCTGCGCGGCGCGCTGCGCCATCTGTTCGCGTGTCCAGGCCATGATCAGCTCCTCACCGTACGTTTTTCGATGCGCTTCTCGGCGTTCGGGTTATGGATGATGCGCTGCACGTAGATGCCCGGCAGATGGATCTGGTCGGGGTCCAGTTCGCCGGTTTCGACCAGCTCATCGACTTCCACCACGCAAACCTTGCCGGCCATGGCCGCGAGCGGGTTGAAGTTGCGCGCGGTTTTGTTGAAGACCAGATTGCCCGCCTTGTCGGCTTTGTAAGCCTTGACCAAGGCGATGTCGGCGGTCAGTGATTCTTCCATCACATACCACTCGCCGTTGAACTGACGCGTTTCCTTGCCTTCGGCAATCAGCGTGCCGTAGCCGGTCCGGGTGTAGAAGGCCGGAATGCCGGAACCGCCAGCGCGCAACTTCTCGGCGAGAGTGCCTTGCGGAGTGAATTCGAGCTCCAGCTCGCCGGCCAGATATTGGCGCTCGAACTCTTTGTTCTCGCCCACATAGGAGGAAATCATCTTGCGCACCTGGCGCGTTTCCAGCAGCACGCCGAGGCCGAAACCGTCCACGCCGGCGTTATTGCTGATCACCGTGAGGTCTTTCTTGCCCGTGTCACGCAGCGCTTCGATCAAGGCCTCAGGAATGCCGCAAAGGCCGAAGCCGCCCACGGCAAGGGTCATGCCGTCCTCGACCAGGCCGTCGAGGGCCTGCTGGGCGCTAGGGTAGATCTTGTTCATAGCCTGCCTCTCTTGTTGTTCTGACCTTTGGCGCCGGGTGTTACAGGTGTCGCTCTTTGTGGG
>NZ_JAMOII010000038.1 GCF_024448985.1 Stutzerimonas stutzeri
GTGCAAAGACAAACCCCCGACCATCTTACGAGGGCCGGGGGTTTGGTGTAGAAGCTTGACGATGACCTACTCTCACATGGGGAGACCCCACACTACCATCGGCGATGCGTCGTTTCACTACTGAGTTCGGGATGGGATCAGGTGGTTCCAACGCTCTATGGTCGTCAAGCAATTCGGTTGCTGCCTCGGGGTTAGCCGCTGCAGCGAATTGGGTATGTGATGGTGTTTCGGTGTAGCTTTCGCTTTGCGAGCGATGCGTCTTTTCGGTTTGTTTGTCGACTTCAACCGTCTGACACGCAAACATCAAATTGTTTGGGTGTTATATGGTCAAGCCTCACGGGCAATTAGTATTGGTTAGCTCAACGCCTCACAGCGCTTACACACCCAACCTATCAACGTCGTAGTCTTCGACGGCCCTTCAGGGAGCTCAAGGCTCCAGTGAGATCTCATCTTGAGGCAAGTTTCCCGCTTAGATGCTTTCAGCGGTTATCTCTTCCGAACATAGCTACCCGGCAATGCCACTGGCGTGACAACCGGAACACCAGAGGTTCGTCCACTCCGGTCCTCTCGTACTAGGAGCAGCCCCTCTCAAATCTCAAACGTCCACGGCAGATAGGGACCGAACTGTCTCACGACGTTCTAAACCCAGCTCGCGTACCACTTTAAATGGCGAACAGCCATACCCTTGGGACCGGCTTCAGCCCCAGGATGTGATGAGCCGACATCGAGGTGCCAAACACCGCCGTCGATATGAACTCTTGGGCGGTATCAGCCTGTTATCCCCGGAGTACCTTTTATCCGTTGAGCGATGGCCCTTCCATACAGAACCACCGGATCACTAAGACCTACTTTCGTACCTGCTCGACGTGTCTGTCTCGCAGTCAAGCGCGCTTTTGCCTTTATACTCTACGACCGATTTCCGACCGGTCTGAGCGCACCTTCGTACTCCTCCGTTACTCTTTAGGAGGAGACCGCCCCAGTCAAACTACCCACCATACACTGTCCTCGATCCGGATAACGGACCAGAGTTAGAACCTCAAAGTTGCCAGGGTGGTATTTCAAGGATGGCTCCACGCGAACTGGCGTCCACGCTTCAAAGCCTCCCACCTATCCTACACAAGCAAATTCAAAGTCCAGTGCAAAGCTATAGTAAAGGTTCACGGGGTCTTTCCGTCTAGCCGCGGATACACTGCATCTTCACAGCGATTTCAATTTCACTGAGTCTCGGGTGGAGACAGCGCCGCCATCGTTACGCCATTCGTGCAGGTCGGAACTTACCCGACAAGGAATTTCGCTACCTTAGGACCGTTATAGTTACGGCCGCCGTTTACCGGGGCTTCGATCAAGAGCTTCGCTTGCGCTAACCCCATCAATTAACCTTCCGGCACCGGGCAGGCGTCACACCCTATACGTCCACTTTCGTGTTTGCAGAGTGCTGTGTTTTTAATAAACAGTCGCAGCGGCCTGGTATCTTCGACCGGCATGAGCTTACGGAGCAAGTCCTTCACCCTCACCGGCGCACCTTCTCCCGAAGTTACGGTGCCATTTTGCCTAGTTCCTTCACCCGAGTTCTCTCAAGCGCCTTGGTATTCTCTACCCAACCACCTGTGTCGGTTTGGGGTACGGTTCCTAGTTACCTGAAGCTTAGAGGCTTTTCCTGGAAGCATGGCATCAACCACTTCTCCTTCTAAAAGAAGGATCGTCATCAGTTCTCGGCATTAAGATCCCGGATTTACCTAAGATCTCTGCCTACCACCTTAAACTTGGACAACCAACGCCAAGCTGGCCTAGCCTTCTCCGTCCCCCCATCGCAGTAACTAGAAGTACGGGAATATTAACCCGTTTCCCATCGACTACGCTCTTCAGCCTCGCCTTAGGGACCGACTCACCCTGCGTCGATTAACGTTGCGCAGGAACCCTTGGTCTTTCGGCGTGCGAGTTTTTCACTCGCATTGTCGTTACTCATGTCAGCATTCGCACTTCTGATACCTCCAGCAAGCTTCTCAACTCACCTTCACAGGCTTACAGAACGCTCCTCTACCGCTCAACTTACGTTGAACCCGTAGCTTCGGTACCTGGTTTGAGCCCCGTTACATCTTCCGCGCAGGCCGACTCGACTAGTGAGCTATTACGCTTTCTTTAAAGGGTGGCTGCTTCTAAGCCAACCTCCTAGCTGTCTGAGCCTTCCCACATCGTTTCCCACTTAACCAGGATTTTGGGACCTTAGCTGACGGTCTGGGTTGTTTCCCTTTTCACGACGGACGTTAGCACCCGCCGTGTGTCTCCCGTGCTGACACTTGCTGGTATTCGGAGTTTGCATCGGTTTGGTAAGTCGGGATGACCCCCTAGCCGAAACAGTGCTCTACCCCCAGCAGTGATACACGAGGCGCTACCTAAATAGCTTTCGAGGAGAACCAGCTATCTCCGAGCTTGATTAGCCTTTCACTCCGATCCACAGGTCATCCGCTAACTTTTCAACGGTAGTCGGTTCGGTCCTCCAGTTAGTGTTACCCAACCTTCAACCTGCCCATGGATAGATCGCCCGGTTTCGGGTCTATTCCCAGCGACTAGACGCCCTATTAAGACTCGCTTTCGCTACGCCTCCCCTATTCGGTTAAGCTCGCCACTGAAAATAAGTCGCTGACCCATTATACAAAAGGTACGCAGTCACCTAACAAAGTAGGCTCCCACTGCTTGTACGCATACGGTTTCAGGTTCTATTTCACTCCCCTCTCCGGGGTTCTTTTCGCCTTTCCCTCACGGTACTAGTTCACTATCGGTCAGTCAGTAGTATTTAGCCTTGGAGGATGGTCCCCCCATATTCAGACAAAGTTTCTCGTGCTCCGTCCTACTCGATTTCACTTCTAAGATCCTTTCGCGTACAGGGCTATCACCCACTATGGCCGCACTTTCCAGAGCGTTCCGCTAAAATCAAAGAAGCTTAAGGGCTAGTCCCCGTTCGCTCGCCACTACTAAGGGAATCTCGGTTGATTTCTTTTCCTCAGGGTACTTAGATGTTTCAGTTCCCCTGGTTCGCCTCACACACCTATGTATTCAGTGTGTGATAACCATCTTATGATGGCTGGGTTCCCCCATTCAGACATCTCCGGATCAAAGTCTGTTTGCCGACTCCCCGAAGCTTTTCGCAGGCTACCACGTCTTTCATCGCCTCTGACTGCCAAGGCATCCACCGTATGCGCTTCTTCACTTGACCATATAACCCCAAGCAATCTGGTTACTGTCTATAACGTGAAGACGACATTCGCCGAAAATCCGCATTTTGCTCTCTCGAGCATCTCGCAAATTTTACCTTGACTTGAATAATCACCAGTGAAAGTGACCACTCAAATCTACTTCTATCACATACCCAAATTTTTAAAGAACGGTTCTGGCGCAAAGACCAGAAATCAATACACTCCCAAAGGAATCTATTCATTTCTGTGCTTTCAGCGATTATCGAGTTAATGGTGGAGCCAAGCGGGATCGAACCGCTGACCTCCTGCGTGCAAAGCAGGCGCTCTCCCAGCTGAGCTATGGCCCCATCTACAGATCGGCCACATCCCATGACAATTGGTGGGTCTGGGCAGATTCGAACTGCCGACCTCACCCTTATCAGGGGTGCGCTCTAACCAACTGAGCTACAGACCCAATCGTCTCTCTCGGGTCGAAACCCAATCGCTTTTCGCTAGTGAATCAAGCAATTCGTGTGGGAACTTATGAAGAAGCTGAAGTCTTCGATTAAGGAGGTGATCCAGCCGCAGGTTCCCCTACGGCTACCTTGTTACGACTTCACCCCAGTCATGAATCACTCCGTGGTAACCGTCCTCCCGAAGGTTAGACTAGCTACTTCTGGAGCAACCCACTCCCATGGTGTGACGGGCGGTGTGTACAAGGCCCGGGAACGTATTCACCGTGACATTCTGATTCACGATTACTAGCGATTCCGACTTCACGCAGTCGAGTTGCAGACTGCGATCCGGACTACGATCGGTTTTATGGGATTAGCTCCACCTCGCGGCTTGGCAACCCTTTGTACCGACCATTGTAGCACGTGTGTAGCCCAGGCCGTAAGGGCCATGATGACTTGACGTCATCCCCACCTTCCTCCGGTTTGTCACCGGCAGTCTCCTTAGAGTGCCCACCATAACGTGCTGGTAACTAAGGACAAGGGTTGCGCTCGTTACGGGACTTAACCCAACATCTCACGACACGAGCTGACGACAGCCATGCAGCACCTGTGTCAGAGTTCCCGAAGGCACCAATCCATCTCTGGAAAGTTCTCTGCATGTCAAGGCCTGGTAAGGTTCTTCGCGTTGCTTCGAATTAAACCACATGCTCCACCGCTTGTGCGGGCCCCCGTCAATTCATTTGAGTTTTAACCTTGCGGCCGTACTCCCCAGGCGGTCGACTTAATGCGTTAGCTGCGCCACTAAGATCTCAAGGATCCCAACGGCTAGTCGACATCGTTTACGGCGTGGACTACCAGGGTATCTAATCCTGTTTGCTCCCCACGCTTTCGCACCTCAGTGTCAGTATTAGCCCAGGTGGTCGCCTTCGCCACTGGTGTTCCTTCCTATATCTACGCATTTCACCGCTACACAGGAAATTCCACCACCCTCTGCCATACTCTAGCTTGCCAGTTTTGAAAGCAGTTCCCAGGTTGAGCCCGGGGCTTTCACTTCCAACTTAACAAACCACCTACGCGCGCTTTACGCCCAGTAATTCCGATTAACGCTTGCACCCTTCGTATTACCGCGGCTGCTGGCACGAAGTTAGCCGGTGCTTATTCTGTCGGTAACGTCAAAACAGCAAGGTATTAACTTACTGCCCTTCCTCCCAACTTAAAGTGCTTTACAATCCGAAGACCTTCTTCACACACGCGGCATGGCTGGATCAGGCTTTCGCCCATTGTCCAATATTCCCCACTGCTGCCTCCCGTAGGAGTCTGGACCGTGTCTCAGTTCCAGTGTGACTGATCATCCTCTCAGACCAGTTACGGATCGTCGCCTTGGTGAGCAATTACCTCACCAACTAGCTAATCCGACCTAGGCTCATCTGATAGCGCAAGGCCCGAAGGTCCCCTGCTTTCTCCCGTAGGACGTATGCGGTATTAGCGTTCCTTTCGAAACGTTGTCCCCCACTACCAGGCAGATTCCTAGGCATTACTCACCCGTCCGCCGCTGAATCAGAGAGCAAGCTCTCTTCATCCGCTCGACTTGCATGTGTTAGGCCTGCCGCCAGCGTTCAATCTGAGCCATGATCAAACTCTTCAGTTCAATACT
>NZ_JAMOII010000039.1 GCF_024448985.1 Stutzerimonas stutzeri
GGCGAGAACCGGAGCATGGTATGGCACGAAACGAGGTCTTCAATGGCGCCTGAAAGCCGAGATTTATCGTCGCTGGCCGCAAGAGTATGTTCAGGTGAGTACCACTGCCACTCGTCCACGATATCGCCCGTCAATGGATTTTTCAGCTCACGGAATGATTCGTATCGTCGCTGCTGCAGAATTGCATGGGCCGTATCCTCGTCCGTGAAGACCCGCATACCTTTACCCATAGTTTCGTAAGACGCAGCGCGCGTCACGGCATCACCAACGATAAAGGCACCAATGGAGTGGTCGATCTTATTGGGTTCGTGAATATCTCCATAGGCCAGCCCCGCTCTACATAGCAGCCCCGACTTAACAGCGTCGTGCATAAAAAATCGTCCGGCTTGGACTAAGGACGTTGCATCCCTCGACCAGATGAATGCACAGTCTGATAGTTGGGCCAGCTTCACAGCTGAAAAGTGTCGCTGAGTCCGCATGAGTGCTTTTCGGAAAGCCAAAAGAATCTGCGCAGCTAACAACTGGTGTGGATAGTCGCCATCTGCCGGAACCTTCCAGGGTTTGTACTCTTGCTCTGCGAGGCTTAGCTTCCCTCTCGTGAGAGCGCTGAAACCAAGCATATCCACGAACAGTACAGCCCCTTGAAAACTACGCATCCGGATACCTGGTTAGTGAAATCATAAAGTCAGTATCTTAATGCAGGTCATGCCAGGAACGAACTCCAGACGCTGCTCGGTTACCCAGCACCATTTGATCGTTGCTCACGAGGTCACCAACGTCGGTCCGACCGCGACCAACTCAGCTCGATGGCCATGCAGGCTCGCGACGCCATCGGCTCAGAAACGTTATCGGTAGTAGCTGATCGTGGCTACTTCAAAGGTGAAGAAATCTTGGCCTGTTACGACGCGAACATCACAGCCTATGTGCCCAAACCGATGACTTCAGGCGCCAAGGCAGATGGGGTAGAACCCATCACGCATCAGCTCGCTATTAGCCTGCCGCATTGCGTTAAGAGGTTTAACGAGTGGGCTTAACTTAAACAGCCAGCCGGATGCCGCAAGACGTTTGGCCGGGAACTGATGTAGCTTGCCACGTCCGCTGGGCCTAACAAGTGACCTGTAATGAGAGACTCCTTTACAACCGATGCTTCTGTATGGCCACCCCGGTTGTCTTCTAACCGCCCGGTCCTTGCTTCGTTCATGGGTCGGCTTGCGCGGCGAGTAAGGTATAAATTGATTTTGGGGGTTCGCCAAAGCCCACGAGCATTCACCACCGAGGACTTCGTTATGACCATGCCAAACGAGCGAACCCGGGCCGTGGTTCAGACGCGGGAATTTCTAGTCGAGTTGTCGAGAGACTCCGCGCTACCCGACAACATTCGAAAAGATGCCAAATTCCTACTTCGACACTTCCCAAGCAGCATTGACATGCGCCAGGCTGGCCGGATCGAAGAAAGCTCTGTTGCAGCTGCAGGATGCCTTGGGCCGGTTTTTAGCTCAACCATCGATTTTTAACACCGGCTCTAACTATTATCGGCTAGAAAGCATCATCAGGCAGATCACTTATGAGCGACATGCGGCGAGCAACCATCGCTTTGCAGTCCGCCCGCAGCGTGGTGTTCTTTACCGGCGCAGGCATTTCCGCCGAAAGCGGTATTCCCACCTTCCGTGACAAGCTTACCGGGCTTTGGGCAAGGTACGACCCACAGCGATTGGAGACAGCGGAGGCATTCCGTGCCAACCCTGCACTTGTATGGGGATGGTATCTGTGGAGAAGGCATCAGACTAGACAAGCCCAACCGAATGCAGCTCATCAAGTGCCGTCGCGACTTGCAGCCACAGGCAGGAACGTATCCGTAATAACTCAGAACATTGATGATCTTCACGAGCGCGCTGGGTCAGTGGATGTGGTTCATCTACATGGCAGCCTTGCGCAGCCGAAATGCTTCGCCTGCCATCGGCCTTCCGAGCTGAGTGAAGAGCAGCTAGTGGTGCATGGTGATCGACAGGAGGTAGAGCCCCCTCGTTGCAGACACTGCAATGGGAAACTGCGGCCCGCCGTCGTCTGGTTCAAAGAGGATTTACCCAGGGCTCCCTGGAAAGCGGCCATGCATATGGTGAAAACGTGTCAGGTATTGGTCTCTGTAGGTACCTCCGGCATCGTTACGCCTGCAGCGGACATACCGGAAATAGCACTCGCGGCGGGAGCTACGGTGATCCATGTGAATCTTGTGGATGTCTCCCTAGACAATCCCAACGAGCTGATGTTGATCGGCAAAGCGTCCGAGGTCCTGCCAGCGTTTCTGAAAGCCGCTTTTCCAAAGGCTTAGCGCGCAGTGCTACAGGAGATCGGCGCAACTGTTCTAATCCGGACGCTGACTCTGAGCCAGCCGAACTCATAAGGTCGTATCGCCGCCGTCATTGAAAAGATCATCACGGGCCACGCGTCCGAAATCATTGATTTCTTCGTTCTCGTCGCTGAACATGAAGTTACCATACGCTCTCGTCTAAGCCCCGAAATCGTCCTGAAAAAGCAGGGCTCACATAGATGGACCTCATAGCGCTCGCCATCATGGGCCGAGCCAAAACCCCAACTAGCGCGAAGAGCTCCAAATTGCAATCCATACCCCTCAACACGCGTGCTGTCGCCACAAACATCGCACAGAACATCGCTAACCGACTCAGTCTGGACCAAGCCTTTGATCTTCATTGACAACCTCCACCTATACGCCATCGTTTACCCTAGCATCGGCAGCTTGTGAGTGGTAAGGCGTTTCTCGGTATCAGCTAGTACCGATCTGGGGCGATTCTTATAGGGAGCAAAATGAGTCATCCGATGTGGATTGCTCAACGCGATGGGCATGATTGGACAGATGATTCTGCGCTACGCGTAATTGACTGGTTTCGGAGCATGGTGACGGAATCTGTTTGGTCGCAGCGTATGAATGCAGTTAGGGAAAGATTCGAATCGGGTAAAAGAGCTTGGGCGCATGGCAATCCTGAGCCCCTTTTTGATCCGGAAGATGCAATGTTCTGGTACCTATTCCAGGCTGCTGCGTATGCTTCCCCTGGTCGACGTCATGACTACTTCGAGCCCGATGCTTTCAGGATTAGCCCTGTGTTCGCTCGGCTGGGTCAAATGCTCCCGCAGCTATCTCATGTTGTTGGCATTGAAGACCGCCTTGAGACCTTAATGACTAAAGGTAAAAACCAGCCGGATGCAGGGCTCTATGAGGTTCTTGTCGCCGGCACCTACAAAAGCCGGGGGTGGAAAACAGTCACATTTGTTCCCGAACAGCCGGGCATCGCGAAAACTCAGGATTTGCTGGTCACCAATGGCCGGCGACGGTGGGCGGCGGAATGCAAGCGCGTAAACCGAAACGAATATGAGCAGCAGGAGTATCAATGCGCCTTGGCCTTGGCGCAGCCTGTACACGAATTATCAGAACAGCTTGGGTTTTCAGTCCTCTGTGAGGTGATGTTTCTAGTCGAGCTAAAATACGTCCCCATGGAATACCTAGTAAACAGGTTACGCGATTGTTTATCCGATCCGAGTTTGCGTGCTTGGGAAGACGAGATCGCTATCGGTTTCATTCAGGACGCTCGACTTGATCTCCTGCAGCAGGTGTTGCAGCACGATGATGTGTTCTATGGCTCAAGCAGAATGGTTGAGTTGCTCGCAGGGCGGTATCGGCAGGATTTCGACCACAGCGTTAAGGCGCTGTGGGAGCCATCTCTGCAGCGTCCACTCCATGCATATTGGGTAAACCAAGCCAGCGTGGTCAGCTGGCGTAGTGGATCGCCTGAGGCAGCGGAGAGCAAGGCGCGCCACTTTCGGGGTCTTATTGCAAAAGCCACTAGGCAATTGCCTACTGATTGCCCTGGCGTTGTGCACGTGGGCTACGAGGCGCTCGGTAACAACTCAGTGGATCAACAGCGCCATGCGCGCAATAGTTTCGAACTGTGGCGATTTGATCCAGAAGGCTCCCGGTTACGCTGGGTATACGCCAACTACCTCATGCCCGAACACACAACGGCGAGAAATGAGAATTGGGCGGTCAAAGAAACCACCGCTCACTACCGCATAGGTAGGCATAAAACGGCTCAGCCATTGCCCGGTCATTTAGTACTAAGCCAAGAGGATGGGGAGCGGGGAGATCATTGGTGAGAATGACAGATGAATATCGACATCTGCATACCTGGCCTACGCAGCACTCTTTGTAGATTCAGACTCAGCAGGGACTTGACGGCTCATCGCAATAGAAAGCATACGTGCCGAAGAACTTACCTGCCTCCTGAACTTAGCGGACAATGCGCCACACAACACGATGGCGTCTAAGCCTCGCAAACTCGAGCAAGCAATCGCACAGGGTGACAGGAACTGAACGTCCTCAATCAGGACAATCCACTTTCAGCCCCAGCAAACACAGAGCACACTCAACACGCTGCACCAGATTGAGAACGACTATACGCCAGAACTCTACAACCTGAAGTGCTCAGCAGTATTTGAGCATGTGTATGAGAGCTACGCGGAGCGAGATTCGGGGGGGTATGCCTTTGCGCATTAGATAATTCCAGTTAGGGGACATTTAGTGATGCTGCACATGCGGATCGGTGCAGGGTGTAACCACTGTCTCTACCGCGCGCCCTATTGTGCGAGCAGCGCGCGGGGTATCGCTGCTGATTTAACGCATAAATACTCAAGCCGAGCAGGCTGATTTACCCACGCCTCACCGGTCGTACTTAGCGCTTGTATTAAAGACAGAACTGCAACGCAATTACCGATTACGGCTATGCATCCGTCGATCGCACTGCAGCTGGCAATTATCTAATTGCCTCTCCGCCCATGCCTGCGTGATATCGGTTTGCAGAAGCCCTGGCAGGTGAAAATATAGGGCGAGTAGAAACGACGGCACGCTCCAGCTTTCTATAGGCGACCATAGACTGGGCGAGGAGATATTCTCCCGTCATGTCTGGCTGCCCATCTGCTCGGCGCGCATAAATTGCTACAGCTGACCACACCTCCCACGCTTCTCGTGACTGCCATACGCTCGCCACTTCATCAGTATCTTCTTCTGTAACAACCTGGCACCGCGCTCTCACTTTCTCATGGATTCTGCGTACTTCTGGATTCTCATCTAGCTCACCCAAAAAAATGCTGCGCAACATATGGATCGAGGTGATCTGCCCAAAACGGCCCTTGGTCTGTATAGGCACGCCCCGGAATGAGGGGTGCCAGGTGGTCAATGAGCAGGGAGACGTATTGTCGCGCCATACCTTTA
>NZ_JAMOII010000040.1 GCF_024448985.1 Stutzerimonas stutzeri
AGGAAGCATGGGCGACGGCAAATGCGAATTTCCTTCTGATTCTCTTCGGAGGCATTCTTACCAGCGTCTTCAGCCTTGCGAAGTTGATCACTTATCTATTGGCGCATCATCCAATTCCAGTGTGGTCGTTCTTTTTCGGTCTGATTCTGGTGTCCGTGTATTTTGTCAGCAAGGAGATTCAGCGCTGGGATTTTTCACGCATCGTCGGGCTTGTAGTCGGAGTTCTCTTCGCTTATGTGATCACGGTGGCAGCGCCGATGCAGTGGAGCAGCGGTGGTCTGAGTTTGTTTTTCGCAGGTGCCATTGCGATCTGCGCGATGATCCTGCCGGGTATTTCCGGCAGCTTCATTCTTGTGTTGCTCGGCCTGTATCCGGTCGTACTCGGCGCGGTGAAGAATCTGGATCTGGCTGTAATGTCTGTTTTTGCGGCAGGTTGCCTGGTGGGCCTTCTCAGTTTCGCGCGCGTGCTTAGTTGGATGCTCGACCGTTGGCGCGATCTCACGCTGGCCTTTCTCACCGGCCTGATGCTGGGTTCGCTGAACAAGGTTTGGCCATGGAAGGAAACGCTGACCTGGCGCATTGACTCCCATGGCGAGCGTATCCCGATGCTGGAGCAGAACCTGCTGCCTGGCGCCTATGGCGAGCTGACCGGACAGGACCCGCAACTCGTGCTGGCAATAGTACTGGCGGTAGCTGGTATCGTTCTCGTCCTTGGACTCGAATGGTTCGCCGGGCGACGCCAGCCATCGGCGCAAACGGTCTGAACGGCCTTGTCGATCAAAAGGAGCGCGCCTTGAAGGCCACAGCCAGCATGTGGTGGATGAGCATTCCGCCTTTCCGTTGTGCGCTTGTCGCGCTGCTCGCAGGTGCGTTACTTGCTGGCTGCGCCAGTCCTCCGTCCGGAGGCGTGCATGTCGTCGATCGCAACAGCCGCGACCGTGTTACCAGCGGCCACTATATTGTCCAGCGGGGTGACTCCCTTTGGTCGATTGCCTTTCGCTTCGGCTGGGATTGGCGGGAGTTGGCCCAAGTCAACAACATCCCTCCGCCACACGTCATCCATCCGGGACAGACGATTCGCTTCACTCGGCATACTCAATCCCGGGCAGTAGCCGCTCGTCCGACTCCTGTTCCCGTCCCGCCAGCCAGCACATCGCCATCCGTGGTGACTACGCCTGTACCTATTCCGCCGCCACTGACGAGGCCCAGCGTACCGGCGATCAAGCCCCCCGCTGCGACTACGCCAGTCAAGCCTGTGACGCGCTCTGCAAGCGGTTGGGCCTGGCCTGCGAACGGCGCCGTAATCGGTCGTTTTTCTTCAAACGGCAGTTTGAATAAAGGCATTGATATCGCCGGGGAATTAGGACAGCCTGTTTTAGCTGCTTCTGATGGGGCTGTTGTGTACGCCGGCAGTGGTTTACGGGGTTACGGCGAACTTGTGATCATCAAGCACAGCGATACCTATGTAAGTGCCTACGGCCACAACCGCAGGCTGCTGGTTCAGGAGGGTCAACAAGTCAAAGCTGGGCAGACCATTGCCGAGATGGGATCGACTGGAACCGACCGGGTGAAGCTGCATTTTGAGATTCGCCGCCAAGGCAAACCTGTAGATCCTCTGCAATACCTGCCAAAGCGCTGATTTGCTACTACCTGTTCCGGCACTAGGAGGGGCTTGAGCGTTACCAGGGAGTGCGTGCCGCCCGAGCCTGTTGTCGAACTCAGAACAGGAAAACAATAATGGCTCTCAAAAAAGAAGTGCCGGAGTTTGACGTAGACGATGCCGTTCTACTCATGGAACCGTCCGCGGACGCCAATCCAGTCAGCGATATCTCCCGCGCCGGTTCAACGGGCAACCGATCCAAGACCGCGACCCTCAAGCAACACAAGTTCATCGACTACACCCGTGCGCTCGACGCCACTCAGCTGTATCTCAACGAAATCGGATTTTCTCCTCTGTTGACCCCCGAGCAAGAGGTGCATTTCGCGCGTCTGGCTCAGAAGGGTGACCCAGCAGGGCGCAAGCGCATGATCGAAAGCAACCTGCGGCTTGTGGTGAAAATCGCCCGACGCTACGTCAACCGAGGGCTGTCTTTGCTGGATCTGGTCGAAGAGGGCAACCTGGGGCTGATACGGGCTGTCGAGAAGTTCGACCCCGAGCGTGGCTTCCGCTTTTCTACCTATGCCACTTGGTGGATTCGGCAGACCATCGAGCGGGCTATCATGAACCAGACCCGCACCATTCGCCTGCCGATCCACGTGGTCAAGGAGCTGAACGTTTACTTGCGTGCCGCGCGCGAGTTGACACAGAAGCTCGACCACGAACCCAGTCCAGAAGAAATCGCTAACCTGCTCGAGAAGCCCGTCGCGGAGGTCAAGCGGATGCTGGGTCTGAACGAGCGCGTGACATCAGTGGACGTATCTCTCGGGCCGGACACTGACAAAACATTGCTCGATACCCTGACCGATGACCGGCCCAGCGATCCCTGCGATCTGCTGCTTGACGACGATCTGTCGGAAAGCATCGACCAATGGCTGTCCGACCTGACAGAGAAGCAGCGCGAGGTGGTCATCCGGCGCTTCGGTTTGCGTGGCCATGAAAGCTGCACGCTGGAAGAGGTCGGCCAGGAAATTGGGCTGACTCGCGAGCGGGTACGGCAGATTCAGGTCGAAGCGCTTAAGCGGTTACGCGAGATCTTCGAGCGTAACGGTTTGTCGAGCGAGTCCCTGTTCCACTAAGGAACGGCGCCCCTTACCCGCAACGTAAGGGGCGTACTCACGCTTCCTATTTCATATGAGACTTCGGGGGTCTAACCCATAGGGTTAGTCCTAGTTTCGTCGTATTTCCTCAAAAGCTGTTTGCTATGTAAGCATTTGCTTACGCGGCGTGTAAGAAAAGAGTGAACAGCTTTGCTCGCTATGCTCCCTTTATTAAATCTATATTCTTAACTTATTGATTAATAAGGTTAAAAATAAAATCTAATATCTTTATCCAAAAGTCGTTACGAATTTTTGAGAGTTGTAGTTGTCGTCCAAAGCCTTAATATCGCACCCGTGCTTAAGGACAAGCGCAGGCCAGCAAGGATGTTGGTCAGGATTAACCGCTGGATGCGGTGCGTCAGGATGACGAGCAGGAATAAAGGAAACAGGGAAGGAGGCGGGCGGGGATTAAACCCCGCCCCTTTTTTTTTGCCCGCGAACAGGTATTCGCTTCTGCCGAACGACTGCTTTGCTGAGTGGCCTAATGTTCTGACTCAACTCAGAAGGGGCTCACCATGAACGGCAAAGACTCGAATCAACCTACCCAGCCGGGACCAGATCAAGAAGACCAGATCGAACGCAGTCCGGACGAGGCTGATGAAGATCAGCTGGACGAGGCGCTAGAAGAAACCTTTCCGGCCAGTGATCCCATTTCTCCATAGCCTAGCGCCTGCACCGGATGATGGTGTGTCAACTTTCTTCCGCTGCTAGCCGCTGGAGCAGAGCGGGAAGTACCTGTTCGTGTAACAGCGGGGCGAGGTGTTCCGGCTGCTGCGTACGAGGTGCCAGCCAGTCCAGCGCTTCGATTTCTGCCTGTACCTTTACTTCGCCTTTAACACGGCCCACAAAAACATCTGCTTCAACCCAATGATCTGGCTCGTTGGCTGCGCGTGACTGGAAATGTCCAAGCGTCTGCAGTTGCGATTCCTCGACCCGTAAACCCAGCTCCTCGTGAAGCTCGCGCCGCAATGCCTGCAACGGCGTTTCTCCCGCTTCGATCTTGCCGCCCGGCAACATGAACATGCATGTACCGCGCTTGCGTACGACCAGTATGTGACCGGCTTCGTTGAGCAGGCAGGCTGTGGCGATGTTCAGAACATTAGGGGACATGGAAATTCTCGTTATCGTGCCATAGCGCCACAAGCTTCTTGTTTTGGTTGTAACGCTGCAGACGGGATGTCAGTGATACAGGCAGACCCTAGCCTCGCTGAAGTTCAGCTGTCGGTAGAGGACAATCAACCTGGGCTTAAAAAACAGCCAGACAGGTCCGTCATTTGCGGCCAGTGCCTGGGTTATCAACCGCGTCGCCAGACCCTGGTTGCGCTGACTTGGAGCGACTAGCAATCCTGTCAGCCAGTGACCACTGCCTATG
>NZ_JAMOII010000041.1 GCF_024448985.1 Stutzerimonas stutzeri
TCGAGACCGTCTCCCATCGTTGAATTGAGCTAGTCACGCCACCATTAAAACAAAGGCAGATATTTACATATCTGCCTTTGATATTGGAGCTCATGAGCGGATTTGAACCGCTGACCTCACCCTTACCAAGGGTGTGCTCTACCAACTGAGCTACATGAGCAACGTTCGCTGCGAAGACACTTAAAACATGGAGCGGGTAGCGGGAATCGAACCCGCATCATCAGCTTGGAAGGCTGAGGTTCTACCACTAAACTATACCCGCATCAGCTTGTGTCTATGCTGAAATCTGGTGGAGGGGGAAGGATTCGAACCTTCGAAGTCGATGACGTCAGATTTACAGTCTGATCCCTTTGGCCGCTCGGGAACCCCTCCAAAACGAGGCGGCATTTTGTTCGCCACCACCTCTTCTGTCAAGCTTTTTTCTCATTTAAAACCTGAGGTTAGCTTCGATGACAGTGCTCGCTGCACGCCCCAAGAGAGGTGCTGCTGAGCGGGCGCCATTCTATGTAAACTATGTCGAAGTTGCAATGCTTGAGCAGGGTATTTGCTGAGACTCTAGGGCAGGAAAACTTTCGACAAGCTCTGCGAGTAACTCGTCGCTCAGCAAGTGCTTACGCTCTCCTGCCACCCGCACCCAATAACGGCGATGACTTCTAGGCAGCTCACGAATCAAGGCCGTGTAATCAACTCTCTGCAGTCGATTCACGACGCTTTCCGCAGAATCCTTACGAGAAAATATTCCTAAGGATAGTCCGTTCGACAAATCTCCTACCGTGATGATGTAACTATCTATATTACGCGACTGCAGTTCTCGCAACTGACGTAGCGACGCTTGTCGAGAGACAAGAGGAGGAAGATACACCCAGTAGTCAACGCCGGCAGCCTCATCGATTGCCTCAACTTGGGAATCAATATCCAGACTCAGCAGGCGCTGCTCAACGGCTTGCGCAAGCGACTCCTCATTAAAGCCACCAAGCAACAGACAAACGTTATTCGCGCCGTGTGCGGACCTACGCCGGACGAAAGAATCTGCCTCGCTTAGCAGCTTAATATCAGCCTCTCGAGAGGGAACACTTAGCTGAGCGCCGCCGCCATCCACTGGCCGGTTTTGATTTAGGTGAAGCAGGTAAAGCACTAGGTTCAGCATCACTAGAAGCATTAGAAGCCAGCGCATCGATACCTCTTTAGGGGCAGGCCAACGCCAAGCCTCTGAAAACCAGATCAGCCACGCACCTTACTTCGCGGACATCAGCAACAAGCGGCGCGTCGCCACCAGTAACATAAGTGACAAAGTCGCTACCTAAATAGCTTTCGGCGAAGGCGATCTGACTGGACACATAACTACGAGCCATGGTCAAGCAGCCCCGGTCAACCGCCTCAGCGGTAGACCTTCCGGGAGAGAAATCGCTCAACACAAGCGCTGCCCCCTCAGAGTCGTACTGAATGCGGCGCGTATGAGCAAGCAAACGCCCCCTTAGCAGGGCAACGCCAGGCGCGATGTATCCGCCAAGATGTGTACCGTCGCGAGCTACCAGATCAACAGTGATGGCCGTGCCCAAATCGATGACCAAACAGGCTTCGCCGCACATATCGTACGCAGCCACGATAGCTAACCAGCGGTCCAGCCCCAGTCGCTGTTGGTCACGGTAACCATTCACAACCCCGGCGAGACGCTCAGCTGGACATGCTTTCGTCACGCTCAAGCTTAGCGATTCAGAGAGCACATCCATGACTACCTGGGTTTCGGCGTCACTCCGTACGCTAACCAGGCGACAGCGAGGTATTTTGCTCAGGCCTTGTCCGAGCAGAGCCTGCACAATATCTACCGGTTGCGAAGCGATACCCTGAATCAACGGCATGCCGCCGGTTACAGGTATAACCCGCCATTTAATGAAACTGTTTCCGCAATCGAGCTCAAGAATCATGATCGAGCCTCAAGCTTAGCTCTCCCCCACTAAAGCGGTGCTCCCCTAAGCCGTCGACCAAGAGCCGCAAAGCACCCTGTCCGTCTACGCCGAGCATCAAGCCTGTAATCAGCTGAGCGCCATTGCTTAAGGTACAGCGCCTACCCTGCCAGATATTGTTAGCTTCCCACTCATCATGCACAGCAGAAAAACCTCTTTGCGCATGCAGGCATAGGTAACGATGCAAAAACTCACTAACCAAATTTGCGAGCTCGCTTCGATCCATCAGAATACCTGTTTGCTGTCTCAGCGAGGTCCAAGGTTGATCAATTCCCCCACCAGTCGAAGTCATGTTCACATTTATTCCAATGCCAATAATAACGTGACAGACATCGGCCGGATCCCCTGTTAGCTCCAAAAGGATTCCAGCGATTTTTTTATCGTCCGCATAGATATCGTTGGGCCATTTGAGCCCGGCACGCTCGACTCCTGCCTGACGTAAAGCCTGAAGAACCGCCAAGCCCACCACCAGGCTCAAGCCAGACAAACCCTGGGGACCACCCGAGAGCTTCATTGCAAGGGTGTAATAGAGATTCTTTGCCGGAGGGCTCAGCCAAGTTCGTCCTCGCCGACCCCGCCCGCCAGTTTGGCTTTCCGCCAAGACAACAAAGGGAACAGCTTGTCCCGCCTGTAGCAGCCTCAACGCTTCAGCATTTGTTGAGTCCACCGTCTCTCGCAGGCAGAGCCGCCAACCAAAGCGACCCAACACATCGGAGCTTTGGTCATATTCCAGCAATGATAGAGGCTCCGATAGCCTATACCCCTTACCAGGCACCCGAAACAGTTCAAAACCATACTCGCTTTCAAGCCGCTTTAGATATTTCCACACAGCACTCCGACTCACACCGAGA
>NZ_JAMOII010000042.1 GCF_024448985.1 Stutzerimonas stutzeri
GGGGTGAGGGGGAGGCGGTGGGCACGCTGGACCTGACCCTCGCGATCGCCTGGCTAACCGACACCCTCGGCCTACCAGACCCCGCCGCCCGACAGATCGTCGAATACCTGGCCCGAGCGCGTTCGGCACTGGGTGCGCTGCCAACGCAAAGCCGGCTGATCATGGAGCGCTTTTTCGATGAATCAGGCGGCACCCAACTCGTCATTCATTCGCCCTACGGCAGCCGGATCAACCGCGCCTGGGGCCTGGCCCTGCGCAAGCGCTTTTGTCGCACTTTCAACTTCGAGTTGCAGGCGGCGGCGACCGAGGATGCGATCATCTTTTCGCTGTCCACCAGCCACAGCTTCCCCTTGGATGAGGTCTGGCGTTATCTACGTTCAAACAGTGCCGAACATGTTCTGATCCAGGCGCTGCTCGACGCCCCGCTGTTCGGCGTGCGCTGGCGCTGGAACGCGACCACCGCGCTGGCACTGCCGCGCATGGCCGGCGGGCGCAAGGTGGCGCCTCAATTACAGCGAATGAAGAGCGAGGACTTGCTCGCCACCGTCTTCCCCGATCAGGTCGCCTGCCTGGAAAACATCGTCGGTGAACGCGAGATTCCCGAACACCCATTGGTGGCGCAGACGCTCGACGACTGCCTGCACGATGCTATGGACAGCGAAGGCTGGCTGGCGCTGTTGCAGCGTATCGAGGCGGGTGAAATTGAGCTGCTGGCGCGTGACCTGCCGGCGCCGTCACCGCTGGCCATGGAAGTGCTCGGCGCGCGGCCCTATGCCTTCCTCGACGACGCGCCGCTGGAAGAGCGTCGCACCCAGGCGGTGCTCAATCGACGCTGGACCGATCCGGAGTCCAGTGACGATCTCGGCGCGCTGGATGCCGCCGCCATCGACGCGGTGGGCGAGCAAGCCTGGCCGCAAGCGCGTAATCCGGACGAGCTACATGAGGCGCTGGTAGGCCTTGGCGGTATCGCCGAGAGCGAGGCGTTGGCCGAGCAGGACTGGCTTGGCTGGCTGGAGGAACTGGCCCGTGGCGGTCGCGCGACGCGAATGCAGATCGCGCAGGATCGCGCGCTCTGGTTGCCCATCGAACGCTTGGCTCTGTTGCGGTCGATCTATCCCCATGCACGTTGCGAGCCGGCGCTGGCGCCGCTGCCTGGTTTCGATCAGCAGTCGAACGAGGATGAAGCGCTGGTCGAGCTGATCCGCGCGCGGCTGACCGGATTCGGACCCTTACCGGTTTCGCTGATCGCTAGGCCGTTGGCCTTGCCGGCCTCTGCCGTCGCCCACGCCCTGATCCGTCTGGAGGCCGAAGGCTACGTGCTCCGTGGTCGCTTCACACCTGGCGCGAGCGAAGATGAATGGTGCGAGCGGCACCTGCTGGCGCGCATCCATCGCTATACCGTCAAGCGCCTGCGCCGCGAGATCGAACCGGTTGAGCGCGCGGATTTCATGCGCTTCCTGTTCGACTGGCAGCACCTGTCCGAATCGACACAAATGCAGGGCCGCGACGCGCTCGGCACGCTGGTCGAGCAGCTCGAAGGTTTCCAGGCCGCCGCCGGAGCGTGGGAAAACGACCTGCTGCCTGCCCGGTTGCGGGATTACGGTCGCACCTGGCTGGACGAGCTCTGCCGATCCGGGCGCATCGTCTGGACGCGCCTGGCCGGGCGGGTCAAAGCCAGCAGCGGCCCGGTGCGTGGCACGCCCATCGTGCTATTGCCGCGCCGGCATCTCGCCGCCTGGTATGCGCTGGCTGGCGACGCACCGCAGCCAGAGCTTTCGTCACGGGCGCAGCGGGTCTTCGATACGCTGCGAGGGCAGGGCGCGCTGTTCTTCGATGAGTTGCAGCAGGATGCGCATTTATTGCGCAGCGAACTGGAGGATGCGCTCGGTGAATTGGTCGCGGTCGGGCTGGTCAATGCCGACAGCTTCGCTGGCCTGCGCGCCTTGCTGACGCCCGCCGCCAAGCGGTCACGCGGTGCTCGGCAGAGCCGCGGCGGCGCGTTCATTGGCGGCATGGCTGATGCCGGACGCTGGGCACTGGTTCGCAAGGGGACGAAATCACCGGTCGAAACGGCCACACCGCGCCCGCCTGCGCTCGATCCCGAAGCGCTGGAACACATCGCCATGACGCTGCTGCGCCGCTACGGCGTGGTGTTCTGGCGGCTGCTGGATCGGGAAGCGGACTGGCTGCCGCCGTGGCGTGAGCTGCTGCGCGTCTACCACCGACTCGAAGCGCGTGGCGAGATTCGCGGCGGGCGCTTCGTGGCGGGCGTACCGGGTGAACAGTTCGCTTTGCCAGAAGCGGTCGGCCTGCTGCGTGAAGTTCGCAAACGACCGCTGACGGGTGAAATGATCGCCGTCTCGGCAGTCGATCCGCTTAACCAGGTCGGCACCTTGCTGCCCGGTGAGCGCGTGCCGGCGGTGGCGGGCAACCGCATCCTCTATCGCGACGGCGTGCCGCTGGGCTTGTTGATCGCCGGCAAGCCAGAACTACTGACGGAACTGCACGAAGAGGATCAGCGCAAGGCGCGGCAACTGCTAGCGGTGGCGCGGCGCTAGCGGTATGAGAAACGTCAAACCGCTAGCTTCAAGCGGCAGTCCTGCGGCCTGCATTCGCCGCGGGTCGCGCCGCCCACTTACAACGGTGTGCACCGGCTGCTTTTTCGTAGG
>NZ_JAMOII010000043.1 GCF_024448985.1 Stutzerimonas stutzeri
CGTAAGCGCTCCATAGACCCCATCTTCAACCTAACCAACATCGCAGCGATGCTGCATTCCTGATTCTTTCAGGAGTAGCTGTGATGATGCGTCCCGATGCCAAAGTGCAGAAGGTTTACCTCTATCCCAAGCCGGTCGACTTCCGTAAATCCATCAACGGCCTGGCGGCACTGGTCGAGCTGGACATCAAAGTGGAAGTCTTCAACCCGGTGCTGTTCGTGTTTCTCAACCGCACTCGCAGCCAGGTGAAGATCCTCTACTGGGAGCGCAATGGCTTCTGTTTGTGGCTCAAGCGTCTGGAAGCCGAGCGCTTCAAGAGCAAACCGGATGCTGGCGACAAAGCCATCGAGTTAACAGTCGACGAATTGAACTGGCTGCTCGATGGCATCGACCTTTGGCGCAACCGTCCGCACCAGGTTCTGACGCCGCGTTACGTGGCCTGAGTCGGTATAATCCGGCGTCATGAAATCTGGCGCTGATACCCTTCCCGACGATCCCGTTCTGCTCAAGCAGATGCTGCTGTTGGCGCAGGGAAAAGTGGCGCAACTCCAGGAACAGAACGCTCTGCTGTTGCAGCGCCTGTTTGGTCGTAAATCCGAGCAAACCGTCGATCCTGATTCCCCTCAACTGCCCTTGCTCAACGAGGCGGAGGCGCTGCTCCACGTCGCACCAGACGCCTCTGCCGAAGAGGCTGATGAAGAAGTCGTTGTACCCACCAAGCGCCGCGGCAAGCGCAAGCCGCTGCCGGCCAATCTTCCGCGTGTCGAGGTTGTCCACGATCTGCCCGAGCACGAACTGAGATGCACCTGCGGCGCCTGCAAGCAGGTGATCGGTGAGGAAACCAGCGAACAGCTGGAGATCATCCCGATGCAGGTACGTGTCATCCGCCACATCCGCAAGACCTACGCCTGCAAAGCCTGCGAAACCGCACCGGTCACTGCCGACAAGCCAGCCCAGTTGATCGAGAAAAGCCTGGCCAGCCCCAGTGTGCTGGCGATGCTGCTGACCACCAAGTATGTCGACGGCATCCCGCTGTATCGCTTCGAGAAGATGCTCAGCCGCCACGGTGTCGACATCCCTCGCCAGACCCTGGCGCGCTGGGTGATCCAGTTCGGTGAACAGCTGCAACCTCTACTCAACCTGATGCGCGACAAGCTGTTTGAGTACCCGGTACTGCACTGCGACGAAACCCGCTTACAGGTGCTGCACGAACCGGGACGCGATCCCACTGCGCAATCGTGGATGTGGGTGCAAACCGGTGGCCCGCCTGACAAGCCGGTGATCCTCTTCGACTACTCGACCAGCCGCGCGCAGGACGTCCCGTTGCGCCTGCTCGATGGCTATCGGGGCTACCTGATGACCGACGATTACGCCGGCTACAACGCCGTGGCCGCAAAAGATGGCGTCGAGCGCTTGGCTTGCTGGGCGCATGCCCGGCGCAAGTTCGTCGACGCACAGAAGGTACAGCCCAAGGGCAAGACCGGACGTGCCGACATGGCACTGAACCTGATCAACAAACTCTACGGCATCGAGCGTGACCTGAAAGAGGCCAGTGAAACCGAGCGCTTCGAGGCACGCCAGCAACGCAGCCAGCCGATCCTCGAACAACTCAAAGCCTGGCTGGACAAAACCCAGCCGCAGGTCGCTGGGCAAACTGCTTTAGGCAAGGCGGTGAACTACTTGGCCAGCAATTGGAGCCGGCTCGTACGCTACGTCGAAGGCGGACAGTTGCCCATCGACAACAACCGCGCCGAGAACGCCATCCGCCCGTTCGTCATTGGCCGCAAGAACTGGCTTTTCAGCGACACGCCCAAAGGCGCGACGGCGAGCGCGCAGATCTACAGCCTGATCGAAACCGCCAAAGCCAACCGGCAAGAACCTTATGCCTGGCTGCGCTACGTCCTCGAACGCCTGCCAACGGCACAGCGCGTAGAAGACTACGAGGCGCTGCTGCCGTGGAACTGCTCGCCAGCCACTGCATCCTGAACGAGATGCCTCACCAACGGTAGGTGGGGTTTATGGAGCGCTTA
>NZ_JAMOII010000044.1 GCF_024448985.1 Stutzerimonas stutzeri
GCTACCGGGCGCTGGAGTAGGAGCCGTAATCTTAGGTGCTACCTAATAAAAGCACAAGCGGGACGAGAAAAAGCCTAAAAGCCACGGTATACAAGGGCTGGAGGGGAAAGGGCATCGTTACCACTCAAACGAATAGTCGGTATTACCTAGTCGACTATTCGAGCCGTGCAGGGGAACACCTGGCGCGCTGTCGCTTGCCGGCCACGCCCGATCGCCTGGCCGGGTCCCTCCCGCAGGCGGGAGCCCTCCCGGCCAGCCGCCCAGTCGCGGCTCTACTGATTGGCAGCGGCAGGAAGGCCCACAGGAGCCTCTAGGCGGTCCTGTATGAGCGACAGCAGGTAGCGACGGCCCTCAGCCCCTAGGTCGTCAGCTAGGAGGCTCAGAGCGGCCAGCTCAGCGGAGTACTCGACGCGGCGGCGCAAGGTCTCAGCGGTGTTGAAGTCACGAGGCTGCGACCGAGGGTGGTAATCGGTGTTTGGTTCCCACATAGGGGCGCCCTCAGGACGGTTGAGCAGCGCAGGGGCTGCGATGTGCCAGAACAGAGCAGCAGGCTCCGAGGCGTCACGCAGTGTAGCACCGGCATCCTTGCAGGCCGTGACCTCGACGCGGGTAGTAGGAGGCAGCACTTCCTTGCGGTTGCAGAGGGCTTCCCACGCCTTGTCGTAGACCTTGGCAGTGAACCGGGCAGCAGACCCATAACCGATGCTCATCGTGCCGGTATAGCGGCCATCGGAGCGCACAGCCGTGATGTAGTCGATCTTGAGGCTTTTGCGCGTCAGGGGGGTTGAGCCATCTGGAAACCTAGACTGGTACATCGCGATGGCGTCAGCGCCGTCTAGAGCGAGGTCAGCGGACGCATCAAGACGAGTCACCTTGTGCGGCGAGGTGGCGAGAATGTGCAGGTACTCGTCCCAAATGCGGATGCTCCGTAGGTAGGAGCAAACCCCGCCTGATGCGGACACACGAGCGAACCGGGCGCGATGCTCGACGGAGAGCGTCCCACGGCCAACAGGGGGCACGTAGAGCATGCGTCCGCCGTTATCGCGAGCAACGCGGAAGTCATTCCCAAGCAGGAACCGGTTCAGGTCTGGGTAAGGGCAGTCGTCTGGGGCAAACGTGGCGTCCAGGTAGTCGCAGAAGATCCGCAGTTCACTTTGAGCTGAAGAGGTCATCGGTCATTCCCTTGAGCGACTCTAGGCGGGCGCGGATGGCTTCCTCGGACTGGCCACGCATGCGGAGCATCTCAGCAGGCGTCGGGTTAGGTGGGATCAGCTCAAGAATCTTACGGACCTCACTGGCAGCCTCGCAGAGCAGGCCACTGATCAGAGCGGAGCGGGAAACGCCAGTGCGGCTGGCGAGGTAATCGAGGTCGCTAACGAGCTCGACGGGAAGTGAGACGCTAATCTTGGATGTGGCCATT
>NZ_JAMOII010000045.1 GCF_024448985.1 Stutzerimonas stutzeri
GCATGTCCCACGCTCGCGTGGGGACATGCTTCTGCGCAGAAGCGGGATTGGCCAGTCGAACTCACCTCGTTCATGCCTATCCCCCGGTACAATGCGGCCTTATCCGCATCATCCCCGGAGCACCCCACTCATGTTCACCCTTTCCCATCTAAACACCTCGCCACCGGAATCGATGAAAAACCAGGTGCTGCAGATGGTGGTGGACTACCTCGGCGATATCAGCCCGGTATCGCTTACGCCGATCAATCCGTTGTATCAGCTGTATCAATATGTGGTGGGTTTCGAGGTGCATCGCTACCTGGACAGCATGGACGGCTCGCAGGCGGGTAAGCCCGAACTGATCATGGCGTTAGACGACGAGGACCCTGGTCGCCTTCTCGGCTTCGCGTTGTACCTTCCATATGTGGATGATCCCGAAGCGTGCTCGCTGCTCTATCTGGCGGTGCAGGAAAGCCATCGCCGCCAAGGCATTGGTCGGGCCATGGTCGAAGGGATGCTGGCGCGCTATCCCCACGCCGAAGTGGCGTGCGTGGCCGGCAAGGTGCCGTACTTTGAGGCGTTGGGCTTTCTGCCTTTGTCGGCACGCGGCCCCCAAGTAGCCATGAATACTCGGAGCCAGCCTTCGAACGGTCTGGTAGCAGTGCAGGACCTTCAGCCTATCTTCCAGTCAAAAGAAGTCCGGCAGATTCATAGCTATCTCGTGAAACAACACGGTGAAAAAGCCATGAGCGACGCGGAGAAAGAGCGCGATGACCTGCTGGATAAGTTGGCCGAGCAGGCGCAGCACTTAGTCCAGACATACTCTCCAGCTAAGCACTTGCATTGATCAACCTGGAGAAATCGTTGCGGTCCGCGCTACGTAAAGCCGATGCGCCAACAAGACGAGCCAATCCGCGAAGTCAGTAGCGAGTCAGTCACCGATGAATGCCGGATACTGGCGTTAGAGTCTGTTGGGGGGCGTAGCGCAGTGACAGCGTACTTGCATGGCGTACAAGGGGCCGAAACGTCCTGATCACTCCATCACGCGCCATGCTGCGCCGTGCATCAAACCTTCACACAAGCAAATATCGCGTTCCCTGAGGTCCCGCTCCAGGGAATGATCCTTTCGTAATCATGCTCAAGCACATGGACGTCGAAGTACGGCTTTAACAGCCCGATCAATTCCCCAAAACTCACCGCCACCATGCGGTGCTCGTCGAGCCATACCTGGCTTTCATCGGCGATAGTTTTTTCAATGCGCAGCTTTA
>NZ_JAMOII010000046.1 GCF_024448985.1 Stutzerimonas stutzeri
GTGACTGGCCAACAAGCGAAGCGCGTTAGTGTGTACTTGTTGACGAAGTGTCCACCTGTGGCCACACTTAAGCCCAAAGTGTCCACCGGAACCAGTTCATGCCAACGCTCAAACCTCGCGTACAAGTCACCCTCGAACCTCAGACGCATGCAGTGTTTGAGCGGCTCGCCGCCTTGCAGAACAGGTCCCGGGGGGCGGTCATAGCAGAGCTGCTTGATTCTGTTGCTCCGGCACTCACCAGGACGATCGCCCTCCTTGAGGCCGCTGCGGAGGCTCCCAACGACGTCAAAAAGGGGTTTCGGGCGGCTGTCGAAGCATCCCACCAGGAGCTGGTAGCACTCGGCGGAGATGCCTCCAAACAGCTCGATGTTTTCCTCGATCAGCTCGGCTCGGATGAGGGGGCCAACCCCCACTTAGTAACACGGGGGTCAGGTATCAGACCCCACACCTCTCCCCAGAGCCCTAAAAAGCCCAGAAAGCCGTCTAAACCGCGGGGTCCAGCCAATGGCTAGATGGGACTGGTATCAATCCACTGTCCTCGTCCAGGATCCTCAAGATTCGGGCCTGGTTTCGGCTCTCCTGGAAGCGTGGCCACTGTCCGATTGGGCACCTGCCAAGAACCTCAACGGCTACCTGTACGGCGGTCAGATCAGGAGGGGAGATAGAACCCTGTGTCACGTCTGTTGGGGTGGTCAAACCGGGGTCAACTGCAAGACCACTAGCGATGAATCTCCGGTCCTCGCTGCTGCTCTCCGGGCATTCGGCAAACAGCACATGCCTACCCGCCTCGATGCGTGTGTCGATTGGGAGGAGGAAGGGTTCTTCGATAGCGTGTCAGCCGCTCTGATCCAGTTCGCCCAGGACAACCGCCTTGCCATCAACCAGCAGGGTGATTGGGTCCGTGGTGAGGCTCGCACGCTCTACCTCGGTTCGAAGGACTCTCCCGTCCGTCTAGTGCTCTACGAGAAGGGTTACGAGCAGGGTGGCGACGCTCCAAAGGAATGGGTCCGCATGGAAGTCAGGATCAGACCAAAGCGGGAACACAGGGCGGCTGTGTCCACCTGGGAGCCTCAAAATGCGTTTGAAGCTGCCTGGGTGCCGGCGGCTGTCCAGTTCCTGGGCTGGGAAGCACTCGTAAAGCGCGCTGTAGGGACCGTGTGGAAGCGCTCAGACGACGATAGGGCTCGGGCCGCGCTCCTCAGGCAGTACGGGGCGATCATCGCGTCATGGGCCTCTGAGG
>NZ_JAMOII010000047.1 GCF_024448985.1 Stutzerimonas stutzeri
GTAGATACCGTCTTCCCCCTTAGTGAGCAAGAGCCAGTTTTTGATCGAAAGGCTGGCCTGATTTCAGCACCCCATAAGCGATATGCAATAACTTGCGCATCGCTGCGCAGACGATCTGTTTGCCAGTCTTGCCACGGGCTTTGAGGCGGTCACGTAAGGCGCTGATGGTTGCGTTGTGCTTGAGCGAGCTGACAGCCGGCATATAGAGCCCAGCCCTCAGGCGAGACGAGCCTGTTCGGGAGATGCGTGTCTGGCCCTTGTAGGTACCGGATTCCTGCAGCCTGGGGTTCAGTCCGGCAAAGGCGGTAATGGCTCGGCAACTGCCGAACCGCAAAGGGTCGCCCAGCTCGGCCAGCAGCAGGGCGGCCGTCTTGTCACCGATGCCATCAATGCTGGTCAGCAGTTCGTGCTTGTTGCGCAGGTCCGGATCATTGTCGATATGGTCTTGGATCGCTTTAAGCGTCTCGGTGATCTGCCGATCGACATGCTGAAGCACCGATTGGATCGAAGGATGCACGCTGCTATCGGCAACCTCCAAGCGGTTGCGCTCCATCTGCTGAATCCCTTGCAGATCCTCCAGGCGGCGAACCAGCGCCCTCAGGCGCCGGATGGCTTGGGGCTCAGGCTGCCAGATGCGCAGCTCATCCCGATGCCGCTCGCCATACGCGGCGATCAGCTTGGCGTCGACCTTGTCGGTCTTTACGCGCTGCAGCTGGCTGCGGGCATAGTAGGCAACCTGGGCCGGATTCAGGATGCAGACACGGTAACCCTTACCATGCAGCCAGTCGGCCAGCGCTTCATGGTAGGTGCCGGTCGCTTCCATCAAAAGCCAGGTGTTTGGCTCGCCGTGCTTGTGCAGCCACTGCTCCAGCTCTTTGAAACCGACAGCACTATTGGCCAGTTTGGTTTTGGTGCGGTACTTGCCGTTGGCCTGAAGAGTGGCGATATCGAACGTGCGCTTGGCGATATCAATGCCGATGATACGGGGCATGAGAACTCCTTGTGCGGATTCAAAAACGATCATCACTGCACTCAGCTCAACCTTGTGAATGCGAGCTCTCGCCAACGGCGGGCTCTAGATACCGTTCGAGCTGTTCGAGTGAGTGTGGAAGGTCGAAGTGCTATCTACGTCGCAGGCTCGGGGCCTCAGGGTGGGCACGCCTTCCCGACCTTCCCCCGATGATCAGTCGGGAACTATCACCCCAAATAGCGTGGTAGTCGAGATACAAGGGTGGGC
>NZ_JAMOII010000048.1 GCF_024448985.1 Stutzerimonas stutzeri
TGTAGTGGTCTACTGATCTCGGACACTGATTTAGGCGAAAATCCTCGCCATTAAGAGGTGTTCGATGAGCAAGCAACGACGTACGTTTTCCGCCGAGTTCAAACGAGAGGCAGCTGCCTTGGTACTAGATCAGGGCTACAGCCATATCGAGGCCTGCCGTTCGCTGGGCGTCGTGGACTCGGCATTACGCCGCTGGGTGAAACAACTCCAAGACGAGCGCCAGGGCGTTACCCCAAAGAGCAAAGCGCTGACACCCGAGCAACAGAAGATCCAGGAGCTAGAGGCCAGGATCAATCGGCTGGAGCGGGAGAAAGCGATATTAAAAAAGGCTACCGCTCTCTTGATGTCGGACGAACTCGATCGTACGCGCTGATAGACCAGTTGAGTGAGCAGGAGCCGGTAGAAGTGGTCTGTTCAGCCTTCGATGTGGCGCGGTCTTGCTACTACGCCCATCGCCTTCGACGTCGCCGTGTCGATGCTCGTCGCGTCGCGCTACGTAGTCGGGTCAACGAGTTGTTTAGCCAAAGCCGAGGCTCGGCTGGCAGCCGAAGCATCCTGGGTATGCTGCGCGAGGACGGCGTGACGATTGGCCGTTTCCGTGTGCGTCGACTGATGCGTGAGTTGGGGCTGGTCAGCAAGCAGCCGGGCTCGCACGCCTACAAGCAGGCCACGGTTGAGCGCCCGGATATCCCGAATCGACTGAACCGCGACTTCGCTGTCCAGCGCCCGAACCAAGTGTGGTGCGGCGACATCACCTACGTCTGGGCGCAAGGTCGTTGGCATTACCTGGCCGCGGTGCTGGATCTGCACACGCGTCGGGTGGTTGGCTGGGCGTTCTCCGCCAAACCGGATGCCGAGCTGGTAATCAAAGCCCTCGATATGGCCTACGAGCAGCGCGGCAAGCCACAGCAGGTGCTGTTCCACTCGGATCAGGGCAGCCAGTACGCCAGCCGCTTGTTCCGGCAGCGGTTATGGCGCTACCGAATGCAGCAGAGCATGAGCCGCCGGGGTAATTGTTGGGACAATTCGCCGATGGAACGCATATTCCGCAGCCTGAAGTCGGAGTGGATACCGCAGGCCGGTTACCTGACGGCACAGGAAGCTCAGCGGGATATCAGCCACTACCTGATGCACCACTACAACTGGATCAGACCGCATCAATTCAACGGTGGGTTACCGCCTGCGGTGGCCGAAGAAAAACTTAACCCACTGTCCGGGATGGGTTGACCACTAC
>NZ_JAMOII010000049.1 GCF_024448985.1 Stutzerimonas stutzeri
CGGGCCTTGTATGGTTTCCACGCAAGTCCTAAAAGGGACTTGTCAGGGTGGAGGGGGCAAACGGGCCTTCCGGCCTTTCGGCACGGACTGTGGGAGATTTAGCCCCCACCCTTCTCATCCAAACGCCGATAGAGAATCCATCGGCGGAGCCTGCCGCTCATGACCGACGAAATGTTGCAAGCCAGCGTTCGATGAGCCCTGACAAGTGAAATTACCTTAGCTTGGAGGGCCAGTCATGGCAAAGCCCATTGAGTCAATCATGGTCGGTATCGATGTCAGCAAGGCCGAGCTGGTGGTGGCTCGCAGTGATTCGCAAAGCATTGCGACGATAGGCAACACGCTGCAAGCGATCCGCAGCTGGCTGAAGACTTTGCCTGCCGGGTCTCATCTTGCCCTAGAGGCGACGGGCGTTTATCACCGCAGGCTGACGTCACTCGCTCATCAGGCGGGTCATGAACTCTATCTGCTGGACGGGTATCGACTCAATCGATACCGCGACGGCGTGGGTGGCCGCGCCAAGACCGATCCGGCCGATGCGCGGCTGATCCTGCGCTACGTGAGTAAGGAACTGGGCGACCTTAAGCCGTGGGTGCCGCCACAGGATGCGTTCTATCGCGTCCAAGGCCTGATGCGACGTAGGGCTTCGCTCGTGCATGCCCGCGTGGCTCTGGCTCAAAGCTTGGGAGATATGCCAGAACTCAAAGCCTCGTGTCAGCGCCTGAGCAACAATATCAAGGACATTGAGAAGCTGATCGAACGCCTCCTCAGGGATGCGATGAATGAAGTGGGCTGGTGGCCGGATGCTCAACGCTGCCTAGCCATTGAAGGCGTTGGCGATCTCACCTCCATCGCGTTGGCCAATACCTTTCACAGGGGAGCATTCAAGAGCAGCGATGCCTTTGTAGCCTACCTGGGGATGGACGTTCGGGTCCGCGACTCAGGAAAGCAGATTGGACGTCGACGGTTGACCAAGAAAGGCGATCCGGAGCTGCGCCGCCTGTTATACAACGCGGCCATGTCGGCGCGCAGAACGAAAGCCTGGGCCGGTGTGTATGAGACCTACCGAGGCCAGGGGCTGAAGACGACACAGGCCTTGGTGAAACTTGCCCGAAAGCTGGCGCGCATCGCCTTCGCCCTGATGAAAAATCAATCAACATATCGACCGAAAATGCCAGTTGTATGTTGTGCCGCACCATAGAATCT
>NZ_JAMOII010000050.1 GCF_024448985.1 Stutzerimonas stutzeri
GGGATGGTCTGAAGTAGTTGTGTATTTCTGGCTGACTTCAGCCCCTGCCGATTTTAAAAGCGGCAAATCGATCAAAAACGCTCAGATCACCCGCTTATTTCTGTGTTTTTAGCCGCCGCGAGCACCTCGCGGCAGCCATTTCCCACATTACAGGTGCACCTCTCCTGCATTCGCCAGTAAATGTCGGCGCGCCATCCACAGGTTCGACAGCGCGAACAGCGTCACCAGTTGCGCCGTGTTCTTCGCCAGACCACGGAAGCGCACCTTCACATAACCGAACTGGCGCTTGATCACCCGGAACGGATGCTCGACCTTGGCTCGTACCTGAGCCTTGGCCTTCTCAATCTTGCGCTTGGCTTTGTACAAAGCACTGCGCTTATCAAGCTTCTTGTAAGTACTACGGCGGGCGGCGATCTGCCAGATGACCTCCCGGCCTTCATGTTCAGGGCGTTTCTCGACGCCGGTGTAACCCGCGTCGGCACCGACCATGTTCTCATCGCCGTGCAGCAGCTTATCGACCTGGGTGACATCGGCCACGTTGGCCGCCGTGCCCACCACGCTGTGCACCAAGCCCGACTCATCATCGACACCGATGTGCGCCTTCATGCCGAAGTAGTACTGGTTACCCTTCTTGGTCTGATGCATTTCCGGGTCGCGCTTACCGTCCTTGTTCTTGGTCGAACTCGGCGCATTGATCAGCGTGGCATCGACGATCGTGCCTTGGCGCAGCGACAGCCCTCGGTCGCCCAGATAGCCATTGATGACAGCCAAGATGCCGGCGGCTAGTTCGTGCTTCTCCAGCAAACGACGGAAGTTGAGGATGGTGGTTTCATCGGGGATACGCTCCAAGCTCAGCCCCGCGAACTGGCGCAGGATGGTGGTCTCGTACAGCGCCTCTTCCATCGCTGGATCGCTGTAACCGAACCAGTTTTGCATCAGGTGCACGCGCAGCATCGCCATCAGCGGATAGGCCGGACGACCGCCTTCACCCTTGGGATAATGCGGCTCGATCAAGGCAATCAAACCCTTCCACGGCACCACCCGATCCATCTCGATCAGGAACAACTCTTTGCGGGTTTGTTTGCGCTTACCGGCGTACTCGGCGTCAGCGAAGGTCATCTGCTTCATGGGGAAACTCAGCGGGTGGAATCCGGGTATTTTGCCAAAATCTGGAAGTCTTCTTCAGAGTTTCCCTA
>NZ_JAMOII010000051.1 GCF_024448985.1 Stutzerimonas stutzeri
GGGAAACTCTGAAGAAGACTTCCTGATTTGGCAAAATACCCCGATCCTACCCGCCGAGTAGCCCGATGAAGCAGATGACTTTCTCCGACGCCGAGTACGCCGGCAAGCGCAAGCAGACCCGCAAAGAGTTGTTCTTGATCGAAATGGATCGGGTAGTGCCATGGAAGGGTTTGGTTGCCTTGATCGAGCCCCACTACCCCAAGGGTGAAGGCGGACGTCCGGCCTATCCGCTGATGGCGATGCTGCGGGTTCATTTGATGCAGAACTGGTTTGGCTACAGCGATCCGGCGATGGAAGAGGCACTGTACGAGACCACCATCCTGCGGCAGTTCGCGGGGCTGAGCCTGGAGCGTATCCCCGACGAAACCACCATCCTCAACTTCCGTCGCCTGCTGGAGAAACACGAACTGGCTGCTGGCATCCTGGCAGTTATCAATGGCTACCTGGGTGACCGTGGCCTGTCGCTGCGCCAAGGCACCATTGTCGATGCCACATTGATCAATGCACCGAGCTCGACCAAGAACAAGGACGGCAAACGCGACCCAGAGATGCATCAGACCAAGAAGGGCAACCAGTATTACTTCGGGGCCAAGGCACACATAGGTGTCGACGATGAATCGGGTTTGGTGCACAGCGTGGTGGTCACGGCAGCCAATGTCGCGGATGTCACCCAGGTCGATAAGCTGCTGCACGGCGAGGAGAACATGGTCGGCGCAGACGCCGGTTACACCGGCGTCGAGAAGCGTCCCGAACATGAAGGCCGCGAAGTCATCTGGCAGATCGCGGCCCGCCGCAGCACTTACAAGAAGCTGGATAAGCGCAGCGCGCTGTACAAAGCCAAGCGCAAGATCGAGAAGGCCAAAGCCCAGGTGCGCGCCAAGGTCGAGCACCCGTTCCGGGTGATCAAGCGTCAGTTTGGCTACACCAAGGTGCGCTTCCGAGGCCTGGCGAAGAATACGTCGCAGATGGTTACGCTGTTTGCGCTATCGAATCTGTGGATGGCTCGCCGACATTTACTGACCTCTGCAGGAGAGGTGCGCCTGTAATGCGAGGCATAGCCGCTGCGAGGTGCTCGCAGCGGCTCAAGCATCGAATTGAGCCGGCGACTTGATCGTTTTTTGATCATTATCCCGCTTTAAAATCAGCAGTGCCTGAAGTCAGTCAGAAAAACTCGACTACTTCAGACCAT
>NZ_JAMOII010000052.1 GCF_024448985.1 Stutzerimonas stutzeri
TGGCTAAAGAAAAATTCGAACGTAACAAACCGCACCTGAACGTCGGCACCATTGGTCACGTTGACCATGGCAAGACCACTCTGACCGCGGCGCTGACCAAGGTCTGTGCTGAGACCTGGGGTGGTTCGGCGCGTGACTTCTCGCAGATCGACAATGCGCCGGAAGAGAAGGCTCGTGGTATCACCATCAACACCTCCCACGTTGAATATGATTCCTCGATCCGTCACTACGCCCACGTCGACTGCCCGGGCCACGCTGACTATGTGAAGAACATGATCACCGGTGCGGCGCAGATGGACGGCGCTATCCTGGTTTGCTCCGCTGCTGACGGCCCTATGCCGCAGACTCGTGAGCACATCCTGCTGTCCCGTCAGGTTGGTGTTCCTTACATCGTTGTCTTCCTGAACAAGGCTGACATGGTGGACGACGCCGAGCTGTTGGAGTTGGTCGAGATGGAAGTTCGTGACCTGCTGTCGACCTACGACTTCCCGGGCGACGACACTCCGATCATCATCGGTTCGGCGCTGATGGCGCTGAATGGCCAGGACGATAACGAGATGGGCGTATCGGCCGTGCGCAAGCTGGTCGAGACTCTGGATAGCTACATTCCGGAGCCGGAGCGTGCTATCGACAAGCCGTTCCTGATGCCGATTGAAGACGTGTTCTCCATTTCCGGTCGCGGTACCGTTGTGACCGGTCGTGTCGAGCGCGGCATCGTCAAGGTTCAGGAAGAAATCGAGATCGTGGGTATCCGTGCCACGACCAAGACCACCTGCACCGGCGTTGAGATGTTCCGCAAGCTGCTCGACGAAGGTCGCGCTGGCGAAAACGTTGGCGTGTTGCTGCGCGGTACCAAGCGTGATGACGTCGAGCGTGGCCAGGTTCTGGCCAAGCCGGGCACCATCAAGCCGCACACCAAGTTCGAAGGCGAAGTCTACGTACTGAGCAAGGAAGAAGGCGGTCGTCACACTCCGTTCTTCAAGGGCTACCGTCCGCAGTTCTACTTCCGTACGACTGACGTGACTGGTAACTGCGAACTGCCGGAAGGCGTTGAGATGGTAATGCCGGGCGACAACATCAAGATGGTTGTTACCCTGATCGCCCCGATCGCCATGGAAGACGGTCTGCGCTTCGCGATTCGCGAAGGTGGTCGTACCGTTGGTGCTGGCGTGGTTGCCAAGATCATCG